>CAWFOE010000012.1:0-378368 GCA_963817285.1 uncultured Pseudomonadota bacterium | reverse complement strand
AAGTAGCCCGCGCTGCGCTAGCTAATCCTGGATAAAAGGCGGGTGAGGCAAGGTTTCACCGGCGACAGCGGGGATGGCCGGCATGCGCACCCGCACATACTGGATCATGTGGTTTATCGTCCTGCACGGCCGGTGAGGGGTCCCGTGGCCTATCACTGTTTCATGGATTTGAATCGTTTGTAAATTAAGGAGATATCATGTCCAACTCAAAATGGAAACTGCTGCTGCTGTCCATCTGCTGCCTGGCCTCCACCCAGACCTTCGGGGCCACCACCATCGCGTGCCAGGGGACGATCTCGAATCTGTTAGTTGATTCCGCGGGCCATGTCCTCATCACGGGGACTTGGCGTAACGCTGTCACGCAGATCTGTTCAGTCAATGGTGATTTGGGCACGATCTCTGCCACCAACTGCAGCATCTATTACTCGTTGCTTGAGACCGCCTATCTTAACCAGGAACAGATTACGATCTACTACGATGCCGTCACTTACACCTGCGCCAACCTGCCGACTTACGCGAGCTCGCCTCTCCCGGCGTACATGATCATGCAGTGATGTACCCGAGATGCCGCGGCTATCCAGCCACTAAATCTCAGGTGGATTAGCCACCACTATCATAGGGCCTCCTGACAGTGGATTACTCCACAGTCACAGACTTGGCCAGGTTACGTGGCTTGTCCACGTCCGTGCCCTTCTTGAGAGCTGTGTGGTAAGCCAGGAGTTGCACGGGGATCGCATGGACGATGGGCGAGAGGATGCCGGCATGGCGCGGGGTACGGATCACGTGCACGCCCTCGCTCTCGGCGAAGTGGCTGTCCTGGTCGGCGAACACGAAGAGCTCCCCGCCCCGGGCCTTCACTTCCTGCATGTTGGATTTCACTTTCTCCAGCAGGCTATCGTTGGGGGCGATGACCACCACCGGCATGTCCCGGTCCACCAGGGCCAGGGGGCCGTGCTTCAATTCGCCGGCAGGATAGGCCTCGGCGTGGATGTAGGAGATCTCTTTCAGCTTCAAGGCGCCTTCCAGGGCGATGGGGTAATGGATACCCCGGCCTAAGAAGAGCGCGTGGTGGCGCGGTGCGAAGTTCTGGGCCCAGCGCTGTATCTGAGGCTCCAGGTTCAAAGCCTGCTGCACGCTGCCCGGCAGATGGCGCAGGCTCTCGATGCACTCGGCTTCCCGGGCAGTAGTCAGCCGGCCGCGCAATTTGGCGAGGGTGGCGGCGAAGATGAAGAGCGCTGCCAACTGGGTAGTGAAGGCCTTGGTTGAAGCCACGCCGATCTCGGCGCCGGCGCGGGTATAGAAGACGAGCTTCGAAGCCCGGGGGATGGCGCTCTCGGGCACATTGCAGATGGAGAGCGTGCGGCCGTGCCCTAAGGCCTTGGCGTGCTTCAGGGCTTCCAGGGTATCGAGGGTCTCGCCGGACTGGGAGATGGTGATGACGAGCTGCTCAGGATCAGGCACGGATTCCCGATAGCGATATTCGCTGGCGATCTCTACCGATACCGGCACGCCTGAGAGGGCTTCGATCCAGTACTTGGCGGTGAGCCCTGCGTAGTAACTGGTGCCCGCGGCGAGGATGAGTATCCCGTCCACCTGGGCCAGCACATCTTTCGCGGCTTCACCGAAGAGTTCCGGGATGAAGCCTTCTTCCACCACCGCTTCGATGGTGTCCGTGAGCGCCTTCGGCTGCTCATGGATCTCTTTCTGCATGTAGTGTTCGTAGGGGCCGAGTTCCATGGCGGCGAGGGATGCCTGGCTCACATGCACCTTGCGTTCCACCGGCTGGTCCTGCCGGTCGACCATGGTCACTTTCTCGCGGCGCAGTTCCACCACATCCCCATCTTCCAGGTACATGACGCGACGGGTAGTGGAGAGCACGGCGGAGACATCCGACGCCAGGAAGTTCTCCCCTTCTCCCAGGCCTACCAACAGCGGGCAACCCATGCGGGCACCAGTCACCACGTCTGGGGATTTGAGGCAGAGCACGCCGATGGCATAGGCGCCCACCAGCTGGCGCACCGTCTCGCGAGTGGCGCGGAAGAGGTCGCCATGCTGCTTGAAGTGATGATGGATGAGGTGGGCGATGACTTCCGTGTCGGTCTGGGATTCGAACACGTAGCCCAGCTGCTTCAGTCTCGCCCGGTGCTCTTCGTGGTTCTCGATGATGCCGTTGTGCACCACCGCGATCTCAGCGTTGGAGATATGCGGATGGGCGTTGGGTTCCGTGACACCGCCATGGGTGGCCCAGCGGGTGTGGCCGATACCGACCGGCCCCGAGAGCTTCTCGGCAGCGAGCTTGCCCTGCATCTCCGCTACCCGGCCGACGCTGCGTACCCGCTTGATGCTGCCGTCCAGCACGGCGATGCCGGCGGAATCGTAGCCGCGGTACTCCAGGCGCTGCAGGCCCTCCACCAGGAGCGGCACGATGTCACGTCTGGAGATCGCTCCGACTATGCCGCACATCAGTGGGGGACCTTATTCCGCAGGGGGGTCATTTCTTCTTGACGGGCCGTTGCCAACCGGTCTTGGTCTCTTGCCGCGCCCGGGCGATGCTGAGTTCGCCGGCGGGCGCATTGCGGCTGATGGTGGAACCGGCCGCCACGTAAGCCCCGGCACCGATGGTCACTGGCGCGATCAGGGTGGCATCGGAACCGATGAAGGCGCCGTCTTCGATCACGGTGGTGTGCTTCGCGGTGCCATCGTAGTTGCAGGTGATGACGCCGGCGCCGATGTTCACCTGCTTGCCCACTTCCGCATCGCCTACATAGGCCAGGTGGTTCGCCTTGCTGTTCTTGCCGAGGCGGCTCTTCTTCACTTCCACGAAATTGCCCACGTGCACTTCGTCGGAAAGCTCCGTCTCGGGGCGGATGCGGGCGAAGGGCCCGATGCGCACTTTAGCGCCGATCTTCGCGCCATCCAATACACTGTGGGAGAGCACCTCGGTGTCGTCGCCGATCACGCAATCGCGGATCACCGCGTGGGGGCCGATCTTCACCCGGTTTCCCAGAGCGACCTTGCCTTCCAGCACGCAGTTCACGTCTATCTCGCAATCACGGCCGAAGCTGAGCTCGCCGCGCAGGTCGAAGCGTCGCGGATCTCGCAACGTGAGTCCCGCCAGCATCAGATCGTTGCTTTGGCGCTTGCGCAGGGCTTTCTCGGCCGCTGCCAGCTGCGGCTTGTCGTTGATGCCCCGGGTCTCGTTGTGGTCCTCCGCCAGGACACCCTCCACCTTCACCCCGTCCGCCACGGCCATGGCAATCACGTCGGTGAGGTAATACTCCTTCTGCGCGTTGTGGTTGCCCACGTTCTTCAGCCAACGGCGCATGCGGCCGGCGTCGCAGGCCATGAGACCGGTGTTCACCTCGTCTATCCAGCGTTCCGTCGGGCTCGCATCCTTGTCCTCGACGATGCGCGTGACGCGCCCGGCGTTGTCCCGCAGGATGCGGCCATAACCCTTGGGGTCCGGCACTTTCGCCGTCAACACCGCGAACTCACCCTTGGCAGCGGAATCCGTCAGGCGTTTCAGGGTGGCGGGACGCACTAGCGGCACATCACCATAGAGCACCAGGAGGAGATCCGCATCGGAGATCTTGGGTAGGGCTTGCATCACTGCATGGCCGGTGCCGAGCTGCTCAGCCTGCAACACCCACTCGACACCCGTGTGTGCAAGAGCCGTGCGCACTGCTTCGGCGCCGTAGCCGTACACCACGTGCACCGCATGGGCTTCGAGCACCTTCGCGCTTTGCACCACGTGTTCCAAAAGACTGTAGCCACCCAGTCGCTGCAGGACCTTGGGCAGGTCGGAGTGCATACGCTTGCCTTGACCGGCGGCCAGGATGACTACGCTGAGAGGCATGCGGCGCTCTGAATCGTGGAGATGAGTCGGTATATGATAATTGAAAATCCGCCACCCAGACGGGACCACCCCTCGGCAGGCGGCGTTTAATGCGCCATCGGGGGACACTCATGCAGGATTTCGCTCAGCAGATCGCGGCCTGGCAGCCGTACTTCGCCACCTTAGCGGCCGCATGCGCCACCCTAGTAGGCCTGCTCTTCGTTGCACTCTCGTTACAGACCGGCATCCTGCGGGACGAGGGCAAGACCAACCTGCACCGTCTGGCCCACCATACCTTCGGTGACTTCGTGCAGGTGCTGTTCATCGGCGTCTTCTATGTGGTGCCGGTGCCCGTGCCGACCTTCTTCGGCATAGCGACCGTGATGATCGTGGCGTTCGGGTTGCCGGAATTGGGACGGCGCTTCCTGGAGGCCTGGCATGACCGGGATCACAAGCTGCACCGCAGCCACATCATGCACCGCCTGTTGCTCTCATGTATCGGCCGGGGATTGTTGGCCTTAGGCGGGCTCGGGTTGCTGTTGCAGCATGCGGGGTCTGAGCAGGTATCCGAGGATCTGATGTTCGTGTTCTCAGGCAGCGTGTCGCTCTTGATATCGGGACTGCGCAATGCCTGGTTCCTGCTCATCCAGGAGCAGAGCTGAAATGCAAAAGGCTGGCTTGGTAACCCGAGCCTGAAACGAAAGAGCCGGCTATCAAGCCGGCTCTTTTTCTCCTATCTGCGGACTGGCGCTTAGCGGCCGGTTTTCTTGCGGATCTGCTCGATGGCCTTCAGGCGCGCCACGGCTTCCAGCAGCTCTGCCTGGGCACGGGCCACGTCCAGCTCACCTGACTGGTTGGCGAGCGCCTCTTCGGCGCGGCGCTTGGCTTCCTGGGCCGCGGCTTCATCCAGATCCTTGGCGCGCTGGGCAGTATCGGAGAGCACCGTGACCCGGTGGGGTTGGATCTCAAGGATGCCGCCGGACACGTAGAACACCGACTCCTCGCCGCCCACCTGCACCCGCACGGTGCCGGGCTTCATGCGCGTGAGCAAGGGCGCGTGGCGCGGCGTGATGCCGAGCTCGCCCATCTCCGCCGGCGCGAACACCATCTCAGCGTCGCCAGAGAAGATCTCGCGCTCGGCGCTCACGATGTCGACATGAAAGGTAGTGGCCATGATGCGTGCTCGTTGGGGTTACAGCGTCTTGGCCTTCTCGACCGCTTCTTCGATGGTGCCGACCATGTAGAAGGCCTGCTCCGGCAAGTGGTCGTATTCGCCGGCCACGATGCCCTTGAAGGCGCGGATGGTGTCCTTCAAGGACACGTACTTGCCGGACGAGCCGGTGAACACTTCAGCCACCGTGAACGGCTGGGACAGGAAGCGCTGGATCTTGCGCGCGCGCTGCACGGCTTGCTTGTCTTCTTCCGACAGTTCGTCCATACCCAGGATCGCGATGATGTCCTTCAGCTCCTTGTAGCGCTGCAGCACAGCCTGCACGCTGCGGGCCACGTCGTAGTGCTCCTGGCCGATCACGTTCGGGTCCACCTGACGGGAAGTGGAATCGAGCGGATCCACCGCCGGATAGATGCCGAGCGCTGCGATGTCGCGGGATAGCACCACCGTGGCGTCCAAGTGGGCGAAGGTGGTGGCGGGCGACGGATCGGTCAAGTCGTCCGCGGGCACGTACACGGCCTGGATGGAGGTGATGGAACCCTTCTTGGTGGAGGTGATGCGCTCCTGCAGCACGCCCATCTCTTCCGCCAGCGTCGGCTGGTAACCCACCGCTGACGGCATGCGGCCGAGCAGCGCGGACACTTCGGTGCCGGCCAGGGTGTACCGATAGATGTTGTCGATGAAGAGCAGCACGTCGCGGCCTTCGTCGCGGAAGTACTCAGCCATGGTGAGGCCAGTCAGCGCCACGCGCAGACGGTTGCCCGGCGGCTCATTCATCTGGCCGTACACCATCGCTACTTTGGACTTGCTCAAGTCCTTGAGGTCGATGACGCCGGATTCCGCCATCTCGTGGTAGAAGTCGTTGCCTTCGCGAGTACGCTCGCCGACGCCGGCGAACACCGAGAGGCCCGAGTGCTCGGTCGCGATGTTATTGATGAGCTCCATCATGTTCACGGTCTTGCCCACGCCAGCGCCGCCGAACAGGCCCACCTTGCCGCCCTTGGCGAAGGGGCACAGGAGATCAATCACCTTGATGCCAGTCTCCAGCAGCTCAGTCGAACCCGCCTGCTCTTCATAAGAGGGCGCCTTGCGATGGATGGCCCAGGTGGCCTCGCCCTTCACGGGGCCGCGCTCGTCCACTGGCTTGCCCAGCACGTCCATGATGCGGCCGAGCGTCGCCTGGCCCACCGGCACGGAGATGGGGGCGCCAGTGCCTTGGGCCTTGAGGCCGCGCTTCAGGCCTTCGGAGGCGCCCATGGCGATGCAGCGGACCACGCCGTCGCCGAGCTGCTGCTGCACCTCGAGGGTCAGGCCGCCGTCTTCGACCAGCAGCGCCTCGTAGATGGTCGGGATGGCATCACGCGGGAACTCCACGTCCACCACGGCGCCGATGATCTGTACGATTTTTCCGGAACTCATTGTTGAACCCTCAATGCTCAATCCGTTAATGCTTTAAAGCGAATTCTTAAGCTCAGACTGCTGCGGCGCCGCCGACGATCTCGGACAGCTCCTTCGTGATGTTCGCCTGGCGCGCCTTGTTGTAGACGAGCTGCAGGTCGTTGATGATCTCGCCGGCGTTGTCGGAGGCGGACTTCATGGCCACCATGCGCGCCGCCTGTTCGCAGGCCGTGTTCTCCACCGCGCCTTGGTACACCTGGGACTCCACATAGCGCGTGAGCACGCCTATCCAGCAACTCGCGGGCCTCGGGCTCGTACAGGTAATCCCAGTGATCCTGCCAGGTCCTTGTCTTCCACCGCCTCCGTGGGGAGCAGCTGGCTCACCGTGGGCTTCTGGCTCATGGTGTTCACGAACACGTTGTTGACGAGGAACAGGCGGTCGATCTGACCATCCCGGTAGGCGTCCAACATCACCTTCACGGTGCCGATGAGGTCATCCATATGCGGCGAATCGCCGAGATGGGTGGCCTGGGCCAGCACCTTGCCGCCGAAACGACGGAAGAAAGACACAGCCTTGGCGCCCAGGATGCAGTAATCCACTTCCACGCCCTTGGCTGTCCAGGGCCGCACCGCCGCCACCGTGTTCTTGAACAGGTTGACGTTGAGGCCGCCGCACATGCCGCGGTCGGTGGAGATCACGATGAAGCCCACGCGCTTGATCTCGCGCTCCACCATGAAGGGATGGCGGTACTCGGGGTTGGCCTTGGCCAGGTGCCCGATGACCATGCGCATGCGCTGGGCATAGGGGCGCGAAGCCGCCATGCGCTGCTGCACTTTACGCATCTTGCTCGCCGCGACCATCTCCATGGCCTTGGTGATCTTCTGCGTGCTCCGGATGCTCTTGATCTGCGTCCGGATCTCTTTGGGGCTAGCCATCGTTGCTTACCGCTTCCGTTAAGCCTGGGTCTTCTTGAAATCTTCCACGGCTTTCTTCAAGCCGGCTTCGATGTCCTTGTCGTAGTCGCCGCTGACGTTGATCTTGTCGCGCAGCTGCGCATGCTTGGCCTGGAAGTGGCTATGCATGGCGGCTTCGAAGGCCACGATCTTGTTCGCGTCCACGTCGTCCAGGTAGCCCTCGTTGGCGGCGTACAGGGACAGGGCCATGTCGGCGATGCTCAGAGGCGAGTACTGCTTCTGCTTCATCAGCTCGGTGACGCGGCGGCCGCGGTCCAGCTGCTTGCGGGTGGCTTCGTCCAGGTCCGAGGCGAACTGCGCGAAGGCCGCCAGCTCGCGGTACTGCGCGAGCGCCAAGCGCACGCCGCCGCCCAACTTCTTGATGATCTTGGTCTGCGCGGCACCGCCCACGCGCGACACCGAGATGCCGGCGTTGATAGCCGGTCGGATGCCGGAGTTGAACAGATCGGTCTCCAGGAAGATCTGGCCGTCGGTGATCGAGATCACGTTGGTCGGCACGAAGGCCGACACGTCGCCCGCCTGGGTCTCGATGACCGGCAGCGCAGTCAGCGAACCGGTCTTGCCCTTCACTTCGCCCTTGGTGAACTTCTCCACGTACTCAGCGTTCACGCGCGCAGCACGTTCCAGCAGGCGCGAGTGCAGATAGAACACGTCGCCCGGATAGGCTTCGCGGCCCGGCGGGCGGCGCAGCAACAGCGACACCTGACGATAGGCCCAGGCCTGCTTGGTGAGATCGTCGTAGATGATCAGCGCGTCCATGCCGCGGTCGCGGAAGTACTCGCCCATGGAGCAGCCGGCGTACGGCGCGATGTACTGCATGGCTGCCGACTCGGAAGCCGAAGCCGCCACCACGATGGTGTATTCCATGGCACCGGACTCTTCGAGCTTGCGCACCACGTTGGCGATGGACGAGTTCTTCTGGCCGATGGCCACGTAGATGCAGAACAGGTCCTTGCCCTTCTGGTTGATGATCGTGTCGACAGCCACGGCGGTCTTGCCGGTCTGACGGTCGCCGATGATCAGCTCGCGCTGGCCGCGGCCGACCGGCACCATCGCGTCGATGGCCTTGAGGCCGGTCTGCACCGGCTGGGACACGGACTTACGCTCGATCACGCCCGGCGCCACCTTCTCGATGGGCGAGGAGAGCTTGGCGTTGATCGGACCCTTGCCGTCGATGGGCTCGCCGAGCGAGTTCACCACGCGGCCGAGCAGTTCCTTGCCCACCGGCACTTCCAGGATGCGGCCCGTGGTCTTGACCGTGTCGCCTTCAGAGATGTGCTTGTAGTCGCCCAGCACCACCGCGCCGACCGAGTCACGCTCGAGGTTCAGCGCCAGGCCAAAGGTGTTCTTGGGGAACTCGAGCATCTCGCCGTACTGCGCGGCGTGCAGGCCGTGGATGCGCACGATGCCGTCCGTCACGCTCACCACGGTGCCGACGTTGCGCGCCTCGGCCTCGCCATCGAACTTCTCGATGCGCTGCTTGATGAGCTGGCTGATTTCCGAAGGATTGAGTTGCATGGTCGGACCCTCGAAGTCCTGGATTTTTCAGTAAATTAGTGTGTCAGGGCGGCCGCCAGGCGGCCGAGTTTCTCGCGCACCGAACCGTCGATGACGAGGTCGCCGGCGCGGATCACCGCACCGCCTATGAGTGTCTTGTCTTCCACGTACTTGAGCGTGATCTTGCGGCCGAGCTTCTTGTGCAGCGCGTCGCTGATGGCCTTCTGCTCCGCGGCCGGCACCGGCAAGGCGGCGATGAGCTCCACTTCCAGGGTGTTCTCCGCCTGGGCACGCAACTGCTCGTAATCGGCGGCGATCTCCGGCAGCACCTGCAAGCGGCGGTACTCCGCCAGGAGCTTCAGGAAGTTCTGGCCCTGGGCGTCCAACTTCTCACCGGACTTGGCGCAGAGTTCCGCCAGCACATCGGCGCGCAGCGCTGGAGAAGCCTTGGGCGAGGTCAGCAGCGCCTGCACGCCGGCGTCGCTGCCGAGAGCGGCCAGCGTCGCCAGCAGCTTGCTCCAGCGGTCGAACGCATCCTTGTCGCGCGCCAGTTCGAAGACAGCGCGGGCGTAAGGGTGTGCGAGGGTGCTGTTCTCGGCCATGGGTCCGCCTTAGTGGATCTGACCGGCGAGTTCGTCCAGCAGGGCCTTGTGGGCCTTCGGATCGATCTCACGCTCGATGATGCGCTCGGCGGCGGCGATGGCGACGCCCGCCACTTCCGCACGCAGTGCAGTCTTGGCGCGGTTCAGCTCCTGCTGGATCTCCGCCTTGGCGGCTTCCACCTGGCGCTGGCGCTCAGCCTGGGACTCCTTGCGAGCCTCTTCCAGGATGTGTGATGCCTGCTGGTTGGCGACGTTCACCGCTTCCGCGGCCTTGTCGCGCGCCTGGCGCAGCACGGTGCCGGCCTGCTCATGGGCCTGAGCCAGCTCCTGCTTGCCGCGTTCACCGGCGGCCAGGCCGTCGGCGATCGTCTTCTCGCGTTCAGTCATCTTGTTGCCAAGGATCGGCCAGATCCACTTCATGGTGATAACCACGAAGAGGAAGAAGGCAACCATTTCCGCTAACAGCGTCGCATTCAGGTTCACGTTGATGATCCTCGCTGGAGATCAGTCCGGATTACTTCGCACCCACGGCCGTAGCAGCAGCCGAGGTGACGGCCGCGACGAACGGATTGGAGAACACGAAGAATAGTGCGAAGCCGATGCCGATCATGGCGACGGCGTCCAACAGGCCCGCCACCAGGAACATGCGGCCGAGCAACATGCCGCCGAGCTCAGGCTGACGTGCGCAGCCTTCCAGGAACTTGCCGCCCAGGATGCCGAAGCCGATGGCCGTGCCGAAGGCGCCCATGCCGAAGATCAGGCACACGCCGAGCGCGGTCAGACCCTGGACGTTGGCGATGGAAGTAACGATATCCATGAAAATCTCCTTACAAAAAATCGCTGGTTGATGAATGGATCAGTGGGAATGTGAATCGTGGACCGTGTGGGCCATGCCTAGGTAGACCACGGTGAGCATCATGAATACGAAAGCCTGGATCGTGATGATCAACAGATGGAACAGCATCCACAGCAAAGTCAGCGGCCAACCCCATAGGGCTGGGAGCATGGCGATTAGGATGAACAAAATTTCGCCCGCGAACAGGTTGCCGAAGAGTCGCAGAGACAACGACAGCGGTTTGGACACAGTCTCGACCGTATTCATCAGCATGTTCGGCAACACTAATACTATCTTCACTGGCAGGTTCGGCCCTTCGAAGGGATGGGTGACGAACTCCTTGCCGAAGCCGATGAAGCCCTTTTTGGTGAAGCTGTAATACAGAGTCAGCAGGAACACACCCAGGGACAAGCCGAAGGTCATGTTCATGTCGTTGGTGGGTACCACCTTCAGGAACACCCGCTCGGGATCCGCGTTGAAAGCATGTACACCGATGAACTGGGCGAGACGCGGCAGCAGATCCACCGGCACGATGTCCATGAAGTTCATGACCCAGATCCACAGGAAGATGGTGATGGCGAGCGGCGCGATCACCGGGTTATCAAACATGAAGACCTGTTTGACGTTGTCGTGGATCCAGACCAGGACGTATTCGACGAAACTCTGCCAACGCCCCGGCACGCCGGAGGTGGCTCGGCGCACTGATATATACATGACCAGCAATAGCAGCGAGCCGAGGCCGATGGAGAACAACAAGGTGTCCACATCCAGCGTCCAGAATCCATGCCCCACCGTCCAATAGCTCAGATGGTGATGGATGTATTGGGTCGGTGTGATGCCAGTGCTCTCGCTCATCGTTCCTGTCCGAAGCTGCTTTTCAGGTATCCGATCCAGTACGCCGCCAACGCGGCCATGTAACCCAACATCAGCGGCAGGAAGGCCGCTCGTAAAACCTTGATGGCGACGGCGAACATGAGCACCGTGGCCGCGAACTTGAGGGCTTCACCGAGCACCAGACGGCTCAGCATGCGCTTCGGGTCCCGTTCCACCCGGCCGCCGAACACCCTTGCAGCCATCAAGAGGCCAGGCAGGGCTGCGGTCATGCCACCGAGGAACGCTGACTCCCCCGTCTTCAGTCCCCCGACCGCGAGGCCCAGGCCTCCGGCCAGGAGGGCCGCGAGGGATTGGAGTCCCACGATCCGGAACGCGCCGCGGCGTGCCTCTGCCAGATAGCCGGTATCCAACGCGTCCCCAAAGCTCTTGAGGGGCAACAAAAAAGCCACTTCGTCACCGGGTGGCTAGGCTTGGACCCCAATGTCTAAAGAGCCGGCTATTTTAGCGGGCTTAGGCGGTATCTTCAATCGAAAACGACGGGATTGTGAGCCGAAAAGGCCCCGGAATCAGCGGATATGGGCCAGGATGCCGTCCAGCTCGTCCAGGCTCGTGTAATGGATTACGAGCTTGCCTGAGCCCTTTCCCCCCTGCTCCACCAGCACCTTGGCTCCCAGCTTCTCCGTGAGCTGACGCTCCAGCTGTCGGACGTTGGGGTCGGCCTTATGTTCCTTGGCGGCGCGGGGCGCGCCCTGGAGCTCCTGCACACGGCGACGCACCAGGAGTTCGGTGTCCCGCACTGTGAGGCCCCGGTCCACCACCCGCCGGGCCGCATCGTTCTGGGCCGGGCCCTTCAAGGCAAGCAGCGCCCGGGCATGGCCCATCTCGAGAGCCCCTTTGCGTACCAGGTCCTGTACTTCGCGGGTGAGTTCCAGCAGCCTCAGCAGGTTGCTCACCGCGGCACGGGAGCGGCTCACCGCTTCGGCGGCTTCCTGGTGGGTCATCTCGAATTCGCTGATGAGGCGCTGCATGGCCTCGGCTTCTTCCAGCGGATTCAAGTCAGCGCGCTGGATGTTCTCGATGAGCGCCATGGCGATGGCGGTCTTGTCCGACACGTCGCGCACTACAGCGGGCACAGCCTGCAGACCGGCCATCTGTGCGGCACGCCAGCGGCGTTCGCCGGCGATGATCTCGTAGCGCTGGGAGCCGCCGGCGGAGCGATCGCCCACCGGGCGCACCACCACGGGCTGCACTACACCTTGCTTGCGGATGGAATCCGCCAAGTCCTTGAGGGCTTCTTCCTGCATGTCGCGGCGCGGCTGGTACTTGCCGCGCTGCATCAGGTCCACGGGGATCTGGCGCAGTTCACCCGTGGGGTCTTCGCTCACGCCTGCCACCGCGGCGCCGCCCAAGAGGGCGTCGAGTCCGCGACCTAATCCTTTACGTTTGGCTGGCAAGTTGAAGGGCCCCTGTGAATGAGCTGGGCATTTTAGCAGCAAGCGCCCGGGCGTTGCCGTTTTAACGTCGGTCAGTTGGCGGCGGCCGGCTGCTTCTCGCCGCGGCGCAGCATCTCCCCGGCCAAGGCCAGGTAGGCCAACGCCCCGCGGGAGGTGGAATCGTGCTTGAGCGCCGGCAGGCCGAAGCTCGGCGCTTCCGCGAGCCGGACGTTGCGCGGGATCATGGTGCGATAGACCTTGTCCCCGAAGTGCATGATGAGCTGGGCCGAGACCTCGTTCGCCAGGTTGTTGCGCGGGTCGAACATGGTGCGCAGGAGGCCCTCGATCTCGAGCCGGGGGTTCACGGTCTTCTTCAAACGGTCCACGGTCGCCACCAGGGCTGACAATCCTTCGAGTGCGTAGTACTCGCACTGCATGGGGATGAACACCCCATCGGCGGCGGTGAGGGCGTTCAGAGTCAGCATGTTCAGGGATGGCGGACAGTCTATGAGGATGTAATCGTAGTTCCCGCGGATCTCGAGCAGAGCGTCCCGCAGGCGAGTCTCGCGCTTATCGCTGGTGAGCAGGTTCACTTCGGCGGCGGTCAGGTCAGCGTTGCCGGGCAAGAGATCGAAGCCCGAGGTCTCCACCCGCACCACGGCCTCCGAGGCCTTCGCATCACCCATCAGCACCTCATAGGTGCCGGCCTTGATCTCGTGTTTGTTGACCCCGCAGCCCATGGTGGCGTTGCCCTGGGGATCCAGGTCCACCAGCAGCACACGACGCTTGGTGGCGGCGAGGGACGCAGCCAGGTTGATGGCGGTGGTGGTCTTGCCCACCCCACCTTTCTGATTCGTGACCGCGAGGACCTTGCTCATAACTTCTCGATCTCGACGACGCAGCGTTCGGCATCCAGGCCCGGTACGGTGAGCGGGTATACGCCGATGACGCGGAAGCCCGCAGGGATATCCCGCAGATCCTCTTCAGGGTGGGCGCCTTTCATGGCCAGGAGCCTGCCGCCGGAGGCTACGCCCGGGCCGGCCAGCTTCACGAACTCCCCCAGGGAGGCGAAGGCGCGGCTTATCACGGTAGCAAACGGCACTGCCGGACGATAGCCCTCGACTCGCGACTGGACTACCTCGACGTTGGCAAGCTTCAGCGTGGCGGCCGCATGCACCATGAAGCGGGTCTTCTTGCCATTGCTATCCAGGAGTACGAAGCGGGTGTCCGGCAGGGCGATGGCCAAGGGGATGCCCGGCAGCCCAGCCCCGGCACCCACGTCCTGCACCGGGGTGCCCTTCACATATGGCAGCACAGCAAGACTGTCCAGGAGATGCTTCGTCAACATCTCGCCAGGGTCGCGCACCGCCGTGAGGTTGTAGGCCTGGTTCCAGTGCTGCAGGAGCTCCACGAACTCGAGGAGCCGCGCCTCGCCGCCCGGGGGCAGCGCTATGCCTAAGGCCTTTAGGCCCGGCGCGAGACCAGCCCGCCAGTCGGAGCGGTTCATGGGGCCGAGGCCCGGATCAGGGGTTGGAGCTGCATGCCGCGCACACTATCACCGAACGGCGCAGCGCGGACCGGCCCGCATCCGCAGCTCAGCTGCGCTTGCGGGTGCCGGGGAGCACGCCTCGCAGGGTGCCGAAACCGGCCAAGAGGACCGCGGCCACGAAGCTCAGGCTATCGAGGGTGCCGATAAGCCCCGCATGGGTCGCGGCGAAATCCGTAGCGTACTGGGTCATAACTGCCTGACTGGCGCCCTTGGGAGCCTGGAGCATGAGATAGATGGCGATGCCGATCTGCAGTAGCAGGAACAATCCCGCCGCGAAGGCTAAAAACCATAGGAGACCTATCAGCACCCGTCGCATCGCGAGACTCCGAGACTAGTGACGGGCTATGGGAGGCGGTGCCACGCGCAGCACTTCCTCGACCGTAGTGAGCCCCTCCGCCACCTTCTGGGCACCGCGCAGGCGCAAAGGCTTCATGCCTTCGCGTATCGCTGCCTCGCGCAGGCCCTCCAGATCCACTCCCTCAGTGAGCAGGGGTTTCATCTTCGTGGTGACGTGCATCATCTCGTAGAGACCCACGCGACCTTTATATCCCGTGTTGCGGCATTCGAGGCAGCCTACTGCTTCGTAGACCTTGCGTGGCTTCTGCGCTTTCCAAGGCGCCACCAAGGCTTCCCATTCTTCGTCGCTGATCTCCGTCTGCCGACGGCAATGGGGGCACACGGTACGCACCAGGCGCTGGGCGATGATGCCGAGCAGAGTGGACTGCAGCAGGAAGGGCTGCACTCCGAGATCCAGCAAGCGACTCACGGATGACGGTGCATCGTTGGTATGCAGGGTCGAGAACACCAGATGACCGGTGAGTGCTGCTTGCACCGCCATCTCGGCGGTCTCGGCGTCGCGTATCTCGCCGATCATGATGATGTCCGGATCCTGACGCAGCAGGGTGCGTACGCCAGAGGCGAAAGTCAGGTCGATGTTGTGCTGCACCTGCATCTGGTTGAAAGCAGGTTCCACGAGTTCGATGGGGTCTTCCACCGTACACACGTTCACTTCCGGCTTCGCCACCTGCTTCAGGGTGGAATATAAGGTAGTGGTCTTGCCTGAACCGGTGGGACCCGTCACCAGGATGATGCCGTGGGGGTTCTCGATCATCCCGCTCCATAGCTTCTCGTCGGTCTCTGTGAACCCTAAGGCCCGGAAGTCCTTGAGCAGCACCGTGGGATCGAAGATACGCATCACCAGTTTCTCGCCGAAGGCAGTGGGCATGGTGGACAGGCGCAGCTCCACCTCCTGGCCGTCCGGAGTGCGGGTCTTGATGCGTCCGTCCTGGGGCCGGCGCTTCTCGGCGATGTCCATGCGCGCCAGGATCTTGATGCGGCTAGTCACCGGCATCAGCACCGTGGCCGGCAGCTGATAGACCTGCTGCATGACGCCGTCGATGCGGAAGCGGATCACGCCCTGCTCGCGACGCGGTTCCACGTGGATGTCGCTGGCGCGCTGCTCGAAGGCATACTGCAGCAGCCACTCGACGATGCTGATCACGTGGTGGTCGTTGACGTCCAGCTTACCGGTGCGGCCGAGCTCCACCAGCTGTTCCAGGTTCTGGATGCCGGTAGGTTTCACCCCCTCGTTCTGGCGCTCTGCGCCCAACACGGAACGGGAGATGGAATAGAACTCCACCAGGAAACGCGCGATGTCCTCGGGATTGGAGAACACGCACTTGATCTTCTTCTTCTGCGCCTGGGAGATCTCGCGTTCCCATTCGTGCTCGAAGGGCTCGGCGGTGGCGAAGGTGATCTCCTGGGGCGTCACTTCCACCGGCAGTACGTTGAAGCGCGAGGCATAGGGCAGCGAGACTACGGAGGTGATGCGCTGCACATCGAGTTTCAGGGGATCGATGCGGTAATAACTGAGTCCCGTACGGGCGGCGAGCCAGGTGCTCAAGGACTCGACGGTGAGGGGTGCATGGGGCGGGCGGGCGTCGTTCCAGCCGCGTTTGCCCAAGATGCTCACGGGATGCTGGTTGCGGTAAGCGCCGCGCTCCGCGAGACCATGCAGGATATCTACCTTGTCGGCGCCGATCATGCCGTCCTCTTGCATCCAGGACAGCACTTCCTGAAGCCCGAGCTTGCGCTCGGCGGTCTTGCGGGTTTCCTTGGCGCTATGCATGACAGAAGTGTAGCAAAAGCGGCCCCGGGGGCCTCCTATGGGAAAGACCCCCGCGACTTTGGCTTTATTCCGGCGGGAATCCCGCTTTTCGAGAGCTAGAGCAGCTTGTTCGGATCACTCAAGACCAAGGGCGTCGCGGTACGGTTCTTGATGTCCACCACCACGATCCGATCGTGATCCGTGTCCGCCACGTAGAGGCTGTCGCCAGCGAAGCTCAAGCCACCCGGTTCATCGAAAGTGTTGTCACCGATGACGGTGCTGACAGTGCGCCGATGGGGATCCAGCACCTTGATCTTGCTGTTATAGGTATCGGTTATATAGATGAGCCCCGCGTGCCAGGCGACGCCGAGATCGTGCTGCAAGCGCACTTCATCGCCGCTGCCGTCCACGTCGCCGAAGTCGAAGAGCCCGGTGCCTACCAGGGTCTTCACTCGCGCCAGGCTCCCGTTCAGCTCGACGGCGCGTACCGCACTCGCCTCCGGGTCCGCAACGTAGAGGGTGGCGCCATCAGTGGTGAGGCCACTGGACTGGGCGAAACTCGCGTCCATGAGTTCGCCATCATCGATGCCTTCGGCGCCAGAGCCGGCGAAATGCCGGATCTCCTTCTTGACGGGGTCGTAGAGCCACAACTGGTGCTGGCCGGCCATGGCGATATAGATGAGACCGTCGTGGGCCAACACGTCCCAGGGAGTGTTGAGCTCCGCCTTATCGGCGGCCACCGTGCCGTCATCCATATAGGTGCGCTCCCCATCACCGGCGGCAGTGCCTACCATCGCCTGCTTCAAGTCCACGCGACGCAGAGCGTTGTTGTCCGTATCCGCCACGTAGAGCGTGTCCTGATCCGCCAGGGTCAGTCCCTGGGGGTAATGGAACTCTGCTTTGCCGTAAGCGCCGTCCTTCAAGCCCGGCTTGCCGTCGCCGATCACTGCCAGCACTTTGCCTTCGAGCGTCGTCACCACGATACGGTTGTGGTTGGAGTCGGCGATGAAGAGTCGCCCACCCTTGGCATCTGCCAGCACCTTGCCGGGATAGAGCAGCTGCGTAACGGGCATCTTCTCTGCGAGGCCCGCGTACCAGAGAGGCTTGGTGTTGAGCGCATGACGGTCCGCGAACTCTTTGGTGAGGGTGCCCACGACCCGATCCAACAGATCGTAATGGCCTTCACCGGACACTTGCCCCACCACGTTGCCGGCAGGATCGATGACGGTGATGGTGGGCCAGCCGGTGGCGCCGTACTCGTTCCAGATGGCCATGTCCCGGTCGTTGACCACCGGATGCTTCAAGCCATAGCGCTGCACGATGGCAGCGATGTGCTGGGTGTTGCCTTCGGTGGCGAACTTAGCGGAATGCACGCCGATGACAGCGAGACTATCGGGATACTTGGCTTCCAACTTCAAGAGATCCGGGATCACGTGGAAGCAATTGACGCAGCCGTAAGTCCAGAAATCCATGATCACCACCTTGCCGCGCAGATCCTGCAGGGTGACAGGCTTGCCGCCGGTGTTGATCCAGTCGAGGCCCGTGGGGAAAGCGGGCGCCGCGTCTTTACCGAAGAAGGTCTGGGGCATCTCCGCTGCCACCACGAGGGGCAAGGGCGACTCGGGTCCGAACCAGCGCAGCCCCGCGAACACGCCGCCTATGACCAATAGACCCAATCCGACGATGGCGGTCTTACCCAAGGTACGCATGATGTATCCCACGTGGAGCTTCCTGGAAGGCTTATGGGTGATAGACCCAGGGATCACCGGATTTATTACGGGCCCCGGAATATCAGGCTGCAGCAGGTGACGCCGCCTTCGGCCTTCTCGGTCTCAGACATGTCCACACTCACCACCTCGAGGCCGCGGCCCCGCAGCCGCTCGCGGGTGCGCGGGAACGATTTGGGATAGATGATGCTGTGGTCTATGAGTACCGCGTTGGCGCCGTGGGGTTCTGCTGGGTCCACTTCCAGACAATCCATGTCTTCGAAGGCGCGCCCATCCACCCAGGCAGGATTGATGAGCACCAGTCCCGGGGCCACCAATGTGACCGCGGTCTTGAGATGCAGGCAGCCTTTTGGCTCCAGCGTGATCACCCGGTATCCGTGGGGCGAGAGCGCCGCGGCCAGTTGCGCCGCGCCTTCCCGGTTGCTGCGCGCCGAGAGTCCCACATAGAGGATGCGGCCGATGACGAGCACATCACCTCCGTCCAGGGTGCCCGGCGCTGTGATGTTCACGAGTGCCCGGTACCGTTTCAACACTAGAGCCATGGACGTGATCTCATCCCGGCGCGAACCCGCGCCCGGTCTGCAGATGACCGCCAATTCATCCAGCACCACCGCCGTGTCCTCCACGAACACCGAATCTGGCTGCTCCGGGAGTTCCGGTAGGCGCCGCACGCGGCAACCCAGGGAAGCGAGGGCTTCCTCATAGGCCTGGTGCTGCTCCCGGGCCAGCGCCATGTCTATCTCGGTACGTGGCAGATAGGAGAGTTCACAGCGCTGCATGGCGGCGCTCACCTCCCGGGTCACGGCGATATGCAAGATATTGCTCCGGTATGTGAATTTTCCTGTCGCAAATATGTCTTTTTTAGTAGCATCAGGCAAACCGTGCCGCCAGGCATCCACGAACCGGACACCCCAAAGGGCAACAGAATGGCCACCTCCTCGACGGCAAACCAGCGCAGCCTGGGGCTCGCCACCACCACCTCCATCGTGCTCGGCAACATGGTGGGCTCCGGCGTGTTCCTGCTACCCGCTTCCCTCGCGGCCTTCGGTATCTACAGCCTTTGGGGTTGGGGCTTCAGCACCTTCGGTGCACTGCTCTTGGCCTGGGTGTTCAGCAACCTGTCGCGTCGCCTGCCTAAGGCCGGTGGCCCCTATGCGTATCCGCGGGAAGCATTCGGCGATTTCGCCGGCTTCCTCATCGCCTGGATCTATTGGCTCAGCATCGTCGGCACCAACGCTGCCATCGCCGTAGCCTTCGCGAGCTATCTCGTTACCTTCGTGCCCTCCCTCGCCACCAACTCGCTATACGGAGCCCTGGCGGCCCTCGCAGCCACCTGGCTGCTCACAGGCATCAACATCCTTGGGGTGAAGGCAGCAGGCCGCCTCCAGCTCATCACCGTAGTCTTGAAGCTCACGCCGCTCTTCGCGCTGGCCGTGTTCGGCATCTTCCACTTCGACGTGGGTGTACTCACCTCGGGCCACACCACAGACTCGCCCCTCTCGGCCATCAACTCCTGCGCGGCCCTCACCATGTGGGCGTTCCTGGGCCTCGAGTGCGCCACAGTACCGGCGGACCATGTGAAAGATCCGGAGAAGACCATCCCGCGCGCCACCCTGCTCGGCACGGTGATCGCAGGAGTGTTCTACATCGTCTGCACCACCGTGGTGATGGGCATCATCCCCAGCGACTCCCTCGCCCACTCCAACGCACCCTTCGCCGATGCGGCCAGACTGTTGTGGGGTAGCTGGGCGGGTTACCTGATCGCCGCGGCCGCGCTCATCTCCTGCTTCGGTGCCTTGAACGGCTGGATCCTGATGCAGGGCCAGTTGCCTCAGGCGGTGGCCAACAACGGGCTCTTCCCGAAGGTGCTGGCCCAGTAACTCCAAGTTCGGCACTCCGGCGGTGGCCCTCGTCATCTCGAGCATCTTCGCCAGCATCCTCATCCTCATGAGCCTGGGCTCGAGCCTGGGTGGCCTCGGCCAGACCCTCGTGGAGATGTTCAACATCCTGATCCTCATCACCACCTTCTTCACCCTGGTGCCTTATATGTTCTGCGCCATGGCGGAGATCGTGCTCTCCCGCAAGCAGAAGCGCTCAAGCAACGTGCGTACCCGCGACGTCACCATCGCGGCCGGTGCTTTCATATTCGGCTTGTGGGCGGCAGCCGGAACAGGCAAGGACTCGCTCTATTGGGGCACCCTGCTCTTGTTGGCCGGCATCCCCATCTACATCTGGCAGACCCGTACGGCTAAGTGACAGCCTGAAGGTAGGCGCGCCGCACCAGTTCCTGGAAGTGGTGCAAGCCTGATTCGCGCTTGGGTGAGATACGGCCGGCGCGGTAGGAGCCTGATTCCAGGCCCTGCTGCACCCGCTCGCAGATACCGATGTCTTCCTGCTGCACTTCATCGCTGAAGCGCAGATCCTCCGCGATCATCTTCCGGCCTGCGTCAGAGGCCGCATCCGCGTAGTAATAATCGAACAGTACCCGACAGCGATCGCTGGCTACCGGCAGCACCCGATTGGTCTGCAGGCGTCCGGGCAGTATGTTCAGCATCATGTTGGGATAGATGAAGTAGTAGTGGGCCTCACCATCTGCATAAGGCCCCTGGCTCCCGTCTAGGGGGCTGTGCTGATAGGAATACCACTCGGCGGTGTGGGTGGTGTATTCCCGGTAATCCAGCAGCTTGTTCAGACCCGGATGCACATGCGGCAGGTGGTACCCTTCCAGGTAGTTATCCACGTACGCCTTCCAGTTGCAGGTCACTTCGTAACTCACGCTGGAATGGAAACCGAACTTGGCGGGCTCGATGGGCCGGATGCGTTCACGGATGCCCGCGGTAAGTTGTTCGAGAGTCGTAACCGGCGGCGTGAGCGCGGCGAATACGAGGCCTTCCCACTCCGCCACCTGTATGCCATCGAGGTGGATGCAACTCTTGTCGAAGCCTTCCGCTTCCTGCATCTCATGGGCCGCCCGCAACTGCCCTGCGAGGGTATAAGTCCAGCCGTGGTATTTACATTGCAGCTGCTTCGCGTTGCCATCCACGAGAGCGAGAGGCCCGGCGCGATGGCGGCAGACGTTGAAGAAACCACGCAACACGCCGTCTTCGCCGCGCACCAGGATGATCGGTCTCCCGGCGATCTCGGCCACCACGTGATCGCCAGTGTCCTTGAGTTTCGCGGCGCGGCTGACCAGCTGCCAGTTGCGGGCGAACACTGCTTGCTGTTCGAAAGGATGGAACTCGGGATCGGCATAGGCCACTGCCGGCAGCGTGACCGCCGATCGCAGAGGCAGGGGTTTGAAGTCGGCAGGATCGAAAGCGGCGGGCCGCTTCACGCCGTATCGCTCGCTACAGCTTCCACAGCAGCCGCCAGATGAGCAGGCCGGGTGGTGCGCCAAGCGATGAAGGAAGCCACGACCAAGAGACACGCTGACAGCAGGAAAGGTGCGCCGGGGATGCCCCACTGTGCATGCCGGCCGATGGCATCAGCGAAGGTCTGGGTGAAGAGTCCCGGACCGAAGCAGCTGGCGATGCCCATGATGCTCGATAGAGCCCCCTGCAATTGGCCTTGCTCCGTGGGCAACACCAGCCGGGTCATGATGCCCTGGGCGGAGGGATTGGCGATGCCCCAAAGGGCCATGACCGGCACGCCTACCAGGAACCAGGCGCCGGACGGTGCCAGGCCATAGATGGCGAACCCCGCCGCGCCGAACAACAAACCCAGGGACAAAGCACGCCGCTCACCCAGGATGCGCACCGCGGGTTTCACGAGACCGCCTTGCACGATGACGGCGCAGAGGCCCACGCCCATGAGCATGTAGCCGACGTACAGCGCATCCCAGTGATAGCGATAAGCCATGTAGAGCACCGCGGTGCTGGGTAGCACGGCGTGGGCCAGGTTCATGAGGAACTGGGTGCTGGCGAGGCCCGCCAGCATGGGATGCGAGCGCAGCAGCACCAGCGCGCCCACGGGATTCGCCCGCTTCCAGGAGAACGCGGAACGCTTCTCCTCGGGCAGCGATTCCGGCAACACGAAGTAACCGTAGCTCACGTTGATGAGCGCCATGCCCGCTGCCACCCAGAAGGGCAGCCGCGCACCGAAATGCCCCAGTACGCCACCCACGAAGGGTCCCAATACGAAGCCGATACCGAAGGACGCGCCGATGAGGCCGAAAGCGGCAGCGCGCTTCTCCGGCGGGGTCACATCGGCGATGTAGGCACCTGCGGTGCTGATGCTGGCAGCACAGATGCCAGAGATGACGCGGCCCAGCAACAGCCAGCCAAGACTGGGTGCCATGGCCATGAGCAGGAAATCCAGACCAAGACCCGTGCAGGAGATGAGGATCACCGTACGCCGGCCGAAGCGATCCGAGAGCGCCCCCTGCAGCGGCGAGAACAGGAACTGCATCAAAGCCCAGGACGTGCCGAAGAGGCCGTAGACCTCAGCAGTGCGCACTGCATCGCCCTTCATGAAGTCCTGCACCAGGAGCGGCAACACCGGGATGATCATGCCGAAGGCCAGCATGTCGATGACCACGGTGACCAGGATGAAGACCAGGGCAGCTTGGCGATTGTTGATGGGCATGGGACTACCGGTTGGGTGAGGGCACAGACTAACGCAAGCCTTTAGTCCCTCCAAGCGCGGGAAAGTTCAGACGGCGGGCGTGGCGATCTCGTCGTAACCCCGGCCACGGAATTCCAGCAGACAGATGCCATGACCGAAAGGGTCTGCCATGTGGGCGATGTGGCCCCAGCTGTGGGTCTCGATCTCGCCTTCCAGCACGGCGCCCGCACCCACTGCCTGGTCGGTCGCGGCGCGCACGTCCTTCACCACGAAATCGAGGTGCACCGGCGTCCAGTGCCGACGGTACTCACGTGCCTGGTGGATGACCTGCGTCGCCTTGGTGCCTTGAGCTTTCAACAGGAGATAGATGGGCGAGGTGCTACCTAACAGTTCCGCCGCTTCGGTACCGAACCGCCGGCCTAACTTCAGGCCGAAGGCGCTGGTATAGAAGGCGATGCCCTTCTCCAAGTCATCCACGTCTATGTTGGCGAGCAGTTCCATGGCTTAAGAGTACCTCAAACGAAAAGCCCGGCGGAGCCGGGCTTCTGTCATCCAAATGAGGATGCCCTAAACAGTCCAAAGAGACATAAAGTCAGTCACAGAAGTGCTCTCCAATTCCTTCTGGTCGCCACACAGCTCGTTGATGACCTCACATTGACGGGCTGACAGGCGCCCAGCGATGGCCTGCTCGAACTTGTTCACCAGCACCGGGATGCCCTCGGCACGGCGCTTGCGATGGCCGATAGGGAACTCCACCTCCACCCGCGCGGTCTTGGCGCCGCCCTTGAAGAACACCTGGATGGCGTTGCCGATGAAGCGCTTGGCCGGATCATAGTAGTCCTTGGTGAACTTACCGTTCTCCCGCACTTCCATCTTGGAGCGCAGCTTGTCGATGCGCGGATCCTTGGCCACGGCGTCCTCGTAATCCGCCGCGGTCAGGCGCCCATGGATGAGTGGCACCGCCACCATGTACTGGATGCAGTGGTCGCGATCTGCCGGGTTGGCGAGCTCGCCGGTCTTGTCTATGATCCGGACGCCCGGTTCCTGGGTCTCGATGACGATCTTCTCGATCTGGTCGAGCTTGTCCTTCACCTGGACATGCAGCTGCATGGCGGATTCCACCGCCGTCTGGGCGTGGAACTCCGCCGGGAAGGAGATCTTGAAGAGCACGTTCTCCATCACGTAGCTGCCGTACTTGCGCTGGAACTTGAAGGGCTGCCCTTTGAACAGCACGTCGTAGAAGCCCCAGGTCTTGGCGCTCAAGCGCGGAGGGATAACCCATCTCGCCCTTCAAAGCCATGAGCGCATGGCGCACGGCGCGGCTGGTGGCGTCGCCCGCCGCCCAGCTCTTGCGCGAGCCGGTGTTGGGCGCGTGACGGTAGGTGCGCAGCGCGCCGCCGTCGATCCAGGCGTTGGACACGGCGTTGATCACGTCTTCGCGGCTGCCGCCCAGCATGCGGGTGACCACCGCGGTGGACGCGACCCGCACCAGCAACACGTGGTCGAGACCGACGCGATTGAAGCTGTTCTCCAGGGCCAGCACGCCCTGGATCTCGTGGGCCTTGATCATGGCCGTGAGCACGTCCTTCATGGTGAGGAGGCTTCTTGCCCTCCGCCACGTTGCGGCGCGAGACGTAATCGGCCACGGCCAGGATGCCGCCCAGGTTGTCCGACGGATGGCCCCATTCGGCCGCCAGCCAGGTGTCGTTGAAATCCAGCCAGCGGATCATGGCGCCGATGTTGAACGCCGCCTGCACGGGATCGAGCTCATGGCTGGTGCCCGGCACCCGGGCGCCGCCCGGCAGCATGGCGCCCGGCACCACCGGCCCCAGCAGCTTGGTGCAGGCCGGGTAATCCAGGGCCAGCATGCCGCAGCCCAAGCGTGTCCATGAGCATGTAGCGCGCGGTCTTGTAGGCCTCGCTGCTCTTCACCTTGTAATCGCAGACGTAGTCGGCGATGTCCTTCAGGACCTGGTCGGGCGCGGGGCGCTTGGCGGATCGGATGTCGTGGCCACTCATCTTTACTCTTCCTTTCTCGGTTCTTACTTACGTTTTTCGATGGGAACAAATTTCTGATCTTCGGGCCCGATGTAATTCGCACTCGGGCGGATGATCTTGCCGTCCTCCCGCTGCTCGATGACGTGGGCGCTCCAGCCGGTGGTGCGCGCCACCACGAACAGCGGCGTGAACATGGCCGTGGGCACACCCATCACGTGATACGAGACCGCCGAGAACCAGTCCAGGTTCGGGAACATCTTCTTGATGTCCCACATCACCGTCTCCAGGCGCTCGGCGATGTTGTAGAGCTGCATGTCACCCGCGCCCTTGGAGAGCTGCTTGGCCACTTCCTTGATGACCTGGTTGCGCGGATCGCTGATGGTGTACACCGGATGGCCGAAACCGATGACGATCTCCTTGGCCTCCACTCGGCGGCGGATGTCGGCTTCCGCCTGATCCGGCGAGGCGTAGCGGCTCTGGATCTCGTAGGCCACCTCGTTGGCGCCGCCGTGCTTCGGGCCGCGCAGGGCGCCGATGGCGCCGGTGATGGCCGAGTACATGTCGGAACCCGTGCCGGCGATGACCCGCGCGGTGAAGGTGGAAGCGTTGAACTCATGCTCGGCGTAGAGGATGAGGGAGGTGTGCATGGCGCGCACCCAGGCATCCGAAGGCTCGGTGCCGTGCAGCATGTGCAGGAAATGCCCGCCCACGGAGTCGTCATCGGTCTCGCACGTCGATGCGCCTGCCGTTGTGGCTCCAGTGGTACCAGTAGCAGAGCATGGAGCCGAAGGAGGCCACCAGCCGGTCAGCGATGTCGCGCGCGCCAGCGGCATTGTGGTCGTCCTTCTCCGGCAGGCTGCAGCCCAAGGCCGAGACGCCGGTACGCATCACGTCCATGGGATGGCTCGAAGCCGGCAGCTGCTCCAGGGCAGCGCGCACGGTCTCGGGCAGGCCACGCAGGCTCTTGAGTCTGGCCTTGTAGGCCTTGAGCTCGGCAGCGGTTCGGCAGCTTGCCGTGGATCAGCAGGTAGGCGATCTCTTCGAAGTCGCACTTGCCGGCGATGTCGAGGATGTCGTATCCGCGATAATGCAGGTCGTTGCCGCTCTTGCCCACGCTGCAGAGCGCGGTGTTGCCTGCAGGGACGCCAGACAGGGCGACGGATTTCTTGGGTTTGAACCCGGGGGTCGTCTCGCTCATCTCATGCACTCCTGATGGCGTAGCGTTATTTCTTCTTGAAGAGTTCGTCGAGCTTCTTCTCGTAATCCATGTAACCCAGCACGTCGTAGAGCTCCGCACGGGTCTGCATCGTATCCAACACACCCTTCTGGGTGCCCTGCTGGCGCAGCTCACCGTACACCCGCTCCGCCGCCTTGCTCATGGCGCGGAAAGCCGACAGCGGATAGAGCGCGAGCTGCACCCCTGCCCCGCCCAGCGCCTGGGTGGTGAACAGCGGCGTCTTGCCGAACTCGGTGATGTTGGCGAGCACCGGCACCTTCACGGCCTGGGTGAACTGCCTGTATTCGTCGAGGGTGGCCAGGGCCTCGGCGAAGATCATGTCGGCGCCGGCCTCCACGTACTTGAGAGCGCGGTCCACCGCCGCCTGCTGGCCTTCTACCGCGTGGGCATCGGTGCGAGCCATGATCACGAACTTGGCGTCCGTGCGGCCGTCCACCGCGGCCTTGATGCGATCGCACATCTCGGCCGCGTCCACCAGTTCCTTGCCGGGACGATGGCCGCAACGCTTGGCTGCCACCTGGTCCTCTATATGGAGGGCACCGGCGCCAGCGCGGATCATCTCCTGCACCGTGCGCGAGATGTTGAAGGCGGCGCCCCAGCCGGTGTCCGCGTCCACCAGCAGCGGCAGCTCGGTGCGCGCCGGTGATGCGGCGGATGTCCTCGCAGACGTCGTTCAGGGAAGTCATGCCCAAATCTGGCAGGCCGAAGGAGGCATTGGCCACGCCGGCACCGGAGAGGTACAGGGCCTTGAACCCTGCCCGCTCCGCCAGGAGCGCCGCATAGGCGTTCACCGCGCCCACCACCTGCAGGGGACGTTCGGCATCGAGCGCGGAGCGGAAGCGCGCGCCAGCGGAGGCTTGGGTCATGGACTGTCCTTAAACTGAATGGGTTCCGGGACGGCCGGACATTTGGAGCCGCGTATTTTACCGGTTTGGCCGGTACGCGGGCTAACGGCCCACCGCCGATATCCACCACGATGCGGCCCCGATGCCGGCCTGCCAGCACCCGTGGGGAAGACCTGCGGCAGCTCGTCGAAGTCCACGATCTCGCCAGCGATGAGCGCGAGCTTCGTGGGTTTGAGGTCGCCAGCGATACGCTTCCAAACCTTGAGGCGCAGCGCCCGGGGTGTGGCCATGGAATTTATCCCCAGGAGGTTCACCCCCCGCAGGATGAAAGGCATCACCGTGGTGTGCAGTTCGTGGCTGCCGGCGAGGCCGATGGACGCGATGCTGCCCCACCAGTCCACGGTGCGGGTGAGCCAGGTGAGCATCTCGCCCCCCACGTTGTCGATGGCACCCTGCCACTGAGCTCGCTCCAGGGGGCGGGAGCCGTAATCGATCTCACTCCGCAGCAGGATGCTGCTGGCACCGAGTTGTTTCAGGTAGTCCTGGGAATCGCGCTTGCCGGTGACCGCCACCACTTCATAACCGCGGCGCGCCAACATGTTGATGGCGACGCTGCCGACACCGCCGGTAGCGCCGGTGACCACCACGGATCCGCCCTTGGGCTTGAGTCCGTTGTGTTCCATGCGATGGATGGCGAGAGCCGCAGTGAAGCCCGGCGGTGCCGATCATCATGGCGCTCCTGGGCGTGTAGCCCTTGGGGATGGGGATCACCCACTCGCCCTTCACCCGCGCATATTCAGTGTAGCCACCGTCGTATTCCTCGCTCAAGCCCGAGCCTGTGACCAGTACCTTCTGGCCTTTCTTGAACGTTTGTCAGAGACGACACCACGGTGCCGGCGAGGTCGATGCCACCCACCAGTGGGAAACGCCGCAAGATCTTGCCCTTACCGGTGGCCGCGAGAGCGTCTTTATAGTTGACGCTCGAATACGCGACCTTGACCACCACCTCGCCGGGGTTCAGGTCTGCGAGGGTGAGCTCCTCGAAACGCGCGACCACCTGTTTCTCGATCTGATGGATGCGATAGGCGGTGAACGTCTTGTCCATGGCGGGCTCCCCGATGATGGGCTTATTCTCGCACAGTTCCGCGCGGCCTCGATCCACAAAAGGAAAGCCCCAGTCGGACGGGGCTACCCCGGCAGCCATGCGGCTTCAACGCGCTAGAACGTGTAACGCACGCCGACCTGGAAATCATCCTCGTCGGAATTGTTGGAGTAGCTCGCGAACAGACGCCACGCATCCGTCAGACTGTAGAGCCCCTTCACCGTCAGCGTGTTCTCGGTGTTGCTGTTCACATCGCTATGCTGCACCAACCCATCCAACTCGAACTTCGGCGCCAGCATGGCGCGCAGGCCGCCGTCTATGCCCCAGCCGCTATGGTTGCCGGTAGTTGGTGACATGCTGACCCAGGAACGACAGATCAGCGATGAAATCGATCTTGTCATTGATACCGGCGTAGTAACCGACTGCCGGCTCCATAGCGGTTGTCGCTGATGCCGCAGCAGGAAGCGTTGCTCAAGAGGCCCGAGACGCGCCAGTTGGGCTGCAGCTCATAGGAGCCGTCCACCAGCACGCCGGTGAGATCCGAACCGCCGCCGCTGGGGTTCTGGCTGAGATACGCGCCCTCTGCGTAATCGTAGCTGAAGGGATCCGGTTGATCCGCGTAAGCGGCGAACGGCACGGACGACGATATCAACGCGACAAGCACTATGCGCTTTGACATGGTTTCTCTCCTCGTTGCGGCAGCGCGCGTCTGCACGCCACCGGTTCACCCTGTGTGCGGACTATAAACGCCGCACAAACCATGTCGTTGTCGGAAATGACATAAGCGCCCGCGCTTCATCGCGGAAGTGTGACGCAGTTAGCAAATGTGGAGATGAGTGGGAAGTGTCAGCTGGCGCGCTTGCGCGCACCGATGGAAAGACGCAACGCGTTCGCCATCTCCATGCCGTTCTGGAAACGCGCGTCCGGATCTTTCTGCAGCGCGCGATCCACCACCACCTTGATGGTAGGCGGGATGTCAGGACGCAAGAAAGTCACGTCGGGATGGGGCTCATTGGCGATCTTGAAGAGGAGGCCCGTGAGGGACGGCGCTTCGAAGGGCAATTCGCCACGTAGCAACTGGTAGAAGGTGACGCCCAGGGAATACAGGTCGCTGCGCCCATCCAGCTTCTTCTCGCCCGATACCTGCTCCGGCGACATGTACAGAGGGCTGCCGAGTATGGTGCCGGTCTTGGTACGGCTGAGATCCGTGAGGCCCGCGATGCCGAAGTCGGTGATCTTAACGCGACCGGAGCTGCGTTCATACATGATGTTCGCGGGCTTGATGTCGCGGTGCACCACATGATGCTTGTGGGCGTAATCCAACGCCTCCGCGATCTTGATGGCCACGGCGGCAGCTTCCTGCAGGGGCAGGAGTTCGCCCGAGGTAGTGTGCTTCTGCAGGGACTCACCTGCCACGAAGTCCATGGCGATGTAGGCCAAGCCCTGGTCCTCGCCCACATCGTAGATGGTGACGATGTTGGGATGGTTCAGCCGGCCCGCCGTCTCGGCCTCGCGGAAGAAGCGGTCATGGGCGTCCTTGAGGGTCGCGCCCTGGAACTCGTCTGCGAGGGCCATGGTCTTGATGGCCACCTGCCGGCCTATCTTCGCGTCCTTGCCGAGATACACCACACCCATGGCGCCACGTCCCAGTTCACGCACCAACTCATAGCGCCCCAGCATGGGTTTCTGCAGTCCGCCGCTGGAGAGAGCACGGGACAGGACACCCGCGGCGTTGGTGCGTGTCAGGGTCGGCGTACTCTCCAACTGGCGCAGGTGCTCCAGGCGATCAGCGAGACCCTCGTGGTCCGGATTGATCTGCTGCAGGTAGTAATAGACTTCCAGGGCCTGGCTGTAACGCCGGCCGCGCTCATGCTCCTGGCCGAGGGCCATGAGGTTCTCAGCGAGCAACTTGGAAGGCTCGCAGAGGCGGAAGCGGATCAGGGCCTGGTCGAAACGGTTGAGCGCCTGCATGGCCAAGGCCAGTTCGCGATTGCTCTCCGACATGGCGCTACGGGACACGCCACTGCGTTCGCGCAGGAACTGCAGGCCCACCAGGCCCGCGTGGCCGAAGACCAGCACCAGGAACGGCAATATGAGCGGCAGCCACAGGGACTGGGACAAGAGCGGTATGTATTCGCCGTTGAGCAGGGCCACACCCAGGAACGCGCTCACGACCATACCGATCACGTCGCTCAAGCGCGGCAGCAGTAGCATGAGATACAAGCCCACCAAGAGGGTGAGCAGCGCGCGCACGACCCACACCCAAAATGGCGCGGACACGAGATCGGAACTCAGAAGACTGGAGGCCAGGCGTGCCTCCCGCAATACCGGCGCGGCGGCACTAGTGGTGAGACCGACCAGCACGGTCTTGCCCGCCAGACGTTCTGGCTGGACGCTGCCGCTGATCACCTCGTCGAAACCATACTGCGGCACGCCTGAAGCCCCGTGGCTATCCCGCAGCAGCACCTGCAGATGTTGATCGGTACCGATGAGGTTGCTGCCGAGCGTCACGCCACCCAGGGTGTGGACGGCGATGGTGCTCGCATCCACGTCTTGTTGGGCAGCGGCGGCGAGCAAGGCCAGGGACGCGACGGTGTGGCCATCGGATTGCACCAGGAGCGGCAACTGCTGGGACGCGTTGTCGCTCTCGCTGAGATAGCCCACGCCCCGGGCCGCATGCACGAACACCGGCAGCGGCGGACGGATATCCACCGCGGGCGCCGAAGAAGCATCCACCTGCAAGGCGAAGGACGGGCTGCCGTTGTCACTGCGTGGCGCAGCGTCGTCCACCGCATCACCGGGTGCGGCCAGTAGCACGTGGCCCGAGCGCAGGATGCTGGCAGCCAAGGCTGAATCCGTATCGAGAGCTGCTTGTGCCTCGTCCAACTTGGCGCGCACAGGCGCGGAGTCTGCCTTGGGATCGGCCGCGAGGGTCTTCAGCTGGCCGAGATAATCCAGTGCTGCGGCGTTCTCCGGCACCGAGAGATCCAGACTGAGGGCGACAGCTTCCACCTTGTCGGTGGTGAGGGTATCCACGAGCTTCGCGATTGTGCTGCGAGGCCAGGGCCAGGGACCGTACTTCGTCAGCGCCGCTGCATCGATGGCCACCACGGCCACCTGCGGATCCGGTGCGCGATGAGGGGCGAGGGTCTCGCCAGCGCGATAGCCGGCCCATTCCATGCCCATACCGCCCCGGAAAAGGGCGAGCAAGGTCAGCGCGATGATCAGCGCCAGGCCCCAGAGAGTCTTGTTCTTCATCAGCGCCAGCATCGCTTTGCTTTTGTTACCCAAAGGTCAGCCCGTGACGGGCGGAAACGATCCTTTCGAAAGCCACGCCGCCTCCCCCCACAGGGACAGCGCGCTGGGATGGGTTTTCCATAACCAGACTTTACAAGGGTAACCGAATTTCCCAAATCCTACACCCGGGGTCCTTGAGCCCCGGGGGCCGCCGGGCTCATGGCCTCAGCGGCGCGCCTTGAGCGCCAAACTTAAGTATTCCCACAGGTTGCGTCCGCCATCGGCGGCAAGCAGGAGCGCGAAACCGGCGAAACTGTCAAAACTGTCATTAGCCGCCACCAACACCAGGGTCAGGAGCGTCATTCCTGTCGGCACACCGAAGCTGGCATAGACCATGAGAGAACGGCGCGGCACCTCGGTCTCGGGCAGGAACGCCGCACGCCGCGGCATCACCGCGAACACCAGGATCGCGATGGGCACCACCGAAGCCGTGAGCAGGATCACCCGCCGGTCTGCCTCTGCGGCCGGCACCAGGAAGCGAGCCTGCAGGAGCAAGAGCGCGAGCCCCACGAGATCCAGCGTGGCCGCGAAGCCATGCAGGCGCCGCGTGCTGATCATCCCGGCAGTCAGGCTTGAGAGAGAGGCCACAGACTCAGCTCCGCAGCCAGCCTGCAGTCATGAGCAAGATGGCAGTCAGGGCGAAAGCTGCGTGCAAGCCCACCACCACCAACGGCAAGCGCTGCCGCGAAGCACGGAATATGAACAAGAGGAGGCCGCCGACGGCAGCCAGGATGAACACGAGCGTCGCACTGTTCACCAGATAGTTGCCGGGGTGTGCCACATCCTGCAGCACCAGGAGCACGATGAGCACCACCCCCGCCACACCATGCATCACCGTCACGCGCAAGGGCGGCGCCTTGCCTCGAGACTCCAGGATGGCGAACGTCGCGCCGCCTAAGGCCACCAGCAGGAAGAGGATCAGGAGTCCAAGGAGCATGTGTTATCCCCCGTGTTGAGGGACCATCATACCGAGCGCGGGGGGAGTGTGTAACCGAGACTCAGCGTCCGGGGATGTAAGTCACGCGCCAGATCCTTCCATGCTGGGAGTCGCCTATATATAGAGCGCCGTCAGGGCCTTCTGCGATACCCATGGGGCGATAGCGCGCGTCGCCCGACGATGCCAGCTTGTCGCTGCCGGCGAAGCCATCGGCGAACACCTCATAGGGTCCCGAGGGTTTGCCGTCCTTGAAGGGCACGAACACCACCTTGTACCCCGCCTGGGGCAGCGGCGCCCGGTTCCACGAACCGTGGAAAGTGATGAACGCTCCACCCTGGTAGCGGCTGGGGAAAGCCGAACCCGAATAGAACAGCACCGCTTCGGGCGCCCAATGGCCGGGGAAAGCCACGATGGGCTGACCGTACTTGGCGCAGTCGCCGATCTTCTTGCCGTCGCCGCCGTATTCCGGCGCCTGCACGCGCTTCTGCTGGAACTGGTCGTAGTAGCAATAGGGCCAGCCGAAATCGCTCCCCTGCACCACCCGCAGGAATTCTTCGGCGGGTAACTCAGCGTTCTGTTCATCGGTGTAGAGCTTGCCCCAGTTGTCCGAGAGCTGGTCGCGGCCCATCTGCAGGGCATAGAAGGCTTTGAGTTGATCGTTCCAGGTGACTGCCACCGCGTTGCGGATGCCGGTGGCGTAATGCAGGCCGTCTTTGGGGAACAGCTGCCCGGTCTTGTTGGCATCGAAGCGCCAGATGCCGCCGTGGCGTTCCAGCAGCAGGCAAGGCCGGATGCCAGGCGAACCCGCGCCCCGGTCATCCTGCTGGCAGGCGTTGGAAGGTGCGCCTACGTTCACATAGAGATAGCCGGCAGGATCGAGGGCGATGCTCTTGGCCGCGTGCTCGTTCTGCTCCGGGAAACCGCTCACCACTGTCTGGGCGGGGCCGGAGGGCAGGAGCGCACCCGCTTTGAGCGGGTACCGCATGACCGAAGTGTCTGTGGCGAAATAGAGATATCCGCCGTAGAGACCGATGCCGCTGCCGGCGCTGTCACCGAAGAACTTGATCACATCCGCGTGGCCGTGCCCATCTGTATCTTTCAGAGCCGCGATGCCGCCGCCCTCGGTCTTCTCTTGCAGGGCCACGTACACCTGCCCGGTCGCATCCACCGCGATATGGCGGGCTACGCCCAGATCGTCAGCGAACACCGTCGCGCAGAACCCGGCCGGTAGAGTGATGCCACCGATGTCACGGTCGCAGTCCGCCGTGCCGAACGCCGCGTCCAGGCGCAGGCCGGCGGTGGAGAGAGCCGTGAGCAGAAACAATATGACGGCGCGTCTATGTCTCATGGCTCACGGCTCATCCCCTCTACACGGGCATCACTTGGTGATGGTGAAGGGCAGCAGGATGGAGCGATAGACGCTGGGGAACATCTCGGCAGCCGTGGGCTGGCCCTCGGCCATGGAATCGCCGTTGGCGGCAGCGGAACCGGCACCGACGAGGTTGTATACCGTGAAGCCGCCCAATACCTCGTAGTTGCCCACAGCTAGCTGGTTGCCGCTGTCGTCTTCCTGGTTCCAGGTGATGTTGACGGTCTCGGTCTGGCCGGGTGTCAGGGTGAATGAGGTGAAACCAGAGCTGGGCGTCTCGCCGTTATCCGAGTTCCACACCACGTCGGCGCTGTTCTGCTCCACCACTGCGAAGTTCGATTGCTCGCCGGTGTTGAACCACACGGTCTGGCTCGCGGTGCTGCGGTTGCGGATGGTGATGGTGAATTCGATGTTGGTGCCGGCCACGAAGCTCGGCGGCGTGCTGCCGGTGGATACGAGGTTGCCGCTGCCGTCCTCGATCTCGATATTGGTGACGAACTGCGGCGCATCGGATGCGTCGTTGCTGGTCTGGCTGCAATTGGAGTTGCCGAGCAGCAGGACGGTGGCGGACAGGAGGCAAAGGAGTCGGATCAGTCGGCGCATGGTGGTCCCCGGATGGATACTGGTCTCTAAGTGATGAGCAGCAGGCCGAAACCGTCGCAGTCCGGCGGTTTCGTCGTGCTTTCCGAGTATACCGCCCGCCGGACGGTCGGGTTGACCGTCCGGCGTCTACAGCGAGTTACAGATTGTTACTTGGGCTGCGAATAGGCCGGCGGCAGGGCCGGCGCATCCGCTTTTATGTAAGGCAGGTAACGGTCGCGCAGTTCCGTCTGACGGCTGGTCATGGGCATCGGCTTACCGCGGATGAACACGGCATCGGCGAAGCTCGTGAGCTCCAGCGGGTCACCGCTCCAGACCACCAGGTCCGCATCCTTGCCGGCTTCCAGCGCACCTACGCTTGCATCCATGCCGTAGATGCGGGCGCTGTTCAGGGTCATGGCCTTGAGGGCCTCGATCCAAGGCAGGCCGTAGGCCACGGCGTTGCCGGCGCTCTGCTTCACGTTGCGCGCGTTATGCGGGTTGTAGGCGTTGTCTTCGTTGCCGCTACCGAAAGCGATGAGCACCCCGGCCTTCTGCAGGCGCGCGGAGTTCTCGAGGGTCGCCCCCAGGGTATCGAAGCTCTCCGGCAGGTCGGCCAGGGGATCGAGGATCACCGGCACATGGGCCTTGGCGATCTCGTCCGCCACCATCCAACCTTCGGAGCCGCCGGCGATCACGAGCTTGAGCTTGAGATCAGCTGCGAGCTTCAGCAGCGTCTCGATGTCGCTGGCCCGCTCCACGCCCACCACCACCGGCAGCTGGCCGTTCGCGAACGGCTGTAGTGCTTCGAGGTCGGGGCGCGACAGGGAGTAGGCACGCCGGCCGGCCTTGTCATAGGCGGCGCGGTTGGCAGCGTAATCCTTCGCATCGGCGAAGGCTTCGCGCAGCATGAGCAAGGCACCGGCGCGGGAGCCACCGGCCAGCTTGCCGCCGGGTTCGCCCAGGGACACGAACAGCGCCGCTGGATCCTTGAGCACGTAACCCTCAGTGCCGCCGAGGTCGATGATCGAGCCACGGCCGCTCAGGATGCTGTTGCCGGGCGTCGGGGCCACCACGGCTCGGGTTACGCCCTCGATGCGGTTCACCGGGATCACCATGGAACGCGGGTTGATGGCGTCGGTGGCATCGAAGGCCGCGGTGTAACGCGAGTTGGTGAAGGAGCCGTCCTGGGTCTCCGTCACCGCGTCCACTTCATCCACACCGAACTGGCTCAAGGGATCGAAGAGACCCGGCGTCACCATCTTGCCGCTGGCGTCGATGCGTTTGGCATCGGCAGGGATGGCTATGTCGGCACCTACCGCCGTGATCTTGCCATCGCGGATGATAACCGTGCCGTGCTCGATCTTGCCGGCTGCGCCTAAGGTGTAGACCGTGCCGCCGGTGATGGCGTAGGTGTCAGCCAGCGCGGGGCCGGCAGCCAGGGCGGCGAAGCTCATGCCTATATATATGTATATGCGTTTCATCACTGCATCCCCCCCGTGGTCTGGCCCAGGAGGCCGAGCTTGAAGTCCGACTCGGGCTGGCGTTTGGGATCGTCGCGGTCATACACGAGCGCGCCGTCCACGAACACCTTCTCCGCCTTGGTGTAGACGCTGAACGGGTTGCCGCTCCACAGCACCACGTCCGCCATCTTGCCGGTCTCCAGGGAGCCGGTCTTGTCGTCGATGCCGAGAGCCTTGGCGGGATTCAGCGTCATCCACATGATGGCGTGGGCTTCGCTGATGTTGAGGCCGATACGGTTGCCCGCGGCCCAGGCCTTGGCGGTCTCCTGGTTGAGCCGTTGTATACCGTTCTCATCGTCAGAATGGATCATGGCGCAGGCGCCGGCTGCGTCCACCATGGGGATGTTCTCGCGGATGCCGTCCCAGGCTTCCATCTTGAAGCCCCACCAGTCGGCCCACATGGCGGCACAAGTGCCGTCGGCCGCCAGCAGTTTCGGGATCTTGTAGGCCTCCACCGCGTGGTGGAAAGCGGCGATGTGATAGTGGAACTCCTTGGCCACGTCCAACATGGTGGCCATCTCGTTGGCGCGATAGCAGTGCATCTGCACCCGCACGCGGCCATTCAGCACTTCAGCCAGTGTCTCCATCTTGAGATCGCGCGCGGGTGGTGTGCCCTTCTTGTCCTGCTCCCAGGCTTTCCAGCGCCGGTCGTAATCCTGCGCGTCGGCCCAGGCCTGACGATAACCAGCGACATCACCCATCAGCGTCGAAGGGAACTCACCCTTGCTGCCGTAGACCCGCTTCGGGTTCTCGCCGCAGGCCATCTTGAGGCCGTAGGGTGCATCGGGGAACTTCATGCCTTCGGTGGTCACCGAGGGCACGTTCTTCAGCACCACCGAGCGGCCGCCGAACAGGTTGCCGGAACCGGGCAGGATCTCGAGGGTGGTGACGCCACCGGCGCGGGCGGTGTTGAAGCCCGGGTCCTCAGGCCACACCGAGTTCTCAGACCGCACGTTGGCGGTGTCGGGATTGGTGAGCTCGTTGCCGTCCGAGAGCGCTTCCACCGCCGGCGAAGGATAGACGCCGAGGTGGGAATGGATGTCCACGATGCCCGGAGTCACGAACTTGCCGGTGCCGTCGATCACGAGCACGCCGGGGTCCGCCTTCATGTCCTTGCCGAGGGCGGCCACTTTGCCGTCCTTGAGCAAGAGATCCGCGTCGTCCATCTCTGTGCCCGTGCCGGTATAGAGCGTCACGTGACGGATGAGGGTCGTCACCGACGGCAGCGGCTGGTAGGTAGATGGGAACGGGTCCGGTGGGAACTCCGTGGGACCATCGTCCTGGCCGACGGAGAACGCCGGGGCGGCCAGGGCGAACAAGGCCGCCGTACAGAAGGCGGTGACCAGGGGACGTATCGACATGGGATGCTCCTTGGGAAACCAAGCCTTGAGGGCGCAGCATAGGCGGCAACCACCTTGGATTCAATTACAGCCCGTTGGTTCAATGCTAAGATGCAAGACATTGATTTAATTGGGCTGTAAGTAGGGCGCATGGAATACACCACCCTACGTTCCATCCTCATCCTGCTCGCGGTAGCGGTGTTCGTGGTGGCTGCCTTGCGGCGCCTGCACCTCCCCGCCGTGCTCGCCTATCTCGCCACCGGTTTCCTGGTAGGCCCCCACGGCTTCGGCTTCATCCAGAACAACGCCGACACCAGTGCCTTGGCCGAGTTCGGCGTGGTGTTCCTGCTGTTCACCTTGGGATTCGAGTTCTCGCTGCCGCGCTTCATCGTCATGCGCCGGGCGGTGTTCCTCTTAGGCGGCCTGCAGGTCCTGCTCACCACTGTCGGTGCAGCGGGTCTCGCCTGGCTCATGGGCGCCCAACTCCCCGTAGCGCTGGTGCTGGGTGGCGCTTTCGCCATGTCGTCCACCGCCATCGCCGCGAAGCAGCTCTCGGAGCAGGCAGAGATCAACCTGCAGCATGGTCGCATGGCGCTGGCAGTACTGCTCTTCCAGGATCTGGCGGTCATCCCCTTCCTGATCCTGATCCCGGCACTGAACCACGGGCTCGACACCTCCGTGGCCGGCGATCTCCTCTGGGCTTTCGGCAAGGGTCTCTTCGCAGTGGTGGTGATCCTGGCGGCGGGTCGCTGGCTGCTGCGCCCTCTCTTGCATCAGATAGCGTCAGCGCGCTCGGCAGAACTCTTCACGCTCACGGCGCTGCTCGTCACCATGGCTTCCGCCTTCGGCACCGCGGCGCTCGGCCTGTCGCTGGCCCTCGGCGGATTCCTCGCGGGCATGATGCTGGCGGAGACGGAATACCGTCATCAAGTAGAAGCAGACATCCGCCCCTTCCGTGACGTGTTGCTCGGCCTCTTCTTCATCACCGTGGGCATGCTGCTCAACCCTGCGGTAGTGGCGCGTCACTGGCTGCTGCTCATCGTCGCGGTATTGGGCTTGCTGCTGTTCAAGACCGCACTAATCTCGACCTTAAGCCGTTATCTCGGCGCGGACAACAACGCATCGCTGCGTACCGGCCTCGTGCTATCTCAGGGTGGCGAGTTCGGCTTCGCCTTGCTCTCTCTCGGTCTCGCCCAACACGTGATCCGCGCGCCGATGGCGGAGTTCGGCCTGGCGGTGATCGTAGTGAGCATGCTGGTGGGACCCTTGCTCATCCGCTATAACCGCCTACTGGCGGGGCGCATCTATCCCGAGAGCGAAGTCGAAGAGCACGACCTCTTGCAGCACGATATCGGTCGCTACCAGTTGCATCTCGAGAACCACGTGGTCATCGTCGGTTATGGTCGTGTAGGACAGAACATCGCGCGCTTCCTGGAGCCGGAAGGCTTCGAGTTCGTGGCGCTGGATCTGGATCCGGTACGGGTACGACATGCGCGCGAGGCGGGCGATCCCGTCTATTACGGCGACGGCACCAACCGGGACGTACTACGCGCCGCCGGCATCGAACGGGCGAAGGTACTGGTGATCACCTACTTCAAGGTCTCCACCGCCTTGAAGATCCTCGGCCATGTGAAGAAGATGCGCCCCGAGATGCCGGTGCTGGTGCGCACCCGGGACGACTCGGAACTGGACAAGCTGCAAGAAGCCGGCGCCACCGAGATCATCCCCGAGACTCTGGAGTCGAGCCTCATGCTCGCCTCCCATCTCCTGCATGTGCTGCACGTGCCGATGACCCAGATCCTACGCAAGATCCAGGAAGTGCGCAGTCACCGCTACAGCCTGTTGCGCAGCGTGTTCCGCGGCCAGGACGCCCTGCCTCTGGACGAGACCCATGCCTATCGTGAACAACTGCACACTCTCACTTTGAGCGCCGGCTCTTTCGCCATCAATCGCTCTCTCACGGAGATAAACCTGAAGCCCCTGGGCGTGGTGGTCACGGCCTTGCGGCGCGAGGGCGTGGTGGGTCGCCAACCGCCGGGCGTCACGGTGCTGAAAGAAGGCGACGTGATGGTGCTCTGGGGTACACCGGAGAAACTCGAAGAGGCGGAGACACGCCTGCTCCGGGGCAGATGAATGGAAGATCCGTACGCCCTCGTCACAGTCGCGACTTTCCGTGACCCATGGGATGCACATATAGCTCGTGGTAGGTTAAATGCAGAAGACGTGCTCGCATTCGTCGCGCATGAAAATCATATCTGGATGAAGTGGCCGATTTCACAAGCCATTGGCGGAGTAAAACTTCAGGTCCCAGCTCATGCATGCGAAGAGGCTTTGCAGATCCTAGCGGCTTTACGTGCAGGTGAATTCGATGATCTTCTGGATGATTACGAGCCGGTATTCCCGACTGCTCCATGCCCCATCTGCGGATCCGATGATCCTAAGCGGGTATTCCCCCTGGACCGCTTGTTATTGCTATACGCGCTATGGACCATAGGAATTATTTTCCCGATCTACCGTAACCAGCAACGCTGCAAAAATTGCGGCGAGCTACGACAGATATAAGGTCATAACGGAATGAGCATAGATATCGGTACCCCCCTCACGAAGAATGCCACCCGTCTGATGCTCTTGGGCTCGGGGGAACTGGGCAAGGAAGTGGCCATCGAGGCCCAACGCTTCGGCGTCGAAGTCATAGCCGTGGACCGCTATGCGGATGCGCCGGCCATGCAGGTGGCCCACCGAAGCCATGTCATCAGCATGCTGGATGGCAAAGAGATCCGCCAGCTGGTGGAGCTGGAGAAACCCAGTTACATCGTGCCGGAGATCGAAGCCATCGCCACGTCCACGCTCCTGGAGCTGGAGCAGGAAGGCTGGACGGTGATCCCGACAGCCCGCACGGCTCGCCTCACCATGGATCGGGAAGGCATACGACGTCTCGCTGCCGAGGAACTCAAGGTCCGGACCTCTCGTTATCTCTTCGCCGATGACTTCAAGCAGTTCGAAGCGGCCGTGCATGACATCGGCATCCCCTGTGTGGTGAAACCGGTCATGAGCTCCTCGGGCAAGGGCCAGAGCCTCATCCGCAACGCGGACGCCATCGAGACTGCCTGGAAATATGGCCAGGAAGGCGGCCGCACCGGCAAGGGCCGCATGATCGTGGAAGGCTTCATCGACTTCGACTACGAGATCACCCTGCTCACGGTACGCTACGAAGGAGGCACCCGATTCTGCGCCCCCATCGGCCACCGTCAGGAAGACGGTGACTACCGGGAGTCCTGGCAGCCCCAGCCCATGTCGGCGAAAGCGCTAGCTGAGGCTGAACGCATCGCCAAGCTCGTGACTGATGACCTGGGCGGTCGCGGTATCTTCGGCATGGAGTTCTTCGTGAAGGGCGACACCGTGTGGTTCAGCGAAGTCTCGCCGCGCCCCCATGACACGGGCCTGGTGACCCTCATCTCCCAGGACCTCTCCGAGTTCGCCCTGCATGTGCGGGCCATCCTCGGACTGCCAATCCCCGTCATCCGTCAGCTGGGGCCCTCTGCCTCGGCAGTGATCCTGCCTCACGGGGATTCCACCTCACCTCTATATGAAGGTGTGGACGGTGCGCTCAAGGAGCCGGATACCATGCTGCGGCTCTTCGGCAAACCGGAGATCCACGGCCATCGGCGCATGGGTGTGACCCTCGCCCGGGCTGAGTCCATCGAAGCCGCGCGCGCCAAAGCAGTACGGGCTGCGACCGCGGTCAAAGTGAAACTTTGACCTCCCTCGCGATGTCCAACCAGAAGTTTGTCCTCTCACCTTAAGGCATCTCTATATGGATAGGACTTCCGTCAACCGCCGCCCCGGGAAACTCTGGGCGTTCCTGCAGAACCCTCTTACCCGCATAGTGATCGCTTTCGGCGCCATCGTCCTGTTCGCAGGGCCTCTATTGGCGGGCGCGAGCTCAGCCCATCTGCATGGACTACTCGGGGCGGGTGTGCACCTCCTGTCGGCACTGGGCGCTTGGGTCATCTACCTCGTCTATGTGCATTATCTAGAGGGGCGCAAGCCAGATGAACTGGCGCTCCGGGATCTGCTGCCGCAATTCTCCAAGGGTTTCGCGATCGGCGCGGGGATCTTCTGCACCAGCGTCGGCATCCTGTGGCTCAGTGGCGTATACAGCGTGAGCGGCATCAACACGACGAATCTGGTGTTCGCCGCATTCATCAACTCCCTGGGTGCGGCGTTGCTGGAAGAGATCGCGTTCCGCGGCGTGCTGTTCCGCATCATGGAGGGAAGCCTCGGCACCTGGATCGCCCTAGTGGTGACGGCGGTGCTCTTCGGCCTGTTGCATGGCGTGAACCAGGGGGCCACCTGGCAGGATCTGGCGGGGATAGCCCTGGAGGCGGGTCTGCTCCTGGCCGCGGCCTATGTCTACGCACGGCAGTTGTGGATCTGCATAGGGCTGCACTGCGCCTGGAACTTCGCCGACGGCGGCATCTTCGGTGCCAGCGGCCAACTGCATAGCCTGTTCTCCGCAAAGATACAGGGACCGGAGTTGTTGACCGGCGGTAAGGCAGGCCTCGATGCATCCGTGGTGGCAGTGCTGGTGTGCCTGGCGGTGACCGTCACCTTCCTGCTCCTGGCGCGGCGGCGCGGCCATATAATGGCCCCGTTCTGGAGGAAAACCTGAAGAACGGAGAGAGTCCATGCCTTCCTTCGATGCCGTCTCGAAAGTGGATACCGCCGAGCTCACTAACGCGGTGGACCAGGCCAATCGCGAGATAAGCCAACGCTACGACTTCAAGGGGTCGTCGGCCAACATCGAGCGCACAGACGAACTGTTGACGCTCTACGGCGACAGCGAGTTCCAGCTGAAGCAGGTGGTGGACATCCTCTACGCCAAGGCCGCGAAACGCGGCATCGACGTGGCGAGCTTCGACCCCCAGAAGATCGAGGCCATCGGTGGCGACAAGGCCAAACAGCAGATCAAGGTGAAACAGGGCATCGAGAAGGAACTGGCGAAGAAGATGGTGAAGCTCATCAAGGAGAGCGGTATCAAGGTACAGGCCGCCATCCAGGGAGACGAGCTACGGGTCTCCGGCAAGAAGCGGGATGACCTGCAGACCTGCATCGCCCTGCTACGCGGTGCCAAGCTGGAGCAGCCGCTGCAGTTCACCAATTTCCGGGATTAAACCTCTCGACCCGCGAACGGGTCTTCAGTCGTCCGTGAATGCAGCCCGATAGTCCTTGAAATCCCCTAGGGGGCCGACCCGCAGGTCCGCCTCACCGTAAGACACGCTGAGATCCATGTTGTCGGCGCCGCTGCCCCGCTGCACCACGCTGTTCCCCACGAGATGCACGCTGCTCATGAAGCCGTGCTCCTGGCGCGGCCCGTAGTACCTGCCGTCCCAACTCAACAACGCGAGGCCGTGCTTGCTCTCGATGGTCATGACTCCTGGCTTCGCGGTGTCCGAGATCACGTGCAGGCGGCCGTACGTCACGCTCGCCTGTATGGGACCCGACGCCGCATGGATGACGGTCTCTCCCGCCGTAAGATGCGACTTTATGCCGCCCTGCATGCCGTCGATCACCAGCTGACCGGCGCCCATCTCGACGTCCACCAGGAGTTTCGCCGGCAGGCTGATGATCCACTTCTCCTGTACGTCGCTATGGCTATCACCTGAAGGATAGGCGAAAGAGACGGACAGACCGTTGCCTTGCCGATCCAGCTTCAGCGCCGCACCCTGGATGTCCCGGGCGGTCTCGCCGCTCAGCCAGCTGAACAACCAGAGGATGCTCCTCTCCCGCTGGCGCAGGTCGAGCTGCACATGCACCTTGTCGTCAGTGGAGGGCGTGATCTTCATCTCGCCCGCATCGACGTTCACAGTCAGGCGCTCGATGCCTGAGGCGGGCAGGTCAGCGCTCAAGGGCCCGCCGGGCGGGCGTGTGCTGGCCACGCCCGGCGGCATGCTGTCCTTCGCCACGTATATATAGACGGCGATACCCCCGAAGAGCGCGAGGGCGATGAGCGCCAGGAAAAAGACGCGTGAGCGCAGGGAGATCTTCATTTGCTCGCACCGTCCGGTTGCTGGATGCGCAGGGAGGCTTCGCCGATGTTGACGCTCAGGGTCATGTCGTCATGGCCCTTGCCTTCCATCGTCACATCGTTCCCCAGCCCGCTGTGGTCGTGGTAGCCGCTCTGGCTGCCGTTGATGTAGACCACTGCCTCGCCGATGCTGCTCGAGAGCTTGAGCTTGCCGTAGCTTGCGCTGGCGGACTTGGCGCGGATGTCACCCACGTTCACTTCCGCCTTCATGGGCCCGCCGGGCACATCGATGGCGAGTTCGCCCACGTTGAGGAAGAGGTCCAGTCCGCCACCGATCCCCGTGATGGTGAGTTCACCCACCTTCATGTGCGTCTCGAGAGCGAGGCGTGCAGGCAACTGCACCTCCCATTCCTGTTTGAGCTCGTCGCCGTCCGCATCGCCCTTGTAGTTGAGCCCCAGGGTCAGCTCGCTACCTTGCTGATGCGTCATGATGGAGGCGTTGGCGATATCCTCTGCGGTACCGTTGCTCATCCAATGGAAGAACCCAAGGAACTCCTGCTCCTTCTGCCTGAGGGTCACCTTCACGTGGACAGTATCGTCGCTGGACGCGGTGACATGCACCTCGCCCACGCCTACTTGCAGCTTCACGTCCTTGACGGCGGCGACAGGCACATCCGTGCTCAGGGTGCGCGAGACAGGGCCCACATCGGCGAACGTCGCGCCCGGCAGGCAGCACAACAGAAATAACAAGTTGGATTTGTTCATGATCTTGCGGGCTCCAGATGGGCGGCGTGTTCCGCCGGCCTCACTTGATGACGGTCACGCGGCAACGGACGCTCTTCGCATCCGGCGTATCCAGGGCGAGCTGCACCGCCTTGGCCAGCACATCCGGCTTGTCGGTGACGCCATCCAGGTATACCCGCCCTTCATCGGTGGTGACGGTGAACTCCGCCGGCTGAGTGAGGGGGTCACCGTCCAGACGGGCACGCACAGCGCGGGCCAGGGTGCTATCCGGGGCGCCCGAGCTCCAGGAGGATGAGCCCGAATTGCTCCCGCCATCCAGGGCCAGCACGCAGCCGCCCAGGTTCAGCATCAGCACGCCCACCGTCATCGCCAACAGGACACGTCTATTCACCCTTAGATCTCCCCAAGCTGTATATACGGATAAATCTCAGATCTCTGAACGATTGCGCCTGAGCCAGATGGCTCCCGCCACGAAGCCGACGGCGAGCACGGCGCCCACCCACAACTCCGGGCTCACGAAGAACTGCATCACGCTGCCGGCAGTCACGATGTCGGTATTCGAGCTGAGTGCATCCGCCACCCGCAGCTTTATCCCGTCTTCGATGTTGAACACCGGGCCCATCCAGCGCAGGTAGTGGCCGAACACCAGCTTGCCGATATGCCCGCTGTGGAACACCCAGGCCTCGGCGAACATGACGCCCAGCGGCGTGAGCACGGCCCACAGGAAGGGCACCTTCTTCGCCCAGGCGGAGGCCAGCATCACCCAGCCGTAATAAGGCAGGAACCAGAGGGCCTGAGCCAGCAGGCAGAAAGCCAGGAGGATCCAGCTCTCCAGGAACGCGAGCGGATGCTCCAGCACGACCCACAGGTGCACGCCGAGCACGCCACCCATGATGAGCTCCAGCACCAGCAATATCAGTTCGAAGACGACGGTCGCCACGAAAGTGATGGCGGTGACCGTGAGCAATGCGGTGGCGAGCTTGGCCAGCACGCTGCGCGTATCCGACACCGGCATGGAGCGCCAGAACAGGATGCTACGATCGCGCCGCTCGGAATACAGGCTGTCCAGCAGGTAGAAGAACACCACGATCTGCATCATGGGGTTGAACAGAGCACCGGCCAGCATCATCGGCGAAGCCCGGATGATCCCGGCGACCGACGCCGGATCGGCATTGGCGAAGTCCGGCAGGTTGTCCAGGTAGAAGTGGTTGCCTTCCATGTTGATGGTGTTGACGGACTGGGAATGGCCCACCAGCACCGCGACCAGCATGTAGATGCTGAGCACCGTGAGGATGCCTATGGCCACCAGCGGCACGATCCACAGGGAGCGGTTCTCCCAGAACTCGCGCCGCACCAGGGTCTTGTTCACGCGCATGTCGGCGGCGTTCATTGCATGGCTCCTTTGACCTTGGCCACGAAGATGTCGGCCACGCTGGGGGTGTGAATCTCGCCGAGCTTGGCGAGCTCGTCGCGGGCCACCCCTTCGAACAGATAGAGTCTCTTCCCGAACACTTCGCGCTCGTAGAGCGGCTTCAGCGCCTGGGCGGCGGCGGCCTTGTCCGGCGCCACCAGCACTTCGGCGTAGTCCTCCGCCACCTTCTCCATGGAGCTGTTCAGGGTCACCTTGCCGTTGTCGATGAACATGAGGTGGGTGAGGATCTTCTCGATCTCCTCCACCTGATGGGTGGTGACGATGATGGTGCGCTGCTCGTCGAAATAATCGTTCAGCAGGTTGGTGTAGAACTCCTTGCGATAGAGGATGTCGAGGCCGAGCGTCGGCTCGTCCAGCACCAGGAGCTTGGCATCGATGGCCATGACCAACGCGAGATGCAGCTGCGTCACCATGCCCTTGGACAGCTCGCCCACCTTGCTCTTTTGCTTGATCTTGGTGCGCTCCAGGAAATGCATGGCGCGCTCGCGGCTGAACTTGGGGTGCACCGCTTCAGCGTATTCGATGGCGTTGGAGACGCGCAGCCAACGCGGCAGCACCGCCACGTCTGCGATGAAGCACACATGCTGCATCAGGACGTGGCGCCCCTGGCGCGGATCGTGCCCCAGCACGTCCAGCTCGCCCTCGAAATCCGTGAGACCCAGCACCGACTTCAGGGCAGTGGTCTTGCCGGCGCCGTTCGGGCCGATGAGCCCCACGATGCAGCCTTCCTCGATGTCGAAATCGACGTTGTCGAGCGCGGCCAAGTTGCCGTAATGCTTGCTCAAGCCCCTTGCTTTGACGAGTGTGCTCATGACTTTTTCACCTTCTCCTCGTTCCCCGTCTTGATCAATTCCTGCACGTCCAGGCCCAGGCGCTCGATGCGTTGCAGCATCTGCGGCCATTCGTTCTTGAGGAACTGCTCCCGTTCGTTCTTCATGAGGTTGCGGCGGGCGCCTTCTTTCACGAACATGCCAAGCCCGCGGCGTTTCTCCACCAGGTCTTCATCGACCAGCGACTGGTAGCCCTTGAGCACCGTCAGCGGATTGATCTGGTATTCGGCGGCCACTGAGCGCACCGAAGGCAGGGGGTCTCCCTCTTTGAGGGAGTCCTCGAGGATCATCGCGACTACCCGATCCCGGAGCTGCCGGTAGATGGGTTGGTTGTCGCTCCAATTAGGTTCCATGACCATGGCCTCGCTGCTTTAGCAGACTAGTCCGGTATAACCGGGCCTTACCTTAGCCCCCAGCCCGGCCAAAGGCCAGCGTGCCGATGATCTTCAGGACCGCGAAGCGGCTGAGACGGCTTGCTTTGGACTCGCTCGCGAAGAGCGGGGCCTGGGCCTTGGTGGGCGTCACCCGGATGCTGCCGAGGTAGGCAGTGGCCGGTGCGTCGGCAAGGTTCGCGGCGTAACGCGCGTCCTCGGAATCCTTCGCGGTGACTTCCACCGTGCCGAGGTACATGGCACCGGAGCGCTTGGCGACATGGGCGGCGTACTTGGCCTCTTCGCTGTCGGCAGCGGTTACGGTGATAGCGCCCAAGTAGGCGGTGGAACCGCGCGTGGTGTGCTTAGGGGAGCCCTCTGCGTCGGCAGCAGTCACATGGATGGTGCCGAGCACCATCACGCGGCCGTGGTTCGCGGCGCCGGCTTTGGCCGGCTGGGCGGCGGCGGCACCCGCCGCGAGGCTGGTGATAGTGAGCCCCAAGCTCAAAGCGATGGCGAGGCTCAATTTTGCGAAGTTGGTGTTCATAGCGGTTTCCTTCTCGATCTTCTGGCCGGTGGGGCCAATTCCGTAGTGGTGTTGTAGCTAACTATAACACTAAAAAAAGCAGATTGCAAGTGCCTGGGGAGAAAATTTGCTCACTCCCAATCTAGTCTTTCAAAAACAATAAGTTATGCGATTTCCGGCCGCCCAAGATGGGCCCTTTCGGTGTTCTAATATAAGGCTATCCCGCAGCCCCTGGGCTATAACAGCTATAACACCCCCCTGGAGCCCCGCTCCCTGCAAGGGCCCTCGCCAGCCACGGACGAGCGAAAAGGTCCAGCCACAAGCCGGTGATAAAATCCCGCCTCGTTCGCCCGCCCATCCGGGCCCGCGCCCCGCTCATGTCCCGCCAAACAACGGAGTCCGAAGTCCATGGCCACGAAGAAACCCGTCCGCATCGCCGTCACCGGCGCCGCCGGCCAGATCGGCTACCAGCTCATCTTCCGTATCGCTGCCGGCGACATGTTGGGGCCCAAGCAGCCCGTGATCCTGCAGCTCCTGGAAGTGACCCCGGCCCTGCCCGCCCTCGGCGGCGTGGTCATGGAACTGAACGACTGCGCTTTCCCGCTCCTGGCCGGCATCGTGGCTACCGACGATGCGGAAGTGGCGTTCAAGGACGCGGACTTCGCTCTCCTCGTCGGCGCGCGCCCCCGCGGCCCCGGCATGGAGCGCAAGGATCTCTTGCTGGAGAACGCCAAGATCTTCTCGGCCCAAGGCAAAGCGCTCAACAAGACCGCCAAGAAGAACATCAAGGTGCTGGTGGTGGGCAACCCGGCCAACACCAACGCACTCATCGCCGCCAGCAACGCGCCGCGCATCCCCAAGAAGAACTTCACTGCCATGATGCGCCTCGACCATAACCGCGCCCTGTCGCAACTGGCCGTTAAGACCGGCAGCCACGTGACCGACATCAAACGCATGACCATCTGGGGCAACCATTCCTCCACTCAGTACCCGGACATCAATGCCTGCACGGTCAAGGGCAAAGCTGCCGTGAAACTGGTGGATGAGAACTGGTTCAAGAACGACTTCATCCCCACGGTGCAACAACGCGGCGCGGCCGTGATCAAGGCACGCGGCCTCTCCTCCGCCGCCTCGGCCGCTTCGGCCGCCATCGACCATATGCGTGACTGGGCCCTCGGCACGCCGAAGGGCAGTTGGGTGAGCATGGGTGTGGCCTCCGACGGCAGCTATGGCATCAAGCCGGGCATCGTCTACGGCTTCCCCGTGACCTGCAGCAAGGGCCAGTGGAAGATCGTGAAAGGCCTCAAGGTCGGTGCTTTCTCCCAAGAGCGCATGCGCGCCACCGAGACCGAACTGCGGGAAGAGCGTGAAGGCGTCAAGGACCTGCTGCAGGGCTGAGACGCAGGCTCAAGTAGACCCGGAAGGCCGCGCGGGCAGCCGCGCGGCCTTCCTCATCTATATATAGGGAATGGGCATGGGACGAGTCGAGATCGAACTGCCGGCGAGCTTCCCTTATAAGGTGGAGCTGGACGTGCGCGTCAGTGACCTCAACTACGGCAACCACCTGGGCAACGATGCCGTCTTGAGCCTCCTGCATGAGGCCCGCCGCCGCTATATCCGCTCCCTGGGCAGCGACGAGATCGGCGCCGACGGTGTGGGTTTCGTGGTGGCGGACTCGGCGGTCACCTACCGGGCCCAGGCTTTCTACGCCGACGCGCTCTCTATAGAGGTGGCGGCCGGCGACTTCTCGAGCCGCAGCTGCGCATTCTTCTTCCGGGTGAGCGCCGTGGCGGACGGCCGCGTGGTGGCCGAGGCGCGCACCGGCATGGTGTGCTTCGATTTCAAGGCGCAGAAGGCCATGACCATCCCTCAAGGGTTACGCGCCAAACTGCAGGCCGGCGCCTGACAGGAGTATAGTTTTCGGTGCGCCAGGCTTCGGCGCACCCCCACACCGCAACCACGACGGGATGTCTCCCATGCTGAGCGCGCTCCTCTGGCTCCTGGTCTTCATCGGCGGCAGCCTGGTCATGACCTACCGGCGCGTGCCTCTCTTCGTGGCGAGCGCCGCCTACCTCGCGCTGCTGGTGATCTACACCCTCCTGGGCACTGGCCCGGACTGGCTGACGCTCTGCTTCTGGCTGCTATACCTCGCCATCGCCATCCCGGTGAACGTACCGGCCATCCGCCGCCACTACATCTCACGCCCCCTGCTCGACATCTTCCGCAAGATCATGCCGGAGATGTCCGAGACGGAAGCTGCCGCCCTCGAAGCCGGTACCGTCTGGTGGGATGGCGAGCTCTTCAGCGGCCGCCCCAACTGGCAGCGGCTGCTCAACACCCCGGCACCCGCCATCAGCGCTGAGGAGCAGGCTTTCCTGGACCACGAGGTCGAGGAACTCTGCGGCATGATCGATGAATGGAAAGTCACCCATGTCTGGTGCGACCTGCCGCCGGAAGCCTGGGCATACCTGAAGAAGAAGGGCTTCTTCGCCATGATCATCCCGAAACGCTACGGCGGCCGGGAGTTCTCGGCGCTGGCGAACTCGGAAGTGCTGGCTAAGATCGCCACCCGCAGCCCCACCGCAGCTTCGATCGTCGCGGTGCCGAACTCATTCGGGCCCGCCGAGCTCCTGCTCCGCTACGGCACCGAGGAACAGAAGAACCATTACCTGCCTCGCCTCGCCTCCGGCGAGGACGTGCCCTGTTTCGCGTTGACTGGTCCGACTGCCGGCTCCGACGCCGCCTCCATCCCCGACACCGGCGTGGTGTGCAAAGGCATGTGGGAGGGCAAGGAAGTCATCGGCATGCGCCTGAACTGGAACAAGCGCTACATCACGCTCGCGCCGGTGGCGACGGTGCTCGGTCTCGCGTTCCGGCTCCAGGATCCGGATCACCTCATCGGCCAGACCGACGACTACGGCATCACCTGCGCGCTCATCCCGCCGCACCTGCCGGGCATCACCATCGGCCGGCGGCACTTCCCGCTCAACCTGCCGTTCCAGAACGGACCCACCCACGGCAAGGACGTGTTCGTCCCGCTCGACTTCATCATCGGCGGCACCAAGATGGCCGGCCACGGCTGGCGCATGCTCATGGAATGCTTAGGCGCGGGCCGCGCCATCTCGCTGCCCTCCAACACCGCCGGCGGCTCGCGCCTCGGTGTCTACACCAGCGCCGCCTACGCGCGGGTGCGCAAGCAGTTCCGTCTGCCCATCGCCCGCTTCGACGGCATCGACGAGGTGCTGGGTCGCATGGGCGGCACGTTGTACGCCATGGAGGCGGTGCGCACCATGACCGCCGGCGCCATCGACCAGGGCGAAGCCCCGGCGGTATGCGCTGCCATCTCCAAGTGCCACGTCACCGAGATGGCGCGCCACGTGGGCAACGACGCCATGGATATCCATGGCGGCAAGGGCATACAGCTCGGGCCGCGCAACTACCTGGGCCGCGGCTACCAGTCCATCCCCATCGCCATCACCGTGGAAGGCGCCAACATCCTGACCCGCAACCTGATGATCTACGGTCAGGGTGCCATCCGCTGCCATCCCTTCGTGCTCAAGGAGATGCGTGCTGCCGCCGATGACGATCACGCCGCTGCGGTGATGGAGTTCGACAAGGCTCTGTTCGGCCACATCGGCCTCGCCATGAGCAATGCGTCCCGTTCCTTGATCCTCGCACTCACCAACGCCAAGTTCACCGGCGTGGGCGTGAGCACCCCTACGGAGCGTTACTACCAGCACATCAACCGTTTCAGTGCGTCCTTCGTACTGGCCTCCGATGCCGCCATGCTCACCTTAGGCGGAGCCCTCAAGAAGAAAGAGAAGCTCTCGGCGCGCCTGGGTGACATGTTGAGCTACATGTACATCGCCTCGGCGGTGCTGAAGCGGTTCGAGGACCAGAACCGCCCGGCCGAGGACCTGCCGCTGGTGGAATGGGCCTGCCGCGACGCGCTCTATCGCCTGCAGGAGCAGATGCACGGCTTCCTGCGCAACTTCCCCAACAAGCCGGTGGCAGCCGTACTGCGCTTCCTCATCTTCCCGCGCGGCCGTATGTACTCGGCACCCAGCGACGAGCTGGGTCACGAGATCGCGGAACTCATCTGCACGCCAGGAGCGACCCGCGCGCGTCTGACCCGTAACACCTACACCGGCGACAAACACTCGCCAGTGGGCATGTTCGGCGAAGCGCTGGAGCTCGCGGTGCGTCTCGAACCGGTGGAGCGCCGCATCCGTGAGGCAGAGAAGGCCGGCCATCTGAAACCCGCTCAGGGTGCGCCCCAGGTGCTGGCGGCAGAAGAGGCCAAGGTGGTCAACGCCCAGGAAGCCCGCGAACTGCTGCGCCTCGAAGAACTGACCGCCGAGATCGTGGCGGTGGATGACTTCGATCCTAGCGAGTTGGGTACTCACCCATTTAAGACTGCATGAGCAAGTCGCTGGTCTATGAAGTCACGTTGGACATCACTGCCGACGTGGCGCCGGAGTTCGATGTCTGGCTGGAAGAGCATGTGCACGCCATGCTGGCCCTGCCGGGCTTCCGTGATGCCCGCATTCTGAGACCCGAAGATCCGCAAGCTGCCGGCACGAGCGTGCGCCGGGTGGTGCAATACACCCTGGCTGGTCGCGCCGAACTAGATCGTTATGTCGCAGAATATGCGCCACGCATGCGTGCAGACGGCGTCACCCGCTTCGGCGACAAGCTGAAGACCAGCCGCCGGGTGCTGGACGTGGATCAGGCCATGGGTGTGACGCCAGCGCTGCCCGGCATCACCCTCATGCCGGAGGTGGCGCGCTGTCGTAACTGCGGCACACCGCTCAATGGCAAGTTCTGCACCGAATGCGGTCAGCGCAACCACGCCTCGGTGGCGACCTTGCGCGAGATGACTCATGACTTCGCCGGGACCCATTTCGGCTTCGATACCCGTTTCATCCACAGCATCGTGCCGCTGCTGTTCCGGCCTGGCTTCCTGACCCGCGAATACTGCGTCGGTCGTCAGGAACGCTACATCAAGCCCTTCCGGCTCTACCTGTTCAGCAGCGTGCTGTTCTTCTTCCTGGCAGCCATCATGTGGCCCCAGCTGAACGCCGTGAATGTCAACGACGACAAGACGGTGATGACGACCGAGATGACGGCGGCAGATAAGGCCCAGACCCGCGCCCAATTGCAGAACGCCATCAAACTCATCGACGAGAACCCGGCTACCGCCAGCGCGGAGAAGACCTTCGCCAGATCCATGGTGGAAGACCAGCTGGCGCAGCTGGATGCCCCGCCGAAGACGGCACCCGCCGTCGTGGTGACCGTGAACACACCGTCTGCGGCCAGCAGCGCCGGCCGCCGTACCCACAAGGTCTATCAGGCCGGTACCAAGGACGGGGATCTGGACATCCAGCTCGATCCGAACGCGAAGCCGGACAACAGCACCGAAGGGCACATCCTGGAGAAGATCACCAAGATCAAGAACAACCAGGGTGAGTTCAAGCACCTGCTCTACCAGAACCTGCCGAAGATGATGCTGCTGTTCATGCCGCTCATCGCCATGTTCCTGAAGCTGCTATACATCGGTTCGCGCAGGCTGTTCGCCGAGCACTTCATCTTCACCCTGCACTATCACGCGCTGGTGTTCGTGGTGATGCTGGTGGTGATGTTCATCAGTTTCGGCGCCGCCCACGTGGACTGGCTCGCGCCGCTCAAGAAGGAGACCGGCACCGTGGCCGGCTGGTACATGGTGATCTACCTGTTCCTGGCCATGCGCTTCTTCTACCGCCAGTCCTGGGCCATGACAGCCCTCAAGTTCTTCATGCTGTTCATCTGCTACAGCGTGGCGGTGGGCATCACCCTGGCAGCGGCCGTGACCCTCACCGCGGTGGAAATCTGAGCCGGCAGGGCTAGACTCTCCAGGTACCTCGTCTCCAAGGAGCCCGTCATGAGAAGCGCATTATGGTTACCGGCCCTCGCCCTCTTCGCCTGCTTCAGCGCCGCCGGGGATAACCCCTTAAGCGCTCCCAAGGCTCCTGCCAACGCCGAGGCCTACATCATCCAACCCGCCGACGGTGCCGTGCTCACCGGCCCGGTGACGGTGCTGTTCGGGCTCAAGGGCATGGGCGTGGCGCCCGCTGGTGTGGAACACGCCGATACCGGCCACTTCCACCTGCTGGTGGATACAGCCCTGCCGCCCCAGGGTGCCCCCATCCCCAAAGATGACCAGCACCTGCACTTCGGCGGCGGCCAGACCCAGACGGTGCTAACCCTGAAGCCCGGCAAGCACACCCTGCAGCTCCTGATGGGCGATGCCATGCATTTGTCCTTCGACCCACCGGTGGCTTCAAAAGTCATCACTATCACGGTGAAGTGATTTCGATAAAGACTTTTTAACCGATTGATCTATAAGCAATTTAAAAATAACCCCCTCTGCCTATACGCTCTCGTGTAGGCAGCGTGGGTGTTTTGTCCTAAATTATCTTTAACGTAATGCAGGACGCTGCCTCCCGGATCACCGGGGGCAACAACAGGTCAGGAGGTACCTCCTAAGGGGTATTCATCAAGGCAGGTTTGCTGCGTGAAGCTCGCCAGCGCCTTCAACCAGTCGCCCAGTCTCGTGACGCTCACGCGTCTCGCGGACGATAGCTATGTGGACGTGAATGACTCCTTCGAGCGGGTGTTGGGCTACCCCCGGGTGGCTCTCATCGGCAAGAACCCGGTGGCACTCGGACTCTGGGACAAACCCCACCGCGATCGTTTCCTCGCTGCTCTGCGCAAATCCCATAGCATCACCAACGAACCCTCGAGCCATCGCCGCAGCGACGGCGGCGAATACCGCGGCGTACTGAACGCCGAGGTGGTGTCCTTCGAGGGCGAGGACTACGTACTCAGCATCGTGCAGCCCACGGAAGGCCAGGGTCCCCACGACGCTGATCTGCGCCGCAACATGGAAGCGGCCTTGCAACTCTCCGAGCAGAAGTACCGCACCCTGGTGGATCACAGCCAGGACGGAGTGTTCATCACCCAGGACGGCAATTACACCTACGTGAACCAGGCTTATGCGGACATGCTGGGCTACGCCACCACGGAGATGGCCGGCTCGCCCTACATGAACTTCATCGCGCCCGAGGATCGCGCGTTCCTGGACAAGCTATGGACCCGCCGCCGGGCCGGGGAATGGGAGCAGAACGCCTACGAGGTACGCCTGCTGAAGAAAGACGGCGTGACCCGGGTGCTGGCCTCGGTGCGTTCCGGTCCCATCACCCTGGATGGCCGGCTCGCGAGCACCGGCACCATCCGCGACATCACCGAGGAGCGGCGCACCCAGCAAGCGCTGCTCGCCACTGAGCGCAAGTACCGCGCCATCTTTGAGAATGCCGTCGCCGGCATGTACCAGAGCACACCCACCGGCCAGTACCTCAAGGCGAACCAGGCGTTGGCTGCAATCTTCGGTTTCGAATCGCCGGAGGAACTCATCGGCAGCCTCAAGAGCATCAGCGAGCTCTACAGGAACCCCGACGAGCGACGCATGATCAACACCGACCTGGAGCGGGATGGCCGGGTCACGGGTCGCGAAGTGGAGATGCGTAGACGCGACGGCCAGAGCATCTGGATCTCTCTCAGCGCCCGTGTGGTGCGCGACGACGACGGCAGAGTGGCCTACTACGAGGGTTCGCTGCACGACATCACCGCGCGCAAGCGGGTGGAAGCAGCGCTGCTGGGTTCGGAGCAGCGCTACCGCATGCTGGTGGATCACAGCCAGGTAGGCGTATTCATCAACGAGGACGGTCGCTACACCTACGTGAACCACGCCTTCGCCGCCATGCTGGGCTACACGGAGGCCGAACTCACTGGCATGAGCTACCGGGATATCTTCCCGCCTGATGAAGTGGCGGCTGCCGACGACCGCTTCCAGCGCCGCCAGCGCGGCGAAGTAGTGTCCAACAATTACGAATCCACCCTGCTGCAGAAGGATCGCAAGACCCGGATCCACGTCACCCACAGCATCGGCACCATCGACATGGGTGATCACCGCTTCATGATCGGCACGGTGCGCGACGTCACCGACCAGAAACGCAACGAGGATCTCCTCAAGCACAACGCCACCCATGACCCGCTCACGGGACTGCCCAACCGCACCCTGTTCATCGAGCGGCTGGCCGCCACCATGGAGAGGAGCCGGGTCGAGGGCGCGCCTGGCTACGCAGTGCTCTTCATCGACCTCGATAGCTTCAAGGTGGTGAACGACAGCTTGGGGCATGCAGCCGGCGACTCACTCCTGATGCAGGTGGCACAGCGCTTGGCCCGTTGCCTCGGTCCCTCGGATACCCTCGCACGCCACGGCGGCGACGAGTTCACCATCCTCGTGAGCGAGACACGTGAACTGGACGACGCGGTGGAAGTGGCGGAGCGGGTACTCAGCGAACTGCTGAAACCCATCAAGCTCGGCGACAACGAGATATACACCAACGCCAGCATCGGCATCGCACCCGGACAACCGGGTTATGGTTCCACTGATGAACTGCTGCGCGATGCCGACACCGCCATGTATCGAGCCAAAGCTGCCGGCAAGGCGGGTTACGTGGTGTTCGACCATGACATGTATGCGCGGGCACGAGCGCGGCTGCGTGTCGAGACCGAGCTGCGCCAGGCCTTGGACAACCGTGAACTGCGGGTGTATTACCAGCCCATCGTCGCGCTGGAGTCAGGCAAGCTCCTGGGGTTCGAAGCGCTCCTGCGCTGGCAGCATCCGGTGCGCGGGCTCCTGAGTCCGGACGAGTTCCTGCTGGTGGCGGAAGAGACCGGCCTCATCCTGCCCATGGGCTGGTGGCTGCTGAAGGAATCCTGTCGCCAGATACGCGCTTGGCGCGACCGGCATCCCCAGGCGCGTGGCTTGAGCGTGGCGGTGAACCTGGCTCACAAGCAGTTCATGTATGCCGGCTTGGCGCAGCAGGTGTCGGAAGCCCTGCAGGAAGCGGGCCTGGGGCCCGACGGTCTGCATCTTGAGATCACCGAGACGGTCTTCCTAGAGAACCCCAAGGCCGCCGAGAGCACTTTGCGCAAGCTACGGGCGCTCGGCATCGCTCTGCATCTGGACGACTTCGGGACCGGTTATTCCTCGCTCAGCTATCTCGCGGCGTTGCCCCTCGAGACTCTCAAGATAGACCGCAGCTTCGTCATGGACATGGAGAGCAACCCCAAGGATGCAGCCATCGTGCGCACCATCATCGAGTTGGCGAAGGACCTCGGTATGCGGACGGTGGCGGAAGGGGTGGAGACGGTGCAGCAGCTGCACATGCTGCAGAACTTGGGGTGTCGGACCGGTCAGGGCAACCTGTTCGCACCGGCGCTCGCCGCCAAACGCGCCGATCGGCTGTTCGAGCGTTCACTCCTGGCGCTTGATCCCGGCGAACCCCAGCACGGCGGCACTTTCCCGCGGCCAGTATCGGCCGAAAGCCTGCTCAAGAAGACACGCGATTTCTTCCGCCGCGTTTAGCCTCGTATAGTTTCTCGTCCGCAGCAGCGATCAGTGCGTCCACGTCGTAGGACGGCGGCGCTGCCGCCACCCCCACGCTCAGCGTCACCTTCAGGCCCGGGCTGCAACCGCTCCCAGTCGTACTCTTCCACCTGCCTGCGGATCTTCTCGCAGACCGTCACCGCGTTATCCTGGCTCGTCTCCGGGAAGCAGAGCAGGAACTCCTCGCCGCCGTAGCGCGCGATGATGTCGATGGAACGGCACTGGTTACGCAGGATGTTGGAGATGGTGCGCAGCACATCGTCGCCCACCATGTGGGAATGACGGTCGTTCACGGCCTTGAAACGGTCCACATCGGCCATGGCGAGCGCGATCTGCCGGTTGTAGCGTTGGGCGCGCTTGACCTCGAAGTCCAGGCGGTTGTCGAGATAACGGCGGTTGTAGAGGCCCGTGAGGCCATCCTCCCGGCTCTGGCGCTCGAGTTCTGAGGCCTGCTGCTGGAGCCTGCCCAGGAGTTCTTCCTTCTCGCGGTTGGCGCTGCGCAGGGATTCAGTCAGGGCGTGCAGCTCGTCCTTCTGCAACGCGAGATCATGGGTGCGTTCGACCACGCGCCGCTCCAGTTCGTTGCGCCCTTTCTCCAGTTCCTCGAAGAGCCGGGCGTTGGCGATAGCCACCGCCACTTGGCCGGCGAAGGTGGTGGTGAGCTCGAAATGCGCGTCGGTGAACATGTCGGGGATGTACCCCTGTACGCTCAAGACCCCCAGCACCCGCTCGCGGTAGGTCACGGGCACGGCGATGAAGGATTGGGTCTGGGGCGTGTCGCCGATGTGGATCATCATGTTCTTGAATTCGCTCTCGTCCCGGCTCCAGTCGGTGATGAATACCGGCTTGTTGTTGCTCAAGACCCAGCTCAGGAGACCCTCGCCGAGCTTGCGGCTGCGCGGCACCTGCCGGCCCTGCCGGTTGTGATGCAGACGGATATCCAGTTCCCGCGCTTCTTCCGAATAGAGCGCGAGCATGAAGGAGTCGAACTCCAGGAGGTTACGGCTCTCGCGGAATATCAACTCGATGAGATCGTCCAGCACCAGGGAGCCGCTCACTGCGCGGCCAACCCGGTTCACCGCCACTAGCTCGTCCACCTTGAGCTCGAGAGCGCGGCGAGTATCAGCGAAACTCTTGACGATCAGGATGATGAGCGCCAGCACCACCAGGAACAGCACGAACACCGGCGTGTCGAGGCGATTGTAGACGAGCGCGGTGAACACCGCGAGCTGGTACGCCAGCGATGTCCACTGCAGCGCTGAACAGGCTGAAGGCCCGCGCCAGTCGTAGTTCTCCAACCAGGCGATGACAGCGACGAGACAGATGTTCACCAGCTGCATGAACAGCGAGAGGATCAAGATCAGCACGCCGTCGTGCAGATTCAACTCGGCGAGGGGGACGTGACCGCCGAAGTAGCTGTACAGCCCGCCGGTCATCAACATCAGGAGGATGATCATCCCGGAGTTGTGGAAGGCGCGCAGGAAGGTGCGGCGCATGTCCTGGCTACTGCGGTTTGCACCCCAGGGCAAGAACGGCCAGATGAGCGAGGAGATGCCGGCGATCCAGGCTGCCTGCAGGGTGCCGAAGATCAGGATGCTGGAGATCTGCACCACCCGATCCAGGGACACGTGGCCCACGTGGGGTGCCGGGAAGCCGAACAGCACCACTACGATGCCGAACAGGGTGAAGCCCACCACGGCCCCGACGTTCTGTACTTGCAACTGGCTATGGACCGACAGCCACCCGAGCAGGCCGAAGCCCACCAGGGCCAGGAGTGCTGCGTAGATGACCGAGACTTGGCGTCTGTTCTTCATGTGGACTGTAAGCTTTCCGGAACCCGTAGCACATGTGTTACACGGGGCTCCGAGACAGCGCAACACATTGTTTGTATCCTAAATATAAGCCTCCGGCAGCCCAGCTGGGGGTGCATGCTAGACTTTCAGATACGCTGCGAGGCCCACCGTCATGAAGCTTGATTTCAAAGGTATTTTCCCCTTTCTGGGGCTTTCCGCCCTAATTCCAGGCCTGCTGCTCACCGGTTGCGCCGCGCGGGTCTATGTAGAGCAGGACTCAGCGCGCCCAGCTCACGTGCTACCACAGCTACGCCTGGGTGAGCCCGTCCCTGGCGGGTCCAGTGCGTGACCCCATCCTGGACAGCGAGATCCTCGAAAGCCGGGTGCAGCGTGCGGTGACCGCCGACCTCAACACCCGCGGCTATGTCGCAGCCCCCTCTGCCGGCAGTGCGGACTTCCTGGTCACCTATCACACGGTCAGCAAGCAGAAGATCGAGAGCAGCGGTACGAGCGTGGGCTTCGGCTTCATGGACGCCTTCCCGCGCGGCTTCGGCGGCGTCGTGGTCATGGCTCCGCCGGTGGAATCCCGCGAGGAAGGCACGCTCATGCTCGACATCATGGACGGCAAGAGCAAACGCCTGGTGTGGCGCGGCTGGACCACGGGCTGGGTGGACCAGCAGAACTACACCGACCAGGCCGTCGCGCCGCGGTGCAGCAGATCTTCGACAAGTTCCCTGCCCGCTGAGCCCGCGCGCGCCCGCGATCCCCGCGATGCCCGCGACACGTCTGATCGCTCACGTGGACATGGACGCCTTCTATGCGTCCGTGGAACAGCACGATGACCCCAAGCTCACGGGCCAGCCGGTCATCGTCGGCGGCACTGGCAACCGCTCGGTGGTGAGCGCCGCGAGCTACGAGGCACGCCACTTTGGCGTTCGCTCCGCCATGCCCATGTATGAAGCGCGTCGCCGCTGCCCGGACGGTGTCTACCTGCCTGTGCGTATGTCCCGTTACAAAGAAGTCTCGGCGGAAGTCTTCCAGGTATTCGGTGAATGCACGCCGGTGATCCAAGGCCTGTCTCTGGACGAAGCATTCCTGGATCTCACCGGCGCGCCGGGCTGCGATGCGCCCCTGGAACTCGGCGCGCGACATCAAGCAACGCATCCGTGCACGCACGGGGCTCACTGCCTCCGTGGGTCTCGCGCCCAATAAGCTCGTGGCCAAGATCATCTCCCAGCAGTGCAAACCGGATGGCCTGCAGTACGTGAAACCGGAAGAAGTGCAGTCGACCCTGGACCCACTGCCGGTCACCGCCATGTGGGGCATCGGCCCCCGCACCGGTGAATCCCTGGCGCGAGCCAAGATCGCCACCATCCGCGACCTGCGTTTGGCACCCGAAGCCATGCTGAAGGCGCTCTTCGGTAACCAGGCCTTGCATTACAAGAAGCTAGCGGAAGGCTGTGACGATCGCCCGGTGGATAACGAAGGTGGCGAACGCTCCATCAGCCAAGAGACCACCTTCGAGAAAGACCTGCATCAACTCGGAGAGATCACGCCCATATTGCGTGGGCTCACAGAAGACCTCTGCCGCATCCTGCGCAAGTCGGACCTTAAGCCCCACACCCTGGTGCTGAAGTTGCGTGAGAAGGACTTCAGCCGCCACACCCGGCAACGCCGCTATACCCCCGCGGACAACAGTTTCGATACTCTCTATCCCATCGCCGAGCAGCTCCTGGCCCGCTGGCTCGCGGAGCATCCGGGCAAGCTCCTGCGGCTCATCGGGGTGGGGGCACGGGAGTTCGCCGCCGAGGGTCAACTAGCGCTCTTCGAGGAAGGCAGCGAGCGCCGGCGTCGGCTGGAAGCCACGGCTGACGCGGTGCGGGAACGGTTCGGTGCGGATAGCCTGCGGCGTGGCGCACCTGAGGATGCCGATTAGGGCATCATATAAAGATGTACGCCAGCTACTTCGGCCTCAGCGACAAACCGTTCGCCATCACCCCGGACCCGCGCTTCCTGTTCCTGTCGGCGCGGCATACCGAGGCCCTGGCGCATCTCTTATATGGTGTCACCGAGAGCGGCGGCTTCATCCAGCTCACGGGCGAAGTCGGCACCGGCAAGACCACCCTCGTGCGCACGCTGCTGGACAAGCTGCCGGACAACGTGGACGCAGCACTCGTCATCAACCCGCGGGTCTCGGTGCTGGAGTTCCTGCGCAGCATCTGCCGTGAACTCAAGATCAACTGGAAGCAGAACCAGACGCCCCAGGATCTCATCGACACCCTGAACGCGGAACTGCTGGAAGCCCATGCCCAGGGCCGGCGCGTGGTGCTCATCATCGACGAGGCGCAGGGTCTCTCGGCGGAAGTGCTGGAGCAGGTGCGCTTGCTCACCAACCTGGAGACCCGCGAGCAGAAACTCCTGCAGATCATCCTGGTGGGCCAGCCGGAGCTGCGCGAGCTCCTGGCGCGCACCGAGTTGCGTCAGCTGGCGCAACGCATCACCGGCCGCTATCACCTGACACCCCTCTCGGCCTCCGAGAGCCGCGCCTATGTGAACCACCGGCTCACGGTGTCCGGCGCCATGGCACCCATCTTCACGTCCTCGGCCCTGCGCAGCATGCAGCGGGTGACCCGCGGCATCCCGCGGCTCATCAACATCATCAGTGACCGGGCACTACTCGGTGCCTACACCCGGGAGATGCGCCAGGTGGACGCGGGGCTGGTGCGGCGCGCCGCGAAGGAAGTATTGGGTGAAGCGCCGAAGCGTGCGATGCACGCCTGGGTCTGGGTCTCCGCTGCCCTGCTGCTGATCATGGCTGCCAGCTTCATCTATATAGATACGCGGAACACCCCTGCGTCCGTGGCACCGGCAGTCGCTGCAACGCCCGCCGCACCGGACCTAGCCACCTGGCTTGCTGATCCTAGCCACCCCAGCGATACCGATGCGGCCTTCTCCACGCTCTTCTCGCTGTGGGGTGCCCAATACGCGGCCGCCGGCAGCGGCAGCGGTTGCCGTGAAGCACCGGCCGCGGGCCTGCGCTGCCTCTATCGCCGTGGCACCTGGAACAACTTGCGGGCCCTCAACCTGCCGGCGGTGGTCACACTCACGGATTCTGCCGGCGCCGTACATCAGCTGGTGGTGACGGGCATCACCGACGGCGAGGTGACCCTCCGTGCCGGCACCGCCAGCGAGCGCTTCCCCCTCTCCCAGGTGGAACCGCTCTGGTACGGCGAATACCTCATCCTGTGGCGACCCGATGCAGCCGCACCCATGCCTCTGGCTCCCGGTATGGTGGGCACCGGCGTCGCTTGGCTGCGCAGCCAGCTCGCCCAGTTGCAGCACACCACAGACTCCGGCGTCGGCAGCTATGACGACAACCTCACCAACATGGTGAAAGATTTCCAGACCTCCCAGCACATGAAAGTGGATGGCATCGCTGGGGAAGAGACACTCGTGCGCCTGACCACGTTGCTGGATGCACCGGGCACGCCGCTGCTGCATAAAGGCGGAAGCTGACCATGTCACTCATCCTCGACGCCCTGCGTAAATCCGAACGCACCCGCCAGCAGAGCCTCACGGGTCAGCTTGGTGTTGGCGAGACACCGCCGCCCCCTGCGCGACTGGCTCTACCCTGGACCACCCTGCTCGGCATCCTGCTCGTCGTGAATGCGCTGGTGCTGGCGGTGTTCTTCTGGCGCAGCAACAACGACAACACAGCAGAACCGAAAGCCGTTGCGGCACCTGTGGCGGCTTACCATCCCGAAGTGCGCCCCCTCTCGGAAGAAGTGCAGGCCACGACAGAGGCGACACCGGTGCTGCCACCCCAGGCATCTCCCGTGACGACTCCCGCACCTGCGGCTCCTGCCGCCGCTCCCGCCACGCCTCAGGATGCGGGCACGCTGCCGACCTTCGACAGTCTGCCGGCGGATCTCCGCCAATCCCTGCCGGCCCTGCACCTCGATGTATTGGGCTACGCCGCCCAAGCCGCTGACCGCTTCGTGGTGATCAACCTGCAGCGCTACCGCAGCGGCGACAGCCTGCCGGAGGGGCCACGGGTGGTGGACATCCTGCCCCAGGGCGTGGTGCTGGAATTCAACGGCACCCGCTTCCTATTGCCACCCTGACGAGTCCCACTACATATATGAGATGAAACTGTTCTCAAAGGAGGAATAATCATGCGTCCGTCCTATCTCTTGAACACACTCCTGTGGACTGCCCTCGCCCTCCCGCTCCTGGCGGCTGCGGATCCCGCGCCCCAATTCAGCGCAGATAACATCCGCGACACCATCAAGACGCTCTCCTCCGATGCTTTCGGCGGCCGTGCACCCGGCAGCGCTGGCGAGAAGCTCACCACCGATTACATCAGCGGCAAGTTCAAGGAATACGGCCTCGCGCCGGGTGATCAGAATAGTTATCTGCAGGAAGTGCCCATGAAGCAGATCGCGGCGGACCCTCACACCAGTCTCAGCATCACGGGTGGCAGCGCGCCCTTGAGCTTCGTCTACGGCAACGACATGGTGGTGAGCACCGGCCGGCCCGTGGAGGAAGTCTCCCTCAAGGCGAGCCAGCTCGTGTTCGCGGGCTATGGCGTGGTGGCGCCTGAATACAAATGGAACGACTACGCGGGTCTCGACGTGAAGGGAAAGACCGTAGTGGTGTTGGTGAACGATCCGGGCCACGCGAACCCGGCCGTCTTCGACGGCAAGGCCATGACTTATTACGGGCGCTGGACCTATAAGTTCGAAGAGGCCGCGCGCCAAGGCGCCGCGGGCATCCTCATAGTGCATCAGACCGAGTCCGCGGGTTATCCCTGGGAAGTGGTGCAGGGCAGCTGGAGCGGGCCCCTCGAGGAATTGCCGCCGGGTGATGCCTATCTACCTGCCATCCAGGGCTGGATCAGCCACGATGCGGCGGAGAAACTCTTCAGCGCCGCAGGCTTGAAGTTCGGCGACTTGCAGAAGGCGGCTGCGCAACCCGGCTTCAAGGCCGTCTCTCTCAACCTCACTGCCGACATGACCCTGCACAACACGGTGCATGACATCGTGTCCCACAACGTGGTGGCTCTCCTGAAGGGTGCGAGCCGCCCCGATGAGGTGCTGATCTATTCCGCTCACTGGGATCATCTCGGCATGCGCACCGGCGCCGATGGCAAGACCGAGATATTCCACGGCGCCATCGACAATGGTTCTGGCATCGCCGGCTTGCTGGAACTGGCCCGCGCCTACGCCGCGGCGGGCAAACGACCCGCCCGCAGCGTCCTCTTCATCGCCACCACCAGCGAGGAGCAGGGTCTGCTCGGAGCGCGTTATTACGCCGCCCATCCCCTCTTCCCGCTCAAGGACACGGTGGGCGATATCAACATGGATGTGATGGATACCTTCGGCAAGACCCGCGACCTCACGGTGCGCGGCCGCTTCCTGTCGGGGCTGGACGATGCCCTGGTGGCCACGGCCAAGACCCAGGGCCTCGTCATCCGACCCGATTCACAACCTGAGAAGGGCTATTACTACCGCGCCGATCATTTCGAGTTCGCCAAGGCAGGCGTACCAGCCTTGAGCATCGCTCTCGGCACTGACTACCTGGATCGCCCGGCGGGCTGGGGCCTGGCCCAGCAGCAGGACTATACGAGCCACCGCTACCATAAGCCGGCAGACGTCTATGACCCGGCCTGGGACCTGTCCGGTATGTTGCAGCAGCTGGCGCTGCTCTATCAGACCGGTTATGGCCTCGCCGACGGCACGAGCTGGCCTGCCTGGAAGAGCAGCAGCCCGTTCTCGGCAGCGCGGGCTGCTGAGCGCCCGGCTGATTGAACAGAGCTTCCCCCTGAAGGATATTTAGGGGGCGATGTAACCTGCTATGCCCAGCCGGGCCCGCGCGGTTACACTCTTATGACAGGGGCAGGGGCCATACCCTGCCCCTCTTCATAACAAGTACCGCATGCATATCCTCATCGTCGATCACTCGAAGGTGGTGCGCACCGTCTGGAACAAGATGGTGGCCGACCTCGGCCATCAGAGCCTGACGGTGGAGAACGCCGAGGAGGCGATGGAGATCCTGCAGGCCCAGGAGGTGGAGTTCATCTGCTCCTCCCTCTCGCTGCCGGGCATGAACGGGATCGCGTTCTGCAAACAGGTGCGCGCCCTCACGCAGCACCACAAGACTCCTTTCGTGCTGCTGACCTCCACCCAGGACAAGAACCTGCGACAAGAGGCGTTCGAAGCCGGCGTCACCGAGATCCAGGAGAAGATGGACAAGGAGCAGCTGGAGGCGCGCCTCAAGCAGTACCTGTCCGAAGAACAACACGAGCTCACGGGCCGCGTCCTCTATATAGAGGACAGTATGGTGGCCGCCCACGTGATGATCAAGATCCTGCGCCACATGAACCTGCAGGTGGATCATTTCCGCAGTGCTGACGAAGCGCTGGCTGCCTTCGAGAAACACGATTACGACCTGATCGTGAGCGACATCCTGCTGGAAGGCGTGATGAGCGGCGTGGGCCTGGTCAACCGGGTGCGCAGTTACCTGTCCGACAAGCGGCGGGTACCCATCCTCGCGCTCTCCGGCATGGATGAGACCACCCGGCGCATCGAGCTCTTCCGCCTGGGCGTGAACGACTACATCGCCAAGCCGCCGGTGGAGGAGGAAGTGCGTGCTCGCGTACGCAACCTCATCTTCAGCAAACAGCTCTTCGATCGGGTGCAGGCCCAGTCCCGCCAGCTCTACCAGCTCGCCATGCAGGACCATCTCACCGGCCTCTACAACCGCACCGGTCTGAACGAGTTCGCACCCAAGTATTTCGCGGAAGCCGCGAGCGACGATTTGCCCTTGAGCCTCATGCTCATCGACCTGGATCACTTCAAGAACATCAACGACACCCATGGCCACGTGGCTGGCGACAAGGTGCTGGCGCTCACCAGCGCCATGCTGAAGAACGCCTGCCGCGAGGAAGACCTGGTGGCGCGGGTCGGCGGCGAAGAATTCGTGATGCTAATGGGCCAGTGCGGCATCGAACAGGCCGCCAAGAAAGCCGAAGACGTGCGCAAACGCATCGAGTCCCTGAAGCCCGATGGCATACAGGTCACTGCGAGCATCGGCGTCACCGGCCGCCCCCTCGGCAAGGAAGTGGGCTTCGACGACCTCTTCAAGGCCGCGGATCGCGCGGTGTACGAAGCCAAGAACCAGGGCCGTAACCGCGTGGTGACGATGCTGTATAACTAACGCCCGCCGTCTCCGAAACCGAGATCTCTATGTCAGATTCAAAACAGCACTTCGATACCACCTGTGTCCACGCAGGGCGCGAGCCGGACCCAGCCAGCGGCGGCGTGAGCCCCGCCATCCAGCTCTCCACCACTTTCCAGCGTAGTGCCGACGGCAGCTATCCCCACGGCCACACTTACTCCCGCAGCAGCAATCCGAATCGGGCCCAGCTCGAAGCCTGCATCGCAGCCCTGGAAGGCGGCGCTATAGGCATGGCTTTTGCCTCGGGCAGCGCTGCCGTGAGCGCAGTGTTCCAGGCGCTGAAGCCTGACGATCACGTAGTCTGCACCCAGGACGCCTACCACGGCGTGCTGCGCATCCTGCGGGAAGTGATGACACCCTGGCGCCTCAAGGTCACCTACGTGGACGCCAGCGACACCGATGCCCTGCGCGCTGCGGTCACCCGCGAGACGCGGCTCGTCTGGGTGGAGACGCCGTCCAATCCCCTGCTGCGCATCACCGACCTCACGGCGGCGGCGGAGATTGCCCACAAGGTCGGCGCAATAGCAGTGTGCGATAGCACCTTCGCCACACCGGTGTTGCAGAAACCTCTGGAACACGGCATGGATCTGGTCATGCACAGCACCACCAAATATCTGGGCGGTCACAGCGACGTGATGGGCGGCGCCTTGGTATGTAGCGAGATGGACCCATTCGTGGAGCGTATCCGCTTCCTGCAATCCACCACGGGCGCCGTGCCCTCACCCTTCGATTGCTGGTTATTGCTGCGTGGTGCTTCCACCCTGCATCTAAGAGTGCGAGCCGAGAACGCCAACGCCCTCCTCATCGCGCGCCATCTGGAGGCCCACCCCAAGGTGGAGAAGGTGTTCTACCCCGGCCTCGAATCCCACGCTGGCCATGCGCTGGCTGCGCGCCAGATGCGGGGATTCGGTGCCATGCTATCCTTCACGGTCCGTGGCGGAGAGGCTGCTGCCATGCGTACCGCCGCAAATGTGAAACTTTTCACCCGCGCCACCAGTCTAGGGGGTGTGGAGAGCCTCATCGAACACCGTGCCTCCGTGGAGGGGCCTGAGACCCAGACGCCGCGCAACCTCTTGCGGGTGTCTGCCGGCGTGGAACACGGGGCCGACCTCACGGCCGACCTGGACCAGGCCCTCTCCTAAAAGAAAACCAATCCCGGAAAACCTAAATTAAGGGTACCGTCATGCAGCATCGCATCCTTGCCTTCCTGACCGGGGCGCTCATCGCCCTGCCCGCTCTGGCCGCGCCGGGGACGGACACTCCTGTGACCCTGGAACAGATCATGGCCAATACGGACTGGATCGGTAACCAGCCTGAAGAAGGCTACTGGAGCTATGACAGCAAGAGCGTCTATTACTCCCAGAAGCGCGAAGGCAGCGCCTTGCATGACCTCTATTCGGTGGACGTCAACGGCGGCGCGCCCCACAAGCTGACTGACAGCGAGCTGCCCAACGCCTCCTCCCCCGATGGCGACTATAACCACGCCCGCACCTTCCAGGTGTTCGTGCGTGACAACAACGTGTTCGTGCGCAACCTGCTCACCGGCAGCCTGCGCCAGCTGACCCGCGATACCGTCAAGAAGACGGATGCGGAGTTCATGGCCGACGGCGCCAGCGTGCAATGGCACCAAGGCGACGACATCTACGTCTATGCTTTGAACAGCGGCCTGGTCTCCCTCGCCGCTGACGTGAAACTCTCCGACGACCCGGACAAGGAAAAAGGCCCCAAGAACTATCTGCAGGCCGAGCAGCCCCGCCTGTTCGAGTTCCTGAGCACCACCCAGAGCAACAAACAGGCCCAGGAAGCCCAGCGCGCCGCCGAGCGCAGCGCTGACCAGACCCGCGTGGCCGCGCCCTGGTATCTGGGCGACAAGATAAGCATCGCCCAGAGCTCCCTCTCGCCGGATGGCCGCTGGCTGGTGCTGGTCACTCAGGCCAAGAGCTATGACGACGGTGAGGCGGGCATCATGCCCAACTACGTCACCGACAGCGGCTACGTGGAGACCACCAAGGAACACACCTACGTGGGCCTGAACCCGCCGGCCGCGCAGCAGGTGAAGGTACTGGACCTGCAGAACCACAGCTCCTTCGACCTGGACCTCGGCCAGCTGCCGGGCATCAAGACCGATCCTCTGGCAGCCCTGCGCAAGAGTGCCGTCGAGTGGGACGTGCAGCACGGCATAGACCGCAAGACCGCTGAAGACTCGGTGAAGGCCCCCGACGTGCGCGAGGTGAGCATCAACAACCTCGCCTGGAACGATGATGGCTCCAACGTGGGGCTGCAGGTCTTGGCCAACGACAACAAGGACCGCTGGCTGGCCTGCGTGGACTTCGCCAAGAAAGCTATCGTCACCCAGGACCGTTACCACGATGAGGCCTGGGCCGGTTTCAGCTTCTTCGACTTTGGCTGGATGCACGACAACCACAGCCTGTGGTTCCTGTCGGAGGCCAGCGGTTACTCCCAGCTCTACGTCAAGGACCTGAATGCTGCCAAGGCACGCCAGCTCACCAGCGGCAAGTTCGAAGTCGAGTCAGGTCTGTACTTGACCCATGACGATGATTATTTCTTCGTCTCCGCCAACAAACCTGCACCGAACACCCGTGAGATCTACCGCGTCGATACCAAGACGGGTGACATGCAGGCAGTCACGAGCTTAGGCGGCATCAACGGGCCCCAGCCCGCCATGCACCACGGCGAGAGCTTCGTGCTCTCCCCGGACGACAGCAAGTTGTTGGTGTATCACTCCATGAGCGATCACCCGCCGGAGATCTACGCGGTGGATGCGCAGCCCAACGGCGCTGCCCGCCAGCTGACCCACACTGTCAGCCCGGCCTTCACGGCCGTGAACTGGACCGTGCCGCAGATCGTGCAGGTACCCTCCACTCACGTGTCCGCACCCATCTATGCGCGGCTCTACCTGCCCAAGGACTACTCGCCCTCCAAGACCTATCCCGCCATCTTCTTCATCCACGGCGCGGGTTATCTGCAGGACGCTCATAGCGGCTGGTCTTATTACTTCCATGAGTTCATGTTCGACACCCTGCTCAACCAGCACGGCTACATCGTCATGGACATGGACTACCGGGCTTCAGCGGGGTATGGCCGCGACTGGCGCACGGCCATCTACGAGAAGATGGGTCATCCGGAGGTGGAAGACATCACTGACGGCGCCCATTGGTTGGAGAAGAACTACCACGCAGACCCGAAACGCCTCGGCGTGTGGGGCGGCTCCTATGGCGGCTTCATGACCTACATGATGATGTTCCGCCAGCCGGACCTGTTCGCGGCCGGTGCTGCGCTGCGCCCGGTGGGTGACTGGGCCGATTACAACGACGGCTACACCTCTGCGATCCTCAACCGTCCGGACGTGGACCCACAGGCTTACTACGACAGTTCGCCCATCAACTACGCCGGCGCCTTGAAGCACCCCTTGCTCATCATGCAGGGCATGAAGGACGACAACGTGTTCTTCATCGACACGGTGCACATGACCCAGAAGCTCATCGAGCTGCACAATCCGGACTTCTCCGTGATGTTCTACCCGACGGAGCACCACGATTTCCACGATCCATCCAGCTGGCTCGATGAGTACCGCCGCATCTGGCGCCAGTTCGACACTTATGTGAACCCGCCGGCCCAATGACGGCACGGGCTACAGGCTCCTGATAATATTGACCCCGCCTCATGGCGGGGTTTTTTTATCATGCAGACACCTATCTTCGGTTCCCCCGACGAATGCGTCGAAGCGATCATCGCGCGCGTAGGTCCGCGTCTCATCGTGGGCTCGCCCCTAGGCATCGGCAAACCCAATCACCTGCTGAACGCGATCTATCGGCGTGCCGCCCGGGATCCCAGCATCCACCTCAAGATCGTGACGGCCTTGTCCCTGGAGCGGCCGGGCTGGCATAGCGATCTCGAGCGGCGCTTCATGGAGCCTTTCGCAGCACGGGTGTTCGGCGACTACCCAGAGCTGGAGTACATGCAGGCCCTGCGCAAACATAAGCTCCCGCCCAACATCGAGCTCGCGGAGTTCTACTTCAAGTCTGGCGCCATGTTGGGACTGCCCCAGGCCCAGCAGGAATATATGAGTTCCAATTACACCCACGTGGCCCGGGATATGCTGGCGGCGGGTATGAACGTGGTGCTGCAAGCCGTGGGCAAGGAAGAGCGTCCCACGGGCGCACGCTACAGCCTGAGTTCCAATCCGGACGTGACTCTCGACATCATGCCGGGCCTGCGTGCCTTGGAGAAAGCCGGGCGCCCCGTGGCGGTAGCGGGCATGGTGAACCGCAAGCTGCCCTTCATGTATGGCGATGCGGAAGTGGGACCGGAGTTCTTCGATTTCCTGGTAGATGCCCCTGCCCTGGATCATCACCTCTTCTCGGTGCCCAACATGGCGGTGGACTCCGCGTCGCACATGGTGGGGCTCTACGCCAGCACCCTCGTCAAAGACGGCGGTACCGTGCAGGTGGGCATAGGCTCCCTGGGCGATGCTTTCGTCCATTCCACCCGGCTGCGCCACGCGGACAACACCCGCTACCGGGAAGCGATAGATAAGCTCGGCGTGCAGGCGCGCCACAGCGCCATCATCGAAGCCATCGGTGGCTTGGATGGCTTCCGCCAGGGTCTGTATGCCGGTAGCGAGATGTTCGGTGATGGGCTCCTGCATCTCTATGAAGCAGGCATCCTGAAGCGCCGGGTCTATGACCATGCGGGCCTACAGAAACTCCTGAACCAGGGCACTTTCTCTGAGAGCTTGGGCGCTGACAGCCTCACGGTACTGCGGGACGCCAAGATAGTGAGCCCGGTGCTCACGGCGGAAGACGTGGCGCTCCTGAAGCGCTTCGGCATCCTGCGTCCGGACGTGGATCTGAAAGATGGGAAGCTCACGCTGCCGGACAGCTCGCGCCTCACCCCGGACCTAACCGACCGGGAGACCTTGAACCGCATCGCCGCCCAGGCCCTCGGCGCGCGGCTCACGGGCGGGGTGCTGGTGCATGCGGCTTTCTTCCTGGGCAGCCAGTATTTCTACGATGCCCTGCACAAGATGCCCGAACCGGAACGGCGGCTGATCGCCATGGAAGCGGTCTCCACCGTCAACGAACTCTTCAGCGACCTCGAGCTGGAACAGCTGCAGCATCGCCATTCCCGCTTCCTCAACATCTGCATGAAGATGACCCTGCTGGGCGCAGCAGTATCGGATTCACTGGACGATGGGCGGGTGGTGAGCGGCGTGGGCGGCCAATACAACTTCGTGGCGATGGCCCATGCCCTGAAGGAAGCCCGCTCCATTCTGATGCTGAAGAGCACCCACACGAGTGGCGGGAAACTGGAATCCAACATCATCTGGCAGTACGGCCACACCACCATACCCCGGCATCTGCGGGACGTGGTGGTGACGGAATACGGCATCGCGGATCTGCGCGGGAAATCTGACAAGCAGATCATCGCCGCACTGCTGAACATCGCCGACTCCCGTTTCCAGGAAGATCTGCTCTTGGAAGCGAAACGCACCCGCAAGATACCCGCGGATTACCGCATCCCGGACGTGCACCGGCAGAACACGCCGGTGAAGCTGAAAGCCGACCTCGCGCCCTTCAAGGCAGCCGGGCTCTTCCCGGATTTCCCCTTCGGCCACGAGTTCACGCCCGAAGAACTCAAGCTCGGCAAGGCTCTGCAGCATCTGCAGGCCCAGACTCGCAGTTTGCCTGGCGTGCTGAGTCTCGCAGTCGGGCTGCTGCAGGCCCCGACCTCATCGGCCGGAGCCTGCCTTACACGCATGGATCTCGGGAAGCCGCGGGATATGAAAGAACGGCTCTACGCCCGCTTGGTCTCCGCCGCGCTCAAAGCCACTGACGGCTGAGTCAACCTCCGGGTGCTGGAGCAGGCGGCGGTGTCGAAGGGATGAACGATCCGGTAGAGCCTGGGAATTCCACCGGGCTCTCGAATCCATCCGCCGAGACGCTGGATACCCCGAAGAAGTAATCGTCGATGCTCACGTCCTTCAGCGTGTAGGCTTGCGTGTCACCCGCGAAGCGCGACTGGGTCCACTGGGGGTCGGTGGTGTGACGCCAATGCACATTGAACGCGGCCGCATCTGCGGCGGGCGATTTCCACTTTAGTAGCGTATCCACGCCACCCGAGAGTCCGGGCGCCGGGTCAGATGCGATGTCGAAGCTCACGGGCGGGGCCGGGGCCCAGGCCATGGCAGCCAGGGTTATCGCGTTCATGGCCGTGACCTTGGCTAGGTAATCGAAATCCACCCCCGAGAGTACGTCGCCATAATGGACACCGTTCTCCACTCGCACGTCCTGATGCTGATGGGTGAAATCTTCGTTGGCCTCGGTGACGCGCACCGCCGGGAACCCCAGTTCGTTGAAGGCCACCTGATCTCCGCCGCGACCGTAGCGGTCTGTGCGATACACCAACATCACATGCCAATTAGGTACGTACTTGTCACCTAATACCTGCATGAACCGCGCCACGTTGCGCGAGGGCGAGTCCAGTTCTCCGCCGTGATAACGACGGTAGGCTGCTTCCTTCGGAGTCTCGAGAGCGCGAGTGCCCTCGGAGAACACGCGCACCGACGTGTTGTCCACGATGCCGTCCTGGCCATGGCTGTTGCCCATGATGTCGTTGTTGAGGTCTGCCTCCACATACCAGTGATGTGCCAGGGCGTAGTTGGCGATCACCTGGCCACCATACAGGCCCTGTTCCTCGCCGGCATCCACGCTGTACACGACAGTGGCGCGGAACTTGTACTTGCTGAGCACCCGTGCCGCTTCGATCACGGCCGAGGTGCCGGAACCATCGTCGTCGGCGCCGGGGGCGTCATTGGTCGCGTCCATGACGTCGCTCCTGCGGGAATCCACATGGCCCGTCATGACGATGTAGCGGTCCGGATCGGTGGTGCCCTTCTGGATAGCCACCACGTCCATCACCTCCACCCCATCCTTGGGCGCGCGTTCGCCCTTGAACACCTGGGAAGGCGTGATGATCTCCAGACAACCTCCGCAGTCTTTGGATATCTGTTCGAAACGGGACTTCACCCAGCGCTCTGCCGCGCCGATGCCGCGGTTGTCGGACTTGGTGTCCGACAGCGTGTTGCGGGTGCCGAAGCTCACGAGCTTGGTATCGTTGGCCTGGAGTTCTGCCGGGCTTATAGCCGCGGCGATGTCATAGAGCGCCGGCTGTTCCCCGGGGGGAGGCAGGGGACCGGCGGCGAAGGCCGCAGCACTCAGGAAGAAGGAAGACAGGATCAGCAGGGCTCGGGTGGCCATGGTCACACTCCGGGGGGAGGGGGTTGAAGGCTTAACTGCAAGAGGCCCAAGATTGTTCCACAGGCGGCTCCAGCGGGATATGTGGCCCACATGACATGCAACCTGAAGGCAGGGCGCGGCATCCAAGGGGGGAGAAGGACTCTCTCCCGCGGCCTTGAAATAGTCCTTCCAAGTGTTATACTAAGATAATACAGTAGTACGCCCTCCCGAGAGGGCCTTTTTGAGGAGCAGACCATGACCCCCCGCATCCGCTTCCTGCCCGCGGCCCTGGCCGCCCTCGCGCTCTGCCTCAGCGGCCAGGTGCTGGCTGAGTCCAAACCCTATACCAAGGCCGACACCTACAAGAACCCGGCCATCAAGACCGGCGGCGCGGTCAGCCTGCTTAACCTGGTGGGCAAGATCACCGTGCTGCCCGCTTCGGACGGCGTGTTCAGCATCGACAGCAACATAGTGGCCGCTGGCACCTCCGACCAAGACGCCCAGGCGCTGGCCGACAAGATCAAGCTGGAGATCACTGCCAACGGCAACGAAGTGACCGCCGTGGCCCATTACCCGCTGGACGATTACACCCGCTATTTCTATTCGCGCGGCAACACCGTCTTCGGCATGAGCAGCACCAGCACCACCTATGAAGGCGAGCGCGTCACCATCAGCGACGGCACCTTCGGTTCCGGCGCCAACCTGCACGTGGATTTCACGGTGCACCTGCCCAAGGGTGTGAGCCTGGAAGTGGACAACAAGGTGGGTGTGATCGAATCCAAGGGCGTGAACGCCCCCCTCTCCCTCAAGAGCGGTGCGGGTGACATCACCGGCGACGGCAACACGGGCAAGCTCGAGGCCAACACCGGCAGCGGCGATATCACCCTCAGCAACCACGACGGTGAACTGGACGTGGAGACGGGCTCTGGTGACGTGAAGATCGACCAGGTGAAGCACGGTGACACCAAGGCCGAGAGCGGCTCGGGTGACCTGAAACTGCACAACCTCTCCGGCATCCTCTCTGCTGAGACGGGTTCAGGCGACATCGTCGTGCGCGACTTCACCGGCAGCGGCATGGACGTGAAGACCGGCTCCGGTGGCATCAACGTCGACAACGCCGTGGGTTCCCTCAAGGCAGGCGCCGGCTCCGGCGACATCACGGTCACGGGCTACAAAGCCGGCGACGCGGTGGACTGCAGCACCGGTAGCGGCAGCGTCAACATAGACGGCGATCTGGGCGCTGTGGTGCGCCTCATCGCCAACAGCGGCAGCGGCGACATCGTGGTGCACACTTCCAGCGTGCCTTCGCTGCACATCAGCGCCACTTCGGATTCAGGTGACGTGAACGTGGACCTGCCGGGCATGCAGAACGTCTCCGCCCATTCCCATTCCATCCGCGCCGACGTGAACGGCGCCAAGGGCTCCGCCGAGCTGGAAGCAGGCAGCGGCGACGTGACCTTCACCAAGCATTGAGTTCATCCGCCAGACGAGAACTTAGGCCGGCTTACGCCGGCCTTTTTTTAACAACGGGGTCCGAAGCGAAGCTTCGGACGGGTATACAGGGATGTATACCCCGGACCGCAAGCGGAGCGAGACGCGTAGCGAAGCGGTTGTTACACCGATTTACTGCGGACGCGTGGGCCACACTGGCGAACGCCGTGCCAGCCAGACTTCGGCCGCCGCCGCCAGGATGGCGATCAGCAGCACTTCCAGCATCAGGAGCAGGAGCACCGCGTAAGTGCCGCCCGTGGCCTCGTCGTAAGACACGAGGGTCACCATGACGCCGCTATCCCCCGCCGAACCCAGGGCATCCACGTAGGCGAGCCAATGCTTTCCATCGGAGCTCAGGTTGAAGGCACCCTGGGGTAAATGTTGCTCAGCTTGCAATTGCTTGCCCAAACTCTTCATGTCGTCCGCGGTGAGCGTACCCGCCACCGGCGTGTAGGTACCGGTAGCATTGTCGAACACCAGGTGCTCCGAATCACGCCCCTGTTGCAGGGCCTTGAGCTGCACCTGGTCCACTGCCAGAGCCAGCACCAGATAGCCCGCCTGCTGGTCGTGGTTCGCGAGATGCGTCACCACCACCTGGTAGAGCTGCCCGTTGCGCAGCCAGTAACCGGGCTGCTCGCCATGGGCTTTCATGGTGGAAGCGAACAGCGGGTCCGCCGCCAGATCGTCCTGGCCATTGCCGGTGCTCGCCACCAACCCGCCGTTCAGGTCCAGCACCATGCCGAAGTCGTAACCCACTTGGGCCTGGCGTTCCGTGAGCAGATCCTTCACGGAGTTGGAACCGCCCTGACCACCCCCGAAGGGATCGTTGCTGGCGGTAGCGGCTTCCAGCACATAGCTCACGAACGAGGGGTCGCCGGCCACCGCATCGGACATGCCGCGCAGTCGTTGGAACCGCAGGTTGAGTATCTGCTGCGCGTTGAGGCGGCTGTTCACCAGGTCGCCGTTGACCTCGTGGCCGGCGCGTACGCTGCCGCAGATATACGTGGTGAGGGCAGCCACGGCGATGCCGATGCCCATGAACGCAGCCGAGATGAGCACGGTGCGCGGAGTGGAGGCGGATAGCTTCGGCATGTTCAGGTCCCCGGAGTGCGGTGATGGAAGTAGGGTTTGCCGTCCTTGTTCAGATGGTCAGGCACGCCTCCAGGCATGGTCACGAGCGGTATGTTCAGTCTCTGCATGGCGTCGGTCACCGACACGCGCTGCCGCCAGACCTGGGTACGCGGGTTCCACACGATGAGCTGACCGACTCCAGCCGGCAGGTTGCGCAGGTCGAAACCGCCATCGGTGCGGGTCCCGACGTAATACGGGGTATCCAGCACGATGATGTAACCGAACATGTCGCGGTGCACGTTGCAGTACACATGCACCAGGCCCGGGTGATCGAACTGCTTCACCTTGCCGGCGCTGGTGTCGTACAAGCCTAAGTCGAAATCGTTGGGAGCTGAAGGTGAGAAGATGTTGTGGAAGATAGGGTCGCTGTTGGGGAAGCGCACCCGGGTGCCCTGGGTGACCGCCAGCACATGGGGCACGAAGGACTTGTTCGCCATGGTCATGGTCACGTCGCCCTGTTGAGGCAGTACGCGAGGCACCATGTCAGGCTTGTAGAAGATCACCGTGTCCGCGGCATCGGGTGCCGCGCTGCCATCGCTGGCGGGCTGGAACACCACTTGGCCCTGCAGGTCCGCGGCGGATGCCGCGGGGGCAAGGGTCATGCATAAAGAGGCGAGCGCCAGGGCGCAGGCCGGATAGAGCTTGTTCATCCGATTCAGACCTCGATTTAAGATGCCGGCGCCGGACCTTCCCGTCCGGCGCCGGCGGATACCCCTACGGAACCCGTCACGCCACCTTATGTACGATGGGCCCCGGCCTCTGGATGCGCCCCTGACCCTCTGCCGGGTCATTTCAGAGACGGCCTGTTTGCAGGCGAAACATCCTTAATCCCGCTGCCATCCCGCATCCACCCTCCCCTACGGGGCGTATTGCCTGAGGAATGCACGCCCAGCGCATGTAGCGTCGCGCGCGTATCCGCATAAACAAAACGTGTTGGAGGAGCCTTCATGACCCGTCTTCATCTCGAGCGTCCCAGGACCCTGGCCCGGCTGGCCGGCCTCATGGCTGGAGCCCTGGCGACCCTGGTCGCCACCACTGCCCACGCCGATGGCTACCGGATCCTCGCCACCGGTGGCGTGACCGAACTGGAAGGCTCGGCCGGCGGCGGCATCGTGCCGTGGGCGGTGATCGCCGGCTACGGTACCGACGAACAAGCGGACGCCACCGGCTTCTATACCAACGTGACCACGCCCAACTTCACCCTCAACGACATCGGTCTCGCGGTGGGTTACTTCAACCGTTTCGAACTCTCGGTGGCCAACGAGCGCTTCGGCCTCGGCCCCACCGGTGATCTCGCCCTCAACGTGGGCCCCAACTACGAACTGCGCCAGGACATCGCCGGCGTGAAGCTGCGTCTCTTCGGCGACGTGGTGTACGACCAGGACAGCTGGCTGCCGCAGGTGGCCATCGGCGCCCACTACTACGACAACAGCTCGCAGCTCGGCGGCGCCAGCACCGTGAAGGCCCTGGGGGCCAAGAGCGACACCGGCCAGGACTACTACATCGCGGCGACCAAGCTCTGGATCGGCGGCTTCCTGGGGCGTGACCTGCTCGCCAATGTGACGCTGCGTGCGACCAAGGCGAACCAGTCGGGCCTCTTGGGCTTCGGCGGCGACCTGGACAACTCTTATAAGCTGGAGCCGGAAGTGTCTCTGGCGGTGTTGCTCAATCAAGATGTGGCCGTGGGCGGTGAATACCGCCGCATGCCCCGTGAGCTGACTATCGCCACCCAGCGGGACTGGGCCGACGCCTTCGTGGCCTACTTCCCCAACAAGAACCTTTCCCTGACCTTCGGTTACGCCACCCTGGGCACCATCGCCGGCGCACCCAACCAGAACGGCCTGTACCTGTCGGCCACCGCAACCTTCTAACTTCTAATCCGAATCGAGGAGATGAACATGAACATCCACAAGTTGATCCTGAGCGGCCTGATGCTGCTCGGCGTCGCCATCAGCACTGGCGCGCAGGCGTCGGACTACTACGCCGACTTCGGCGGCCAACAGGGCATGACCATCCTGACGGACAAGTTCGTCAACCGCCTGCTGGAAGACAAGCGCATCGCGGATTACTTCGCCACCACCAACGTGCCCAAACTCAAGCAGCAGCTGGCCATCCAGTTCTGCCAGGAGTTGGACGGCCCCTGCAAGTACACGGGTCTCGACATGAAGAAAGCCCATAGCGACATGGGCGTCACCAAGTCGGCCTTCAATTCCCTGGTGGAAGATCTGGTCTGGGCCATGAACGAGCAGAACATCCCGCTACCGGCGCAGAACGCGCTCTTAGCCAAGCTCGCGCCCATGGAACATCAGGTCGTCAGCCAGTAGCGACTGGACTCTGGTTTAGCGCTCCGGGGGTACTCCAGCCCCGGGGCGCCCTCTGTCTTCATTTCGCGCTTGACGCACCCGCCGCTTTCCCAGAGATTGTCGGGATGGCGAACCAGTGGTACATCGGCATCCCGGAAGCCCGGGCACTCCAGGAGAAGTTGAGCAGCGAGGTGGTCCTCAAGGACGATCTCGGTGAAGTGCGCCGCGTGGCGGGCACCGACTGCGCTTTCAAGGATGGCGGCCGGCTCACTCGTGCGGTGGTGGCGGTCTTAAGCTACCCCGGGCTCGAACTCATCGAATACGCCGTGGCGGAACGGCCCACGGACTTCCCCTACATCCCCGGCCTCCTCTCCTTCCGGGAAGTGCCGACGCTCTTGGAAGCCTTCGGCAGATTGAAACAACTCCCTGATCTGCTGCTCTGCGACGGCCAGGGCTATGCCCATCCGCGGCGCTTCGGCATCGCCTGTCATCTGGGAGTGGCCTTAGGCTTGCCCAGCATCGGCGTCGCCAAGTCACGCCTCATAGGCCATCACCAGGAGCCGGCGCAATCCGCCGGCAGCCAAGTGCCTCTTATAGATAAGGGCGAAACCATCGGTGCCGTACTCCGGACCAAGGACGGCGTGAACCCGCTCTACATCTCCAGCGGCCATCGCATCAGTCCAGTCACGGCAGTGGACTGGGTGCTGGCCTGTTGTCGCGGGTACCGACTGCCGGAGACCACCCGCTGGGCCGACGGTCTCGCCGGTGATCCGGCTTTCAAACTGAGGAAGCGGCGAATCGGGTAACATGGATGCATCCTCCAGGCGATGCACCCATGTCCGGCGATATCAGTTTCATCCTCGACTTCGACAGCACCCTGGTGCGGGTCGAGACCCTGGAGCTGATGGCGGACCTGACGCCGGACGGCGCCAAGACCCGCGCGCGCATCCGCGAGATCACCGACGCCGCCATGGGCGGACGCATGGATTTCCAGAGTGCCCTCAAGGAACGCCTCGCGATCCTGCATTTCCATCGTGATCAGTTGCCGAAACTCATCGCGCGCCTGCAGCAGGAGATAAGCCCTTCCTTCCTGCGTAACCGCGCTTTCCTCACTGCCCACGCGGACCACATCTACGTGGTGACCAGCGGCTTCCGGGAAGTGGTGGAACCTGTCATCAAGAACCTGGGTCTCAAGCCCGAGAACCTGCGGGCCAATACCCTGCGTTTCGATGCGGAAGGTTTCGCAGAGGGCTGCGACTGGAGCGATCCTCTCACCGCCGACGGCGGCAAACCCAAAGTGGTGACTGCCCTCAAGCTACCGGGTGAAGTGGTGGCAGTGGGAGACGGCTGGAGCGATTATGAGATCTTCAAGGCGGGCGCCGCTCACCGCTTCTACGCCTATACCGAGAACGTACGGCGGGAGGAAGTGCTGAAACACGCGAAGCACGTGGCCCCGAGCTTCGATGAAGTGCTCTACGACTGCGGCTTCAAGGCTGCGGTGTCTTACCCCAAGAACCGCCTCAAAGTGCTGCTCCTAGAGAACATCCACCCGGAAGCTGTGGCGGCTTTCGAGCGGGAAGGTTATGCAGTGGAATCCCTGGGCAGCAGCCCGGCGGAAGCGGAACTCGCCGAGCGCATCAAGGACGTGGCCATCCTAGGCATACGCTCCAAGACCCAACTGAGCGAAGCCGCCTTGGGCAACGCCCGCCGTCTCCTGGCCGTGGGCGCCTTCTGCATCGGTACGAACCAGATCGACCTCGGCGCCTGCGAACGCCGCGGCATCGCGGTGTTCAACGCGCCTTTCAGCAACACCCGTTCAGTCGTCGAGCTGGCGCTCGCCGAGATCATCATGCTCATGCGCGGCATCCCCGAGAAGATGCGCCTCATGGATAAGCATCTCTGGGACAAATCCGCCAAAGGTGCCGTGGAAGTGCGGGGCAAGCGTCTCGGCATAATCGGTTACGGCAACATCGGCATGCAGCTCTCGGTGCTCGCCGAATCCATCGGCATGCAGGTGAGTTTCTACGACGTGGCCGAGCGCCTGGCCCTCGGCACCGTGCGTAAATGCGAGAGCCTCGCAGAACTCCTGGAGACTTCCGATGCGGTCACCGTACACGTGGACGGGCGCAAAGAGAATAAACATCTCATCGGCGAGCACGAATTCGCCCGCATGAAACAGGGAGCGGTGTTCCTCAACTTGAGTCGCGGCCATGTGGTGGATCTAGCGGCTCTGGCGACAAACCTTAAGTCCGGTCACATCGCCGGCGCGGCGGTGGACGTGTTCCCGGAAGAACCCCATGGCAACGGTGAAGGTTTCGCCCATCCCCTGCAAAGCTTCACCCAGGCGATCCTCACGCCCCACATCGGCGGCAGCACCCAGGAAGCCCAGCACGACATCGGTCGCTTCGTGAGCGGCCGCATCATCGACTATGTGAACACCGGTAGCACCGAGAACAGCGTCAACTTCCCAGCCATCCGTCTGCCGCCCCAGGCTCGTGCCCACCGGCTCATCCACCTGCATGAGAACGTGCCCGGCATCCTGGCGCGTATCAACCAGGCGCTGGCGGGCCACGGCGCCAACATCCTGGGGCAATACCTGAAGACCCAGGAGAGCATCGGCTACGTGATCACCGACATCGAAGGCAGCTATTCCGAAGCGCTACTGGATGAAATTAGAGAGATCCCGCATACACTGAAGTTCCGCGTGCTCTACTGAGCCATGGATCCCATCACCGTACGCGCCTTCGAACCCGCTGAATGGCCCGCCTTCAAGACCCTGCGTCTCGCTGCACTCAAGGATGTGCCTGGAGCCTATTCAGGCACCTATGAAGATTCCTTGAAGCGCAGCGACGATGGGTGGCGCAACCTTGTGCGCGGACCGAACCATCAGATATTCGGCTTGTTCGAAGGCACGCGACTCATCGGCATCACCGGTGTCTTCGCATCGGATGAAGACCATAGTGGCGGGACCGCGGCCCTCATGATGTCTTATATCCTGCCGGAGTACCGCAAGCGCGGCCTGTCCCGCTTGCTCTATGAGGCGAGGCTCGCCTGGATACGCACGCGACCCCAGTTCAAGCGCGTCACGGTCTCGGTGCGGGAATCCAACGCAGCTTCACGCAAGGCCAACCAGCATTTCGGCTTCGTGATGACGGAGGCCCAGCGTCGTCTCTGGCGGGATGGCGCGAGCGAAGATGAGGTCTTCTACGAGTTGAAGCTCTAGTTAGCCGGGTGCTTCGCTGGGAGTGACGTTCACAGAGATGCGTTGAGTACGCCGCAAGGCTTCCAGCAGTACCGGCTCACCTACGGATATCTCGCCCAGCACTCGCTGTAGATCAGGTATGTCCTGTACAGGTCGCCCGGCCAAGACGATGATGATGTCGCCGCTCTGCAAGCCCGCCTGCTCCGCCGCGCCGCCCTTCACGGCATGCGCGATCTCCACGCCACGCTCCGTGGCGAGATCAAGATGCCGCACCAATCGGCGATCCAAAGGACGCTCGCGGCCGCTGATGCCGAGATAACCCCGCAGTACCCGCCCGCGTGTGAGGAGCTGGGTCAACACCCAGCGCGCGGTGTTCACGGGGATGGCGAAACCTAAGTTCTGGGCGCTGGGGATGATGGCGGTGTTGATGCCCGCCACCCGGCCCCGGGAATCCAGGAGTGCGCCACCAGAGTTGCCGGGATTCAAGGGTGCGGTGTGTTGGATGACGCCTTCGATGAGGCGGCCATTGCGGGAATCCAGTGAACGGCCGAGGGCGCTCACCACGCCGGTGGAGACGCTGGAAGCAAAACCCAAAGGATTGCCGATGGCGATGACCAGCTGACCCGCCTTGAGGCGACTGGAGTCACCTAGTTCTGCATAAGGCAGGCTACTGCCCCGTGCCCGCAGCACCGCGAGATCTGTGGCCGGGTCCCGGCCTACCAGCTCTGCCGCGGCTTCCATACCATCGGTGAAACTCACGGTCAGGGACTCGGCTTTCTCCACCACATGGTTGTTGGTGAGCAGATATCCATCCGGTGCCACCATGACGCCGGAGCCCGCGCCGCGCCGGCCACGGCTGTCTCCGGCCGCGATGTTCACCACGGCGCCGCCCACCTGGGACACCACCGCCACCACCGCGTGGGAGTAGGCGTCCAGCAGATCGGTATCCGCGGGCGGTTCAGGCTGGGGGGGCAGGAAGAGGTCGTCCATAGATGCTCTAGCCGGTGTAGATTGGGTCTCACAGGGGTGCTTTCAAGATGCGGCGTGGGGACGCCGCACCCAAGGGGAGGTTCACATGGACCCGGTCTGGTACGTGGTCGCCGTCATCGTGGCGACCCTCGTCACGTCACTCACGGACTGGTACTTCATGGGCGTGCTGTTCCATGACAAGTACCTCACCCACCCGGAGATCTGGCGCGGCAAGCCGGGAGACCGCAAGGCCGAGCGTCTGGCCATCGCCCTCTCCACCCTGTTGGGGCTCTTCAGCTGTGCCGTGTTCATCCATGTGTGCGCCCACTTCGGCCTCCTGGGCTGGCATGCGGCCATCGCCTTCGCCCTGGGCTGCTGGCTCGCGGTGGCCCTGCCCCTGATCCTCACCAACGCACTTTTCATAAAGCTGCACCCACTGAACGCCCTGGCTGCAGCCTTGGGCTGGCTGGTACGCCTCCTGATCTCAGCAGCCTCGGCTCATCTGTTCCTCGGCTGACACATCCCTCAGGTAGAATCCGCCCTCCATGCACAGCGCCGAAGCCTCCATCACCTGTTTCCTGATGCGCGACCAGCAACTGCTGGAGCGCAACACCTTCCGGGTGCCGGCACGTGCTGCGCGCTACACGGAGGTGCGTGACGTGCGCGCCATGCCGGAATTGTTGGAACGTCCCCAGGTGCGCGGCATGCCGCTCTTGGCTCTGGGCGACGGCAGCAACCTCTTGCTCACCCACGACTTCGAAGGCTTGGTGCTGCACATCGCCAACACCGGCATCCTGGTGCACGGCAGTGACGGCGCCAGCACGCAGCTGCGGGTAGCCGCCGGCGAGCGCTGGGACAACTTCGTGCGCTGGTCCCTGGCCCAGGGTTACGCGGGGCTCGAGAACCTGATCCTAATCCCCGGCACTGTGGGTGCCGCACCCATCCAGAACATCGGTGCCTATGGCAGCGAAGTCAGCGAGTTCATCACCACGGTGGAAGCCTGGGACCGGAGCAAGGGCGAGTTCGTGCAGCTGGACAAAGCCACCTGCGCCTTCGCTTACCGGGATTCCCTCTTCAAGCATGAGCCCGAGCGCTTCATCATCACCGCCGTGGATTTTGAGCTGCCCCACAGGCATGAGCTGAAACTCGATTATTCAGGTCTGCGCCAGGAGCTGGAAGCCATGGGCGTGGACGCGCCGCAACCGGCGGACGTGGCCCTCGCGGTGGAGACCCTGCGCCGCCGCAAGTTGCCGGACCCGGCACTCATCGGCAACGCCGGCAGCTTCTTCAAGAACCCGGTATTGCCCGCGGAGCGGGCCGATGAACTCCTGGCTGCCCATCCCGGCATCCCCGTCTATCAGAGCGGCTCGGGCAGCACCAAGATCTCCGCGGCCTGGCTCATCGAAGCCTGCGGCTTCAAGGGCGTACGGGACGGCGATGCCGGCGTCTCCGATCGGCATTCCCTGGTGCTGGTGAACTATGGCCACGCCACGGGCGCCGATATCTGGGCCCTGGCAGTACGCATCCGCGAAGCGGTAGCCACACGCTTCGGCATCACTTTGGAACCGGAACCAATCATCCTCTAAATTGTCATTTAATAAACTCTAGCGCTCGGTATAACTTCGTTACAGTCCGGCTCACAAGCCTCACGTACATTAAGAGCACGCTCTGGCCGCTCACTCCGCGTCCAGAGATCCGTCAAAAGGGAATCCCGATATCATGAAACGCCTGCTCATGCCCGCTTTGTTCCTGCTCGCCGCTCTCGCCGGCAGCGCGCGCGCTGCGGACGACACCCAGAATCCCACCTCTGCTCCCGCAGATACGACTTCTCAGGCGAACGAAGAGCCTCAGGATCAGCTGCTCAAGGCGGCGGCGACGGAGAGCGGATCCGGCTGGATCTTCGGTGGTGGGCTCGTGGCGACGGACCCGGGGTACGTGGGCTATACGCGGCAGATCACGCCCTTCCCCCTGGTCTTCTATCACTACGGGCGCTTCTTCTTCGCCGGCATAAGTGCGGGCTATCTGCTGTCCAACGGCGACCATTACCGCTTCTCTCTGGTTATCTCACCTGAACTGAATCGCCTGAAGGCCAGCGATTCTCCTCAGCTGGCGGGTATCCAGAGCCGGCAATGGTCACTAGACGGTGGTGCGAACCTGGAATTCTTCGGTGATTGGGGGCGGTTCAACCTGGGCGTGACCCACGATCTCCTGGACCGGAACAACGGCACCGGCGCCAGCACCAGCTACCACTATTCCTTCCACGCGGGTTCTTGGTCCATCACCCCGGGCCTTGGGCTGCATTGGGAGAACTCGAACCTGACCAACTACTACTATGGCGTGAGCCCCGCGGAAGCCATCCCCGGACGCCCAGCCTATTCGCCCGGCGCTGCCACCAATCCCTTCGTGGAGATCGGCGTGGGCACCGCCTTGACCGAGCACCTGTGGTTCCGCGGCAACTTGCAGTACATGCGCTTCGGCAGTGCCATCCATGACAGCCCCATCGTGGACCGCTCCGGCAGCCCCACGATCTTCATCGGCCTCATCTACAACCCCCACGATCGGCCGCTGGGCGGTCCGTGAAGCGGCTTAAGACTTAGGATGATCTGCAAAGAATGACCAGATGATCCTGGTGGCTGGCACATTGGGGTCCGGCGCATCCAGGAAGGATGCGATGCGGTCACCGCCCGGCCAAGCGTGGCCGCCGCCCTGCACCACGTAGTAATCCACGGCAGTGCCGGCTTCGCAGCCACCATAGTTGGTGAGATGGATATCCGGATGCTCAGACTTCACGGTCACTGAGCAACCGTCCACCTTCACCCACAGGTCGATGCTGTCCTGCACGGGCTTGCGGTCTTCCTTCTTGCCCACTTCTTTCTTGCCGATGCCACCGTTCAGGGGCACGTTCTCATCGTCGGTGCCCTGGAAGTCGATGACCGCGACCGGGTGGGCCGGCTTGCAGTCCGGGATCTCGATGATCCCCGCCACGGGACCGACGGCGGCGAAGAGGTCGCTGGCTTCGCAGGCGAGCCGGTAAGACAGCATGGCGCCGTTGGACATGCCCGTAGCGTAGATCCGCCGGGTATCCACCGAGTGATCCTTCTCCACGTCCGCCACCACAGCGCGGATGAAGCCCACGTCATCGATGCCATGTCCCTGGGCGTAGCCGCAGCAGCTGCCGGCGTTCCAAGTGAGCAAGCCCGGCTTGCCCATGGCGTTCAGCACCGGACGGACGCGGTCGGTGCCGTTGGGATAGACCACGATGAAGCCGTGCTCATCGGCCACTTCATCGAAACCGGTCATCTTCGCCACACCCGCACCGCTGCCCATGCCCCCGTGGAGCACCACCACCAGGGGTAGTGAGCCCGCGGGCGGGTTCGGAGGGACATGCAGCACGTAACTGCGGTCCAGCCCGCCGAAGCTGAGCTTATGGGTGTCATCCTGGGTATCGGCGGCGAAGCTGGATGCAGCCGCCACCAGGGATGCCAGGGCCAGGGTCCAGATCGACAGTCTTTGCATGGTCATGCTCCTTTGGCTCCAGTTATGGCATAACGCACGAGAGCCCTCAAGGTCACAGGGATGGGCTAAGCTTAAGGCCACATCTGGGGGATGGAAAATGCTGCACCGCTCTACCGTCCGTAATTTTGGTCGCCGCATCATCGCGGTCATCGAAGACTTAGGCCTGCTGCTCATCCTGATAGCGACGGCCATCGCCATCGGTCAGGTGGCATGGCATATGTTCGATGCCCGGCAAGTGGAGCTGGCTGATCTGCTCCTGGTGTTCATCCTCCTGGAGGTCATCACCATGGTGGAGAACTACTGGCGGGTGGGCAAGCTGCCGGTGCGCATCCCTCTCTATATCGCCATGGTGTCCATGGCCCGCTACCTCATCCTCGATACCACCGACGCCCATGACGTGCACGCCCTGTTCATCACTGGCGCCATCTTCATCCTGGCTATCTCGGTGTTCGTGGTGCGCTTCGGGCACATGAAATTCCCCTACGACGAGCAAGACGAGTCAGCGGATTACTAAGGGGGCGGGGATAAAGCATGGACGCCGTACAGGACAACCGGGCCCTGAGCCGTTTCGAATTGCACACCCAGGGCATCGTGGCCTTCATCTCCTATACCCGCGATGGCAAGACGCTTCTCTCTGAACCATGAAGAAGTGCCGCCGGAAGCGGGCGGCAAGGGTATCGGGACCGCTCTCGCCAAAGGCGCCCTCGATCTCCTGCACTCCCGGGGTGAGAAAGTCATCCCCCGCTGCCCCTTCATCGCCGCCTATATGCAGCGACACCAGGAGACGCAAGATCTGCTGGCAGACCCCGATTACTTCGATTAACCCCGATACCTACCAAGAATAAAACTCATGAATATCGTGGCCTTCTTCAAGCGCGAGCCTTTCCTGCTGGTGAGCCTCATCTCCGCCCTGCTGTTCCTCGTCCTCGGAGGTTCCTGGCTCGCGGACTTGTCCAACCCCTGGTGGTTCAGCTTCATGTTCGCCTGGCTGTTCCTGGCGATCCTCTTCTCGGCCTTCGCCGTGGTGCGCCACGCTGAGGGCCTGGCGATATTGCTGGGAGAACCTTTAGGCACTCTCGTGCTCACTCTCGCAGTCACCGGCATCGAGGTGATGGTCATCGCCGCCGTCATGTATACCGGTCCCGTGGGTTCGACCCTGGCCCGGGATGCCATGTTCGCCGTGGTGATGATCGTGCTGAACGGCATGATGGGTTTGACGCTCTTGCTCGGCGGCCTGAAGCATCGGGAGCAGACATATAATCTGCAGGGCGCCAATGCCTTCTTGGCGCTCATCCTGCCTCTTGCGGTCTTAAGTCTGGTCTTGCCGGATTACGCCTCGGCTTCCTTAGGCCCCGTGTTCTCCAACCCGGAAGCCATATTCCTGGTGATCATGTCCATCGGCCTCTACGCGGTATTCCTGGCCATCCAGAACGTGCGGCACAAGAACTACTTCCTGGGGCCGAAATCCGAGAAAGCAGAGTCGGAACACCACGGCCATGAGGCCCGTTCCCTGACCTATCACGGCGTGATGCTGGCCCTGTATCTATTGCCCCTGGTGGTGCTCTCCAAGAAACTCGCCCTGCCCATCGATTACGGCATCCAGGTGCTGCACGCGCCTTCGGCCCTGGGCGGTTTCCTGGTGGCGGTGCTGATTCTCTCACCCGAGTCTCTCGCTGCTGTCAGGGCGACCCTGGCGAATCAGCTACAGCGCTCCGTGAACATCCTCATGGGCTCGGTGCTAGCTACCATCAGCCTCACGGTGCCCGCGGTGTTGGTGATCGGCTTCATGACCCACCAGAGCATCATCCTGGGTCTCGGCAGCGTGGACGTGATCCTGCTCTTGCTGACGCTAGTTCTCAGCATGCTCACTTTCGCTAGTGTCAGGACCAATGTCCTGCATGGCGCTGTACACCTTCTCTTGTTTTTAGCGTATCTAATGCTGATATTCGAGAAATGAGTACCATCTCAAAAGCTGCTGCGCTCGGCATGACTTTGTTGCGGTCCGGCTCGCCGTCCTCACGTGCATGAGAGCACGCTCCGGGGGCTCACCTCCCGCGCCTCGTCCCGCCTTCGCTCGCGACGCTTTTGAGTCAACAGTTCGAAGTGAAGCATATAAATTTTCTGATATTGAAAAAATTAAGACGTCATTGGCATCAAAGGGCTACGCCTATTTTAAAACGGAGGAAGAAAACCTAATAGGCATTGGTGCTCAACTAGGAAACTTCGTCGCAGATAACCGGAATAAAGAAATAATAAGAAATATAAAACCAGAAATTAGATCAAAAGCGTCTGAAAACACGCTGTCTAGTCGTTACGGCATGGGGGCTTTCCCTTTTCACACTGATTGCGCACATTGGGAAGTTCCAGCGAAATATTTGTGTTTATATTGCATGAATCCGGGCTTAAGTCGCCGCGCCACATTTCTCATTGATACTCAGAAATGGATTTGGGAAGAGGACGAACGGATTTCCTTAATAAACTCTGTTTGGACTAGGGCGCTATTGAAACCGAAGCTATGCACCCTTGCAGATGAATCTGGGAAGAGTTTATCCATCCGCTACGACATGGATTGCATGAAACCTGTCACTGAAGACGCGAAACAATTACTAAAACTGATCCAGAAAAAAATTGATGCGAGCGCCACCATTAATATTGAATGGCATGTCGGTGAAATATTAATACTCGATAACAAACGTATGCTGCATGCGCGAGGTCCGAGTTCAAAAATGGATTCTGATCGGATGTTAAAAAGAATGCTAGTGGGAGAATAAACATGGATACCTGGGATTCAAAGAAACTGTGGCTTAAAGCACGGTCCTTCATGGATAAAGCAAATTCGTTTGATTCTAACTCCCCTGAATTTCCATTCTGGTGCGCATTAGCCCTAGAATGCTTAGCAAGATCCGCTTTGACAAAAATCCATCCCGCGCTGAACGCTGACCCACGAAATGATGAGAACCTGCTTTACGGGTTTGGTTTTAATGTTACTGCTCAACCTCGATCATTGCCTGCGCATTCCGTCTATATTCGCTTGGAAAAGGCCATTGATGGTTTCCACAAAACGCATAGAGAACTGTGCGATTACATGTCCTTATTGAGGAACGCACAACTCCACACTGCCGAGTTACCTTATGCCAACTTGAAGATATCCAAGTGGCTTCCTAGGTTCTATGAGGTTGTGAAGATTTTGAACAAGTCTCTTGGTAAAGACCTCGAAGAATTTGTTGGAAGTCAAAATGCGGCTGCGGCACATGAACATATAAAAACCTTAACGGAAGAAATAAAAGGCTCAGTTAAATCAAAACTCTCTGCTCATGCAAAAATATTTGAGGGAAAGAGCGCAGCTGAAAAGGTATCACTGAAAGAAAAGGCCGAGAACGCAACTCTGGCTCTTTTTAGAGGGAGCATCGCCGCAAAATGCCCTGCATGTAGCAGCAAAGGTATCCTGAAAGGTCAGAGAATTCGCGAATTAGAACCAGTCTACGAAAACGAGCAACTAACAGTTGAGGAAGTGTTCCTCGTTAGTGAGTTTCACTGTTTGGCTTGTGATCTGTCTCTTAAAGGATTACAAGAAATCACGTATGCAGACTTAGAGCCCGAGTTCAGTGGGTTCCGTTCGACAAGCCTGCACGAACTATATGAGCCTGAACATTACAGAGAATATGACAACATGTGAGTCTTAATAGCCATGCCTGATATGCACTTGATATTTATGCTGTCATGTATACACTGTATACATGCCGGCTCAGACCACCGCCCACAAGATCGCTCTGGCCGCCCGCCGCCTGCTGGATAAGGAGGGGGTGGAGGCCGTGACCATGCGCCGGGTAGCGGAAGCGGTAGGTATCACCCCCATGGCCATCTACCGGCATTACCCGGACCGTACGGCCCTGCTAACGGCACTGGCAGACGAGGGGTTCCAGGAGCTGGCTACCGCCCTGAAGGGCAAGCGCTTCACCGGAGATACAGAGACCCGTCTCGCCAAGATGGTGGACCTGTACATGGACCATGCCCTGGAGAACCCCAAACTCTTCGAGCTCATGTTCCTGACGAAGCGCGAGGGTGCGCGCCAGTATCCCCAAGATTTCAAGGCCCGCCGCTCACCGACTGCTACTCTCATGGCGGACGTCATCGCCGAAGGCATGCAGAGCGGCGACCTGAAGAAGGACGATCACTGGGAGATCACTTTCGAGATGGGCGCCATGTCCCACGGCCTCATCATGCTCTATCTCGGCGGGCGCATGGACACGACCCCCGCCGGTTTCCGCGCCCTGTACCGGCGCTCTTTCCGGAGATATCTCCATGGCATATGTGACTGAGATGAAGCGTCTCGGGATGGGCCTGGCCGCCGCCATCGGCACGGCGCTGCTGGTCTGGTTCGGCTCGGGCATGCAGCCTCTCTGGCCGCTGATGTGGTTCGCGCCACTCCCAGTATTGCTCTTCGCGACCCGCGCCTCCTGGTGGGAGGCGGCGATCGCGGCTGCCCTCGGTTGGCTCTTGGGCAACCTCAACCTCTGGCACTACTACACGGTGACCATCGACATCCCGCTCACCATCGTGGTGCGTATCTACGTGAGCTGGACCCTGATGTTCGTGCTGGCGCTGCTGCTCTATCGCGCGCTGCTGAAGCGCGGCGCTTACTGGTCCGCGCTCCTCGCCTTCCCGGCCTTCTGGGTCTCCTTCGAGTATCTGCTCAACATCAGTTCGCCCCACGGCACCGGTGGGAACATCGCCTATTCGCAACTGGGCTTCCTGCCTTTCCTCCAGCTCGCCTCTCTCACGGGGCCCTGGGGTATGAGCTTCCTGTTGCTCTTGCTCCCCACCGCGGCTGCCATCGGCCTGCATCTCTATCGCGCTGACCGCGCCCGGGCCTTGCACATCGTGGGCGTGAGCTGCGGCGTGATCCTGGCGGTGTTCGTGTTCGGCATCGTGCGTCTGATACTGCCGGCTCCCACGGACACGGTGAAGGTGGGCCTCGTGGCGTCCGACGGATCGAACGAGGGCGTGGCGGAAGAAGGCGATCCCACCGCGAAACTTTTCCAGGCCTACGCCGCACCGGTGGCGAAGCTGGCGGAGCAAGGCGCCCAAGTGGTGGTGCTGCCGGAGAAGCTCGCAGTAGCAGTGGACCCGGATACGGCCAAGGTGGACGCGGAGCTGCAGTCGCTCGCCGAGCAGACCCATGTGCGCCTCGTGGTGGGCATGATCCGCGTGGCGCCGCCCAGCGCCGGCAATCCGGTGAAGCTCAAATACAACGAGGCGCGCATCTATACCCCCGGCGCGCCGGTGGTGAGCTATGACAAGGAGCACATGCTTCCGTCCTATGAATCCAACCTCACGCCCGGCACTGCGCTCACGCTGCTGGCCGCGGCCGGCGGCAGTGGCACCTGGGGCGTGGAGATCTGCAAGGACATGGATTTCACCCCGCTCTCCCGGGAGTACGGCGAGGCCGGCGCGGGACTCATGCTGGTACCCGGCTGGGACTTCGTCCAGGACTGGATACAGCATGGCCACATGGCCATCATGCGCGGCGTGGAGTCAGGCTTCAGCGTGGTGCGCTCCGCCAAGGGCGGCTCCCTGTTCGTGAGCGACGACCGTGGTCGCATCCTGGCGGAAGTGAAGAGTGACTCCGCCCCCTTCGCGACGCTGCTCGCCAGCGCACCGGCGGTGCATGATCAGACGCCCTATCTGCTGCTGGGAGACTGGTTCGCCTGGGTGTCGCTGGCGCTCTTGGCCTACTGCCTGGTGCAGCTCGTGAGATTGCGGCGGCCGCGGAAGATCAGTCCTTAGACAGCTCGGCGCGGTTCCACCAGCCGCCGCCGAGGGCCTGGAAGAGCGCCACGGTATCGGTATAGCGGTTCGCCTGGACTTGGATCAGGCCGATGGAGGCCTGCTGATCCGCCTGCTCTGCATTCAAGACCGCGAGATAACCGGCATATCCCGCCTGCCACTGGCGCTTCGCGATCTTGAGCGTCGCATCGGCGGCGGTCTTCACCTCAGTGGCAGACTTCTCCGCGTCCGCATCTTCCTGGATGGCGTGCAGGCTATCGGCCACGTTCTGCACGGCTGTCAGCACCGCGCTGCGGTACTGCTCTGCCGCCTGGTCATAGGCATCGCGGGCGGCTTGTTCCTTGTGCTTCAGTGCACCCCCCTCGAATAGCGGTTGGGCCACATCCGCGCCCAGGGCCCAGAACCCGGTGCCCGCCTTGAATATCTGGCCGGCAGCCAGAGCCATGGCACCGGCATCGGCCGTCAGGGTGAAACTCGGCAAGCGGTTCGCCGCAGCGATGCCGATCTGGGCACTGGCAGCGTGCAGGTTCGCCTCCGCCTGGCGCACGTCGGGCCGCTGTTCCACGAGCTCTGAAGGCAGGGTCAGGGGGAGCGCATCCGGCAGTGTCAGGCTGGATAAGTCGGGGACCGTGTCGTCACTTTGCCCCGGGAAAGCGCCACACAGGGTCGCCAGCAGATCCTGCTGCGCCGCCAACTGCTTGCGTAGGGGCGGCAGAGTCGCGGCCACTTGGGCGAGTTGCGTCTCCTGGGCTGCCACGTCGAGAGCGCTGGCGTAGCCGGCAGCAGATTGGGTGCGGAGTATCCGCAGCATGTCGCTGTTGTCGTCCACCAGTCCTTGGGTCGCATCGACCTGTGCTTGCAACGACGCCACCTGGATGGCGGTGGCCGCCACGTTGGCGCTCAAGGCGATGTGGGTCGCCACCAGGGCGAAGCGGGCCTGCTCCGCCTGGGCATCCAGGAACTCCACGGAGCGGCGGTTGAGCCCGAACACATCCGGCACGTAGGAGACACTCACCTGGGGTGTGTAGAGGTTGAAGAGCAAGTCACCTGAGTTGGGCGTCGGCGCAAGCTGGCTCGAGGTCTTCTGACGGCTGGCAGAGTAATCCGCAGTGACGCTCGGGTAATAGCCGCCTTGCTGGGCAGACGCCGTCTCCCGCGCCGCAGCCAGTGCTGATTGAGCGGCTTTCAAGTCCGGGTTGTTCTTGAGAGCAGTCGCGATCAGGTCGTCCAGCGGCTTGGAGTGGAACAGGGTCCACCACTCTCCCGATATGTCCTGGCCCGTGACGAAGGTCTGGGCCGTGATACCCGTTGAGTTGCTCGTTGCCCCTGGAGCGGGAAGCGGCGTCTGGGTATAGCCTTGCACATCCGGCGGTTTCGGTCTCTCGAAGTCAGGACCGGCAGCACAGCCTGTGAGGACGAGGGTCGCGACATAGCTCATAGAGAAGAGAAGAGCGCGCTTCATTTTCCACGCCCCGATGCATGCTCATCACCGCCGAGAGTGATCCTGAGGGCAGGCACCACGAGCGAGCAGCAGGATCGAGCCGAGCAACATGCCGCCCACCACCACCGTCGCCAGCGGGCGCTGCACCTCGCTGCCGATGCCCGTGGAGAGCGCCGCCGGCAAGAGGCCGATGCCGGCGGAGAGGCTCATCATCAGCAAGGGGCGCATCAGAGTGGACGCGGCGTTCGAACATGGCCTCGGCCGGGCGTGTCGTGGGATCGCCTCGCCTGGTTGTAATAGGTGATGAACAGGATGCCGATCATCACCGACACGCCGAACAGGGAGATGAAGCCGATGGCCGCCGAGATGCTGAAGTTCACCCCGGACACCCACAGCGCCAGCACGCCGCCCGCGGCCGTGAACGGGATGCCGATGAGCGTCAGCAGGCATTCCCGCAGCGAGTTGAACAGGCTGTAGAGCAGACCGAGGATGAGCACCAGGCTGACCGGCACGATGATCGCCAGACGTTTCTTGGCCGCCTGCAGTTCGCCGAACTCGCCGGACCAGACCAGGCGATAGCCGGGCGGCAGGGTCACGTTCTTCGCGATGCGCTGCTGCGCCTCCGCCACCGTGCCGCCCAGGTCGCGCCCGCGCACGCTGAACTTGACCGGGATGAAGCGCTCGCCGCTTTCGTGGTAGATCCACGACGCGCCGGTGTCGAGCGTGATGGTCGCGAGCTCACTCAAGGGAATGTAGGCATTGCCGCCGTCGGCTGGTCTGGTAGGCCACCTTGATGTCGCCGGATCTTTTCGACAGCTGTCGCGATACTCCGGCGGATAGCGCACCGCCACGCCGAACTGCCGGTCGCCTTCAAATACCGTGGTGGCCACCGTGCCGCCCAGCGCGGCCTGGATGACGGTGTTGACGTCGCCGGTGTTGAGTCCGTAGCGCGCGGCCTTGGCGCGGTCCACCGTGATGTCGAGATTGGGCTGGCCGAGCACCGGGAAGATCCCCAGGTCCGTGATGCCGCGCACCTGGGTCATCTGGTCGCTGCACCTCGGTCGGCCAAGTGCGTCAGCGTCTCGAGATTCGGGCCGACGATCTTGACGGAGTTGGCGCCTTTCACGCCCGAAATGCCTTCCTCGATGTTGTCCTGGATGTATTGCGAGAAGTTGAAGTTGACGCCCGGCAGATTCGCTCTCGAAATCCGCCAGGCCTGCTGGATCAGTTTCTCCTTGGTCATGCCCGTGGCCATTGGTCATAGGGCTTGAGCGGTCACGAACAGTTCCACGTTGGAAAAGGGCGAGGCATCGCTGCCGTCGTCCGGGCGGCCATGCTGGGAGACGACCGTGATCACTTCCGGGTATTTCAGCAGAATCAGCGCGCATCTTTCGGGTGGCTGCCTCGCCGTCCTGCAGCGAGGTGGTCATGGGCAGCTCAGCCCGGATCCAGAGGTTGCCCTCGTCGAGATGGGGCAGGAACTCGCTGCCGAGCCGCGAGCCGCAGAACGCTGCGAGACCGAGGAACACAATGCCCGCCGTCGACCATGGCGCCCGGTGGGCCAGGGCGAAGCGCAGCGCCGGGTTATAGAGGCGATGCAGCCAGCGCACGATGAAGGTCTCGGTTTCCTTCACCTGCTCCGGCAGCAGCAAGGAGGCGAGCACCGGCGTCACGGTGAACGTGGCGATCAACGCGCCCGTCAGCGCATAAGCGTAGGTGCGCGCCATGGGCCCGAAGATCGCGCCCTCGACGCCTTGCATGGTGAACAGCGGCACGAACGCCGCCACGATGATGAGCATGGAGAACAGCACCGCCTTGTTCACCTGCATGGCGCTGATCAGGATCAGGCGCAGGCGGTCGCGTCCAACTGCCGGTCCGCGGGGTATAGCCACCGGACTGCGTCGGATCCGGCCCCCAGGTGCCCGCCGATAGGCGCTGGAACAGCAGTCGCCGCCTCTCCTCCGGCTCCTGGAAATTGCGGAAAATGTTCTCCACCAGGATCACCGCCGAATCCACGATGATGCCGAAGTCCACCGCGCCGAGCGACAGCAGGTTCGCGCTCTCGCCGCGTAACACCAGCAGGATGATGGCGAACAGGAGCGCGAAGGGGATGTTCAGCCCGACGATGAGGGCGCTGCGCAGGTCGCCGAGGAAAAGCCATTGGATCAGGAAGATCAGCAAGCAACCGAAGATCAGATTGTGCAGAACGGTATGGGTGGTCACCGCGACCAGCGAGCCGCGATCGTAAAAGGGAACCACCTTGACGCCCTGCGGCAGGCTGCCGTCGCTGGTTCATGTTGTCGATGTCGGCCTTGATGTGCGGGCAGCACCTGGTCGGTCTGGTAGGTGCGGCCCATCACCACGATGCCGAACACGATGTCGTCGTCCTCGTCGCGGCCGGCGATGCCGAGCCGCGGCACGTTGCCCACGGTGACCTTGGCGACGTCCTTCACCAGCACCGGCACACCGCTTGTGCTGGGTCAGCACCACATTCTCGATGTCGTCCACCTTGTAGCCCTGGGTCAGGTCGTCGTCGCCGCCGTCGTCGATCAGACCGATGCCGCGGATGTTGATGGACTGCTGGCCGATGCGGATCTCGCGTCCACCGACGTTGATGTTGGCATTGCCGAGCGCCGTGAGGATCTGCGGCAAGCTGAGGCCGTAACTTCTGGAGTTTGCGCGGGTCCACCTCCACCTCGAATTCCTTGGTGGGTCCGCCCCAACTGTTGATGGCAACGACGCCGTGAACCTGCAGCAGCCGGCGCCGCACGATCCAGTCCTGCACCGTGCGCAGGTTGGTGAGCCCGAAGTGCGTCGGCCCGACCACCTGGTAGCGGAGGATCTCGCCGGTGCCGCTGTTCTGCTGGATGTTGGGTGAGATGCCACCTGGCAGGCTGACGTTCTGCTGCAAGGCGATGGCGGTCTGGGCATAGGCCGAGTTGTAATCCACGCCGTACTTGAACAGCACGCGCACGAAGGACAGACCGTAGAAAGAAGTGGACCGCATCACTTCGATGCCGGGCACGGTATAGAGCCCGTTCTCGATGGGGATGGTGTAGTAACGCTCCATCTCGCCCGCGGACAAGCCGGGCGCCTGGGCGGTGATCTCCAGGATCACCGGCGTCGGATTGGGATAGGCTTCGATGTCGAGCTTCTGGAAGGCCACATAGCCGCCGCCCGCGAACAAGAGCAGACCGAACACCACGATGGTCCGGCGACTGAGGCAGAAGGCGATGATGGAGTTCAACATGGGATGGACGCTGGTGGCGTTCGTCAGTGCATCGTCTAATCGTCGGACGGGGCTTGGATCATGTTGTCGAGGAAGACCGCGCCCTGGACCACGGCCCGCTCACCGGCTTTCAGGCCCTGCAGTATCTGGGTCTTGCCGTCCTGCTCCAAGCCCGTGGTGAGCACACGCTGCGCGAAGTGTTGCCCATCAGAGGTGACCCAAGCGGTCATGGTGCCGTCCCCTTCGCGTACCACACCGTCATCCGGCAGCGCCACGGACTCTACTGGCTTCTGGGTCTGCACATAGACGTCCGCCAGCATCCCCGGCTTCAGTTCGTGATCCGGATCAGTGATGCGGCAGCGGAGCGTGACCCGGTGAGTATCCGGATCGATGGCACCGTAGACCTTGGCCAGCACGCCATCGAACTCGCGGTCCGGCAACGCTGCGACGCTGATGCGCACGGGCTGTCCTGGCCGCATGGCGAGACTATCGGTCTCGGCAGCATAGGCGATCACCCAACGGTCGGATTCCCCAGCTGCAGGCACCTGCTCGATGCTGCCGGAAGCGACCATGGCGTCGATCTGGGCATCCGTCCTGCCTAGCGCACGCACTGACTGGCGCGCTGCATCGAGCGCGGCTTCCGCCGTCTGCTTATCCGAGAGCGCCTGTTCGAGCTGTTTCTGCGGGATACCGTTGGCGGTACCGAGACCGTTCTCCCGGATCAGTTCCTTATTCGCCAGCTGGTAGGCGGCGGCGGCACTGACGAGCGCTGACTCCGCCTGCACCACGGCCGGATCTTCTTCGAAGCTGATACTGCCCGGCGCGTGCTTCTCCACGGTGAAGCGGTAGGTGGCCACGGTCGCGATGGTGATGGCCTTCAATTGCTCGGGCTTGAGTTCCACCGTAGCGGGCCCAGTAGCAGTGCTCGCGGCAGGCGCCGACCCCTCTTCCGCCGCGCCGCGCTCCGACACGCTCAATACCAGCGCGATCGCGGCCAAAGTGCTGATCACGATGACGGCCGGGATGCCATAGAGACGGAGGCTGCGTCGGCGCTGACCGGACGCCGGCTGTTTCATCGCTGCTTTTCTTCGTGCATGGCTCGCGCCTTGGATATGGATGTGCCCGTCTCGGCGCCAGCATCTCGGCGCACTGCCATCCATTTGGATTCAGGGGGAGATATGTCGGATGTGTGAGGCTTAAGAGTCTGCTGCGCGAACAGCATTTTACTGGCGGGCTTGAGTCGGCAGCCCGTTCAGACGATTACCATTTGGTAAGTGGGCGAACCCTACAGGCTTGTAATGAAGCCTTAATGTGCGCTTTTGAGCTTGATAGTCAGGTCTGGGGTGAGCTGCGGCGCCGGAGTAGGAGATGGTTCGTGACGAGGCCGGTACCGGAAGCGAGCAGGATCAGCGCCCAGGCTAAGGCACCTGAGGAATCCAGCCTGAACACGCCGATCAGCCCCAAGGCGCTGCCGATGGACAACATGAGCACCCCGGACTGGAACAGGAGCGAGCGGGCGCCTAAACCCCGGTATTGCTCACCGCTCAAACCCGCGGCGATGGCCCGGCGCTTGGTCTGCTGGACCATGACTATCCAGACGATGGTCGCCGCACCCATGATGAGCACGATGATGATGGGCAGCAGCATCACCAGGAAGCCGTTGATGTCCCAAGGTTTCATCGTTAGAGCAAGCTCTTGGCGGCAGCGAATATCTCTTCTTCGCTGAGGAGGATCAGATTGGCTGCTGAGGCGAGCGGTATATAGGAATCCTTGCCCGCTACGCGCTTCTTCTTCACGCCCGGTGCGTGCTCTTCCAGTGCGGTGAATATCTCTTCGGCGATGCCGCCGGTCTCACGACCTTCATCCACCACCAACACCTTGCCGCATTCCTTGGCATGCTTGGCCATGAGTTCGTCGTTCAAGGGTTTCAACCAGCGCAGATCCAGCACGCGCACTCTCTTGCCAGTCTCGGCTTCCAGCTTCTTGGCGACCCTGAGGGACATGGGCACGCCGTTGCCATAGCTGATGATGAGCAGGTCTTTAGCTGACGCGTCGTATATCCGACCCTCACCCAATGGGATAGCACGATCCGGTGCCGGATACTCGAAGAGCCAACCGTTGTCTTTCGGTTCGTGCAGATCCTTGGTCATATAGAGAGCGATGGGCTCCATATAAGCCACCACCCGGCCGTCTACCTTGGCGAGGGCCGCGCAGCTGCGCAGCATCATGGCCGCGTCGTCGCCGCGGGAGGGACAGGCGATCACGAGACCCGGGATGTCCCGCAGGGCCGTGAAGCTATTGTCGTTGTGGAAGTGGCCACCGAAACCTTTCTGATAACCCAGGGACGCGACGCGCATCACCAGGGGATTGCGATACTGGGCATTGGAGAAGAACTGCAGGGATGCCGCTTCGCCGCGGATCTGGTCACAGGCGTTGTGGAAATACGCCAGGTACTGGATCTCCGGGAACGGCAGCATGCCCATGTAGGACGCGCCCTGGGCCATGCCGAGGATGGTCTGCTCATCCAAGAGCGTGTTGAACACCCGATGGCCCTTGAAAGTCTTATAGAGACCCGAGGTCACGGTGTAGACACCACCCTTCTGGGCCACATCTTCACCGAAGAGAGTCATCTCCGGATACTTGGCCATGAGGTCGAAGAGCGCCCGGTTGATCTGGATGGAGAGATGACGCGGCGCGCTCTTCTCGGGCAATTGTTCTTCGCTGCCGAAAGCGGCGATGCGAGCCGCCTGGTCTGCGGGCCGCACCGCTTCCGCATTCACCTTGTCGGCGTGATAGGGCGCCAGGGGCACCATCACTTGGCTTGCAGTGGTGAGCTTCGGGCGAGTGGCGGCTTTCTTGGAAGCGGCCTGTACCCGAGTGCGGCAAGCTTCGTACCGCTCCAGCACTTCTGCAGCCGTGAGCAAGCCTGTCTCAAGGGCCGTCTCCGCCGACATCAACAGCGGGTCCCGGGCCTCGGTAGATTCCAGCTCGTCCGGCGTCTTGTACTCCGTCTCGGTATCGGTGCCCGCATGCCCCAAGAGCCGCACGAGCTTGAGATGCAGGAACGTGGGCTGACGGGTGCGGCGGCAATGCTCCACCGCAGCTAAAGTCTTGTCCCAGGTGTCCACCAGATCGAGACCGTCTGCCTGCACATAATGCAGTCCGGCCCGGTTCTTGAAGTTCGCCTCCACCCAGCCTTCCGGCGTCTTCACGGAGATGCCGATGGAGTTGTCTTCGCAGACGAAGAGCACCGGGCAGGCGAGTTTCTGATGGGCCGTCCACTGGGCGGCGTTGAAAGCGCCCTGCGCGGTCGAGTGGTTGGAGCTGGCATCGCCGAAGCTGCACACCACCACGCTGTCTTCCGGGATGGGCGGCGTGAGTCCAAGGCGCTTCGCCTGGGCGATGGCGACCGCCGTGCCCACCGCTTTGGGCAGATGGCTCGCGATAGTAGAAGTCTGAGGCGGCACCCAGAGGGGCACTGAGCCCCACACCTTGTGGCGCCCACCGGAGATAGGGTCTTCACTGGATGCTGCCAAAGACAAGGCCGTGTCATAGACCATATCTATGTCCAGCTTGCGGGCCCGCTCCTGCATGAAGGCACCGCTACGGTAATGCAGGAAAGCGATGTCCGTGTGACGGGTGACGCGGCCCACCACGGCGTTGATCTCATGGCCGGAGCTGCCGATGGTGTAGAAGCCTTCGTTGCGCGCGCGCATGGCGCGGGCTTCGATGTCCTGATGGCGGGAGAGCATCTGGGACTCGAACAGTTCCAGGAAGTCTTTTCCGGATAGGGCATGACCGGCCCGTACCGGTGTATCCAGACCCGGGCGCGGCGCCTCATCGGTCCAGCCCTGCACGAACTGGATGAAGTTGGAGTCGACGATCTCTGCGCGGTTGATGCCGCGGGTAGCGGCCTTGGCGAGGCCGGTGCTCTTCTGCTCAGTAGACATGCCTAGCTCTCGTCAGGCGGCAGCGTCGGCCGCGGCGCGATGGGCCGCCGCGAACTCGAACATGCTGTTGAAAGTGAAATCCGGTTGTACTTTCTCGGTGGGAGGCCGAGTGGCGCCGTAACCCTTCTGGGCATGGCGCCGGTTGATCCAGGCAGTGTGCAAACCCAACTTCTTCGCCGGGATATGGTCGTGGTACAGGCTCTCGGCGGTGTGCAGGATGCGGGAAGGCAGGAAGCCTTCGTCTTCCAGGTGCGTGAGCAGGTACTGGAAGTTCTCCATGTCCGGCTTGTAGCTGCCGATGTCCTGGGCGGTATAGACGTGGTCGAACTCCACCGCGAGCTTGGCGTTGGAGTAGCTGAAGGATTCCCGATCCACGTTGGAGAGGATCACCAGCTTGAAGTGTTGCTTGAGATAGGCCAGCGCCAGGGGCGAATCCGGGAAAGTGGGCCAGTTGCCCACGGAGCGGCCGAAGGTTTTCACATCATCCGGAGTGGTATACACACCCCAGCCCGCGGCCATGCGTTTCAGCACCCGCCCGAGGATCTCCGGGTAGAGCAGCGCCGGGTTCTCTTCCTCTCCTCCCACTCGTAGCGCCCGAAAGCTTCCACGAAGCCTTGGTCGGTGACCTGGATGTTCTCACGGCGACGCCAGTCGGCCAAGGCCGTGCGTATGCCCGTCTCCCAGTCTATGAGAGTCCCGTAGCAGTCGAAGCTGATGGACGTCGAAATCAGTTAAGGCGTGGCATGCGTGATCGCTCAGAAATGCGTTGGCGCCCGTCAAGTTCCTTGCCGATCACCAATTGATGCACGCTCTCGGTGCCTTCGTAGGTGATGACCGATTCCAGGTTCAAGGCGTGACGGATGGGGCAGAACTCGATGGTGATGCCGGCGCCGCCCAACAGGTCGCGTGCATCCCGCGCGATGTCGATGGCCATGCGCACGTTGTTCCACTTGGCGAGGGACACCTGGGAGGGGTTCATATCGCCCTTGTCCTTCAAGCGGCCGAGCTGCAGCGACAGGAGCTGAGCGAGGGTGATCTGGCGGGACATCTCCGCGATGCGCGAACTGCACCAGCTGGTTGTTGTTCAAGGCGCGGCCGAAGAGTTCGCGGGTCTGGGTGTAATCCAGCACTTCCTTCAGGCAGGCCTGCGCTGCACCGATAGCGCCCCAGGTGATACCGTAACGGGCTTGGGTCAGGCAACCGAGCGGTCCCTTGAGACCTTCGGCCTTGGGCAGGCGGTTCGCTTCCGGGATCACCACATTGTCGAAATAGAGAGCGGAAGTGACGGACGCGCGCAACGACATCTTATGATGCACTTCCGGTGCGTCGAAGCCCTTGGTGCCCTTCTCGACGAGGAAGCCGCGGATGCCTTCGTCAGTCTGGGCCCAGACCACGGCCACGTCGGCGATGGTGCCGTTGGTGATCCACATCTTGGCGCCGTTCAGCACCCAATCCCCGCTGCCATTTCTTTTCGCGGTGGTCTTCATGTTGGAGGGATCAGACCCGCCGTGGGGCTCGGTCAGGCCGAAGCAGCCGATCTTCTCGCCCCGGGCCATGGGCGGCAGCCATTTCTGCTTCTGCTCTTCGGTGCCATAAGCGTAGATGGGATACATCACGAGGCTGGACTGCACGGACACGAAACTGCGGAGACCGGAATCGCCCCGCTCCAGCTCCTGGCAGATGAGACCGTAGGACACGCCGTTTAAGCCGGCGCAGTCATAACCCTGGATGGAGCTACCGAGGAGGCCAAGGGAAGCGATCTCCGGCACCAGCTCCTTGGGGAAACGGCCCTTCTCGAAGCACTCGCCGATGATGGGCAGCACTTTCTCGTCCACGAAGCGGGCAGTGGTGTCTTGCACCAGTTGCTCCTCTTCGCTCAGCAGGCTGCGGACGTCGTACAAATCGAGGGGGTTCAGGGATTTCACAAACGATCTCCAAGGCGCCGGCGCCCGCGTAACTCTTTGCTGTAAGTAGGATTTCCCGTGGTCTTTGAGGCTTCACGGGGGGCGCATATGATACCGTAACGGCCCAGCGGAAGCAGTCACGGCTCACCTAAGTACCGGAAAACCATGAGAATCCCAGAGATATTGCTCATCGAATCCCACCATAAGCCCGGCAGCCTGGCGAAGATCCTCCAGGTCATCGGCGAGGCGGGCATCGTGGTGGAGAACCTGAACGCGGTACGCCGCGAGCAGGACAAGACCGTCTGGGAAGTGACCCTGGAGATGGACGAGCAGGCGGACCGCAGCCTCTACGACAAGATCAACGCCCTGCCCAACGCCCATATCCTCGGCAAGTCGGACCGGGTGTTCGACCGGCACCGGGGCGGCAAGATCGAGATGGTCGCCAAGGTGCAGCTGGATTCCATCCAACGCCTGCGGGACCTGTACACCCCCGGCGTGGCGCGCGTCAGCCTCGCCATCCAGGAAGACCCGGCCAAGGCCTGGGATTACACGAACCTCGGCAACACCGTGGGCATCATCACCAACGGCACCGCGGTGCTGGGCTTGGGCCACATCGGCGCGCTCGCCGGCCTGCCAGTCATGGAAGGAAAATCCATGATCTATGCCAAGTTCACCGGCATCTCCGGCATCCCCATCCTGCTGAACGACACGGATCCGAAGAAGATCATCGAGACGGTGCTGGCCATCGAATCCTCCTTCGGCGCGATCCATCTGGAAGACATCGCCGCACCGGAATGCTTCGAAGTGGAAGAGCAGCTGGTGAAACGCCTCAAGAAACCGGTGCTGCACGACGACCAGCACGGTACCGCCGTGGTGACCTTGGCCGCGCTCATCAGTGCCACCAAACAGGTGAAGCGCGATATCAAATCCTGCGTCATCGGGCAAATCGGTCTCGGCGCCGCCGGCATCGGCGTGGTGCGACTCTTGAGCCGCTACGGCGTGAAGGGCGTATTGGGTGCGGACAAGCGTGAGGAAGCGCTCAGCCGCGTGGAGAAGATGGGCGGCAAGCGGGCGACCCTGGATGAAGTGATGCAACAGGCGGACATCGTCATCGCCACCACCGGCGTGAAGGGGCTCATCAAGCCCGAGATGGTGCGCAAGGGCCAGATCATCTTCGCCCTCTCGAACCCGGAGCCCGAGATCAGCGCGCGCATGGCGCTCGAAGCCGGCGCGGCTTACGCCACCGATGGGCGCAGCGTGAACAATGCCTTGGGCTATCCAGCCCTCTTCCGCGGGGCGCTGGATGCCCGCGCCAAGTGCTTCACCGATGCCATGCTCTTCGCGGCGGCGACCAAACTCGCGGAGCTAGCGCCCCACGACGAACTTCTGCCGGCGCCGCTCGACGAGAAAGTCCACGCGGCCGTGGCCCTCGCCGTGAAAGAAGCCGCTCTCAAGAGCGGTGCTTGCGCTTAGTAAGAAAATCCCAGACGCTTATAAGCATCCGCCAACAGCCACACCGGTCCGATCATCAGGAACTGCAGGTCCTTGAAGAAGGAAGGCTTGCGACCTTCTATCTTGTGGCCGATGAACTGCCCTATCCACGCGCCCACGAAGATGGCGAGACAAGTCCACCACAGGGGCCAGGGCAGCGCCGAGAGCCCGTCCAGCACCGCACACATGATGGCGCTCACGATGAGCATGCCCGCGGCCAGGCGCGGCGAGAGCAGGGCGTAATAGATGAGGGAAGCGAGGATCGCGAGGGTGGCCCAGTTGGCATAAGGCCCGAAGGCGGCGAAAGCGGAAGGCCGCGGCGCGCCCCAGAGAAACCCTAAAGCGCTCAGCATGATGAGCGGCACACAGACCCAGTGGATGCGTTTATTGACCGGGTTCTGGTGACTGACGCTGTAGTCGTCCAACCAGCTTTGCATGGTGTGCATACAGGAATGCTTCTTTATCCTGGGTGTAGTATTCATGAGTATGGGCTTGCTCAGATTCATTGCCAACCTGAAGTTCCTGCCGGAAGGCCGGCGCTTCGAGCTCTACCCGCCCTTCTTCATGATGCGCATCAAGGTGCTGGAGATCGGCGACGGCTGGCGGCGGGTGCGCATCCGCCTGCCCCTCAACAGCATCTCCCGCAACCCAGGTGGGGTGATGTTCGGCGGCTATCAGGCCTCCCTGGCGGACCCCATCGCCGCCATCGCCTGCTCGCGGATCTTCCCGGGGCACTCGGTCTGGACCCGAGCCATGACCGTGGATTTCCAGAAGGGCGGCAGCACCGATCTCGAGCTGCGCTTCGCCATGTCGGCGGAGCAGGAAGCGGCCATCGGCACCGAACTCCAGGCCAAGGGCCGGGCCACCCCCACCTTCGAATACGGCTATTACCTTAGCGATGGGACCCTCTGTACCCTCATCAAGAACACCGTGGCCATACGCCCCAAGGGCTACCGCAAGGCCACGACCCCGCCTGCAGATATGAATGATTTGTGACTGCGCCATCGGTTTGCGCTAGTCTTAACCCCCCTCCCCGCCATAAGAAAGCGAGCCACCCATGAAGGCCCTGAAACCCCAGCAATTACGCGAGCTCATCGGCTATGCCGAAGGCGGCGAGCTGGATAAGGTGGTGGGCATGCTGGTGCGCTTCGATCTGGAGCAGCTGGCCGAACTGAAAGCTGTGTTGTGGCTGGGCAAGGACGGCCAGAGCCCCAAGCATTGGGACGCGCTGGTGATCCAGGCCCACGCCAAGCTGGACAAGACCACGGTGCAATTCCTGGCCGAGGAGAAGAACCTGGGTGCGGACCTGCACAAGGGTCTCGACATGCTGGAGAATTCAGGCCGCATCTGAGTCAGGTTCAGGAGTCGATCCGTGCGTAAATCTTTAGTCTCCGTCTTCGCGCTCTCCTGTCTGTTCGCTGTAGGCGCTGCTTACGCGGCTGACCCCGCGCCGCAAGCTGCCTCCGCCTCCGCTCCCATACACTGGAAGTACAGGCTCACGGACACGGTGGCCACCAACACCGACGCTCAGGGGAAAGTCGTCAGTTCCCTCAACGTGGGAGTCGTCGATTATTTCCTCGGCGTGATCGCAGGCTATGCCAACGCCTATCCCACCCAGTTCGAGAACGATGATCAGCGGGCCGACGTCACCGGCAAGCTGCGCCGTCTGGCCACCCTGCTGGGTGAGCTGGATACTGGGGATTCGGTGGACGTGAACATCCTGCGCCGGGAAGCCTATGCCTACGAGCTCGCCTACAAGTTCGGCTTCGCGGCTTCGGGCCCCCAGGCCATGGCGCTCTACCAGAAGCTGATGGCCCGTACGCCGGACGATCCTGTCGCGAACTTCCAGTACGGCTCGTTCCTGGCGGAAAACGACACGCTGCGACCCCAGAGCGTGCCTTATCTCGAGAAGGCCGTGAGCCTCGGCATGAAGAAAGCGAACTACACTCTGGGCATCACCTATATAGCTATGGGTCAGAATGAGAAAGGTCTCGGGTATCTGCAGCAATATTCCACCGACTACCCGAACGACCTGCAGGCCAAGAACCTAATCGCTGCCGTGAAGAGCGGCGCCATCAAGAGCCCCCCGCATCCCTGACCTAGACCGCCCGCAGGGGCGGAACCCCGCATCTCACGGCTTGTCATATATAAAGCCGCATCGTGCAGGCGGCTCTCACGCGCTGACGGCAACGGATAGCTCTCCTCGAAAGGCAGAGTTTCCACCGGATATTTCGTACACGCTGGATCCCGAGGCGCAGTATTCCCGGGCTTCCGGCCGATTCCAGCGCTGATTCCCGCGTTGGCTTATGTTTATACTTGGGCTGGAGTACCAGCCACAGGGATCTGCGTGGACAACACCGACATCCAGAACATGCGCAATCGGAACGCGGCCAAGATCGCGGCCCGCGCGCTCGATGCCTGCGCCCACGACAAGCCCGAGACTCAGGTGGAACTGGAGATACTGCTCAACGGCCCCCATGCCAAAGCGGTGGGTTGCGCCATCCTGGACAGTTCTTACGCCACCCGCGCCGCCGTTCGCCGCAACGTGCCCCTTTGGCTGCCCTTCGGCAGCAAGGAACAACTGCTGTACGAGCTGGTGGATCGACCACTCCGACGAGAGCATGCGCCGGGTGAAGAACCTGCTGGATGGCGGTTGGGATCCGAACCTGCCCATGCCTGGCACTCATCGCACGCCGCTCATGCAGGTGACCATGGCCTGGAACCCGCGCAACCGGGACATCGCAGCCATGCTGCTGGCGGCGGGCGCCAACCCTGAGGCCCGCTCCGCCGGCGGCCAGACGGCCCTCGACTATGCGCCGGTGGCCATGCGGAACTTCGTGCAGGCATTCATGCGGGATCTGGAGCAGGACACCACGAACCGCTCCGCCCATACGGGCAAGCGCGACGCTTGAGTCGGATCATCTAGATCTCTATCAACCCGTCCGAGAGTTCGTCAGGATCACCAGGCTTGGCCGGGTAATGCTCCGCCATGGCGGCGCCGCAGACGGTGATGGCTGCCACGAAGCCTTCCGTCATCGGATCCTTCTGCACGTGGCTGAAGAACGTGTCCACCACCTCGCGCCAGTGGGCTTCGCCCAGCCTCTCGTGGATGCCCTTGTCCGCCACCACTTCCACGTAGCGTTCCGCCAGGGACACGAAGAACAGCACGCCCGAATGTTCGCGAGTGAGATGCACGCCCTGCTCATAGAACTGGGCATGGGCGAGTTGGCTCGCATCGGCATGGCGCTTGCCGGCCCCGGTACCAGCGCCATGTGCAGCCGCGGTATGAACTCGAAAAGGAACGGAGGCCGATGAAGGTCAGGAGCTGCAGCTGATAGATGTGCACGAAGCGCAGGTGCAGGGGCAATAACAGCAACACGCCCGGCACCAGGAGCGCGAGGCCACCGGCCCAGAGCAGATGGCGAGGCGATGTAGCGATCGCTGGAGCGGGCCACCACCGCCACGAACTCGCCGCTGGTGCGCTCTTCCGCCGCGTGGATGGCAGCAGTGATCTTCTGGCGCGGTCTGCATCAGTGAATCGGATATTGCATGGTTCACCAACTGCCGGATGCCCGCCGCCACCAACGACCCACCGCCGCCGGAGAACGCCTCCGCCTCCCCCCGAAACCACCGCCGCCAAAGCCGCCGCGGCCGTCACCAACCCGCCGTGAGGCCCCAGAGACCGATGAGCCCCCAGAGGCCGCTGCGTCGGCCGGGGTAGAAGCCCGCGCTGATGACGCGGAAGAGCATGAAACCCAGGAACAGCATGAGGAAGAGCGTGGAGGAATGGTCGCGGCGGGTCTGTTGCGGTGTGGCGTCGCTGTCACCGCCCAGCACCGCCAGGATGGCGTCCACACCGTCGCCGATGCCCTGGGTGTAATCCCCCTGCTTGAACTGGGGGACGATGACGTTGCGGATGATGTTGTCGGTCTGGGCATCCGTGAGGGTGCCTTCGAGACCGTAACCCACTTCGATGCGCACCTGGTGCTCGCCGGAATCCACGATGAGCAGGGCGCCGGTGTTCTTGCCCTTCTCGCCTATGCCCCACTGGCGTCCCAGCTGATAACCCCATTGCTCGATGGGATAACCGTCGAGGGTTGGTACCGTGACCACCACCAGCTGGTTACCGCTGCCCTGATCGTAGGCCAGGAGTCTTCTGAGCGATGGCGTTCTGGGCATCCCCGGTCAGGAGACCGGCGCCGTCCACCACCGGACCCGTGAGGGCCGGGAACGGCGGCATGCTGGAGCTGTCCGCAGCGAAGACCGTGCTAGAAAAAAAACCGCCGCGCTCAAGAGCGCGGCGGATAAGAGGTCGAAATAGGACCGGCGAAGCATGTCCGAACTACTTAGAACTGTACTTTCGGGGCTGCCTGCGACGCCCTGTTCGGCCGAGAAGTTCTGCAACGGCTGTTTGTCGCCATAGAACATGGACCGATACCACCGACCGGGGATGGTGGTGAGCTCCGTGTTGTACTGCTGCACCGCCAGGATGTAGTCGCGGCGTGCCACGGCGATGCGGTTCTCGGTGCCCTCGAGCTGAGACTGCAGGGTGAGGAAGCTCTGATCGGCTTTCAGGTTCGGATAGTTCTCGGTCACCACCATGAGGCGCGAGAGGGCGCCGGACAGCGTGGCCTGGTTCTGCTCGAACTGCTTGAAAGCCTGGGGATTGCTCAATATGTTTGCCGGGATCTGGGTCTGGCTCACCCGGGCACGGGCATCGGTCACCTCGGTCAGCACCTTCTCTTCATGGGCTGCGTAGCCCTTCACGGTGGAGACCAGGTTGGGCACCAAGTCGGCGCGCCGCTGGTATTCGTTCTGCACCTGCGCCCAGGCACCCTGGACCTGCTGGTACTGGGTGGGGATGTTGTTGATGCCGCAACCGGCCAGGGCCAGCGTGAGGGCGGCCAAACCCGAGAGGCGGATGAAGAAACGCTGCATGCTCATGGTGCTGATCCCCGTATATAAGGTCCTGACCCCGTCAATGATAGCGCGCCCGCGGGACGCGGCGCCCTGCTTCCATTAATATGGTCCGGGACCCAGGCTTTCAAGCCGCGATCAGCGGTCTTTCCGAGGTACAGCATGGCCCGCCAGAAACGCATCGTCATCCTGGTGCACGGCTGGAGCGTGCGCAATACCGACAGCTACGGCGGCCTGCCCGAGCGCCTGAAGCGCGAGGCCCAGCGTAACCCTGAGCTGGAACTGGATGTGCGCCAGATATGGCTATCCGAGTACATAAGTTTCCACAACGAAGTGACTCTGCCTGACATCGCCCGCGCCTTCCAGGCGGCCTTGGTGCATGAGCTGGGCCCGGCATCGCCCGCGGCCAGCGTTTCGCCTGCATCACCCATTCCACCGGCGGCCCGGTGATCCGCGCCTGGCTACAGCAGTATTACCTCGGCCGGGCATCTGACCGAGACGCCCTTGAGCCACCTCATCATGCTCGCGCCGGCTAACTTCGGCTCGGCCCTGGTGCAACTCGGTCTCTCCAAACTCTCGCGCCTGCGCAGCGCCTGGTTCGACGGCGTGGACGTGGGTACCGGCGTGCTGGACTGGCTGGAGCTCGGCAGTGCGCAAAGCACCGCCCTCAACCTGCAATGGCTGGAACAGGGAGCGAAGCTCATCGGTCCTGCTGGCGTCTTCCCCTTCGTGCTCACGGGCCAGTCCCATGACCCAGCACTCTACGACTTCGTGAACAGCTACACCGGCGAGACCGGCTCCGATGGCGCCGTGCGGGTGTCGGCCGCCAACCTCAACTTCACCCATGTGCGGCTTGAGCAGCAAGCAGCGGTGCCGGACAAGAAATCGAAGCTGGGCTTCAGTGCCCCGCAACTCAAACCGGGTAAGCCTAAGGTCGCGCCTGCGGTGCCTTTCGCCGTGCTGCCCGGGCTGTGCCATTCCGACGTGCGTATGGGCATCATGCGCAGCGTGCCCGCCGAAAGATGCGCCTCACCCCACGGTGACCGCCGTCCTGCAGTGCCTCACGGTCAAAGACATGCCGGGCTACGCCGCGCTCTTCGATTCCTTCAGCGCTCTCACCGCCGAGACCCAGGAGAAGGAACGAGTGGAGGATCGCAGTGGCTTCATGGCCTTCGATCATCAGGCCATCCTGGATCCCTGCTGCATGCTGCAGTTCCGCGTGCGAGACGACCAGGGCAACCCCATCAAGGATTTCGATGTGATACTGACCGCAGGCGCCGCAGGCAGCCCCAACCATCTCCCGCCGGGATTCTTCATCGACCGGCAGCGCAACCACCTGGATCCGGGCAGCATCACCTATTACATCAACCATGCCCGCATGACCGGTGCACCGGCGGTCATATATAAGGGGAAGGAACTGCGCCCAGCCTTGAAGCCCTGCACCAGCCTGGGATTGTTGGTCATCCCCTTCCCCCAGGACGGCTTCGTGCTCTACCAACCCGCAGTGTTGGCGCCCAGCGCCGAGAATCTAGCGAACTTCATCAAGCCCAATCAGACGACGCTGGTGGATGTGGTTTTGCGCCGCTTCGTGCGAGAAGGTGTCTATCGCCTTAGCCGGGACGCTTCGCCTGGCGACTTCACCAAGCAGCCGCCGGGCCTGCCGGTGGAATGAGTCTCAAGCCTGCTTCGCCTTAGGTCGTTTTAGCAGCGGCAGCAACGCCGCATAGAGTATCAAGCCGGAGATCCCGCCCAGGACCGCCCAGGCCACGAGGCCATGCAGGGTGTATTCCCACAAGTCTACGATGGCCTTCCACAGGCCGCTCTCTATCTTGAGTTTGATGTCCGTGAGAGAGAACGGCAGCGGAGGCTGCCGGAACAGCCACTGCCCGGCCTGAACGAAAGGGATGAGCAAGAGCAACTGCAACGGATAGACGATGTAGTTGATGAGCTGGATGAGCGGCAGATTGAGCCCGAGGACCAACGCCACCACTGCGCAGAGGGAAGTGGTCGCACCGATCAGCGGCATGACTCCCAGCACCGCGCCCAAGGCAACCGTGAGAGCGATCTTGTGGGGCGTCATGCCCTGGCTCAGCAACCCGACGATGAGCCGCGTCAGCCTGTTATCGCGCAATCCCTTCATGCGGGACGCCGCTGCAAGACATTCCACAATGGTTCATCCGGCTTCAGCCTGAAGAGCTCCCGCAAGGCATAGGCCGACATGGCCATGTTGCCCAGACCCATGATCAGAACGAACCAGAGGGCCTGAGACCAGAGCGCCCGCTCCTTGTAAGCCACCCAGATGTAGAAGGTCAGGAAACCGCAGTAGGCGTCGTAGAGCGTCGCCACGGCCCAGGGGTTGATGCTGAACAGCGGGAACGAGTCGAATATGTTCATCGCGAGAGCGGCACGGACATTGACCGCTACCATCACCACGAAGATCGACGATGAACATGAGCTTGAGCAGCGACACGCATCGACGCCTCCTTTCAGTTATGTAATCACGCCTACCTTCAATACGCAGAAAACAGCGCCGCAGATTCACAAACCAATCGCGATTTCACCGAATTTAATTCGTCGCCTCATTCTGTCAAAACCGACTATAAATTCCCGGGCGCTCAACTATAGTCAATCGCTGTGGTCGGCACTTTCCTAGGGGAACAGGGAGGTGCCCGGATGGAAATGGAATTTCTGCCCGGGTTCACCGGCCACTTAAGCCATGGCTTCACACGCGCGTCGCGCGCTTGCTTGAAATATCGCGACGGCACGGGGGCTTTGTGTTGCCCATCCCGGGCAGACCTCCGCGTGAAACCTCGTTTCTAAATATGTCCCGAGCGTGTGGACTGAATTTCAAATGGTCAGTCCACAGGTGAAGGACGCTACACCACTTGGGGGTCCCATGAAGAGTTCCCTGTTGAAATCCGCCATCGGCCTGGCCCTGTTGGGTCTGGCCGCCGGTAGTGTCTTCGCCCAAAGCGAAGGTACTTCCTACGCGACCGTGAAGAACGCCACGCGCCTGAGCACCAAGGATACCGTCACCGGTGCCCTGGAGATCACGCATCCGATCCACGTCGAGATCACGCTCAAGCTGCGCAACGAAGCACAGCTGGACAAGTTCCTGGCGCAGCCCGGCCATCCCGTGCTGAGCTCAGGACAGTTCCTGGCGCAATACTCGCCCACCCAGGCCCAGGCGCAAGCTGCAGCCAACTTCCTGATGAACTCGGGTTTCAGGAACGTGACCATCGCGCCGAACCGTCTGCAGGTCTCGGGTGACGGCACCACGCGTGAAGTCCAGGACGCCTTCCAGACCCGGATGGTGCACGTGCGCACCCACGACGGGCGCGACGCGTTCGCCAACTCCGATAACGTGAAGATCCCGGCTGAGATCGAAGGCTCCGTGCAGGCGGTGCTCGGTCTGCAGACCGTGCACCAGTTCCAGACCTTCGTCATGCGTGCGAACCTGCAGCCGGTACACACGGAAGCCACCACGGGCACGGCGGTCGGCCATAACCCGACCAACTTCCCGCTGATCTACACCGACAGCAGCCTGGCCACTGCCTCCAGCGTGCCGGTCGGCATCGTCACTGAAGGCAAGCTGACCAACATCATCAACGACCTGAACTCCTTCACCTCCGCCAACGGCCTGCCTACGCAGACCACGCAGACGGTGACCACCAACGGCACCAGCACTGACACCAGTGGTGACGGCGAGTGGGACCTGGATAGCCAGGACATCACTGCCATGACCGGGGGCGTGCAGAAGTTCATCTTCTATGACATCCCGTCGCTGTCCGACGCCAACATGACGGCGGACTTCAACACCATCGTCTCGGCCAACGCCGTGAAGGTCATCAACGTGTCCATCGGTGAGTGCGAGACCGACGCCCAAAGCGACGGCTCGGCCGCTTCCGACGACACCATCTTCAAGCAGGCGGTAGCCCAGGGTCAGACCTTCTCCGTGTCCGCAGGTGACTCCGGCGCCGACGAGTGCGGCACCGGCGGCACCACCCCGAGCTGGCCGGCGAGCTCACAGTATGTGGTCGCAGTAGGCGGTACCGAGCTGTACACCACCAGCACCACCACCTGGGCCAGCGAGACCGTGTGGAACAACCTGAGCGAAAGCGAAGGTGCCACCGGCGGCAGCCCCAGCACCTTCGAACCGATGCCGAGCTGGCAGTCTGGCGTGGGCCAGAACGCGGGCCATACCACCCGCGGCGTGCCTGACATCGCCTTCGATGCCAGCCCCGACACCGGCGCCCTGGTGATCGTGGACGGCAAGACGAACCAGCAGATCGGCGGCACCAGCCTGGCCTCGCCGCTGTTCGTGGGCACCTGGGCTCGCATGCTGCAGACCAAAGGCAGCAGCCTGGGCTTCGCGGCTCCGCTCATCTATGCGGATGCGGCCAGCCATGCATCCACGGACTTCCATGACGTCACCTCGGGCAACAACTCGGGCGAGACCGCGGCAGCGGGCTGGGACTACACCACCGGCTTCGGCAGCATCATCGCCAGCTCGTTCGTCAACAACGTGGGTGGTAGCAGCAGCGGTACCGCTCCGACCGCCAGCAACGGCGCGGTGAGCACCAACGAGAACACGGCCGTCAGCGGCACGCTCTCAGCCACGGGTACGGCACCGTTGAGCTTCGTAGTGGTCGCGAACCCGAGCCATGGCACGGTGAGCATCACCAATGCTTCGACGGGTGCGTTCACCTACACGCCGACCAGCGGCTACACGGGTAGCGATTCGTTCACCTTCGACGCCAGCAACAGCGTGGGCACCTCCAACGTCGCCACCGAGAGCGTCACGGTGAACTCGACTGCCGTGTCTCCGCCCACTGCCAGCAACGGCTCAGTGGCCACCAACGAGAACACGGCTGCCAGCGGCACGCTCTCAGCCACGGGTACGGCGCCCTTGACCTATGCCATCGTCGCGAACCCCAGTCACGGTACGGTGAGCATCACCAATGCCTCGACCGGTGCGTTCACCTACACGCCGACCAGCGGCTACACGGGTAGCGACTCGTTCACCTTCGATGCCAGCAACAGCGGCGGCGCATCCAACGTGGCCACCGAGAGCGTCACGGTGAACGCCGTGAGCACGGGTTGCCCGGCCGGTTACACCCTGTACACCAGCAGCATCACCCAAGGCAACGACGTGTACGAGCCGAACGACAACTACTATCAGACCACCAAGACCGGCATCAACGCCGGCACCTTGAGTGGCCCGACCGGGACCGACTTCGACTTGTACCTGTACAAGTGGAGCTCGAGCCGCGGTTGGACGGTAGTGGCGAGCTCGACGGGCAGCACGTCCAGCGAGTCCATCAGCTACAACGGTACCAGTGGCTACTACGAGTGGGACATCTATGCCTATAAGGGCAGCGGGACCTTCCAGTTCTGCCTGATGCACCCGTAACCGCCAAAAGGATCGCCCTTGGGATCCGGGCCCGCGGCGCAAGCCGCGGGCCTTTTCTTTGGCATGTTATTATTTGCGCCCTTCGGTGTTTCCACCTTTTCGCTCCCTGAGGCCATGAAAGCCCTCTCCATCCATAAGCTGACCAAGACCTACAAGAACGGCGTGCAAGCCCTCAAGGGCATCGACTTCGAGGTGGAGGAAGGCGAGTTCTGCGCCTTGCTCGGCCCCAACGGCGCCGGCAAGACCACCACCATCGGCATCATCACCTCGCTGGTCACCAAGAGCGGTGGCGAAGTCTCTGTGTTCGGCCATGACATAGACCGGGAACTGGAAGTGGCGAAGTCCTGCATCGGCCTCGTGCCCCAGGAGCTCAACTTCAACCAGTTCGAGAAAGTCTTCGACATCGTGGTGAACCAGGCGGGGTTCTACGGCATCCCCCGCCCGCTGGCGAAACAGCGTGCCGAGAAATACCTGAAGCAGCTCTCCCTGTGGGAGAAGCGCGACGCCATGTCGCGCACCCTCTCGGGCGGCATGAAGCGCCGCTTGATGATCGCCCGCGCCCTGGTGCATGAACCCCGGCTGCTGATCCTGGACGAGCCCACCGCCGGCGTGGACATCGAGATCCGCCGCTCCATGTGGGAGTTCCTGCGCAAGATCAACAAGGAAGGCATCAGCATCATCCTCACCACGCACTACCTGGAAGAGGCGGAGAACCTCTGCCGGCGTGTGGCCATCATCGACCACGGCAGCATCGTAGTGCAGGGTTCGACCAATGAATTACTGGCCCGGCTGCATACCGAGATCTTCGTGCTCAACCTGCGCAACCCCCTGAAGACCCTACCCAAGGTGGAGGGCTATGCGGTGACTCAAGTGGATGAGACCACTCTCGAAGTAGAAGTGAGCAAGGAGCAGGACATCAACGCCCTGTTCGCCAGCCTCTCCAAGGCTGGCGTGCATGTCTTGAGCATGCGTAACAAGGCCAATCGCCTCGAGGAATTGTTCGTGCGCCTCACCGAGCACAAGGGAGCCGCCGCATGAGCCGCCTGCGCTATAACCTCATCGGCTTCAACACGATCGTGGTGCGGGAACTGCGCCGTGTGCTGCGCATCTGGGTGCAGACTCTGGTGCCGCCAGTGATCACCGCGGCTCTCTACTTCATCATCTTCGGCCGGCTCATCGGCAACCGCGTGGGGGCGATGGGCGGCTACAGCTACATCGACTACATCGCGCCCGGCCTCATCATGATGCAGGTCATCACCAGCGCCTATGCCAACGTGGTGTCCTCGTTCTTCGGCGCCAAGTTTGGCCGCCACATCGAAGAGCTGATGGTCTCGCCGCTGCCCAACAGTTACATCATCATGGGCTACGTGGCGGGCGGCGTGCTGCGCGGCCTGCTGGTAGGCCTGCTGGTCATGGTCGTCGCACTGTTCTTCACGGACATGCATATCGCGAACCCACTCATCACCTTCTCGGTGGTGCTGCTCACTTCCATCGTGTTCGCCCTGGGTGGCCTCATCAACGCCGTGTTCGCCAAGAAGTTCGATGATGTGACCATCATCCCCACCTTCGTGCTGACCCCGCTCACCTACCTGGGCGGCGTGTTCTATTCCATCAACATGCTGCCGGCCAGCTTGCAGGCCGTGTCCCGCGTGAACCCGATCCTCTATATGGTGAACGCTTTCCGTTATGGCATCCTCGGCCACTCGGATATCGACATCTATACCGCCTACGCCATGATCCTGCTGTTCCTGGTAGGGCTGTATCTCTTCGCGCTCTACCTGCTGAACAAGGGCGTGGGGATGCGGAGCTAAGCCATTATTCGTGCGCGCAGAGAGTTTGACTCCATGCCGGTCATGGGATTGTCACACTAAGCCCCTACTGTCTTCCCCACACATTACAGTTTGGGGAAGCACGCCATGTTCAGCAGCCTCGGTATAGATACCCCGACCCTCATCCTGCTGTGCCTCGCCATCCTGCTGGCGCTGAGCTTCGAATTCGTGAACGGCTTCCATGACACGGCCAACGCTGTCGCCACCGTCATCTACACCAACACCCTGAAGCCCTACCAAGCGGTCATCTGGTCCGGCTAGCTGGAACCTCATCGGCGTGCTGCTCTCCTCGGGTGCGGTGGCCTTCGGCATCGTGGCGCTGCTGCCGGTGGAACTGGTGATCAACGTGGGTTCGGGTGCGGGTTTCGCCATGGTCTTCGCCCTGCTGCTTTCGGCCATCATCTGGAACGTGGGCACCTGGTACCTCGGACTGCCGGCCTCCAGCTCCCACACCCTGATCGGCTCCATCGTGGGCGTCGGTCTGATGAACTCCCTGCTGAGTCCCGGCAGCGCCTTCGGCGACGGTGTGAACTGGGCCAAGGTCGCGGACACGGTGAAGGCCCTGGTCTTCTCGCCCATCATGGGTTTCGTGCTGGCCGGCTGCTTTGCTGCTGGCCGCGCGCGCTCTTGCTGCGCGTCCCTGCGCTCTTCAAGTCGCCGAAGGCAAGAACCCGCCGCCCTGGTGGATCCGCCTGCTGCTGATCCTCACCTGCACCGGCGTCAGCTTCGCCCACGGTTCCAACGACGGCCAGAAGGGCATGGGCCTCATCATGCTGATCCTCGTGGGCATCGTGCCCGCCGCGTTCGCACTGAACCTGAACACATCGCCAGAGACGCTCACCCAGATCTCTGCCGCGGCCCAAGCTTTCGACCAGGAGCTGCACACCGCGAACATCGCGCCACTGCCGGCCGGCACTGACGGAGCCCACAAGGCCCTGACCCAGCTGCTCAAGAAGAGCACGTTGGCGCCGGACACCCTGCCCTCTTTGAGCACCTTGAACCACAACGTGATGCAGACGCTGAACGGCGTGAAGGATCTCAACTCCATCTCCGGCGATCAGCGCCGTACGCTGCGCATGGATATCTACCTGGTCTCCGAATCCCTGGCCCGGCTCATCAAGACCAAGCAGCTACCAGCTGGCTTCGACAGCACGGCTCTATCGGGTTATCAGTCCTTGCTTAAAGGCACCACCAACTACATCCCGGTCTGGGTGAAGGTCGCGGTGGCCTTGGCGTTGGGTCTCGGCACCATGATCGGCTGGAAGCGCATCGTGGTGACCGTGGGTGAGAAGATCGGCAAGGCCCACCTGACCTATGCACAGGGCGCAGCCGCGGAGCTCGTCGCCTTCGGCACCATCGAGGCAGCAGATGTATTGGGCCTACCGGTGAGCACCACCCACGTCTTGTCTTCCGGCATCGCCGGCACCATGGTGGCCAACCATTCAGGCCTGCAGAGGGACACGGTGCGCGACATCCTGCTCGCCTGGGTACTGACGCTGCCGGTCTGCGTGGCCCTGGGCGCCACCCTATTCGGCGCCGGCCTGCTCTTGGTGTTCCGCGTGTTGGGCCTGCACTGAAGCAAGCCTGACGGCCATCCACCGCCTGCGCACCAAGGTAATTGCCCGGAGTAGTAGTATGGAGTCGTCGGCAGGGGTGCCGACGACTCCGCTGCCTTACGGCAGCGGGACTATGAATAGGGGGGCTTTCGCCATGAAGAATATCTTCACAGTCGCGATCCTGCTGCTTCCATTGCCTGCCTTCGCCGACACTCACATCGCCTATACCGACGCCACCGGGACCGTGACACTCGCCTGACCGGCCCCTCACCTTCAGGGCGGTGGCAGCTGTTCCTTCCGGATCTTCTTCGCCCACTCCGCTAGCTGGTCCGCCATGCTGGGCTGGTACTCCCCCGGGCAAGGCACCATGAACCCCACGGTGGTGTGGTTCGCAGGCGTCACGCCCGTCTGCACCTCTTGCTCGGCGGTGCAGCCCTCACCGGATTTCAGGATCGTCTCCCCATAGTTCGAGCGATAACTCTCTCCCTGCTTCAAGGTCGAGAGTTTGCTGGGTGCCGGCAGGGCCCGGTCCAGGTCGTCGTATTTCTGCGTAGGCACTTGCAGGAAGGGTCCTGTGCCACTCTGGTTCTGCACCGTCTCCCGCACTACCGTGGCCACCTGCAGCTGCAGGGTCGTGAGATCGAGAGCGGGAGGGACCGGTTCACGCGGTGGCGGTGGAGCGAGCACCGGCTGCGCCACTGGAGTGCGCGGCCTACGATCAGCAGGAACTTTGTGTGCAGGCGGCGCAGCCACCAACAGAAGACTGAACGGCATACGGTTCGAATCCGCTACCGGCTTGTAGAGCAGGACGAGGAAACCGCCCGAGGCGAGCACGAGAGCGCCGAAAGCCAGGGCGAGGCTGGCCCGGGGATCCGGCCGCCAAGCGGCCTGCTGCGGCATCCGGCTCTGCATACTGATATCGGCGAGCATCCCCTGCCCACGACAGGTTATTTATCGGTCTTCACCGTCGCCGAATAATACGCCTTCACCCGCGCCGGGCTCACGCCAGTGCCGAGGGCGATGAATAGGATGATCATGCTGAACACCGCCACGGCGAACATGCCATCGAAGATGCCGAAGGCGCCGGTGCCGCCCATCTCAGTAGGACCGAAGTAGCTCAGGATCCACATGCCGGCGAAATACGGCGCCAGCCACCAGGCATTGCCCACGTCTTCCTCCGGTTCCTTGCCCTCGATGTAGAGGTACAGGTAACGCAGCAGGTAGGCCGCCATGATCACGGTGATGATCACGAACAGCACGTTCACGGTGCCGAAGCCTGCCCAGTACATGACGAAGTTGGAGGCGATGAACGCCGCCGGCGCGATGATCCATGCGGCCCAGAGCCGAAATGGCCGCTTGACGGTGGGCATCACGCGCCTTAGGCGCAGGAGCACCACGCAGCCGATGCCATAGGACAACACGGTGGCGGAGGACGCGTAGTTCACGAGCTTCTGCCAGCTCGGGAAGGGGAAGAAGAACACGCAGCCCACCACGAAGGCGAGTATCAGCGCGGTCCAGGGAGTGCCGTGCTGGTTGATGCTCTTGAGGTTATCGGGTGCATAGCCCTCTTCCGAGGCTGCCATCACCACCCGCGCCGTGGCGGTGGTCCAGATATAGCCGCAGGCGGTGGGCGAGATGATGGCATCGGCGTAGAGCGCCATGGCCCACCAGGACACGCCGAGGGTGAGCATCAGCCCCACCATGGGGCCGGAAGCGAGGATGGGGTTGGCGGACAGGCTACTGAAGTTCAGCCCCGCCCAGCCGTCCTTCGCGAGGAGCTCCGGCGGTACTGCCGCCACGAAAGAATACTGCACGAATATATAGATGACCGCCGACAGGAGGATGGTGCCCACCACTGCCCGCGGGATGTTGCGCGCCGGATCCTTGGTCTCACCGGCGAGCTGGATGGCCTGGGTGAAGCCGAATAGGGAGAAGAACACTCCGGCAGTGGAGATGGCCAGGAACATGTTGGTCACGTCGCCCGTGGCGTGGGCCTTCACCGCGAAGTTCTCCGGATGGTGGGCGCTGAAGAGCAGCACCAGCACGGTGCCGATGGGCGCGCAGATCTTGATCCAGGTGGCCACGGTGTTGAGCAGCAGGATGAAGCGCAGGATCATGAAGTTGAGCAACACGAAGGCGCCCAAGACGCACACCGAGACGGCCATGCCCGTGCCGGTGAGCAAGCCCTGATGCGGGCCGGGAAGAGTATCGATCATGCCTGGCAGGTAGCCGTTGGCGTAGGTCACCACCGCCATGGCTTCCACCGGCGCGATAGTCACGTAGGCCAGGAAGAGTATCCAGCTCCACACCCGGCCCACCAGACGGCCGTGGCTGATGACGCTGATGTGCATGAGTCCGCCGCTGCGCGGGAACAAGGGCCCGAGCTCGGCATACACCATGGCGATGAGGCCGACCACCAGGGCCGCGATGGCCCAGGAGCCGATGCTCAAGGGGCCGGCGATCTGGGCTGCCTTCATGGGGCCGAATAGCCAGCCGGAGCCGATGGTGGAACTCAATCCCGCGAACAACAGACCGATGAGACCAGCGTCTTTGCGCAGCTTGCCTTGTGCCACGGGATGCTCCTGGAACGAAAGGAAGGCTGAGGCTAACGGAGGGTCGCGCACCATGCAAGCCGGGCGGCCCCAAGGACTGTCAGGCCGCCGGTACCACGCGGCTCAGACGCAGCAACCGATAGATCAGGAACACGGCCGCGACCGTGAGTCCGGCGATGAAACCGGCCCAGATCATCTGCGGACCGAGGTGCATGGGGATGCCGAACACCCAGGCCAGGGGGAAGCCTACGCACCAATAGGCCAGCACCGTGAACAACATCGGCACGCGGGTGTCCTTATAGCCGCGCAGGGCGCCCATGGCGCTCACCTGTAGCCCGTCGGAGATCTGCATGAGCGCACCCATATAGAGGAGACTGACAGCGATGCCCGCCACCGCCGCATCGCGGGTGTAGACGCTCACGATGAGATGGGGGAACAAGAGCATGCTCAAGGCCGAGAGCACCTCGAAGCAGGCGCAGACGCCCATGCCCGTGAATGCCGCCAGGCGGGCCTCGACCCGGTCACCGCGCCCCAGCGCATGACCCACCCGCACCGAGATGGCGAAGGAGATGCTCATGGGCACCATGAACACGAAAGATGCGTAGTTGAGGGCGATCTGGTGGGCCGCCACGATGTCAGTGCCGAGAGTGCCCATCAGGAGGCCAACGCCGGCGAAGAGGCTCGATTCCATGAAGATGCCGATGGCGATGGGCAAGCCCAGCCACAGGAGTTCCCGCTGCACATGCCAGTCCGGCCAGTCGAAATGGCTGAAGATCTTCAGGGGCCGGTAGTAGGTACGGCGCGCCACATATAGAAGGAGTGCACCGCACATGAGCCAGAGCGTGAGGGCAGTGGCATAACCTGTGCCAGTAGCGCCCATGGCAGGCAGACCCAGCTTGCCGTACATGAACACGTAGTCCAGGACGCCGTTCACGCACAGTGCAGCGACGGCCACAGCGAGCATGATGCGGGTGCGGCCGATGCCTTCGCTGGTGAAGCGCAGGGTCTGATAGAGGCAGGTACCCGGCAGGCCCCAGGCCAGTGCATGCATGTAGCTCGCGGCGGTGGGCACGATCTCCGGCTCGATGTGGATGTAGTGCAGGAAAGGCTCCGCGTGGCGCAGCAGCACGAAGCCGGTCCAGCCGATGAGCTGCGAGAGCCAGGCCATCTGCCGCACATAGCGGCCGATGTCGCCCTGGCGACCTTGGCCGTAGAGATGGGACGCGGTGGGCGAGAGCGCCATGATCACGCCCATGGCGAAGAGGAACACCGGCGCCCACACGTTCGAGCCGACTGCGACGGAGGCCAGGGTCTTGGAACCCAGGAGGCCGGCCATGATCGCGTCCGTGAGGCCCATGCCCACCATCGCCAGGTTATGCACGATGATGGGGCCGCCGATGGCGAGCATGGCCAACGCCTCGCTCTTCGCGGCAGGCCAGTAGCTTGAGGATGCGGGGGTGGTCGACATGGAAAGAGCGGCACCAGGACGGCGTTTCAGCGGCGAATCATAGCAACTTCGCGCCGGGTCTGCGGCTGTGGCATCATTACTCTCCCCTGCCGCTCCGCCGTCCGCATCCCTTCCGGAGGTTTTATGGCCCAGTCCATCCGTCCCGTCGCCATCGTTGGCTCACAGCGCATCCCCTTCTGCCGCATCTTCACCAACTATGCCGACATCGGCAACATGGAGATGCTCACTGCCGCTGTGAAGGCGCTGGTGGACAAGTACAACCTCAAGGGCGAGATCCTGGGCGACGTGGTGGCCGGTGCCGTGATGAAGCACTCCCGTGACTGGAGCATGGTGCGTGAGGCGGTGCTCTCCAGCGGCCTGGATGTGCACACCCCAGCCCATAACTCCGACCGCGCCTGTGGCACTTCCCTCTCCACCGCTGCCGAGATCGCGGCGCGTATCGCCATCGGCGAGATCGAGTCCGGCATCGCCGGCGGCGTGGACACGGCGAGCGACGTGCCCATCGTATTCGGCCGCCACTTCCAGCAGATCCTGCTCAAGAGCAGCCGTGGCAAGAGCTTCGGTCAGCGCGTCTCGCCCTGGCTCGGCTGGCGCCCCAGCGATCTGAAACCCCATCTACCGGCGGTCACTGAATCCCGCACCGGCCTCAACATGGGCCAGTCCTGCGAACTCATGGCCCAGGAATGGGGTATCACCCAGAAGGAACAGGACGAGCTCGCCTACCAGAGCCATATGAAAGCGGCCGCGGCCTGGAAAGAGGGTTTCTACAACGACCTGGTGACGCCGTTCCACGGCGCGACTATCGACAACAACGTGCGGGCAGACACCACTCTCGAAAAACTCGCGAAGCTGAAGCCAGTCTTCGACCGCAAGAGCGGCAAAGGCACCCTCACCGCCGGCAACTCGACTCCGCTGACGGACGGCGCCTCCGCCGTGCTGCTGGCTTCGGAAGAATGGGCCAAGGCCCACAACCTGCCGGTCCTCGCTTACCTCACCCACACCGCCACTGCGGGCGTGGACTTCGCCGGCCAACAGGGTCCGCGTGAAGGGCTGCTCATGGCGCCCACCTACGCGGTGCCGAGGATGCTGGACAAGGCCGGCATCAAACTGCAGGACTTCGACTACTACGAGATCCACGAAGCTTTCGCCGCCCAGGTGCTTTGCACCCTCAAGGCCTGGGAGTCGGCGGAATACTGCCGCACCAAGCTCGGCCGCAAGGAAGCCTTAGGCTCCATCGACCGCAGCAAGCTCAACATCAAGGGCGGCAGCGTGGCGCTGGCGCATCCCTTCGGTGCTACCGGTGGTCGTATCCTCGGGACGTTGGCAAAAATACTTGCTCAAAAGGGCAAAGGTCGCGGACTCATCTCCATCTGCACGGGTGGCGGCATGGGCGTGACGGCAATTCTCGAGCGTTGATCGATCTCGATCAAGAGCGATAGAAAGCAAAAGGCCCCGTCATCGGGGCCTTTTTATTTCACATCCTTGCACGGCTCACTTCAATTCAGATGTGCAGCTCGGGCAACGGGTGGCTTTGAGGTTGATGGTCCCGCAGCAGTATGGACATTCTTTGGTGGTCACTGCCGCCGGCTTATCCAGCTTCTGTTGTACTCGGTTCATGGTGCGGATCAGCATGAACACCGAGAAAGCGATGATGATGAAACTGATGAGCGTATTGATGAACAGGCCATAGTTGAGGGTCACTGCCCCGGCCGCGTGGGCCTCGGCGATGGTCGCATAGGGACCGGCGCCTTTGCCGCCTTCCTTCATCACCACGAAGAGGTTGGAGAAATCCACGTTGCCGAGCAGGAGCCCGATGGGCGGCATGATCACGTCATCCACCAGGGATTTCACGATGGCACCGAAGGCAGCGCCGATGATGATGCCCACGGCCATGTCCACCACGTTGCCCCGCATGGCGAACTCGCGGAATTCCTTCAGCATGGCTGCATACCCCTCATGTGCGGTGGGTCCCGCGCTTGCCGGGAAGCATAGCACTGCCGTCAAAAGCACCGAGGTCAGCTAGAATGCGGGCATGAACGAGGCCCGCCCCCTTATGTCGAAAGCACATGCCCTGCGCCAGAGTGTGCCGGGTGTGCTGCTGGTGAACCTCGGCACGCCCGATGCCCCGGAACCAGAGGCGTTGCGGCGCTACTTGCGGGAGTTCCTCTCGGATCCGCGGGTGGTCACCCTGCCCCGGCTCCTGTGGCTACCGCTCTTGCACGGTCTGGTGCTGCGCACCCGGCCCCATAAGTCTGCCGAAGCCTATGGCCGCATCTGGACCAGCCGCGGCTCCCCGCTCCTAGTGAACTCCCTCGCGCTTGCAGGTCGGCTGCAGACCGCCCTGCATGACAGCCTCGCTGTACCCGTGACTCTTGCCGTGGGCATGCGCTATGGCAATCCTTCCCTAGGCTCGGCGCTCGGCATCCTGAAGGAAGCCGGTGTGAACCGGCTCCTGGTGCTGCCTCTCTATCCGCAATATGCCGCTGCCACCTCCGGTTCCACCCTCGCGGCAGTGAGCGAATGTCTGCAGCGGCTGGACTGGTCTCCGACTCTCGAATGGGTTCACGATTACCACGATGACCCGGCCTACATCGAAGCCCTGGCCGAGAGCGTGCGCGAGCATTGGGCAGAGCGCGGCCGTGGCGAGAGGCTCATCGTCTCTTTCCACGGTATCCCCCAGAAGATCTCCGATTCCGGCGATCCCTACGTGAGCCAGTGTCGCGCCACCGCCAAGCTCCTGGCCGCCCGCCTCGGGCTCGTGGACAGCCAGTGGCAGCTCGCTTTCCAGTCGCGCTTCGGGCCGGCCAAGTGGCTCCAGCCTTATACCGATTTGCTGCTCAAGGAGTACGCGGCCCAAGGCATGAAACGGGTCGATGTCATCTGTCCCGGCTTCGCGGCGGATTGCCTGGAGACCCTGGAAGAGATCGCTCTGCGCTACGCCCAGACCTTCACCGAGGCAGGCGGCAAGGAGCTGCGCTACGTGCCGGCACTCAACGCGCGCGATGCCCACGTGCGCATGCTCACGGGCCTCGCCACTCCTAAGCTCTCCGGCCCCGGGATCTGAGGGCTCGAGCGTGCTGGGGGACTTCCTCGAGATCAGTCTCGCCACCCGCGATATACTCGCGTCCATCGAGTTCTACCGGAAGCTGGATTTCAGCGAGGCGCCGGCGGGCAGCACCTGGAAACATCCCTACACGGTCATGACCGACGGCCGGCTCTACATAGGCCTGCATCAGCGCGACATCGCCTCGCCTGGCTTGAGTTTCGTACTGCCGGATCTCACGCGCCGGATGGCCGGTTTCGAGGCCTTGGGGCTTGAGTTCGCCATCTGCAACATCGAGCTGCATCATTTCAACGAACTGGGCTTCCTGGATCCGGACGGCCAGCTGGTGACGCTGCTGGAAGCCCGCACTTATTCACCGGTGCACGATGCCCACCTTAGGCCGACCCTCTGCGGCTATTTCCAGGAATACAGCGTGAGCGTGCGCAATCGGGCCGCGAGCGTGGGCTTCTGGGAATCCATGGGCTTCATCATCGCCACCGAGAGCGACACACCGGTGCCTTACGCCCAAGCCGCTTGGAGCGGCATCAACCTGGGACTGCGCCAGTCGGTGCGGCGGACGGTGCCAGAACTGGTCTTCAGCCACCCTGATCTCGAAGTGACCGAGGCGGTGCTGGACATGCGGGGCATCGAGTTACAAAAAGATACCCGCGGATTGCTCGTGCCGACGCCGGAAGGCATTAATCTAGTGATCAGCCCGGAAGAGCCCTGACGCTTTTCGATGGAGTGGGTATGAACCTGGACCTCGACCATCTACTTGGCACCGCCATCAGCTTCGGCTTGGTGCTGTTCTTCATCTACCGCCGGTTCCGGCGCAACTTCGGCAAGCAGCCCCTGCGCCCCAAGCGCATGACCTTCCGCATCTGGGTGCTCGGCATCGTGGGCTTCCTGCTGCTGCCGGCGTCATTCAGCTCGCCAGTGCTGGCCTTGTCCCTGATCGTAGGTCTCGGCATCGGGGTCGCCCTCGGCATCTGGGGCGCCAAGCACACCCGTTTCGAGAAACACGCCGATGCGCTCTACTACATCCCCCATACCTACACCGGCATGGTGGTCTCGGCACTGTTCCTGGGGCGCCTCATCTACCGTTTCGTAGTGCTATCCCCGTCTCTGTTCACCGTGATGACCATCAATACCAGTTCGCCTTCACCCGGAGATTTCGGCGGCTTCAGTGGCATCTATCACAACCCAGCTACCCGTTGCGTGTTCTTCATCCTGATCGGCTACTACATCTACTACTACAGCTATGTGCTGCGGGAATCCAAGCACCTGAAGCCCGAAGACATGGAAGATACAGTGGAAGTGAAGAACGAGGTCAAGAAAGAGAAGCCGTTCGGCGGCAATACCTAGTTCAACACTCGGTCTAGGCGGTCCATGTTGTTAACGACTTGCCAGTGACCGCCATCGTCGGTCACCACTTTCTGCCAGTGATCCAACCGATCCAGATAGTTCTGAGGATTGACGTTATCGGTGTGTAGCTTGGTCACGTCCACCGCCACCACGTCAGCCCCCTCCAGCGGCAGCCGCACATCCCGCACGTAGCCCTTGGGCAGGTCCTGCTCCATGTCCGAGAACACCAGGATGTAGCGCCGCCCATCGCCGCTCTCATCCAGCTCCTGGGCTGCCTGCAACAGGGCGCCGCTCACGTCGGTCTTGCCGCTGGGATGCCGGTCCTTGAAGAAATCGTCCAGCTTGGCCCGGAACACCCGCTTCTGCTCGTTGGCCACCGAAGGGCGTTCATCGAAGGTCACCTTGTCCACGATGTCCTTCTCGGTGAAGCTCCCGCTATCTATCTTCGCGACGGTCATGCTGTCGCCACTGTTGAGGGTGCCCAGGAGATAGTTGATGACAGGGTTGGCGGCATCCAGCTGGGTGTTATAGGAGCCGGACACGTCCAAGAGCACGTACACGGCGCGAGCATGGCTACCGCCGATCTGAGTGCACCCACTCATCAGGAGTATCGACAGGCTGGCCAGGAAGACAGCTGACAAACGGTTCATGGCGATCTCCTTCAGGCGGCTTTCTTGTGGCTCTGGGCATGGCTGGCACGCAGGCCACGCACCGCCTTCTCGCCGAGCAACATGGGCGAGATCAGCGCGTCATACAGCGTCACCAGCAGCTTGCCCAGGGAATCGAACAGGTTTCCCACGAAGCGCAGCAGGAAACCCGAGGTGCGCAGGGCCGCTGCCGATACGAGGCCGCCCACGATGCGGCCGGAGTGCACGAACATCTCCAAGGGGATGGCGGCCCAGGCCAGCAGGAAAGGCAGGATGAAGCCCAGCACCATCTGGGCCAGGGATGGTAGCCAGCGGTACTGGAAGGCGGCGCTGGTGGCCACACTGCCGCCGGCCAGCTGCTGGATCAGGGCTTCCTTATCGGCGGCCAGGATGTTGCGCATGAAGCCCGAAGCTCGCTTCGATGCAGGCCAGCACCGTGAGGAAGAGCAGCATCAACACCAGCACCCGACGGCGCATCTTCTCCTCCATGGCGCCGATGGCCGGGAACAGATGGGTGAAGCGCAGGGCATCCATGAGGAAGATGCCCACGGAGATCTCCATGGCCATGAGCATCAGGGCTGCCACGTCGGAAGCCTTGAAGGGCCCGATGTAGCTCGCACCGCCCACCATCTCGGACATGGGCATCGCGATGAGGTTGAAGTTGATGATGCCACCCACCACCGTGACGGCCAGCAAGAGCGCCGCCACGAAGCACTGGGTGACGGCGGAGGACTTGAGGGTCTCCTGCACCTCGTCGGTGCCGGCGATGATGCCCTCCAGGCGCTCGATCTGGTGGTCTATCTTCTGCGTCCGCTCTCCCAGGCCCGTGAACAGCTTCTCCAGGCTGTCCAGCTTGCGGTTCATGTGACGCCACATGGGCAGCATCTTCTGCAGCAGCTCATGGCGCTTGCCCGAGGCCTTGCGATAGGCCTCAACTGCCTGCTTGCTGGACTTATCCAGCATGGTCTGCACGTTCTTGAGGATGCTCGCCACCATGGGGTCACCGTTGGCCGGCACCTTGGCGATGGCATTCACCGCATCCACCCAGGGCGGCGGCATGGGCGGCACCTCGCCGGAAGTCTGGAAGTCCTCCTCCACCCTGGCGCCGACGCTGGAGAGCTGCCGGTTGAGGGCTGGATAGGCAGAGAGATCCTTGTTCACGTAGGACGCCACCCGCTCGAACTCCCGCTGCAGCTTCTGCACCTGGTGTTCCCGGGCTTGCATCAACATCACCTCCCGATTGCGCAGGCTAAGCTTCTCGGCCACCCGCGTGAGTCCGTGGGATGCGAGCCGCAGGCCGCGATAGACCAGGCGCCCCGCGTTACGCAAGAGCCGGTGGGCCGGCCAGCGCGCGATATAGAGGACGACGATGAGCAGCACCAGCCAGATGATGGCGGACACCGCAGGCGAACTGGACCAGAGAGTCAGGATCTTTTCACCGGACATGGCGCTACTCCCGTTGCTGCCGCCTGCCACGGCGGATATCCATGTCTTGCTGCGTGGACGGCAGGCCACCCACGCAGTGCCTACATCCAAGGTGCGCACGCATTTTTGTTTTTCAAGAGAGCGCCACCCTGATGGCGCTTCAACGGTAGTCGGGGATTGGACAGATTATCGTGATGGGATTCGCAGTCCCATCCGATACAACGATGCAAATGGATTTATGTGTCTTGGCTTTAAGTAAACAGACGCATCACTGCGTACATTGGACTCGTCGTAAAGCAGACTGATCGTGACTTAAGCGGCTCTCTTCCTGTCCAGCCACACAGACAGCCCTTTCGCATTCAGATCCACATCCATCTCGAGCCAGGTATCCACAGTCTGTTGATCCAGCGTACAGCCGTGGGTGCGTACTCGCTGCACGAGATAGGCGTGCATCTTCTCCTTCAGCTTCTGCATCCGCTGTTCGCCGGCATCCGCGACACTCTTGGCGATGCGCACGAACTCGTCCAGACAGGCATGCATGTCGCCCGCCAGGCGCTGCAGGTCCGCCACCCGGCTGTAGTGGGTGAGGAAGACGGCACCGGGTTCGAATTCCATGATGCGATCGAGAGAGGCATGGGCCTGGTCCGGATCGAAGTGCACCGGCGTCGTGGCAGGGAAGATGAATGGGCCTTTCTTGGTGTCGAACACACGGTAGGAGATGCCGAAGGTGTCGCCGGTGAAGATGGCGTCACTGGTCGGATCCACTATCGAATAATGATGCAGCGCATGTCCTGGTGTATGGATGAGCAGGAGTTCGCTGTCGCCGAGTTTCACCAGAAGACCATCCGGTGCTTCGATGACCCGTTCCGCAGGGATCGGCGGTATCTCGCCGTAGAGGCGGGCGAACTCTGCTTCGCCATACACCGCCTTGGTGCCGGCGATGAGCTTGTCGGGGTCGACCACATGGGCCGCGCCCCGGGGATGCACCAGTACCGTGGCATTGGGCAGATGGCGCATGAGTTCGCCGGCGCCGCCCGCGTGATCCAGGTGCACATGGGTCAGGAACACGTAATCCACGTCGCCCCGATCCATGTCCTTCGCCGCCAAGGCCTTAAGTAGCCCCGGCACCGAATGGGTGGTGCCCGTGTCCACGAAAGCGGCCCGGCCGCCACGCACCACCAGATGGCTCGCATCCAGGCGCGGGCGCACATAGTCCGTATCCACGGCCGTGATGCCGTGGGGGAAACTCAAGACAGCAGGGATCTCGCTCATGATGTGCCGCGGGTGGTCGAGGCCGCATTGTAGCGCGAGAGCTCTGAAGGCCTTGTGTGGCGCGGGGCTCCCATATAAGCTTTTACATAATCCGAATAACTATAAATAGCCGCATGCATCGCACCACACTGCCAGTAGGGCTGCTCCTGCTGTCCTTCACTTTCGCGCACTCGGCCCAGGCCGCGGATACGCCTGCGCCAGGCACCGCTACTGCCGTCGCGGCCGCAGCCGCACCGGATGCCGCGCTCACCGGCGCGACCGCCGTGCGCAAAGCAGAGATGACTTGGGCGCTCGATCCCTATGCCTCCAACCTCGGCCTCAACATGCCGCTGGGGGACAAGCCAATCCCGACGCTCTCCTCCGACGACTACGGCACGCTGTTCCGCGGCCTGATGGAAGACTCTCTCGTGCCGCATTTCATGCAGCTGCAGGCGGATGTGTATCCAGTGCCGGTGCTCGCCACTTACCTGAACACCCATACCCCGCGCATCTGGAACCTGGGCCAGGTGGGCACCGGCGGCATCAACCTGCTGGAATCCTCCACCACCCATTACCAGGATCCCTGGGCGGTATCCGCTTTCTTCGGCAGCATCGCTGACCTCGCGCTGCCGGGCCGCCCCCAGGACAGCAACGACATCGGCTACGCCGGCTGGCTGTTGAGCGGCGGTGCGCAACGTCTCAAGGACAACGTATTCATCCAGGACAAGTGGTACGACGTGGAGTGGCAGATCCGCGGCGAACTCAAGGGAGCGGGGGAACACCTGGAGTGGAACTTCCGCATCGGCAGCCGCTTCAACGCCAACCCCTACGTCACCGACGTCACCTACATCGGCATCGAACGCCAGAACCTGGATCTGCACCAGCCGTTCCTCGGCTGGCTCAATAACTCCCACTTCGACCTGGAGCTCTCGTTCTCCCACGACGGCGGCCGTGTGGTGCGGGAGCAGCTCATCTTCGGCAAGAAATACCCCTTCCCTGCCCAAGGCTACGCGATCACGCTGGATACCGGTTTCGTCTGGGACAGCCCTTATGAATATTTGGGTCCCTTGCGCGACAGCACCAAAGGCCAATTCACGCTCGTGTTCCAACCTAGCATCGAGTTCTGAGTGCGGCATCCATTTAGATTCAGGGCCTGCAGCACTCCTTGTGCCGTGGAGCGACTGGGGATAACCTTTACATAATCCATGAACTTCATACTCCGTACCATCGCGGTGGCAGGGATGCTCACCCTCTTCGTCTCGGCGCCAGCCCATGCAGCCACGCCGGCGCCGGCCATGAGCACCACCGCTAAAGCCGCTGTAGCAGCTGCTCAAGAGGAGACCAGCAAGACTGAGGTGGTCTGGGAGAAAGACCCGTATTACAGCGATGTGGACGTCAACGTCCCACTCACCGATAAGCCTATCCCCACCATCCGCTCCGGCAGCGAAGCCACCATCTACCGCGATCTGATCACGGGATCGCTGGTGCCGCGCTACATGCTACTGGAGGCGAGCGTCTATCCCCTGCCGGTGATGGGCACTTACGTCAAGAGCCACTCGCCCTGGCTGTATCAGGAAGGCCAGATCAGCCACACCGGCGTGAACGTGATCGACTCCGCCACCGCCGGCTTCCAGGAACCCTGGGCCCTGTCGGCCTTCTTCGGCAACATCGCCAACCTGGAGATCCCCGGCGAATCCAGCCGCGGCAGCAACCTGGGCTATACCGGCTATCTCGTCAGCGTCGGTGCCCAACACATCAAAGACAACGTGCTCATCCAGGACAAATGGTACGAGCTCGAATGGAAGATCAAAGGTGACCTCGACTATCCCGATGAGCGTCTGAGCTGGAGCTTCCGGATAGGCGGGAAGTTCAACGCCAACCCCTACATCACCGATGTGCTGTATGTAGGCATCCACCGCAGTAACCTGGATTTCAACCAGCCCTTCCTCGGCTGGCTGAATAACAGCGACTTGGACGTACAGGTGCAGTTCTCACAATACGGCGGCAGGCCGGTGTACGAGGATGTGGAGATCGGCAAGAAATATCCCTTCCCGAACAAGGGTTATTCCCTCACGCTGGACGTGGGTTTCCTGTGGGAAAGCCCCGAGGAATATTCCGGACCACTGCGCACCAGCAACAAGAGCTCACTGACGCTGATCCTGCGTCCTTCCATAGAATTCTAGAGATGCCCACCCCGAGGCGACGAGGCCGTGCCGGCGCATATGCCGGGCACGGCCCGTCTCTTCAATCGACTATCGGTTCCGGTCTTTTACTTGGCATCGCCCTTGGCTTGCTTGATCTCGCTTTCGGCCTGGTCGAGCAGGTCCTTGGCTTTCTGGGCGTGACCGCCGAGATCGAACTCGTTGGCCTTCTGGGCATCATCCAGCTTGGCGATGGCTTTCTTCACCATATTGTGGGCTTCGTTCAGGTTTGGATGCTTGCCAGCGGCATAAGCCATGGCGCCGGCGCCCAAGAGGGCGCCGATGACGGCGGCCAGGATGATCTTCTTCATGATGTTTCTCCCTAGATGATGGATGGATAGGGCTTTCGATAGCCGACATGCCGGCTCATCTCCAGAAACGCAACGCCCGCCGGGAAGTTTACTCCCGGCGGGCGTGGTGGCTAAGAAGAGTCGTTTTACAGATTACCGGCTGGACAGGCAGGTTCAATAAGCCTATTTCTGCTTAAGGACCCAAGGACTCATCAGAGGGAACTGTTTGCCGATGCGCTCCGCGATCGCCTTTCCATCCTTAGGACTCGTCACCTGGCGGATCACCAACCGGTGCCACTGCTTGCCTTTGACGGTGACCAGCACATCTTCCGAGGGGTAGCCGGCCTCAGCCAGCTTCTTCATCAAGTTCGTCGCGTCCACCACGCTGGTGGAAGAGATGAGCGCCACAGCCCAAGCGCCGTCTTTGCTGAGCACGCCGGCGCCCTGCATCACGTCGGTCTGGGCCGCCCAATCGGCGACGTTATCCTGGGTCACGGGCACGTTCGTCTGCATGCTGCCTGCGGCGGGCATCATCATGTAATGCATGGGCTCATCCATCTTCATGCCCGGATGCCCCGGCATGTCCATGGAGATCTTGCCTTCGAGCAAAGCCACCAGAGAACCATCTGTCCCGGCGCGGCCCCACACGTCGGTGCCACGCAGGCCGATGGTGGCGGTGCCCACCTGGATACTCACGTCGCGCCGATCGCTCTTGCCCACGAGGCCGGTGGTGAAACGGAAGACGCCTTTCAGGATGTGCAGCACGCCCTTGAACACGCTGCCCTGCTGGTCCTTGCTCATGTCCATGTTCGGCGTCATGAACTCGGTGTTCTCGCCGAGCTTCACGCGGCTGTGTTCCGGTAGATCCAGATACACGCGGCCGCCACCGGCGGTGCGCAGGGTGTCGCCGTCAGCCACTTGCATGCCGGGCATGATGGGAGTGCTCGTACCGGCGTGCACCAGCCAGGCGGGCGACTGCACCGCAGTGATGACGCTGCCCACAGGCAGCGCATCGGCTGCGGTGGGTGCCGTGTCGGCCAAGGCCGACGACAAGAAAGAGAACGCTACGGCGGCGATGGCCGCCTGGATGCAATGGCGTAAGGACATGGTGGACTCCCCGAAAGACCCTGCTTGATTATGCCTGCCGACTATACGCGGCGGCAGTCGCCGTAGATGCGGCGCTCCCTCTGCCTCTGGACCCGGCCTCGGGCCCCTTTGTTTCAGGCTACCCGGGCTTCCAGGTCGTATTCGTCAGCCCCGGTGATCCGCACCTTGGCGAACTGGCCGGCCTTGAGCGTGCCGGCCTTGGCGATACGCACCACTCCATCTATCTCCGGCGCATCCGAATAACTGCGGGCGATGGCCTGACCTTCCGCCACGCTGTCCACCAGCACCTGGAGTTCTCGCCCGACGAACCGCTGTAGCCGCCTGCGGCTGACTTCCGCCTGGGCCTGCATGAAGCGGCCGCGACGTTCTTCCGCCAGCTCCGCTGGCACGTGGTCCGGTAGCGCGTTGGCGTCGGCACCACCCACGGGCGAATAAGCGAAGCAACCTACCCGGTCCAGCTCCGCTTCGCCGATGAAGGCGAGCAGCTCTTCGAAATCCCGCTCGCTCTCGCCGGGGAAGCCCACGATGAAAGTAGAGCGCAGGGTGAGATCAGGACAGATGCCGCGCCATTCCTGGATGCGCTTCAAGGCTTTCTCGCCAGCTGCAGGCCGCCGCATGGCTTTCAGCACCGTGGGGCTCGCATGTTGCAGCGGGATATCCATATAAGGGAGCACGCGCCCCTCCGCCATGAGCGGGATGACCTCGTTCACATGGGGATAGGGATAGACGTAGTGCAGGCGCACCCAGACGCCGAGCTCGCCCAGAGCAGCGCAGAGGTCCGTCATGTGTGCGCGGTATTCCTTGTCGCGCCAACGCTCGGCGGCATAGCGCAGGTCCACTCCGTAAGCGGAGGTGTCCTGGGACACCACCAGGAGTTCTTTCACCCCGTCCTTCACCAGCTTCTCCGCTTCCCGCAGCACCTCGGAGATGGGACGGCTCACCAGCTTCCCGCGCAGCTTCGGGATGATGCAGAAGCTGCATTTGTGGTTGCAGCCTTCGGAGATCTTCAGATAAGCATAATGCCGCGGCGTGAGCTTGATACCGCTCGCCGGTATCAGGTCCACATAAGGGTTGCGCGGCGGTGGCGCGAGCTGCGCATGCACCGCGCGCATCACCGCCTCGTAGTCATGGGGTCCGGTGATGGCGAGCACGTCCGGGAAGCGGTCGCGGATAAGAGACTCCCGCATGCCGAGACAACCCGTCACGATCACCTTGCCGTTCTCGGCCAGGGCTTCGCCGATGGCGTCCAGGGATTCCTGCTGGGCCGCTTCGATGAAGCCGCAAGTGTTCACCACCACTACGTCCGCCTCACCGTAACCGCCCACCACCTCATAGCCTTCGATGCGCAGCTGGGTGAGGATGCGCTCGGAATCCACGAGGGCCTTCGGGCAGCCGAGGCTCACGAAGCCGATGCGTGGGTTGGTCTGGGCGAGACTTTCGGATACTGGAGCCATGTAGTCACCGGGTGAAAAAGTGTCTTGACGGGTCACAACACCCGCGGTACAGGGACGTACCGCACGCGGCCCAAGCACCCATGTGCTTGAGCCGGCGGAGGCGAGTCCGGGCACGTACCGGACTTGCCGAGTCTGAAAAATCCATGGATGGATTTTTCAGAAAGACAGCCGAAAAAGGCCGCGTATGCTAACCCCCGGCAGCCCCCCGGGCAAGGAAAGGACCGGGGACGGCCTCAGCCGTGGCCGTTGCTGAGCTCGTCGGCCAGCGTGGGCATTGTGTAGACCTTGCGCAGGGCGTAGAGCAAGGCCGGCATGTCCAGGGCCACGGCCCGGTTATCCCGCGCGTCGTACCAGAAATCGCCGCCCAAGGAATGGATGTTGCCGTCGAACACCAAGCCCACGAGCTTGCCGTCCCGGTCTATCACCGGGCTGCCGGAGTTGCCTCCGGCGATGTCGTTGGTGGTGACGAAATCGAAGGGCATCTTGGCATCGAGAGCGGGTTCCGCCGCGACCCACCTCGGAGGCAGGAGATAGGGCGGGTTGCCGGTGGCACGGGCATAGAGCCCGGCGAAATCCGTGAAGGCCGGTACCGCTTGGCCCTGCTCGTCCCAGCCACGCACCTGCCCGTAGGAGAGTCGCAGGGTGAAAGTGGCGTCGGGGTAGATGCCGGTGCCGTCCCGGGCGAAGCGGGCCCGTGCGATACGTTCGGTCTGCGTACTGAGCGCCGCCTGCACGTCTTCTTCATAGGTCTTGCGCACGGCGCGTGCATCCTTGTCCACCAGCCGCGCCAGCCGCAGCATGGGATCGTCGGCCATGTCCAGGAAGCCGCTGTCTTCCCACAAGCGGCGGCGATAAGCCGGTGAATCCAGGCGCGTGCCTTCCACGGCGGCTCGCGCGACCTGGGCCGGAGAGAATTTGCCCAGTATCTGCTTCACCAGGGGGTCGTCTGCGCCGAGCGTCCCGCGCAGCTTGGTGAGGGACCAGCCGAGCATCAGTTCCTCGTAGTCCGCCGAGACCGGGGCGTTAGCGAACAACTCCTGCTGGATCTGCGGCAAGTTGGAATCGCGGAACTCGGCCAGGCGCCGACCGTTGGCCTTGTCCATCTCCTGCTCGCCGCGCACCAGGGTGCGGGCGTAATCGAAGAGCCTCGACTCGAAGCCCCAGCCCTGCTCCAGCATGCGATAACGCAGGGCGATGGCGTGGTATTTCTGCTCGGCGTCGTTGACGGCACTCCAGGGATCGCCGTACTCCATGCGGCGCGCCGGATCGCTCATCACCCAGTCGCGCAAGGCCGTCTCGTCGGCGGTCTTGTGATCGAACTCCGTCTGGTCGCCCAGAGCTTCCAGGCGTCCCTGATCTTCCTTGATGAGGTTCTCCACACCCGCCAGGTTCGCATAGGCCATGCGCTGCTGCTCCGGGCCTTCGGTGGCGAACTGCTCCAGGATGCCGCGCAACTCGGAGTAATAGACGAGCGAAGGCACCAGGTCGTCGTCGCGCAGGGATTCGAGTTCCGCCACGGTCTGGTTGCGCTCGGTGGCGCCGGGGTTGCCGGCGGTGAATACCAGCTCACCATCCCCCGGCGCATGCGTAGCGAGCGCCAGGTATTCCGTGTGCACCGGCTTGTCGCGCTCATAAGCACGCAACAAAGCCACGTCCAGGCTATAGCGCGGGAAATTGAAGTTATCGGGATCGCCGCCGAAGTTGGCGATGGCGTTCTCCGGCGTGAACACCAGACGCACATCCTGGTAGCGGCGGTACTTATAGAGTGCGTAACGCCCGCCGTGGTAGAGGTCCACCACCTGACAGCTCCAGAAGGTGGGTTCGCCCTCGTCGCAGCCGTTCTCCAGCCTGGCGCTGACGCTGCGCAGGCCGCTGTTGTAGCGTTCGCCCTCCAGCCCCTTCACGCTGGCCTGCACTTCCGCGGTCACATCCTTCGTGTCCGTCAGCTGGTCCACCTCCATCTCGGGACAGCGGGTCTCCTGGTCGCCGGTCTGGGCATAGAACCCGTCGCGGGTGAAGTCCTGCTTGGGGCTGGATATCTGCGCGATGCAGCTCTCCACGCAATGCCGGTTAGTGAGGATGAGCCCGTCCACCGAGACGAAAGCGCCGGAACAACCGTCAGAGATACGCACCGCGGCGAGCTGCACGTGCTGCAGCCAGTCCTGAGAAGGAGTGAAGCCGTATTGGCTCTGCATCTCCTTCATGGGAAGGTTGTCGAAAGTCCACATGCCCTCCTCAGCCTGTAGCGGCAAGGCGCCAAGGCAGAAGAAAGTCAGCAGACCTGCCAGCACGAATCGCTTCATCCCTACCCCTGAACCCAAAGATTATGCCGGTGCTTACAGTGCTGCCCGGATATCGTTCTGTAGCGTCTTGTCTTCCGGCGTGAGCTTCGGTGAATAGCGCTTGATGACCTTGCCATCCTTGCCCACCAGGAACTTCTCGAAGTTCCACTGGATGTCGGTGCCGCCGGTCTCATTGCGCAACCAGTTATATAAAGGATGGGCACCGGCGCCGTTCACTTCTATCTTGGACGTGAGCGGGAAGCTCACGTCGAAATTCAGGCTGCAGAACTTCTGGATCTCGGCCTCGCTGCCGGGCTCCTGAGCGCCGAACTGGTTGCAGGGCAGGCCCAGCACCACGAGACCCTGGTCCTTATAGTGGCGGAAGAGATTCTCGAGACCCGCGTACTGGGGTGTGAGTCCACAGGCACTCGCCACGTTGACCAGCAACACCGGCTTGCCCTGATAGTCCTTGAGCGGCTTGGTCTGACCTTCGATGGTCTTGACGGAGAAATCGTAGAGACTCGCCATGTTCTTGCTCCCGGCTGCGGGCGATGCGGGATCGCGGTACCTCAAGAAACGATACGCGTCCCAGCCCATGGCTGCCAGCACCGCGAACACCGCGACCTGCCAGGGCCAGCGGATCTGGGGGAAGAGCATGAGGGCGAAACCCGTGAGACCGGCGGCGGCAGCTATCCCTAACAACCGCCAGCGGGGGCGGAACACGTCCGCAAAAGCCAGTACCGCCGCCAGCATCCACCAATCTAGGAAGTCCAGGGACTCCAGGAAGTAAGCCAGGGGATTCACGGACGTCTACGCAGTCTTGCGTACGGAAGCAGTTGGACGCTTCTTGAGGTGCACGAGCAACAAGGAGATGGCCGCCGGGGTGACCCCGGGGATGCGGGCCGCCTGTCCCAGGGTCTCGGGGCGCACATCTCCGAGCTTCTGCCGCACTTCGTTGGAGAGACCGGACACCGCCGCGAAATCGAAGCCTTCCGGCAGCCGCGTCTCTTCCTGGCGGCGGGCCCGTTCCACTTCACCCTGCTGGCGGGTGATGTACCCCGCGTAGCGGGCCTGGATCTCCACCTGCTCTGCCACTTCGAGCGCCACAGCGACATCGCCCACCACGGCCAACGCGGTCAAGCTCCCGTGGCTCGTCTCGGGGCGGCGCAGGAGTTCGAGTGCGCGGGCTTCCTTGGCGAGAGGTCCACCGAAGGTATCCAATGCCTCGCTCTCGCTGAGATCACCCGGCCGCACCAGGATGCCCTGGAGGCGCGTGGTCTCCTGCGCGATGGCGTCGCGCTTCTCGGTATAGCGTGCCCAGCGGGCGTCATCCACGAGACCGAGTTCGCGCCCCTGCTCCGTGAGGCGCAGGTCCGCATTGTCTTCCCGCAGCATGAGACGGTGTTCCGCCCGGCTGGTAAACATACGATAGGGCTCCGGTGCGCCGCGGGTGATGAGGTCATCCACCAACACACCTATATAGGCTTCATCGCGACCCGGATGCCAAGGTGCTTTCTCCTGCACCTGTCGCGCGGCATTGATGCCGGCCAAGAGGCCCTGAGCCGCCGCTTCTTCGTAGCCGGTGGTGCCGTTGATCTGGCCCGCGAAATACAGACCACCGATGTGCTTGGTCTCGAGGCTGTACTTGAGATCCCGCGGATCGAAGTAGTCGTACTCGATGGCGTAACCCGGACGGATGATGTGGGCCTGCTCGAAACCTTTGATGGAGCGCACCAGCTCGTATTGCACGTCGAAGGGCAGACTGGTGGAGATGCCGTTGGGATACACCTCATGGGTGTCCAGACCCTCCGGTTCGATGAATATCTGATGGGAAGTCTTCCCGGCGAAGCGCATGACCTTGTCTTCCACCGAGGGACAGTAGCGCGGCCCCACCCCTTCGATGACGCCCGTATACATGGGTGACCGGTCCAGCCCCGCGCGGATGATCTCGTGGGTGCGTTCGTTGGTGTGGGTGATGTGGCAGGCGACCTGGCGCGGATGCTCTTCGCGAGAACCCATGAAGGAGAAGACAGGCGTCGGCGCATCGCCCCACTGCTCCACGAGTCCCGTGTAATCGATGCTGCGGCCGTCGATGCGCGGAGGCGTGCCGGTCTTGAGCCGCCCGACCCGCAGCGGCAGTTCCCGCAGGCGCTCGGCAAGCTCGTTGGCGGGTGGGTCGCCGGCGCGGCCACCCGCGTGGTTCTCGAGACCGACATGGATGCGGCCGGCGAGGAAGGTGCCCACCGTCAGCACCACCGCCGGCGCCCTGAACGTGAGCCCCATGGCGGTGATCACGCCGGTGACGCGATCACCGTGACTCTCCAGATCGTCCACCGCCGATTGGAACAGGGTGAGGTTCGGCTGGTTCTCCAGCATGCCGCGGATCGTCTTCCTATATAGGACGCGATCCGCCTGGGCGCGGGTGGCACGTACCGCCGGACCCTTGCTGGCGTTCAAGATGCGGAACTGGATGCCGGCGCGGTCCGCGGCCCGGGCCATGGCGCCACCCAGGGCGTCTATCTCCTTCACCAGATGGCCCTTGCCGATGCCGCCGATGGCGGGATTGCAGCTCATCTGGCCCAGGGTCTCGATGCTGTGGGTGAGCAGGAGCGTGCGCGCGCCCATGCGCGCGGCAGCCAGTGCGGCCTCGGTGCCGGCATGGCCGCCACCCACCACGATCACGTCGAACTGACTGGGGAAAATCCATGTGAAAAGTCGGTCCGGATGAGGCTGCGTATTTTATGCTCATATGGTCCATTTCCATAGCCATCGCCACCGGACCTATCGACAGATGAACTGGCTGATCTATGCCTTCGCGGGCCCGGTGTTCTGGGCCGCCTCCACCCATATCGACAAATACCTGGTGGAGCGCTACTTCAAGGACAGCGACGTGGGGGTGCTCCTGATCTTCACCGCCCTCATCGGGCTCGTGATGTTGCCCTTCATCCTCTACTGGCAGCCCGGGGTGTTGGCGCTGGCCTGGAAGGACATCCTGGTGATCGCCCTCTCCGGCGTGCTGTACATGGCGGCCATGTACTTCTATCTGCGAGCCCTGCAAGGCGACGAGGCTTCCGTGGTGGCGCCCTTCTTCCAGGCGGGACCGGTGTTCGGCTATACCCTCGCCTACCTGGTGCTGGGCGAGACCTTGACCCACCTGCAGTTGGCGGGTGGCGCGTTGATCGTGGTGGGAGGGCTGCTGCTCTCGGTGCATCCCGGCGCTGGCCATGTGCGGCTGCGGCTGGTGCTCTTGATGCTCGTCTGCGCCTTCATCCTGGCCGTGAGCTCGGTGATCTTCAAAGTCTTCGCGGTACACGACGCCTTCTGGAGCACCACCTTCTGGATGTATATCGGCGAGGCGCTCTACGGGGCTTGGCTCCTGGCCCTGCCTGGGCCGCGCCGCCAGTTCTTCGCGCTGCTGCGGCGCAATACAGGGGCGGTGATCTCGGTGAACGCAGCCAACGAGCTCATCAATCTGGGTGGCGGACTGGGGATGCGCTACGCGCTGCTGTTGGCGCCCCTGAGTCTGGTGCAGGCCATCACCAGTACCACGACCTTGTTCGTATTCCTGTTTGGGGTGCTGTTGTCCCTGTTCCTGCCGGCGCTCGGACGCGAAGACCTCTCGGCGCGCAACCTCATGCAGAAGGGCATATCCACCCTGCTTATCGCGGGGGGAGTGTTCCTCATCGATCGCTGATCACGGCACGAGCGCCGTCCGTCACTTCGCGCCGGCGTCCGCCTGCATCATGCCGAAGGTGTTGCCTTCCGTGTCCTTGCAGTAGGCGAGCCAGCCGATGCCGGCCACTGCCAGGCGCTGCACTGCCAGCTGGCCGCCGCTGGTAGTGACTTTCATGAGATATATCTCCAGGTCCGCCACGGCGATGGTGCAGACGTAGGCAGTGATGCCCACTCCCTCGAACTGCACGTCACGGCGCAGGAGCCCGCCGTCTATGCCCGGCTGGCTGGATTCCCCGGTCTTCACCACCCAGTAGTCGGTGATGCCGTTGGGGAACTTGACGAACTCCCAGCCGAACACCGAGTTGTAGAAGCGTATGGCCCGCTCCGGATCATCGGCGTGGATCTCGAAATGGATGACTCTTGGCATCGTGCCCCCTTGGTTTCCAAGGATAACGGCCCGCCGGGCCCGGGGATATCTGGTCCCGGCCGCCCTTGGGTGGGTATATATAATGTCTACCTTTATTGACTAAAAGTCAATATAACTTGACATCATGTCAGGTATGTTCTACTTTCCCGATCCATGAATACCAAACCTCGTCTTTCTCCGGATGCCGCCCACCACCGCCAGCGGGTACAGATGGCGGTGGCCATGGGCCTGTACGTGCTGCTGCTACTGGGCTGTACCTACATCATCAAGCACGGCGCCCCCACCCCCTCCATGAAGGTGGTGCTGGCGCTGATACCCACCCTGCCAGTGATCTGGGTGATGTGGTCCCTATATGCGTTGCTGGAGCACGCGGACGAGCTGCAACGGCGCGTGCAACTCACTTCCCTGTCCATGGCCGCCGGCGTCACCGCTTTCCTGACCCTGACCTACGGGTTCCTGGAAGATTTCGCCGGTTTCCCACACATCCCGGCCTGGTGGACCTTCGTAGTCATCGACATCGTCTGGGGCATCACCAGCTCCGTGCTGTGGTGCCGTTACAAGTGAAGAACCGCGTGCACGTGCTACGCGCCGAACGGCGCTGGACCCAGGCGGAACTGGCGGAGCGGCTCAACGTCTCGCGCCAGACCATCAACGCGCTGGAGACCGAGAAATACGATCCAAGCCTGCAGCTCGCTTTCAGTCTCTCGCGACTGTTCGGCAAACCCATGGAAGAGATCTTCTTGTTCGAGGCGGACGAGATTCCGCCCGCCCCCTGACGAGGAATGTCCATGTCACGCCCCGCGTCCATACCCTCCACGAGCCTCTTGTATGGATTGATGGCCTGGGCTGTGACCCTACAGGCTGCCCCGGTGAACTCCGCCGCGACTTCCCCGGCCTTCCGGGAATGCCAGATCGGCGCGATCGATGGAGCGCAACACCTGCAAGCCCGCTGCACGACTTTCATGGTGCCGGAAGATCGCGCCCATCCGGAGGGTAAGAAGATCGGCCTGCATATAGCAGTATTGAAAGCCCGTGCCAGCGAACCCAAACCCGATGCCCTGTTCTTCATCGCCGGCGGGCCGGGACAGGCTTCCACCGAATCATTCGTGGAAGAGGGCGCGGCCTTTGACCGCATCCGCAGCGAGCATGACATCGTGCTGGTGGACCAGCGCGGCACCGGCAGCTCCAACCGTCTCGACTGCCCGACGCCTGGCAGCGACTCTTTGCCCAGCGACGAGGCCATCGCCAAAGCTGCTGATGCCTGTCTGAAACAGCTGCCGGGTGATCCGCGCTTCTACACCACCACCGTGGCAGTGCAGGATCTCGAAGCAGTGCGCGTGGCCCTGGGCTACCAGAGCGTGGACCTCTATGGAATCTCCTACGGCACCCGGGTGGCGCTGCAATACCTGCGTGCCTACCCGGACTCGGTGCGCAGCGTGATCCTGGACGGGGTGGTGCCAGCGGATCTGGCCCTGGGTCCCAGCATCTCCCCGGATGCACAGCGGGCGCTCGGCCTCATCTTCACCCGCTGCGACCAGGATGGAGCCTGCCACAAGGCCTTCCCGGATCTCGCGGGCAGTTTCGCAGCCTTGCAGAAGGATCTCGGCAGTCATGCCGTGAGCGTGAGCCTGCGGGATCCGCTGACCGGTGCGCCGCGCACGGAGCAGCTCACCTGGGAGAAAGTCGCGGGTGCGGTGCGGCTCATGAGTTACCAGAGCGAGACCGCTTCGCTCCTGCCGCTGCTCATCCACCAGGCAGCAGTCGAACATGACTACGCGCCGCTCATGGCGACGGCTTTGCTCTTCACCGGGGAAGTGCAGGAAAGTTTCGCCCAGGGCATGGGTGCGGCGGTACTCTGCACCGAAGATGCGCCTTTCCTCAGGGAAGATGCGGCCCGGACCCAGGCGTTGCACGAAACCTATCTCGGTGCCAACACCATGGACGTACTGGTGAGATCCTGCCGCACCTGGCCTAGAGGCGTGATGGATCCGGATTTCAAACAGCCGGTGAAGTCCACGAAGCCCGTGCTATTGCTCTCGGGCGAGGATGACCCTATCACCCCGCCCACCAACGCCGCACGCGCCGACAAGACCTTATCCAACAGCCTCGCCCTGGTGGTGCCGGGCCAAGGCCACGGCAACGTGTTCCGCGGCTGCATGCCACGCATCGCCTCAGACTTCGTGGACGCAGGTTCTGTGAAGGGCCTGGATACCGCCTGTATCAAGGACATCAAACCCTTCCCGTTCTTCATCTCCTTCTCGGGACCGAAACCATGATCGACGTCAAAGACCTCCGAAAGAGTTTCGGCGCGGTGCAGGCAGTGCGCGGTGTGAGCTTCACGGCACCCGATGGCCGCATCACCGGCCTGCTCGGCCCCAACGGCGCTGGCAAGTCCACCACCCTGCGCATCATCTCCACCGTGATCCACCCGGGCAGCGGCAGCGTGCGGGTGGACGGGATGGATGCATTGGCAGACGGCAACGCCGCGCGCATGGCCCTCGGTGTGTTACCGCATCAGAGCGGTCTATATCCGCGTCTCACTGCGCGGGAGAACATCCGCTACTACGGCGAGCTGAACGGCCTCACGGGCGCCGTCCTCAAGCGGCGCATCGATGAACTGGTGGAGATGCTGGAGCTCGGCGAGTTCGCAGACCGCCCCGCCAAGGGTTACTCCCAGGGCCAGAAGATCAAAGTGGCCCTGGCCCGCGCCATGGTGCATGGACCCAAGAACCTGGTGCTGGACGAGCCCACCAACGGGCTCGACGTGATGGCCACCCGCGCGCTGCGTGCCCTGATACGCAAACTCAGGGATGCGGGCCACAGCGTGCTCTTCTCCAGTCACGTGATGCAGGAAGTGGCAGCCCTCTGCGACAGCATCGTCATCATTGCTGCGGGACAGATCGTGGCCGAGGGCAGCGTGGATGAGATCCGCCGCCAGACCGGCGAGCAGGACTTGGAGGAAGCTTTCGTGAAAGCGGTCTCCCACCACCAGGAGACCGCCGCATGATGCAGAAATACCTCGCCGTCTTCATCAAGGAAGCGGTGGACAACCTGCGGGACCGGCGCACTCTCTTCACGGTGCTCCTGTTCGGGCCGCTGTTCGGGCCGTTCATCTACCTGCTCATGATGAACACCATCATCAACCGGCAGATAGCGGACCTGGACCAGAGCTACACCCTCGCGGTGCAGGGCGCTGACTACGCACCGGGTCTCATGGATTACATACGCCAACACAACATGAAGATCACGCCAGCGCCGGCAGACCCGCGCGCGGCCGTCGGTACCGGCAAGCTGGATGTGGCACTCATCGTACCGGCGGATTATCCGCTGGCTTTCGCTGCCGGCAAACCGGCGATCGTGCAGCTCGTCATGGACAAATCCCGGGATGGGGCCAGCAAGAACATAGATCGGGTGCAGGACGTGCTGGAGCAGTATTCGCGCTCGGTGGGGTTCCTGCGCCTACTGGCTCGTGGTGTGGATCCGCGCACCATGGCGCCAGTGGTGATCGAAGACGCGGACGTCTCCACGCCCCAATCTCGCGCCGTCCTCCTGCTCAGGATGATGCCGTACTTCTTATTGTTCGCTGCCACCTTGGGCGCCTTCTACCTCGCCATCGATTGCACTGCCGGCGAACGGGAGCGTGGTTCGCTCGAGCCTCTGCTCACCACTGCCGTGCCGCGCAGCACTCTGGTGTTGGGCAAGCTCTCAGCTGTCGCGTTGTTCTCCTCCGTCTCCCTCGCCATCGACATCGCTGCCCTCGTGTGGTGCCAGGGTCTGATCCCGGCTGCCAAGATAGGTATCGCGGTGAACTTCACGCCAGCTAACGCTCTCACCACTTTCCTGGTGTGCCTGCCCTTCTGCCTGTTCATCGCGGGGCTCTTGTCGGTGGTGGCGTCCTTCACCAAGAGCTATAAGGAAGCCCAGACTTGGCTCTCCTTCATCATGCTGGTGCCCATGGTGCCGGTGCTGGGCATGGCCATGTTCCCCATCGAGCCCACCTGGTGGATGTTGCTCCTGCCTTCCATGAGCCAGGAGATACTCGTCACCTCCCTCATCAAGGGTGAAGTCCTGCAGCCACTCTTCGTGAGCCTCTCGGTCTTGAGCACCTTGGCCTTCGGCGCAGGCTTGGCTAGCCTGGCGGTATGGCTCTACAAGCGGGAGCAGATCCTGGGCTGAAGGTCCCTTCCCGACCCGCTCAAGCCCTTGGGCAAAATTTGAGCAGGCCGGGCAAACCACCCAGGATTATGCAAAATCAGCCGCCGAACGGTGGCAATCCTGCGACGGACAGCATGGGATGGCCTTAAGGGCTATGGCAACCTGAAGGGTCAGGGGGTCAACCCCGCCTCGCGGTCACTGCATGCCCTGGAAATTCTTCCCGGATGACGCCAAACAGGCGCTACGGATCAGGCGCTTCCTCATGGCGGCCTTGTCCTACTTCATCTGGCTGAGCATCAGCTTCTATTGCTACTGGCTGGGTCTCATCGACATCTCGGTCCAGGGCCTCGTCTTGGCCGTGTCCATGACCCTGGTGGGCAACCTCTTCTTCTTCGTGGTGCTGCGCAGCGGCCTCAACCGCTACTGGCCCGACCCCAGCCTCACCCTGCCCCAGATGCTGGTGGCCACGTTCTGGGTGATGTTGCTCATGGCGCTTGCACCCAAGGTGCGGGGCATCCTGCTCCTGCTCTACGTGGTGGTGTTCCTGTTCGGCGTGTTCCGCTTGCGGCGTCGGGAATACCTCTGGCTCACCTCCCTGGTGCTCGCGGGTTACGCGCTCGTGGTGTTGCGCGACTTCTACCGTCACAGCACCGCTGAATCCCTGCCACTCGAACTCTTGCAGTACGTGGTGCTGGCCGCGACCTTGGTCTGGCTCGCGTTCTTCGGCAGCTACGTAGGGCGCTTGCGCGAGATCGTATCGCGACGCAACGGCGAATTGGCGGCGGCACTCCGGCAGAACCGGGAGCTCGCTATCCACGACGACCTCACGGGCACTTACAACCGCCGGCATATCATCCACGTGCTGGAGCAGGAACGCCTGCGGGCCATGCGCACCGGCCGCAGCTTCTGCATCTGCCTCATGGACCTCGACCATTTCAAGGAGATCAACGATCGCTTCGGGCATCTCGCCGGAGACGACGTGCTGAAACAGTTCGCCGAACGGGTCTCCAACGAGATCCGCGTGCTGGATCGGGTGGGCCGCGATGATGTGCCCCAGGAAGGCGAAGGCGGCACTTTCGGCCGCTATGGCGGCGAGGAGTTCCTGCTGGTGATGCCTGAGACCGACATAGCTGGTGCCTTGAGCTGCGCTGAGCGCATCCGGCGCCGTGTGGAGGAGACGGAGTTCCGCAGCGACAGCGGCCACCTGAAGATGACCGTCTCTTCCGGTGTCACCGCTTATCGCACTGGCGAGGACATGCGCAGCATGCTGGCCCGGGCCGACCAAGGCTTGTATGAGGCGAAAGACAAAGGCCGCAACCGAGTGGAGAGCGCCCAAGCTTGAGGCGGTGATCCTGGACGCATTCTCACGCGTCCCGCGCTAGACTAGCGGCCCCGGAATATTATGGACATGGCTCCCATGCGCGCTTTTCCTCTGCTCACCCTCCTCGTCTCCCTGTGTCTGGGCGGCTGCGCCAGCGTCGGCTCCTTGGATCCCACGGCACCGGTACGGAAGGTCAGCTCGGTGGCGCCGCCCGTGATCCCTGATTCCCTCATCGAGATCCCGCTCCACGTGGATCTCACGCCCCTGGCCGCCACCATCAACACTCAGGTACCGCCGCAGGACGACAGCGGCTGGAAAGATACGGGCAAACGCGTCTTCGGCAAGAGCGTGGCCATGCATACCGCCTGGAGCCGCAGCCCCATCCTGGTCGGCGCATCCGCCGATGCGCTCACGGTGCGCACCACCGTCGCTTATAAAGCACGGGTGGGATTAGGTGACGACCACAAGCAAGTCGCGGAATGCGGTTGGGAAGAGGCTCCGCCCACCTTGACCATCGGCCTGGATGTGAGCCTGACGCCGCAGCCTGACTGGTCCATCAAACCGGACGTGCAGGTGCCCGACGCGGTGGTAGGCACTCGCTGCCAGCTCACCAACCTCGACATCGATGTGTCCAACCAGATCGCCGATGCCTTGCACAAGAAGTTCGTGGCTACGGCAGCTAACTTCCAGAAGCAGCTGGCCGAGAAGTTGGTCTTCCGCGTCCAGGGCCAATCCGCCTGGGAGATGCTCGCCAAGCCCTATCCGCTCTCGGCGAAAGACGGCAGTTACCTGCTGATGCACGTGAGCCGCGCGACTTTAAGTCCGCTAGTGGCGGACAAGGATGGCGCGGGCGTGAGCATCGTGGTGGGTCTCGTGGCCCATCCGGAACTCGGTACCGGCGCACTGCCCATGGTGAAGCCGGCGCCGCTGCCGCCGCTGCAGAAAGGCGGTGGCGAGGGAGTGGTGCGTCTCGTGTTGCCGGCTGAGGTCACTTATGCATCCCTGAATGCCTCCCTCAACCAGAAATACGTGGGCAAGACCTTCAAGATAGGCGGCAACCCGGAGACGGTGGAAGAGGTGGACGTCTACGGCAGCGGCCAGGACTTAGTGATCGGGCTCAAACTCCAGGGTAAGGCCGATGGCATGGTGTACCTGATGGGTGTGCCCACTTACGACATGAAGACCGAGACGCTCTATCTCGACAAGCTGGATTTCACTCTGGATACCCAGAACCTGGTGGCGAAATCCGCTGGCTGGCTGCTACACGGCAAGCTGCAGGAGATGCTCCAGGCGGATGCGCGTTCCAACCTCTCCGCCAAGGTGGATGCGTTGCGCAAGACTGCCGCCGATGCTCTCAATCGGCCCATGGATGGCAGCGCACAGCTCTCGGGCGCCATCATCGGCATCGGACCCCAGACGTTCGTCCTCACGGATACCGGGATAACCGCCTACATGGTGGCCGAAGGCACTGTGAAGCTATCGCTTAACCCTTAACTCAAGCTCAAGACCGGCTCGCCAGACGGCTGTGGCGTAAGCCATAAGCGAAGTAGAACACCACGCCCGCGAGCATCCAGCCCACGAATCCCAGGTACGTCTCCACGGGCAGCCCATATATCAGCCAGGCCGAGAAACCCATGCCTACCAGCGGGAGCACAGGTACCCAGGGCACCCGGAAACTGCGCCGTAAATCTGGGCGTTGACGGCGCAACACCACCACTGCGCCACAGATGACGATGAAGGCTGACAGCATGCCTACGTTCACGAGCCGCGCCACCGCCGTCAGGGGGAACAAACCCGCGGCGATGGCCGTCACCACCCCGAGGATGAGCGTCGCCCGATAAGGCGTGCGGAACTGCGGGTGCACGCCCGCGAACCACTCGGGTATCAACCCATCCCGTGCCAGGGCGAATCCGATGCGCGCGCCAGCCAACATGTTGGCGAAGAGCACGCTGGTGATGCCGGCGATGGCGGCGATGGAGACTGTCACCATCACCCAACGCAGACCGATGGCCGCGAAGGCATTGGCCACCGGTGCCGGATTATTAAGAGTGGCTGAGGGCACGATGCCTGTGAGCACGAGAGACAGCGCCAGATACAGGACCATGGCGATACCGAGAGAGAGCACCACGGCCCAGGGCAGATCCCGTTGCGGGTCTTTCGCCTCTTCGGCTGCCGTGGTGAGCGTGTCGTAGCCGAACACCGCGAAGAACACCACGGCTGCGCCAGACAACACGCCGGAGAAACCGAAGGGCATGAAGGGATGCCAGTGCTCCGGCTTTATATAAGAGACACCGGCGAGGATCACCAGCAACACCCCGGCGATCTTGATGGTGACGATGGCAGTGTTGAAGCGCGCACCCCATTCCGTGCGCACCGTGAGGAGCCCCGCGATGATGAGCGCCGCCAAGGCCGCGATCACATCGAACACATGACCCGGCCCGCTGCCAGCAGCACCTTGAGCCCATGTTGGTAAGGTCACGCCTGCGGCCCCGAGCAAAGCCTGCACATAGCCTGACCATCCGGCCGCCACCACCGCCACGATGAGGGCGTAGCAGAGCAAGAGATCCCAACCCAGCAACCAGGCGGCGAACTCCCCCAGCACCGCATAGCCATAGGTATAGGCACTACCGGTCACAGGGAGCATGCCGGCGAACTCGGCGTAACAGAGCGCCGCGGCGGCGCTGGCGATACCCGCAAGGATGAACGCGAGCGTCACGGCGGGCCCGGCCTGGGTGGCGGCGACGACCCCGGTCAACACGAATATGCCCACGCCGATGATGCCGCCGAGACCGATGGCGGTCAGTTGCCACAAGCCCAGGACACGGCGGAAGTGTTTACTCTCGCCTGCCTCCTGCTGCAGCTGTTCGACAGTCTTGCGTCTGAAAATCGGCATGACCATGTTTTTATCCTAACTTAATTTATCCGGCCAGAGCTTTACCAATCGTCTCCTCGAGTACAGCCTTACTAGAACCCACAACAGTTCTTTTGGCTAACTTTAAATTTATCTCGTTAAATGCCTGGACCTTAGCTCTTGGAACAATAGGTGTATATAAAACACTGAGTGCCCCATCGAACAAATTGGGTTGTGGAAGCATGTTATCCGCTGAGCTTGGATTGCCGTCCCACTCCGGATGCCGCAATGTGAGTATGTGCGTAGCATCTATGGGGTAAATGACGATTGTTCCAAACTGTCCGAGACCCGGGACTGAGGGCGGCGGATGATTGACATTGAAAAAGGTAACCGGATTATCTGACGTTACAAATGTATACGGCGGTTCCGCAGTCCCTATCTGCCAATCCATATGTTCATAGTAAGGCACTAGAACGCCCGCCGCCCCTCGCATAGCGTCGAAACGGAATGACTCACGGATATCAATGTCCAACTTACCAGCAACAACTGCCGCTGCTACTGCTGGTTTCAATCTCGGCAGTAGTAGATTAACGAGTGCGGTTCTTGCCAAATCCGCATAGCTTGGCACTCGAATCCTTTGCATTTCGAGATGATATAAGAGAGCTGCCGTATCCTCAGCGGTTAAGTTGTCTCTATCAAACAATGCCTTGTGGAAAGCTGTTGCAGCGTAATTCTCTACCTCGTTGGCCAAGACTCTTTCGAATATGTCCGGGTCCACTCCTTTCGGAACCCATTGTTGTCTGTAGTAATGATTAATTGTCATCACTTGTTTGGGTTTTTGACGACGCCATGTATCGGTCTTTTTGTCGTATACGTTCAGAAAACCTGAATTCCCCTCAGCAAAGCCCTCCAGGTACCATCTAGGCACAAAATGGTGTCTATTGGGTCTGTTCGGCGACATGCGTCTACTTTCCTATACAAAAACTTGAGAAGATCTTCCCCAAAAGATCATCACTGGTAAATTCGCCAGTGATCTCGCTCAAGGAAACCTGGGCGAGCCGCAGGTCTTCTGCGATCAACTCCCCCGCCCCTGCTGCGGCTTGATCCGCCGCTGCTTTGAGATGCTGGCGCGCGCGCGTGAGCGCATCCAGATGCCGGCGACGGGCGCTGAAAGTATCTTCTCCTGTTTGTTCGAAACCCGCCGCGTTTTTCAGGTACGCCCGCAGAAGATCCATGCCCTGCCCTGTGCGGGCCGATAGCCAGAGACTCGGGATACCGTCCAGCTCATCTTCGGCGGCGATCTGGCCCGTGATATCGATCTTGTTGTAGAGCACCGTCAGCGGCAGCTCCGGTGGCAGTCCTTCGATGATGCGTTGATCTTCTTCCGTGAGCCCATGAGCGCTATCCACCATGAGCAGCACCCGGTCCGCCCGCTGCATCTCTTGTCTCGCGCGGCGCACACCTTCCTGCTCCACCGCGTCACCGCTCTCCCGCAGGCCGGCGGTATCTATCAGATGCACCGGCAGGCCATCCAGGTTCACATGCTCGCGCAACAGATCTCGAGTGGTACCCGGGATGTCAGTGACGATGGCCGCTTCGTGACCCGCGAGATAATTGAGTAAGCTGGACTTGCCGGCGTTGGGCCGGCCGGCGATCACCACCGTCATGCCCTCCCGCAGCAGGCTGCCTTGCTGGGCCGCGGCAGCCAGGTCTTCGAAGCGCACACGGATGGCCGCGAGCTTGCCCACCACATCCCCCTCGTCCAGGAAATCCACTTCTTCTTCCGGGAAATCGATGGCCGCTTCCACGTAGGCCCTTAAGCCTGTGATGGCTTCCACCAAGTCGTGCACGCGCGCGGAGAACCCCCCCGTGAGGGAGCGCATGGCGGCCCGAGCTGCCTGGGTCGTGCCGCTGTCTATGAGATCCGCCACCGCTTCCGCCTGGGCCAGATCCAGCTTGTCATTGAGGAAGGCCCGCTCGGAGAATTCTCCGGGCCGCGCCAGACGCGCGCCCAAGCTGAGCACCCGCTGCAGCAACAGGTCCAGCACCACCGTGCCACCGTGGCCGTGGAGTTCCAGCACGTCTTCGCCGGTGAAGGAGTTAGGCCCGACGAAGAACAGCACGAGGCCGGTATCCAGGAGGCTGCCGTCCGCGTCCTGGAATCCGCGCACGGCGACATGCCGCGCTTCCGGCACGCCACCGGTGACGGCGGCAGCGATCTGCCCCGCCTTCGGCCCTGACACCCGCAGGATGCCGACGCCTCCCCGACCGGGGGGCGTGGCGATAGCGGCGATGGTCTCCGGGTTTTCGTTCATTTGTGAAATACGCCGACAGGATCCACACTCTTCTCTGTATACGTTAACAGAGGTCAGCCCCATGCCCGGCACCATCGTCCGTTTCCCCAACGCCACCGGCCAGATGCTCGCCGGCCGGCTGGATGCGCCCGTCAACGGCAAGCCCCGGGCTTATGCCCTCTATGCCCACTGCTTCACCTGCGGGAAAGACGTGCGTTCCGCGGTGAACATCAGCCGAGCCCTGGCGCGGGAAGGCATCGCCACCCTGCGCTTCGATTTCACGGGCCTGGGCGAGAGCGAGGGGGACTTCGCTGATACCACCCTCACCACCAACGTGTCGGATCTGCGGGCAGCGGCCGCTTTCATGGAGAAGAACTACGAGGCCCCCAAGATCCTGGTGGGTCACTCCCTAGGAGGAGCCGCGGTGCTGGAAGCGGCTCACCTCATCCCCAGTTCCGTGGCGGTGGCCACCATCAGCGCGCCGGCGAACCCGGAGCATGTAGCGGGGCTCTTAGGCCCCGCGCGGGAGACCATCGAGCTGGAAGGTGAAGCGGACGTGACGCTGGTGGGACGCAAGTTCCACTTCAAGAAAGCCTTCCTGGATGACTTGGCCTCCCATCCCTGGCGCGACAACCTGCGCACCCTGCGCAAGGCGCTCCTGGTCTTCCACTCCCCCACCGACAAGACAGTGGACATCAGCAACGCCGCCGACATCTTCATGGCGGCGCTGCACCCCAAGAGTTTCGTGAGCCTGAACGAGGCGGATCATCTCCTCACCAAGGAGACGGACTCCGAATACGTGGGCGTGATCCTGGGCGCCTGGGCCAGCAAGTATCTGGGCGAGCTCGGCATGCAGCCGCTCTCGAGCCCCGCGGCAGATGGCGAAGTGATCGCCCACATCGGCGAAGAGCGCTACCGCAGCGACATCTACGCGGGCCCGCACATGCTGGTATCAGACGAACCCAGGGATGCGGGCGGTACCGATACCGGCACCAACCCTTATGGACTGCTGACCGCGGCGCTGGGCGCCTGCACCACCATCACGCTGCGCATGTACGCGGACCACAAAAAGTGGCCCCTGAAGGGCGTGAAGGTGCGCCTCACCCACGACAAGATCTACGCCAAGGATTGCGAGGAATGCGAGACCAAGGAAGGCAAGGTGGACAGCTTCGAGCGGGTGCTGGAGTTCGAAGGGGATCTTTCGGCAGAACAACGGCAGCGCTTGCTGGAGATCGCGGACAAGTGCCCCGTGCACAACACCCTGAGCCACGTGTCCCACATCGTCACGCGCCTGAAAGAATGAAGGCTGCGTTAGAGCAGCCTTCATCCATCAACTCTTCTTGGCTTTAGCTTCTTTTTCTATCAGGTTATTGATATAGCGCTGCTGCGCGATGCTGATGATGGAGTTGGCGAAGTAGTACAGCACCAAGCCCGCCGGCAGCACCATATATAAGAAGATCAGCGCCACCGGCATGAATTTCATCATCATGGCCTGGGTCTTGTCCGTCGGCTGCTGCTGCAGGCCCTGCTGGATGAACATGGCCACGCCATAGAGCACCGGCAGCACATAGAAGGGATCCGGCGCCGAGAGGTCGTGTATCCACAGGGTCCACGGAGCCTGACGCAGCTCCACGCTGTAGACCAGCACGTAGTACAGCGAGAAGAAGATCGGGATCTGGATCAGGATAGGGAAGCACCCGCTGGCCGGGTTGATCTTCTCCTTCTTATACAGCTCCATCATGGCCTGGCTTAAGCGCTGGCGATCGTCCGCGTGACGCTCCTGCAGCGCCTTGATGCGCGGCTGCACCTGGCGCATCTTGGCCATGGAGCGGCCGCTGATCTCGTTGAGCTTGTAAGTCAGTGCCTTGAAGAGCAGCGTCAGGATCAGGATGGACCAACCCCAGTTCCCCACCAGCTGCTGGATATGCTCCAGCACCCAGAAGATGGGCTGGGCGATGATGGTGAGCTTGCCGTAATCCACCGTGAGTTCGAGACCCTTGGCCACAGCGGCCAGCTTGGTCTGCAACTTGGGCCCTATGTAGAGGGTGTTGTCGAAGCTCGCGTCCGCGCCGGGAGCCACGCTCTTCTGGGGCGAGACGCCACCGGTGACGAAGCGCGAATCCGCCACAGCCTTGCTGTAGTACTGGATACCCGGCTGGGCCGCCGGTATCAGTGCCGCCACGAAGTAGTGATCCACCACCGCCGTCCAGCCACCGTTCACAGTCTCCGCCACGGGCTTGTCCGTGAGCGAGGGGAAATCCCGTTCCTGATAACCATCGACGCCGTAGAGCGCTGCCTTCTGGTAATCGTAGCGCGTGGAACTGAAGAGACTGGTGTGGGGTGCCACGTAGTGGTTCTGCCACTGGGCCCAGGCACTGCCCTGCCAGGCCGCGCTGCCGCCGTTGTGCACCGCGTAGCTCATGGCGATGGCGTAGCTGGCGCGGCTCAAGGTGTAGATCTTGTCCACCGTGAGACCGTGGCCGTCCTGCCAGCTGAGCGTCACCTTCAGGCTGTCGCTACCATCCGCCAAGCTGTAGTCGCTCTGAGCCGTGCTGTACACCGCATCGGCGCCGGGGGCAGACAGACCAGCAGCGGCCTGCAGGCCGCTCTGCAGCACCAAGAGACTCGCGTCTTCGTCGTCCAGCACTCGCACGTGCTGATCCGGAGTCTTCAGTTCCTGCGGATATTTCAGCAGTTCCGCGCGCCGGATATCGCCGCCGGCGGTGTCGATGACCAAGTCCAGCACGTCAGTGTGCACGTGGATCTCGCGCCCCTTGGGCAGCGCGATGGGTGCGGCCACGGCGCTGGGCCCCGCCCCGCTCACCACGGCGGGCGCGAAGCCGGTGGCACTGACAGGAGCACCTGCTGTGGCGGCTGCTACCGTCTCAGGCAGCAGCTTAGGACCGTAGTCCTGCATCCATGCCTGATAGATGAGGAAGGCGATGAAGGCGAAACCAGCCAACAGGAATAGGCGGCGGTTATCCATGACGAGGACTCCACGGCGCGCGGCACCGGGTCATAGCCGCCTTGCATGGAAGGGATGGCAACGGCAGATGCGCTTGGTGGCGAGCCAGCTGCCCTTCAGGGCCCCGTGCTCTTCGATGGCCTCGATGGCATACACCGAGCAACTGGGTTCGTAACGGCAGCGGGGACCGAGCATGGGGCTCAGCAGGTACCGATATATGCGGATGGGGATTATCAGGAGGCTCTGCATCGCTTGATCACTTCCTGCCAATGCCAGTCGAGGCTGGCGCGGAGTTCCGCATTGTCCCGGTGACCGGCCGCCGCGCGTGCCTGCACCACGATGTCCACCGCCGGCAGTTCGCCGCGCATCTTCCTGAAGCTCTCACGCACCGTGCGCTTGATACGGGTGCGTTCGCTGCCTGGGCCACCGCCTTCTTCGCCACGGCGAGCCCGAGCCGCGGACTCTCGCCGCCGCTCCCGCAGACCAGCACCACGAAACAGGCGTCGCTGCTGCGCGTGCCGTTCGCGGAACACATGGCTGAATTCCGTGGGCAGGAGCAGACGCACCGCCCGCGGGAAGGAAGCGGGACGCATGGTCCCGGCGACAGGTGTTATACGCTGCGTGAGGCGCTTGCGGCCCTTGGCACGCCGCGCGTTCAGCACCTGACGACCGCGCTTGGTCGCCATACGTGCCCGGAAACCGTGAGTGCGTTGCACGACGGATCTTGCTCGGCTGATAGGTTCTTTTCATGACTGTAGTCCGCTAAAGCAAATGGGCCCTGGGGCGGAAAACCCCGGGCAAAGGCGCGATATTAGACGTGTCGCGCGCGCTGCTGTCAACTCCGGCATGCGGCGTGCTTGGGGATGCGAGCGGTGGATAACTCCTCCCCGCCGGTATAGACTCCCTGCCATCTTCGCGTGGCGGCCAAAACCGCCACAAAATCCATAATTCGGTCGGGGGGTTCGGAACCATGCCATCGCTGTGGACGCGGTGCATCAGCCATTTGGAGCACGAGCTTTCCGAACAAGAGCTGAATACCTGGATACGCCCCCTCCACGCCCTCGAAGAGGGCGAGACCCTGCGCCTCCTGGCCCCCAACCGGTTCGTCATGGACTGGGTACGAGACCGGTTCCTGCCCCGCATCTCCAACCTGGCCCGGGAACTGGCCGAGGACCGGGATCGGCGGGTGCTCCTGGAAGTGGGCGCCAATGCGGAGCCGGTGGTGCAGGTCACGGCCCCCCTGCCCTCGGCACCCCCCATGCCGACCCCCGGCAGCGGCCTGAACCCGCTCTACACCTTCGAGACCTTCGTCGAGGGCAAGTCCAACCAGTTCGCCCTGGCGGCGGCCCATCAGATCGCCGAGAACCCCGGGCGGGCCTATAACCCCCTGTTCATCTACGGCGGGGTCGGCCTCGGCAAGACCCACCTGATGCATAGCGTCGGCCACGTGATCCTGCAGAAGAACCCCAAGGCGCGCATCGCCTACGTGCATTCCGAGCGCTTCGTGAACGACATGGTGCGGGCCCTGCAGCACAACACCATCAACGAGTTCAAACGCCAGTATCGCTCCGTAGACGCCCTGCTCATCGACGACATCCAGTTCTTCGTGGGCAAGGAGCGCTCCCAGGAGGAGTTCTTCCATACCTTCAACGCGCTCCTGGAAGGCCAACAGCAGGTGATCCTGACCTGCGACCGCTACCCCAAGGAAGTGGAAGGCCTGGAAGAACGCCTGAAATCCCGTTTCGGCTGGGGTCTGACGGTGCCCATCGAGCCGCCGGAGCTCGAGACCCGGGTCGCGATCCTGATGAACAAGGCCGTTGCGGAGGGCGTCGAACTCCCCAGCGAAGTGGCCTTCTTCGTGGCCCAGAGAGTCAGCTCCAACATCCGCGAGCTGGAAGGGGCCTTACGCCGCGTCATGGCCAACGCCCGCTTCACCGGACGCGCCATCACCCTGGAATACGCCAAGGAGTGCCTGAGAGACATCCTGGCGGTCCAGGACCGGCAGGTGACCCTGGAGAACATCCAGAAGACCGTGGCGGACTATTACCGGGTACGGGTCACGGAGATGCTCTCCAAGAAGCGTAGCCGCTCCATCGCGCGGCCCCGCCAAGTGGCCATGTGCCTCGCCAAGGAACTCACGAACCACAGCCTGCCTGAGATCGGCGACGCCTTCGGTGGCCGGGACCACACCACCGTGCTGCATGCATGCCGCAAAGTGGTGGAGCTGCGCGCGGAAAATAATAAACTGAACGAGGATTACGCCTCGTTGCTGAGGACCTTAACCAGTTAAGCGCTTGTGGGTAATTTGTGGGTAAAATCCGTCCGGGTTTTATCCACAATCGACCCACAGGCTGAACAGGGTTGACCCAGGGTCAGTTAACAAGCTTGTGCTGGCTTCAGGTTGTTGAAAATTAAGGGTTTTAGTGGCTTATCCCCAGACGGGAAGGGCCTCTAACTCTACTGTATTTGTTTTGTATCTATCTAAATCTGATCTAAGAAAGCAGGTGGATAAATGAAGTTCGAGACGCTGCGCGACACGCTCCTGAAACCGGTGCAAGCGGTGGTGGGTGTGGTTGAACGCCGCCAGACCATGCCCATCCTGGCCAACGTGTTGCTCACAGTGAGCGACAAGACCCTGTCCGTGACCGCCACGGATCTCGAAGTGGAACTCGTGGCCCAGGTGGACGTGGATGTGAAGGAGAAGGGCGAGGTCACGGTTCCCGCCCGCAAGCTTCTCGATATCTGCCGCTCGCTGCCGGAAGGCGCGAAGATCTCTCTCAGCTTGGAACGGGAGCGGGTGACCCTCAAGTCCGGTCGAAGCCGTTTCCTCTTGGCCACCCTGCCAGCCTCGGAATTCCCCGCAGTGGAAGACATCAAGACCCAGCGCAGCGTGAACCTGCCCCAGAAGAAACTGCGAGAGCTCATCGAGCAGACCCATTTCTCCATGGCCCAGCAGGACGTGCGCTATTACTTGAACGGTCTCCTGTTCGAACTCTCGGCCAAGCGCGTGCGTGCTGTCGCCACCGATGGACATCGTCTCGCCATGTGCGATCTGGACGCTGATGTCGCGGATCTGCCAGCCCAGCAGGTGATCCTGCCCCGCAAGGGCGTGCTGGAACTGCAGCGTCTGCTGACTGACGGGGAAGAACCCGCCAAACTCTCTCTCGGCACCAACCACATCCGTGTGGAACTGCCGGGCTTGCGCTTCACTTCCAAGCTCATCGACGGCCGCTTCCCGGACTACGAGCGCGTGGTGCCGAAGGGCGGGGATAAGGACATCATCGCAGACCGCCAGGTCCTGCGAGATGCTCTCGGCCGCACAGCCATCCTCTCCAACGAGAAATACCGGGGTGTGCGCCTGCAGCTCGCCCCCAACCGTCTCAAGGTCATGGCTCATAACCCCGAGCAGGAAGAGGCCGAGGACGAGGTAGAAGTGCAGTACAAGGGCGCTGAACTCGAGATCGGCTTCAATGTGTCCTACCTCATGGATGCCTATCAGCGCCCTCCATACCGAGCAGGTGCGGATCACCCTCACGGACTCCAACAGCAGCTGCCTCATCCGCCATCCAGAGAACGAGACCTGCCGCTACGTGGTCATGCCCATGCGGCTGTAGCCGCGCGCCATGGCCTTATCCCGCTTCAGCCTGCGGGACTTCCGCTGTTTCGAGTCCGTCGAGCTGGATCTCTCTCCTCGCGCCAACCTCATCTACGGCGATAACGCCTCCGGCAAGACCAGCTTGCTGGAGGCGGTGTTCTTCCTGAGCCGCGGCCGCTCCTTCCGCACCAGCAAAGCCGACAACCTGGTCCGCCACGGAGCAGAAGGCTTCATGCTGAGCGGCCAGGCCCCGGATACCTCCGGCACGTGCCTGTGGGCATCGCCCGGACCCCGGCGGGCTTGGAGGCCCGCGTGGCTGGCGCCCCCGCCCAGAGCCTGGCCCAGTTGGCAGAGCGGGTGCCGGTGCAGCTCCTGGACTCCAGTGCACATCAGCTCATCGAAGGAGGGCCCCGGAACCGCCGGCAGTTCCTGGATTGGGGAGTGTTCCACGTGGAACCAAGCTTCCTGGCCGCCTGGCGCCGTTACCAACGGGCCCTGAAACAGCGCAATGCCTTGCTGCGGCAGCGGGCGGCGGACGCCTTGCTCAAGACTTGGGAGCCGGAGCTGGTGGCAGCGGGGCTGCAGCTAGACCAGAGCCGCCAGGCCTACCTCAACCAGCTCGAACCGGTGGCGGTGGCCTGGGCCAGCCGGCTTCTGGGGGGGCTGGACCTCAAGTTCCGGTATCTACGGGGCTGGGGCGAGGGTAAGAGTCTGGAAGAGGCCCTGGAAGCCAACCGGAATCGGGACCGAGAGCAGGGGTCTACCCAGAGCGGGCCCCACCGGGCAGAAGTGGTCATCGAGATAGATGGCCTGCCAGCACAACAGCAAGTGTCCCGGGGTCAGCAGAAGGTCCTGGCAGGGGCCTTACTCCTGGCCCAGGCGGCCTACCTGCACCAGGCGGTGGGGCGGCAATGCCTTTTGCTTCTAGACGATCTGGCGGCGGAGCTGGATGCCGGGCACCTCACCCGGTTCCTGGATCTGGTGCAGGAGACCCAGGCCCAGACCTTCCTTACCAGCGTGGAGGAGGCTCGGTTACCCCACTGGGCAGAAGCCCGGAGGTTCCACGTGGAACAGGGCAAAATCACCCAAGTGGTATAATGGTAATTCACACTTAGGCACCCTCCCATGGCCGATACCAAGCGCTACGACTCCAGCAATATCAAGGTCCTGAAGGGCCTGGACGCGGTCCGTAAGCGCCCCGGCATGTACATCGGCGACACCGATGACGGCACAGGCCTGCACCACATGGTCTTCGAGGTGGTAGACAACTCCATCGACGAGGCACTTGCTGGCTATTGCAGCGAAGTTGAGGTCATCATCCACGAAGATGAGTCGATCTCCGTGAAAGATAACGGGCGCGGTATCCCGGTGGACATGCATAAGGAAGAGGGCCGGTCCGCGGCCGAGGTCATCATGACCGTGCTGCACGCCGGCGGTAAGTTCGATGACAACTCCTACAAGGTCTCCGGCGGCCTGCACGGCGTGGGCGTGTCCGTGGTGAACGCCCTCTCGGAGCACCTGCGTGTGCTCATCCGCCGCGACGGCAAGCTCTATGAGCAGGAATACGTGGAAGGCGAGCCCCAGTACCCGCTGCGCCTCATCGGCGAGGCGGAGGGCACTGGCACCGAGATACGCTTCAAGCCGAGCGCCAAGGTCTTCACCCACATCGAATTCAGCGCCGACATCCTGGAGCGGCGCTTGCGGGAGCTCTCGTTCCTGAACTCCGGCGTACGTATCCTCTTGCACGACCAGCGCAACGACAAGCACGAGACCTTCCAGTACGAGGGCGGCATCAAGGCCTTCGTGGAACATCTCAACCGCAACAAGCAGGCTCTCAATCCCACGGTGTTCCGCTTCCTCACGGAGCGGCAGAAGGTCACCGTGGAGATCGCTCTGCAGTGGAACGACTCCTACCAGGAGACGGTGTACTGCTTCACCAACAACATCCCTCAGCGGGATGGCGGCACGCACCTGGCTGGATTCCGCGCAGCGCTGACTCGTACGCTCAACAACTTCATCGAGAAATCCCCGGCCTTCAAGAAAGAGAAGATCCCCATGACGGGCGACGACGCCCGCGAGGGTCTCACGGCCATCATCTCCGTGAAGCTACCGGACCCCAAGTTCTCTTCCCAGACGAAGGACAAGCTGGTCTCGTCGGAAGTGAAGGGCGTGGTGGAATCCCTCATGGCGGAGAAGTTCGAGGAGTTCCTGCTGGAGAAACCGGCGGAAGCCAAGATCATCCTGGCCAAGATCATCGACGCTGCTCGCGCCCGCGAAGCTGCGCGCAAGGCCCGCGAGATGACCCGGCGCAAAGGCGCGCTGGACATAGCTGGCCTGCCCGGCAAACTGGCGGACTGCCAGGAGAAAGACGCCAGCCTCTGCGAGATCTTCATCGTCGAGGGCGACTCCGCCGGCGGCTCCGCCAAGCAGGGCCGCGACCGTAAGTATCAGGCGATCCTCCCCTTGAAGGGCAAGATCCTGAACGTGGAGAAGGCGCGTTTCGACAAGATGCTCTCGTCCCAAGAAGTGGGCACGCTCATCACGGCTTTGGGCTGCGGGATCGGCAAGGAAGAGTTCAACCCGGACAAGCTGCGCTACCACCGCATCATCATCATGACCGACGCGGACGTGGACGGCTCGCACATCCGCACGTTGCTGCTCACCTTCTTCTACCGGCAGATGCCGGAGCTCATCACCCGCGGCCATATCTACATCGCCCAGCCGCCGCTCTACAAGGTGAAGCGTGGCAAGAGCGAGCAGTACGTGAAGGACGACACGGAACTGGACAGCATGCTGTTGAAATCCGCCCAGGAAGACGCAGCGCTCTACGTGAAGGAGGGCGCCAAGCCCCTGCGCGGCGCGGCGCTCGAATCCCTGGCAGCGAAGTACATGGAAGTCATGGCCATGACCCGACGTTGGGCGCGTCGCTATGACGGCCGCGTGCTGGAGAAGATGGTCTACATGCTGCCGCTCACGCCGGAGAGTTTCTCCGACCAGGACGTGCTGGCGAAATGGGCCAAGCAGCTGGAAGAACGGGTCAATGCTGATGACGGCGGCGGTACCCGCTATGCGGTCAGCCTGCACAAGGACGCGGCCCGGGAAGTGCCGAGTCTCAAGGTCTCACGCATCCACCATGGGCTCACCACCGACAAGCTCATCCACCGGGAGTTCTTCGCTTCCGGCGAGTACAAGATCATCGCGGCTCTGGCAGAACAGCTCCTGGATCTCATGGGCGAGGGCGCTTACGTCACCCGCGGCGAACGGCGTGAGGACGTGACCAGCTTCAAGCAGGCCATGCTGTGGCTACTGGACGAGGCCAAACGCGGCCAGGCGATCCAGCGCTACAAGGGCTTGGGCGAGATGAACCCGGAGCAGCTCTGGGAGACCACCATGAACATGGAGACCCGCCGCCTGCTGAAGGTGAGAGTGGACGACGCGCGCAGCGCTGACGATGTGTTCACGACGCTCATGGGCGACCAGGTGGAACCGCGTCGGGAGTTCATCGAGAAGAACGCGCTGGAAGTCGCCAACCTGGACGTCTGATCCGGTTCGCCTTACAAGGTGTGCATCACGCCGAGTTCGAAACTGCGGCCCAACAAGCGGTACACCTGCCCGTCCCCCAGTTCGCTGGCAGCCACCGGATCCCGCCGGTCGCTGAGGTTGATGGCGCTCAGGTACAGGTTCCAGAGCCCGAAGCCGTAACCCAGTTTAGCGTCGTAGGTGGTGAAGGCTGCGGCGGAGACCTGGTTGAACTCGTCCAGGAAGCGCGTGCCGGTGTAATGCAGCGAGAAAGCGGCGTTGAAACCTTCCGCCTCGCCGTAGACGAGGCCTATGGAAGCTGCGACCCGCGGGGTGAGGGGCAACCGGTTCCCGGATAACTGCACGTTACCGCTGTCGCCCGCGGTCACGAAGTTTTCGTAGCGGGCATCGGTGTAGTTCCCATCCAGGGTGAGGTCGAGCCCTTCACCGAGCTTGATATCCAGCTCCCCATCCAGGTCCCGGTAGGCATCGTTGCCGCCGTTGGCGAAGCCGGGCAAGCCGTTCACGTCAACCGCGATCACTCCGTTGTCGAAGTTCACGTCCATGATGGCCACCTTCCATTCCAGGGCGGGGGCGCTGCCGCGCGCGCCCAGCTGCCAGCCGCGCACGGTCTCTGGCTGCAACAGCACGGCATCGTCCGGGTCCGGGCTGAAGCCGAATTGCGGAGGCTGATAGGTGTTGGTGTATTTGATATAGGGCTCGAGGCTCTGATCCGGCGTGTCCAGGGCCTTCCAGTCCAGTTCCAGGGATTTGGACAACTCCGTGCTGCGATAGTCGCTGGTGCTTGGGCCATCGCCCTCATCCACCGTGTACCGATCCTCGTTCGTCAGGTTTTCCCGCAAGCCGATCGCCAGGGAGAAACCCCGGCCGAGACGCCAATGGGATTGCACATAGGCGCCGGCGTAGTTACGCAGGTCCCGGGCATAGGCGCTGTCATCCGGGTCCGGCACCGGGGCGGAGGGCGCCGCACTGCTGAGGGAGGCCTGATAATCGAAGGCCGCCGTGGCGGCGTTGCCGTTGCTGTAGGCATCGTTGAAACCGAGGGTTAAGTCCAGATCATCACCGAAGGCCCGGCTCACGCGGGAGTCGAAGAAGCCCTCCATCACACGCCGGTCCTGCATGAAGCCTTCTGCATCGGGGTCGGTGCCGGGCGCATCGAAGCCGTCTATGAGGAAGCCCTGCTGTACGGGATTGGTCAGGTGGGAGAGGGAGGCGGTGGTCAGCCAGTCCCAGCCGAGCAGGCTCGTCGAGTAGTTCAAGGCCAGCTGCGAACGGTATTCGTTGATGCGGGCGCCTGTCGGGTTCTGGTTGGAGTCGATGGGCACATCCGTGGCCAAGCCGGCGTCGGTCACGGGCGTGGGCGACATGGGTTTCTGTTGCAGATCCAGGAGGCTGGCGTCCAGGTTGAGGACTCCATCGCCGGTCTGCAGGGAAGCCCGGTACAGGAACTGGTAACGGTCGGCGCTGGCGCGGGGATCGCTATAGCCTTGCTGCGAGAGCGTGACACTCACCGACTGGCGGATGCCAGCCACCGTGGGCAGAGCGGTGGAAGCCTCCAGACCCTTGCTCCCATAAGAGCCGACATAGCCTCTGGCGCTCTGTGAGGATTCGCCGGCCGGGTAATGGAAGATCTTGATGGTGCCGGCGAAGGCCGCGGTGCCGTAGATGATGGGGTCTGGGCCACGGGTCACCTCGATGCGTTCGACATCGTTCAAGTCCACCGTCTCGAAGGGCGGCACCAGGGTGGAACCCAGAGGCACGCCGTCCACCACCAACAGGTAGTCGTCCACTTCCCGCGAGCCCAAGAGGCCCGGGAAGGTGCCGGCCGGGCCCGCATCGCCGCCCTGTGCCGGTGTGGCGCCGGCCACCAAGCGCAGTGCACCGCTCAAGTCGGTGATGCCCCGTGCCTGCAGTTCATCGCCGGTGATCACCGAGGTGGCCTGTGGGGCCGATCCCGGCGCGACGCCGTTTACGGCGATGGTGCCAAGCTGCTGCAGTGAGTCCGCCTGCGCGAGGGGTGAGAGCAAGACGCAGGCCACAAGAAAAGATGTGCGGCGGTAACGCTGCATGAGAGCCTCGGGGTGATCTGTGGGGGTGCGTCCCGGGTTTGGACCCGGGCTGTAGCGAATAAGTTCGCAGTATCCAGCACGGAGAGCTTAGCGCCGTCGACTTGGTTTCCCCTCCAACATTACACCTGCGTAACCCGGACTGATCTCTTTCATCTGGCTTTCAATCCAGCCTTGGATCTCACGGTTCATCTCCTCAGGACGGCGTCCGTTCGCGTACACCGGCTTGCCGATGCGCACCCGCACAGTGCCTGGGTACTTGATGAAAGCGTTGCGGCGCCAGAAGTCGCCGGCGTTATGGGCCACGGGCAGGATGGGCCGGCCGGTGCGTTCTGAAAGCAAGGCGCCCGAGAGGCCGTAGCGGCGGGTGGTGCCGGGCGGCATGCGGGTGCCTTCCGGGAAGATCATCACCCACATGCCCTGTTCGAGGAGCCGGCGGCTCCCGATGTTCATCACTTGGTTCACCGCCGTGTGGCCCGATTTGCGGTTGATGGCGATGGGGTCTATGGCGAGCAGGGCTTGGCCGATGAGCGGTATCCACAGGAGTTCGCGCTTGAACACCCAGGACTGGGTGGGGAAGACCACGAGCTGCGCCAGGGTCTCCCAAGCGGACTGGTGCTTCCAGTAGGCGATGGATGGCTCCTTGGGGATGTTCTCCCCGCCTTCCACTACCCAGTCGATGCGGCAGAGATTCTTCAGGGTCCAAAAGTTGAAATGCACCCAAGCGACGGCGATGAGATAGCCCGTGTGCCGGTGGAAGGGCGCGATCAGCGCCACGGGGATGGAGAGCAGCCCGGCGCTCAGCACATAGAGCAGGTTGAACAGCAGTGAGCGCAAGAAGAGCATCGGCGAATCCTAATGGATTTCGGCCATGAGTTGGGCGACCGCAGCAGACAGATCTGCGTAATGCTCCACTTCCGGTAACGTATCCAAGGCTTCGCGGCCGCGGCCCGTCAGCACCAGGATGGGCCGGCCGCCCACGCTGCGGGCGGCGATGATGTCGCGTACCGCGTCGCCGATCATGGGCACGCCTTTCAAGTCCACCTTGTAGCGTTCGGCGATCTGTTTGAAGAGGCCGGTCTTGGGCTTGCGGCAGTCGCAGTTGTCTTCGGGTCGGTGGGGACAGAAGAACACACCGTCTATCTTGCCGCCCAAGGCTTCCACTTCCCTGCGCATCCGCCCATGGATGGCCGCCAGAGTGTCCAGTGTGAAGTATCCACGGCCGACTCCGGACTGGTTGCTGGCGATCACCACCGAGTAGCTGTTCTTATATAAGCGTGCGATGGCTTCCAGGCTGCCGGGCAGCGGGAACCATTCCTCCGGCGACTTTATATAGGCGTCGGATTCCTTATTGATGACGCCGTCCCGGTCCAGGATCACCAGTTTCATCAATCTACCTGTATCAAAGACAGATCAGCGGTGTGCAGGAAGAGGGCGCTCAAGGAGGACAAGAGGGCCAGACGATTGGCCCGCACTTCCGGCTCATCGGCCATCACCAGCACCTTGTCGAAGAAAGCATCTACCGGACCACGCAGAGCGGCCAGTTTCTTCAGCGCGCCGCTGTAATCGCCGCGCTGCACCAGAGGCAATACGTCATCTTTCAACTGCAGGATCTTGGCGTGCAGCACTTGCTCTTCCGCGTCGCGGAACAGACTCGGTTGCGGGTCTTGAGAGACCTGCCCGCCCGCCTGACGCAGGATATTGGCGATGCGCTTGTTGGCGGCCGCGAGGCTCGCCGCTTCCGGCAAGGCGAGGAAGGCGTTGACCGCCTGCACCCGACGCTGGAAATCCAGGGGTTTACCCGGGTTGCGGGCGCGGACTGCTTCGAACACATCCGCACGGATGCCTGCTTCCAGGTAATAGGCCCGCAGCCGTTCCATGAGGAACTCGTAGATCTCTTTCACCATGGCTTCCTGGTCTTTGCCGTGCATGGGCAAGGCCAGGAGCGCGCTGCGGATATGGGGGATCAGGCTGAGGTCCAGCTCCCGCTCGGTGATGATGCGCATGAGCCCGAGGCCCGCGCGACGTAGAGCGAAGGGATCTTTGTCGCCGGTGGGCTTCAGGCCGATGGCGAAGATGCCGCAGACCGTGTCCAGCTTGTCAGCGATGGCTAGCGCCTGGCCGGTCTTCGTCTCGGGCAGCCGGTCACCGGCGTGACGCGGCAGATATTGTTCCTCGATGGCCAGCGCCGCTTCATGGGCCTCGCCGTTCACCTCGGCGATATAGCGGCCGATGCTGCCCTGCAGCTCCGGGAACTCACTCACCAGGTTGGAGAGGAGATCGCATTTGGCGAGGTTCGCCGCTCGCTGGGCGAGCACGGGATCACCACCCATGTTGCGCGCGAGTCCTTCCGCCAGGGTATTCACCCGCCGCCGCTTGTCGCCGTAGGAGCCCAACTCTTTCTGGAATACGACTTTATCGAGATCCGCCACCCGCGCGTCGAGACGCGCGCCCTTGTCCAGTTCCCAGAAGAACATGGCATCCGTTAGCCGAGGCACGATCACCCGCTCGTTGCCACGCTTCACTTCCACGGGCTTGCGGCTCTGGATGTTGCTCACCGTGATGAAGTGGGGCAGGAGCTTGCCGCCGGCGCCGCGCAGGGGAAAATACCGTTGCTGGCCTTGCAGCACTGCCACGATGACAGAGTCCGGCAGCGCGAGGAAGCGCTTGTCGAAACTGCCGGTCACCGGCACCGGCCACTCCACCAGGGCCGCCACCTCTTCCAGCAAAGCCTGATCCGACACGGGCTTGCCATGCACGCGTTTGGCAGCCGCATCCACTAGGGCGCCGATCTTCTTCGCGAGCGAACCGTCGGAATCTTCCAGCAGCACTTTGCCGGTCTTCTCGAGCTGCTTGCGGTAATCCACCGGGCGCTTGATGACGATAGCCGCCGGATGGTGGAAGCGGTGGCCGTAAGTCTTGTTGCTGGCATGTTTGCCTAAGAGCTCTGCTTTCAGGGGCTTGTCCCCCAGGAGCATCAGCACCCAGTGCACCGGACGCACGAACTCTGTGTCGCCAGCACCCCAGCGCATGCGTTTGCCGATGGGCAATTTCGCCAGGGCTTCCGTGAGGATGTCCGGCAACACTTCTGTGGCCGGCTCGCCCGGGATATGGATGGTGTAGGCGAGGCGTTCGCCCTTGTCGGTCTGGCGCTTCTCCAATTGCTCGACGCCGACACCGCAGGAGCGGGCGAAACCCTCCGCGGCTTTAGTGGGTTTGCTTTCTGCGTCGTAGGCGGCGCTCACAGCCGGGCCTAAGCGCTCTTCGTCCCGGTCCGGCTGTTTCAGGCGCAGGGCAGGTATGTAGAGAGCGAGGCGGCGGGGCGAGAAATACACTTCGTTGCGAGTGCCGGCAGGCAGGAGACTCTCCGCGAGAGCCAAGGTCTCGAAGTTCGCCAGCAGGGCGAGAGCGAGTTTCTTCAGGCTCTTAGGGGGAAGCTCTTCGGTGCCGATCTCCACCAGAAAGGGCTGGGTGGTCGGCTTCACGGATTTGGGCTTGATGGATTTGCGCGCGTTCATTTCTTCTTCCCCGCCAACATGGGGAAGCCCAAAGCTTCCCGCGCATTGTAGATAGGCCTGAGCCACGCCGCGGGCGAGGGTGCGCACTCTCAATATATAGCGCTGCCGTTCGGTCACCGAGATGGCGCGGCGCGCATCCAGCAGGTTGAAGGTGTGAGAGGCCTTCAGCACCTGTTCATAGGCCGGCAGCGGCAGGCCTTTTTCCAAGAGCGTGTGCATTCTGCTTCGCACACGTCGAACCAGGCAAATAGATTGGCGGTGTTGGCTTCCTCGAAGTTGTACTTGGACTGCTCCACTTCGTTCTGGTGGTAGACGTCGCCGTAGGTGACTTTGCCCTGGGGACCATCGGTCCAGGTGAGGGCGTACACGCTCTCGACGCCCTGCAGATACATGGCGAGGCGCTCGAGACCGTAGGTGATCTCGCCGGTCACAGGTCGGCATTCGAGGCCGCCCACCTGCTGGAAGTACGTGAACTGGCTGATCTCCATGCCGTTCAGCCACACTTCCCAGCCGAGACCCCAGGCGCCGAGGGTCGGTGATTCCCAGTTGTCTTCCACGAAACGGATGTCATGCACCAGGGGATCGAGACCGAGGGCTTTCAGGGAACCGAGGTACAGATCCTGGATGTCGTCCGGCGAGGGTTTGATGACCACCTGGTACTGGTAGTAGTGCTGCAGGCGGTTGGGGTTCTCGCCGTAGCGGCCGTCGGTGGGGCGGCGGGAAGGCTGCACATAAGCCGCGGCCCAGGGTTCCGGTCCCACGGCTCTAAGGAAAGTGGCCGGATGGAAGGTGCCGGCACCCATCTCCATGTCGTAGGGCTGGAGCAAGACACAACCTTGGGCGGACCAGTAACGCTGGAGGCCGAGGATCAGGTCCTGAAAAGTGGATGGCTTTTTGGCAGGCATGGCTTGGATTTTATTAGGGGGCAGCGCCTTGCCCGCAAGGGCGGCCAGTATAGCGGCTTCAATCCTGGGCTTCACTCAAGGCCCCCGCTGTGCGTGGGCTGGAAAGGAGTGTGCACCATTTTGGTGCAATTGGGTCTCTTCCCGGGATAGAAACGCCCCATCAAGCCAGGAATCCCGGGCCCTAAGGGTTGGCACGCTGCGTGCTTTATACAAAGTATCGCCACATCCCACTCCGGAGCCCGACCTATGAGCACCAAGACCGGCAAAGACGTCCTCGACCTGATCGCCAAGGAAGGCGCCCGTTTCGTGGACTTCCGCTTCACCGACACCCGCGGCAAGGAACAGCACGTGACCGTGCCGTCCCACACCGTGGACGACAAGCTGTTCGAGGACGGCAAGATGTTCGATGGCTCCTCCATCGCCGGCTGGAAGGGCATCAACGAGTCCGACATGATCCTCATGCCGGATACGACCACGGCCGTGCTGGATCCCTTCTTCGAGGAGAAGACCCTCATCCTCCGCTGCGACGTGATCGAGCCCTCCACCATGCAGGGCTATGAGCGCGATCCGCGTTCCCTGGCGAAGCGCGCCGAGGCTTATCTGAAATCCACCGGCATCGCCGACACCGCCTACTTCGGTCCGGAGAACGAGTTCTTCATCTTCGATGACATCCGCTGGGGTGCGGACATCAGCGGCGCTTTCTACAAGATCGATTCCCAGGAAGCCGGCTGGAACTCCGAGCGGGCCTACGAAGACGGCAACTTCGGCCACCGCCCCGGTGTGAAGGGCGGTTATTTCCCGGTGCCGCCGGTGGACGCACTGCAGGACATCCGCTCCGCCATGTGCGCGACCCTGGAAGACATGGGTCTCATGACCGAAGTGCACCACCATGAAGTGGCGACTGCGGGCCAGTGCGAGATCGGCGTGGCCTTCGGCCACCTGGTACAGAAGGCTGACGAGGTGCAGATACTGAAGTACGTGGTCATGAACGTGGCCCATGCTTACGGCAAGACCGCCACCTTCATGCCGAAGCCTCTGGTAGGCGACAACGGCAGCGGCATGCACGTGCACCAGTCTCTGGCGAAGGATGGCAAGAACCTCTTCAGCGGCAGCCTCTACGGCGGCCTGTCCGAGACGGCCTTGTATTACATCGGCGGCATCATCAAGCACGCCCGTGCCCTGAACGCCCTGACCAACGCAGGCACCAACAGCTATAAGCGTTTGGTGCCTGGATTTGAGGCTCCGGTGATGCTGGCCTACTCCGCCCGCAACCGCTCCGCTTCCATCCGCATCCCTTACGTGTCCAATCCCAAGGCGCGCCGTATCGAAGTACGCTTCCCGGATTCCAGCGCCAATCCCTACTTCGCCTTCGCTGCCATGATGATGGCAGGCCTGGACGGTATCCAGAACAAGATCCACCCGGGCGAAGCCATGGACAAGGATCTCTACGACCTGCCCCCCGAGGAAGAGAAGAACATCCCGCAGGTGTGCTGGTCCCTGGAGATGGCTCTCGAACACCTGGACAAGGATCGTGAGTTCCTGAAGCGCGGCGGCGTCTTCACTGACGACGTGCTGGATGCCTACATCGGTCTCAAGATGCAGGACGTGACCCGCATGCGCATGACCACGCATCCGATCGAATTCGATATGTACTACTCGCTGTGAGCGAGAAGGCCTAGCGATAAAGAAGACACGGCCGCAGCTATGCGGCCGTGTGCTTTCGGGAGGGACAACCATGCATATCCGTCTCGCGACATCAGGTGACGCGTCTCAGATCGCTGCGATCTATGCACCCAATGTGACAGACGGCGTCGCTTCCTTCGAACTCACGCCGCCCTCCGTCGAGGAGATGGTCACGCGGATGTCTCGCACCCTCCCGGAGCGGCCCTGGCTCGTGTGCGAGGAACGCGGTGAAATCTGGGGTTATGCCTATGCGGCACGGCATAACGAGCGCCCCGCCTACCAATGGTCCGTGAACGTCTCGGTGTACGTGCATCCAGGCAGGCGCAGGACCGGAGTGGGGCGGGCGCTCTACCAGGAACTCCTCCAGGAGCTGGCGCACCTGGGCTACTGCAATGCCTATGCGGGCATCACCTTGCCTAACGCCGGGAGCGTGGGTCTGCATGAAGCATTCGGTTTCACCCCCGTGGGGGTATATCGCAACGCGGGCTTCAAACAGGGGCGCTGGTGGGACGTGGGCTGGTGGCAGCGGGTCCTAGGGACTCATGGAGCAGCGCCGGCCTTACCCAGGCCCCTTTCCAGCCTCCAGACAGGCTAAACCTTAATATTTAGCATACAAAATATCTCTTCACAAAGGCCCCGGACGCAGGCATTGTGCTGCTCAGTGCGTCCCGCTGGTCCTCCTCTGCGTATATGTCCCTGCCCAGTCTGAATAAACCATATACGGGTGGGGGGATGAACATGCGGCAGACGCTGTGCAGTATCTTGATGTTGTTGCCGGTGGGCTTCATGGCCTTGCCGGTATCGGCCGCCACCCTGGAGGTCTCCATAGACGACGCCGCCGGAAAACCGGTGCAGGACGCCGTGGTCTCTCTCGAACCGCAGGATCGCAGCCCGCCCAAGGCGGCGCAGCCCACTGCGGTGATGGACCAACACAACAAGGAATTCGTGCCCCACGTGCTCGCCGTGGAGGCCGGCACCGCCGTGTCTTTCCCGAACAGCGATGACATCCATCACGACGTGTATTCCTTCTCGCCCGCCAAACCTTTCGAGCTGCCGCTCTACAAGGGCGTGCCGACCAAACCCGTGATCTTCGACAAGTCCGGCGTCGTGGTGCTGGGCTGCAACATCCATGACTGGATGCTCGGTTATATAGATGTGGTCCCGACTCCCTGGTTCGTGAAGAGCGACGCCTCCGGCCAAGCGGAACTGGCCGGGGTACCTGCTGGCAAGTATCACCTCGTCATCTGGCACCCAGACATGCAGGCTGAGGGCAACGGCCTGTCGCAAGATCTGGTGCTGGATGAGAAGCAGCTGACGCAGCTCAGCTTCAAGGTGACCTTGAAGGCTCCCCTCCATCTGGGGAGTAAGCCGGTGGAGTCCTTGCAGAATAAATTCGACAGGTTCCGCGATGCGAAGCCGCCGCCGCTTTCAAACTAGGCTCACCCTGACCATGTTGGCGCTGGTGGCTTTCATACAAGCCGCCAGCTTCGTCGCTGTCTATCTCAGCGCGCGTAACACCGTGATCGGCGATGCGCGGCAGCGTCTCGAGGTGGGTGGCCGTGTATTCCAGCGGCTGCTCGACAACCACATCAACCAACTGGATGGTGCTGTAGAGGTGCTGGCCGGCGACTTCGGCTTCAAGAAGGCGGTGGCCACCCGCGACGCCGGCACCATCCGCTCCGCGCTGCTCAACCAGGCGACGCGCGTCAACGCGGACCTCGCCATGCTAGTGGACACCGATGGCCACGTCATCGCCACCAGCCAGGAAGACGTGCGCACTCAAGCGAAGTTCCCCTTCGACTCTCTCTACGACACCGCACGCCGCACAGGCAATGCATCCGGTACGGTCTTCTACGAAGGCCAGCCCTACGAACTCGCCATGGTGCCGGTCTATGCGCCGCTGCCGATCGGCTGGGTCTGCATGGGCTTCGCCATGGACCAGGACTTGGCGGTGGACCTGAAGGGTCTCACGGGACTCGAGGTGTCCTTCGTTGGCCGCCGGTCCGGTGAGGATGGGTTGCATATGGTGAGTACGTTGCCACCGGAACAGCAGAAGATCTTGGCCGCAGAACCATGGCTTAGCGCCGTCGATCACGAAGATTCAGCTCACGATGTGAGTTTCACTGACGGGGATTACATCACCCTGCCGGTCACGCTCGTCAACGACAGCCAATCCAGCGTGACAGCGATGCTGCAGAATTCGGTACGCGTCGCCTTGCGGCCCTACGATGTGCTGAAGGGACAGCTGCTCGGCATCGGTGCCAGTGCGCTCGTGGTGGCGCTGATACTGGCCCTGGTCATGGGGCGCAGCCTCAGCCGGCCGCTGCACGTCCTCGCACGGGCCGCGAAGCGCGTGGAATCGGGTGACTACACCGAAGTGGTGAAGATGGAAGCCAGCGACGAGGTGGGCGAGCTCGCCAGCGCTTTCAACAGCATGCAGACCAGCATCGCGGAGCGCGAGGAGCGCATCGCCTTCCAGGCCTTCCACGATGTGCTCACTGGCCTGCCGAACCGCAGCTCCATGCAGCTACAGCTGGAGACTGCCATCGACCGCGCCAAGCGGCGCGATGGCAGCGGCGCAGCCATGATGCTCGACCTCAATCGTTTCAAGGACATCAACGACGCACTGGGGCACCACACAGGTGACCAGGTGTTGATGGAGACCGCCCAGCGCCTGCGCAAGCTCATGCGCCCGGGCGACGCTGTGGCACGGCACGGTGCCGACCAGTTCTTCTTGTTGCTGGACGGTATGGATGCTGCAGCTGCGGAAGGCTTCGCCGGCAAGCTCACGGCGGCCATGCGTGCTGCCATGTCCATAGGCGACATGCAGCTGACCCCTGAAGTGAGCATCGGCATCGTGATGTATCCGGCCCACGGCGAGGATACCGAGACCCTTATCCGCCGCGCCGACATCGCCATGTCCGATGCCAAGCAGGCTCATGTACCCTGGCAGATGTACGTGAAAGGCCGGGATGAGCGCTATCTGAAGGGCCTGGAGCTCGTGAGCGATCTGCGCCGCGCTATCGAGCGCAACGAACTCTCGGTGCATTACCAGCCCAAGGCTTCGTTGCATGACATGCAGATCGGCGGACTGGAGGCGCTCCTACGCTGGACCCATCCGCGCCTCGGCCCCATCCCGCCCGACGAGTTCATCGGCCTGGCAGAACAATCCGGCAACATCCATCTCCTCACCGAGTGGGTGCTGCGCCACGTGATCGGCCAATGCCAGGAATGGAAACGCGCTGGTTGGGCGCCCATGGTCTCCGTGAACCTCTCGGCGGTGGACCTGCTCAATCCAGAGCTGTCGTCCAACATCAGCGACTGGCTGCGTGCGAGCGGCGTGCCTGCGCGGCAGCTGGTGCTGGAGATCACCGAGACCACGGTCATGAGTGACCCAGTGCACGCCACCCAGGTATTACACCGTCTCAAAGCCGCCGGCGTGCGCCTCTCCATCGACGACTTCGGCACCGGCTATTCCTCTCTTGCGCAGTTGAAGCGCTTGCCCGTGGATGAACTCAAGATAGACAAGTCCTTCATCATGCAGTTGCGGGAGCACAGCGAAGATGCGGTCATCGTGCGTTCCACCATCGAGCTCGCCCACAACATGGGCCTGGAAGTGACCGCCGAAGGCGTGGAGACCGAGGAAGGGCTGCGGGTGCTGAGAGCCTACAAGTGCGACCTGGCCCAGGGTTATTACATCAGTAAGCCGCTCCCCAAGGAGCGACTCGAAGTATGGTTGAGTGATTACCGAAAAGTGAGGCGTGCATGAAGATCCCAAGAACCATGATCCTGTCCACAGTGTTGCTGGCGGCTGCCTGCACACCCTTAGTCTGTGCAGCAGATGACGGACGTCTCGTGGCCACCGGTGGACTCACCGAGGTGGAAGGCACCGCCGGCGGCGGCATCGTCCCTTGGGCCGTGCTGGCAGGGTACGGTACCGACAACGAGAACGGCGGTACTTTCTCCATAGACCAGGCCACCACCGGGGATTACACCCTGACCGCCACTGCGGCAGCAGTGACGTTCAGGAACCGGCTGGAAGTCTCGTTCGCCGATCAGAACCTGGATCTCGGCACCTTAGGCACCGCTCTCAAGCTGCCTGGCACTTCCCTACGTCAGCAGGTGTTCGGCGCCAAGGTGCGCGTGCTGGGGGATGTGCTCTATGGCGATGCGCCGGAGATCTCGGTGGGTATGCAGTACAAGCATGACATCGACTTCACTATCCCCAGCGTGGTGGGAGCCAAGCACGACAGCGGCACAGATATCTACGTGGCCGCCACCAAGGTGATCGTGGACGGTTTCTTCGGTCGCGATCTCTTGCTGAACGGCGTGTTGCGCGCCACTAAGGCGAACCAGCTGGGGCTCCTGGGGTTCGGCGGCGACAGGAACGATAGCTACCGTCTGGAACCCGAGGTATCCGCCGGCCTCTTGCTGGATGAGCGCACCGCCGTCGGCATCGAGTACCGTCGCAAACCTGACAACCTGCGCTTCGCCGAGGAAGATGCCTGGGCCGATCTCTTCATCGCCTACTTCCCCAGCAAGTCCATCGGCCTGGTGGCGGCTTACACGAGCTTAGGGTCCGTCGCCACCCTGCAGCACCAGCGCGGTCTGTACCTCTCGGTGCAGGCGACTTTCTGAACCCAAGGATAATGGAGATGCCGACCATGAACCTGAAGACTCTCGCCCTCGCGGCGCTCTTGTCCGGCCTCTTGCTCACAGGTTGCTCCACGCCGCCCAAGGAATCCCCCACCCTGTATCAACAGCTCGGCGGCAAAGCCGGGATCAGCGCCATCACCGACGGGTTCCTCAACAACCTGGCGAGCGATGTGCGCATCGTGCACTTCTTCTCCGATACGGACATCCCGCACTTCCACGACATGCTGGTGCAGCAGTTCTGTGCCGTGAGCGGCGGGCCCTGCGAGTACGGCGGGAAGAGCATGCTGGAAGCCCACAAGGACCGACATATCACCGACGCGGATTTCAACGCACTGGTGGAAGACCTCGAGAAGGCCATGGATGATCTGCATGTGGCACAGCCGGTGCAGAACCGCTTCCTGGCTCAGCTCGTGCCCATGCACGGCGACATCGTGAACCACTGATCAGACGGACGCGCGACGGCGCCACCGGGGCTTTGAGCCTCGATGGTGCCGTCGTCGAATAGAAAAGCTGGCGTGCCGTGGGGATGGGGGAAAGCGGCACGCCAGCAAAGGGCCGGGAGTGGGGTAGCTCCCGGGCGGCCCCACAGGGAGAAGAGGGGCCGCAGTCACGCGCGGGCGCGCGTGATTCGTGAAACTTGTTATCAATTTAACATTTTGGACTGGACCGTCCAGTCCAAGTAATCATAGTACCGAACTTGGGTATTTGCAAGGTCTAAGTGACCATTGGTCATTAACTCTTGAGCCCCGCTAGGGAATGCACTAGTCTGGCCCCATGACCCGCCGCACCACCCAGATACTGCTTTTACTGCTCGCTCTATGTGCCCTGAGCGCGGTCTTCGCCGACACCCTCTACAAGTGGGTGGATGACCAGGGCAACGTGCATTACTCGGACAAGCCACAGCCGGGGGCTACCAAGGTCCATCTGCCGAAACCCACTACCTACAGCCCTCCTACGGTGGATGTCTCCACGCCTCCCCCCAGCGCGCACCCTCAGCCAATTACTGGCTACACCAGCTTCGAGATAGGCTCGCCCACACCCGATCAGGTGTTTTGGAACGTGCAGAGCATCACCGTCACCCTCTCGGCACAGCCGGGTCTGCACCAGGGGGATCAAGTCTCCATCACCCTGGACGACAAGACCGTGGGCCCAGCTGAATCCATGACGGCGAGCTTCGATAATCTGGATCGTGGCGAACACACCGTGCATGCCACACTCACGGAAACAGATGGCAGCACCATGGTTGCCAAGCCAGTGACTTTCTATATCCAGAAAGGCACTGTTAAAGGACTAAAGAAAGTGCACTGATTTGGGGCATACGCACTATAATGGTGCATGTCCTCTAGGATCAGTTCAAAGCCCCTCATCCAAGGGATCCTCGAAAACCAGACTACGGCCGTCCTATGGCTGGATGGCACCCTCCGTTTCGTCTATCTGAACCCTGCTGCTGAGACCCTCCTCAGGCTGGATGGCCACCAGGCTCTGGGCAATCCCATCACCGACTGCTTGCCCCATGCCCGCGAATTCGCCGCGGCCCTGAGCCGGGCGGCTGAGAATCGGGAGACCTTCACCCAGCGCGAACTCAGATTGTCTCTGGATGGACCTGAAGATGCTGCAGTCATCACCGTGGATTGCACTGCCACTCCCGTGGCAGAGCGGGACGGAGACACGCCGCTACTGGTGGAACTGGTGCCTCTCGACCGGTACCTACGTATCAGCCGTGAAGATGCCCTCATCGCCCAGCACGCCGCCAACCGACTCTTGGCTCGGAACCTGGCCCACGAGATCCGTAATCCCTTGGGTGGCCTGCGGGGGGCGGCGCAACTTCTGGATCGGCGTCTGCCCGACGAAGGCCTGAAGGAATACACCCGCATCATCATGGGCGAAGCCGATAGGTTGTCTGCATTGGTGGACGCCATGCTCGGTCCCGCACGCTTGCCGGAACGCCGGCCCGTGAATATCCATGAGCTCCTGGAACACGTGGCACGACTCACGGAGAGCGAGGCCTCGGCGACTCTCGAACTCAAGCGCGACTATGACCCCAGCCTGCCGGACTTGAGCCTGGATCGGGGCGAGATCGTGCAGGCGCTGCTCAACGTGGCGCGCAACGCGCGCGAAGCTTTGAATGACAAGGGCCAACTCCTGTTCCGCACCCGGGTGCTTCGCCAGTTCACTATCGGCATTCACCGGCACCGGCTGGTGGCCTGCGTGGACGTGGTGGACGATGGCCCCGGCGTGCCCCCAGAACTGCTGGGGCGCATCTTCGCACCGCTGGTCAGCGGCAAACCCCACGGCACAGGCCTTGGGCTCTCCATCGCCCAGGAGCTCGTGAACCGCCACGGCGGGCTCATCGAATGCACGAGCACCCCGGGCCATACCGTCTTCTCCATATTGCTACCCCTGGAAGAGAACCATGAGCAAGCAAGCGCCTGAGATCTGGATAGTGGATGACGATCCCGCCTTGCGTTTCGTCATGAACGAGGCGCTCAAGGAAGCCGGGTTCAGCGTGCGACTCTATGTCAGCGCGGAGGACGTGCGCGCGGCGCTGGAGACAGGTCAACCTGCGGTACTCGTATCGGACGTGCGCCTGCCGGGGGAGAGCGGTTTCGATCTACTCAAGTTCCTGCGCAAGGAACGACCGAAACTCCCGGTGATCGTGGTCACCGCCCACGCGGATCTGGAGAGCGCCGTGACTGCCTACCAGGGTGGCGCTTTCGAATACCTGTCGAAGCCCTTCGATCTGGATGAACTGGCGGTACTAGTGAATCGCGCGGCTCAGGCTCAGGGCTCGGTACAGACGGAGATCGCCCCGCCAGGCGAGACAGAACAGCTCATCGGCGAAGCACCCGCCATGCAGCAGGTGTTCCGTGTCATCGGCCGGCTCACCAAGAGCCAACTCGCGGCTCTCATCACGGGCGAATCCGGCACCGGCAAGGAGCTGGTGGCCCGGGCCCTGCACCGGCACAGTCCCCGGGCGCGAGCGCCTTTCATCGCCCTCAACACGGCCGCCATCCCGGCCGAGTTGCTGGAATCAGAACTCTTCGGCCATGAGCGCGGTGCTTTCACCGGCGCATCAAGCCGGCGTCTCGGCCGCTTCGAGCAAGCCCACGGCGGCACGCTCTTCCTGGATGAGATCGGCGACATGTCCGTCGCACTGCAGACACGGCTCTTACGGGTGCTGGCGGAGGGCGAGTTCTTCCGGGTGGGCGGCCACGAGGCCGTGAAGGTGGACGTGCGCATCATCGCCGCCACCCATCAGGACCTGGAGGCACGGGTGGAGGAAGGTGCGTTCCGGGAAGACCTGTTCCACCGCCTGAATGTGGTGCACGTGCACATGCCGGCTCTGCGGGACCGGCGCGAGGATATCCCGCTACTGCTTGAGCATTTCATGGACGCGGCTGCCCGGGAGCTCAATGTGGCGGGCAAGCGCCTCACGGCGGATGCCATCGCAGACCTCATGGAACGCCCCTGGCCCGGCAATGTGCGGGAGCTCAAGAATCTCTGTCGGCGGCTCATGCTCATGGCACCGGGACGCATCGTGCACAGGAGTGATCTGCAAGAAGTGCTAGATCAGGCCCGGGTGGTGCGGGAAGGCGGCGGCGACTGGCGCCTGTCGCTACGGGCTTGGGCGGATGCGGAGCTGGCCGGCGGTCGCGCAGAGCTGCTGGCAGAAGCCCTGCCGGAGTTCGAGAGGATCATGTTGGACGCGGCGCTGGCCAAGACCGGCGGTCGGCGTCGGGAAGCGGCAAAACTCCTGGGTTGGGGGCGGAATACAGTGACCAGAAAACTGAAAGATCTAGACAGCTGAGATTTAGCCCGCTGCGCAGGTTTCGAGTTTCTGCCCAGGTAGGCTCAGACTCCCCGTGAGTTGGCTCACGTTCTTGAGCTTGTGACGTTCGAGATAGTCCGCGATGCCCGCATTGAGTTTCTTGCATACCAACGGGTCATAGAAGAGGGCAGTGCCTACGCCTACAGCTGAAGCACCGGCCATGAGGAACTCCAGGGCGTCGTTCACGGTAGTGATGCCGCCCTGGCCGATGATGGGGATCTGGTGGGCTTTCGCCACCTGGTAGACCTGCTGCACTTTCAGGAGCGCGATGGGCTTGATGGCCGGCCCCGAGAGCCCGCCCTGGAAGTTGCCGATTACGGCTTCCCGCTTCTCCACGTCTACCGCCATGCCCATGAGGGTGTTGATCACTGCGAAGCCGTCGGTACCCGCTTCGATGCAGCGGCGCGCGTTCAGCGCGATGTCCGTCTGGTTAGGAGAGAGCTTGGTGATGAGGGGTTTCTTGGTCACGGCGCGGCAGGCGGCCACCACCCGGGCGGACATCTCCGGATCGTTGCCGAACTGCACGCCCCCTTCTTTCACGTTGGGGCAGGAGATGTTGATCTCCATGGCGTCGATGGGTGAATCGTCGAAGCGACGGGTGACCTCGGCATATTCCTCCACCGTCGAGCCCGAGACATTGGCGATGAAGCGGGTCTCGGAGAAATCGAGCGTCGGCAGGATGTTCTTCACCACGTGATCCACGCCCGGGTTCTGCAGGCCGATGGCATTCAGCATACCCGCCGGGGTCTCATAGACCCGGTGGGCCGGGTTGCCGAGGCGAGGGTTGAGGGTGGTGCCCTTGAGGCAGATGGCGCCGGCGTCCCGGTTGGAAAAGCCAGCCACGCGCGTATATTCTTCGCCGAAGCCGACGCAGCCCGAGAGCAGCACCAGGGGCGTATCGAAGCGCATCCCGCAGAATTCGGTCTTGAGGGAAGCGGGGAGTGGGGTCGAGTCTTTTATCTGCACGCGGTAGCTCAATGTTCCATGTAGTGCTGTATCAACCGGAGATCCCGCCGAACACGGGCAATATCATACGCCTGTGCGCCAACGCCGGCGCGGCCCTGCACCTCATCCACCCCTTGGGTTTCGAGTTGAGCGAGGCGCGGGTGAAACGCGCCGGCCTCGACTATCACGAGATGACCACGGTGCGGGAACATGCAGATCTGGACGCCTTCATGCAGGTAGCGGCACCCCGGCGGCTCTTCGCCCTCTCTACCCGGGGCCGGCGACGCTACACCGATGTGCGATATGAAGCGGGGGACGCCTTCCTCTTCGGCCCGGAGACTCGCGGGTTGCCCCAATCGTTATTGGATGGGATGCCGGCAGAGCAGGTGTTGTGCCTGCCCATGCGGCCGGATAACCGTAGCATCAACCTCTCTAATGCTGTGGCCGTCTTGGTCTTTGAAGCCTGGCGGCAAAATGGATTTGCAGGTAGCCAATGAAAAGCGGGGTGTACTCGCGTACACCCCGCCCGATTTCCTAGACTAAATTTTACTGCTTCAGCAGGGCAGTGGCTTTGTCCAGCTCGGCGCTGTACTTGTTGAGAGCATCAGCATCCACGTCGATGTACTGGGTGGCGGTGTCCCACTGCTGCTCTTCGATGGCTTCCCGCACGCCCGGCAGGGTCTTGGCGCCGTAGCCTGTATACAGGCCTGCGGCGTAGATGGTGTGCTTGAACCAGGGGCGGCCCGGCAGACCGCCGGAGTAGAGCAGGCTCTGCTCCATGCTTTGCAGCTGGCGATTGAGGTTCGCGAGCTTGTCTGCATCCGGCTTGAAGCCCTGGGCCGCCGCTGCCGCGTAAGCAGCGTCATAGACGGCGGCGCTGGCCTTCAGCTTCAGCATGGCGTTATCCAGCGGTGCGAAGTTCAGGATGGGCGCTGGCTGGGCCGCCGGGGGCGGCACATAGGTGAGGGTTGGGTCTGCCGCGAGGGTGAAGGCATGCTCCGCCAGCAACTTGTTCTGCTGATCGTTGTGCATGCGCGTGCTCTCGGCGAGACCATGCAGCTGCGTCACGTAGTTGCCCACGGTGTCGGCGAAAGCGCCGTAGGTGAAGGGCAGCACGTCTGCGTCCGCGAAACGCAACGCTGTGTGGCCTGCGATCTTGGACATGGCGATGCCGTACTTGAAGCCTGGATCGCCGAAGCGGCTGTAGTGGTCGAAGGAGTCGTACAGCGAATGGTAATCGCCGCCTTCACCCTCACCGTAGAATCCCACGTCCAGTGATGCGATGCCCAGATGATCCAGGAAGGCGGTGTAATCCGAGCCTGAACCCAGGGCGCCGAGGGGCAGGTCCTGGCCTGAGGCCGCGAGCTTGGCGTCCGCCACGTCATCCGCCGAGGCGTTCTTGCCGAAGCCGTCGGTCTCGATGGAAGCCCGCAGGCGCGCATCGATGCTCACGCCCGTCTCCGGGTCGGTCACACCCTTGGTCTCCTGGTCGAACATGGTCTGTATCGAATGGGAACCGCTGGCTCCCAGGAAGCCGCGGCTATTGTTGTCGGTGTTGATATAGATCACGAGTTTCTTCTGCAGCTCGTCCGCATGGGTCTCGGCCCATTCGGTGGAACCCAGGAGGCCCGGTTCCTCGCCGTCCCAGCTCGCGTACACCAGGGTGCGCTTCGGTTTCCAGCCAGTCTTCAAGAGAGTGCCGATGGCCTTGGCTTCATCCAGCAGCGCCACGTTGCCGCTCAAGGGATCGTCCGCACCGATAGCCCAGCCATCGTGATGGTTGCCGCGCATCACCCACTGGTCGGGGTACTCGCTGCCCTTGATAGTGGCGATCACGTCATAGATGGGCTTGATGTCCCAGTTGGACTGCACCACGAGATGCGCTTTCGCCGGGCCCGGACCGATGTGATAGGTGATGGGCAGGGCGCCGCGCCAGTTGGCCGGAGCCACCGGGCCTTCGAGCGCCGACAGGAAGGGCTTGGCATCCGCATAGGAGATAGGCAGCACAGGGATCTTCAGGATGGTCTTCGCATCCTTGAGCGCGAGGCGCTTCGCATCTTTGGTGGAGCCGTAGCCCGGGGTGAGTGGATCGCCCGGATAGATGGGCATGTCGGCCACGGAACCGCGCTGCACGCCATCGGGGCTGCGGAACGGGCCCTTCGGGTAGATATCACCCTGCCAGTAGCCGTCGTCGCGGGGATCGGAATAGATGATGCAGCCCACGGCGCCATGCTCGTAGGCGAGCTTGGGCTTCAGGCCGCGCCAGCCGGCGCCGTAGCGGGCGATGACGATCTTGCCCTTCACGTCCACGCCGTGGCGCGCCAGTTCCTTGTAGTCGTCGGGCATGCCGTAGTTCACATACACCACGTCGGCGGTCACGTCACCGTCGGCGCCGTAAGCGTTGTACGGAGGCAGCACTTTGTCGGCCTGGGTCTGGGACGTGGCATCGCCGTCCACCGGCGGCTCATGCAGCGTCGCTTTGTAGCTGGTGGGCCCCACGAGCTCCAGACTCTCGGACTTCGGCGTGGGATACAGCACGTAGAAGGTCTCGATGTGCGCATCCCAGCCCCAGGACTGGAACTGCTTCAGCATGGTCTCGGCATTGGCCTTGTCGTGGGGTGAGCCCACTTCGTTGTGCTCCGAGGCCATGTCCTTGTTCCAGTCCCGCTGGTCATCCGGGTTCAGCGCTGCGTCGAACTTCTGTTCGAGGGCAGACTGTTGCGCAGCGTCGCCGGCGGTGAAGCCCTGCATAGGCGGTGCGCCGTCCGCCAAGGCTCCCAGGGAGACGGCAGTCAGGCCGGCAGCGGCCAGAAACACGGTCAATCTCGTGGACTTATCGCGCATGGCGGACCTCGAAGGCTGTGAGGAGGGGAAACGGGGTGTTAGATGATACGGCGCGGATAAGGTTCCTGCGCGGCGGAGTAGGAATAAGTCCCCAAGATGGCCTGTCAGCGGCCATTTTCCTGCTTGAGAGCGCGGCTCATGAGGGTCTCCACGGCGGACCGGGGGTCCAGGCCCTGATGCAGGATGCGGTAGAGCTGCTCTGAGATGGGCATCTCCACCTTGAGGCGTGCGGCCAGCACATGCACCGCCTCGGCGGCATACACGCCTTCCACCACTTGGCCGATCTCTTTCTGCACCTGCTCACGGCTCTTGCCGCTGGCTAAGCCCAGACCCATGCGGCGATTGCGGGACTGGTCATCAGTGCACGTGAGCACGAGATCGCCCAGGCCCGCGAGTCCCTGGAAGGTCTCGACCTTGGCGCCGAGCTTCAAGCCCAAACGTGTGATCTCCGCGAGACCGCGGGTGATGAGGGCGGCGCGGGCGTTGGCACCGAAGCCCAAGCCATCGCTGATGCCGGTGCCGATGGCGATGATGTTCTTGACGGTGCCGCCCACTTCCACGCCCGTGAGGTCGTCGGAGGTGTAGGCGCGGAACACCGGTCCCGCCACGGCTTGTGCGAGATCCGCCGCGAAGTGCGAGTCATTGGATGCGATGGTGACGGCGGTAGGCATGCCGCGGGCCACTTCCCGGGCGAAAGTGGGACCCGAGAGCACGGCGTAGGGCGTGTGTTCGCCGAGCGTCTCCCGCGCCACTTCATGCAGGAGCTTGCCACTCTCGATCTCGAAACCCTTGGTGGCCCAGGCGAGGCGCAGCTTCTTCGGTTTGCAGGCGGCGATCTGTTGCAAGGTACTGCGGAAGCCGTGGCTGGGCACTACCACCAGGATGTCATCACAGTCCGCCACGAGCTTGGGCAGTTCGAACTCGATCTTCAAGGAATCCGGGAAGCGGGAGCCTGGCAGATAGCGCTTGTTCTCCCTATCCGCGGGCAGGGGATCGAGTTCGCTCCGGTCCACCGACCAGAGCCGCACGGCGCGGCCGCTGCGGGAGAGCTGGATGGCGAGCGCAGTGCCCCAGGAGCCGGCGCCGGCTATACCGATGGGAGCGTCTGCGCCCATGCCGGTCTCCGCGGGATTACGCGGCGCCGGGCCCGGCGGGGTTCGCCAGGCTCTGGGCATAGACCGCATCGAAGTTCACGGGCTGCAGGAGCAGCGCAGGCATGCCGCCCTTCATCACCAGGTCCGACACCGTCTCGCGGGCATAGGGGAAGATGATGCTCGGGCAGTAGCTACCGATGATGGCGGCCCGCTCGGCTTCGTTGAAGCCACGCACCGTGAATATACCCGCGTGGTGCACTTCCACCAGGAACAGCGGACGCTTGTCGGACTGGGCTTCCACCGTGAGGCTCAAGACCACTTCCAGGTCGTCACCGTCCAGCTTCGTGGAAGCGGTACGCATGCTCACCTTCACTTCCGGATCCAGAGGTGCGAAGAACACTGCCGGAGCGCGCGGTGATTCGAAGGAGCAATCCTTCACGTAGATGCGGGTGAGCATCACTTGTTTCTCGCTGGCCTGGGGGGCAGCGGGGCTCACGGGGGTTTCTTTCTCGGCCATGGGATTCCTTGCAGTCTATATTAGGGGTGGGTGTCAGTCTGTCAGCAGGGGGTCGAGGCTCCCGGCCCGGTCCAGGGCATAGAGCTCGTCGCAGCCGCCCACATGAGTCTCGCCCACGAAGATCTGCGGCACAGTGCGCCGGCCGCTCTTCTGCATCATCTCGGCGAGCTTGTCTGGATTCCGGTCCACCATGATGTCGGTGTACGGTACGTGCTTGCGGTCCAGGAGCGCTTTGGCGCGGACGCAGTAAGGACAGACTTGGGTGGAATAGACGGTGACGGGCTTCATGGCGAAGCTCAACCCCGTTCCAGGGGGAGCTGTTCCTGCTGCCAGGCGCTGATGCCGCCTTTCAGCACCGCGAGGGGCTGGAAGCCCTGTTTGGCGAGCTTGGTCGCGGCGCTGTTCGCGTCGGTGCCGCTCTTGCAGTAGACCAGGAGCGCCTGGCCCTTGAACTTCTCCAGGTCGGCGCCGCGCGCATCCAAGTCAGCCAGCGGGATGTTGCGAGCATGGATGATGTGGCCGGCGGAGAATTCCGCCTGGCTGCGCAAGTCCAGCACCGCGGCACCCTTGTTGATCATCAGCACGCTCTCGGCGGGGCCCACTTCCCGGTACTTGCGCATGCGGCGCAGGGCCTCATCCACGGCGAGGGCCGCGAGGGCCAGGAGCGCGAGGCCGATGAGGAGGGGGTGGTGCTGGCCGAATTCGAGGAAACGCTGCATGTGCGGTTAAGGCCTTCAAGGCGGCGGTCAAAAAGGCTGCGTAGTATAGCAGTTGAGGCGCAAGCCTCTGAGCGGCGGCCTAAATCCCCCCTGGATACCGCAGCTTGGCGGCCTGACGCGGTAAAATCCCCTGCATGATTCGACGCGTGTGTTCAGGCCGTCTGGCCAGCTTGGTATTGGCGCTGGCCTTGTTGGGGGTCGCGGCACCGGCCTCGCCTTCCGATACTGCCGCCGCCAAGCAGCAACAGCTGGATGCCCTGAAAGCGCGACTCGCCAAGGTGGAGGCGGACCGGGAAGCGGACTTGCGCCGTCGCGGCGCCCTGCAGACGGACTTGCGCCAGAACGAGCGGGGCATCGCCAAGTTGAGCCGCGACGTGGCGGACCTGGATCGCCAGATGGCCCCCGCCCAGAGCAGGTTGAATGATCTGCAACGGCAGCAAGCCACCCAGCAGGCGGCGCTCAACGCCCAGAAGACGGCTTTGGGAGCCCAGATGCAGGCCGCCTTCATGGAAGGTCGGGATTCACAACTGCGGCTCTTGCTGGATGCCCAGGATCCGGCCACCGTGGGCCGTCTGCTCGCCTACTACGATTACCTGAACCGTGCCCGCGCCCAGCGCATCGTGGCGGTGCGCACCGAACTCACGGAACTCGCGACGCTGGATGCGAGCATCCGCCAGCAGATAGCGGACCTGAAGGGCCTGCGCGACAGCCGCGGCCAGACCCTCGCCAGCCTGCAGCAACAGGATGCTTCCCGCCGCCAGCTCATCGCCGAGATAGACAGCAGCATCAAGACCCGCGACGCGGAGATCACCCATCTCAAGCGTGACCAACAGGCACTGCAGGCTTTAGTGGATGATCTGCGCCAGGCTTTGAGCGACATCCCGCCGGAACTGGAGAAGACCCATCGCTTCGCAGCTCTGCGGGGACACATCCTGTGGCCCGTCGCCGGCAAGCTCGTGAGCTACTACGGCGAGTCCCGCGCCGGCGGGCATATGCGCTGGGAAGGGGATCTCATCGCGGCGCCGGTGGGCACGCCGGTGCGTGCCGTGTCTTATGGCCGCGTGGTGTACGCGGACTGGATGCCGCACTTCGGCCTGCTGGTGATCCTGGACCACGGCGACGGTTATCTGAGCATCTACGCCCACAACCAGAGCATCGCCCGACAAGTGGGCGATTGGGTGCAGGCCGGCGAGACCATCGCCGTCTTGGGCGAGAGCGGCGGCCAGGAAGAGCCCGCGCTGTATTTCGAGTTGCGCCACGGCAAGGACACACTGGACCCGCGCCGCTGGTGCCGCGGGCGCCTGCCCTCCGGCTGAGGCGCGAATCCGCCCGGTGTACTATCTCAAGCCCTTTCGTCGTCCGTCTCCCTGTCACCAGGACCCGTCCCCATGAACATCACCCTGCGTCCCCTCGTCCTCTCCCTGGTTCTCGGTCTGCCTCTCGCGGTGCTGGCTGCCACACCGCCTGCGACGGATGCGCCATCCAAGCAGCCGGCGGACAAGCAATTGCCCTGGGAGGATGTGCGTCAACTGGTGGACGTGATGCAGCTGGTCAAAGACGAGTACGTGGAGCCGGTGGACGACAAGACCCTCATCCACGGCGCCATCCGCGGCCTGCTCGGCAACCTGGACCCGCACTCGGATTTCCTGGACAAGACCGAGTACGGCGATATGCAGGATCTCACCAGCGGTGAGTTCAACGGCATCGGCATCGACATCGGTGTGGAGGATGACGCCATCGTGGTGGTGGCACCCATTGACGACTCGCCCGCGGCGCGCGCAGGGGTGAAGGCCGGCGACGAGATCTTGGAAGTGAATGGCACTTCTCTGGAGGGCCTTAGCCTGGACCAGGCCAGCGACTTACTACGTGGAAAGCCCGGCAGCACGGTCACCCTCTCACTCCTGCCGGAGAACAGCGACAAGCCCGTCACCGTGAAGCTCACCCGGGAGGAAGTGCATGTGTCTTCCACCCATGTGGAACTGCTGCAACAAGGTTACGGCTACCTGCGCATCAGCGACTTCGGCGATGATACTGCCGAGGGCGTCAAGACCGGCATGCGCGCGCTCTTGAAGAAGAACGGCGCTCCCCTGAACGGTCTCGTGATGGATCTACGCAATAACCCGGGCGGCTTATTGGATGCTGCTGTGGACGTGTCCGATGCGTTCTTGGACAGCGGCCTCATCGTGAGCGCCAAGGGCCGCGCGCCGGATTCCAACTTCGAACGGCGCGCGACGCCAGGCGACCTGCTTTCGGGTGCGCCTCTCGTGGTGCTGGTGGATCAGGGCACCGCCTCGGCGGCGGAGATCGTGGCGGGCGCGCTGCAGGATAACCACCGGGCACTCATCATGGGCGTACAGACCTTCGGCAAAGGCTCGGTGCAGACCGTGATCCCGCTGCCCCAAGGGGACGCCATCAAGCTCACCACCGCTCTCTATTACACCCCGTCGGGCAGATCCATCCAGGCCCAGGGCATCGTGCCGGACGTGGAAGTGGATGCGCTGCAGCTCACGGATCAGGCTCAAGATGACGGCAGCGGCAGCCTGAAAGAAGCCAACCTCTCGCGGCATCTCGCGAACACGGCGCCCGCACCGGCGCCGGTCACTGGGGCTGGAGCCGCCCGGGCGGCAGATGATCTGGCAGCCCGAGATTTCCAGCTTTATCAGGCACTCAACATGCTGAAGGGCTTGAGTGTGCTGACCCATAAGGGGCCATGAGATCTGTTGCACTCCTGCTGTTCTCCGCGGCCTTCTTGGGCTACGGCACTGCTGTCGCAGACGATAATCAGCCTGCGGTGATCGCAGTGATGATCGATGATCTGGGGGAAAGACTGGACGAGGCACGGCGCGTCACAGCCCTGCCGGGTCCGGTGGCCTGCGCCATCCTGCCACACACAGCTCACGCTACGGCCACCGCCGACCTCGCCCATGCTGCGGGCAAGGAAGTGCTCCTGCATCTGCCCATGGAATCCGTGGCGGATATGCCACTGGGTTCAGGCGGCATCACCCTCGACATGTCAGAAGCCGAAATCAAGCAGACGGTACAGGACGATATCGCATCCATCCCTTACCTCGTGGGCGTCAACAACCACGAAGGCAGTCTCATGACCCAGCATCCCGGCGATCTCGCCTGGATCATGCAGGCGTTGCATGCCGCAGGGCGGTACTTCTATATAGACAGTTACACCACAGCCGACAGCGTCGCCTACGAGTGGCCCGGGAGCAGGGCGTGCCGACGGCACGGCGTAACGTGTTCCTGGACGACGAGAACACTGCCGAGTCGGTGTAATTCCAATGGCAGCGTCTGCTGAAGATCGCCCGTAGCATGGCTTCGCCCTGGCCATCGGCCACCCGCGGTCCCGCGACCCTGACGATACTCGAACAGGAATTGCCGAAACTGTCGACGAGGACGTGACTCTGGTACCAGTGTCACGCATCGTCGCGCTGCAGGAAGCCCATCCGCTGCCTCCCGCATGACCGCTCGCCGCGCGCCGACGACCCATAGCCGATCCAGACCGGCGACCACTACCCGATTGCGGCCTTTCTGCTTGGCTTCGTAGAGCGCTTGGTCAGCGAAGATGATCAGCGCCGAGATGTCCCGATCCCGGTCGCGCAGAGTGGCGATGCCGATGCTCAGGGTGACCCGGATGCTCTCCTTGCCCACCGGCACCCGCAGGTTCTCGACGTTGCGGCGCAGGCGTTCCGCCACTTCCTGGGCGACTGCCGAGGAGTGGTCTCGGGCAGGAAGGCGACGAACTCCTCACCGCCGTAACGGCCGAGCACATCCTGCTGCCGCAGGTTCCTGCGGCATTCGTCCGCCAGAACCCGAGCACCCGGTCGCCCACTTCATGGCCGTAGGCTGTCGTTCACCATCTTGAAGTGGTCCACGTCCAACATCAGCACCGACGAGGGTCGATCGTAGCGTCGGCTGCGCTCGAACTCGCTCTCGGCCCGTTGCAGGAAGGTGCGCCGGTTATAGAGTCGCGTCAGCCCATCGGTGGTGGCGAGGTTCTCCAGATCCTTGATGAGACGCGCCTTGTCCAGGGCCACGCTCACCTGCTTCGCCATGGCCGCGGCGATGTCCACGCCCTGGCTCTGGATGGTCTTGGAGCTGCGTCCGACCAGCAGGAGGCGGAACCCGCTGTTGCCGGAGATGAGGGGCACCACGAGATAATGGCGCGGCGGACGTCCGCCGGATTCGAGGGTGGCGGCCTCGGCTCGGTGCTGAGGAGGCGCGGCTTCGGATTCGTGACGCAAGCGCTCCACCAGCTCCGCATGCACCTTGGGCCATTGCTCGTGATAGATCTGCTCCACCGCATCGCCACCGCGGCAGCCGATGAGTTGCAGCCCGTCGCCACGCTCCAGGTAGAACAGCGCCCGGTCGTACTGGATGAACGTTCATCATGCTATCCAGCAGGCAGGCAGCGATGGCCGTCTCGTCCTCCAGTGCGGTGACCGACTGGATGAGCTGGTGTAGCGCCTCGGCCCAGCGTCGGCGGTTGCGTTCATCAAGGAAGGCCTGGCGCCGGCGGACAGTAACGGGCGAAGAGATAGAGGATGCAGAGCCCCGCCTAGCAACAGCGCGAGCGAGTAGCCCAGATAGGCCCAACCGCTGCGCCAGACCGGTGGCAGCACTCGCAGGGAGAGCTCGTGCTTCCTGGGGTGACCAGCTGATGCCGTCCCGGGACGCTACCACCCGGAGCACATAGCGGCCCGGATCCAGGTTGGTATAGGTGACACTGCGGCCGTCGCCGATGACGTGCCAATCGTCCTCGAAACCTTCCAGGGTGTAGCGGAAGCGGTTGGCAAAGGGCGCCGCATAATCGAAGGCGGCGAAGTCGAAGACCAGGATATTCTTGCGGTAAGCGATCACCGCTGGTTTCTCATCCGCGGGCAAGGGGATCGGAGTGCCGAGGGCCGTGAAGCGGGTGATGGCCACTCCGGGAGCAGGGCTCGTGGCAGAAAGAGCTTGAGGGTAGAAGGAACTCAAGCCATGTTCACCACCGAAGAAGAACTCGCCGTCGGCGGCAGCATAGGCCGCGCCGCTGTTGAAGCTGCCTCGCTGGGAACCATCCGATGCGCCGTAGTCGCGGAAGGTGCCGTCAGTAGGCGAGAGGCGTGAGAGTCCCTTGCCGGTGGCGATCCACAGATCGCCATGGTCATCCTGCAGCATGGAGAGCACCGTGGGATCCGGCAGGCCGTCGGCGACGCCGTAGTGATGCACCAGGCCGCTCTTGGTATCCAGCTTATCCAGGCCGTTATCGGTGCCGATCCACAGTCCGCCGTCCCGGTCTGTGAGGCAGGCGAGGACGTTGTCGCTACCCAGGGAATAGCGAGAATCCGCCGCTTCGGAATAGATTCGGAACGTGTCGCCCCGGCCGTCGAAGCGTGCTAGGCCGCTGGATGTCGCCACCCACAGGTCGCCGTCGCGGGTCTCGCAGAGATCGGTGACGAGACCACTTGGCAGGCTGCCGGGCCGGTGGGCATCGGGCAGGAAGCGCTTCTGCACGGTACCGGTGGCGCGGTCGAAGAGCACGAGGCCGTTCTGGGTACCTACCCACAGGCGCTCTGCGTGATCCTCCAGCAGTGCATTCACACTCGTCTGATAAGGGTCGCCGTGGGCGCCCACCAGCGGGCGGAATTCGAAAGCATCCCGTGCCGGGATATAGCGGGCGAGGCTGTAATCCGTGCCCACCCAGAGCGTGCCTTGCCTATCACCATAAACAACATTTACCACGCGATCGTCCTGAGCAGATGCGGGCCGGTCTTTCAGATCGTACTGAGTGTAATGGCGGCGCTCCGGATCCAGGCGTGTGAGGCCTTTGATGCTGCCTACCCACAGGTTCGCGGCTTTGTCCTTATATACGGACCACACGATGTCGCTGGCGAGACCGTTGCCCTCATGGGCGCGGTAGTAGCCGAAGGCGCGGGTACGCGGGTTATAGATGTCCACGCCACTGGTATAGCTCGCGATCCACAAGAGCCCGGTACGGTCCCGGTACAGCGAACGCAAGTCATCGTCTGCCAGGCTTCCGGCGTCGGTTGGGTCATGACGATAAGTAGTGAAGCGGCCGCTCGTCTCATCCAACCGGCTCAAGCCGCCATGCAGGGTGATGATCCACATGCCGCCACCTGCCGCCTCGATGATGCCGCGCACGTGCTCGCTCTGCAGTGCATCTTCGTCGCCGGGTTTGCCGAGGTAGAAGCCACGCAGCACGCTGTCGTCCGACAGCACTGCGAGACCGTGCTCGGTCCCGATCCATAAGAGACCGTCACGGCTGCGGCAGAAAGCGTTGACCGGTGCATCGGTGAGTGCCGCGCGTCCTGCGGCAGTGCCGCCCGTGGACGCGAGGCGCATGAGAGTGTCCTTGCCCGGGTCGTAATAGAACACGCCGTGATCCGTGCCCACCCAGATACGGCCATCGTTCTCCTCGTAGAGCGAGAGGATGCGTTCGCCGTTCGGCTGGGTCGAATGGGTGGCGTAGTGATGGAAGGCGGTGTCTGTGCTGTCCATGCGGTCGAGGCCGTGGTCGGTGCCCACCCACAGCCGGCCGAGACGGTCGAAGAGCAAGGCGAACACCTGGTCGTCGCCGACGCTGGTGGTCTTGCCGACATCGTGCACATGGTGGGTGAAACCCGTGCCACCGGGCAGGAGGTGATCGAGTCCAGAATCCTGGGTGCCGATCCATAGGCTGCCGTCCGGAGCGAAGGCGAGAGCCGTGACCAGGTTCTCCGCCAGGGAGGCCGGATCCCGCGGATCATGGGTGTAGGCGACGAAGCGGTAGCCATCGTAGCGTTGCAGACCACCGTCGGTCGCGATCCACATGTATCCCGCCGGGTCCTGTGCCACCGCATGCACGTCGCTGGCTGCCAGGCCGTCGTCACCGGTGAGATGGCGGAAGTGAGGCGTGGAACCGGGGGGATAGGGGAGTTCCCGGGCATGCAAGCGGGGTGCTGCGGCGAGGGCCGCCAACAGGCAGACGAGCACCGTCCCTCGCCGCAGGGGCGTTGCGGTAGGCGTCGCTTGGGCGGGCGCGTGCATGGGCTGATCCCGTGGGTCGTTATGGCGCGAGTCGTCTTCCTTGGCGCGCGCTTCGATTTTACAGATTGTCGGCTGAACGCCCGAAGAATTCCAGCCTGCTCAGCTGTTGAAAAGGCCCCACAGGAGCAAGCCGCCCCCGGCGACGGCCAGCGCGGTGGCGAGCCAGAGAGATAAGCCACCCATGCCGAGGAGCAGGATGCCCCCCAGGAGCAAGGCCGTGCCTGCCGCGGCCCGATAGAGGTGCGTGTTGCGTGCCGCCAGGGCGGCCTTCAAGGTGACCAGTTTCGCATCCCCGTCCTTCGGCTTGGCCGCATCTTCCGCCATCTGCCGCAGGATGCTGTTGATGCGGCCCGGGGATTCGAGCAGCAGCTCCCGTATGGCTGGCACCCCCGCCAGGAGGCGTTTCAGGGTGGCGCGCGGGCTCATGCGGTCCCGAGTCCATGCCTCCAGGAAAGGCTTGGCGGTCTGCCACAGGTCGAGCTCCGGATACAGGTCCCGGCCCAGGCCCTCGATGTTGAACAGGGTCTTCTGCAGCAGCACCAGCTGCGGCTGCACTTCCATGTTGAAGCGCCGCGCGGTCTGGAAGAGACGCAGCAGGAGTTGGGCGAAGGAGATGTCCTTCAATGGGCGATTGAAGATGGGCTCGCACACGCTGCGGATAGCCATCTCGAACTCGTCCACCCGGGTGCCGGCCGGCACCCAGCCGGACTCTACATGCAGCTCGGCGATACGCCGGTAATCGCGGTTGAAGAAGGCCAGGAAGTTCTGCGCCAGGTACAGCTGGTCGCTGACGCTCAAGGTGCCGATGATGCCGAAGTCCACCGCCATGTAGCGCGGCTGCTTCGGATCCGCCACGTCCACGAAGATGTTGCCTGGATGCATGTCGGCATGGAAGAAGTTGTGCTTGAACACCTGGGTGAAGAAGATCTCCACGCCGTTCTCGGCCAGGCACCTGAAGTCCGTGCCCCGCGCTCCGCACGGGTCTGAGGTCGCGGATGGGCACGCCGCGGATGCGTTCCATCACCATCACTTCGCGGCGGGTGAGGTCCCAGTGCACTTCGGGTACGTAGAGCAGCGTCGAACCCTCGAAGTTGCGCTTGAGTTGCGCCGCGTTGGCGGCTTCGCGGATCAAGTCCAGCTCGTCCAGCACCGTCTTCTCATACTCCGCCACCAACTCCCGCGGCTTCAGGCGTCGGCCGTCGCTCCAGTAGCGCTCGGCGAGGCCAGCGATGAGATATAAGACGTCGAGATCGCTGCGGATGCGGCGTTCCACGCCGGGGCGCAGTACTTTCACGATCACCTCGCGGCCATCCGGCAGCACTGCCGCATGCACCTGGGCGATGGAGGCGGAGGCCAGGGGCGTCTCGTCGAACTCCTTGAACAGCTTGCCGACGGGTTGGCCGAGGGCCGCTTCCACCTTGGCGCGGGCTTCGCTGCCGGGGAAGGGTGGCACTTGGTCCTGGAGTTTCGCCAACTCGTCGGCGATATCCAGCGGCAGGAGGTCCCGGCGGGTGGACAAGACCTGGCCGAATTTCACGTAGATGGGGCCTAAGTCTTCCAAAGAACGGCGGATGCGCTCGCCGCGGGAGATGGAGCGGCGCCGGAACCAATAGAACGGCACCAGGTACACGAGGTAACGCACCGGTCGGAAGAGATGGGTGGCCAGTACCACTTCCCCCAAGCCATGGCGCATGAGCACGAAGTTGATGCTGATGAGGCGGAAAGCCTGGCGCGGCTTGATCACGGCTGACCTGCCCGCCGTACTACGCGCTTCAGACGCGCTTCCAGTCGCTCCGCGTCATCCCGCAGGCGATCCACGCCGTCCAGGAACGCAGATACCTCACGGCGGGGCGGCAGGTCACGGGTCTCGTATTGCAGGTATTCGGCGAGATCGCGCCCGAGGCGTCCGGCGGCGTCCTGGCTCCAGCGCCGGAAACTGCGTACAGCGTTACCAATCTGATGGGCCGCCACGTCACCCGTGTATTGAGAGAGCAGCTCTTCCCAGTCCAGGTCCGCGTGTTTCAGGAGGCGCGAGAAGATCTGCGCAGTCTCCGCATCGCCGTTGATCTGCATGCCCTTGGGCGGCGCATCATCGCGCTTCAGGGCAGCGCCGATCAAGGAAGCCGCAGGCGCTCGCACCGTGATATCCGCTTCGCCGTGATAATCCGCCGCGACCGTGAGTCGGCCGGGCTGGGGCAGGAAATGCAGCTTCACTGGCAGGCCGATGAGCTCCAGCGCGATCACCTTGCCCGCGAGGCGCTGCAAGTCCGCCTGGGCGACGCTGGAGCCCTTGATGGAAGCGTTGAGCGCAAGCTCCGCGCCCATGGCCAGCAAGCCCGAACCCGGCAACGCGCTCACAGCTTGTGTCCGCGGTGCAGGGCCACGATGCCGCCCGAGAGGTTGAAGTAATCACAGCGCTCGAAGCCGGCTGACTGCATCATCCCCTTCAAGGTCTCCTGGTCGGGATGCATGCGGATGGATTCCGCGAGATAGCGATAACTCGCTTCGTCTTTCGCCACGTTGCGACCCAACCAGGGCAGCACGTGGAAGGAATAGCTGTCGTAAAGGGATCTCAGTCCCTCACCCACCGGATGAGAGAACTCCAGAACCAAGAGCCGCCCACCGGGCTTCAGGGCACGGTATATGCTGGCGAGAGCGGCTTCCTTATGGGTCACGTTGCGCAGACCGAAGCCGATGGTGATGCAATGGAAGGTGTCGGTGGCGAAGGGCAGCTTCTCTGCGTCCACCTGCAGGTACTGCACGTTGCCGGCGAGACCCGCATCCACGAGACGGCGGCGGCCGTTGGCGAGCATGGCCGCGTTGATGTCCGTGAGCAGCACCCGGCCTGTCTCGCCCACCTGTCCTGCCATGCCTAAGGTCAGGTCGCCGCTGCCACCCGCCACGTCCAGGGCCTGTTGCCCCGGCTTCAAGCCCGTCTGGCTGAGGGCGAAGCGTTTCCAGAGACGGTGTACGCCGAACGACATGAGGTCGTTCATCAGATCATAGCGGTCTGCCACTGACTCGAAGACCTGACGCACGCGTCCGGCCTTCTCCGCCGCCGGGACGCGATGGTAGCCGAAATGGGTGGTATCGCGGTCTTGTTCTTGCATGCCGGGAGGCCGGGTGGATGCCGAGCGGGGCATTCTATCAGTTGAAAGGCTTTGGGCTATGGACCCCTGCAGCCCTCTATATAAGAGGGGGTTCGCCGCCGCGGGATGCTTTATGACCAGCGCTTGAATATCAGGCTTGTATTGATGCCGCCGAAGGCAAAGTTATTCGACATGATGTGATCCACTTGCAAAGCGCGTCCCTCGCCCATGAGGTAATCCAGTTCCGCGCAGGCCGGGTCCGGTTCATCCAGGTTGATGGTGGGTGCGAACCAACCCTCGCGCATCATCTCGATGCTGAGCCAGGCTTCCAGGGAGCCGCAGGCACCCAGAGTGTGTCCGTAGTAGCTCTTGAGAGAGCTGATGGGGACACGCTTGCCGAAGATCTTGTGGGTGGCGATGGACTCGGCGATGTCGCCCCGGTCTGTGGCGGTGCCATGGGCATTCACGTAACCGATGGCGCTCGGCGGCAGGCCGGCGTCGTTCAGGGCAAGCTGCATGACCACCGCCATGGTCTCCATGTTGGGTTGGGTGATGTGGGTGCCGTCGGCGTTGCTGGCGAAACCCACCACTTCGGCAAAGATGGGCGCGCCCCGTGCCTTCGCATGTTCGAGTTCCTCGAGGATCAGCGTCACGGCGCCTTCGCCCACCACGAGCCCGTCACGTTTCTTGTCGAAGGGTCGCGGCGTCGTCTGGGGCGCGTCGTTCTTGGTGCTGGTGGCGAAGAGCGTGTCGAACACGGCGGTCGAGCCCAAGCTCAGCTCGTCGGCGCCACCGGCGATCATCACGCGCTGCTTGCCGTACTGGATGGTCTCGTAGGCGAAGCCGATGGCCTGGCTCGCGGAGGTGCAGGCGCTGCTGGAGGGGATGATGCGCCCGGTGATGCCGAAGAACAGGCTGATGTTCACGGCGCCTGTATGGCTCATCATCTGCACGTAGGTGTTGGAGGTGACGCCCTTCAGGCTGCCGCTCGTGGCCATGCGGCCGAAGGCGACGGTGGATTCGGCGCTGCCGGCGCAGGCGCCGTAAGCGATACCGGTCTCGCCGGAGGTGAGCACCGGATCCTTCAGCAGCCCGGAATCTTCGAGAGCCAGCTCCGTGGCGCGGGTGGACATGACCGCCACCGGCCCCATGCTGCGCATGCTCTTGCGGTTGTACTGGGGGGGCAGTTCATAAGGCGCCACCGGCGCCGCGAGCTTGGTGTTGAGATCCGAGAACTTGGCCCACTCATCCATGAACTTCACGCCGGAGTGGCGCGCACGCAGATTCCCGCGGATGGTCTGCCAGTCATGCCCCAGCGCGGTGATGCCGCCAAACCCGGTGACCACTACGCGTCGGGACACTTAGCTCTCTCCATATATAAGGACAGTCGCGCCGTCCCGCCAGTCGCGGGGATGGTCGGTCAGATGATATATCCAAACCAGGATCGGGATTCGGCGGCCTGGCCCGAAGGGTCGCGGGCTGTCGTCAAGCGCCGGGGGCGGGCGAGCTCAGGAGCTTCTCGATGACGCGCTGCACATCCCCCACGGTACGCACGCCCTTGAACTCCTCGGGGCTCACCTTGCGACCGGTCAGTTCCTGGAGCTTGATGATCAGGTCCACCGCATCGATGCTGTCCAGGTCCAGGTCTTCGCTGAGGCGCGCGTCGGGGGTGATCTTCGCGGGATCCAATTCGAACTGTTCCACCAGGGTGGTTTTGAGGGTATCGAAGACGTTCAGCGTGGACATTAGGTATATCTCTTTAGGATATTCATCGTTTTGTGATCCATCTCACCCGGATGCTTCCGCGCCCCGCGTTGCGGCACCGTCATCCGAGCGACTCCCTGGAGGCTATGGTATCGCGTCTGGCCAAGTAGGCAAGGGTTCAGGCGGGATGGTGCGTCACGGCAGTACCATCCAGCAGTTCCGGGATGGTGACGCATTCCAGGCCCTGCTCGCGCAGGCCGTCCAGGATGAGATCCAGCGCGTCCGCGCAGAGCGGGCGCTTGCGGCCGGGCAGGTCGTGGCCGTCATGCAGTAGGACGATGTCTCCGCTCCGTACCTTGCCGAGCACCCGGCGTGCCACGCTCACGGGGTCCTTGAGGCGCGTGTCGCGGCTGTGCAGGGACCAGGCCACCAGGCTGAGGCGCCGCCGCCAGGCGGCGAGGCCGAGCTCGCCGCTCTTCAGGCCCACTGGCGGCCGGTACAGCACCGGTGCGGTGGAACCCGTCACCGCGGCGATGGCTTCTTCACCGCGTCCGATCTCCCGGCCGAGCCAGGCCGCGCCGCGGAAGTTCTGCCAGCGGGAGTGGGCCCAGGAATGGTTCCCGATCACATGGCCTTCCGCCACCATGCGCCGGCCGATGTCCGCATGGGCGGTCAAGGCCTCGCCGATGACGAAGAACGTGGCGTGGGCTCGGTGGCGGGCGAGCACATCCAGTACCTTGAGCGTCATCTCCGGGTCCGGGCCATCGTCGAAGCTCAAGGCCACGCGCTGCATGTCCCGCGGACCGTGGGTGATGGTGGGATAGAAGAGGCTGGAACCCGGGCGGGCGATGCCGTCCGTCACCATCAAGATCAGGCAAGCTGCCACGAGCCCGGGGATGAGCGGCGGCCAGCCGTAGAAGAACACACCCGTCGCCAGGATCAGGCAGCAGACGAGACTGAGATGATGGATGTTGAAGCGCAGGTAGGGCAGGCGCATACGGGGCGCGGTGTCGCTTGCCATACTCGCATCCGATCTATCGGACATGCTTCAGTCGCTCGCTTCTATATGGATGTCCGGCATCGGCCCTATCTTGCATAAATGAACGCCGGCTGGACAAGCGTCTCCCGCTGACAGTCTCCCGATCCCGTGAATCGCCAGCACCCTATGCGCGGTGGCACCGCCTTGGCCCGCAAAACCAGAGCCAGGCGGAAACCCGAATCCAGGCGGGTATGCAGGCAGGTCCAGGGGCCTGCGGGCAGCGGCGGCTCAGGCGTGAAGCCGCCCATAGGGATGTCGAAGCGTGCGGTACGCAGGCATTCGCCCAAGTGCAGCCCCAAGGCCTTGCAGGCGGCTTCCTTCAGTGTCCACAAAGTATAGAAAGCGCCCTCTCTCTCATCAGTGGGCAGCGAGTCCAGCCAACGAGCTTCCGGCTCCGAGTACACCCTGGTGGCCTTCTCTACTAAAGCGCGCGGTCTCGGCCACTCGATGTCCAGACCCACGGGTTTGGTGGAGAGGGCCACGGCCATGAGGTCCTGGGAATGGCTCAGGCTCAGGTGCAGGGCGCCGTCTCGGTAACGCACGCTGCCCGATTCTTCGGTGCGCAGAGCCGTGGCATCCACCTCACCCGCCACCCGCGCCAGGGCCGCGAGCATCAAGTTGCGTCCCGCGAGCCAACTGCGGCGCCGCGCATCGTGAGTGAACCCGCGGTAGCGAGATTGCTCGGCCGGATGCAGGCGGGGCAGGAATTCCTGCTCCAGCGGCGCACTGGTAGCGCTATCCATGAACATGATCTCTGCGTCCGTCTGCACGCGCTTATGTCTCCACGGCCATGCCTGCACGATAGCACGGTCGCCGGCAGGCGCCGCTGCCGGGACTGGGTGCCCGAGACTGCGTGTTACAATCCTGCGCGTAATCACGCGGATCGATTTTCGCGAAGGTGCAGCACACCATGGGGGCCGCGCGTGATCCAGATTGAAGGCTTGAGCTTCCGTTATCCCGGAGCGGAGCGCGCGGCCATCCGCGAGCTCTCTCTGCAGGTGCGGCCGGGCAGCCTCTTCGGTCTCCTGGGCCCCAACGGTTCCGGCAAGACCACTCTCATCTCCATCCTCACGGGCCTGCTCACGCCGGCCGCGGGCAAGCTGCGTATAGACGGCAGGGCGCTACCGGAAGACATACGCGCCGTGCAGGGCTTCAGCGCCCTGGTGCCTCAGGAGCATGCCTTCTATCCGCGCCTCACGGTCCTCGAGAACCTGAAGTTCTTCGCCGGCGTACTCGCGATACCAGAGATGGAGTCGCGCACACGCCTGGATGAAGCCATAGGCGTCACCGGGCTCGAATCTTTCGTCCACATGCGCGCCGAGCATCTGTCTGGCGGCCTCAAACGGCGCTTGAACCTCGCCATCGGCCTGCTCAACCGGCCGCGGCTCCTGTTCCTGGACGAACCGACCGTGGGCATGGATCCCCAGTCGCGGCGTTTCATCCTCGATACAATCAAGCGCATCAACGCCGCCGGCACCACGGTGCTCTACACATCTCACTACATGGAAGAGGTGGAGACCTTGTGCGACGAGATCGGCGTGTTGGATGAGGGAGCCCTCCTGGCCCGTGGGACGCTTGCGCAACTCCTGGGTGACCGGGGCGGCCGGCGCCTCACAGTAACCCTGCGTATGGCACCGACGCCGGAGCAACGTCGCGCCTTCAGCGCGGCTTCCGGACATGACGTGGATGGCGAGGAATTCAGCTTGGCGGAGTGCGGCGAAGCGGAGTTCAAGCGGGTAGTGGACTTGCTGGCCGCCCAGGGCCTCGGCGTGAGCCGTGTGAAATACGGCTACGGCAACCTGGAAGAGCTCTTCCTGCACCTCACCGGCCGGCAGCTGCGGGATTGAGCATGCGCGTCATCGCACTCATCAAGAAGGAATGGATGCTGCTGCTCAGGGACTGGCACGCCCTGTTCCTGTTGTTCGCCATGCCGGCGGTGTTCATCCTGGTGATGTCATTGGTCTTGCAGAACGCCTACGCCGTGCACCAGGGCGCGAGCTTCCGCTATTACCTGGTGGATCAGGATGCGGGGCCCGTGAGCACGGCGCTGATAGACAGGCTCGCCGTGGCCCAAGAGTTCAAGCGAGTCTCCACCGATGCGCCGGCTGCCACTCTCGAAACGGAAGTGCAGAGCGACCACATGCAGTTCCTGGTGCTGATCCCCAAGGGTTTCGGCCAGGCCATGGCCGGTACCCATCCGCTGGCCGTGAAGCTGCTGGCGGGCCCGGGCGTGGAGCCCTCGGTCTACCGCTTGTTCGAAGCGGTGCTGCACGGGGCCATCGCGCGCATCTATCTGCAGCAGACCTTGAACACTCTGTCTGCACGCATCCCGGGCATGGATGCGGCGGGGGTGGATCTCGACGCCACGGACAAGCTGCTGGAGACCGAATCCTTGTATAAGGTGGCAGGCAGGAACGAAGTGCCGTCCTCGGTACAGCAGAACGTGCCGGCCTGGCTCCTGTTCGCGATGTTCTTCATCGCCATCCCGCTCTCCACCACCTGGGTGCAGGAGCGTCAGCAGGGCACCTATGCGCGCCTGCGCAGCATGGGCGTGCCGGCCAAGTCCATGCTGGCGGGTAAGCTCCTGCCCTACGTAGGCATCAACCTGCTGCAGGTGGCGCTGATGCTCTGCGTCGGAGTCTTCATCGTCCCGCTGGTCGGCGGCGATAGACTGACTCTCGGCACGAGCCCCGCTGCCCTCGGCCTGATGGCCCTGGCCGTGAGCTTCGCCTCGGTCTCTTACGCGCTGCTCATCGCCAACCTGGTGTCCACCAGCGAGCAGGCCACCATCTTCACCGGCGCCGCCAACCTCCTGATGGCAGCGGTGGGCGGTATCATGGTGCCGCGCTTCCTGATGCCGCCCCTCATGCAGACCTTGAGCGGGTATTCACCCATGTCCTGGGGCCTGGATGGTTTCCTGGACGTGTTCCTGCGTCAGGGCGGCGTGGCCATGGCGGCGCCCGAGGCGCTCAAGCTCGCACTGTTCGGCCTCGCCTGTCTCACCGCCGCGGCCGTCTGCATACGCCTGGGAAAGAGGAAATGATGGCTATGGACCGGGAACAGCTCAAGCTCGAACTCAAGCAGCTGATCATCAAGGAATGCGAGAAGAACGTGGTCCCGGAGCAGATCTCCGACGACGGCATCCTCATCGGCAGCCAGAGCCAGCTCGACCTGGATTCCCTGGATGCCCTGCAGATCGCCCTCGCGATCAAGCAGCGTTATGGCAAGCGCATAGACGGCAGCAAGGAGACGCGCGCCGCCCTGAAATCCATCAACACCCTGGCGGATTTCATCACTGCGGACAAGCTCTCGGCTTAGACCATGGGTGGCGTCTACCTACGCGGCGTCGGTTTGAGTTGCGCACTCGGCATGGATGCGGAGTCGTGCGTGTCAGTTATGCTCGAGGGGCACGCGGAACCACCGTCGTTGTTGCTGGACGATCTCAAGGAACCCCTGAACCTGCGCTATTACCGCATCCAGGATGGGGCCGGTTTGTTCGACACAGGTCGGTTCGAGAAGCTCCTGCCATCGGTGGTGCGGGCAGCAGTGGCCCAGGCGGCCTTGAGCGCAGCCGATATCCGCTCACTGCCGATATTCGTGGGCTCTTCCTGCTTCAGCGTTGGCCTCTCTGAAGAAGCCTACAGATCAGCACTGGCAAAGCATCGCGCAGATGCCGTGCCTATGCCCGTCTGCGATTACGACTATCCCGCCAAACTCGCACAACAGGCCTTGGGCTCGGTGGGCGACACCTGGGCTTACAACACTGCCTGTACCTCCGGGGCCAACGCGATGCTCGGCGCCCTGCGCATGCTGGAGCTTGGGCGGCACCGCCATGCTCTGGTGATCGGTGCAGAACTCGCCAACCGCACCACCCTCACGGGGTTCACCGGTCTGCAGATCCTGGCGGACGCAGCCCGACCTTTCGATGCCTCACGCATGGGCATGGCTCTCGGCGAGGGCATAGGTGCCGTGCTGCTTTCCACCGAAACGGGGTCCGGCGCGCGGCTCCGCATCCTCGGCGGCGCGAGCAACTGCGATACCTACAGCGTGACCACCGCGAACCCGGACGGTCGGTCCGTGGCCGAGGTCTTGCAGCTGGCCCTCGCCCGCACGGGGCTGACCCGTGAGCAGGTGCGTGCCATCAAAGCCCACGGCACCGGCACGCCCAGCGGCGATCAGGCAGAAGCCAGCGGCTTGGAACAGGTGTTCGGGCCCATCCCGCCGGTGTCGGCGCTCAAATCCAACATCGGCCATACCCTCGGTGCCTGCGGCATCATCGAACTGGTGCTCTATGCCGGTGCCCTGTCCCGGGGGTTCATCCCTGCGACCCGCGGCTTCGAGACTCCTGACCCCGCTTTCAGCCTGCGGCCTCTGCAGAAGCACGCGGCCGCTCAGGACGGTCATTACTTGTTGAACCATTTCGGTTTCGGCGGCAGCAACACGGTGTTGGTGCTGGAGAGGTCCTCGCCATGATCCGGGTCTCGGCAGCCGCGAGCCATCTGCAGGCAGTGCGGGAGGGAGATGCCTTGCCGGACTTAGGTCCAGCGTTGAAGGCAGTCTGCCGCGAGCATTTCCGTCGCATCGACCGCTTCATCCAGCTCTCCCTGCTGGGCTCCGCTCACTGCGTCGTGGGTCACAAGCTCGCACCGGACTGCGGCATCTATCTGGGTTCGGGTTTCGGGCCCATCGCCAGCAATGTAGCGACCCAGGAAGAGATGTTCCGGGAGGCTGAACTCCCTAGACCCTACAATTTCGTGAACACATTGGGGATCAGCGCCGGCTTCCATGTAGCCAAGAACCTGCGGCTCACCGGCCAGAATCTCTTCATCTCACGGCGCGGCGCGAGCCTCGAAGCTGCGTTGGCAGCAGCGTTCGCGGATCTGGAACTCGGCGTGGTGAGTCAGGCGCTGGTGGGTGTGGTGGAAGAAGTGACGCTGCCCTTGGATCAGCATCGCCTGCGCCGGGATCTCGCGGCGGATACGCTCGTGGCCGAAGGCAGTCATTGGCTTTTGCTGGAGAAAGGCGCGGGGACTGGCAAGACATTGCAGATGTTGCACTTCAAGGAACTCACGGAGTTGGACGTCTGGTTGAAAGCGCATTATTCAGCTGGGGATCGTACGTACAGGACCTTGGATGAAGGCGTGTCGGCTATCGGCGCGCGTCTGCAGCAGCCTTTCACGACGGGGGGTCTGGATAGGGGCACCCACGACAATCAACAAGCGGCCTGGGCGGCGGAATTTCTGGCCAGCGGTGCACCGGGCAGCTTGTTCCTGATAGGCGTCGGCCCCGGGCAGGGTTACAGCCTACTTCATCTCGGCGCGTAAGCGCCGGTAGATCTTCTCTTCCCCATCAGCGCAGCCCGCCACGATGTCGGCCAAGAGGCCGTAATCCATGGGCATGCGATCCTTACACATCTTGGCGGCGTTCAGAGCGAAGCGCCGCCATTCGTCTCCCACGTCCGTGAGCTCCTTGGCGATCTCCACCAGTCTCGGCCGCTGCAGGAGTTCGCCTGCTTCTTGCAGGAAGTTGGCGTAGATGAAGCGGAAGCCGGCCCCGCCGGTGCCGATCTCCTCCTGCATGCGCACGATGTGTCCCAGCAGGAGCTTGTTATGTTGTTCCTTGCTGGGATCCAGCTTGCGGATCTTGCGCGCCACCAAGCGGATACCGGCCACGCCCTGGATAGGGATGAATTTGAACAGCATCATGCCGCTGGTGTACAGGATCGCTTTGCGGATGGCCTTAGGCAGATCGGGATCCCCAGGGATGTGCTCCGGATAGTAGAGCCTGCCCTTGGGCGCCAGCACCCCACGGGTGAAACGCGCTTTCTTGAGGGCAACGGCATCGCATTCCACCAGGATGTCGATGACCGGATCGCTGATGAGGTAGTTGTCGCCGCGCTTGCCGTACACCACCAAGTTGTGGGCGTTGAAGTGGAAGCGCATGTCCGGCGGGAAATAAGACAGCCAGTAGGCCGAGGTCTGGATGCCCACGGCGCGGCCAGCAGCGAGCTGCCGATCCAGTTCACGCATGCCCTCGTCCGGGTCCTTGAACTTCTGCATGTGCATCTTGATGCCGAGGCGCTTGGTGAGACCACGGATGATGAAGCCGGGCGGCATGCGGTAGGCGAAGAGCGGCAGGCCGCCGAAGGTGAGGAAAGGCAGGTAGGCGTAACCCAGGCCGACGCCGATGCCGAAGGCCATAGGCTCTGACAGGGGCAGCTTGCGGTTGCGCAGCAGGGAGGAGATGGCGCCGCTCTCGCAGTGTGCGCTCTGGCGGTGGTCGAAGGGCAGCTCCACGTCGCCGGCGAGTGCCACGGCCTTCACGGCTGTTCCGGCAGGATATCGAGTCGCGCGGCAGATATCCCGAGAGCGTCGGCGTAGCGTTCGCGTATGCCTGCGGACAGCTTCTGGAACGCGCCGGGCCGCAAGTGCCTGCGCACCCGCCATTTGAAATAGCCGGTGCTCTGGGCCAGCAGCACCACGTCCATGCGCTCGTGAAACATGTGGTATTCAAGGGCTGAGGTCTGCCCCTGCTTCGCCCGTTGCCAGGCATCCGCGGTGAGTCGCTTGAACTCCTCGATGGCCTGGTCCAACACGATCTCTTCTGCTTCCCAGCCGTTGGAAGGTGCCGGTATATAGCGGCCGGATTCATCCACGGCGTAGAGGAGCTTGCTGTGGCCCATGAAGGCCTTGGCGTTCTGCTGCGGGACTTCGGCTTTCTTCACGCGGGTTCAGGTCTGGCCGGGTGCGCAGGCGGTAAGGTGTATCCAGGCGGTGCTGAAGCGGCCGCTCTCGGGCACGTAGCACAGCACCTTCTGTCCGGCCTTGAGTTTGCCGGAATGGAACAGCTCTTCGAGGATTATGTAGATGGAGGCGGCGCCAGTGTTGCCCTTGGTATAGAGGTTGGTGAACCAACGCTCCTGGGGGATATCGAAACCGGCTTTCAACATGTGCTCGTACACCCTGTCGCGGAAATAATGCGATGAGTAGTGCGGCACGAAGTAGTCGATGCTCTTGGGATCCAGTGCCTTCAGCTGCGGGATCTCCTGCAGCGGCCGTTGCACCGTGTAGGGCATGACGTGCTCGTTCAACTGTTTCACGTCTTGCTTCAGGGTGAAGACGGAGCGTTCCGCCCATTCCCTGGGCTCGTAGCTTGGCCAACCCTTGAGGCGGCCGTCTTCCATCTTCTCGGAACCGCCATACATGCAGGCGGGTTGTTCGTTGGCATAGGAGCGTCCGACGATCCAGTCTATGCGCAGGGAGAGGCTGTCACCGGCGGGCTGCGGCTGCACTAATGCGGCACCGGCACCGTCCGACAGCATCCAGCGGATGAAGTCTTTTTGGAAGGCCACGACCCCATCGTTCTCCAGCGCCTCGATCTGGGCATCGCTCTCCGCCTGGAAGTTGCGGGCATGCATCACCGAGGAGGGCGTCTCGGAACCGGCGCTGACCGCATTCCTGAACTCGCCGCTCATGACACCGAGCATGGCGTACTTGAGCGCGGCCGTGCTGCTGATGCACACGCCGGAGGTGGCGACGTTCTCGCAGGGCGGGATGCCGAGTTCACCGTGCACCATGTTGGTGTGGCTGGGTACCAGCTGGTCGGCGAAGGTGGTGCCGCAGGCCAGGAGGTCGATCTGGTCGAGCTTGAAGCGTCCGTTGGCGAGGCGGCGCACCGCTTCGGCAGTGAGCTGGGCATTGGTGTGGGTGGCCTTGCCGGTGGCCGGATCCACGGCATAGTGCCGCGTCTTGATGCCGTTGGAACGCAGGATGATGCGTCGCGCCCGGGAGGGTTTGCCGTTGATCATGCCGAGCACCGTCTCCATGTCGTCATTGGCGACAGGCGCGTTGGGCAGGAACGCTGAGAGGTTGGTGATGTAGGCCTTGCCGGTCATGCGGTATCCCGTGTCACTCGCCGGAAGGCGCGCTGAAGTAGGCCTTTTGGGCCGCGATACGCGCCCGCAACAGGGGTGCCAGCAGGGTCTTGATGAGGGCGCTGAGCGGCAGCACCACGATGAGCAGCGCGACGAGGAACAGGATATAGAAGGCGACCACCGGCTGGCGCACCCAGGACCCGCGGGGGCCCAAGGCTCTTAGCAGCGCACCCCAAGCGAGGAAACTGCGGCGCGCTGCCTTCTCCGTGGCGATGAGGCGGGTGTTCACCTTCACCGCACCCAGGTTCTGCAGCAAGCTCCCGTCCAGCGGCCGACCGCTCTGCAACACTTCGGCGATGCGCACGCCGAAGCGGCGGCTATCTTCGATCTGCTGGGGCTTCACACCTGCGCGGGGGATGAGTCCACCCAGGAGCGGGCCGCGTTTGCCGGTCATCATCCATACCGGCGTCGCGAGGAAACTGCCGACGCTGCCTGCTTCGTCGACCAATACCACATTACCTACCAGCCGCGCGCCGTAGGCAGCGAAGATCTCTTTCACCCGCTCCTGGGCCAGGAGCCACATATCGCGGCAGGCGATGACGGTCACCACCGGCGTGTCCTTGAAGAGCGCCTTGGCTTCCGGGCTCTTGAGGAAGGCGGCAGTGGGGCCCGAGGGGGAGAGGAACCACACCTGGTAACCCAGGATCACCAGGTCGAAGCGCTCACCGGCTGCAAGGCCCAAGGGCTCGAGCGGCGGAGGGTCGAGATAGATGGTCTCGGGGAAAGTATCGAAGAAGCGCAGTATCGGCCAGGGGAAGGGATAGGGATCACGCGGGCGCAGCACCAGCTGGCGGAGCTCGATGCCGCCATCGGCGGCCAAGGGGGCCGTCAATTTGCTGATGACTTCACTTAATTGCCCGCTGGGAGACGAATAGTGGACAACCAGTACTTTCCTGGTGTTCATAATTATTTCGCGAAACAACCCCGATGCACTTGTCGGTCATAGCATACCCCATATCCCCGATGGGGCGGGTCGCGGCGCCGGTAAGATGCCGGCCCATGCTACGCATGCGGTTTGTTGCCCGGCCCTATAGCGCTATGCCACACTCGCAGGCCTGATTACAAGAAGTACATGGGGATACGCAGGGGTGCGTAGCCTCAAGCACAGGACGCTGCGATGACGATCGGTTTCTTCCTGGGAGACGCTCATGGGTGGGGTAGAACCAACGGTCGAGAACTACGACGTGCTCGTGATCGGTGGAGGCCCCGGTGGCAGCACTGCCGCAGGCTTCCTGGCGAAGAGCGGGCATCGGGTGATACAGCTCGAGAAAGCCCATCATCCCCGCTTCCATATCGGTGAATCCCTGCTGCCCATGAACCTGCCGGTGTTCGAGCGCCTGGGCGTGCTGGACAAGGTCAAGGCCATGGGCGTGTACAAGCCCGGCGCAGACTTCGAAGCCAACAACGCTGCCGGCTACCGCACCTATGCCTTCGGCTTCGCTCTCGGCGACAGCCCGCCCCATGCCTACCAGGTGTGGCGCCAGGATTTCGACAAGATGCTGTTCGACCACGCACGGCAGTGTGGGGTAGACGGGCGCGAGGGCACCGAAGTGGTGGCGGTCGAGCAGAAGGGCCCGCGTGAGACCTTGGTCGAGGTCAAGACCGACGACGGCAAGAGCTACAAGGTGCAGACCCGCTATCTCCTGGATGCCAGCGGTCGCGAGGCTTTCCTCGCCAGCAAGAAGAAGATACGTCTCAAGAATCCCGAGCACCAGAGCGCCGCGATCTTCGGGCATTTCCGCGACGCGGAATTCCGCCCCGGGCCCGATGCTGGCAACATCAGCATCTATAATTTCGATTACGGCTGGATGTGGATGATCCCGCTGCCCGATGGCGTGATGAGCATAGGCGCGGTGTGTCGCCCTGAATATCTGAAACAACGTCGCGGCCGTACCCAGGAGTTCTTCTTCGACACCCTCAAGCTGCATCCGGCGCTGTGGAAGCGCACCGAGAAGGCAAAACTCATAGATGATGAGGTGCGAGTCACCGGGAACTATTCCTACGACTCCAGCACCATCGGTGGTCCGGGCTGGATGCTGGTGGGTGATGCCTTCGCTTTCCTGGATCCGGTGTTCTCCTCGGGCGTCTATCTGGCAACGTCCTGCGGTGAGCAGGCGGCGGGGCTGGTGGATGCCGCGCTGCGCGAACCGAGGAAAGAGGCTGCTCTGCAGCGGCGTCTGGAGAGACGCATGCGCAGAGGCATGCGGCGTTTCGCTTTCTTCATCTACCGGTTCAATTCCCCGGTGATGCGCCACCTGTTCCAGAACCCGCGCAACACCCTGCAGATCGAGCAGGGCGTCATCTCGATGTTGGCGGGCGACCTCTTCGATTCACGGCGGGTGTGGCTGAGATTGCAGCTCTTCCGCCTGGTATACGGGGTATATGCCTTGGGGCACTTCGGTACCTGGTACCGGGAACATCGTTACCGCCTGGCTCAGGCCAAGGCCCGGTTCACGGGTGGAAATACGCCTCTCGACTCTGCATGATGGTCAGTCGCGCCAGCGTTTGAATATCAAGCTCGTGTTGATCCCGCCGAAGGCGAAGTTATTGTTCATCACGTATTCCGTCTCGATAGCTCGCCCATCTCCCGTCAGATAATCCAGGTCGGCGCAGGCAGGGTCGAGGTTATCCAGATTGAGGGTGGGCGCAAACCAGCCTTCCTGCATCATCGCGATGGGCAGCCAGGATTCCAGTGCGCCGCAAGCGCCAAGGGTGTGCCCGAAATAACTCTTCAATGAACTGATAGCCACAGGCCGAGCGAACACCTCGCGGGTGGCCTGGGACTCGGCCACGTCGCCCTTGTCGGTGGCGGTACCGTGGGCGTTCACATAACCGATCGCATCGACAGAGATGTCGGCGTCATCGAGCGCGAGCCGCATGGCCTGTACCATGGTCTCGGTCAGAGGCTGGGTCATGTGTGCCCCATCGGAGTTGGTGCCGAAACCCACGAGTTCTGCATGGATGCGCGCACCGCGCGCGCGCGCGTGTTCCAACTCTTCCAGTATCAGCGTCACGGCGCCCTCACCGATCACCAAACCATCGCGATCGCGATCGAAGGGGCGTGGCGTGGTATGTGGCGCCTCGTTCCTGGTGCTGGCGCCGTACATGGTGTCGAACATGGCGATGGGCCCGACGCTGAGCTCCTCGGCGCCGCCGGCGATCATCACCGTCTGTTTGCCTTGTTGGATGGTCTCGTAGGCGAAGCCGATGGCCTGGCTACCAGAGGTGCAGGCACTGCTGGAGGGGATCACGCGGCCGGTGACGCCCAGGAGCATCCCGATGTTGACGGCACCGGTGTGGCTCATCATCTGCACGTAGGTGTTGGAAGTGACGCCACGGATCTTGTGGGATATCTCGAGCTTGCCGAAGGCGAGTATGGCGTCGGCACTGCCGGCGGAAGCGCCGTGGGCGATGCCGGTACGACCCGACTTGAGGATGGGATGGCCTGTGAGACCTGCATCCTGCAGAGCATTTTCTGCCGAGAGGGCGGTCATGATCGCTACGGGGCCCATGCTGCGCAGCAGCTTGCGGTCGTAATGGGCCGGCACGTCGTAGGGTGCGACCCGCGAACCGAGCCGGGTCCGCAGGCCTTCGTAGCTGTCCAGCTCCGGCAGATAACTGATGCCAGAGCGTCGCGCCATGAGTGCTGCGCGTATGGTCGGCCAGTCATGGCCGAGGGCGGTGAGCCCGCCCATGCCGGTGACCACCACGCGCTTCATTCAGAGTATCCCGCCGTTCACCGAGAACACCTGACGGGTGATGTAGCCGGCGTCCTCGGAGAACAGGAAGCCCACCATCGCCGCCACTTCTTCGACCTTGCCGGCGCGGCCCAGAGGGATCTGCTTCAGGATATCCTCCATGGGCAGGTCATGCACCATGTCGGTCTCGATGAAACCCGGGGCCACGCAGTTCACGGTGATGTGACGGCTGCCGAGCTCTACTGCCAGCGCCTTGGTGGCGCCGATGAGGCCGGCTTTGGCGGCGCTGTAGTTGGTCTGGCCCCGGTTGCCCATGAGACCGGACACGGAAGCGATGGTCACGATGCGTCCGCCGTCCCGCAGCCGGACCAAGGGCATCACCAGCGGATGCAACACATTGTAGAAACTGCCCAGGTTGGTGGCGATGACCCGATCCCAGTCTTCGCTGGGCATGGCGGGGAAGGTGTTGTCCGCGGTGATACCCGCATTGCAGACCGCGCCCCAGAAGGCACCGCGAGCATCCAGGTCCGCTTCCAGCACGCGTCGTGTGGCGGCACGATCGGTGACGTCGAAGCCCAGAGTCCTAGCATAACCGCCGGTTGCAGCGATCTCCTTGGCGAGACTCTCCGCCTTGGTCGCATTGCTGTGGTAATGCAGGCAGACGTGGAAGCCCATGATGCCCAAGCGACGCGCGATGGCGCCGCCGATGCCGCCACTCGCTCCCGTGACTAGGACACGTCTCATCTCTTTCACTTCATGTGCTCCTGTCCGATCTCCACGATGATGATGGTGGCCTTGGCCAGCACCTCGCCCCCGCTCTGGATGGTACAGGCGCAGGCGGCCAGGCCGCCATCATCACCGAAGTCCCGCGTGGCGGTGATCTCGAGGGTGGCGCCCTCGGGGAAGTAGGGGGCTTTCGCCTCGAAGCGCCGTGTGCCCAGCAGCATGCCGGCCCGGGGTGGATGCTGTTCGCGGCGCGAGCCCAGTCCCGCATGAGCGGCGATGGCCTGGGCCATGAGTTCGATGCCCACCCATACGGGTAGCCCATGGCCGGGGACGAAGTAAGGGTTGTCGGAGCTCACCTTCGTGCGCACCCAGATGGTGTCCGGATCGTCTTCCAGCACTGCATCGATGAGCACGGCCCGCCCTTGGTGGGGCAGGAGTTCGGCAGCCGGCGGGAAGATCTCGCTCATCAACCCCTCCCCAGCACGACGCAGATGTTGTTACCGCCGAAGGCGAAGGAGTTGCTGGCGGTGATGCGACAGAGGCGGCGTTCGCCGGCCTCGCTGAGATACAGGGGCGCGAGGGCTGGATCCACCTCGCCATCCCACACATGCGGCGGCAGCTGCGTCGCACCGGGTTCCGTGAGTAGCATCCAGCAGAAGGCGAGTTCCGTGGCGCCCGCGGCCCCCAGGGTGTGACCCACCAGGGGTTTGGTGGAGCTGCAGGGCACGCTGGGTCCGAACACCCGGTGCACCGCATGGCTCTCCATCAGATCGTTCTGGGGGGTGGCGGTGCCGTGCAGGTTCAGATAATCCACGGCGTATGCGTCTACAGCGGTGAGGGCCTGACGCATGGCCAGCTCCGCGCCACGGCCTTCCGGATCTGGCCCGGAGATGTGGAAAGCGTCGGAGGATTCGCCAATCCCAAGCACACACACAGGGCCTGGCTCGCGGCTCATGAGGAACACGGCTGCGCCCTCACCGATGTTGATGCCATCCCGGTTACGGCTGAGAGGCCTGCACAGACCCTTCGACACGGATTCGAGAGCACCGAAGCCATTGAGCGTGAGTCGGCACAAGGTATCCACGCCGCCTACGATGACTGCATCACACAAGCCAGTGTCCAAGAGGCGTCGTGCCGAAGACAGGGCTTTGGCGCTGGAGGTGCAGGCGGTGGAGACGGTCCAGCTGGGTCCAGTCACGCCGAGGGCGCGCCGCAGGTATTCACCGGGGCTGCTGATCTCTTGCTGCCGGTAGTCGTAACTCGTGGGGAAGCTGCCGCTGGTGAGGCGCGCGGCCACAGCCTGTTCGCCTTCCGCGATGCCGGCGGTGCTGGTGCCGAGCACGATGCCGATGCGCGCCGCGCCATGGCGCGCGATGGCCGCATCTATCTCGGGGCGTATCTGGTCCAAGGCCGCGCGCAGCAACTGATTGTTGCGCGAAGCGTAGTCATGTAATGAGGTCTCCAGGCGCGGCAGTTTCGTCTTCACCTCACCTACACGGACATTGCGCCCGGCTATGAGATCATCCCGTTCGCCCATGCCCTGGGTGGATCCGGCGTAGAGACCAGCGCGTACGCTCGCCACGTCCGCACCCAGGGCGTTCACGATGCCGAGAGCATGCAGGTATGTGCGCTTCATGGCTGAGTGGTCTCGCCAGCCATGGGGGTCATCTCCACCGCGACCTTGATGGGCGGTATCTGGATACGGATGGTGGAATCAGGCAGAGAGCTGCCGGTTATCTCCATATGAGCGATCAGCCGGCTGCCTTCGGATACTTCACGCACTTGCATGCCTTGGTCTTCGCTCACCTTAAGAGTGAGGCCGTGCAACCGGCCCTGTAGCTTGGCGGGGTCCGCGATGGCGAGTTCCAGCATGACCACCAACATATCCGGTTTGAGCGCACTCTCGACCGGTTCGCTGGTGACGGTCTTGCCGTCATATTGGATGTTGAACAGGCTGGTGCCGAAGAGACTGAATCCCGCGAGCCTCAAGTCTTCGGCGTCGATCTTGAGCAGGCCCATGAAGGCATCCGTCTGCCCATCGTGAGTCACTTTCACCAGATGGCTGCCCTCCACCGCCGGCAACGATGCCGGAGGCAAGAGGCACATCTGCCCATCGAGACCGAAGCGAGTACACCCTGGTTCCAAGGGTGTCGTGGCGCAGCCCACGAGGGTCGCTAGTAGCAGGATCGGCAGGCAGCGGAGCGTCTTCATGGCGTCCGTTCCGGTGGCAGGGACAGGGGTGCGCTCAAGTAACTGGCGAGTATGCCGATGAGCGTAGCGAGACCGAAAGCGTGCAGCGCGGGGATCTGGCTCAAGGAGAGGAGGCCGAAAGAGCAGAGCATGGTCAAGGCCGAAAGGGTCACAGCGAGGGCCGGCGAGCGCCGCGAAGCACCGCCTTCCCGCAGGAATACCGTGTAGTCGCGCCCCAAGCCGAGTATCAGGATGAGCGCCACCACCACGAAGATGTTGACGGGTTCACCGAGCCAGCCCATGGCCCCCAAGGTCACGCCCATGGCGAGTAGCGGCGGATAGAGCATGCGGGCTGCTTCTCTGCGCCCATAGCGCCAGACCAGCAGCATGGAGATGAGCAGATAACCCACCACCACGAGCCAGGTGGTGCGTACCCGGATGCGATGGAAGGTGGCGGCGATGCGCGCCAGGGGTTCTTCGAAGCTCGCACCGGGCACAGCGGCTGCTGCGTTGGTCAGTACCGTCGCATCTATGTCTCGCTTGCCAGTGACGGTGGAGAGCAACGCCACGTCGTTCTTCTCGGGGATCACGAAGCGCCGTAGATCAGGCGCCGCTGTGAAGAGGACATCGGCACTCAAGAGCTGTGTGGTCCGCGCTGTGCCAGCTCGCTTGCATGTGGTCCGCCAGTTCCGCCGGTAGACCAAGATGGCCGAGGTCGCTGCGTAGCGCTATGGGATCCGTGAACACCTTGTTCCAGGCCGCGAGGCTCGCCTGCTGGTTGGTAGTCGAAGGCAGGAAGCGCGACAGCCCTAAAGGGGTGCCTTCCGGCAGATCTGTCTGTAGCCGTGCGAACAGTCTCTCTTCCCGGGTCAGGGCCTGATCCAGGTCCTGTCCTTCTATGAGGAAGAATCCCGGCGGCGGCACCTGATCCAGGGTGCTGCGGATGTCTCCATCGGTCTGTATCAGCTCCGTAGGCAGCTGCTGCAGGTCTCGCACGTCATCGCTGGTGGTGAGCTTCAGCCATCCGGGTATCGATAGCAGCAAGAGCAGGGCCGGCAGCAGATAACGCCAGCGGGAAGGCCGGCAAGCAGCTTTGATGAACTGCTGAGGCCAGAGCACTGCCGGGTGGATCTCCACCTCAGGCCGTGTCGTCAGTGTCACCGGGAAGATCAAGACCACGACGAGGGCAGCTTCAAGCAATCCCGCGATGGAGAACACCGCGATCTGCAAGAGCGCAGGGAAGCCCGCGAGCAAGAGGAAGCCGAAAGCCACCACGCCGGTGAGCAAGCCCATGTAGAGACCGGGCCGCACCGCGCGCATCACCCGGGCAGGGTCCCTCGTCGCCGAACCAGTATTCAGCGAAATACAGCAGGGCGTAATCGATAGCGATGCCGAGCAATGTAGTGCCGAACACCAGGGTGAGTATCTGGATTGAACCGAAGCAGAGGATGACGGCGGCGCAGGCAGCGAGCACGCTGGCCACCAGCTGCAATGCCGCGAGCACGTGGGGCGCGAGACTGCGGAACACATAGGCGATGAGCACCATGATGAGCAGCATGGATGCCGCGCTGAGCCAGATCGTCTCAGTCTGCGCCTCGCTGCGGGCTGCGTCGGCGAATAGTGGCGCGCCGGTGGCCTGCAGGATGCAAGTCGGACAGATTTTCTTCACAGCAGCTTCTGCATCATGTATCGCATCGGTCACCCGCAGGGCGCCTGCCTGGGTGAAACCACTGCCCTGGGATTCCATGCTCAGGAGGAAGTAGCGCTTGTCGTCGCGCAGCGCAGACATGAAGGTACCGTCCGGCAGGAAATCTCCATAGGGACGCGGCAGGCTGCCGAGGAAGCCCGCGAGATGGCCACCCGGGTCCGTGTCGAAGGAGCTCAGCACGCCGGCGGGACTCGCGAGAGAAACGGCTACGTCCGCAGCCAGCGCCTTGGGTCCCTCTTGGGAGAGGCGGGACGCTTCCGGAGTAATCAGCAGATCGAAATGATGGGTCTTATATAGAGCGAGCACCTTATCCACCATGGCGCCGCTGTCATCGATCTTCAGGCCGTCTACCGTCAGCCTATCCTGTGCCGCCAGGGCCGCGGCGCGAGTGATCGGCACGTCATCGCCACTCACCAGCACCAGTACCTGATGCACGAAGGCGTCCCGGCTGCGGTCCGTGGCGGCGGTCAGTGCTTCAGAGCCTTGTTCCGCCGGCAACATCGCCAGGATATCGGTGTTGATGGCATGGTCGAGCCGGAACCAGGCGGCACCACAGAGCAGGATCAAGGAGACGGACCAGATGGCCCATCTGGCGGCCGCTGAGAGAGGCTTGCTCACGGCGCGGAGGCGGCGGGGCTGAAGCTGATGTCCATGCGGTCCCCGGAGGTCTCCTTGATCTGGATATCCTGAGGATGCCCCGGCGCCGACTCCGTCACATCGATGCTGACGATGGCATCGACCATGGCACCGGGCTTGGGCGTGAGCCCGACCCGCTCGCCCTTGGCGAGGGGCGTCACTGTGACCGTGAAATAGCGTTCCAGGTCCGAACGGTCACCGGACAGGGCATTGACGATGATGTGCTGCACGGCGGCGAGCCAGGGGGTCTGTTCGGGCTTGAGCTCACGCACGCTGCCATCCGGCAGAGTCTCTTTGGCCGCAGCGCCGTTCATCTCGAACACGTAGTGGTAGGGATCAGTGATCTCCCAGTAGAAACCGTGCTGCTTATCGAAACGCATCACACCGTGGCTCACCAGGGGCGAGCTGAAACCCGGCAGAGTACGGGTCTGCACGAACTTGGAATCGAAGCCCGTGAGCGCGGGGGCGGGGGAGTCTGCCGCCTGCACCGTGCCGAGAGCGCTGAACAAAAGGCCGCCGAGCAGGAGGGCAGGCTTCATATGTAGTCTCGCAGGTGTTCCAGGAGTTCCGGCGGGCTCACGAGTTGGAGTTCACCGGTGGCGGCATGCACTGCACACTGGATGGTGTAACCCTTGGTGAGGCGCGCGCCGCTCACGGCGTCGCGGATCAGATAATCGATCTTCAGGCGGTTCTCCCATTCGGCCAGTGTCGCCCGCACCAGGATGCGCTGGCGGTAACGTGCCGCCTGCACGAAGCTCACCTGGGTGCGGATGATGGGCCAGAGGTAGCCGGTGGCGCGCATCTCTTCATAGTCGAAGTCCACGCTGCGCAGCATCATGGAGCGCGCCGCTTCGAAGTAACGGAAGTAGTTGCCGTGCCAGGCCACCTGCATGGGATCCACGTCCTGGAACGGGATCTCCAGTTCCACTTCGGCACAGAGCGTCTGACTCACCGCTCGTTTCCGTAGAGGGTCCAGCGGCGCGTGGCGATCGCGGCACAGAGCGCGCGCAGATCATGCTCCAGCGGGCGATCCTCTTCCACGAAGGGGCAGAGGCTCATGACGTCCTCGCGCATGGCGTGGATCGCCGCTTCCATGCGAGCGGGCGGACGGTTGCCGTGGCGGTGGCGGATCTCGAGGGCCTGGGCGGTCGCGGCCAGGCAGGCGGCAGCCACCTGCTCCGTGAGCTCGAGCACGCGTATGGCGTCGCGCGCCGAGATGGTGCCCATGCTCACCTTATCCTGGTTGTGGCATTCGGTGGAGCGCGAGAACACGCTGGCCGGCATGGTGAGCTTCAAGGCCTCGGCGGTCCAGGCGGATACGGCGATCTGCACCGCTTTGAAGCCGTGGTTCAAGGCGGCGCGTTCGCCCTGGGCACCTGAGAGGTTGCTGGGCAGGCCGTTGTTGAAGCGCGTATCCACGAGCAGCGCGAGCTGCCGGTCCAAGAGGTCAGCCACATTGGCCACCGCGTTCTTCAGGCTATCGGCCACGAAGGCCACGTGACCGCCATAGAAATGACCGCCGTGGTAGATGGCGCCACTGTCCGGGTCGATGATGGGGTTGTCGTTGGCGCTGTTGAGCTCGTTCTCCAAGTCGCGGCGCATCCAGGGTAGCGCGTCCTCCAGCACGCCGATCACGTGCGGCGAGCAGCGGATGGAGTAACGATCCTGGATGCGGACCTGGCTGTCGTGCTCCGAGGCACCCATGTCGACGAAGATGCGCGCGGCCACTCGCTGCTGTCCGGCGTGGGGTTTCACGGCGAAGAGCCCTGGCGCGAAGTGCTTGGCGTTGCTGCCGAGTGCGATGCTCGCCATGGCGGTGATGCGTGTGGCGAGGCGCGAGAGGTATTCGGCCCGCTCCCAGGCGAGGCAGCTCAAGGCGGTCATGACGGAGGTGCCGTTCATGAGCGCCAAGCCCTCCTTGGGCATGAGGGTGATGGGCGCCATGTCGTGGGCGCTGAGCGCCTCGGCGGCGGGCACGCGTCGGCCCTGGTGCATCACCTCCCGGTCGCCGACCAGCGCCGCCGCCACGTAGGAGAGCGGCGTCAGGTCGCCGGAGGCGCCCACAGAGCCTTCCTCGGGGATGAGCGGGACGATGCGGTGGCGGATGAGGCCTGCGATCTGCTGCAGCAGCTCGTAACGCACGCCGGAGAAACCGGCGGCGAGGGAGTTGAGCCGCGTCACCAGGATGGCGAGGCCCGCCTGCTCGTCGAAGTAATCGCCGAGGCCACAGCCGTGGTAGCGCACGAGATGCGCTGGTAACTGGGCCACCACCTCGTCGGGTATGGTGACAGTGCAGGAGTCGCCGTAGCCGGTGTTCACGCCGTACACGATGCGGCCCGAGGCGATGGCGTCGGCGAGGATCTTGGCTCCGCGCTCGATGCGCTCCCGGTAGGCAGCGTCACCCTGCAGGGCGAGCGCCGCGCCGCGGGATGCCGCGCACACGTCTTCGATACTGAGTTGCCGGCCGCCGACGATGACGGTCTGGGCAGTGGATTCAGGGGCCAGGTTGCGCATGGGATCCTGCTAGTCTCGTTTATCTTGAGGCAGCTGCGGCGACGCGCTGCCGGCCCAGAAATCGTAGAAGTTGTACCACTGTAACGGAAAACGAGTGGCGTAAGCCGCCAGCCGGGCTGCGTAGCGCTCGGCCCAGGCCGTGGCGGCCGGGATGCGCGTCTGGCGCGGGAGCTCGATGCGCTCGGCGAAGGCTTCCAGGTGCATGGTATAGCCGGCTCCCTCGCGGGTACAGAAGAACAGGTAGACCGGGCATTCCAGCACTTTGGCCAGCACGTAGGGGCCGATGGCGAAGGCTGCCGGCCGACCCAGGAACTCCGCCTGCACCACCAGGCTGTGTTCGGTCACCGGGGTGCGATCGCCCACGATCACCACCACTTCACCAGCGGTGATCTTCTCGCGCAGCATGAGCGAGGTGTCGGGGCCGATGTCCTGCACATAGATGAGCCGCACCGCGTAGGCATCGCTGGTCTCTTCCAGCATGGCGTTGATCTTCCGGGCATTGCTCGTATAGACCAGTGCGTTGACCTTGAGGCCCGGTATCAGGGTGGACAGCGCCCGGGCCAGTTCCAGGTTGCCGAGATGGGCACTCAAGAGCAGCACGCCCTGGCCGCCGGCTACGGCTTTCACCAGCAGCTCCCGGTCCGGGAACTCCACTGGGATGCGCCCCGGTTCGTACCAGGCCGCCACCTTGTCCAGGATGGAGAGGGAGAACTGCATGAAGTGACTGAAGCTCAAGGCGAGGGTCGGGCGTAGGCCCGCAGCCGCCAGGAACTCCCGGGAGGCATGCCGCGCGCGCGGATGGGTGAGGAAGAAATACGCAGTGACCGGATAGAGGATGGCATGACCTACGCCACGGCCGAGCATACGATCGCAGAAGCCGATGAAACGCAGTCCCAAGAGACTGCCCCGTTCACCGATGTGGGCCCAGTGCTGCCGGTGCTTGCGCGTCAGGTTGCGGTAGAGGAGTCTCGGGATGCGCAGCAGCATGCCGAAGAAGAGCCGCAGATGCAGCCAGGCCATGCGACCGTTGTCGGCGAACATGCGGAAATGGGAGATGCCGTCTTCCGGATAGCGCACCTTGGTGGGCAGGAACAGGCTCTCGGTGCCTGCCCAGTAGAGACGCGTCATGATATCCGTGTCGAAATCCATGCGCCGCCCGATATGCACGCGCTGCGCCAGGGCGAGGCTCTGGGCCACGGGATAGACGCGGAACCCGCACATGCTGTCTTTGAGGCGCAGCGACAAGGTGTCCAGCCAGATGAGCCCGTGGGTGAGGTAGCGTCCATAGAAGCGCGCGGCCGGCACCGTGTCGTCATAGAGCGGCACGCCCGAGACGAGATGATCGGGATGTGTCTCTGCGAGAGCCAACATGGCCGGCACGTCGGCGAGATCATGCTGACCGTCGGCGTCTATCTGCAGGGCGTGGCTGAAGCCACGTTCACCGGCGCGGGTGAGGCCCGCCAGCACCGCGGCGCCCTTGCCGCCGTTCTCTCGGAGCGTGAGGCACTCGATCCCGCTGTCGCTGGCTGCGACTTCCGTCAACACCGCTTTGGTCGCAGCGTCACTGCCATCGTCCACCAGGATCACCGGCAGACCGTCTTTACACAGCGCCGAGGCGATACGTTGCAAGCTGCCGTGGTGGTTGTACACTGGGATCAGGGCGCAGGGCTTGAAGCTCATGGCGCGGTCCCGAAGTTCAGGATGCCACCTGAATAGCTCGTGTCCGCGTCGCGGTACTCATAGCGCACCTTGTGCGCCGTGAGGTTCGGCGTCAGCACCAGGGTCAGCTCTGCACCCGGCAATATGGGGCGCTTGAACTTCACTTGCTCCAGGATGCATACACCGGTATCGATACTGTAGATGTCACGGGCGAAATGTTCCGCCCAACCGATCTGCACCACGCCGGGCAGGATCGCGAACTGCGGGAAATGGCCCTCGAACCAGGGATTGTCGGTGTCGACCCGCAGATCGAGTTCGCTCTTGGTCTCATCGCGACGTTGCCGCAGGATGGCAGGCAGACCGTTCATGCTATCGTCTCGAACAGGGCTTGCAGGCGCGCGAGCCCGGTCTTGCCCATCGCGTCGTTGGGCATTGCATCCAGATAGCGCCACTTGCGTGGTATCAACAGCGCTTCATAGTGCCTGCGCATCCAGTCCCGTAATGTCCCGTTCACCGCGCTCTTGCGGTCAGCGGCGAGGATGGCGCGGCCTTCGCCTTGAAGTATCACCACTGCGCCGATGAGCTTACGCCGCCCGGGCAGTAGAACGAGACGCGCATCCGCCACCCAGGGATGCTCCAACAGGCGAGCGCGCATCTCGCTCAAAGAGACGCGCTTGTCCTCGAACTTCACCACATCGTCAGCGCGGCCCAGGAGTTCGAAGCATCCGTCACTCCGGTCGCGGGCGAGATCGCCGGTAGGCGCCCAGTCGCCCTGCCAGGTGCAGCCGGACTTCACCCACAATCTTTCGCCGGCCGCCTCTTCCCGCAGCTGCGTCGCCACGCCTTCGATGGGGCGCCAGAGCGAACGGTCTTGCGGTCCTAACCAGGCGCGCCATGCCACGCCACCGGTCTCGGTGCTGCCGTAGACCTCGATGGCCGCATGGCCCCATGCGTCCATGAGTCGTCTGGCCGCCTCATCAGGCAAGGGTGCGCCGGAACTGAACACTGCTCGCACCCGGTCCGGCGGCGGCAGATCACTGTAGTCGGCGATGCGGCTCAAGAACGCAGGACTGCTGACGATGACGCAATCGCCGTGGGCGATGGCTTCGCGCAGGGCTGCAGGCTGCATGCACATACTGCTGAGGAAACTGCGGCCGGACAGGAGGGGCCAGAGGATACGGAACAGCACGCCATAGAGATGGTAGTGGGGCACGGTGCCGGCCATAGTTGCATCGCCCAGCAGCTTGCCCCATTGCCGCTCCAGGGCTTCCACCTCCAGGCGCAGTTGGGCGAAGGCCTTGGGCACGCACTTGGCGGCACCCGTGGACCCCGAGGTATAGAACTCGACTTGTATGGTATCGGCCGGCAAGCGCGGCGCCACGGATGTGGCTGCTGTGGACTCAGCCGCAGCCAGCACCGCGAAACCCGCGAAGTTCTCCGGCCTGTCCGTCAGCACGGCGTCTATGGCTGCCCCCGAAGCGCCGAGACTGCCGGCCTGGGGCGCCTGGGGCAGCACCAGAGTACGGCCGTTGCTGGCCAGAGCCATGAAACCCGCGGCGAACCAGCCGCTGTCTTCGCAGACGAGAGCCCAGCGGCGTGCAGGATGATTCGCGATGGCGGTGCTTAGCCCCTGCACCCGTCGCCAGAACGCCGCGCGATCCAGCATGCCGCGTTCGCCCAGGACCAGGGGACGGTCGTCCGCCGTGAGGTCCAGCGCGCGCAGGTTCATGCTTTCGCCCATCTGCGGCGCAGATGCAGACGCAGCAGGTATTCACCCAGCAGCATGGCCCCGAACACGAAGTACACGATGCAGCCGTTGTACAGCGACCAGACCCGATATGAAGTCTCGAAGGCCGTGTAGAGGGAGACCAGCACGTTGAGCAAGATCAGCAGGCACCATGCTTTGGTCACACGCCGGCAATGGATGATGGCTTGGGGAGGCAAGTCGGAATGCATGATGCGCGCGAAGCGCTCCACGATCGGCATGCTGGTGAACAAGGAACCGAAGAACATTGCCAGTATCGCCAGGCCGAAGAGCGCCGGGTATAGGCGCAGCCAAGCGAGCCTGACGTCGGGCATGAAGAGCAGCACCAGGATCGCCGCCAGCGCCATGAGGCCGGCGATCAGCACGTCACGCGCGTGGTGCTGCGGCTTGATCCAGGCGGCGAGCATCACCCGCGCTGCCATGAGGAACAGCAGCCCAGCCAGGAGCTGGGTCGGCGTCAGATAGCCATCGGCGATGTACATGGCGATGGGATAGGTGAACAGCGTGCCCGCCACCAGGAGCTTGATGGCATCACGCGCCATCCGGCGCAGCGGCTGCATTTCCTTATGCCCCTTAAGCCTGCCGTTGCGACTGGATGAACTTCGCCAGGTTTTCCACGGAGTAGAAATGCTGGCGCGTCTCCGCCGAGTTGGCGTCGAGCTTCACCTGATACTTCTTCTGGATGGCGACACCCAACTCGAGCGCGTCTATCGAGTCGAGACCGAGGCCATCGCCGAACAACGGCTTGCTCGCGTCGATGTCTGCGGGACTGATGTCCTCGAGATCAAGCGAGGCTATGATGAGCTGCTTCAGTTCTTCGATCAGTGTGTTCATGGCTTGCGAGCTGTTGTGTGAAAAAATCTTCCAGATTACGGGTCAGTCGGCGTGCGGAGATGCCGTGGGGCATGTCATCGGTGACGCCGAAGGCGGTGAGGTCCTGCGGTGGATAGAACTTCACCAATAGCCGCCAGGGTCGTTCCGGTACCTGATACCAACGGTGGTTCTTGAGCAGCGCAGGGGGCGAGCAGTGGATCAGCACCGGCAGTATCTTGCAGGCGCCGCGCACTGCCACGTGGGCTGCGCCACGCCGGAAGCGCATGGGTTCGCCGGGCACCGAGCGGGTGCCTTCCGGGAAGAGCACCAGCGTGCGACCGAGTTTCAACGAATCGACGCAGGAATCTATGAGTGCTGAGGAGTCGCCGTTGCTGATGTAGCCGGCGGCCTTCACGAAGCGGCGGTAATAAGGGTTTGCGAGCATGGCGCTCTTCACCACGCAATCGGCGAAAGGCATCAGCATGAGCAGCGCCACCACGTCGAGGTACATGGGATGGGTGGCGATGACGAGCGCGCCTTCAGACTGTTCCAGCCATTCGCGGCCTTCCACCTGCACACGGCCGAGGCCGAGCATGGCGATGCCGCCCAAGAGCAACCGGAACGACCAGCTCACGAAGATGCGGATACGGCGCTCCCGGTCCGCGGCGTCGCCGGGCCAGAGCACGAGGACAGGCAGGATCGTGAGGCTGCAGAGCAGGCTCAAGGTGCCGTACACCGCGAAGCAGAGGCCGGTGCCGAGAGCCCGCCACAGCATGCTGAGCTTAGTGAGCATGGGTGTCCCTCACTAGGCGCCAGGGTTGGTTCACGCCGATGACCGAATCGTCACTGCCTTCCATGAGGAAGCGTATCAGTGCCGTCTCCGGCGCCTCCAGGGCATCGCCTGTGTGTCGCGCGAGCCGGCAGTTGATGCCCGAAGCCGTGGGCTGGGTCAGCAACAATGAGATGGAGAAGGGAAGGCGTGCGTCGCTCGCTGGGAGATAGGCGCGGTAGGGCTGCGGCGGCTCGTCGTCTGCGTAGCAGACCAGCACGTGGTTGGCCCCGTCCGCGATCATGTTCGCCCCCTCGAGCATGCAGAGCCCCAAGGTATCCGCGCCGGCGGCCATGGCAGTGGCAGCAGCGCGGTCACCACGCGCGATGGAGAAAAGGCCCGCCGTGCTGTTGTGCACGGACAGGCTGAACGAAGTCGGGGACAGCATATCCTTATTGCCCAGGGCGGTAAGCAGCTCGAGGGTGCGGGTGAGGTCCCCGTGTCGGGACGCGAAGACGAACTGGACCGAGTCCAAGCCTTCGGCGCAGCTCCAGGCGGTGTGCAGGGCCATGCGGCCGTGCCGGTCCAGCCGGCGGCGCAGCATGGGAGGCAGGAAGTTTACATCTGGTTGAAAATCACCCTCAGCCACATCAGCGCCTGTGAGCCACAGATGCCAACCCGCGTCGTCATGCACCCCTGGGGCCCATGCCTTCCATCGGGCTATCCCGAAATTCCCTGTGCAATCCGATGCTTGGAGCATGTGTCGTTCGTACTTATATGGCTGCTACCCCGCCCCTGCGGTGTTCCAAGGCTGGAAATCGCTGGGATAGGCCATTGTATAGATTTCGCCCGACATGGGAGCAGCCCGACTCTACTTGCCCGCACTGCGATCCAAGCCCAGGAGTGGGCCGGTCACCGCGAGGCCCAGCAAGGCCCCGGCCAACGCATCCAGGGCCAGGTGCTGTTTGATGGCGAGGGTGGAATAGGTGATGGCAGCGCACCAGATCCAGTTCACCGCCAGCGTCGCCAGAGGCGCGCCCATCCTCCGCAACAGGTGATGCAGCCATAAGGCGGTCAACAGGGCGTAGGCCACATGCAGGGAGGGGCAAGCGTTGCCGGAAGCATCCACGGTCTTCAGGAATGCGACGGAAGGATATCGGTGCCAATCGATGTCCGGTGCCGGCACCGCCGTTGGCCAGAAGAAGAAGATGCTGAAACCCAGGATGGCCAGCAGCGTGACCGAACTGAGATAGAGCGGCAGTTCTCGCCTGAGGAGCAGCGCGGGCACCAGGGAGATGTAGAACCACAGGCTCGCGTAGGGCAGGAGGCTCCAGGGTTCGAAAGCGACCCATCTGTCGAAGGCCGTCACAGGGATGAGGGTGACAGGGAAGAGCGGATGCCGGAGCAGTGTGAAATAACCCACCATGAACGCCGTGATGGCGCCGGTGGTGCAGAGTGCCTTGAGCAGCCAGTGCACGCCCAACCTCTGCGCCGCCTGCTCAGCCCAGCGCGGGTGATTTTCCGGTTCAGTCATGGTGAGAGGGCCCCGTAGCGCATGGACGAGTCGAAGCCAGTCGTGCCATGCCAAGCGATTGTAAGCCAATTCCCACGGCGGCATGCCGGGGCCTTACGCTAGAATCATGAGTCCGGGGCTCTGCCGCACGACAGGGGTGTCTGCATGATCATCAAACCCAGGATCTGGGGCTTCATCTGCACCACGGCGCATCCCATTGGTTGTGGGCTGAACGTACGCGATCAGGTGGCGCTCATCCAGGCTGGTGGTGGGCGCAAGGATGGAACCTCGATGGACCGGGCCTCTGGCCCGAGAAGAGTACTGGTGATCGGCGCCTCCACGGGCTACGGCCTCGCCGCCCGCATCACAGCTGCTTTCGGTTTCGGCGCTGCCACCCTGGGTTTCTTCTATGAGAAGCCAGCCAAGGATACGAAGTCCGGCACCGCCGGTTGGTACAACTCCGCTGCCTTCCATGCCCTCGCCAAAGAAGCCGGCCTCAAGGCCTTCTCCATCAACGGCGATGCTTTCTCCGATGCAGCGCGGTCCCGTGCCATCGAATGCGTGAAGCAGGACCTCGGTGGGCCGGTGGATCTCGTGGTCTATTCTTTGGCGTCTCCTGCCCGGCGTCTGCCGGGAAGCGACCAGGTGGCCCACACCGCTCTGAAGCCCATCGGTGAGGTGTACAGCGGCAAGACCATCGATACGGACAAGGACGTGCTCACGGAAGTGAGCGTGGAGCCCGCCACTGAGGAAGAGATCAACGGTACCGTGCAGGTCATGGGCGGCGAGGATTGGGCCCTGTGGGTGGACGCACTAGCGGAAGCGGGTTGTCTCGCGCCGGGCGCGAAGACCATCGCCTTGAGCTACATCGGACCGGAAGTCACCTGGCCCATCTACTGGCATGGCACCATCGGCCGAGCCAAGCAGCATCTCGAAGATACCGCCGAGGCCCTGCGCGCGCGCGGTGTGGACGCACGGGTGGCGGTGATGAAATCCATCGTCACCCAGGCGAGCGCTGCCATCCCGGTGATCCCTCTGTATGTCTCCGTGGTGTTCCGCATCATGAAGAAAGCCGGCTTGCACGAAGGGGCCATCCAGCAGATGGATCGCTTGTTCCGCGAGACCTTATATAGACAGGACGGGCGTAACCCAACTGCGGATGATCACGGCCGCTTGCGTCTCGACGACCGGGAACTGAGTGCTGAGGTGCAGCAGGCCTGCAAGGATCTGTGGCCTAAGGTGACTGGCGAGAATTTCTGGGAGCTCACGGATTACGCGGGCTACAAACAGGACTTCTTACGCTTGTTCGGTTTTGCCCGGGAGGACATGGACTACGAAGCGGATGTGGTGCCCACCGTGCCCTTCGATTGCATCCAGCTGTGAAAGTGGCTGGCGGCCGTATCTGGCCAGCCTTGCTGCTCGGTCTGTTCACGCAGATCGCGGCCCGGGCCGATGACATCACGCCACCGCCGCCAGTCACGCCCCACTATGAGTTCGGTATCGGCGTCGGCGCCGTGCATTTTCCGGATTATCCCGGCTCGGAAGAGATGCGCACCCTGGTGCTGCCCTTCCCTTACGTGGTGTTGCGCAACCAGTACCTGGATGTGAACCGTGACCACATCCGCGGCAAATTGCTTAAGGACGATCGCTTCTCCCTGGACATGGATTTCGGCGGCCAGGTGTCGGTGGATTCCTCCGGCACCCAGGAGCGTCGTGGTATGCCGGATCTGGATTGGCTGGGTGAGGTGGGGCCATCGCTGCGCTACCACGCCTGGCGCGATGCGGAGGATGAGACCCGTTTCGATCTGGTGCTACCGCTACGGGTGGCCATCAGCGCCCGAGGCTTCACTCTGCACCATCGCGGCTGGGTCACCGGCCCGCGGGCCGAATGGCACAAGACACTCCATCTGCAGGACGGCGACAGCGTGTATCTCGATAGCGCGCTGTCAGCGGATTTCGTGGACCGCAGCTACGCCGATTACTACTACAGCGTGGTACCAGAGTTCGCCACGGCCACACGTCCAGCTTACTCAGCCCCCGGCGGCTACGCGGGCGACAGTCTGGAGCTTGGTATCAGTTGGCATCACGCAGATATGGTCTACGGCGCGTTCATCGCCCACAGCAGCTTACAAGGGGCGGCATTCCAGTCGAGCCCGTTAGTGACGCGTACCGACAGCTTGTCCTTCGGTGTCGCGGTCTCCTGGATACTCCAGCGGGCCGATAGCTTGTAGCATCAGGCTTTGCGCTGGACTCCCGCATCTTCCAGTCGCTTCAGATACCGCTGCCAGTTGACGGTCTGGTCTCTCCCTAACTCGAACAACACCGGCCAGGAATAGAGGCCGGTGTCGTGGCCATCGTCGAACTTGAGCCGCACAGCATAGTTGCCCACCGGCTCCACGCCCACGACTTTAACCTGTTCTTTGCCCACCTGCAGTATCTCGGTGCCATGGCCGCGCACTTCCGCGGAGGGAGAGAACACCCGCAGGTATTCGAAGGGCAGCTCGAAGCGCTCGCCGCTGTCGAAGGTGACGGCAAGGACGCCCGCGGACTTACGCAGACGGATCTCAGTGGGACGGGGTGTGGGGCTCATGAACCGATTTTATCAGCCGGCGCTTTTCTTTTTCTTGGCTCTCGGATGGGCCGCATCGTAAGTCTTGGCCAGATGTTGGAAGTCCAGATGGGTGTAGATCTGGGTGGTGCTGATGTTGGCGTGACCCAGTAATTCCTGGACTGCTCGGAGATCACCACTGGATTCCAGCACATGGCTCGCGAAAGAGTGACGGAAGAGATGGGGATAGACACCCTGCTGTACCCCCTGAGCCCGACCCCAACGTTTGAGGCGGGATTGCACGGTGCGGGGTGAAAGAGGTCCACCGCGGGGACCCACGAACAACGTGCTATCGCCAGGTTTGGCCAACTCACCCCGGACCTTGAGCCAGGCGGCCACGGCCTTCAGGGCTTCCTGACCCACGGGCACGATACGGGTCTTGCTGCCCTTGCCGGTGACGGTCACCAGCCCTTCCTGCAGGCTGATGTCCGTGAGACCGATGGATATCAGTTCCGCGAGACGTAGACCCGAGGAATACAGGAGTTCCATGATTGCCCGGTCTCGCAGGATCTCGGGCCCTTCACCCTCTATCTGCAGCAGGCGCGCCATCTGGTCCGCATCCAGGGTATCCGGCAGCCGCTTCGGCACTTTGGGTGCGCGCACACCTTCTGCGGGGTTCTTGCGGGCGATGCCTTCGCCCTGCAGATAGAGATAGAAGGAGCGGATGGAGGCCAGCAGCCGTTGGATGCTCTTGGGGGCTAACCCTTGGCGATGTCGTGCCGACACGAAGGCGCGTATGTGATGTACATCGAGTGCAGCCCAGTCGGTTAGGCCCTGCTTGGCAGAGAACTCACGGAGTGTTCTCGAGGTCCCGGGCGTAGTTGCTGCGGGTGTGGGGCGAAAGGTTGCGCTGGACGAGATGGGCGATGAAGCGGGTGATCCAATCTTGAAGCCGAAGCGGATCGGTCATTTCGGCATGAGTGGGTGCAGAGCGGCACTCACGAGTTCGCTGATGCGGGTGAGGAAGGCGGTGCCGAGAGTCGGGCTGAAGCGTTCCAGGTCATGGCTGCCCACGGCGAGCAGCCCCAAGCTGCCCTTGTCGCCCAGCGGCACCAGCGCTGCGGAGGCGATGCGCTCCGACTGGTCGCCGAACAGGAACTCCAGTTGCGGCGGGCGCAAGCGACCTACGTGGGGCTTGCCGGATTTGAGCAGCTCCCGGAACTGATCCAGGCCCGGATCTTCCAGGGTGAGCCAGCGGGCCGGGCCCGCGTCCGCATCCTGTTTTCCTGCGTGCAACAGGAACACGCTCACTTCATCGGCGCCGAAGCGCTCCCGCAGTTCTTCCTGCAGGGCATACAGCCGCTCCGGCAGACCGGGGCCTTCCAGGAGTGCGAGCGCCAGGCGATGGATGCGTTCGATGAGGGTGTCGTTGGCGCGGGCCACTTCGATGAGATCGACGAGCTTGCGCTCCAGCTGGCGGTGTTGTTGGCGCAACACTTCCACCTGGCGTTCGATGAGCGACACGGCGCTGCCGGTGGGGTGAGGGATCTTGAGTTTGCCGAGGAGCTCGGCGTGGGATTCGAAGAATTCGGGATGGCTGAGGAGATACTCCACCACGCTGTCGTCTGGCAGCGTGTGTTCGCCTTTCAAGCCTGCCTTGTGCTCGATGCTCATAGTTCGACCTGACCTTCATAGACAGTGACCGCAGGGCCGGTCATCCACACAGGTTCTCCCTCACCGCGCCAGCTTACCACCAGCTGACCACCGCGTAGCGACACGGTCACGCTCTCGTCCAGCCAGCCCAGCAGACGGCCCCAGACCACGGCGGCGCAGGCGCCGGTGCCGCAGGCCAGGGTCTCGCCGGTGCCGCGCTCCCACACCCTGAGACGCATGCTCTTGCGGTCCTGCCAGGAGGCGAAGCCCACGTTGGCCCGCTTGGGGAAACGCGGATGGTGTTCGATGCGGGGACCTAATTCCTTCACGGGTGCGCTGTCCACGTCCGGCACATCCAGGATGGCATGGGGATTACCCATGGAGACAGCACCGATCTCCACGCTACGGCCGTCCACGTCCAGTTCATACACCATGGCCCGGGCCGAGGCCGTGAAGGGGATCTCAGCGGGTTCGAGCCGCGGCACGCCCATGTTGGCGCGCACCATGCCGCTCTCGGCGAGTTCCGCCTGTACGGGGCCGGCGATGGTGCCGAGGCGCACTTCGCCGTTCTTCACCACGCCGCGGTTCGCGAGATAACGCGCCACGCAGCGTACGCCATTGCCGCACTGCTCCACTTCGCCGCCGTCGGCGTTGAAGATGCGGTAGTTGGCGTGGAACTGTCCGCCCTTGGGGGGCTCGAGGAGCAGCAGCTGATCGAAGCCGATGCCCGTGCGTCGGTCGGCTAACTCCCGCACCCGGGGCTCACTTAAGCGGACGGAAGCATCCAGGGCGTCCAGCACCACGAAGTCGTTACCGAGGCCGTGCATCTTGGCGAATCTAAATTTCAAAAGCTTCCCCGTGGCGTCAGTTCATTGAGAAGAGGAGCGCCCGCTGCATGCAGCGGTCCTCGAGACCACCACATTATAGTCGCAGCCGGAGGTGGTCCCGATGCGGCGGTTCAGCCGCGGGTGCGGCGCGGTTTAGGCTTGGCGGGCTTGTAGGCCTTCACTTTGTGGCCCAGGGACACGGCCAGACCATCGCTGTAGGCGCGCAGCGCATCCTCTGGTTCCTCCAGACGGCGCAGGAGCTTGCCCAGTTCCTCATAGGCTTCGGGGCGGCCGCCCAGGACGATGCTGGATTCGAGATAGCTGCGGGCCTTACCCCAGAGCTTGGCCACCATGCACAGGCGCCCGGCGGTGAGCAGTAAGCCGGCGCTCTCGCTGTGTTCCGACAACCAGTCTTCCACCCGCGCCAGCTGGCGCTTGGGATCGTTGCCGATGGCGAGTCCGTAGAGCGCCACCAGTTCCTCGTCCCACTGGGCATGCAAGGCATCCCGCAGCACGGCTTCCGCCTCCACTGTCTTACCGGCGCGGATCAGGGCCTTGCCATAGGCGCGCACCAGGTCAGCTTCGCCACGCAGGCGGCGAGGCAGGCCTTCCCAGAGACCGTCCGCTAACACGGCACCGTTCTTCGCTTCGACGCGATCCAGCAGTGTGGCCGTGGCGCGCGCTTCCAGCCGGTCGATCTCCCGGCGTGAGAGAGCCTCGTGTTCCCGTAGCTGCGGCAGCAGCGCACGCAGCCGCTCCCAATCGGTGAGCTTGCGATAGGTGATGGCCAGGAGCTTCAGGCCGAAAGCGTGGTCCGGGTTCAGCTCCTGCAGATGATGCAGGGTGGCCAAGGCCTGTTCGTACTGACGGTGGGCGATCTGCAGTTCCGCTTGGGTGAGCAGCACGGCCACATGGGCTTTGGGTACCCGCTCGAAGGCCATGTGCAGATAGCGGTCACGCCGCTCATGGGCGCCCTGCAATTGCGCCGCGCGGGCTGCGGCGATGTAGGTGACGAGTGGCATCTCACTCTCGGTGGCATGCCGCATCAGGTTCTTCTCGCTCTCGCTCCAGCGGCCTTCCGCGAAGTCGATGAGACCGCTGTTGGTGGCGCGCCGCGCACGCAGTTCGCGTTTGCGTATCAGGGCTTCCCGCAGGCGGCGCGGGAAGGTCCAGAGTTTCACCAGCAGGGTGGTGAGGATGTAGAGACCGAAGAAAGTGGCGAACACCAGCACCATGAGGGTGCCGAGGGACATCTCCACGCTCAAGTCGCCGTAGGCGAGCAGCGCGTAGCCGTTGTTGACGTGCAGCACTCCCGCCGCCACCACCGCGGCCAGCAGGGTGAGCAGGAGATAGAACGCGAACTTCATGGAGCAGCGTTCCGCGGCGTCTCCAGCTGCCGCAGCAGGGTCAGGGAGGCGGAGAGATCAGGGAGCTTGGGTGAGACCGGCTGGCCCGCCATGCCGGCGAGTTGCAGCAAGGCTGCGCTCACCGCCTTGTTGTCACCATCGAAGTAAGCATCCAGCCAGTCGTGGGCACTCACCACGCTATCGTGGAAGGCCGACCCTTCATGGTCCAGCAAGGCAGCGCGGGCGGTGTCCAGTTTCAGTTCCAGGTTGAGGCGCAGCATCAGTTCTTCCCGGGGCGTGAGCAGGGGCTCCAGGGGCTGGCTGCGGCGCCGCAGAGTGAACATATCGTCCAAGAGGCGCATGGTCGCGGCGTGGAACCGCTGCCAGAAACTTGGGTTCGGCTGCACGGGTGCGGGACCGGTGGCTCCACCCGGTACGTAATGCTCCGGCACGCTGCGTTCTCAAGGGTAGCCGGCCGACGCTCTCAGCGAGGCTAGTGAGTACCACCGCCATGCCTTCGATATCCGCCTGGGGCACAGCCCGCAGTGCGTTGATCTCCCGGGCGATCTCCTGGCGCACGGCGATGAGCCGTGGGTCCGGCAGGAGCTTCAGACGTGCGTCTGCTTGCTGCAAGGCCTTGAGGGCGAGAGCGGGGTCGGCGCGGATCTCGATCTCTTCGTTGGCGGCCACCAGGAGCGAGGCCGCTTCGGCCTTGATCCAGGCATCGCGGCCTTCTTCGGAATGTTTGCGCATCTCCGTGAGAGCACTGTCCAGGCTGTCCAGTCGGTCGGTCTCGGCCTTCAGGGATTGCTGCACCGCCGCGCTCTCCGCGTCCAGCGCGCTCTTCTGGGCAGCGGCTTGCTCGAGGCCCGTGAAGTTCTGGGTCAGGGTGGCAAGTTGCGCATCACGGGTTTCGTCTTCGCGGCGCGCGCTATACCAGTTCACCGCTGCCAATAGGAGCGCGGCCGCGCCCAGCAGGAGGGCGACGGATACCTGCATCGGCAGCTGGGTATGGGGCTTTGCGGGAGACGGATGCTTGCCCGAGGACTTATCCGGCGCTGCGCTCATTCTCCCTCCTGTGCTTGCGCTGCTCGCGGCCATGGCTCACCCACCAGGAGACCATGGTGTTGACCAGTGCGCTGTCGGTGGCTTCGCCGGCGATGAGCGGCCGGCGGCGCACGCCCAATGCTGTCGCCAGTTTCACCATGCGCGCGCTCGGCACCAGGAGCTGCGCGGCCTTGAAGTAAGGTGTGAGCCCCGGGCTCAGCATGCGCTCAAGGTTGAGCAGCGCATCGCGGCTGGTGACGGCGATGGCGTCCACCTTGCCCTGGCGGAACCATTGGGTGAGCTCTGCCTGATCGAGACGCGGCACGCTGCGGCGATAGACTTCGGCGTACTCCACGTCGGCGCCGCGTTCTTCCAGGGTCTCGGCCAGGAGTTCCCGTCCGCCTAGGCCGCGCACGATTAGGATGCGCTTGCCTTCCACCCGGTTGAGCGACTTCAGGCGCAGGAGCGCTTCACTGTTAGCACCGTCCCGCGGCAGCATGTCGGGCTTGCGGCCGAGTGCCGTCAGGGCGCGGGCAGTGCCGGGGCCGATGGCCGCCACTTTCAGTGAGGCAGGCAGCGTCGCCAGGTCGAGGTAGTCGGCAGCGTATTCCACCGCATTGGGGCTGATGAAGATGGCGTAGCTGTAGTCTTCCAGGTTCGCGAGACCACGCTCCAGTTCTGGCGAGCGGTCCACCGGCAGGATCTCGATGGTGGGGAAGTGCAGCACCTCGGCGCCCTTGGCCTCGAAGCGTGCCTTGAGCGTCTCACCCTGGCCCACCGGCCGGGTGATGAGGATGCCGGCATCCTTAAGCGGACGCGCGGCCATGTTCACTTCTTGTTCTGTACATCCCTCAATACCTCTCCTGCCCCCTTGGCGAGCAGATCCTGTGCCAGTTTCAATCCCAGAGCTTCGGCTTGTGTGGCCGGACCGCTGACGTCCCCTTCGAGCAGGCGTCGGCCATCCGGCGAAGCCACGCGGCCACGCAAGGACAGCATAGCGCCGTTCAGCGTCGCATGGCCGGCCAGCGGCAGGTTGCAGCTGCCGCTGAGGCCCGTGGACAGGGCGCGCTCCGCGAGCACGCAGGTCCAGGTGGGCCCGTGGTTCAATCTCTCAAGCAGTGCGCGGTTCGTCGCGTCCTCGACCCGGCACTCGATGCCGATCACCCCCTGGGTGATGGCCGGCAGGCAGAGATCCGGATCCAGTATCTGGGTGATGGCTGAGTCCAACCCCAGGCGTTTCAGGCCGGCCACCGCCAACACGATGGCATCGTACTGGCCGTCCTGCAATTTGTGCAGGCGGGTGTCCACGTTGCCGCGCAGAGGCTCTATATGGAGGTCGGGCCGCCGATGCAGCAGCTGGCTCTGGCGCCGAAGGCTTGAGCTTCCGACCTTGGCCCCCTGGGGGAGTGCCGTGAATTCTTTATAGTGCACCGAGAGGAATGCGTCATAAGGTACGCCTCGTTCCAGCACCGCGCCGATGGCGAACTCGGGCTCCAGGAGCACCGGCACGTCTTTCATGGAATGCACGGCGAGATCCGCGCGCCCGTCCAGCAACGCCATCTCCAATTCCTTCACGAACAGCCCCTTACCGCCGGAGGCCGCCAGGGAGATGCCCATGTTGCGATCCCCCTCAGTGCTCATGGGTATCAGTTCCACAGCCAGGTCGGGCGTGACGGACCTGAGGCCCGCCGCCACGTGTTCCGCTTGCCACAGGGCGAGGGCGCTCTTGCGGGTCGCTATGCGCAACGCTGCGGTCATGGGGTCACGTCGGAAGATGGGCTGGATATGCTATCAGGAACCGGCGTCGGTTCAATGACCGGCGCGGAGGCGCTCGCGGACTTCAGATACTAGGCGCCGGCTCACTTCAAGGGGCACCGGGAGACCGCGCATATAGACCTGCAGGTGGCCTGCCTCGTCTTTCTCCAGACGTTCCACCTGGGCCACCGCCACCAGCGCGTTGCGGTGCACCCTCAGGAAGCGCCCGGCGAACTCCTGTTCCAGGTCCTTGAGGGATTCATCTATCAGTAGTTCACCGCCCGTGTGATGCACGGTCACGTATTTCTGGTCTGCCACGAAGCACAGTACGCTCTCCACCGGCACCACATGCAGCTTGTCACGCAGCTTGGCGCAGATGTGGCGGCGTGCCGGCGCGTTACCGGCACCGAGCTGGGTGAGCTGCACCCGGTTCACCCGACCGGCACCCGTGAGGGCGGCCGAGAGTTTCTCGCCACGCACCGGTTTCAATAGATAGGCGATGGCATGAGCATCGAAGGCTTCCACCGCGAACTCGTTGTAAGCGGTGGTGAAGATCACCGCCGGTGGACGTTCTTGAGCTGCCAGATGGCGGGCTGTCTCCAGGCCGTCCATCACCGGCATGCGGATGTCGAGCAGCACCACGTCCGCCTGGGTGCGCTCCCAGAGCTCCAGGGCCTCGCGTCCGTTCGCTGCTTCGCCGGCCAACTCTGCTCCCGGCTGCTCCCGCAGCAGGTTCTTCAGGCGTTCCCGCGCCGGGGCCTCGTCGTCCACGATCAGGATCTTCATGGGCTGCCTCCCTCGTAGGGGAAGACTAGGCGTACGCAGAACTCGTCCGCGGTGCGCTCCTGCTCCAGGCTAGCGCGTCCGGGCCAGGTGAGCCTGAGGCGCTCGCGTACGTTATCCAGGGCCATCTGTCGGCCGTGACGCACCGGCGTGCTCTCCGGCGGCAGGGGATTGCGGATCTCGATGCGTACGACCCCAGCCTCGCAGCTGCCGCGTACTTCCACGCTACCGCCCCGGTCCCGGGGCTCGATGCCGTGATAGATGGCGTTCTCGATGAGCGGCTGCAGCGTGAGGCGCGGCAGGCGCGCATCCACGGGCACGCCGTCCAGATACCATTCCAGTTGCAGGCGGTCACCTAAGCGCAGGGTCTCGATCTCAGCGTATTGCTTCGCGAGCGAGAGTTCCTCCGAGAGGGGTACCCGCTCGCTCGCGTCCGTGAGGCTCGCCCGGAACAGATCCGAGAGGTCCTCGATGGCCCGCTCCGCCAGTTCCGGTTTGCCGCGGATCAGGGCGGCGATGGTGTTCATGCTGTTGAAGAGGAAATGCGGGCGGATGCGCGCCTGCAGTATCTCGAAACGCGCACCCGCCTCGCGGCGCACGTTGCTCTTCCACTGATGCATAACGTAGAAGTAGCGCAACACCACTGCGCTCACGATGGCGCAGATCACCAGGTTGCGCAGCACGAAGCCGCTGTGGCTCGCGGGCAGGAGTTCACGTCCTGCACCGGTGTTCACCGAGAGCTGGAAGGCGATCTCGCTCATGAGGAGAGTGACTATCAGGAGCAGGGCATAGCTCACGAGCGCCGCCTGGCGCAACGGCATGTGCACCAGATAACGCCGCGCCATGCACAGCACACCGGTGGAGGTGAGGGCGATCCATTGCAGGAAGAGGGAGATACGGGCGAGATCCAGCCACAGGGCGGCGCCCTCGTCGGGCAGGTGCTTGGCCAGGGTGAGCATGAAAGCCGTGAGTTCTGCGATCAGCACGACGATCAATACCACCGGCCCCGAACAGAGTTCCGGCAGGAAGAAGTCTTCGCGAGAGGGCATGGGGGCGGCGCTCATTGAAAAAGTGTCGGCGCTTCCGCCCCGGACTGCAATAGTGCAGGCCGGCTTATCTATTGAATAAGGCGTGCTTGAGCCGGAAGAGCGCCGAGATGTCTTCGCCACCATGGCCATCGTCCATGAGCCGCCGGTAATGCACCCGGGTCATCTCCACCACCGGGAGTTGCACGCCCCGGGCGGCGGCCATCTGCTGCACGATCTTGAGATCCTTGTCATGCAAAGAGACCTTGAAACCCAAGGGGAATCGCTGCTGCACCATGGTGGGGCCGCGGTGGGTAAGGAACCAGGCGCTGGCAGCGCCACTGCCCACTACTTCGATGACTTTATCGAGAGGCAGCCCCTCGGCTTCGGCGAAGGCCAGGGCTTCGGTGACGGCCTGGGCGATGCCGGCCACGGCGATCTGGTTCACCGCCTTGGTGGCTTGGCCCGCGCCCGCTGGCCCCATGAGCACCCAGCGTTTGCCCATGGCCTTCAGCAGGGGTTCGGCCCGGGTGAATGCGCTGGATCCACCACCGCACATGATGGCGAGGGTGCCGTTCTTCGCGCCTTCGGTGCCGCCTGAGACGGGGCAATCCAGGAAATCCACGCTTTTAGCCTTGAGCCGAGCCGCCGCTTCCCGCGCAGTGGCAGCGCTCACGGTGGAGCAATCCAGCACCGTGGAACCCTGTTTAAGGTTCATTGCCAGCACGTCCACCACCGATAGCACATCATCATCCGCGGTGACGCAGAGCACTACCGCATCGCAGAGCGTGGCGAGCTCGGCCACGCTACCGGCAGCTTTGCATCCGGTCTCACGTGCCAGGTCTTCGGCTTTGACGGGGCTGCGGTTATAGACGGCGGTGAGCAGACCCGCCTTATGCAGGTTCTGCGCCATGGCATAGCCCATAGCGCCGAGACCGATGAATCCGGTTTTCATCGTGGGATCACTTCTCGAGATACGTATAACCCTTCAAGCCTTCTTCCAGTTCCTTGAGGAACTGGGCGCTCTTGGAGGGGTCGAGAGTCGTGGCGGCGGTTATCTTCTGGCGATAGCGGGCCACCAGATCCTCGGGAGTGAAGTGTACGTAACGCAGCACTTCCTCGACGGTGTCGCCCTGCTCCGGTTTCACCAGCCGGTAACCGTTCTCTGCGTCCAGCTCCACGTTCACCGAATCGGTATCGCCGAACAGGTTGTGCATGTCCCCCAGGATCTCCTGGTAGGCGCCGATCATGAAGAAGCCGAGGTAGTAGGGCTCGCCGTTCTTGATCGGATGCACTGCCATGGTGGTCTCGATCTCCTCCTCGTCCACGTACTGTTCGATGCGGCCGTCGGAATCGCAGGTGAGATCCTGCAGCACCGCGCGGCGGGTCGGCAGCTCTTCCAGCCGGTGGATAGGCATGATAGGGAAGATCTGGTCGATGGCCCATACGTCCGGCATGGACTGGAACACCGACATGTTGCAGAAGTACTTGTCCGCGAGCTTCTCGTTGATCTCATAGATGGCCTCGGTCTGGGCCCGGCTCGTAGGTTTCAGGTTGTCGCGCACCTTGCGGCAGGTGGCGTGGTAGATCTGCTCAGCGTGCGCACGCTGTTCCAGCGTCAGCACACCGTGGGTGTACATGCCCTGGGCCTCGCTGTTGAGATGCAACGCGTCCTGGTAGACCTCCAGGAGAGCGCGACCTTCGGCGTTCTCGTAGTCCTCCCAAAGGTCAGTGAGGATCTGTGGATCGTCCGGTCCCGGCTGCACCGGCGTCTTCTCGGGGATGGATTCATGATCCACCACTTCGGTGATCATCATCGCGTGGTGCGCGGTCATGGCGCGACCGGACTCGGTGATGATGTTCGGATGTGGCAACTCGTATTCCTCGCAGATCTCCCACAGTGCGCGCACGATGGCGTTGGCGTATTGCTGCACTGAATAGTTGGTGGAGCAGGAACTGCGCGAACGGGTGCCTTCGTAGTCCACACCGAGACCACCGCCCACGTCCATGACGCGGATACCGACGCCGAGCTCGGCGAGTTCCGCGAAGCAACGCCCCGCCTCCTGCATGCCGCGCTGTACATCGCGGATGTTGGCGATCTGGGAGCCGAGATGGAAATGCAGCAGCTGCAGCGAACCCAAGAGCTGCATCTGCTTCAAGCGTTCGACTGCTTCGAGTATCTGGCCGGTGGACAAGCCGAACTTGGATTTCTCGCCACCAGTGTGTTCCCACTTGCCGCGGCCGACGCTCGGCAAGGCGCACACGGATACCGATGGTCGGTTTCACGCCGATGTCCGTGGCTTCTTTCAAAAGATGGTCGAGCTCGGAGAGTTTCTCCACCACCACGTACACACGGTGGCCGAGCTGCTGGCCGATGAGCGCGAGACGCAGATACTCGCGGTCCTTGTAACCGTTGCACACGATGGTGGAACCAGGCCGGCGCGAAGGCCAGCACGGCCATGAGCTCGGGTTTGCTGCCCGCTTCGAGACCGACGCGATCGGCGCCATGCTTCAGGATGTCTTCCACCACCACGTGCTGCTGGTTCACCTTGATGGGGTACACCGGTGTGTATTGCCCTTTGTACTCGTGATACTGGCGCGCCTGTTCGAACGCTTCATAGACGCGCGACACACGGTCGCGCAGGATGTCGCCGAAGCGGAACAGCACCGGCAGGTTGAGTCCCTTCTGGCTCACCTCGGTGGCGAGGCGATGCAGATCCACGCAGCCGTCTTCGCGGCGACGTGTGGGGAACACCACCACGTGGCCTTCGGCATTGATGTCGAAATAGCCGTCGCCCCAGCGCGAGCACGTTATATAGCTCGCGGGCGACCTCGACCGGGTTCTGGCTCATGGATTTGGGCTCGGGGCGTAGGGGGAAACCGCGCAAGAGTACGGCAATAGACCCCTGCTGAAAAGATGCTTGCGGGCCGGGGATTTCCCACCGCTTGCGCCAGGCAAAAACCGACCGCAGCGAGCCGGTATAATCGGCTGCATATGCGAACGGGGACCCCATGAGACTCGACGGCGACTGGTTCAGCGAGATCGCTCCGGAGGAGGGCATGGCTCTCTCCCTGGGCGGTGCGCGCCGTCTGCATGCCGAGCAGACTGCCTGGCAGACCATCGAGATCTACGAGACCGAGACCTTCGGTACCCTCATGGTCATAGACGGCTGCGTCATGGTCACCGACCGCGATAGCTTCATCTACCACGAGATGCTGGCCCATCCCGTGCTCTTCGCCCACCCCGCGCCCAAGCGCGTGCTGATCTTCGGCGGCGGCGACTGCGGCACCCTGCGGGAAGTCTTGCGCCACAAGGGCGTGGAGTCGGTGGTGCAGGCAGAACTTGACGAACGTGTGACACGGCTGGCGGAGCTGTACTTCCCCGAGCTCTGCGAAGCCAACGCCGATGGGCGGGCCGAGCTCTGGTTCGGTGACGGGGTGCAGCGCATCGCCGATGCCCGGGACGAGAGCCTGGATGTGATCATCATCGACAGCACCGATCCCGTGGGACCTTCGGAGGGGAGCTTCTCGGAGGAGTTCTACCGGGACTGCCGGCGCATCCTGCGGCCGGAGGGGCTCCTGGTGCAGCAGACCGAGTCGCCGTTCCTATATGAAGCAACCATCTGTGAGACCCACCGGGCCTTGAGGGCCGCCGGTTTCGCCGATAGCCGCACGCTCACTTTCCCCCAGCCCACGTTCCCGTCCGGCTGGTGGTCGGCGACCTTGGCGAAGAAAGACGGGAGGTTGAACAGCTTCCGGCGGCGGGATGCGGAGGAGAAATCCTTCCCCACCCATTATTACTCCGCTGCCATCCACGAGACGGCTTTCGTGCTGCCGCCGTTCCTGAGAGACGCCCTCGCTACGATCCGCTGAGAGCCGCGCGGGTCAGTGGTCGGCGCTGGTGCAGCTCTTGTTCATCTGATCCTGCAACTGTTGTTCCTGCTGGGCGCGGGAATCGTCCGTGACATATGTCTTGTTACCTTGGGCATCCACCGTGGTCACCCGCCCGCTCTGTTGCAATACCGCCAGCCGTTGCTGCAGGTCATCGCAGATCCTCTGCTTCTGCTGCTGCGCCGCGGCGTCTTTCGTGGCCTGTTCCTGGGTCTTCTGATCTTGCTTGCCCTGGTCCTGCAACTGCTTCGCCAGGTTCGCTTCATTCTGCAGGGTGGTGGGATCCGGTGCCGCTGGGGTGATGTCCACCGTCTGGGCCTTCACGTCGGTGCTCGACGGTGGCGTCTGGGAGTAATGCGTATGCCCGTCCTTGTCCACCCACTTGTAGACTTGGTCGGCGGAAGCGGTCATGCCCATGGTGCAGAGCAAGAGAGCGACGGTGATCAGCAGGGGGATACGGGGTTTCATCACTGGCCTCCGGGCCCGCAGGCCTGGTTTACGTCATTGCGAGCATCATTCAAGGCGTTTTGCGTATCTTCAGCAGAGAGCTTCTGCTTCTGGCCCTTGTCATCCACCTTATACAGATCCGAATGCAGGTATTGGTACAGGTGGTCGCGGGCCGCTCTGCATGTGGGCGAATCAGCCGGTGTAGGTACCACCAAGCTTGCGTCAGCGGCAGTCGCGCTGGCGGGGGCCGCCGCGGTGCTGGCCCCGGGCAGGGTGCCTGTGTTCACAATGGTTAGTTGCTTCGCATCGTCGCTGTGAGGCTCGGTGCTGTAATGCACCACACCCTGGGGATCCACCCACTTATATATAGGCGTATCGCCCCAGGCGGCCGGCGCCAGCACTGACATGCCGATGATGATCGCTACAAGAGTTCTCATGCTTGCTGACTCCTGGCTAGCTTTAAGGCTAGAGCGCGTCCGCCCCGGTCTCCCCGGTGCGGATGCGTATCGCCTGATCCAGCTGATACACGAATATCTTGCCGTCACCGATCTTGCCGGTCTTGGCCGCGTTCATGATGGCCTCGATCACCCGGTCCAGCAGGTCGTCCGGGATCGCGAGCTCGATCTTCACCTTGGGCAGAAAATCCACTACATATTCGGCGCCGCGGTAGAGCTCGGTATGACCTTTCTGGCGGCCGAAGCCTTTCACCTCGGTGACGGTGATGCCTTGCACCCCGATGTCCGACAGCGCTTCGCGCACATCGTCCAGTTTGAAGGGTTTAATAACGGCAGCAACCATCTTCATATAGGCATAAACCTCGGGCAAACGGCCAAAATCCACCCGTTCTTGGGGCTTTCCCTACAGTCTAACACCGTGCCCCCGGCGGGCTTCCACGAGCCTATATACTGATAACATAAAGTCATAACGCACCCGCGAGGGACGCCGATGCCGCTCGATCCCAAGATGCTGGACGACCTGGCCCATAAGCTGGCCGATGCGGTGCCACCGGGGCTCAAGGACCTGAAGGCGGATATGGAGCGCAATTTCCGCGCCCTGCTGCAGGCGACCCTGGGGAAACTCGATCTCGTGACCCGGGAGGAGTTCGACGTGCAGGCCGGCGTACTATCCCGCACCCGCGAGAAGCTGGAGGAACTCTCCCAGCGCCTGGCGGAACTGGAGACCGCGCTCGCGGCCCAAGAACAGGAACGGGGCGGCAGGAACTAACGCCTCCCATCACCCAGGGGTCTCGCGGGCATGCTCGCCAGGATATTCAGCCGCGCACAGGCAGGTGTTGACGCTCCTGCGGTTATAGTGGAAGTCCACCAATCTAGTGGTCTGCCTGGTCTGAACATCGTAGGCCTGCCAGAAGCGGCGGTCCGCGAGAGCAAAGACCGGGTCAGAAGCGCCCTCATCAATTCCCGCTTCGATTTTCCCGCCCGCAAACTCAAACGTATTTTCTGGACAAATATGAAACATCAACTAGACTAATGTAAGTTCAGTTGTGCGCATAGAGTCGTGAAACCTAATCTCCCGCGTGGGGCTTAGGCACCAAACAAGCTTCCTGTTGACAGATTCCATCTGACAACGGTTGAGGCAAAGGATGGGTGCCTAAGTGATAAAAATTCATGAATCCTCCGCTACTCTCCACGTAGAAGTTTCAGATCTTTACGGCCGTAGCCGTCGAGTAAATTTATCTGATTTCTTAATCTTGGGGCATGACTGGCGGTTCCTTATCGATCCAGTTGTGCGCTCCTTGCACCGCGTAAATCCAGTCAGCCAAGTAAACATCCTTCGTGGTCTCGCCACTATAGGTCATGCGCTGGGCGTTAGAGGCTATAAGAATTTGCCAGGCGATTCTGAAGGATGGCAGTCGCTCATTCTCTTTCTTTATGAGTTTGCACTGTCAAGACCAGACAGACGCCAAAAACTCGCGGCACGGGTGAGGGGTTGGAACCGCGTTGTAGCGCCAATGCTCATTAGGTTGCGTGATGTAGACGACGTCATACCAGCCAATATCGAGATCCCAAAGGCGCCAGAGCGACTTGAGGACCTCGATACGACAAGCTATCAGGACCAATTCATAGGGGACATTCCGGCGCAATCCGTCAACCAGGTCACGACCCATGACAAGCTTTTGGTAAGCATTTCCCTGGCACGAACAGATGCCGAATACCTTGATGAAGTACGCGACGAGTTGAATCGTCGGCGCGCAATATTGGAAACATGCTTTTTGGGCTGGTGGGCCGAAATAAAAGCACATTATGAATACGGGCGCGCAGCAAGATCATTAATTGATGCCAATTCGCTTCGGCAGGAGATGCGCGTTATCGAAGCACGTCCAAAGAATTCACGGGCAAGGCACCCCGCAACTGGCCGGACTAAATATTCGCTAGGGCTTCTGCTTGCGATAATAGAAGCGGAGCACGACGGCATGTTTACGAAATCTACCAGAGTGGCGTCTTCGTTCCTCCCGGAGCTGACCTCAATACGTCTTCCAGATTCCGCTCCAAAGCCGATTTCACGCTACGTATTTAAGACGCAGCAGATCAACTGGATGCTTGGTTCTTTGTCTAGGTTTGATATTGCGATGTGCATGGGTCTTTTAATAATGCACAACGCAAAATTTACGCCATTCTCGCTTGCGAGAGCACTGATAGTTGATAAAGACGGCAGGCCGCACCTTGAACTATCGGATCTTGGCGTCCTCTTTCGTATTGAAAAGGCCCGCGCGGCCGCGATGAAGCCGTCAATCCTGGACGATGCATCTCTTGACGTCGTGACGACCATTATTCGAATGACGCAGAATCTGCGGGAAAGACTTGCGGAAAAGCGTTCGCCATTGGCAAATCTGCTCTTCGTAAATGCGGATAGAGGACGTATATGCGTCGTAAACGAGGACCTGGTCGGGGTGCAACTCTCCGGCGCGAGGTCCGGTAGTACCGCCGAGACGCCAATCTTGTTTAGACACTTTCCACAGCTTGTTGAAGAGGGCTTTCAAAAGGGTTCCGTGACGTTTTCCAAGATACGCGCTACTGAAGGCGTACTGGAGTGGTTTCGCACCGGCTCGGTGTCGGCGATGTCAAAGAAACTCGGCAACAAACTGAAAACAGTGTTGCAGCACTACCTACCCGACCAACTGCTCGCAATATGGAATACAAGGCAGGTGCGTAGATTTCAGAACCTTTGGCTTGCAGTGGCATCCGCAAAGGAGACGTTTCTCCTCGAGGCAACCGATTTTCAGTCGCTCGCCGATCTCCACATATTTTTGGTCGACATGTTGAAGTGTCATGAGCTCAACTCCTCACCGTTCGCAAAATTACTTCATAATGCCTTTGACGGCCTAATAGAAATAAATGGAGAAGCTTCTAGCCCGAACAAGTCTGGATCTTTGGCTGTGTCCATCTCAACTCAAACACTAGTTGCGCTCTATAGCTATCGCGATGCGGCGCTTCGAGCGGGCGTCAGTCCGGTCGTGTTGGATGCGCGTGACGCGTTGACTGGGTGCAGTCCAAGACAATTTCTGACCCTGTCAGAACTCCTTGCGCACCAACTACCCAAAGAAAGAGATGGTGAGATGCGTCGCGCCCACGTCGAGGCAGTCCAGCTTGTGGACTCCCTGGACTTGGCATCGAAATGGAGCGCGCTTTTCGTATCCAAGAGAGCGTATGGACATGCCGATAGTTAGCCCTCAAAGTTTCAGTCGCGATGAGCACCTGCAACTGGCGGCGTTACTCGACCATGGCAGAGGCTGCGCATCACCATACGAAGGCCCGTGGAAAGCAAATTGGCTCCTCTGTGACCCTACCGCACCCAACTGGATCCTACGGAAACCGAGCAGTCGATACTTCGACGGCCAGTGGGTTGATACTCGAACTGTAAGCTGGGGTATTTGGCTAGCCAATGGCGTCAAACTGACAGACCCGATCTGCGACAGTTGGCGCATAAACGCCCAAAGAGGCGCGTTTATTGTTAGAACACTCTCATCATACGGAGTGAATAGTTATTGTTCGCTTTACGGTTGGCTGCGCCATTTCTTCACTATCGTCCAATGGCTGTCGCTGCACTCCGATAATTACGCGCCAGCAGACCGCTTTTTCAACGCGGTAGACAGCGATTGCGTTACAGAGTTCTTCAGTACAGTTACCTATGGGGGCAAGGCGTGGGCGCTGGGTTATCCCCAGCGCTGCCTCCGACTGTTCTACGCCGGAGCACTCTCGGGCCCTCCTAACAGGAGCGTGCTGGCCAATCCGTTTTCTGTTCCAGTCAGCGATAGAAAAGTCATCGCGCGATGGCTATCTCGCGAGGGCTATCTTGAACGTCACGATCAGAATCCGCTGCGCTATGTCAACCGTGCGCGCCTCGCGGAGGAACTTCAAGCGAACTACGGCGATCTCTTTTCGCAGAAGTTCTCCGCTTTCCTGAGACTGTTTGAAACTGATTTGCTAAGGGCGAATGAGAAACTACTCATACCTGCCACTAGGTGTGACACCGAGTACGCATCCCATAACGCACTTACGATTAAAGAGGCGCAAACCGAACCGCTTGGGCGTACACAGGCGGTCGGCTTGCTAGACGTTTGGCGCCATATTGCGCGATTAGGCAGGCACCTGCCGGATGCATACCCCAATACAGGCACCATCAATCTGAAAAAAGCGCGGTCAGTTATCCAGCGATCAACGGAGAATTCCAAACATACGCCACTAATTCCCTTGAAGACTGCACTTGCATACACAACGGAGTCGCTGCGGTTTGTTCTCAATTACGGCGACTCGCTTGTGGCCTTCTACATTCGAGCTATGCGACATTTCAAGAGGAAAGGTCTCTTCAATGAGGAGCAAGATAATTCCACGGTCAAGAGGAGCAAGAGGATTGCCAGGGACCGCTGGGTACGCTCGAACGTGCCGGCATCTCTCGCGCAGTTGGGCATCGAACAGTGGACTTCGCACTTCGTTCAAGGCGCACATGCGGAGAAATTTGGACGTTTCCGCAAGCATCCGTCGCTAAACGATGCACTACACGTGCTAGTGGGTGCTATTGCGTTCCTCATAGGCATTACAAAGCCGTTGCGAATTGAGGAGCTAATTTCGCTCAGACGGAAGTGCTGCACGTTCAAAAAACGCGACGGCCACTGGCTGCATAAACATCGATCAAAGGGCGGTCTTTCCGATCTTCCACGCATAGGGGAGCGCCCCATACCAGCAGTTACCGCCCGCGCAATAGGGCTACTGGGCGCTCTCGGAGACGCACTCGTTTCGTCATCTGATGAGCGTGACCCATACTGCAGGTCATCCCTATTCTTTGTGCCGCGCTTTAGCCGAAACGGTACGCTGAAGGGGCGTGTACTAACAGGAAAGGAACTAAACGGGGCACTCGACAGGTTCTGCGACTTTGTCGCTCTTCCAGTTGATCGTCTCGGAAGGCGCTGGTACGTTCGCATCCATGAACTCCGGAAGTGTTTCCTCATCGTATTCTTCTGGTGCTTCAAGTTCAGTTCCTTGGATGCAGCGCGATGGATGGCAGAACACGATGATCCAAAGCATCTGTACGCTTACATTCAAGCAAATATTCCAGGCGAAGAACTAACGGAAATCGAGGCCCAATATGCCGAATTGCAGTTATGGGATTTTGACTGCGGTCGGCATCCTGAAGCGGAGAACGTGCGTGCTCTGTACAAGGCGGTGTGTAGGCACTTTGATGTGACCTCGATAAATCTGATTAGATCTTCGGAGCTTACGGACTGGTTGAAGCTGGCGTTCTCCAAAGGTACCTATCAAATCCAGGTACACGAAATTGGACACAAACGGGGGACGGACCGGTTTTCGGTTGCTTTTCAGATTCGCCGGAAGCGGACCGATGCTTAGAAAAGGGCAGAGGTCGGCGTCCAGCGAAATTAGGCTTGCTCGAAGTGAAGCATCTGTTCGAGCGCTCGCAAACCTATTGGCCAGGGCGGCGGCGAACCCACGCCTGGCCCCTCAGGTGTTGATGATAGCGTGTGAAAGCCAGGGAGGCTTGGCGGAACTGAGTTACCCGAGCGACGGCGTTCGCGCTATGAGTCTTAATACTTTGAAAGCGGTAGCTCACCGATTGGAGCCCGATGTTAGCTGGGAGGTGATTGACAAAAAGAGGCGCTTCCTCCGAGACTACTATCATCGCAGCGAAGCGGCTTCATCTTGCGCGGAGAAAGCGAAACCCGGAGACAAGACGCGGCGCCTAAACAGCGTGCTCCTAGAGAAAGCAAACCGACAACGGGCGATACTCAACCGCGCGTATTTCGATGCATTGAGACTCTTGCGGCTCGTCGCAGCCAACGATCCTTCTGTCGCTAGCCAGCTTGAGCGCCATGTGGCGACATATGGCGCGGACCTTGGCATTCAGGTCGTGAATAGCGGGGGAGACAGCAATGCGAGCTCCTAAGCTATTTAATCTGGTTAGGCGAATAACGCTGCCAAGCCACGCAGTCTACGACCCCATCACCCGGGCGTACCTCCCTGTATCTGAAGAATTGCCCGCTATATTTGCCGTGCATTGGCCAGATGGAACGCCTTGCTCGCTCGTAGAAATGTACTTATTAGACATCGGTTGTAGTTGCACGATTAGAGAAAGCGATGGCGGGACGCTCAAGACTAAGGTGAGCAAGCTCAGTCCGCTCATCCGCTACTGCTGGACGAACGGCATTTCCTTTAGATCCCTAAATGACGACACGTTCAGAGAATTCATAACTTTGCTGCAACTAGAGATGACTGAACGCAATCCGCCCACGCGCAAGAGAAAGAACCGCACCATAAACGCAATTATCGATGAATGCATATCTTTCCTGACGTGGCTACAAACCGAGCTGCCGGTCCAACGCGTTATAGTCGGCACGCGAAATCAGGCCGCCCAGATCCGGTTGATTGAAACCCATTACCAAGTTACGGACCGGCACAAGCGAACCGCGCTTGTTTATCCACATCGCTTACCAGATGATGCGCCTGATCCAAAGTCTCCAATGCCGAGGGAAATTCGGAACAGACTGTGGGATGCCGTCGCCGAGTCAAGCAACTATAAGGCGCCGAAACGTCAAACCAGAAAATCCAAAGCCGGACGAAAAACCTCCGATATACGCAGGCTATTTATTCGCGCACGCCGCGAGTTGATCCTGCTGTTGCTTGAGGCGACTGGCTGCAGGCCTGCAGAACTCGTCGAATTGCAAATTGGAGGGGTAGACCTAGAACAAAGACGAATAGTCCTGCCAACCATGAAGCGACGCAAGAGCAAGGACCCGATTCGGTCCGTTCCCATTGATATGAGTTGTGCCGCCAAGCTCGAGGTATTCCTCGAACTCCACCGCGACCAATTTCTGCGAATGTTGCGTCGCAAGGGAATACGCACGTCGATAACCGAAAATATCTTCGTGAATAGCAAGAATGGCGGGCCCATGTCCGCGGCATCAATTACCAAGGAGTTTCAAAGACTCGTGACAAAAGCCGGCGTGAAGCAACGTGCATGCATGAGCATGTTCCGCCACAGGTTCATTACAAACATGATCAAACTTCATCTCGCCGAATTCCTCGAGCACGCGCCCGGTAAGACGCGCGCGCTGATGACGGAGTCTGATTACAGAACCATTGTGCACAAAGTGGTGGTAATCACCGGGCACGCAGACGAAGATAGTGTGATGCACTATTTTGACGCGGCATGGGAAGAGATGGGCGTCTTCGATTACGTGCAGCCTGCTATCGAACTCGCGCAGGCCGTAGAAACTAGCGTCAGTCTGCTGACATCACTAGCGGCGGACCTGCGATTCCTTCGCGTTCATTCGAGGCAAGACCTGATCGCCGTTGTCACAAGAGAATTGAACGCTTTAAAACAACGCACAATCCGGTCTATCGACGATTACCAACGCACGTCGCGTAAGTACCCATTTGCCGATTCGGATGTGGGGTGAGCGACAAGCACTGTGGACCTGTCTAGCGCAAATTGCGCTCCAGCCGACGGACAAAAGCGGATAGCGGAATCCCAAGCGCTTTGCAGACTTCCCGCAGCTCAAGGACATCAAGTCTACGTACGCCCCGCTCATAGAGGGACACGAAGTTCTGAGGTCGCCCGAGACGTTTTGCCAAGTCGACCTGTGTCAATTGGGCTTGATGCCGCGTTGCGCGCAGTAGTAGCAGCAACGATTCACGATGACCGTATGGGATGCGCTTAAGCATCCCGACAGCCTATGGACTAATTTGATATATACGAATATCGTATATCCGGATTGGAAGCCATTCGTATGGGCCGATGCGACTCCTAGGACGGTCACTAGCCTTTCGCACTTTGGCCACGTTTTCGGAGCGTTTCCGTGAATCTATCAACAGATAGTCGCGACCATCTTATAGAGACATCTGAGAGTCTTTATTTACATGAAAGCCTAACTGAATTCATCTATGGCGCGCCGCTTAGCAGAACCTCAGAGCACGTTCTCAGGGCTCTACTGTTAATCGCTCAACGCACCAAGAGCTGGTATATCGACTTGAGTACGCATGAACTTGCGTTGCGTCTGAACATGAAGAAGTCGCAGGTTGCCACTGCGTTAAAGAGACTGGAAAAGACGGATATTGTGCACCGGGGGAAGTACGCGATGCACTTGAACCTACCAGAACAAATAAGGCAGTTAACCGAGCGAGGATGGGACTTCGCACCCCGCTGATCCGAAACGTTGAAGTTGACCTTTCGATTAGTCGACGGTATGCATGCCAGTACCCACGAGCCAAAAAAGATTAACTAGGTCGCATGCAATCCGGGGAGTCATTCCCTGGCTTATTAACATACTTGGATACCCTGTACGCTTCTAGGAAGTCGTCGGGACAAGGTACCAATAGCTTTTTTACCAGTTCGACGTCAGTCTTCGGGTTCAGCCATGTCCGGTAGCCATCCACTGCCAATATCACCGGCATACGCTTGTGAATGGGTTCCATCATGCCGTTCGCCGTCGTCGTAATCATGGCGTAATTCAGCTCCTTGGTCCCATCCTCCCTGGTTCGTATCTCCCAAATGCCGGCAATGGCAAAGATGCTGTCGTCTGGGCGATGTATGTAGTACGGCTGCTTCGGTGGCTTCTCGCCCTGCCACTCGTAGAAACCATCAACCAGTATCAGGCAACGATGCCGTCTGAATGCGGACTTGAATAGACCGAGCGTGTCTACCTTTTCTGCTGTTGCAAGTGGCCAACCTTCTTTGTTGGATTTCTTTTTCACGGGCTTTCTTGCATCCCCAAGAAGGTCCTTTTCAGGCTCCTGTTCAGGACCCTCCTTCATCCAGCTTGGAAAGAACCCCCATTTGGCGACGCTGGCAAACATCTCTCCAGCCTCGTTAAGACGCACGATGATGCCGTCCTCGGAGGGCGTCATGTTGAAACGCGGCGGCAGTGTGGGGATCTCGCAATCGATTCCCTCGGCTACTTTGTGCGCCATGTCCCTCATGCTACATCTACCGCACATTGGAGACCTTCACCTCAGGGTTTGCCAGGCAACGCCTGGATGGCGCTGATCGGATGAATCTCCCACACGGTCGCTCGCCAATTCTTGCTACCGCCAGGATTCGTGTTTTCCGCGGCGTTTGCATGTTCTTCATCGAACAGCAGCCAGCCCGTGACCTTGATCCAGCGACCGAGTAATTTCTTGCGCAGCGTCGGGGTGCTCCAATCATCGCCGTTCTTGGACATCTGCTCGCGCCACTGCGGGGTGACTTCCACGATGACGTGCTTGTTCTCCGCATCATGCAACGGATCCAGCGTCAGCTCGATATGGGTGTCGCGGTATTGGGGATCGTGGGTGTGACAGTTTACGGTTTCGACACCACCGACCTTCACGTCGGCGACGTATCCCTCGATAGTCGCTCCCTTCTTGGTGTCGAAGCGGCTGGTGTCATCACCAGGCGCAACCATCGCTGTGAGAGTTACCTGGTTGTCCATGTCGGCGACCGCGGGAGTCGTCATGCGGCGCTTGAGCAGATTGAGGGCTTTGACCTGAGGATTCCTGGCGTCGCCCTCGACGGGGCAGGCTGCAAGGATGGCCGCGTCGTTTCCGGTCGACCCTTTGCCATGACTCGCGGACGTGAGCGAGGGATACAGCAGGAAAATCGAAACTGTCAGCGCTGCAGCGATCTTGTTCAAGTCTTGGCCTTACGAGAACGCGTGTTCAGCCCGGAGGTACGTTCGTACCCCAGCACGAATCCTTCTTGAGCCACCGTCTCAACCGTGCCGGGCCTTGCTGCCCGAACCATCGTCAGTGCCGCGTGCGACTCAGAGCCGATTTCGATGAGAAGTAAACAAGCAAGCATCCCTGTGCGTCCCAGGCCACCGCGACAATGAATCACAATTTTGTTGCCTGCCCTGAGGTGATGAATCAGAGTCGGAGCGGCAAGTGGCCATGCCTCATAAAAGGGTCCGTCTGGAATGGCCCCATCTCTGATTGGGACGTGGAGCCAACTCAGTCCCGCTGCCTTTGCCGCTTGACCGATATCGGCTACACCCAACGCTTCCATCTCGTCGGATTCCATGGCCGTCACAAGAACCTTAGCGCCCCAGCGGTGAATCACCCCAAGGTCAACGGTTAGGTCCCGTTGCCAAGCACTGCCATGCACGCTCTCGCCGCGCTTCCCCGGACAGATGGTCATACCGATCGTGCCACCGCCAGGTACAGAGACGGTGTCGATGCGCAGGGGCGAATTTGTAGAAGTGCGAAGGTTCATTTATCCCTTGGTGAGGAACCGCATTCCTGCGCAGGTCTCAGTGGATTCGTTGGGTGGCTGGGAAGTTTAGCGCCCCGAGCCCCGCGCCAGCCGGGGCCTCGGGAGCCCCTGGTCCATACAGTATTGACCTCTGGGGGTACTACTGTATAAAAACACAGTCCCTAGCAAGAACTATGCCCCTGGGACGCCATGGAAACCCTGCCAGAGCTACTTTCCCGTCAGGCCCACCAGATCTGGACGGGCCGGATTCCGCGCCCTGTAGGGCCGGTAATTTCGACGGGCTACCGAGATCTTGATGCAGCCATCGGTAGTGGCTGGCCCACCGCGGACCTGGTCGAGATCATGACCTTCGGCGGCGGGCTCGGCCGCTCGACCATGCTCCTGCCGGCGCTCGCTACGCTGTCCCAGGCCGGGAAGGCCATCGCATGGCTGCCCTGCGAAGACGAGCAGCCCTATGCCCCGACGCTGCAGGCCGCGCACGTGGACCTAAAGCGCGTCCTATTCACCAAGACCCAGGACCACCATCAGCGTTTGTGGGGTGCGGAGCAATGTCTGCGCTCCGGCGCCTGTGGCGCCGTAGTGCTGACGGAGATCCGCACCATCACCATCCCTCAGCTCAGGCGGCTCAAGCTCGCCGCCATGGCCGGCAGCGCCATCATGTTCGTACTGCGCACGGATGCGGCAGCTGAGTCCCCGTCGCCGGCAGGCCTTCGCCTGCGAGTGCGCTCCGCGCCCTATGCCATCAGCCAGCGCGAAGTCAGCATCCTGAAGTGCAACGGCCACCCACCACGATCTATCACGCTCGACCTCGACGCGCGCGGCTAAGCCCGCACGCATCGCCGGTCCCATCCTGCCGTGGCACGTCCACTGTCTCTTCCGCTTTTCCCTGAGGCACCACCGCCTCAGCGACCGCAAGCACCCGAGCCTTCTCCCGTACGTCCGCAGCGCAAGCAGCTCTGGATGGCAGTGCACTTTCCGAGGCTGCCAGTGGAAGCGCTGCGCATCCCGCCGGACAGCCGTGAGCCGGTCGTGGTCATGGACGGAGAAGGGAGCAAAGCCAAAGTGGTGGACTGCACCGCCGGCGCGGAGCGCAACGGCGTTCGCCCCGGCATTACCTTGAGCGCTGCTCTAGTGTTGGCGCCACAGCTCCAGTCCATTCAGCGAGAGCCGGCACAAGAGCACGCTGCGCTGCTTAAGCTCGCCGAGATCGGCTACAACTTCACGCCCACGGTGAGCCTGGAGCAGCCCAATAGCTTGCTCCTGGAAGTCGAAGGTAGCGCCCATCTCTTCGGCGGTACCACCGCAGTCCGCCACCATGCCCGGGATGCATTCAAGAAAGTCGGTGTCACCGCCGTGGCTTCGTTGGCGCCGACACCGGTGGCGGCGCTGTGGCTGGCCTACGCCCGCCAGGGTATCTCGGTCACCAAGCCTGAGGAGATACGCAGCGCGCTTGGCCGGCTACCAGTGCAGGCCGTCTTCGATTCAGCAGACCTGTTGGATTCCTTCGACCGGCTCGGCGTGAAGTACCTTGTGGACCTGTTCCGCTTGCCGCGCGAGGGTCTGACCAGGCGATTCGGGAAGGACTTCTTGAAGACGTTAGACCGAGCCACTGGCGATCAACCGGACCCGCGTACCGCGTGGGCACGTCCCAAGCAGCTCAAGCTCTTCCGCGAGCTGCCCGGCGAATTCATCCAGATGGCGCATCTGGAGCCCTACATCGAGGACATGGTCTCTGAGTTGGTGAAGGAGCTGCGCCGCCGCGATGCCGGCGTGGACCGCATCAAGATCGTGTTCAAGCATTTCCAGCAACCAGCTACGACGGTGACGATCGGCAGCGCGGCGCCCCATCGGGACGAAGATCGCTGGAAGCTCCTGATCCAGAACCGGCTCGCCAACCAGATCCTTATCGCGCCGGTCCTGGAGGTGCAGCTCATCAGCAGCCGGTTCAAGCGCTATACCGCCCAGAGCCAGGATCTGCTCGGCATCAGCAAGACCGTCAGCGAAGGTATGAGCCAACTCGTAGACCTGCTCCGGGCTCGCCTTGGCCGTACGACCATTTTCGGGATGGCTGTCACTCAGGATGCTCGACCGGAACAGGCCTGGCGTGTCGTCGAGCCTGGGGAGGAACTGAAACAGCCACGGCAAGCCAAGACGCGGCCGGTGTACATCCTTCCGACGCCGGCGCTCCTGGGCGACCGGCTCCGCTATCGCGGCGCCACGCTCAAGATCGTGAAGGGCCCGGAACGCATCGAGGGCGGCTGGTGGGCCAAGGAATCATGGACCAGGGACTACTACCAGGTGGTGTCCAGCCGGGGCGAAAAGCTCTGGGTGTTCCACCAGATGAAGCAGTGGTACATGCATGGCCATTTCGGATGAAGGTGAATTATGAGTGACGCCTCAGGTGCACTGCGCACCGTCCTAAATATCCTCGATGCATGGCAGGTGCCGGCAAAAGACCGTCCTGCGCTTTTGGGCTGTGATCAGCACATGTATGACCAATGGGCTGAGGCACGCAAATTCGAGAGTGCATCATCAGATACGGTGATGCAACTGTCCTATCTCCTGGGAATCTGGAAAGCACTCCAGACCTTGTTCCCGGATCAAAAGGCGGCGGATACGTGGATCCATAGGCCAAATGGCGCTCCGGAATTCGGCGGCCATACACCGCTGGCAGTGATGGTCCAGGGGGAACTCGAAGGTCTCCGTCGCGTACGGCAGTTTCTCGATTCGTGGTGCGATTGAGCACGAGCTGTTCCAATCGGCAAAAAGCAGTGGTACTTGCACAGGCAATTTGGATGAGAGGTGAATCATGAGCGACGAACTGATCAAGAAAGCGGAAGTGATCGCAGCCCAACTCCATACGCTGGCCGAAGAACGGCGGCGCCTCGGACGGGATGGGCTCGTGGTGCTGAAACGGGTGGATTCCGAAACTGCACAGCTTCTATCGGAGATCTGGAATGACGATGAGGATGCCGTGGAGTGGTTCACCGAGCCGGTGGAATCCCTGGGGTGGAAGACACCATGGCAGTGCATTGCTGACGGGAATCTTGGAGAAGTACAGCGGATCCTGGCCGCGATAATCTATGGTCACCTGGCCTGAACCTCGATTGGAATCGCAGCAGGTCCCCGACTACGCGGAGCTGCATTGCCTCAGTAATTTCACATTCCTACGTGGAGCGTCCCATCCGCAGGAACTCGTGGAGCGGGCCAACGAACTAGGCTATCGGGCGCTAGCTATCACCGACGAGTGCTCAATGGCCGGTGTCGTGCGCGCCCACACGGCTGCAAAGGGGTGCGGCCTCCAGCTCATCATCGGCAGCGAGTTCCACCTGGACGACGGCACCCATCTGGTGGTTCTGGTCCAGGACGCCCAGGGCTACGGGAACCTCTGCGAGCTGATCACCCATGGCCGGCGCAAGGCGGTGAAGGGCGACTACCTGCTGATCCGAGAGGATTTTGGGAATTCTTTACCCGGGTGCCTGGTGCTGTGGGTGGCCACTGAACCTGATGATCACGCCACGGTTGGCTGGTTGAAGAAGATTTTCCCCAACCGCTGCTGGGGCGCGGTGGCGATGCATCTCGACGGCGAAGACCGGGAGCGCCTGGCGGCGATGCGACAGTTCGATCTGCCGCTCGTGGCCGCCGGCGACGTGCACATGCACGCGCGAAGCGACCGCAAGCTCCAGGACACCCTGACAGCCGTCAGGCTGCGTAAGAGCGTGCCCGAGGCATGCGGAGATCTCTTCGCCAACTCGGAGCGGCATCTGCGCCCGCGCGAGCGGCTGGCAAAACTCTATCCGGCAGAGCTGCTCGCCGAGACGTTGCGCATCGCAGACCTCTGCACCTACACGCTGGACGAACTGCGCTATGAGTACCCGCGCGAGCTGGTGCCGGCGGGACACAACCCCACCACCTGGCTCCGGGAGCTCACGGAGGAAGGGACGAAGTACCGCTGGCCGGACGGCGTGCCGGACAAAGCGCGCAACCAGATCGAGCATGAGCTGAAGCTCATCGCGGAGCTGCGTTACGAGCCGTACTTCCTGACGGTCTACGACATCGTCCAGTTCGCCAGATCCAAGGGCATCCTCTGCCAGGGCCGTGGCTCGGCTGCGAACTCAGCTGTGTGCTACTGCCTCGGCATCACGGAACTGGATCCGGGCCGTATGAACTTGCTGTTCGAGCGGTTCGTGTCCAAGGAACGGCATGAGCCGCCGGACATCGACGTGGACTTCGAGCACCAGCGTCGAGAGGAAGTCATCCAGTACATCTACAGGAGGTACAGCCGTGAGCGAGCTGCTATCGCCGCGACGCTCATCACCTATCAGGCACGCAGCGCCGTCGGGATGTATCCAAGGCCCTGGGGCTGTCGGTGACCCAGGCTGATCGGCTCGCCAACGTATTCCAGTGGTGGGATACCTCGGAGGTCACCACCCAGCGCCTACGCGACGCTGGGCCTGGATCCCTCCAGCGACGTGCTACAGCACCTACGGGAACTGGTCTCGACGCTCATCGGCTACCCACGGCACCTATCCCAGCACGTGGGCGGGTTCGTCATCTCCAACGGCCCGTTGTGCCGGCTCGTGCCCATCGAGAACGCGGCCATGCCGGACCGCACCATCATCCAGTGGGACAAGGACGACCTCGACGCCCTGGGGCTGCTCAAGGTAGATGTGCTGGCGCTGGGGATGCTCTCGGCGCTGCGTCGGGCACTGAACCTCATCAACGAGACTGCGCGGCAAGAACCTGACGCTGGCCACGATCCCCGCTGAGGATCCGCTCGGTCTACGAGATGATCTCGCAAGGCCGACACCATCGGCACGTTCCAGATCGAGTCCCGTGCCCAGATGGTGATGCTGCCAACGATGCAGCCCCGGAAGTACTACGACCTGGTCACGGTGATCGCGCTCATCCGGCCCGGCCCCATCGTCGGCGGCATGGTGCATCCCGTATCTGCGTCGACGGCGTGGCGAGGAACCCATCGAGTACCCCAGCGAAGCCGTGAAGGCGGTGCTGGAGCGGACCTATGGCGTGCCGGTGTTCCAGGAGCAGGTGATGCAGCTCGCGGTCGTGGCCGCCGGGTTTACACCAGGCGAAGCCGACCAGCTGCGCCGCGCGATGGCGGCCTGGCGCCGCACCGGCAACCTGGGTCCCTTTGAGGTGAAGCTCCGAGAAGGTCTGCGTCGGCACGGTTACTCTCAACAGTTCGCCGCGCAGATCGGACAGCAGATCAAGGGGTTCGGCGAGTACGGGTTTCCGGAGTCCCATGCTGCGAGCTTCGCGCTCCTGGCCTATGCCTCCGCCTGGATCAAGCGGCATGAACCTGCCGCGTTTCTGTGCTCGCTACTGAACAGCCAGCCTATGGGGTTCTATGCAGCTTCCCAGCTATGCCGTGACGCCATGCGGCATGGTGTTGAGATCCGGCCGGTGGACGTGAACCGCAGCGACTGGGACTGCACGTTAGAGCCTGCTGATGGAGCGCAGCCGGCAGTGCGCTTAGGTTTCCGCATGATCAGCGGCTTTGCTGAGGACAGCGCGCAGGTCATCGTTACGAGCACGGGGAACCCAGCCGTTCAAGAACGCTGTGGACCTGGCGCGGCGAGCGCAACGGACCGAGCATCGTTCAAGCGACTCGCCCGCGCAGGCGCGATGGCCACCATGGAAGGGCACCGCCATGTGAGCTTCTGGGCCGCTCTCGGTATCGAGATGCCCTGGGAATTGGGTGACGTAGATCTGCAGGAGGCCAGCCCAATGCTGGCGCCACCGACGGAAGGGCAGGACATCCTGGCCGACTACGCAGCGTCGGCCTCACCTCTAGGCCGTCACCCTCTGGAGCTGATCCGCGAGCACCTAGATCGCAGGGGTGTGATCACAGCCGAGAAGACCTGGGAAATGCGGGACGACCAATACGTCCACGTAGCGGGGATCGTCACACACCGGCAGCGACCGGAGAGCGCCCACGGCACAGTGTTTGCGACCCTGGAAGACGAAACTGGCATGGTCAACGTCATCGTCTGGCCGGACCTAGTGGACCGACAGCGCCGGACGCTACTGCGATCCAGCCTCCTGGGCATTAAGGGCAAGGTTCAGTTCGATGGCTATGTGATGCAGGTGATCGCCAAGGAGCTGGTGGACCACACACCACTTCTGGGGAGGCTGCGGGCCGAGTCAAGGGATTTCCGGTGATATGCCGCATAATGCGCGTTGCGCCGGCATGGCAGCGTGGGAGCACGCCTTGTCGAAACACTTAAACCCGAATCCGGAACTTCCGCCGGAGATCGCCAACGCCGCTGAGACCGGCGAGCTGGTGGTATTCGTGGGCGCGGGTATCTCTCGGATGGTAGGTTGCCCGGGCTGGGACCAGATGGCCACCAAGGTATTGGATCAGCTCGTCCCGAATGGGATCGACTATCACGAACTCTCCCAAATCATGATGATCCTCGACCCCAAGAAGCGGCTGTCGTTTGCCAAGATCATCGCCAAAAAGCACGGCATACCCATCGACTACAAGGCCATATTCAAGGCCACTAGAAGTGATGGTGACATCTACAGCTACCTGAACCAGTTCAACTCAGCGTTCCTCACCACGAATTACGAAAAGCAGTTGGCGCCGGTCTCCCGCGCGACTGAGCCTGAGACCAACTGGAGGTTCTACAAGCGCCAGGATCTATTGGGCGTCCGCCTGGACAAGAATGGCAACGTGGTCCATCTACACGGCTGTCTGGATGACCCCGACAACATGATCGTCACCAGCCGCGAGTACTTAGAGCACTACTCCAGCAAGGAGGTGCAGGATTTTCTTGCGTACCTGATCGCCAAGAAAACCGTACTATTCCTCGGATACGGTCTAGATGAGATAGAGGTACTGGAATCCATCGTCCGTAGCGCCGGCGTTAAGGTCACGGGTGAACAAAATCGCCTTCGCCGCTTTACCCTCCAAGGATTCTTCAGCGCCGAAGCTGGTCTCGCCGACACCCTGGAAGAATATTACAGTGACACGTTCGGCATCAAATTGATCGGATTCCCGAAGGACAAGAAGAGTTATGGCCAACAGGTGGACATACTCGCGGCATGGGTACGCCAGATGAAGTTCGGAAGTGTTGAACTAGTGGATGAGGTTGCGGCTTTGGAGGACGAAATCCGTGGCTGAGTTGCTGACTCCAAAACAAAAGAGCGCCGTGGAGCGCGCCAAGCGGACTCCGGAGCTGCAGCCCATTCTCTTCCGGGATGCGAAGGGATTGCGGTGGTATGAAGCATTCCAGGAAGCGGGATTCTTGGATCCGAAAGCCGTCCCGCCGCCGATGCCTAGTGATCGGGCCGGGTATATGAATATTCCGCACTGGCCTATTACGGAATACCTACTGGCCGCCAGTGCCGAGCTACAAAAACCAGGCAACGAGGCTTATGCCGAACGTATCTTAGATTTCATCCGTAGCGCGACTTATGAAGCCCAGAGCAAGGGCTTCAGCAATTATCGCGTTTGGTGGCAGTTCTCAAAAATCATGCCGCATATTCCGGCGAAGCTCCTTAGTACCGGGGACTTCGAAATGGTCGATTTCTGGCTGGATGACCGATACGATCGGGGCATGGTCGCTTCGGTTCTCGGGAAGGAATGGATTGAATCATTGATGTCTCAAAAGGATGGGCACTCGCTCAACGCTGCAAATACGATATTGGGGCTGATCTACAAAGTCACCTTGATAGAGAAAGGGGCTGACGATAAGCGTTCCAAGGAGCTTGTCCTACGCGTTGACGGCTGGCATGCAAAGAACATCATCAAGGAAATTGGAACGACCGCCGGCGAGGCATTGGGCCCTCCGGCTGTGGAAGTGTTCCGGCGTGGATTGGATATCTACCTGGAACACTTCAAGCGTGACAAGTTGTCTTCTGTGTGGAGACGCGCGATTGAAGACAATGAACAGAATAGCTCCGCATTCGATGCAGACGACCTACTGATTGAAGGGTTTCGCGAGACGCTCCTGGGTCTCGTTACAAGACCCGGCGAAGAAGCAATTAACTACGTCAAAGGCCTGCTTGGCTCAGACCTTTACACCATTCGGCGGTTAGGTATCTACGCTACTGACAAAGCCTTCGAAAAACTGAAACCTGTTTTGGACTTGATCCTCGTTGAGCAGAACTTCCATTCGAATCTCCGTCATGAGCTTTGGCATCTGCTTAACAATCACTATCCCCAAATGTCATTGGCTCAAAAGAGGCGCGTCTTCGCGATTATCGCGGGACTCACCGAGACTGATGAAGGCGGTTCGACAAATGAAGGGGCCACCGCCTATAAGCGCGCAATCTGGCTCTCAGCAATAAGGGATTTCGACGCGACGACAAAGGAGGCCTACGAGGCCTACGTCGCTAAAGCTGGGGAGGAACCTGAACACCCCGATTTCTCAAGCTATATGAGATCGGGGTTCGTTACTCATAAGTCGCCATACGAAGTGGACGACCTGCTTTCTCTTAATTCGGCACAGTTCGTCGAGCGCCTCAACTCGTATAAAGGCTCTGGCGATTTCTGGGGGCCGAATATAGAGGGACTTGCAAAAGCAGTAAGGCAGGTAGTGTTGACGGATCCCCTGCGGTTTAGCCGCCACCTGCAAGACTACGTGGAGTTAGAAGCGCCCTATATGTATGAGTTTGTCGATGCGTTCAACGAGCTCTGGGGAAAGAATACAACGCTTCCTTGGGACGAAATCTGGCCACAGCTGCTCAATTACTTCGCTGCAGTCGTGAATGGATCGAAATTCTGGGAAGAAGGCGAAGAACCTAAGCAATTCCACTTCGTGCCCAATCGGAGAGGTGTTGTCGATGCTATGGGGCGGTTGATTGAAAACGGTGTCCGTAATGATGCACACACATTTTCTCCCGATCTCATGGTGGCAGCAGAGAGCATAATTTTCGTACTCCTAAGTAGAGAAAATGGGAGTGAGTTCAAGGTAGATGACGATGCAGTGAGCATTGCCATAAATAGCCCTAGAGGGCGCTGCCTCGAAGCCCTGGTGAATCTGTCATTGAGAGCATGTCGATTGGCGGATGCCGCGACTAAGGAACATGCATCTGCATGGAGTAGATTCGAAGCCGTCTACAGCGAGGAACTGAAGCGTACAAGCTCGGGGGCATATGAGTTCGTAACTCTCGTTGCCATGTATGTTCCGCAGTTCCTCTATATGTCCAAAAATTGGACCGTAGCCAATCTGCCCAAGATATTTGCCTCTGAGAACTATCAAGCATGGCTTTGCGCGATGCAGGGCTATTCGTATGTCGCTAGCGTCAATGCAGAGGTCTATGACTTCCTAAACGCGAGCGGGAACTACTTGAAGGGGTTAGACGATCCCAACCTGAAAGATCAGGTTTCTGACAAGATCATCCAGAACATTTGCGTCGGGTTCCTATACGACCATGAGTCGCTAGATGACCCTAAGAGCCTGATATCGACCTTGCTACAACGCGCCAAGCCAGACGAGCTGCACCAGTTGATCTGGTTCATCTGGACCATACGAGCCAACTCAGACGAGAAGCTGCACGCGAAGGTGCTGCAGCTATGGACTCGGCTAGTTACTGTGATTGACCCAAAAACTGAGCAAGAAAGACAGCTCATGGCGGAATTGAGTGATTGGTCAATTTACGTTGAAAAACTAGACCCCCAGACCAAGAACTTGATTCTTACAAGCGCCAAATATTCGGGCGGTGATTACCACTCGCACGTGATGATGGAAAGCATTGCTCGATTTAGCGAAACACAGCCTGAAGAAGCGTTTGAGATTTGGATGGCACTGCTGGCGAGCGGAAGAGGGAATCCTGACTTTCCGCCAGATGCCGTGGAAAAAGCACTAGTGAACCTCTGCGAGACTGGCACTCAAGGCACGCAAAATGCCAAGAAAATCGCCGGTGAGTATATGAAGAGAGGAAACCGAGGACCCATGCGGTTGCTTGAGGCGAAGAATTCAAAGTCCAATTAGGGCAGCCGACAGCCCAGGAAGGGTACAGATGAGCTTCGTCCTACCACTTATGAGTGTCATTCTTAAATCAAGCGAACGTCTTGAACTATGTGCTGGATGCTACGTTGCCCCTATTCCAAGAGACCTGGTAGGTAGGATGGAAGAAGACGGCCCAACCATGGGCGGATACCGTTTTTCCAAGGACCCAGTGGGACTATATTTTGACGTCGACGAACTGAACACTGCCAAGAAACTAAATCATTTTCAGACGCAGAAGCTCGCTGTATTTACGGCGATGTGTATCAGGTTATCAACCGGGATCCCGATAGATGTCCCATTCTGGCTTGATATCCGGGAGAAGGACCTTCGGCAATACGGCCGCACGATGATCAGAACATTCAGGACAGGCAACGACTACACGTACCCAATTGATGAAGGCCTGCAACGAACTAACCTAGATATCTATTGCGGAGGGATACCGACGCTTACAGAGCTCTATACGAGATGGGACAACAAACACCGGCTACTTCGAGCCATAGAGTTCGCTTCGATTGGATTTCAGACCTTTCATGCGCCAACTCGATTGGTGAACCACGTTACCTACATGGAGTGTCTTTTCGCTGGCTCCACTGCAGAGCTAAGCTTTCGACTGGCTGCCGCGCTCTCATGGTATCTAGCGGCTGGCAAGCAAGCTGATGAAAGGGAGGCTGTATTTCAAACAGTGAAAGACATTTACGACACCCGGAGCAAGGTGGTTCACGGCAACCCGTCACGTGGAAAGACCCACCTGGGAGTACATCTCGAGCAGGTTGAGATGTTGAATACAGAGATCTTTAACGCGATTATTCTAAGACGCCACATTGAACTGCTGGGCCGTAACGACGATCACTACGCTGCTCAACTCAGAAAGCTCGCGCTGGGACTGCCGGGAGATTTCTTGGAAACTATCAAGGTGCCAGAAGGACAAGCCAGGCCGGCCTGAGCCCATGTTCTTACTGGTGAGGAGCTGCGGTGTCCGGGAACAGCAGGGGCATGATCCTAATAAAAAGCATTGCGTACGCGGTCATGACGCAGATGATTTTAGACCAGAAGAGAAATAGACCGGGAAAATTGATGGGCTTCCAGAATTTCAGATCAGGATCGTTAGCTAATTCCGTGTCGTTCTTGAGGGCGCGCTTCTTTCTCCAGGAGGTCCAGCCCGAAATCAACGAAGCAATTGAATAGTGAAGCAGATCTAGCGCTAGGGTTGCCACCATGAGAATCAGCGGAACCCGGCGGTCTTCAGGCGGGATGACTTCAGGGAGATTTTCGCCCGATAGAGGCGGGTGGCCGGTGTAACCACGTTCCCCTGAAATCAGGAATACGATTGGATAAGCGGAGATTGCGCTTAACTATAGCCATTTTTCGATTCGAAGAGGGCAGGTTTATTGGACTTTGGGATCCGATGTATCACTTTGAATATCTTACGTCGTGTATTTCCGCAACTTTTGGTGCGGTATACACGATTCCCTCGCGCGCCAATAGAGTTTCATATTTCTCAAGCTCAAGTTTACGTGTCACTTCGTTAGTCAGCCGATCAAATTGCGTGATAGCCCATTGCTTGGCCAGCGTTATTAAATTGTGCAGATTGTTGTAGTTTGATTGTTCCAAGGTATCAGCAATCACTTCCATACAAACAATCTTTGCGATTTTGTGATCCATCCCGTTCTTGTTAAGAACCGCCCCCGGCAAGCACTGAGCCAAGGAGTTCTCATCATGAACAAGGTGTTTGTTTCTCAGACTAGCGAAATACTTGTATAGCTCGATTGCTGTTGGATTTCCCTTATATACCTTTTGTGCAACTAGACGAAATCGTGATTTGCTCCCGCCGAAGCACTTCATGTAGTGAACTACCGCGGATCGCCAAAGTGCCTGACGAATCACGTACCGCGAATCAGGCACGCTATTTATATCTTTCAGGCATGCGAGCGCGAATTCAAAGTCCGATATATGCAAAGAAAGATCGGCCAGTCTTTTTGATTCGGGCTCTTCGAGTTTAATCATTTTCACCGCATCTGGGAAACCTTCTATACGGAACTCCCCCTCGGTTTTTGTAATCTCAATCTGTTCCATGAGATGTTCCTTGTGGAGTGCCGCCGGTTTTTCGATTGGATCGATGATTGCAAAAAGAAGCTTTTTAACAGCCGTCGTCGTAGTCGTTGAACTGACATTCAAGTTAACGAGGGCCGTATCGAAGGCAACGTTATTCCTTCAGTAGGTCTTGAATTGACTGCGTTACTTTGACTTTGGCTGAGGCAAATTGGTCCTCGTGACCAAGAAGATAAACACGCACGCCATAAAAACGTGTTCGGAGAGCGTGTTCGTTAGCGCTTCTGGGAAACCCATTATAGGCATTCCAATATTGTCTATTTTGATGTGTACGGAGCCATTCGCATCCCCATCTTGATAACCCTTAGAACCACCTTGAGTTATTGGCTTTTTGATGTCCCAAACATGGAAATAATCTCTATCAATCCCCAATTCTCCACTGATTTTATCGATGTAGCTGTCTACGGCTTTTTTCAACGCACCGTGTTTTGGAGGTCTGTCGATTTCGGCACTTTTGGATAATTATATGGTTCCAAATGTAGCAAACAGCAAATTGCCGGAATTCGATCGGCGTGTGCTCGAAGTATTGCGCGAACCCATGGAGAGTGACGCCATCGTAGTGTTCCGGGCCGCGCGCCAGGCAGAGCTCCCTGCCGCCTTCCAGCTGATCGCCGCCATTAACCCTTGTCCCTGCGGCTACACAGGTTACATGTCTTAGTTGGCGCCCACCCCATACATGCGTGGATGATGACGCTAGCAACGTTTCGCCCGAAGTTCTCTTGAGAGGCTACTAGTAGGAATACTCGTAGTCGGAGTCTTTCACCAAAGCCCAACCTTCGGTAGCTGGGTCATAGACCCGATGGCATCCCGTAGCGCGCCCGTTGCCGCTGGGGTCGTCATAGCCGATTCGTCCACAAAAGAACAGAAAATAACGCTGGCCTCTGAGAGCCATGTAGAACGCTAGATTTCCAGACTCGCCGTCGACAACGCTTTTAACGGTGTGTTGATAGATTTCACCGGGGGCCAGGTTCCGCGCCGACAGAGGCATCTTATTTAGTTCACCCGTTCGGACAGGTTTGCTGCTGATATCTATGCGCCACGTCAAATTCTGCAAAACTGCTGGAGTGTCTCCGGCATTGACGCAGTAAATTGTAATTTCAATGGTCTCGTCTTTAATGTCGGAATCAACACTAATAATTTTTATTCTAGGTCTGTGAGTGGCGCGAAATTCATCTCGGGCCAACTTCACAGCCCTTCTAGTGAGCCGCGCTTGTTTGTTAGTGGATATCCAAAGCCTAGCCGTGAATCCGGCGATGAATACGGTGGCTATGGCGGTCAGCGCGCCACTTATTGCATTGAGAAACGTTGTTACTCGCCAGATGATGAAATAGCTGAGGCTGTGATAGGGGCAATCTTCATAATAGTAGTGACGCGGTGGATCGCATATTTCGTAGCGGCCGGTGAAGAGGCCTATTACAAAGAGAAGAAGCGCCAATGCGGCAAAGAACAGCGCCGTAAATAGATATGGGCGCTTCATCTTCATTTTTACTTATTCGCCACCTTAGGACTTGAAAGTGGCCAGGACGATAGCGTCATCAGCGCCGTCATTGATGCGCCAGTGAGTGCAAACCCCCGTAGCTCCAACTGGATTCTCGCGAGCCAGTGCCCACTCGCCCTCTTTGACGTAGTAGTAGTCCCCGCTCAAGTCGTCAACTTGGATATATACATCGCCGTCGACAAAGAAAAGCTTCCCTTGGCCGTTAGGATTTCCGAAAGTAGACCGGATTGAACTGCAGCCGGTGTTCTCTTGATCAAATATCGGCTCGATGGTCGGATGTTCAGTCACGACCAAACACGGTGTTTCATTGGCTAGATCCACGAAGGTAGGATGCGCCACACCGGCTCTTGCCGGTGGACCAGCTACTGGTTTAGGTCCCAGGAATATTACCGGCGACATCTGCGCACCGGTAGGATCCACCCTGATGGCATATCCGACAAAAGAGTTGTTTCCCCCGCGCTGAATGAGAGCCAGGCTCCCTGCGGGCAGCGCCCCGATCGTCGTCATTCCCATGCTTGGTCCCTCCCTGACTTGACTGCGCCTGGGATAATCGCGGCCTAGCTCAGGCCACTAATGGCTCAATGCACTGAACGCCTTGGTTTTTGTGGCTGTTCACATGGCCACTTACCTGGACTACTTCGACATCGCGGCCTTTGTAGGGCACTAGCTGTTGTTCCAGCCAAGCCAAACCCTTATTCGGATTCAGTTGCATGCTCACCCGGCGGCAACGCTCAGAATGTCCCTGAATATTATTCGACCTGTATTAACCCGAGGTTCTTCAGGCGGAATGTCATAGCCTCTGTGCTCACTTTGAATCGAGCAGCCAATTCATCTACAGGAGAAGATGTATCCCTGGACTTCTTTGACTCTAGCAATTCGTAGAAATCTGCCGAGACTAAGTTGCTAGGCATCAGAAGCTCAGCTGCAAATGCATTTGCTTCTATCTCTTCGCGATCAATGCCCAGGCTCGAGAGGCGATTGCGAAAATTCACTTTCGCATCGACGAAAACGTCCCCCTTATGCAGAAGGAAATGCCCGAGCTCGTGTGCCAGAGAAAAGCGTCTCCGGGTAGGTGAGTGGGACTCGTTCAATCCAATAACGGATTCCGTCCCTGTTCGATAAAGCATCCCCGAGACATCGTGAAAGTCGCTTGTCGCGTCGTAAGGTTTAGTTACGACCTTAATGCCGTACGACTTAACGATGATTTCTAAGGGGACGGGACAATTGGTGACTTTGTGTTTATCTAAGACTTCGCGAGCCTTTTTTTCGGCTTTGTTCATCAATCATCATCCACATTTGAAACGAAAGATCTAAACCACTCTTGATTACCTGCTGGATAGCGTTCAAGAGTTCGCTCAATTGTTCGTTTAATAGCTGGCTTGCTCGAAGCCTCATCGACGCTTTCATCAGTCAAATCGCCTAGCGATTTATTAACCTCTGCAGCCAACCTTACGGCGAGCTTCAGCGAGGGCTGTTGATTGCCCTTCTCGATATTGGTGATTGAAGTGCGGGAGAGATCTACAAGCTTGGCTAGGTCATCTTGAGAGAGACCCGCCTCGTTGCGTGCTTCCCGGAGCTTTCGCCCAAAAGCGCGGTTGAATTCGTCCATAACAAGAGCTTTATACACCATTTTGCGGGACCAGGTCAACCCGGCTGACCATGCACCCCAGTGAAATCAGGGGGGTATGGCCTATTTTGGGGGGTCTACATAGAGAAAAAGCGTGGTGTGCTACACTGACATAGTTTTCAACTACCGTGTCACCGAGGCACACCACCATGACCAGCGAAACCAAAGTCGCCCCCGAGGCGCAAAGCGATAAGAAGCAAAAGCTCGTAACGATCTCGTTCAACGGCAAGCCGACCGAGATTGAGCCGGGCAACTACTCTGCCGAGAAGCTCCGCAAGGCCCTGAACGTACCCCACGACGAGCTCCTGGCGCAGCTCATCGACGGTACGTACAAGACCGTGCTCGGGCACATCGACATCACTGGCGGCGAAGTCCTCGCCACGATGGTGGAAGTCACGTACAACGGCGACCCGCTGTTGATCGCGGCCGGCAAGTACACCGTCGAGAAGCTCCGCGAGACCTTGAAGGTCCCTGCCAACGATGTCTTGTCCGAGTTCATCGACGGCTCGTTCAAGGACCTTACGACGGGCCACGTGGAGGTGAAGGGTGGGGAAGTATTCGCTTCCCACGTCCCCCAGGGAGGTGCTGCATATGCCGGCTGAAAAGCTGGAAGAGCTGAAGCGCACGTACCCGACCGCCGCTCTCCTGAGCGACGGCGGGTACGAGCTCATCAGCCTCCCGAAACTAACCATCGTCACGGGCGGGGCTAGCGCGGCCTATGACGCGCTTCTCTGCCCGCGGACCCATTCTGGGTATGACACCCGCCTGTTCCTCGACCGGGTCGTAAACGGCCGCGGACAAAACTGGAAGAGCTTCGTGATCCTGGGTAAGACCTGGTGGGCCTGCTCGCTGCAGAGCATCAAAGCCGATCAGCCCTATCTGACGATCCTGCTGGCTCACCTGAGGCACTTGCAGTGATGGCACACCGTCTACGCCTGCCCAAGTCTATGTGGGACACAGTGGTCCGCGACCTACGTCGGCCGCATCCAGTTGTCCACGAGAGGCTGGGGATCCTCGCCTGTAACACCGGCAGCGCTTCGGGCGGCGCTGTCGTGTTTCTTCCTGTTCAGTACACGCCGTTTCCGGACGATCTCTATGAGACCAGCGATGACGATTCCACGGTACTGGTCGGCAGCAAGGCCATCACGTTTGCGATGAGCCATGCGCTGAAAACCAAGCTTTCATGCCTGTTCGTGCACCTGCACGATCATGCCGGTGTGCCGCGCCTTAGCGGACCGGATAAGTTCCACGGTCCCAAAATGGTGAAGGCACTTCAGAACGCTAACCGCAAGATCCCCCAGGGCTACATCGTGTTCAGTCAGAACGCTTGCACCGGCGTTGTAGCGAACAAAGGGTCGGAGCCGGTTCCAAGTTCGTTTGTGACCTCGATAGTTTCCAACAAATTGGAGGTGCGCTGATGCAAGCGCCCAACCTGTCTCGGCAATCTTTCTTGGGTCCTCGCTTCGACGAAGCGCGGAAGGTATCCACAATTGGAATCCTTGGTGTAGGCGGCGGCGGTTCACATGTAGGTCAGCAGCTGGCTCATCTCGGTTTCGAGAACTTCGAACTGGTTGATCCCCAGACCATCGAGGACTCGAATCTCAACCGCTTAGTTGGAGGCACCCAACTCGACGTCGATATGGTGATGCCGAAAGTGCTGATTGCTGAACGGCTCATCCGCTCGGTACGCCCTGGAGCCAATGTGCGCGGGCATAAGGCCAACTGGCACCACTCCCTGGATGTTCTCCGGGGCTGCGACGTCGTGTTTGGCTGTCTCGACAGTTTCGTCGAGCGGGACATCCTCGAGTCCTTCTGCCGTCGATACCGGATCTTGCTCATCGACATGGGGATGACCGTCAGAGAAATTGCGGGGGATTTCCGCATAACCGGGCAGGTGATCGCTTCGATACCCGGCCGCCCTTGCATGCGATGCATGGGGTTCATCAATGACGAGGTACTAAAACGAGAGGCCGAGGACTACGGCGCAGGTGGGCCTGCCGCACAGGTGGTGTGGTCCAACGGAACCTTGGCGTCAGCTGCGGTTGGGTTCCTGCTCGCCGCGCTGGGCGACTGGAATAAGGCTGGCCTGGAGCCCATGTATCTGGAGTACGACGGCAACTCGCACACTCTAGGGCCGTCAAATCTCGCTAAGGCTCTCGTCCGCCACCAGTGCCCCCACTATCCGGAAGACCAGGTAGGTGACGTCGACTTGTTCCAGTAGGGTTTTGACGAGAGCTAGACCAGAAGATCCAGTAATCACAACGGCTAAAGGAGCCACGAGATGAGCAAGTTCAGAAAGGGTTTGGATGGGCGCCAGCAGGACTCGAATGGTGAAATCCGGCAGAAACGCAGTGATACCCATGTGGAATCGCTGCGTAAGACCTATGGGCCGGAGTTCGCCAAAGGGTTTCGGTCTGACGCCAAGCTTGGCACGGTCCTTCGCGAAGAGGGAGTCCCTACGCTGAGCCAGCTGCTGAAGAAGGAGTAACTGTGGGGGCCGGAAACGCTTCGACCAAGGGACCGAAGCGATCCGGCCTCGCCATCAACTTGAGAAGTCCGCAGACATTCTGGTCGTAGCAAACTGTCGCAAACACGGGATGGTTCACATCACTATCGGTGGTGTCGTACAGAACATCCACCAACCGCTTTGTTTCGTTACTTATCCGAATCATGCCCAGATGCAGGCTCATGGGGCGGACTTGCTCAGCCAGTTCCAGACGGACACGGCCTAGAACATCAGGTGTGCTGGCCAGGATGCTCTCCAACTCAGTCGACATGAAGGTCGCCAGTTTCATGAAACTGGTGTCGATCGACAATGCGGGCAAAGCGGGTTTGGGCGAAAGGCCGGCGATTGCCGTTTCCCAAGCTTCATATATTCGTGCCGCAACCCTAAATCCAACGTGGTTGATTTGGTCGGCTGACGTGCGAAGGTCGCTGTCTACAGCAACCAGCATTCGGTGAGGTTGGAATTTTCCGTAGTACGCCAAGATATCTGGCTTTCCGGTACGGGGGTGGGATGGTACGAGAACTACACGATCCTTTTCCATCGTAACTTCAAATCGCGCAGATGGCCCGATGTTGTCATCGTGGACATACACATACTTAATGTTGTCGTCCATGAACCATATGTCGCCGGCTTTGTGCGCCGTAACGTCAGGTGGACGGAACCCGACGATCACCGATACATGCCGGCCGCCATCTTTGCGCATAACCTTACCGAGCATTAAACAAGGATATCCAGACCGAATCATCGCTGAGAGAGAGCTGCAGAACTTCTCTTGGGAGAAGCCGTCAGTAATGCCATCCTTATCCTGTTTGTTACCTTCGACGATGAACGGCGACAGACCTAGAACCTTGATCGACTCGCAGATCTGTTCGAAACGCAGTCCCAGTGACGGGAAGACGCGTGACCCCACCGATATGTTCCGATGTGCGGCGCGGGTTACTTCAGGAGTCGTCGGAATGGAGTGGGTATCGTTGAATGCGGCGGAATGAAGCATGGTCCAAATACCAACAGACGCACAGGCACTTACGGCGGCGTCCTGTTGTTGCCACGCGAGGCTTTCGACGGTTAAGCGGACGCCCGCGAGATGAACGACGTATTGGCGACTAGGCTGTGTCTGCCGCGGTAGATCTTCACGGCTCTCTTTGTACCATGCCAGAACAGTGCGGCCGAACGGTGCCGCCGGTATGGGTCTGATTACAGAAAAGCCCAGGTAGCTCTTACGTAGTGTCCGTAGCTCAGCTGCCGCGTCCTGTGGCGTCTCAGCATCGATTCGCTGGCCACTAGCCTTCTCGAACTGCTCTCGGGATATTTCTTCCGAGAAAAAGTGAATGCGCCGGCAGACATTGGTGTATCCGCTCGCGCCAACACTGTAGAACGTTGAGAACTCGGCCAAATAGTCGCGATCAAAGTAGTTCTGTTCTTCAATGATCGTCTTGGCGCCCAGATCTTTGATGTAGTCGAAGATGTAGATGAGCTGGGGCGGCGTACCTTTGACATCCGCACCGCAAACGAGTGACCTGAACCCGGTCTGGTCCACTACCTTGTGAACTACGATTGGCTTCTTGCTGTTTTGCATATAGAAATAAGCCGGCATCATGCCGGCTTAAGTCCTCAAATGTTGTTCCCTGAAGGCGACTTACTTGATTACCAAGGACAGAGCGTCCTCCGACACGGTCGTCTCATATGGCTCCAGCCGTGCTGCGTAACGCGCCGTATCGAACTCTCGCGCGGTCTCCCCGACCGCTGCAGCGACACGAGCGTCACCAAAATCCACACGCGCCAGGGCTTCCGTGGTATCGCCCTTAGGCCGGGAATTAGTCTTCATAACAGTCCTTCGCATAATCATGGCGCCGCTCCCGTGGCTTGGGCCGGTTGCGCACACGCAACCCGCTTGCAAGAGGTATAGCAGCAAAAACCCAGAAAGAAACGTGAGCCCCCGAACTAGGTGAAAAGTTTACCATCCTAAGGTCATTGGAAGGCAAGAAGGCAGGTAAGTTCCCGATAGACGGGATACTGCGCCAATCTGCATCAAACGTCTCAGGAGCACAGTTTTATCTAACGCGCCTAAACAGCTTTAGTGCACCTGAGCACCTCACAGAGGCGGTTAAGCCGCCCAGCGGGCCAAATCGATTGTGACAAAGATGCAACACTGGGGTCACAGGCAGTAGTACCCCCACCAGCCGACGGTGACCCCCTTAGACTAGGGGCATATGCCACTTGCCAACCCATCCGGCCCTGTCTTGAAAACCGTGAACCTGGCACCGGCGGACCTGCCCAAGGAAGGTGGACGGTTCGACCTGCCCATCGCTCTCGGCATACTCGCCGCTTCGGGCCAACTGGCTGCAGCGCCTCTCGCAGGCATGGAGTTCCTGGGTGAACTCTCTTTGAGCGGCGAACTGCGGCCCGTGCGCGGTGCCTTGCCGGCAGCACTCAAGGCGCGCGCTGCCGGGCGTGAACTCCTGGTGCCGGTGGAGAACGCTGACGAAGCGGCGTTGGTGTCGGGTGTGACGGTGTTCGGCGCGCGGCATCTCCTGGATGTATGCGCGCATCTCACGGGTCGGCAGCGGTTGATGCCCCACAGCTCCGCATTGGCATCCCATCGTCCGCACTACGAAGATCTAGCGGACGTGCGTGGTCAGCATCAGGCCAAGCGCGCGCTTGAGATCGCCGCGGCCGGAGCCCACTCGCTGCTGTTCGTGGGGCCGCCGGGCACCGGCAAGAGCATGTTGGCGAGCCGGCTACCGGGCATCTTGCCGCCCATGACCGAAGATGAGGCGCTGGAGAGCGCAGCGGTGGCCTCCATCAGCGATACGGGGTTCAGTGCGGAGCTCTGGCGCAAGCGGCCTTACCGGAATCCACATCACACCGCTTCGGCGGTAGCCCTCGTGGGCGGCGGATCGTTCCCACGCCCCGGCGAGATATCCCTGGCGCACCATGGGATCCTGTTCCTGGATGAGTTGCCGGAGTTCGACCGGCGTGTGCTCGAAGTGTTGCGCGAACCTCTGGAGAGCGGCGCCATCGTGGTGTCTCGGGCGGCACGCCAGGCAGAGTTCCCTGCGGCGTTCCAGCTCATCGCCGCCATGAACCCTTGCCCCTGCGGATATCTCGGAGATCCATCCGGGCGTTGCCGTTGCAACCCGGAACAAGTGCAGCGCTATCGCGCGCGCATCTCGGGTCCGCTGTTGGATCGCATCGACTTGCACGTGGAAGCGCCCCGAGTGGCGCGGGAAGCCTTGCGCCCCGACACACCGCCGGATGGTGAAGCTAGTGCGGAAGTGGCAGAGCGGGTCAGCGCCACCCGAGAGCGCCAGCTCGCGCGCAGCAAGAAAGCCAATGCGCGGCTCTCGACACGCGAGATCAATCGGCACTGCAAACCGGATGCAGCCGGGCAACAACTCCTGGAGCGGGCCATGGAGCAACTCGGCCTCTCGGCCCGGGCCTATCACCGCATCCTGAAGGTCGCCCGCACCATCGCCGATCTCGCCAGCAGCGAGACGGTGATGACCGCGCATGTAGCAGAAGCTGTGGGATACCGGGTATTAGACCGGCACAGTACGGTCACCTGAAGACTGGCCACTGCGGACTCGTCCTGGTCGTCGCTGCTCTTAAACACCGCGCTCTGTGTGTCTGTGACCGACGCTGCCACACAAGGGCGCTGAGGGTATGGACAGGAGCCGCAGCGATAAATTCCCGCCAAACACACATATTTGTGCGCAGGCGCCGCAATCCCTTGCGCCGCCTGCCTCTCATCCCCTTTAATGGCCTTCCGATTCGAGGCGCCTGAGCGGGCTAGACGCGCCAGCAGCCTCTGACCGTTTTCAATCGAGCATCCATTCTCTCTCTAAGGAGTCATCCCATGAACCGTCCGCAGATCCTCTGCATGCTCTTGCTGGGCCTTTCGGGCCCTGCTTTCGCTGCCGGTGACGGCGATGCGAAAGCCGCGGCCAGCCCTGCTGCCGCCACCACCGACCAGCAGTCCACCACCCAGGGCTCCGTGACCGTGGGGGGCAACAACATCGCCTATACCGCGAACGCCGGTACTCTGGTACTCAAGAATGACAAGGGCGATCCCACTGCCACCATGTCCTACGTGGCGTACTTCGCCAACGGCAAGGAAGCGAGCGGCCGCCCCATCATGTTCATCTACAACGGCGGCCCTGGTTCCTCGACCATCTGGCTGCATATGGCTTCCTTCGGCCCGAAGCGCGTGTTGCTGGGCGATGGCGAGCACAGCGCTCCGCCTTCCTACAAGCTGGTGAACAACGAATACAGCCTGATGGATGCCACCGACCTCGTGTTCGTGGACGCGGTAGGCACCGGCTTCGGCCGCGTGCTGGATAAGGATGCAGGTGGCAAGGGCGAAGCCAAGGACTTCTACGGCGTCGACCAGGACGGCAAGGCCTTCACTCAATTCATCGAGCGCTTCCTCACCAAGTACAGCCGCTGGAACTCGCCCAGGTACCTGTTCGGTGAGAGCTATGGCACGCCCCGCACCGCAGTGGTGTCCAACGACCTCGTCAACGACTCCGTTGACCTGAACGGCGTGATCCTCCTGTCGGCCATCCTCAACTTCGACTTGAACGCAGATAACCCCAACACCAACCCGGGCATCGATCTGCCCTATGCGGTGATGCTGCCCACGTTCGCATCCGCTGCCTGGTATCACCACAAGCTGCCGAACCAACCGGCTGAGCTCGCTCCCTTCTTGAAGGAAGTGGAGCACTTCGCCATGACCGATTATCTGTCGGCCCTGAATGCGGGTTCCGAGCTGGACGACGCCACCAAGCAGCAGATCGCCGAGAAGCTGCACAACTACACCGGTCTGCCGACGGCTTACTGGCTGAAGGCGGACCTACGCGTGGTCGGCCCGCAATTCGAGCAGCAACTGCAGCTGGATTCTGACCAGACCACCGGGCGCTTCGACACCCGTTATAGCGGCCCGGTCATCGATCCGCTGTCGGAGTTCGCGAACTACGATCCGCAGTCGGCTTCCATCGGCTCGCCCATCGTCTCGGCTTTCAACGACTATGAGCGCAGCACCCTGAAGTTCGGCCAGGACCAGGTGTATCTCCCGGTGAACAATAGCAACGACATCAACAACTGGGACTTCAAGCATCAGCCCCCGGGCCAGGGCCAACCCCTGCCCCAGACCACCAACGTGATGCCTGACCTGGCCTCGGCCATGTCCCAGAACCCCACCATGAAGGTGCTGCTGAACGCGGGTTACTTTGACCTGGCCACGCCGTATTACTCGGCCGTCTATGTCATGCACCACCTGCCCATGCCGGACTCTTTGCAGAAGAACATCAGCTATGCGTTCTATCCGGCGGGCCACATGGTGTATGTGAACATCCCGAGCCTCAAGATGCTCCACGACAACGTGGCCAAGTTCATCGGCTCGACCCACGGCTCAGGCAACTGAGATAAGCGGATCCGCTGCGAGCGGGCATGCCGGCCGTGTACCTCACCGGGTACACGGCCGGTTTGTTTTGATGTATGTCGATGTGCGGATGCTGCGTAGTCCGGGAGCAACGAGGGTAAGCTCTAGGCATGGAGTGGTGTGTATATATGATCGAGTGCGCGAGCGGAGCCTATTACACAGGCTCTACTCCGGATCTGGAGAAGCGCTTCCACCTGCACCAGGTGGGCAAGGGCGCCAAGTACACGCGCATGGACAAGCCCCGGCGCATCGTGGCGGCGGAGGCTTGCGGCTCGAAGAGCGAGGCCTTGAAGCTGGAAGCTACCTTGAAGAAGCTGCCGCGCCCGGCCAAGGCGGCGTGGATAAAAGAACATGCTTATCGTCCGGTTCGTCGCAAGCTGAAGCAGGTTTGAACATTAATATTGCGAAGGGTTACTTACCGGCTTGCAACGGGGGATCAGTCCCTCTGCGCCGCAGCCACTGCGGACATGCGCCTCATGGCGCTGGAATCGAGGCATCTATGCCCAGCCTACGGGCTAAGCTGTTGATTCTGTACCGTTTATGCAAAAGTGGGGCATCCGACATGCTTAAGGACCTTACCCGGCGCTGGTCAGAGGCACCATCGGGCGCCCTATGCCGTGTCAGGCATGTGGCCTTGCAGGGTATGCGAATTCCACTTATTCTTTGCCGCCTTTTGCCTGTCTCGTGCATCATCTTGTTTAGGCGCCGTCAGCCGACCCGAAGTGAACCCTTTTGGCTGCTAAGCGTTTGAATGGAAAGGAAGGACGGCCCGGCCGCCCAGGCGGAGCTATTCCCCGTCCTTACTTACATATTGAGGTCCGGAATCTTTAAAGGTCTGGGACGAGTCTTGAGACAGGCATAGAGAGAGACCATCGCCAGGCGGCCATGCAGGCCCTTCAAGGCGAACCACGAAAGAACCGCTAGGAGAATGATGTGAATCACGTACGTCGAGCGCTATTTGCCGTCGCTGTCCTGGCGGGGATGCTGGCGCTGTTCAACTCTGATGCGGCGAACGTCGCGAACATCGAATACACATTTACTCAGGGCGCGACCTATCCGACCGGCTTGTCCCCGGACGGTATCGATGCCCAAGACCTCAACGGTGACGGCGTGGTGGATGTGGTCACCGCCGATGCCACCAGCAACAGCATCAGCGTCTTCCTCGGCAACAAGGACGGCACTTACCGGCCCCGTAAGGTGTACCGGGTGGGACGCAACCCCAGCGCCGTGAAGCTCGCGAAACTAGAAGGACCCACCAAGCCCTGGGATGCCATCGTCACCAACAACGATGACAACAACATGACCATCTTGTGGGGTAACGGTAAGGGCGGATTCGACGACACCACCGTGCTGAATACCGGCAACGGCCCGCATCGGATCACCACTGCCGACATGGATGGCGACGGTAACCTCGACATCATCATCGTCGACTGGACCGGTACCCAAGCCGAGATCTTCTATGGCGACGGCAACCGTCACTTCACCAATAAGGTACTCCCCAGCTGGGGCGCACCGGATTCCATCGCCGTGGGCGATCTGAACGGCGACGGCAAGCTCGACGTGGTCATCGGCGGCGAGAAGGAGACCGTCTACATCAACACGGGCGGCCGCACGTTCTTGCAGACCGGCAACTTCCAGCCCGGTTTTAAGTCGGACAGCGTGGTCATCAAGGACATCAACGGTGACGGCTTCGGCGACGTGATCAGCGTGAGCCAGACCCAGTCCGTGTTGAACATCCTCTATGGTCTCCCCGGCGGCATGCTGGACGACAACGTCAACGACATCATCACTTATGGTTTGTCCGGCGGCGCGACTAACCTGCTGCTGCAGGACGTGAACGGCGATGGCATACCGGACGCCATCGTGAGTTACGCTTCGACGCCTGCCATCAGCGTGCTCATAGGCACCTCCGATGGGCATTTCCTCGCCCGCACCGATTCCACCATCCTCGCTGGGGTGGATCATGTCGTCACCGCGTCCCTCAATGGCAACCAGAACGTGGACCTGATAGGCGCCAGCAGCGCGAGTTCGACAGTCGTGCTCTTCTATGGCAACCCGGGCGTCGCGCTGGGCTTACCGACGATCTATCCGGTGGGCAACTCACCCACGGGTATCGCGGTGGGTGACCTCAATAATGACGGCAACCCCGATCTAGTCACGGTCAATACCGTGGACAACACTATCAGCGTACTGCTCGGCTCCGTCAATGGTAACTATGGTTCCCGCACGGACTTCAGCGTGGGCATCTCGCCGCGACGCGTGCGGCTCGCGGACTTCGACGGTGATGGTAACCTGGACGCAGCGACCGCGAACTCGGGTTCCGGCAACGTGACGGTACTCGCCGGCACCGGTACGGGTATCTTTGGTTCCCAAGCCAACTACGTCCCCACCGGTACTACCAGCCCCACGGATCTTGTGATCGCCGACTTCAACGGCGATAAGCATCCTGATATCGCGATAGCGGATCCGGGTGCCGGCCAGATCGCCACGCTCATCAACTCGGGCACCAGTCCAGCTACCTTCACGACAGGCATCACTCTGCCGATACCCGGTACGCCCTTCGCCATCAACGCCGGTGACTTCGAGAACAACGGCAACCAGGACCTGGTGGTCAGCGAGTACACGGGCAACAAGATACTGATCTTGCATAACGATGGAGCCGGCAACTTCACCGTCAAAGCGACGTATAGCGTCGGCTCGGCGCCTGACGCCATCGCCGTGGGCGATTTCAACGGCGACAATATCCCGGACATCGCCGTGGCGAGCTTCGGTACGAGCACCGTCACCGTGTTCCTGAACGACGGTACTGGCAACTTCACCGAGATGACGCCCGTGGCTATCGCCGGCAAGGGCAGCACGACCGCCAACCAGCCCACCTCGGTGCAACCGGTGGCCATCATCGCAGCGGATATCACGAGTGCCGGACCGCTGGACCTCGTCACCACCAATAACGAAGGTTCGGTCTCGATATTGATAGGCGATGGAAAGGGCGACTTCCTGTCTCAGTCCACGCTGACCGATACAAGCGGCCCTTCCGAGACGGTGGCAGCGGACATGAACGGTGACGGTCGTCTCGACCTCGCGACCGCGGACAAGACCACGTCCGTGGTGGCGGTGCGGCTCACCAGCGCCACCAATGCACCGGTAGCGAACGACGTGAACATCTCCCTGGATACGAGGAGCGCTTCTTTCGTCACCGGCACCCTGTCGGCCACCAGCCCCATCAACGGGACCCTGACCTATCAGCTCTTGTCGAGCACGCCGAACGGCAAGGTGGTGCTGGTGGACGCTTCCGCCGGTACGTTCACTTACACGCCGAATAGCGGGTTCACGGGCACGGATTCGTTCACCTACGAGGCGTTGAACGGTTCACTGCCTTCCAACTCAGCTACCGTCACCATCGTAGTGACCGACTCCGGCAGCGGTGCCTACGGCTGGTTGCTGTTGGCATTCCTGGCGATGTTCGTCGCGGGCCGCAAGCTCATGACGCGCCCGCGGGGTCCGTCCGGCGCGGCAGCGTGAGACCGCAGTCTCCTTAGAAAATCCATCGAGGTAGAGCCCGGATAGCGGAAAGACCGCATCCGGGCAATACGTTCCGCAGAAAATATTCTCCGACCCGTCTCGGCCTGCGCCGCTACAATGTGGCCTATGGCCCGCTCCTCCACTTCTTCCCTCGACAAGCTCAACCCCGCTCAGCGCGCTGCTGTCACCCACCTGGATGGACCGCTGCTGGTGCTGGCTGGCGCCGGCAGCGGCAAGACCCGGGTCATCACTCGCAAGATCGCCTACATGGTGGGCGAGCGGGGCATCGCGCCCATTCATATCGCGGCCGTGACCTTCACCAACAAGGCGGCGAGAGAGATGAAGGCGCGGGTCGGGGAATTGCTCAACGCCGAGCGGGCCGCAGGGCTCACGGTCTCCACTTTCCATACCTTAGGCATGCGCATCCTGCGGGAAGAGCATGCCCGCATCGGCTACAAGCGCGGCTTCACCCTGTTCGATGCGGAAGATAGCCTAAGCTTGCTCCGGGAGTTGCTCAAAGTGGAGCGTTCGGAGAAAGCCGATGTGCTGGAGCGGGCCCAGTGGCAGATATCCGCCTGGAAGAGCGCCTTCGTGGACAGCGAGAGCGCAGTCAAGAAGGCCGAGGACGAACATCAGCGCCGCTGCGCCCGCCTGTACCTGGACTACGAGCGGCATCTCAAGGCCTACAATGCCATGGATTTCGACGACCTCATCGCGCGTCCCGCAAGGTTGCTGGAGACGGACGGCGAGGCTCGTGAGAAATGGCAGAACCGGCTGCGTTATCTCCTGGTGGACGAATACCAGGACACCAACGCTGCCCAATACCGTCTGCTGAGGCTGCTGGCGGGACCGAGGGCCGCGTTCACGGCAGTGGGTGACGATGACCAGTCCATCTATTCCTGGCGCGGTGCCATGCCTCAGAACCTGGTGCTGCTGAAGGATGATTTCCCCACTCTCAAGGTGGTGAAGCTGGAGCAGAACTACCGCTCGGCCCGTCGCATCCTGAGAGTGGCCAACGGGCTCATCGGCCATAACCCGCATCTCTTCGAGAAGAAACTCTGGAGCGAACTCCCGGAAGGGGATCCGGTGCGTATCACCCCTTGCCCGGATGCCCAGCAAGAGGCAGAGCGGGTGGTGACGGAGATCGTCGCTCACAAGCTCAAGCTGCGCAGTCGCAACGGCGACTTCGCGGTGCTCTATCGCAGCAACCACCAGTCGCGGCTGTTCGAGAAAGCCTTGCGCGAGCAGAAGATACCCTACGAGATCTCCGGCGGTAGCTCCTTCTTCGACAAGAGCGAAGTGCGGGATCTGGTGGCATACCTGAGGCTACTGGTGAACCCGGACGACGACAGCGCGTTCCTGCGCATCGTGAACCTGCCGCGCCGCGAGCTGGGTGCCGCCACGCTGGAGAAGCTGGGGGACTACGCCAGTCGCCGCCAGGTGAGCCTGTTCACCGCCTGCTTCGAGGCGGGCCTGCGCGAGCATATGCCGGAGCGCAGCGCGGAGCGCCTGCACGAGTTCGTCCTATGGGTCTCACGCACCGCTGAACACGCCGAGAACGGACCTGCGGCGGAAGTCGTGAAGGAGATGCTGGGCGATATCGCTTACGAAGACTGGATCAGGGACAACGCCAAGGACCCGGCCAGCGGCGACCGCCGCTGGGATAACGTGCAAGAGTTCGTGCAGTGGCTGGAGCGGCCGGCTGGCGCCGACGCCGTGACTCTCGCCGACACCCTGGCGCGCCTCGCGCTCATGGACATGCTGGATCGCAACGATGCCGATAAGGCCGGCGACGCAGTCCAGCTCATGACTCTGCACGCTGCCAAAGGCCTGGAGTTCCCCCACGTGTTCCTGGTGGGGATGGAGGAGGAGATCCTGCCCCACCGCAACAGCCTGGAGGGGGAGAACCTCGAAGAGGAACGGCGGCTCTGTTACGTGGGCATCACCCGCGCCCGGGTGAGCCTGATGCTCACCTACGCCGACCGCCGCCGCAAATACGGCGAGGACCAGGCTTGCGAGCCCAGTCGCTTCCTCAAGGAGTTGCCCCAGGACGATCTGCAATTCGAAGGTACCGCCGAAGCTTCCACGCCTGAAGAGCGTGTGGCCCGGGGTCGGGCTTATCTGGATTCGTTGCGGGGGCTGTTGTCGGAGCCGTGAAGGCCGCGCCCCATGCCAATAAAAAGCCCGCTTATAGCGGGCTTTTTATTCGAGTGGAGACCAGAATGTTTACTTGCTCTGACCCACCATATATTCCAAGGCTTTCACCACGTCGTCGTCCGTGAGGGCGCTGTTGCCGCCGTGGGCCGGCATCTGGTTGAAGCCGTGCAAGGCGTGCTGCTTCAGCACGTCCAGGCCCTTGGCGATACGTGGCGCCCAAGCAGCCTTGTCGCCGATCTTGGGAGCGCCCAAGAGACCCGACTGGTGGCAGGCGGAGCAGGTGCCTTCCCAGATCTCCTTGCCGGACTTAGGCGCACCCGCAGTGGCACCGGCGGCCGGAGCTGTCGCGGCCATCTGGGTCTTGGCGTCGCCCGAGATCTGCACGTCGCCGACGGGCGCGAGGCGCTGGTCGATGAGTTGTTCCTCGGTGGCGCTGCCCTTCTCATAGGCCCCTGGCGTCGCTTCGGCGATGCTGCCAGCCAGCCAGTACATGGCTACGGCGAAAGCCACGAGGATGCCGAGCACCAGGAGGAAGGTGTCGTAGAAATGCTGGTCGTGCTTGCCTTGGTGCTGCTTGTCGTCTTTGTGCGCGGCCATGCCTGAAGATTCCGGTTGGGTTGAGCGCGGTTCCCCGCGTGTGGCCGGGAATTATATAAGGTTTAGGCGGGGGGCGGGTACACCCCGGCGGGCGGGGGCAACAGAGGCCTGCGCAGGCTGATCCGGCCTCAGAAATGGATGTTATAGGCGACGCCGATGCCGAAGTCCTGGTAATTGACCTTGTAACCGTTGGTCTGGCCCGGTTTTATGATGCTCCCGAAGCCCGTCCCTATCTCTCTGTGGGTGGCCACGATGTCCCAATTCCCGTAATGGAACTGCCAGCGGAAGGTCTGGTAAAGGTAGAGCTTGCTGCTGCTATCGAAAGGCGTGAGATTGGCGGTGAGTCCGCCCAGCGGGTTCGGAGCAAAGGTTATCGGCACGCCGCTGAAATGCCAGAGCGCTCCGCCGATGCCGTAACCGAACAGCCAGTAACTGTCGCTGCCGGGATAGAGCGGCGAGAGCCTGAGATAGAGGAACGGCGCGCCCGCGAGATAATCGCCCGTGACCTTGGTCCCCAGGTTCTGGCCGACGAGGATGCTCTGGCCAGGCTGGGTCTGGTAATCGGTGTTCTGCTGGCCGAAAGAGCCGACGAAGTTCAGGCCCCACACCGCATCGCCGTATTTCATGTGCATCTTGGTCAGCACATGCTCGGAGCTGGTGTAATCGACGATGGCGGTGGCGTGACCGTTGTCGGTGAGAGTGGCGCTGCCGGCCGAGGGCTTCACCCCGGTCATGTTGAAAGTCCCCTGGGTATAGCTCAGGCCCAGGAGGATGGACTGGCCTTTTAGGTAATCCGTGACCACATTCCCGTTGTCGCTGGTGGATGAGGAGTTCGTGGTGCTGTCGTCCGCGGAAGCAGCCAGCGGCAGCAGGCAGAGGAGCGTCAGAACCAGGTATGCGCTGAGTCTCATGCTTAGTCCTCCGCGTCAGTACCAGTGGTAACCGATGAGCAGGCGTATGTCGTGCCGGGAGGCGTTGCCGTTGAACCAGCTGAACCCGTTGCCTTCCAAGGCGTCGGCTTGCAACACCAGCGACCAATGACTTTGGCTCTCCCAGCCGGCCACCAATCCGAGGCTCGGGCCGACGCTGCCTGAGCGCGTCTGGCCGTTGAGGGTCAAGAACGTACTGTGGAACAGGAATTGACCGCCGAAGAACCATTGGTCGATCCAGCGGCGTGCCTGCAGGCCGCCAGTTAGCTCCGTCACGTGCCAGACGGAGTTACTCGTCTCAGCACTGGCTGAAAGATAGGGGCTTAAGGTCCAGTCGGCGTCATAGACGAATTGCGCATCCGTCCCGATGGCTATGCCTCGGGAAGTGCCATAGACCGCCGGGTAGTTGCTGGAGATGGGGCCCACATAGAGGCCGAAACCCGGGCTCGGGTCCGCAGAGGCAGAGGCTGCCCAGAGGCAGAGTGCGGCAAGCCCCACGTGGCAGAAGACCCTACGTGCCATCGCTGATGTCCCCATAAACATCCCCCTGGGCGGCGACGATACTTTAGATTATGTTAGTCTAAATATGTATAACCGGGGATAGATTCCCCCACCCCCAAATAAATATTTACGGGAGGTGCAGCATGCGATTCACGGGGACCCCTCAAGTCTTTCTCGCGAGCGCCTTGGCGCTCCTGGCTTCCGGCTGCGCCCAGCCGGAGGTCTATACCGAGCCCTATACCACCGTCGAGCCTGTCGCCTTAACAGCACCCCTGCCGGTCACCCTGACCGTCAGCTACACCACGGATGGCAAGCCGAACCCCCAGCGGGCCGGAGAAATCCAGGCAGCGCTGGTGGCCTCCTTGGATACGAGCGGGGCATTCAAGTCGGCAGGCCCGGATACGGCAGGTGGACGGCTCGAGATCACGGTGCAGGACCAGCCGGGAACGGCCAAGGCTTCGCTGCTCGCCGGATTCACGGCGAGCGTAGGCCATGCGCTCGTGTCGCAACCGGAATTCACGCCGCAGGGCCGGCGCACGGTACGCGAGCTGCAGGTGCAGATCAGCTACATCCCCGCCGCCGGCACGCTGCTGGAACAGGTTTACCCGAGCAAGCTCGTGACCGTCACCAACAACACCCAGGAACCCACGGATCTGGTACCGCTGCAGGACCGCAAGCATGCGGAATTGACACTCATCGAGAACGATCTGAACGGCTTTACGGCCGAGTTAAAGAAGCACGACGCCCCTGCCACACCCTGAGCATCGGCGCTGCCGCCAAGGAAGGGCCATGCGGCAAAAGAAGCGGCTTGCGTCAGGCAGCACGCGGCAGGACTGAGTCCTGATGGGTCGGGTTCAGGATACGGGCAACGCGGCATCTAGGCCGCAGACTCTATATAGAGGAGATGTCGTCATGGGCGCTACCTTAAGACTGCAGTGGATCATTCCAGTTTTTCTCATCACCCTGCTCGTGGCCTGTGGCGGCGGCGGTTCGTCGTCATCGTCACCCGTCGTGGCTACGCCCCAGGGCGTCTATTACGGCACCGGTAAGTTCGCCAGCGGCGGCGGTAACAACACTCTCATGCTGGTGGAATCGGACAATACCTATTGGATCCTTTACACGCCGCCGAGCGTGCCGACTTCGATGATATTCATCGAGCAAGGCTCGGCCACCGCGACAGCGGTGACGTTCACGATCCCCTCGGACACGGAGTACGACCTGCTCTATGACGATCCGAACAACGGCAATGCGGTCGTGCCGACTGGCGCCACCGCCGGGGCCGTGATCACGGGATATACCGGTAGTCTCGACTACACGTACCAGAAGCAGATAGACGGCTCCATCCTCAACGGCAAGACCGTGATCAGCGTGGTCGTCCCGCTGTATGTCGCGGGTTCCACCACCATGGGGTCTCTCAGCACGATCGCGGGGAATTATGCAGGCAACTTCTCCTCGACGCTCAACAGCAGTACGTTGCAGGGCCAGGGTTGTGCATTCACCACCGCGTTGAACATCGGCTCGAACAGCAAGATCACCGGGACCCTGGTCGACTGCTCTGGTACAGGGTTACCTTCCAATAGCACGGTAACCGGGACCCTGACACCGCGTATCGATATCGATGCTTTCGACGTGACCATGACGTTTACCGCTGACGGAGGCGACAGTCAGCCGCTCGATGGCCTCACTTTCGACGGCATCGCCTATTACAACGCCAAGACGAAGACATTGAACATCGCTGCTCTCACCGCCGATAGGAAGACCGCCATCGGCTTCGTGGCAGGCGGGCCGAACTGAGAGGCGTTACCTCAGACCTCCAGTCTTGGGTGCGGCGGCGGTCCGGGTCGCTGCGGGCGCCGCCGCGCCGGTAGAAGTAGCCGGTGCCGGCGCGAGTTTCCTGACCATCTCTAGGAAACGCCCGTCGCCTTCCCCGTTCCCACCATACTCATCGAAACTGCTCGTGATCTTCGATAGCGCCTCGATGCGTGCCTCAGGCGTGGGGTGGGTGGCGAGCAATAGCTGCATGCTGTTGCTCTTGGGGTCCACGTTCTCAAGCGTCTGCAGCACCGCGAGCAATCCGTAAGGGTCGTAACCCGCCCTGGCTGCCAGTATCACCCCGGCGCGATCCGCCGCGAACTCATCGTCCTTGTCCAGACCCTTCGAGTAGAGGTTGCGTGCCGCTGTGGAGGCCTGGTCGAAGACCGCACTGTTCTGGCCGTTCTGCGCCATCTTGTAGGAGGCCACCTGACCGGCCAGGGTGGTGCGGGCTGCGGCTTGCAGGGCCTTCAGGTGATGTTTCAACACCACATGGGATATCTCATGTCCGAGCACGCCTGCCAGCTCCGCTTCGTTGTTGAGGCGCAAAAGCAGCCCGCGTGTGATGAACACATAGCCGCCGGGTGCTGCGAAGGCGTCGATGTCTTCGGAATCCAACACTGCGAACTGCCAGTGCAGATCAGGGCGTTCGCTCTGTAAGGCTATCCACAGTCCCACGCGGTTGACGTAACGCTGCACGTCGGGATTGTCCACCGGATGGGTGGCACCGAGGATGGTGGCCGCCGCCGCGTAACCTATCTGCTCTTCCTCGTGTAAGCCGGAGGAGAAGAACGCCTGCTCGAAAGCATCGATCACGGTACCCAGCTCGATGGCGTGGGCGGGTAGGGCCACACCCAGCAACATGATGGCGGCAGCTAGCAGGGAGTGTGTACGCAGGCGGTTCATGGCTTGGCAGGCTTCCCATCGACGTCCACGTAATCGACGGTATAAGGACGCAGGGGCAGGGCCGCGGAATACTGGCGTGCTTCATCGGGAGTCGCGGCCCAGGGCTTGAGGCCATCCACTGCCGCGGTATCGGGTTTCGCGTTGGCGATGTCCCCGGTGTTGAGGCCACGCACTCCGGTGCTGCTGGTGGTGCCATTGGCACCGCTGCGCCCGCTCTCGAACAGACTGAGCAAGCCCACCATCACGGAATTGCGCGCTTCACCAGCGGAGCTGGTGAACTTCACGGCCGTCATACGCAGCCAGCCTGTCTGGCCGGAATCCAGGCTCACTTGGTACCAACCGCCCTTGCGTAGCAGCACGCTCACGCTGGTATGCGCGGCGAGGGTGCTGACTGCGGTGGAATCCGTGAAGGGGCCGACCGCGAGTGGTGTATCCCCGATGGTGTAGGCATCGGGCTTAGCCGCGGCCATGGCGCCGAGCGCCAGGAGGATCAAAAGAAGCAGAGATGTGCGCCAGCCCATCATCATCTCCGCGTAGAAGTGCGCCGCAGGCCCCAGGTGGATATTCCGAGCAATACCGCCAGTACGATGAACACGCTGAAGAATGCACCGAGGTAGAGGGAGCCATACACACCCTCGAGCAGATAGAACAAGCTCACGGTCCACGGGATGAAGAATAGGTTCATGTCCCCTTTCAGGATGCGTCGCCAGGTCCATATGAGCAACAGGCCGAAGACCAGCATGGTGGCGCTGGTCCAATACCAGATTAACGCAAGGAGCTGGATCACCTGGGGCGCGACCCCGCTCAGAGCGGGTTGCACATGTCTGCCCCACTGCAGGCTGTGGCCCAGCACGCCCAAGCCGATGCCGATGGATGTCAGCAGGAAGAGGGCTGAGAAGAACTTGCGCTGCATATCCCCGCTCCCAGATTGCAAAATCCCCACGAAGAGCCTGCCACGGAGAGAGCATGAGCGTCCAGATGAATTTGGGATCCCATCCAGAGCGCTTGGAAACCAAGGGTCCAATGGACGTCCCGGGCGGTTCACGGTATCCTTGCGCCCCCTGAAAAGCGCCTATACCAGCAGTTCTAGTTGGTTAGGACGGCCAAAGCAGCAGAGGCAGTCAATGCCCCTCTTGTTACACTTTAAGTTATGCGCCCGTAGCTCAGCTGGGTGAGCCGGTGGTTTCAGGCGAAGCAACGCTTCGCCCCGGCGAACGACGCGACAGGAAGTCGCGGCTGGGACCGGCACCAGGGATGGTGATACGAGGATTTTTACTGAAGTTTACAAAGCGCCCGTAGCTCAGCTGGATAGAGCGTGTGCCTCCGGCGCACAAGGTCAGGGGTTCGAATCCCTTCGGGCGCGCCAATAAAAAAGCCCCTGCTTAAGAGCAGGGGCTTTTTTATTGGCGAGTTCAGAAAAGGGATTCGAACCTGCGGTTCGCCGCGAGCTGCGCCGCTTCGCTACGCATCCCGCTCCGCTTGCGGTCCAGGTCGTACCTCCCTGTACTCCCGCCCGAAGCCGCGCTTCGGGCCCATGCTTCGCTCCCGGTCCAGGGCGCACTTCCATGTGCGCCCGCTCAGCCGGATCTAAGTGCCACTGGCACTTCGATAAAGCACCGGCTTCGCCCCTTCGGCGCGTGCTGCTTTTCTTATCTCTCAATATCCCGTCATCGAATACGGCCGGTCGGCTTTCTCCGTGGCCCAGGTCTTGTTGGGCGTGGCCTGCATCACAAAGTGCAGTTCACCCCCGGCCATGATCTCCCCATGAGTGATGTAGCTGCGGGTGAGGGCTTTGCCGTTCAATGTCACCGAGCCGATGTAAGGATGGGCGTCGCTCAAGGCATCGGTCACGATGCTGAACTCTTTACCGTTGGGCAGATGCAGGGTCGCCTTGTCCAGGAACGGCCGGCCGATGACGTACTCGTTGCTGCCCGGCGCCACCGGATAGAACCCCAAGGCCGTGAACACGAACCAGGCGGACATCTGGCCCAGGTCGTCGTTGCCCGAGAGCCCGGCGGGGGTGCGGGGCGTACTGGCTGTCCATGATCTGCTTCAAACGCTCCTGGGTTTTCCAGGGCATGCCGCGTAATCGTAGAGGTAGCCGATGTGGTGACTGGGTTCGTTGCCATGGGCGTAATAGCCGATGAGCCCCGAGATGTCCTCCACGTCGGCGAACTCCTTCGGATCCACCTTGGTGTCGAACACTGCGTCCAGTTTGGCCAGCGAGCTTGTCGTCTCCACCCAGGGCACTTGATGAGCCCGCCAGTGTCCTGGGGCTCATACCATGAGTACTGCCAGGCGTTGCCCTCGGTGTAGTCGCTGCCGTAACCCACAGCGGCCGGATCGAAGGGTTCGTTGAAGCTACCGTCGGTCTTCTTGGCACGGATGAAACCGGTCTTGGGGTCGAACACGTTGCGCCAGTTCTCGGCACGCTTGAAGAATTCCTGGGCTGTCTGCTTCTCGCCCATGGCCTCGGCCATGCGCGCGATGCTCCAGTCGTCGAAGGCGTACTCGACGGTCTTGGACGCCGCTTCCTTCTCCTTGTCGATGGGCACGTAGCCAAGCTGCATGTAGTACTGCAGCCCATCGTAAGGTCCGTAGGTCGCTGTGCTCACCATGGCCTTGAGAGCGTCGTGGGCGGAGTAACCACGTATGCCTTTCATGTAAGCGTCGGCGATCACCGCCACCGCGTGGTAACCGATCATGCACCAGGTCTCGAGACCCGCGTAGGACCACACCGGCAGCATGCCGTAGGGGCTCTCCTGCTGGTATGCGATCAGGGAGTCGATGATGTCGTCAGTGTGTTTGGGTGGCTGGATTAGCGTGAGCAGGGGGTGCTCGGCGCGATAGGTGTCCCACAGGGAGAAGGTCGAGTAGAAATCGAAACCCTTGGCCTGGTGCACCGCGTTGTCCGGGCCGCGATAGCGGCCGTCCACGTCCATGTCGATACTGGGCGCCAGCATGGCGTGATAGAGGGAAGTGTAGAAACTCTTCTGCATGTCCCGCGAGGCCTGCACGCTGATGGTATCGAGCACTTTGCTCCAGGCAGCACGGGCCGCAGTGCGCGTGCCGTCGAAATCCCAGCCGGGCATCTCGGTGTCCAGGTTGAGGATGGCGTTGTCCTCGCTTACGGAGGAGATGGCCACTTTCGCCAGCAACACCCGGTCGGCGGGCACGCCCAGGTCGAACACGCCTTCGAGAGCACGGCCTTCCACCTGGGCGCGTTCATCGGGCGTATCGACAGCGGGCGGGGCGAAGCCCTTGTACTCCAGGTTGTCTTCCCGATCGTAGAGCGCATGGCCTTTCATGGGCTGTGAGAAGCGGATGGCGAAATACAGTTGCCGTCCTGGAGCCCAGCCGCGGGTCTCCCGGAAGCCCGTGATGGTGCCGTCCGGGCGCACCCGGATGCGCGACCACAGCACTTTGCCCGGATAGTCATAGATGCTGGAGCGCAGGTCCAAGAGCACATGGGCAGGCGTGCCTTGGGGGAAGGTGTAGCGATGCAGGCCCACACGCTTCGTCGCAGTGAGTTCCACCCGGGTGCCGTAATCCGAGAGGGTCACGGCGTAGTAACCCGGTTCAGCCGTTTCACTCGCGTGATCGAAGCGGGAGCGGTAGCCGCTGCCGGGTTTCGCTGGGTCGCCCGGCTCCAATTTCACGGGCGCCTCACCCGCCACAGGCATCAGCAGTACGTCGCCCAGATCCGAATGGCCGGTGCCTGAGAAATGGGTGTGGGAGAAGCCCAGGATGGAATCGTCTTCGTAACGATAGCCCGCCGCCCATTTGTAGCCAGCGTGGAAACTGTGGTGATCCGTGTCGGGGCTGAGCTGCACCATGCCGAAGGGCACCGTGGCGCCAGGATAGGTGTGGCCGCCCTCGCCGGTGCCGATGAAGGGGTCCACCGCCGCATAGGCAGGGTCCGTCGCTGGGGCTGCATATGCAGGCATAAGCACGCATAGCGATGCGATGGCAGCGAGGGCGCCATGGAGCGTGTGCTTGAAGAAGAAAGTTGGGGGGCGGGCGATGGACATGGCGGCATTCCTCTATATGTCCCGTAGGGGACACGGTTTGAGGCGGTGGGCAATCGATAATATAGTGCTGCGGCCTCATCACGCCACAGGAAGACAGCGGTATGCAAGAGCGTAACCCGACCCGCGACCACCTCGCCTTCGGCGTCGTCACCGCCGTGTTCTTCATGTGGGGCTTCATCACTGTGCTGAACGACGTGCTGGTGCCGCACCTGAAGTCGGTGTTCGCCCTGGATTACACCCGCATTATGCTGATCCAGTTCTGCTTCTTCGGTGCCTATTTCCTCATGTCCTTGCCCTCCGGCAAGGTGGTGTCCAGCCTCGGTTGCAAGAACAGCATCATCATCGGCTTGATAGTCACGGGTCTGGGAGCGCTGCTGTTCTACCCGGCGGCCTTGCTGCCGTCCTATGGCGTGTTCCTCACAGCCTTGTTCGTGTTGGCCTCCGGCATCACCCTGCTGCAGGTGGCGGCCAATCCCTATGTGAGCTTGCTCGGGCACCCTAAGGGCGCGTCCAGCCGGCTCAACCTCTCCCAAGCTTTCAATTCTCTCGGTACCGCCATCGCCCCCAAGTTCGGCGGCCTCCTGATCCTCACCGGCGGCGTGCTGGGTGCTGCGGAACTGGCGAAGCTCGATGCAGGTCAGCAGCTCGCCTATCGCTTGCAGCAGGCCCAATCGGTGGAGATCCCTTATATAGGCATCGCGATCACGCTCTTCCTGCTGGCGGGCATCGTCTATCTCTTCCATCTGCCTGCGGTACAGGAAGTGGATGTACCCGTTAAGACAGCCCATCCCTACCGCGACGTGCTGCAGCATCGCCATCTCTTCTACGGTGTCATCGCCATCTTCGTGTACGTGGGCGCCGAAGTCTCCATCGGCAGCTTCATGATCAACTACATCTCATCACCCGATATCGGCGACATGCCGGAGACCCGTGCTGCCGATTTCGTCGCGCTCTACTGGAGCGGCGCCATGGTGGGGCGGTTCATCGGGTCGGCGCTCCTGCAGCGTATCGATGCACGGCGCTTGCTTGCTGGCTTCGCCGCCGTCGCGGCGATGCTGGTTCTCACCACCATGCTGACCAGCGGTATGGTGGCCGTGGTGAGCGTGGTCTGTATCGGCCTCTTCAACTCCATCATGTTCCCCAACATCTTCACCTTCGGTATCGAGAAGCTGGGGCCTCTCACGGGACGCGCTTCCAGTCTCCTGGTCATGGCTATCGTGGGCGGCGCGATCATCCCCCTGGCCCAGGGAGCTTTGGCCGATGCCTTAGGCATACATCACGCTTTCATCCTGCCCTTGCTTTGCTACCTCTTCATCGTGTTCTATGCCCTGAATGGTTCCAGGACAGACCGGCAGTCGCCCATCGTCACCCTCACCGGGCCGTCCGCTCATGGCTGAGGTGGTCTGCTTCGGTGAGGCGCTCATCGATTTCCTGGCTGAGGGATCGGTCTCCGCGGCACCTCTTCCTTATCTGCGTTATGCCGGCGGCGCGCCGGCCAACGTGGCAGTGGCGGCGGCCCGTCTCGGGACATCCTCGGCCTTCGTGGGTATGTTGAGCCGGGATGCTTTCGGGGATTTCTTGCTGGAGAGCTTCAAAGGCGCCGGCGTATCCACTGAATACGTAGTCCGCACCGACGAGGCCAACACCGCGCTCGCCTTCGTCACCCTGGACGATACGGGCGATCGGCGTTTCAGTTTCTACCGGCCGCCCGCGGCGGATATCCTGTTCCGGCCGGAGCATTTCAAGCCGGCCTGCTTCACCTCCGCGAAGGTGTTCCACGTCTGTTCCAACAGCCTGACGGAAACGGAGATCGCCGCCACCACCCTGGAGGGCGTACGCCGTGCCCGAGCTGCCGGTGCCCTGGTGAGCTTCGATCTCAACCTACGGCCTAATCTCTGGCATCCGGATGTGGATCCCTACCCGCGCGTCTGGTCAGTGCTCAAGGAAGCGGATGTAGTGAAGCTGTCTGCTGGCGAGCTGCGCTTCCTCGCCCAGACCGTGGGAGGAGAGGAGGCAGCCTGTGCGGAGATCTGGCGCGGACGTGCCCAATGGCTGCTCATCACCGATGGAGGTGCACCCATCCGGCAGCTCACACGTCGTAATGAGGACATCCTACCCACCTTCCAAGTGCACGCAGTGAACACTACCGGTGCTGGTGACGCCTTCGTGGCTGGATTGTGGAGCGCCTTGCTGCGGGAGAAGACTGATATCAACAACCTGGCGGCTTTCCTGGCAGATGCCGCGCGCGTACAGCACGCGTTGCGTTTCGCCGCTGCCTGCGGCGCCCTGGCAGTGACGCGCCACGGTGCTTTCGAAGCCATGCCTTCCCATGCAGAGGTGCAAGCCTTCCTGGACCAGCACCCATGAGTACCGCTCCCGATTTCCGTTCTCCGGAATTCCTGCGGGAGCATATCGCTCATACCATGGCTTTCTATCATCCGCGCTGCATCGATCCCAAAGGCGGCTTCTTCCATTACTTCAAGGACGACGGCACGGTCTACGACGTGGGCCACCGGCATCTCGTCAGCAGCACCCGCTTCGTCTTCAACTACGCGATGGCTTTCCGGGAGTTTGGCGAGCAGGAGTATCTCGATGTGGCCCGGCATGGGTTGCGCTATCTCAGGGAAGCCCATCGCGATGCTCAGAGCGGCGGTTACGTGTGGACCCTGCGGGATGGCAAGCCGGAAGACCGCACCAACCATTGTTATGGCGTGGCCTTCGTGTTGTTGGCTTATTCATCTGCCCATCAGGCCGGCATCGCTGAAGCGGCGGCCTGGATGGATGAGACTTGGGAGTTGCTGGAGAAGCGTTACTGGGATGCAGACGCGGCCCTCTATCGGGATGAAGCGTCACCGGACTGGGTGTTCAGCGAATACCGGGGCCAGAATGCCAACATGCACATGTGCGAGGCCATGCTGGCGGCTTATGAAGCCAGCGGTGCGTCGCGCTATCTGGAGCGGGCGCATCTACTCGCCGATCGCATGACCCGCCGCCAGGCCGGGAAAGCCGGTGGCCTCGTGTGGGAGCACTACGATCGCCACTGGGAACCGGACTTGGATTACAACCGGGACGATCCCAAGCATCTCTTCCGGCCTTGGGGCTTCCAGCCCGGGCACCAGGTGGAATGGGCCAAGCTGCTATTGATCATCGCGCGGCACCGGCCCGAGACCTGGCTACTGCCCCGAGCCCGGGAACTGTTCGATATCTCCCTACAGCGGGCCTGGGACTCTGTGCACGGCGGCATCTGTTACGGCTTCGCACCGGATGGAACTGTCTGCGACGGGGACAAATACTTCTGGGTGCAAGCGGAAGCACTTGCAGCAGCGGCCTTGCTGGCGGCAGCCAGCGGGGAGGCGGAATATTGGGACTGGTACCGGCGCATCTGGGCATATTCCTGGAAGCATATGGTGGACCACCGCTACGGCGGCTGGTACCGCATCCTGACCCAGGCGAACCGGAAGTACAGCGACGAGAAGAGCCCGGTGGGCAAGACCGATTACCACACCATGGGCGCCTGCTACGAAGTCTTGAGATCGTCGCGCGCAACGTAGAGGAGAAAGGATCATGAGACTGGCCAAGCTGACCGGCGTGATGTTCCTGGCGTTCGCGTTCTGTACTGGTGCCTTGGCCGCGACTCCCGCGGAAGAGACATCGGATGTCACTGCGGCGCGGGTGAAAACAGAGTTCCTCCACGGCTGGCAGAACTACGAGAAATACGCCTGGGGACACGATGAACTCATGCCCCTGAGTCTCAAGCCCCATGACTGGTACGGCCAGTCCCTGATGATGACCCCGGTGGATGCCCTGGATACCCTGGTGCTCATGGGCCTGAAAGATGAAGCGGACAAAGACCGGGAGCTGATAGATACGCAGCTAAACTTCGATAAAGACATCTACGTCAAGAACTTCGAGATCACCATCCGGCTCCTGGGCGGACTGTTGTCTGCTTACGAACTCACGGGCGACAAGCGGCTCCTGGAACTGGCAACCGACTTGGGCAACCGACTCTCGCCGGCCTTCGAGTCTCCCACAGGCATGCCCTACCAGTTCGTGAACCTGCACACCGGTAAGTCGAAGGGCGCTGAGAGCAATCCCGCTGAGACCGGCACGCTGCTCCTGGAGTTCGGCACCTTGAGCCGCCTCACGGGGGATCAGCGTTATTACGCCGAAGCCAAGCGCGCGCTGGTGGAGACCTACAAGCGCCGCTCCTCCATCGATCTCGTGGGTGACGGTATCAACGTCGAGACGGGCAAATGGACCAGCACCGACTCCCACATCAGCGGCGGCATCGATTCCTACTATGAATACCTGTGGAAGTGCTGGGTGCTGTTCGGCGACAAGGATTGTCTCGCCATGTGGAAGACCAGTATCGCCGCAGTGGATAAGTACCTACCGGACGAAGTGGATGGGACCCTCTGGTACGGCCACGCGGACATGGCGACGGGTAATCGCACCACCACGGAGTATGGCGCGCTGGATGCCTATTTCCCGGCAGTGCTAGCCTTCTCCGGTGATCTCGACCGGGCCAAGCGCCTACAAGACGCCTCGTACAAGATGTGGGATCTGAACGGTATCGAGCCGGAAGTGCTGAACTACCGGACCATGGAAGTGGAATATCCGGGATATGAACTGCGCCCGGAGATCGTGGAGTCCACCTACTATCTCTATCGCTTCACCAAGGATCCAACCTACCAGGCCCACGCCCGCAAGATGTTCGCTGATTTCGTGAAGTACTGCCGCGCGCCATATGGCTACGCAGCCCTCAAGAGTGTCGTGACCAAGGAGCAGCGCGACGACATGGAGAGCTTCGTGTTCGCCGAGACTTTCAAGTATTTCTATCTGATCTTCGCGCCGCCCGCGACTCTCGACTTCGACAAGGTGGTCTTCAACACCGAGGCCCATCCACTGCGGCGTGATCCGCCCGCTGCGGGTCGCTGAAAGGCGGCTCGCTGCTAGGTGACCATCAATTCTTCGCCGCTGCTGGGACCTCACGCGCGAAGAAGCCGATGATCAGGCCGAACAGGATCATGGCCAAGAGGTTCTCCAGGAAACCCGCCAGCTTGAAGCTGCTGACGAAGCCCTGGAGGCTGAACTCAGGTCGGAAGGGCGCCGCCGACAGCGGCACCACGAGATAAGTCATCACGAAGTAGATGATCACGCCGGCTACGATGCCGGTGGTCTGCCACTGCCGACGCATGGCCGGCATCCGCTGGGTGGCACCCATGTAGATGGCGGCGATCAGCACTGCCATGGCCCATTGCAACACCAGGCCCAGCACCGCTGTGGCCGCTCCGCCGCTGAAGGATGTCTTGCCCATGAGGCCGCTCGCGATGGCATGCATGATTACTATCGGATTGAAGCCGCTGATGAGCGAGGCCGAACCGATGTCGATGGTGCCGCCGATCAGGCCACCCAGCAGGATGGCAGTGAGCGCAGGATGCATTCCGGTCTTCATGGGTGCTTACTCCAGTTAGTCGGTGGATGGTCAGCTGGCCGCACAGGCCGGCATGGGCTTGCCGTCGTGGGCGGCAGTGAGCCAAGGGGCGAGGGACAGGGACCAGACGTTGGCGTTACCGTCGTTCCAACCCTGCATGTCCTTGACCAGCTGCTCAGCAGCCGCGCGATTCTTAGGCAGGCTCTCGGGCACGGGCCGGTCGCTGGCGAAATACAGAGTCACGCCGTCGGGACCGATGACGGCATCGTCGTCGAGGGTCTGGCTGCCGTTGCCAGGCGCCGTGTAGCAGATGGCTGCGGGCGCGCTCCAGCCCGCAGTTTGAGGGAACACGATGTAGAGGTGCTCGTGGTCATCCTTGAAGGGCCCGCGGCCGCTGCTGCTGAACACGAGATAAGAACTGTCCGCCGCCACAGCCGGGTCCACATCGAGGGTCTTGCCATCGCTGAAGGGCAGGGGCTCTGCTTGCTGGTACGTGCCGTTCACGTAGCGCGAGCGATATAGATGCAGGTTCTTCTCGTCGGTGTTCTTGGAGATGAAGTAGAGGTCGCCGTTACCCGCCACCGAGGGCTTCCACATGTTGTCGGTGATGTTGACGGTGTCCGGCAGCCGCACGGGTTCGCTCCAACCCGCCCCCTTGCGGTCTACCCGCCACAGGGCCGAGGTATGCAGGCGCTTGTGCTCAACGCGCGCTTGTGCGGCCAGAGCCGGCGTCGCGGGCCGGGTGGATTCGAACACCATGTAAGAGCCGTCCGGCGCCATGGCCGGTGAGCTGTCAGGCCACTCGCCCGAGAAGGAAGCGAGTACGGGCTCGGACCAGCGATCACCCGTGAGATGGGACTCCAGGATGAAACCGATGCCGACCCCGCTGCGAGCGAAATACAGGGTCTTGCCGTCGGGCGTGAAAGTAGGCGTCCAATCGTTGGCCGGACCGGAGATCTGGCCCGGGGCGAAGATCGCGGGCGTGCTGTTTGCCGGCGCTTGTGCCATGGCGGTTGTCGCCAGGCATGAGAGCATCAGAGTGCATAGCGACTTCGGCCAGCGGGGGTTAAGCATCACGCACTCCGGATATAGAGGGGGTGTAGAGAGGGACCGTCCCTTTACACCCTAAGTTCCATCCGCGCCATAAGACTTTAGATGCTGGCGGATGAGAGCACGGGATGGCGGCGGAAAATCGGATATGAATCAAGCGCCAGGATTTGTCGTTTCGGTGTAACAAGCTGCAGGCTTTACGGGTCTCGTTCTCATTGGCTATTCCCAGTCCAACTGGCTAATCTAGCCATTGACGGGGCGGCTAGGTCGCCAGATGAGGGGTTTCCCAGGTATATGCGCGCGATACCGGCTGGCATCCTGCTGATGTGGGGCATGGGCATGCTCGCGGGCGCTTTCGCCGCCGACCTGCGTGGCCATGTGGACCTGGTGAGCGCCGCCAACGATGCGGCCTCGCCAGATGCGGGCGAGACCGTGGTGTTCTTCAAGCCCGATGCCCCGATCCGGGTGCGACCACTGACCGGCGATAACGTGATCATGATGCACGGTAAGTCCTTCGCCCCCCACGTGCTCACCGTGACCGAAGGTACCAGCGTGCGTTTCGCCAACGATGACGCGATCCTGCACAACGTGTTCTCTCCCACCCAGGGCAATGACTTCGACATGGGCTTCTACGGCCATGGCCCCGGCAAGAGCAAGGTCTTCAGCCACCCCGGGCTGGTGCGGGTCTATTGCAATGTGCATCACGAGATGTTCGCGTACATCCTGGTGCTGGACACGCCATACTTCGCTGACGTGCACGACGACGGCAGCTTCGAGCTGCATGGTTTACCGCCGGGTCCCGGCGAGGTCACGGTATGGAACCCGCGCAGCGAGATCCAGCATCAGCATCTCACCGCTGTAACTGACGCGCCGCTCAACCTGGAACTCAAGCTCAATCGCTTCGCCGTGCCGGTGCACCTCAACAAGTTCGGTAAGCCTTACGACAAGAATGCGACTCCGGGGTACTAGACTGTGCTGTCACGCCTGAGCTTCACTGCCCGCATCTTCCTCGCCTCGACGCTGTTGGTCGTAGCGGCGCTCCTGGTCTCGGCTGTCGCCACCTACACCCGCGGTTCCGAGATCGCGCGCAACGCAGCCAACGACAGCCTCACCCACAGCCGCGCCGTACAGCAGAACTTCCAGAAGCTGCGCTTCCAGCAGTTGAAGCTCATGTCCCAGCTCATGGCCTCCGACCCGGCCTTCCTGAGCTATGTGGCGGAATCTGCCGGCAATAACCTCACTGGGGGTGGCCAGGTGGACGTGCGTTCTATCAGCGACCTGCTCACGGAACGCCAGGGTGAGATCGGTTTCGACTTCGGCATGGTGCTGGACCAGAGCGGCGTGCTGCTCGCCCGCAGCGGCAGCGTGGCAGCCCGCGAGAGCCTGGGTGCGAACCCGGTGGTGGCTGCAGCCATGCAGGCCCAGGGCGCCGAGACCGGCTATTGGCTGAGGGAAGGGCATGCCTATCAGGTGGCGGTGGTGCCCCTTGCCAACCGCGATGAGCTGCTGGGTTATCTGGTGCTGGGTCTGGCGGTGGACCAGCCGCTGTTGCAGGACGTGAAGCAGGTGAGCGGCGCGGAGCTGGTGCTGCTGGACACCCTGAGCCGGTAACAACACGGTGGTGACGTTCGACCCTGGATGCGACGCACCTCGAAGGTCTTAACCAGGTCCTGTCGAAGCTGCATCCCTTACCCAGCGGCAGCTTCGATCTTGAGGTCGGTGACGAGCGCTGGCTCGCCCATGCCGAGCCCCTGGGCTGCGGCCGGCACTGCGCTGACCATCACCTCCTTCGATCAGGCGATGGGCAGGATTCCGCGCCATTCTGGCCGTGCAGTTGCATCACGGCGCTCATCGCCATCCTCATCGCGATCGCACTCTCCTGGCTCGCTGTCCCATCGCCTCGGCCGCCCCTTGCGCGAGCTGGCAGACGCAGCCCAGTCCGCGGCCCGCGGCGAGTTCAACCGGCGCTTCACGGCGCAAGGCGAGGGCGAGATCGCCAGGCTCACCCAGGCCTTCGATTCGCTCCTGAGCGATCTCGCGCGAGAAGAGCGAGATCGAGAACTACATGGCGGACCTCGCCAAATACCAGCCGGACGCTGCGGTGGAACACACCACAGGCTTCACTGCCACCACCACCGCGTCCGAGAGCCTGGCCGGCGCGTTCCTGGCGGTGCGCATGCACGACACGCCGGACGCCAACCTGGTGATGCCGGACAAGGCGCTCATGGCGTTCAACCAGTTGTTGCGCAACCTGGAGATACCGGCGCGCATCCAGGGCGGCAAGATCGCCGCCGCGGCCGGCAACACCGCCTTCCTGGTGTTCGACGGCGCCGAGGCGGCGCTCGCGGCAGCCGGCCAGATACTGCAGAGCGCCGCGAGCCAGGGGCAGAAACTGTCGGTGGCCGCAGCGCTCGGCCAGATCATCACCGGTCCGGCGGAATGGACCGGTGGCAGCGGAGCGTCGCTGCTCGGTGTGCCGGTGCGACAGCTAGAGGAATTGCTGCCAGACGCCGCGCCGGGCATGTTGCTCGCCACCGCGGAGTTCGCTAAGGCAGTGGAGATGACGGTGCAGGCCAGCGATTTCACCGGCGCGGTCAGCAGCCGCCGGGTACTGCGCCTCGACCCGCCGCGCACCCTGCCGCCGGGTGGCGACGGCGAGACCCAGGTTGGCACCCAGCCCGTGGCCGGCGGCTCCGGCGTCATCGGCATGCGTACCGCGCTCGCCCCCGGCATGGTCCTGGGGGGGCGTTACGAGATCCTCTCGGAGCTGGGCGCCGGCGGCATGGCGGTGGTTTACAAGGCCCGCGACCGGCAGCTCAACGAAGTGGTGGCCATCAAGACCATCAAGTCCGAGGACAGCAGCGACCAGATGCTGCTCGACGCCATGAAGAGCGAGATCCGCCTGGCGCGCAAGATCACCCACCGCAACGTGCTGCGCACTTACGACTTCGGCGACGCCAACGGCGTGCCGTTCATCTCCATGGAATACGTGCGCGGCATGACCTTGCGTTACCTGTTGCAGAACCGGGCGCGGGTGCCCTTCGCCGCCGGGTTGCGCATCATGCGCCAGGTGTGCACTGCGCTGCAGGTGGCACACGAGCAGTCGGTGTTGCATCGCGACATCAAGCCCGAGAACGTGATGCTGGAACCCTCCGGCAATGCCAAGCTCATGGACTTCGGCATCGCGAGCCCCATGCGCCGCGGCGACGGCCAGGCCCATGAACGGCTGGTGGTGGGCACGCCACGCTACGCCTCGCCCGAGCAGCTCACCGGTGATCCGGTGGATGAGCGCACCGACGTGTATTCCTGCGGCGTGATGATGTATCAGATGTTCACCGGTAAGCTGCCGTTCAACGAGCGCAACATGGAGCGGCTCTTGGAAGTGAAGGGCAAGGAGGAATACAACGCGCCCAGCAGCCTGGTGCCGGATTTCCCCAAGGAGCTGGAAGCCTTGATCGTCGCCTGCCTCAAGGCCGACCGGGAGAAGCGCCCGCAGAGCGCCGAGGTCCTGTTGAAGAAACTGGAAGACATGCGTGTATAAGCTCCGTGCTATCTGCGCTATCGCCGCGACTACGGCCTTATTCGCTTTCGCCTGCGTCGCCCGGGCGGACGATCTCGACCTCAACCCGTATTCCACCCCTAGCGTCGTCGCCTGGTCCGGGGATTTCCTGTTGCGCCAGGACTGGCTGCGCAGCTTCCCGGGTGGCGACAATGAGACGCGCCTCTTACTGCGCCTGCGCTATGGTCCCACCTGGCAGATCGATGACCAGTGGACCCTCGGTGCGGCGTTGCGCATAAACGAGAGCAGCATCGGCAACGAATATATGGTGGACTTCAACGATAACCAGCGGCCCCGGGATTTCGCGCTGGATACCTTGTATATGACCTATGCACCTTCCGAAGGCCAGTTGGCCGAGGTGGGCAAGGATGTCTTTCCCCTCAACCTCTCGCGCATGCTCTGGGATCCGGACCTGCGTCCGGCGGGGCTTTCCTATTCCTACAAGCGGCCCATCGGCGATGCCAGCTTGCGCCTGGTGGCCGGCGCGTTCCTGGGCCAGCATCTCTCCGGTGACCAGTCGCGCATCGGAGCGTTCCAGGCAGACCTGCGCATGGATGAACCAGGCGCAGTGCATCCGGAGTTCATCCTGAGCTATCTGCATTACACCGATCTCAATGCTTTACTGATCGCCGGCGAGGACCGGGGTAACCCCTTCGTCGGTACGGAACCGACCTACTATCCGAATCCGCCCATACCCGTCGATACCACGGAGCTCGCATTCATAGACCGGTACGAGCTAGTCGATCTGCAGTTCGTATTGCACGTGGACGGTGATGTGCCCTTCCGCATGCTGCTGGATGCAGACAAGAATTTGGGAGCGGTGGACGGCAACGACCGGGCCGGGCGTATGGAGCTCGCCCTCGGTGACAGCTTCCATGCGGGAGGCAACGAGGTGGGTTACGCTGCCGAGCGCATGCAGCATTCGGCGGTGCTAGGCGCCTTCAACGACGATGACTGGTGGTTCCACGCCGGTTCTCACGGCAGCATGTACTGGTATGCCTACGGCTGGTCGGACCGGGTTCGCTTCCGGGCCGGCTGGTTCCATGAGCAACCAGACGGCTCCTGGCACCACTGGAACCGCATCCTCCTGGACCTCACCTGGCAGCTCTGAGCTGCTCCAGTGGCCCTGTTAGGCCCCAGATAGACTCCCGCCTTCTCCGTATTTAGTCCCGCCTGTGCCCTTTTGCCGGGCTTAGTCCTGAGCTCTTGACATGTAATACTGTGTGTCATACACTATATGACATACACGATGCGCCGTACAGGAACCACTATGGATAGCCCGCGATTCGAGAACCTGCGCCTGGAACTGCGCCGGGGCGCCCTAAGCCTCGGGGTCCTGGCAGAGCTGCGCACCGAGCAGTACGGCTACACCCTCAGGAAGGCCCTGGCGGACCACGGCCTGGCCATAGACGAAGGCACCCTCTATCCGCTGCTGCGGCGCCTGGAGACCCAAGGGCTCCTGGTGAGCGAGTGGCGCGAAGAGGACAAGCGCAAGAAGCGTTTCTACAAGCTGTCCGGGGACGGTGAACGGATCCTGCAACAGCTCTCGGCCGAATGGCGGGCCATCAATACCTCACTCGAACAGATCTTCTAGGAGCAGACCATGGAACTTCTCGACCGCTACCTCAACTTCATCCGCTTCTTGCTGCCCCGCGGCAAGCGGCAGGACATCATCGACGAATTGTCCGCAGACCTGCAGGCGCAGATCGCGGACAAGGAAGCGGAACTGGGCCGGCCCCTCGACAAGGCTGAGTTGGAGGCGCTGCTTAAGCAGTGCGGCCACCCGCTGTTGGTGGCGGCCCGTTACCAGCCGGAGCAACAGCTCATCGGCCAGCCGTTCTTCGCGCTCTATCTGTTCGCGCTCAAGGGCGTGGCCTGGGTGTTGTTGCCCTTGCTGCTGGTGGTAGGTGCGCTAGTCGCTCTATTCCATACTGATCCGATCGTCGCGATCATCGCTTCCGTCGGTGATGCCTTCGCCAGCGCGATCTATATCGTGGGTGTGATCACGGTCGTGTTCATCCTGTTGGAGCGGCTGCAGGTGAAGCTGCATTTCCTGGAAGACTGGAGACCCAGTGAGCTGCCTAAAGTGCCGGTGGTGCAGGACACGCTGGCGATCCCGCGTAGCGATTCCTTCGGCAGCTTCCTGGGGCTTCTGGTTTTCTCTCTATGGTGGACTGGTGCGGTGCATCTTCCCCAACTACCGAACTTGCATCTGCTGAACCCCCTGCCGGCGGGTTTCTACTGGCCGGTGCTGGCGGTCGTGGTGGCCGAGATGCTGCTCCACATCGTCAATTTGTTCCTGCCCTGGTGGACGCGGCGCCGTGCGGCGGTGCGCCTGGTGATCGATGTCTGCGCGCTGGCGGTGCTCGGGGCACTCATCCCCATCTGGCCCTGGTTCGGGTTGCAGATCGATAGCGCGACCGTCATCGCCGGTCTCGCTCCCGCGGGGCTAGCCCGGGTCGAACAGGTGGTGAACCTGAGCTTGCTGGTATCGGTGTGCATCATCATGCTGAGCTATCTGTTGCGGGTCGTGCAGGATGCGCGCCGTGCGCTCGGCAAGCCGCCCATACTGAACTGGCTGGTGATGAAGCTCACCCACTGAAGACCGGTCAGTGGATGGCGTCGAGCTGTTGTTGGAGTTCGTCGGGGCTCAAGAATGCCAGCGGCAAGCTGAGCAGGAGATCGATGCGCCGCTCGAGGGCGGTGAACGCGGAGGCGAAGGCTGCAAGGCGCTCCGACTCACTGCCCTCGACGCTCGCCGGGTCGGGCAGGCCCCAGTGGGCCTTGATGGGCGCGCCGGGCCATAGCGGACAGGCTTCCGCCGCCGCCCGGTCGCAGACGGTGATGACGATATCCATATGCGGGGCGGAATCCCCGGCGAAACCATCCCAGCTCTTGCTGGCGAGGCCGGCGGTGGGGATGTCACAGGTCTTGAGCACTGTGAGCGCCAGGAGGTGCACTTCGCCCTTGGGTTGGCTGCCAGCGCTATAGGCCGTGAAGCGCCCTTCCGCCTTGGCGTTGAGGAGGGCTTCCGCCAGGATGCTGCGGGCGGAGTTACCGGTGCATAGGAACAGCACGTTCATGGTCTTGAGGATTATGGCGCATCTACGCCAGGACCACAGCCGGTAACCGCCAACACCGGTGGCAGGCGGGGGCGGTAGAATCCTCCTCCCGACCGGAGCAACTAAGCCTGTCTCCGCTGGTCTGAAGCTCGGCCACCTTCCCAGGAGTGCCACGATGAAGTTCCGCCTCGCCAGCCTGGCTTTCGTCCTCACTGTCACCTGCGTCCATGCGGCGGGTCTCGATCCCACGCTCTACGGCGATCTCCACTGGCGGCTCATCGGTCCATTCCGCGGCGGGCGGGTGCTGGCGGTGTCGGGCGTGCGCGGCGATGCCAAGCATTTCTACTTCGGTTCGGTGGACGGCGGCGTGTGGGAGAGCATGGATACGGGCCGTACATGGCAGCCTATCTTCGACAGCGTGCCGGTGGGTTCCATCGGCGCCCTGGCGGTGGCGCCCTCCGATCCCAAGGTGATCTATGTGGGCAGCGGCGAGGCCGACATGCGCTCTGACATCGCCTACGGCAAGGGCATGTACAAGTCAGTGGACGCGGGCAAGACCTGGACTCACATCGGCCTGGATGACTCCTACCAGATAGGCAAGATCCTGGTGGACCCGGGCTATGCCGACGTGGTGTACGTGGCAGTGCTGGGTCATGGCTATGGACCCAACGAGACCCGCGGCGTATTCCGCAGCCGCGACGGCGGCAAGACCTGGCAGAAGGTGCTCTACAAAGATGCGGATACCGGCGCCATCGATCTCGCTTTCGGCGCCGAGACCGATACGATCTATGCGAGCCTGTGGCAGACGCGCCGCCCACCGTGGAACGTGTATCCGCCGTCGAATGGCCCCAGCAGCGGCCTCTACAAATCCACCGACGGCGGCGATACCTGGACACAACTCACCAAGGGCCTACCCAGCGAAGGCCTGGGCCATATCGGACTCGCCACGGCCCCCAGCAATGCCGACATCCTCTACGCGCTGATGGACGCCAAAAAGGGCGGCCTGTACCGCTCCGATGACGCCGGCGCCAACTGGAAGCTGGTGAACGCCGACAAGCGCATCTGGACCCGTGGCTGGTACTTCGGCGGCATCAGTGTGGATCCGAAGAACCCGGATGTGGTCTATGTATCCGACACCGCCATGTTCAAATCCACCGATGGTGGCAAGAGCTTCCTGCCCTTCCTGGGCGATCCCACTGGCGATGACTTCCACACCCTGTGGATAGATCCGGACGACGGTGACCGCATGATCTCCGGCGTCGACCAAGGCACCATCATCACCCAGAACGGCGGCAAGACCTGGACCACCTGGTACAACCAGCCCACGGGCCAGTTCTACCACGTAGCCACCGACAAACGGTTCCCCTACCACGTCTATGGCGCGCAGCAGGATTCGGGCGCCGCCGAGGTGCCGAGTCGCAGCAGCACCGGCAGCGACGGCATCAACATGACCCAGTTCCATGAAGTCACCGCCGGCGGTGAGAGCGGCAACATCGCGCCCGATCCGCTGGATCCGGACACCATCTACGGCGGCACCGTGGACAAGCTGGACGAGAAGAGCGAACAGACTGAGGACGTGGACCCGACTCTCGCTTATCCCGACATCTATCGCAGCGTCTGGACCCTGCCGCTCACCTTCTCGTCCAAGGATCCCCACGCCCTGTATTTCGCCAACCAGCACCTATTCCGTACCCGGGACGGCGGCAAACATTGGGCGCTCTTGAGCCCGGACTTGACCCAGAAGACGCTCACGGTGCCGGCCAACCTGGATGCGCCCACGGCTGCCGACACTGCCACCGTGGGGGCGCGCCGCGGCGTGATCTACGCCATCGCTCCCTCGCGCTTCAAGACAGACGACATCTGGGTGGGCACCGACGACGGGCTCATCTGGCGCACCCATGACGACGGCAAGCACTGGGCGGACATGACACCCAAGCCGCTCACTCCCTGGTCCAAGGTGGGCAGCATCGAAGCGGGACATTTCTCCGCCGACACCGCTTACGTGGCGGTGGACCGCCATCGCCTGGATGACTACAAGCCTTACATCTACCGTACCCACGACGGCGGCAAGAGTTGGGCCGCCATCGTTGACGGTATCCCCGATGGCAGCTTCGTCAACGTGGTGCGCGAGGATCCGGTGAAGCAAGGTCTGCTGTACGCCGGTACCGAACTCGGTATCTATCTGTCCTTCGACGATGGCGACCACTGGCAGAGCCTGCAGCAGAACCTGCCGGTGACCTCCATCCGCGACATCGATGTGCATCACGATAAGTACTTCGATGATCTGGTGATCGCCACCCACGGCCGGGCGTTCTGGGTGCTGGACGACATCTCAGCCCTGCGCCAGTTGGGTGCGGATAGCGCCGACAGCGCGGCGGCGCTATTCAAGCCCGCCACTGTGGTGCGTGTGCACTTACAGAGCTTCACCGGCACGCCCATGCATGACGATGAACCCAAGGCGGCCAATCCGCCCAACGGTGCCATCCTCGACTACTGGTTGAAGGACGACGCCACGGGTCCTGTGACCCTGGATATCCTGGATGCCCAAGGCAAACCGGTGCGGCAATTCTCCAGCACCGACAAATCCACCCTGCCGGATCTGTCGAAGATAGACGCAACGGCCGAGTGGTTCCCTCAGCCCATGCCGCTGGTGGCCACCCGCGGCATGCATCGTTTCGTCTGGAGCCTGCGTTATCCGGCGCCGGAAGGGCTGGGGCGCGACGGCGTGTGGGTGCTGCCGGGCAACTACACGGCCAAGCTCACGGTGGGCGGCAAGTCATACACCCAGCTCTTCACAGTGATCAACGATCCGCGGGTGAAAGCCACCCAGGCGGATCTCATCAAGCAGCAGGCGCTGGCTTTCAAGGTACAGACGGAGCGTGCCACACTCGCCGTGGTCGGTGATGAGGTGAGTTCCACTCTGAAGCAACTTGAAGGCGATGAAGCCAAGGTGCCGGTGGAACTTGCCGAGAAGCTCAAGGCCTTCGAGCAGCAGGTCTCGACCGACACCGAGATGCATGCCGTGCCGCCTGGCTACGGCCAGCCTGGCGCGGCACCGGCGCGGGTGGGTAGCCTCGCTTACGTGACGGGAGCTTTCGACGCCCTGCAGGGCGCGGTGGAGAACGCCGACGGGGCCCCCACCACCGATGCGCTCAAGGGTTACGCGGAGCAGAAAGCCAAAGCCGATACTGCCATCGCTCGCTGGCAGCTGGACAAGGAGTCTCTGCCGCTCTTGAACGTGGACCTGCAGAAGGCGGGGCTGCCGGAGCTGGATCCCAAGAAGTGAGCAGGAGCGGAGGCGGGTCTGACACCCGCCTCCGCCCCGAAGCCTGCGTTATCATGGCCCGGTCATGACCGACGCCTTCCACGACCTCAAGCCCGCTACCGCCCGCCGCCTTTTTCCCTGGCAGATGGCGTTCTTCGCCGTGCTCCTGACCGCGAGCGTCCTCTCCAATACCTACAGCGTGGTGGCGGACTACGCCCGCGGCGGCGGGCACATCGATTTCTGGCGTCCCCTCGCCTGGGAATCCAGCAGCTGCTTATGCCTGTGGCTGCTCATCCCTGCCATGCATTGGTGGCTCGACCGTTACCCCATCGGTGGCGGCACCTGGGTGAAGAGCCTGCCGGCCCATCTCCTCGCGACCCTGCCGTTCTCGCTGCTGCACGTCGCGGGCATGGTGGGGGTGAGAGAGGTCCTCTATCGCTTCAAGGGCGAGCAGTATGACTTCGGCGCCTGGTGGCCCAACTGGTTCTACGAGTATCGCAAGGACTTCGTGGCCTACTGGCTCATCATGGCGGGCTTGCTGGCGTTCCGTTTCTACGGCCTGTGGATGGATGCGCGTGCGACGGCGGCGGAGATGCCGGCTACGGACGCGGCGACGCAAGGCGCTCCCCTGGAGCGGTTGGTGGTGCGCAAACTCAATCGCGAGTTCATCCTCAATATCGAGGATATCGAACGGATCGATGCGGACGGCAATTACGTGAGTCTCTATGTGCGAGGCACGGTCTATCCCTTGCGGGAATCCCTGGTGACCCTGGAGAAGAAGCTGGATCAGAAACGCTTCGCCCGGGTGCATCGCGGCCACATCGTCAACATCGACCAGATCCGGGAGATCCAACCCTGGGATCACGGCGATTACCGTATCGTGCTCAAGGATGGCAGTTTTGTGAACTTCAGCAGGCGCTATCGTAGCCGTCTTAACCATCTGTTCCAGTGATCCATCGCCACCGGCAAGCCGCCGTTGGCCCCTCACAATCGCCGCTCGTCACTTTCCCGCTGGCAGACTCTGCCTAGGCAGCCTAGAGTTTGGCCGTCCGTAACGGGGGTGCTCCATGAACAGGATCCTGCTCTTCTGCTTATCGGCCCTGGTGGCCGCCACGGCTTCAGCCGCTCCTGCCGATGGCGGCTGGGGCGCTTACGGTGGCGACGTCGGCGGCACGCGCTATTCGCCACTCACCCAGGTCAACCGGGATAACGTCAGCGGCCTGCGCATCGCCTGGGTGTTCCATACCGGGGAGATGGGCGAAGGCGTGAACGATTGGGACCGCTCGGCCTTCGAGGCTACCCCCATCCTCTACGACGGCGCACTGTACTTCACCACTCCCAGCACCAACGTGGTGGCCATCGATGCAGCTACCGGTACGCTGCGCTGGCGCCACGACAGCCATAACCGCAACGACCTGCACTATTCCGACGGCGTGTCCCGGGGCGTGTCCCTGTGGGTGGACGAGACCACGCCCGTCTCGCGCCGTCTGCCACGCACGCATCTATGCTCCCACGCTCGACAGCCGCCTGCTGGCACTGGATGCCCGGACCGGCAAGCCCTGCGAAGATTTCGGTGAGCATGGCGCGGTCAACCTGATGAAGGATGTGCGCTCCAAGTTCGAGGAAGGCGACGAATGGCGCGACTACCTCGTCACGTCACCCCCCGCCATCATCGACGGCAAGGTGGTCGTGGGCTCGTCCATCGGCGATAACCGCGCCGTGGTGGAAGAACTCGGCATCGTGCGCGCCTTCGATGCCCGCACCGGCAAGCTCGTCTGGAGTTGGGATCCGATCCCGCGCGACGCGTCTAATCCGGTCTACAAGGAATGGGACCCGAGCAAGGTCGCCGATGCCAGCGCGGCCAACGCCTGGGCACCCCTGTCGGTGGATTAGCGCGGCATCTGGTGTTCGTGCCGACCGGTTCCGCGAGCCCGGACTTCTTCGGCGGCGAGCGGCCCGGCGACAACCGCTGGGCCAACTCCCTGGTGGCACTCGACGGCGCCACCGGCAAGCTGGTCTGGGGCCACCAGCTGGTGCATCACGACCTCTGGGATTACGACCTGGCGTCGCAACCCGCGCTCGTGGATCTGATCCACGACGGTAAGCACGTGCCGGCAGTGATCCAAGCCACCAAGACCGGCTTCCTCTATACCTTCGATCGCGAGACCGGCGCGCCCATCTTCCCGATCACCGAGAAGCCGGTGCCCCAGGACGCGGTGCCCGGCGAACATCCTTCGCCCACCCAACCCTATCCTTCGGCGCCACCGGCGCTGGTGCGCCAGGCGCCGCGTGACGCCCGATGATGCCTGGGGCGTGCGCGTTCTTCGACACCCGCCTGTGCCGCAAGCGCATCGAGCAGGACCGTTCCGAGGGCATCTTCCAGCCGCCCGCCACCAAGGAATCCATCATGTTGCCGGGCAATGCCGGCGGCTCCAACTGGGGCAGCATCGCCTTCGATCCTCAGCATCAGATCGCAGTGGCGGACACCATGGATCTGGCCTTCCTGGTGGCACTGGTCCCGCAAGACCAGTTGGTGAAGGAGGAGAACGATCCTCAGTACGACGACTGGGAGTTCGGTCGCCAGCGCGGTACGCCCTATGCCATGCGCCGCAGGGTGTTCAAGGGCCGCTTGGGCACCCCCTGCCTCACGCCGCCCTGGGGCAAGCTCACCGCAGTGGACATGGTGCACGGCACCATCAAATGGCAGATCCCGCTAGGGGACGCGCCGGTGCTGGGCGGGCTCCTGCATTTCAACGTGGGGATGCCCGTCATCGGTGGCCCCATGATCACCGCGGGCGGCCTCGTGTTCATCGGCGCCAGCCTCAAGGATGATCGCTTCCGGGCCTTCGACCTGGAGACCGGCAAGATGCTCTGGGACGACAAGCTGCCGGCGGGTGGTCAGGCCACGCCCATGACCTATTCCATCGGCGGCCGGCAGTTCGTGGTCATCGCGGCCGGCGGTTACAAGAGTGACACCACGCGCGGTGACAGCGTGGTCGCGTATGCCTTGCCGCAGTGAGACATGAGCGCTAAACGCTGGGTCTCTGCGGCACTGGCCGGCTGCTTCTGGGCCGCCAGTGCCGCCTATGCTGACGATGCAGTGGATCTCGGCCAAGTGGTGGTGACCGATACCGGCGCGCCGGTACCTCTGAGGCGCACGCCGGATAACACCCTGCGACTTGGTGCAGATGACCTCACGCTCATCGGCGAGACCCATCCAGCGCAGATCTTCAACGCGGTGCCCGGCGCCATGGTGAGCGACAACGGCGGCCAGGAGAGCCTCATGGCCCTGCGTTCGCCCCTGCTCACGGGCGTCGGCGCCTGCGGCGCCTTCCTGCTGCTGGAAGACGGTATCCCCATCCAGCCCGCGGGGTTCTGCGACGACAATGCGCTCTTCTGGTTGAACACGGAGCAAGCGGCCGCCGTGGAAGTGATCCGGGGTCCGGGTTCGGTGCTCTACGGCGGCAACGCCCTGCACGGCATCGTGAACGTGTTCACCCAGGCGCCGGACCTCGTGCCTGCGGACAGCGTGGGGCTGGATCTCGGCAGCGACGATTACGGCCGACTGAAGACCAGCCTCGGCGGCTGGGATGGCATCGGCGGTTGGCGGGTGAGCGCCAACGCGGCTCACGACGGCGGTTTTCGGCTGGATTCCGCTTACGACCAACAGAAGCTGGACCTGCGTTTCGATGCGATCGGCGACAGCGTGGATCGCGAGACCCTCTTCGCGGCCACCAATCTCAACCAGCACACGGCAGGCTACATCTACGGTCAGGATACCTATCAGGACGAAGCCCTGCGGGATTCCAATCCCACGCCCGGCGCGTTCCGGGACGCCGAGAGCTGGTTGCTAGCCCAGAAGTGGCGCCTGTTCCTGGCGGACGCGATGGAGCTGGATGTCGACCCGTATGTACGGCGCAACGCCATGAGCTTCACGGAGCATTACATCCCGGCGAGCCCATCCAGACCGATGCCCAGAATAGCGGTGGTGCGCTCCTGAAACTGCGCACCCGTCCCAGTGATCAGCTGGGAGTGATCTACGGCGTCGACTTCGAATATGCTCACGGCTGGCTCACGGAATTTCAACCCTCCCCCCTCACCACCAGTTCGCCAGAGCAGGACGCCATCCGGCCCCAGGGCCTGCACTATGACTACGCCGCCGACAGCCGCACCCTGGCAGGCTATGTGGATATCACCCGTCAGTGGACGCCGGACTGGCAGTTCAGCGGCGGCTTGCGTCTCGAGCGGGTCGAATACAGCTATGTGAATTTCCTGCCCGCGGGCGACACTCGCGCCGACGGCAGCCCCTGCTCGTTCGGCGGCTGTCTCTTCAGCCGGCCGGCGGATCGCAGCGATGAGTTCGTGAACCTGCTGCCGAAGCTGGGTTTAAGCTGGCTCGCCACAGCGGATCAGACGCTCTACGCCAACGTGAGCCGCGGCGCTCGCGCACCCCAGACCCAGGAACTCTATGAGCTGCAGTCCCAGCAAGACATCGCTGATCTGCATTCCGAGACCTTGAATAACTTCGAGTTGGGTTGGCGCGGCGTCGGGGGGGCGCTCACCTGGGACGCAGATGCCTATTACATGCTGAAGGAGCACTTCATCTTCCGGGACAGCAATGGCTTCAACGTGAGCGACGGCCGCACCCGGCATCGGGGCCTCGAGTTCTCTACAGCCTACGCCTTCGATCCCGAATGGAGCCTGTTGCTCACGGGCAGCTATGCCGTGCACAGCTACGCCTTCTCAGGCGGAGTCAGCCAGGGCGGCACCATCGCCTATGGCAATGACGTGAAGTACGCGCCCCGCACCCTGGGCGCTGCGCGCCTGCGCTGGCAGCCGGATGCAGTGACCCGGGTGGAACTGGAGTATCTGCACGTGGGCGGCTACTGGCTGGATGAGTCAAACCAGCACCGCTATGGCGGCCACGATCTGGTGAACCTGTATGCCCAGCATGCAGTGGGTGGAGGTTATAGCCTGAGCCTGCGCTTGCTGAATCTAGCCAACACGGCCTATGCGGAGCATGCAGACTATAACCTGGGACGTTACCGCTACTTCCCGGGCGATGGCCGGGAAGTCTTCGTAGGAGTGGAGAAGGCTTGGTGAATCCAGCCGTGGGGAGCGGCAGCGTGCACCCCGTCCGGGGTGCACGCGCTGGAAGTAGCTCAGTGTTTCTGTGCGGCCTTTTCTTTGTCGACCAGGAACTGCACGCATTTGATTATGTCGGGGTAGTTCATGTTGTATCCGGCGCCGGTCTTCCACTTGCCGTTGATGATGAAGGTCGGCACGCCGCTCACGGCATAGCGGTTCCCTACTTGTGCGGCTTCAGACATGCGGGTCTGCACGGCGAATGAATTCCAGGTCGCGTCAAAGTCTTTGGCGCTCACGCCGTACTTGCCGAAGAAAGTGCGCAGCGCATCCACGTCGTCACGCAGGGCGCCGTCGCCGTCCAGGTGGATGGCGTTGAACAGTGGCTCATGGATATTGTCGCCGACCCCGAGTACCTGCGCGGTGTAATAGGCCTGGGCGTCGGTGTAGAACTCCGACCCCTTCATGGCGGCGGCGATGCGGCGGAACTGCACGCCCTTGGGCGAGCTCTTGAGCCAGGCTTCGAGATAGGGTTCCACGGCGAAGCAATGGGGGCAGCCATACCAGAAGAACTCGATGACCTCTACCTGGCCGGCTTTCGCCTCGGTGGGTTGGGCGGGAGTCACCGCTTCGTAATTCGTACCCTCCTGGAAGGAGATTGTGTCGGCGAATGCCGCGCCGGACAGGAAGAAGACGAAGGGAAGGATCAACCATCTGCTTTTCATCGTGCACCTCTGGGGATGCGGCCGTATGGCCGCCCGGTCATTTGACGCTGGGCGGCTGCGCCGCCTGTTCCTGCTGCAATAGATAGTTCACCACCTGCATGATCTGGGGATAGCCCACGCCGAAGCCGCCACCGGTGATCCACTTGCCGTTCACCACCAGCACCGGTACGCCGAACTGGATGAGGCCGTAGCGTTCGGCCAGCACGTTGGCCTGGGCGATCTTCGCATCCACCGTCGGCGAGGACCAGGTGGCGGCGAACTGCTTGCCGTCTGTGCCGAAGGACTTGGTGAAGAAAGCCTGATAGTCCGCCTCGTTCTGCAGCGGATGGTTGTTCTGGTGGATCTCGTTGAAGGTGGCCATGTGGGAGCGGGCCAGGAGACCCAGTGTCTCGGCGGTGTAATAGGCGCGGGCGGCCGGTTCCCAATCTGGTTCAAGGATGGCCGGTACGCGCTTCAGCACCACGTTGGCAGGTTTGCTGCGCTCCCAGGTCTCGAGATAGGGCTCGAGAGCATTGCAATGGGGGCAGCCGTACCAGAAGAAATCCAGCACTTCGATCTGACCGGGCTCGGTGGAAGTGGGCTGGGCCGGCAACACCGGCTGGTAGTTCACACCTTCCTTGAAAGTCGCCGCTGCGGACTTGCCCGCATCAGCGGCAGGAGCCGCCTGGGCGGAGACGGCGAAGAACAGCGTCAGGGCCAGGATGGGAAGGGACTTCATGCTGACCTCGTGGTGTCTCATGGAGAGTCAAACGCAGCTGACCCTTGGAGGGTGTACGCCGGCCCTAAGTTCAATCTCCCGCCGTCAGGGCGTGAGCTTGGCCGCGTGCAGACCTTCGATATAGGAGGCCACGGCCTGCATCTCGGCGGGCGAGAGCCGTGCCGCGATGGTCTCCATCATCTTGTTCGGGTCGGTGGTGCGGGTGCCGCCGGCGTAGGCCTGCAGTTGTGCCACCAGGTAGCCGGCATGCTGACCGCCGAGGGCCGGCACCTTCATGAGGAAGTTTCCGGCGCCGTCGGGGCTATGGCAAGCGACGCAGGCAGGGACGTTCTCGTCCTTGTTGCCGTTGCGATAGAGAGACTCACCCTGCTTCACCTGGCCCGCATCCGCTTCACCGGTCTGGCGCTGCTGGCTGGCGAAGTAGGCCGCCACGTCCTGCATGTCCTGGTCTGTGAGGGACTTGGCTTGGGGGGCCATGATCGGGTTCTGGCGTTTGCCGGACTTGAAGTCGTCCAGCTGCTCGACGATGTAGCTGGCGTTCTGGCCCGCGAGCTTGGGGAACTGGGCACTCACGCTGTTGCCGTCCACCCCGTGGCAGGCGCCGCAGACCGCGGCCTTGTTCTTGCCGGCCGCGGCATCGCCGTCGGCGCTGGCGTTCAGGGCGAACAGGCAGATGCCCATCACGAGGGCGGTGGTTGCGAGCTTCTTCATGCTGCCGGGCTCCTTAAGAAGACTGTCTGGCTTGGGGGGTCAGGGCGATGCGTAAATAACCCTTGGATAAACCACCCCGCCGGGAGGGCAGGATTTTACACTAGGCCCCTTGCCCCCTCCACCGAAGGCTTAGCCCGTGCGCCTCGATTTCCGCCATACGCGCTTCCTCACCAGCGCCGCTGATCTCAGGGGCCTGCCGCCGGATCTGGGCCGGGAAGTGGCGTTCGCGGGCCGTTCTAACTCCGGCAAATCCAGCGCCCTGAACGCCATCACCGGCGTCTCAGGCCTCGCACGGGTGAGCAAGACCCCGGGCCGCACCCGGCTCATCAACCTGTTCGCCGTGGACGGGAACCTCAGGCTCGCGGACCTGCCGGGTTATGGCTATGCCAAGGTGCCCCAGGCGGAGCGGGAACGCTGGGGCGAGCTGCTGGAGAGCTATTTCGGCCAGCGCCGCTGCCTCGCGGGCCTGGTGCTGGTGATGGACGTGCGCCATCCCCTCACGGATTTCGATCAGCAGCTCCTGGCCTTCGCCGGCCCCCTCTCCCTGCCGGTGCACGTGCTGCTCTCCAAGGCCGACAAGCTCGGCTACGGGGCTTCCCAGAAGAGCCTGGCCGCCGTGAAGCGCGGCTTGCTAGGCCGCGCCAGCGTGCAGCTATTCTCGGCTTTCTCAGGTAACGGGGTGGAAGACGCTCAGCAGCAGCTGGCGGGCTGGCTGGGGGCTTAAAGGAGCTAGAGGCTGCTTTTGTACCTTGCCAGCTTCTGGGCGAGATCGCTCTCGTACCTCCCTCGACGGCTTGTTCCCGACGCCGTCTACCGCCTACATCCCTGTAGGCGTGCACTACGCGATCTAACAACATCTTGTTGTTTTCGCCGTTCCCGCACGTCCATGTGCTCCGCGGCATGCCCACTTCCTGTGGGCAAAAAATAACCCCGGTGCCAAAAGGGGGAAAACACCGGGGTTAAACGCTACACCCGGCTTGGGGAGACCGGGTTGCTGTCCCGCTCAGGGAGGTGAGCAGGGTGAACACCATTGCGGCGTTCACAGTTTGAGACCCGGTCTAAAGAAAATAATTCCGCGCCCGGAAGAAAAAATCCAAAATTAATTTTTAAAAGTTAAATGATACAAAGAGTTACATGTGATGATTTTATTAATCATTTGAGTGATTAATAAAATCATCGAAGACGAATCACGGAAATTCGTCGACGAACTTAGTGGGCCTCTTCCCAGTTGGCACCCACCCCCATGTCCACCACCAGAGGCACTTTTAGCTCTGCCGCCCCACTCATGAGCGCAGGCACTTTCTCTTTGAGCTCGGCTAGTGACTTCTCTTTCACTTCGAACACCAGCTCGTCGTGCACTTGCATCACCATGCGCGCGCCCCGGTCTGCTTCATCGAGCCAGCGCTGCACCGAGATCATGGCGCGCTTGATGATGTCCGCAGCGCTGCCCTGCATGGGCGCATTGATGGCGGTGCGTTCTGCGTATTGGCGCATCTGTGGGTTGCGGGCTTTGATGTCCGGCAGGTACAGGCGCCGGCCGAACACCGTCTCCACATAGCCCTGCTCCCGGGCCAGCATCCGCGTGTTATCCATGAAGCGCTTCACGCCGGGATACCGCGCGAAGTAGAGGTCCACGTATTCCTGTGCTGCGCCGCGTTCGATGTTGAGCTGCTTCGCGAGGCCGAAGGCGGACATGCCGTAGATGAGGCCGAAGTTGATGGCCTTGGCGGCGCGTCGTTCGTCGGTGCCCACTTTATCCGCCGGCATGCCGAAGACTTCCGCGGCAGTGGCGCGATGGATGTCCATGCCCTGGGAGAAGGCTTTGAGTAGACCTTCGTCACCGGAGAGATGGGCCATGATGCGCAGTTCGATCTGGGAGTAATCCGCCGCCAAGAGCACGCAACCCTTGGGCGCGATGAACGCCTGGCGGATGCGTCGGCCTTCGGCGGTGCGCACCGGGATGTTCTGCAGGTTGGGATCCATGGAGGAGAGGCGCCCAGTGGCAGCCACTGCCTGATGATAGGAAGTATGGATGCGTCCGGTGGCGGGGTTCACCTGCTCCGGCAGCTTATCCGTGTAAGTGGACTTCAGCTTGTTGAGAGAGCGGTATTCCAGGATCACCTTGGGCAGCTCGTAGCCTTCGGCCAATTCCTCCAGCACGTCTTCAGCAGTGGAAGGCTGGCCGCCTGGCGTCTTGCGCACCACCGGCAATTCCATCTTATCGAACAGGATGGCCTGCAACTGCTTGGGCGAATCCAGGTTGAAAGGCCCGCCGGCCAGTTCATGGGCTTTGGCTTCCAGCTTCAGGAGGGAAGCCGCTATCTCACTGCTCTGCTTCTTAAGCATCTCCACGTCGATCAGCACGCCACCGTGTTCCATCTCGAGCAGCACTGGCACGAGCGGCATCTCGATCTCGTCGAACACTTTCTTCAGAGACGGCACCGCTTTCAATCGCGGCCAGAGAGCGAGGTGTAGTCGCAGGGTCACGTCCGCGTCTTCCGCGGCGTAACGCGTGGCATCCTCCACGTGCACTTCCGCGAAGCCGATCTGCTTCGCGCCCTTGCCCGCCACGTCCTCGTAATGGATGGTCTTGTAGTCCAGGTATTTCTCGGCGAGGGAGTCCATGTCATGGCGGCTCGCCACGCTGTCCAGCACGTAGGACTCCAGCATGGAGTCGAAACGCATGCCGGCCAGGCGGATGTCGTAGTTGCGCAGTACGTGGGCGTCGTATTTGATGTGGTGGCCGAGCTTCAGCCGCTTTGGGTCTTCCAGCAATGGCTTCAGGCGCTTCAGTACCTTGGCGCGGTCCAACTGCACCGGCGCATCCATATACCGGTGGGCCAGGGGCACATAGGCCGCCTCACCGCTCTTGACCGCCAGGGATAGTCCCACGATCTCCGCCTTCATATATTCGAGGCTGGTGGTCTCGGTGTCGAAGGCGAAGAGCTCCGCCGCTTCCAGCTTCGCGATCCAGGCGTCGAGATTCTTCTCGTCCATCACCGCTTCGTAACGACCGGCGACAGCCAGTACCGCCGCTTTAGGTGCCAAGCTCGGCGCCGCGGGTTTGGTCGCCGGCGTATCGGGACCTTCGTTGAGTTCCCGTAGCCAAGTCTTGAACTCGAGGCGCACGTAGAGTTCGCGTAAGGCATCCGCATCCGGCTCGCCCATCACGAGTTCCGCGGGGCCTTGGGGCAACTCCACGTCGCAGCGGATGGTGGCGAGCTTACGCGAGAGGAAAGCCGATTCCTTGTGTTCAGCCAGTTTCGGCGGCAGCTGTTTCGCACCGCGCACCTCGACCTTGGGCACTTCACCCAGGCTCTGATAGAGCTTCTCGAGAGTGCCGAAATGCGCCAAGAGGGGCGCTGCGGTCTTGGGACCGATGCCTGGCACGCCCGGTATGTTGTCGGAGCTGTCGCCCACGAGGGCCAGGTAATCGATGATCTGTTCCGGCCAGACACCGAACTTCTCCTTCACCCCGTCCCGGTCCAGAGTGGTGTCGGTCATGGTGTTGACCAGCGTCACCTTGTCGTCCACCAGCTGGGCCATGTCCTTGTCGCCGGTGGAGATGATCACCGGCATACCGGCTTTGGCACCCTGTTTCGCCAAGGTGCCGATGACGTCATCGGCTTCCACACCCGTCACTTGCAGGATCGGGAATCCTAAGGCCTGTACCAGGTCATGCAGGGGTTCGATCTGCGAACGCATGTCATCCGGCATAGGCGGGCGGTGCGCCTTGTACTCCGCGAACAACTCGTCGCGGAAAGTCTTGCCGCTGGCGTCGAACACCACCACCAGGTGCGGCGTGGCGTAGTCATTCTGCAGGCGCTTCAGCATGCTGACCACGCCGCGCACAGCACCGGTGGGTTCGCCGCTGGAATTGGTGAGCGGCGGCAACCCGAAGAAGGCACGGTAGAGATAGGAGGATCCGTCCACCAGTACCAGTGGGCGTTTATCGGCGGAGGGACTCATGGGGGAGTGACCTGATCCAGACTGATTGAGGGGATGACGATCTCAGGGAACATGGCGCAGGCCGGCAGGATGTCCGTGACGGACGCTGGCGCCGGCAGTGATGCGGCCGGCAGCGGGTCCTTGAAAGGCACTTGTTCCACGGAGGTGGCAGCGAAGGGGGCAGCCACAGGCGCCACGGTCTCGGGTGTATACACCGTCACGCAGGGCGCCATCGCCAGAGTCACCGCTGATGGCACCGGCAGCGCATGATGAGTGATGGGCGGATACTTGGTGGCCGGCATGACAAGATAGAGGTAGCCCGTCTGGCCACAACCGGACAGCAGCATGATGAAGGCGAGGAAGCCAGCGCCGCACAGGCCATGACCGGGTTTATAAGATGCACGCATGGAGGCAGTATAAACGCTAGGGCCCAGCCGCTTCACGTCGCAGCCGCAGCTGCCGGTGCTAGAGTTAACGGAATCCTGGAGAGTCGCCATGAACGGTCAAATGCATCTCGCGCTGTGGGGTTTCGCCGCACTCATCCTGCTCGCAGGCATCGCCGGGCTCCTATTGTTCTTCGGCGGTCTGAAGCACGTGTTCCACGGCCGCTTCGCCGGTGGTGGCGGGCGAGTGCTCCTGGGGCTCCTCTTGTTCTTCGTGTTCGCGTTCTTCGCCGCCGCGGCGCTGGAACTGCGCACCTATCTGCGTCTCACCTACGAACGGCCGGTGGCCACGCTGATATTCAGCGCCCACGGTCCACAGGATTTCGGCGTCACACTCACGGATGCCACGGGACATATCACCACCACGGAACTGCGGGGCGATGACTGGCAGCTGGATGCGCGGGTGATCAAATGGAAGGGCTATGCCACGGTCATCGGCCTCGACCCCCTGTATCGCCTCGATCGTCTGGAAGGGCGCTACCGCAGCGCAGGCCAGGAGAGTCACGATTACCACAGCGTGCTGGAGCTCTCGGCAGGCGGCGGAGGCCTGGATATCTGGAGCCTGGCCCAGGGACACGCGGCCTGGCTGCCCTGGGTGGATGCGGGCTATGGCAGCGCCACTTACCTGCCCATGGCCGATGGGGCCCAATACACCGTGTCTTTAAGCCCCACGGGGCTCCTGGCCAGGCCCGCCAATCAGGCCGCCCAGACGGCTATGAGCCATTGGTGAGGGGGCTTGCTTTTCCATAATATTATGTTAAATTAAAACCATACCGCAGGGGTGCGGTGTCACGTCGGGAAGGGAATGCCATGGCCATCCGCAAGGGCACAGAGGTTCCAGACAGTCTTCCGAATTACGTTCGCGATATCACCACGGCCGACTGCGTGTTCTGCCCCTATGGAGCCGACGTGCAGGTGGGCGATCGGCTCTATGTGTATGACGAGAAGACCGTGTTCGGCCGTCAGCAGCGAGAGCGGCTGGTGGAGATCACAGCGGTGAAGGTCTTCCGCTCCACCGGCCGGGTCATCACCCTCGACCTCAACATGATCTCCCCGGAAGAATCCGCGCGCATCGCCGAGCATAGCGAGATGACCCTGGAGTCCCTCCTGGATCACCGCGCCGGCAACTCCACCTTCGACGAGAAGCGTCCGCCGGTGGTGGTGTATTTCGCGCCCTGCAGCGACGACGACACGACCGGTTCCAGGACGCGCCCCAAGGCGGCCCTGAGCATCGACAGCGACCCTTCGCAGCGTCAGGAGTCCCGTCTCGGGCGCATGCTCTCGCGCATGCGGCCCAAGACCCGCTGAGTGACCTCTCAGCGCATCGCCGCGCGGTCCAGCACCGCGAGGGTGATGCGCGACACGCACACGAGCCGTTCTGCAGCATCGCTGATCTTGATCTCCCACACTTGAGTGGTGCTCCCTATGTGCAGCGGGCGGGCGATGCCCGTCACCTCGCCGTCGCGCATGGCACGGATATGGTTCGCGTTGATCTCGAGGCCCACGCAGAGTTTCTTCTCCCGATCCAGCACTAGGTTCGCTCCGGTGCTGCCGAGGGTCTCGGCGAGGGCCACCGAGGCGCCACCATGCAGTATCCCCGCGGGCTGTTTGGTGCGTGCGTCTACCGGCATGCTGGCCTTCAGCCAATCATCGCCGATCCCTGTGTAGCGGATGCCGAGATGGCTCACCAAGGTACCCTGCTGATAGGAGTTGAGTTCGTCGAGGTCGATGGGTTTGAACCAGATGCTCATGGGTCTAACTCCCGGGCAAGAGATCACAATAGTGGAAGCGTTGTTCGCGGGTCACCCGTTCACCGCGCACGAGGCTCAAGGGTGTGTTGAATCCTGGTCCAGCGTAGACGAAACTGTGAAATTCACCGTTCTCGCCGCAAGGATCCACGTTGGCCGGAAGCTCGGCCAGCAAGGCCAAGTCGTACTCACGGCCGGCGAATTCTGCACCGAGCACTTGTCCATCTACGCAGCAGAGGACAGCACCGAACCCTAGCGTCAGGAATTCCTTCGCCAGGGCATCCGTCGGTCTCTGCCACAGGGGGAAGACCGCCTGCATCTCGGCCTTGGCCAGCTGCGTCTCGCGGTACTTGCGGATATCTTCCAGGAAGAGATCGCCGAAAGCGATATGGCGTATGCCTTGGGCATGGAACTCTGCCAGTGCCGCTGCCATAGCCGTCTCGTACTCCTCGTTGCTCGAACGGGCCGAGAGCCGGATCTTATATAGAGGCAGGCCTAAGCTCGCTGCCTGAGCATCCAGCAGGTTCTCCCTCACCCCGTGCATGCTGATACGTCCATAGTCCTGGTTCACGCTGGTGAGGAGTCCCACTACGCGATAGCGGGGATTGCCGCGCAGGGCATGCAGCGCGAGGGCGCTGTCTTTGCCGCCGCTCCAGGACATGATCAGAGGGAGCGTACTCATGTGCGTAGATAGGACGCGCCGTTGACGTCGATGATGCAACCGGTGGCGGCCATCATGCCGTCAGCTGCGAGGCGGATGACGGCCTGGGCTACTTCCTCGGGCGTCGCAACCCGGCCGAGAGGGCTCTGGCCGCGTATGGCGTCACCGGTCGGGCCTGCCAGTATCGCTGCGGCCATGTCCGTGTGCACGAAACCCGGCGCCACCACGCCCACGAATATGTTGTGGGGAGCGAGCGCCCAGGCGAGAGATTGCGAGAGCTGGTTCAGGCCGGCCTTGCTCGCACCGTAAGCGGGCGCATCCGGTTCGCCGCGGAAGGCGCCGCGGGAGGAGATATTGATGATCTTGCCGCCGCCCTGCTTCTGCATGACCCGTGCGGCCAGGAAGCTCAAGTTCGCCGGAGCTATGAGGTTGGCCGCGAGAGTGCGTCCCCAGGTGGCTTGCCACTCAGCATAGGCCAGATCTTTTAGCGGTTTGAGTTCATAGATGCCGGCATTGTTCACCAGCACGTCGAGGCGACCGCATTGGGCCGCGATGGCATCGACCAGCCTTTCGCAGGCAGCAGGATCCGTGAGCTCCGCCGGGAAACGGAGAATGCCCTGTGCCCGGCAGTTCCTTCTGCAGGGCTTCTGCGCCAGCGCGGCTGCTGCGGTAATGCAGCGCCAGGCGGGCGCCCCGCGCAGCGAAGGCCTGGGCGGTGGCGCGGCCGATGCCGCGGGCCGCGCCTGTGATGAGCACCGTCTGACCTTGGAAGTCCATGCTCTACTCACCGCTGCATGAAGGGGGACGGGCGATGATAGCAAAAGCCCTTTGCTACAATCCCTGGACTGAGATGGGGGTCACATGAGCGAGATGTTGCAGACAGTGGAAGTGCAGACGGGGCCAAAGCCCGTGGCCAGCGTGATCTGGCTGCATGGCCTCGGCGCCGATGGCCACGATTTCGAGCCCATCGTGCCGGAACTACGCCTGCCTACTGAACTCCCGCTGCGCTTCGTTTTCCCCCATGCGCCGGTGCGCCCGGTGACGCTCAACAATGGCTATCCCATGCGCGCCTGGTTCGACATCGTAAAGATCGGCTTGCACCAGCCGCGCGACCTGGTCGGCATGGAGGCATCCCGCGCCTCCGTGGAGCGACTCATCGCCCGGGAGCAGGAGCGGGGCATCCCCGACGCACGCATCGTGTTGGCGGGTTTCTCCCAGGGTGGGGCGCTCGCGCTCTATACCGGCTTGCAGCATGCGGGAAGACTCGCCGGCATCATGGCGCTCTCTACTTATCTACCCTTGGGCGAAGGCGTGGATATCACGATCGCCGCTGCCAACGCCCACACGCCCATCTTCTACGGTCACGGCACGCAAGACCCAGTGGTACCACTGCAGTTAGGCGAGTTCACCCGCAACTGGCTGACCCAGCAGGGCTGCATGGTTAATTGGCATTCTTATCCCATGCCGCATAGTGTCTCGGCAGAAGAGATAGTGCATATACGCGCTTGGCTAATATCGGTATTGACGAGGCACTGACCCATCCCTGGTGCGCCTTCCAGCCCAGCCTGTACGCTTAGCTTCCTGCTCCGCGTCCAGTCCAGGGCGGACTCATGTCCGCCCGCTCATCGCTTCGCGATGAGCCCTTGGCTGGTCGTTCGCTGCTATCGCAGCTCACCCTATGCCCCATAGCGTCTGCGCTGAAGAGCTCATCTATATACGTGCGTGGTTGATATCGGTGCTGACTTCAGGGTGAGGTGCTCGCGTCTTCCGCGGACAGGAGCGGCAGCGTATCCGCTGGCGTAAAACGGAACACTTGGGCGTAGAAAGCCAATTCCCCCGCCAGCACGCGTTCCAATGTATCGGCACGGCGGAAGCCGTGGCCTTCGTCGGGGAAAGTGAGACAGAAAGCTGGCACCTGACGTGCACGTAATGCCGCCAACATGCTGAAGGTCTGCTCCGGCAGCACCACTTTGTCTTTCAATCCCTGGAAGAAGATCACGGCTGCCTTGATACGGTCGGCGGCATACAGAGGCGAGCGCGCGTGATAGATCGCCTTAGCAGCCGGCCAGGGGCCCAGCAGGCTGTCGCCATAGCGCGCCTCGAACTTATGGGTATCGGTCATGGCGCTCTCCAACTCGCCGATCCCGTAATGGATGGCACCGGCCCGGAAGCGGTCGTGGAAGGCGAGGGCCGCGAGAGCGGTGTATCCGCCGGCACTGGAGCCGCTGATGGCAGCACGCTTGGGATCTGCCAGGGCGCGTTCAGCCAGATGGGCGAGGGCCTGCGATGCAATCCTCCACGTCCTTCACCCCCCATTGGCCTGCAAGACTACGGCGATACGCGCGGCCATAGCCGGTGCTGCCCCGGTAGTTAACGTCTGCTACTGCGAAGCCACGGCTGGTCCAGAACTGGATGCGCGGATCTAGAGCGTCGCCGTTCATGGAAGTGGGCCCACCGTGGCAGCGCACGATCAGTGGGGGCAGTTCGCCCACGGGCACGCTGCAGTCCGCGTTCACCGGCGGGTAGTACCAGCCCCGCGCGCGTTCGCCACCCGTCGTAGGGAAATCCAGGGCCTCGGCTTTGCTCAGTGACGCCGCGTCCAGGTGGAAACCAGGTGCGCGCAATGGGCGTACTGCTTGTCTCTCGCCTTGCATCACGGTGACCGCTGTCTCCGGACTACCTCCCACGAGCACGTATCGGCCTTGGTCGGCGTCCAGGTGCTCGATGTGACTGCAACCGGTCATCAGGAAACTGCAGGCACCGGTGGCGGTGTCCATGCTCACCGCCTTGGCGCGGCCACCGGCGATACGTACTGCTGCGATCGCCTTAACCGAGAGGAAGCCGTAGCTCGACATGCCCAGGTTCCACTGGGCGTAGCCGTAGTCGGCGGCATCGGGTGCCAGGGCATGCGGGGTCTTCCCATCGCACCTATATATGTTCCAGTAACCGCTCTTGTCCGAGACGTAGTGCAGGATGCCGTCCGGTGAATAGCGCGGCTGGAATATTGATTCATCGGCGCTACCTGCGACGCGGCGCGGCCCCTGCAGTCGTCCATCGCCGTCTATGGCCGCGACCCACAGTTCCGTGCCATCCCAAGGCATCTGGGGTTGGTCCCAGGCGAGCCAGGCCAATTCGCGCCCGTCTGCTGAGAGAGTCGGCGAACTGTAGAAGTCGCGGCCAGAGGCGAGCTTCACCAGCGCGCCATCTTCCAGGGATATCGCCGCCAGGAAGTTGTCGGGTGCACCTGAGTGATCTTCGCAGACACAGATGAGCCGCCTGTGTGATAGGTCGGGAAGTAGGTCTCCATACCGGCATAGACCGGGCGCTGTCACACGCGAGGCTGTGCCGCCCCGCAACATGTATATGCATTGGTCTGCGTCGTTGCAGAAATAGACCCGATCTTCTGCTACCGCATAAGCGCCGCCGCCGTACTCATGTACCCGGCTGCGGACGCTGAAGGGCGCGGGCGTGAGATCCTGGATCGACCCGTCCCTGGACTGCACCAAGATCATGCGGCCATGCTCCAGCGGACGGCTCTCCAACCAATAGCAATCGCCGCCGGCGATACGCGGCTGGCTGTAGCGCAGCTGCGCCCCCGCAGCAGCAGAGACGCTCAAACGCGAGGGCCAGCTGCCGCAGGGCAGAGGGCGCTTCATGGCGCATCGCCCGCGAGCTGGAAGTAGCGGGTCTCGACCCGCTCACCCGTGGGGGTGAAGCGGCGCTCGGCAAAATGCAGACCGCCATCTTTCTGGAGACGTATAGCCGTGGAACAGCGGGTGCCATATTGCGGGTTCAGCACGAAGGGTGCCGATACGCGCCGTTCCAGTTCTAAGCCGATGCCCGTATCTGGCAGGCTGCCATCCGGCGCCGGCGTCTCATCCGCCAGCAACCGGAACAAGGCATCCGAGGTGGGGACCTCTTTTTCCAGCAGTGCCGTGAGCCGTGTCTTGGAGAGTTGCACCTTGGGCCAGGGCGTATCCAAAAGATGGTTGCTGAGACCGTGTATGCCCGGAGCGATAGGCCCGCCGTGATCGCCGCGGTTGGAGTAGTAATGCAGTTCGTGCCGGTCCCCCACTATGAGACTGAAGGCGCCGTAGTCCTGGGCATGGCGGCGGATGCCATCGAGATACTGCTCTACCGACAGGTCCCTCTTGAGGAAGTCCGCCGTAAGGGCGCCGCGGGAGAGCCTCGCCTTGGGGGGTGCGAGGCCTTCCCGATAGTTGGTCACCACCGCGAAGCGGCCCGCGAGGGTGACGCCGAGCCAGGTACCGCCCGCTTCCAGATCACGGCCAGCTAGCACTTCCGGTGCATCCCGCCACAGCTGCGCAGCTGACGTGGCGCGCGCATGCCGCTCGTCGCGGTTACCGGCGAAGATTAATGAGTGGTCGGGGTGAGTTTGCCAGGCGAAGACTAAAAGGCACATGGACTCATTATATCCACGCTTCAGTGACAGTCTTTTTGACTATTTTCTGCGTGCAGCCAAGGGCAGGAGTGCGAGCGCCAGGAGCACCAGCAGCATGCCCGCGCTCACGGATAGCGAGGGCCTTTCACCCAACTGCCACCAGCCGCAGAGCACGCCCACCACCGGCGTCGCCAGGGAAGCGAGCCCACTCATGGTGGCGCTCAAGCGTCCCACCACGAACAGCCACAGGGCCCAAGCCAGAGCATTGCCGGGGATGATGTTATAGACGAGGGCGGCGGCATAAGGCCAACTCCATTCCAGCGGCCGACCGGGGACGACCAAGGCCACCACCACGAGCGGCACCGCCCCCATGAGCATCTGCCAGCCCGTGAGGGAGATGAGTTCCCACGGGCCCGTCACGGGGATCTTCTTCGCCACCAACACCGAGAGGCCCCAGGCGATGCCTGAGGCGAGCGCGATGCAAGCGCTGAAGAAATCCGGCGTCCGATGCCAGGGCGAGAAGATGAGCAGGAGGCCGAAGAAGGCCAGCAGCACCGCGAGCCACTGGGCGCCGCGCAGGTGTTCGCCCAACATGAAGGGTGCCAGCAGGATCACCCAGAAAGGCATGGTGTAGGCGAGTACGGCGCTCTTGCCGGCACCGCCTTCCACCAGCGACCAGCACACGCAGCCGATGAAGAGGCTCGTCTGCAGGACGCCCAAGAGCAACGTACGCCAGGGATAGCGTGGCCACAGCGGCTTGCGGGCCAGCAGGATGACGAGCAACAGGCACAGGCCGCCGCCCAGGCTGCGGGCCGCGGCGAAGGGGAAGGGCGCGCTGTATTCCAGCGCCACCTTCATCACCACCCAGTTGTACCCCCACACCAGAGTGAGGAAGGCGAGGGCCGCAATGGCGGCGCCGTCCAGCGGCGAGGCAGAGCGACGTATTTCGTTCATCGGGCGATCAGGAAAGGATCGACGTACTTCAAGGCAGCGAAAGAGTATCGCGCATCTTCTTCGAACCATTCTCTTATCAGGCGATACGAGATGGAGCGACTGGGGGAGAGCAAGAGTTCCCCCGCGTTCACCTGGGCGACGAGATCATCCCGGGAGAACCAGGCGGCGTGTTCCAACTCACCGTCCCGGCAATGGATCGCAGTGGTCTCGGCTTCGGCGCGGAAGCCCAGCATGAGGGAACTGGGGAAAGGCCAGGGCTGGGAGGCCTGGTAGATCACTTTGCCCACGCGCACGTCTGTCTCCTCCGCGACCTCGCGTCGCACCGCTGCTTCCAGGCTCTCGCCGGTCTCCACGAAACCCGCGAGGGTCGCGTAGCGTTTCGGTGGCCAAATCGGTTGGCGCCCCAGCAAGCAGCGCTCGCCATGGGTGACCAGCACGATGATGGCGGGGTCGAGACGCGGGAAGAGCTGGTTCCCGCAGGCGGTGCAGTCGCGGGCATGGCCAGCCTGCACGCTCATGGTGGCCGCACCACAGCGGCCGCAGTAGAGGTTCTGTCGATGCCAGTGGTTGAGGGCGCGAGCGTAACCCAGCAGCGCCAGCTCCGCGTCATCCATGAGCACGCCGAGTTGACGCAGGTCGCCCTGCTCACCCCGCGGCAACGGCGTCTGTTCGTCCAGGTTCAAGGCGAAGCACACTTTTCCCGCGAGGCTGCCCAGGAGCACGGTGTCTTGCCTGAGCGCCAGGAGAGGAGCCGCTTCGCTTTGATTGAGCAGCAGCGCTCGAGGCACGCCGCTTTCATGGATGACGGTGTTATGCGGGCCCTGCATGGGCACGAAGCAGGTGTCCGCCTCAGTGAGCGCCGTGGCGAGCCAGGACGCATCGCGCCGCCGTTCCGCCAGACGTTCGAGGCCCGGACCGGCGAAGACGTAAGGCGTGTCCGCGGGAATGGATTTCATGCGGGCGCAGTCATGGACGAGAGAGCCATTATCTCATGCCCTGTCCGCGTCTCAGTCCGCATGCAGGGTGGCACCCAGCAGGGACTGCATGAGCGTGGCGAGCTTCTGCCGCTCCGCGCCGTAATAGGTCTTTGGCGGCAGCCGGCCCCAGACCGGATTTGGCCAAGCGGGATCATGGCTGTAGCGCACGATGTGATGCACGTGCAGTTGCGGCACCTGGTTACCGAGAGCGGCGATGTTGAGCTTCTGGGGAGCAAACCCTTTCTGGAGAGCGCGGGAGAGCAACGCAGACTCGTCCCACAGGAGGTACCGGTCAGTGTCAGATAGTTCGTGTACTTCACGTATGGATTCGCGTTGCGGCACCAGGATGAACCAGGGGTAGTTGGCATCGTCCATGAGCAAGAGCCGGCAGAGCGTGAGCCGGCCGAGACCGGTGCAGTCCTTGGCGAGTTGCGGATGCAGTTCGAACATGTGATCGGTCCTGTGGCGGGCCATGGTCCGGGGATGGGCAGCATAAGCCGGGTGCAGCCTTAGGCGCAGCGGGGTCAGGCCCTCCGGGAAGGGCATGTTAAGCTTTTGACACTCCTATAAACAATGCGCTGAGCGTCTGTAGGGCTGGGGTCATGCGCGCGATCGTCCAGATACTGCTATACGCGATAGCGGCGGTGGCGCTCACCGGCGTGTATCTCGTCGCCAATTATCTGGGTCTCTATCTCAAGCTCCATTATTACGGCATCGCACCTCTGTGGCCTGCTGCTGGCATCAGCGTGGCGCTCCTCTGGCTCGGCAGGCCTGCGTTGGTGGCCGGTGATCCTGATAGGCGAGGTGCTCGAGCATGCACCTTCTCGGTCTCGACTGGACTGCGCGGTGCTTCAGGCGCCCTGTCGCAACTCATCGAGGCTCTACTCGCGGTCTTCATCCTCAAGCGCGGTGCGGTCGATCCGCTCTTCACCCGCAGCCGCGACGTGCTCCTGTTCATGCTGCTTCGGTTGTCTTGCTCCCGTCGTGGGCGGCGGATTCGGTATCGTCGGTCATGGTCTACAACGAATTGGTGTCCAGGACTGGCGCTGCCGCTCGCCTGGGGCAACTGGGCCCTGGGTGATGCCATGGGTATCCTCATCATCACGCCGCTGGTTGCCCAGTGGCGGAGCTGGCCGTTCGCCACCACCCGCATGTTCGTGGAGTGGTTGCTCCTCGTCACGCTGCTGCTAGCCTGCACTTACGGCATCACCATGCTGCCGCATGCCATGCAGTCCAATCTCTTCTTCCTGCTGCTGCCGTTCGCGGCCCTGGCGGCCGCGCGTTGCGGCGCTGCCGGCGCCACCAGCATCGCGGCGCTCCTGGCATTGTTCGTGCTCAGCTTCAACGTCACCGACGACCAGGACCATTTCCTCGCGCCTGGTGCGTGTCGTGTTCGTGGGCGCGCCGCTTTCACCGGGCACATCCTGGCGGCAGCCTTCAGCGAGCGACGCGCCATAAACGCCGCTTTGAGCGCCGAGCAGGAGCGCGCGCTGGTCACTCTGCAAGCGATAGGCGAAGGCGTGATCTCGACCCACGCCGATGGCAAGGTGTACTTCATGAATAGCGTCGCCGAGAAGCTGACCGGCTGGCGCATGGAAGATGCGGAGAAGCGTGCCATCGAGGACGTGTTCCCCCTGTCGCTGGTGAGCGGCGATACGGAAGAGCACACCGTGCGTCACTGCCTGATGCACGGAGCCAATTCAGAGATACTCACACGGCGCCTGCTACGCGATCGCAGCGGCATCCTGCGGCCGGTGGAAGGGCGCTATCACCCTGGTGCGGGCTCCGGACGGGCGCGTGCTGGGCGGCGTGGTCGTGTTCCGCGACGTGTCCGAGGCAGAACAGTTGCGCGAACGGCTGGTGCACGAGGCCTCCCATGACAGCCTGACGGGTCTACGCAACCGCGCGGCCTTCGACCGGCATCTGCGTGATCTGACCGGCGGCAAGGACCGTCGGGCTAAGCACGCGCTGCTGTATCTGGATCTCGACCAGTTCAAGCTCATCAACGATACCCGTGGCCACGAGACCGGTGACCGGCTGCTCATCGAACTCACCAAGCGCATGCGTGCGCTCATCCATAAGCCCGACATCATCGCGCGCTTGGGCGGCGACGAGTTCGGCGTACTGGTGCTGGATGCCCACGAGAAGACCGTGTTGCTGCTGGCTGAAGAACTGCGCCGCGCAGTGCTGGATTACCGATTCAAGGAGCGCGATCTCACCTTCACTGTCGGCGTCAGCATAGGCGTGAGCTTCTTCTCTCCCGGCGAGCGTGCATCGGAAGTGCTGAGCCGAGCCGACATCGCTTGCTACATAGCCAAAGGTTCCGGCCGCAACGCCATCCATGTCTACCGGATGGACGACGTCTCCATGATGCGCCACCACTCGGACCTGACGCGGGTCACGCAGCTGGAGAGCGCCATGAACGAGGGGCGCTTCAAGCTCTTCGGTCAGCGCATCGTGCGTCTCAATGATGCCGAACGCCCAACGGGCACTTTTACGAAGTATTGCTCAGGCTCTACGAAGATGGGGAGATCGTGACACCCGCCGTGTTCCTGCCGGTGGCGGCACGCTACGGTCTCGCCACGCCCATCGACCAGTGGGTGCTGGAGAACAGTTTCAAATTCCTTTCGGACAAGGCGGGCTTCGGTATCCGTCTCAGCATCAACCTGGACCCACGTACCCTGGACGGCCCGGATTTCCATCGCCAGGTGCTGGAGCACAAAGCGCGCCACAACGTGCCCGCCGAGAGCGTGTGCTTCGAAGTCACCGAGAACGTGGCCCTGGAGAACCTGACGCGCGCGGTGGACACCATGCACAAGCTCACCGAAGCCGGCTTCCGCTTCGCCCTGGACGATTTCGGCAGCGGCGTGGCGAGTTTCGGCTATCTGCAGCAGCTGCCGGTGCAGTACGTGAAGATCGACGGCCGCTTCGTGCAGAACTACATGGAAGACCCGGTAAATCCGCTGGTGGTGCGCACCCTGGCCGAGCTCGCGCGCATGCGCGGTATCCAGTGCATCGCGGAGTGCGTGGAGAACGAGCCCACCCGCCGGGAGCTGGCGAAGCTCGGCGTCGACTACGGCCAAGGTTTCTTCCTGCATAAGCCCGAGCCGCTGCCAGCTTAGCTCTCAACGCCGCGCGGAGATTTCCTCTTCCAGTATCCAGTGCTGCCCCTGGTCGCTCGACGTGTAGCCGCGCCACTCGAAGCTCTTGCTGCCGATGTCCCGGAACATCCAGCGCTCCTCTGCCGGATCATCGTTGCAGCGGCCATCCATCACGATGCCAGTCGCGTCCTCCCGTGCGATCAGCTTGCAGGTGTTCCCGCGCATCGGTCCATCCCATATCGCTAACCATCTGCCGCCGTCTTGCGGGATACGCAGGGTCGTCCCCAGCTCACTCAACTTGCCGTCGGTGTTACGGAAGCTCTGTACGTCCTGGATCGAGCGCCCAGCCAATATCCAGGTGAAATCCCAGGTGCCGACACCCTGCTCGGTGACCTTGCCACTGGCGTCGTGGAAGCGGTAGCTATAGTCCCAGTGGCCGAGCAAGGGTGCGAACAGCGCGAGTTGAGCGGCACGACCAGGATCCGGAGCCGTGGCGAGGAGCCCCGGCAAGGGCCCTGCGAGGACCGTTGCCGGGAGCATGCAACTCAGTAAAAGAATCGTGGTTTCAAGCCGACGCATGGCACACCGCTTCGACATTGTTCCCGTCCGGATCCAATACGAAGGCTGCGTAATAGGTCGGAGAATAGTTCTCCCGCGGGCCCGGTTTGCCGTTGTCGCAGCCGCCAGCAGCCATGGCTGCCTTGTAGAACGCGTCCACCTGCTTCCGGTCTGCAGCGCGGAACGCCAGATGCGCGATGGGTTTCTGGGCCGGGCCTTTGCCAGCCCAGATGGTAGAGCCGCTTTCGACACCGATGCCGAAACCGCCTTCATATTCCGAGACCAGCTTGTAACCGAGGGGCGCCAGGGCCTTGGCGTAGAACGCCTGGGCCTTGGTGGTATCCGTGACGCTCAAGGAGATGTGATCGAGCATGACAGCTCCGGGTGGAGTAGGTGAGGCGACATTAGAGCCCGGAGCCCGGGTCGCCGCTGTCAGAATCCTGCCCCTCGAGCCTCGCAAGGATCTGATAGCGCCGCTGGGTCAGGCGTACGCGTTATAACTAGAGTTCACTTTCGTACGGACCCCCGATGGCGCTCACCTCCCACACACTCTATGCCAGCCCACTGGTGACGGTGCGGGACGTGGTGTGCACCGAGGGCTGCGGTGATGGCCGGCATGAGGAGACATTGCCCGTAGCGAGTCTCGCCCTGGTGCGCAGTGGCACTTTCGTGCGCCGTGACCGCATGGGCCGTCACGTAGCGGATGCCACCCGGGTGGTGTTCTTCGATCCCAACGAACCTTACATGGTGGATCACCCGGTGCCGGGCGGTGACCGTTGCACCGCGCTCCTGTTCGATCCCCGCACCCTGCGCGAAGCGGTGCGCCATGCACGCGGTGAACCGGAGCGTCTGTTCACCCGCGCCACCTTGTCCGGCAGTGCCGCCATGCATCTCGCTCATCGGGAACTCCTGGCGGCCGCGCGCGAGGGCGATGCGGTCCGGGTGGAGGAGACCGCCCTCTATCTGCTGCGCGAGAGTTGCGGCAGCGAAGTGGGGGAGAAAGTGCGGGGTGTCGCGGCCAACCGCGCTGCTGCCCTCGCCGCGGATACCCAGGTGCTCTTGGGCGCCCTGTTCACGAGTCGGGTGACGCTCGAGCTCTTAGCAGACAAGCTCGGGGTCTCACCCTTCCGCCTCTGTCGCGCGTTCCGCCAGGCCACCGGCAGCACCCTGCACCAGCACCTCACGGAGCTGCGTCTTGCTGCGGCATTGGAGAAGTTGCCGGAATATCGGGAGCGCCTGACGGATCTCGCGCTGGATCTGGGTTTCAGCAGCCATAGCCATTTCAGCCACGCCTTCCGCAGCCATTTCGGCCGCAGCCCGCGAGCCCTGCTGCAGAATCTGTGAAGCCGGACCTGGTCCGGCCGGGTATCCGGCGTTATAGAATCCTGCCATGGCGAAGCAAGCTGTCATCCTCGACTCCACTCTCACCTGTCCCGTCTGCGGGCATCAGGACGCAGAGCGCATGCCCGAGGATTCCTGCCAGTACCTATATGAATGTGCCGGCTGCCATGCGCTGCATAAGCCTAAAGCCGGTGACTGCTGCGTGTACTGCTCCTACGGCTCCGTACCCTGTCCCCCGAAGCAGCTGGAGAAGCAGGGCGGCGGCATGCCGGAGTGCTGTGCTAGATAGATCTGGGGTTCCAAGCGCGGAGCGGGTCCGCTAAAGATCAATTAGCGGGCGGCAGCAGCGCCGATACGGCCTTCTCCAGGTTCTCCTCTGTCACCGGCGTACCGCCGGGCCAGAGCTTGCTGCGGATGACGCCCTTGGTGTCGATCACGTAAGTGATGGGCAGCACCCGGGGCATGCGGATCTCGTCCACGGCAGCGCTGGCCGCCATGGCCGCGGGATACGAGAAGCTGTCCATCACCTTCTTCACTTCCGCGGTGTCAGCTGCGTCGTTCTCACTGAGACCGAACACCACGAGACCCCGGGCCTGGTACTTCGCATAGAAGGCATCCAGCGCCGGCATCTCGGTACGGCAGGGCGCGCACCAGGTGGCCCACAGGTTCAGCACGACCACCTTGCCCTTGAGCGCATCGAGATCGAAGGCCTGGCCGTCTAGCGTCGTGGCTTTCACCTCGGGCACGGTATCGCCCGTGTCCAGGGCGAGTAGCCGGCGTCAGCCACAGGGCTGCGAGGAGTGCGAGGCAAGGCGCGAGGTGTCGCATGCTTAGAAACTATACGCCATGATGAACTTGAAGAAGTGGGGCGTGACCAGCTGGTTGCCGTTCACGTTCTGATAGAGCGGGAACTCGATGTCGGCATAGAGCTTCAACTTGCCAACATCGAGCTCCAGGCCGGGCGCTGCCAGCACGCGCTGGTAGCCGCTGTCTGGGGTGTCGGCCTGCACGCCGCTGTCGCGCCAACGGTTCGAGACCAAGAGCTGCAGCACCGGTGCCAGAGTGCTCTTGGTGCCGAACTCCCAGCCCGTGTAATAGACCCCTGCAGCCGCGTCTAGTTCGTTCCCAGGGCGATATCCGGCGCGGGTATTGAATGCCCGATCGAACTGCCCTTGGGCGTACCAAGACCAAGTGTTGTCGGCGTTCAGGTTGCCCTGATGGAAACCGCCGATGAGGGCGTTGGTAGTACCAGTACCGATGGAGGTGTCGCGGTCGAAGTTCGGATAGGTGTAGTCGCCGTTCGGGAGCTTTAGACCGAAGGTGAGGCCCGAGGACATGTCGTCCGAGAACCCGGTGTACATGCCGATCAGGCGGATGTCACCTATAGCGCCGTGATGGAAGCCGGCGATGCTGCCATCAGATTGGGTGGTGACGAACAGGCGGTCCGTGTAGGGCACTGTGACGCTCAAGCCCCAATCCCGGTCGAACATGTACTGCAGGCCGGCGGTGTAGAAATCCGAACGGATGTTCTTGTCGTCGTTATCCGCGGCGGGAGCCGAAGAGGTGTCGTGCCAGTTCTGGGTCTGGTTCATGTAGTCGTATTCGAGGAAGGCGGTAGCGCCGGGACCGCCCGGCAACAGCGAACTCGTACCCACGCTGAACACCCCGCAGCCGCAGGCGCAGGCGGATGCGTCGGTTGTCGAGAGAGCGAACAGGCAGCAGGCGATCAGGCAGGATCCGAGCAGACGCATGGGGAAAGGGTTCCTTGGAATAGCTGGCGTGGCTTGCGACAGGCTAGTGACACATGGGCAGCACATTTTATTCCACCTGCCCCCGCCCGCGCATCCACGCGCCATGCTCACGCGGACCGAAGTCGTGAGCAAGCGCATGGACCGCTACAGGTCTATGGGGCTTTTGCTGCTGTCCTTGGTGCTCCTGGCCCCATCCGTGGTTTTTTTTGACCTTATGACTTCTAGATGACAGCCGGGACAGGGTCGGGGGATAAAGGCCATAATGTGCTCGGGCGATAACGGGGGGTAGGGCATGAAGATCGTCTTGTTCGTCGCGGCGCTCGCCGTTTCCGGCCTCAGCATGGCCGCAGATGCGCCCACGCCGGAATTGGATCGCCTCAACGTCTTCGCCGGCACCTGGAAATCCGATGCCGAGAATTTCGACACCCTCTTCAGCAAGGCCGGCAAGGTCTCTTCCACCCTGGTGAACCAGTGCTGGAAAGCCGGCGTGTTCTTCGTCTGCAACCAGTCGGTGAACGGCAGCTCACGGGTGCTCTTGGCCTTCAGCTACAAGGCAGGCGATACCTACTGGGTGAGTTACGTGCCTTCCGACAGCGGGCATGCCATCTCCGGCACCCTCATCGTCTCCGGCGGCGTGTGGACCTACCCCGGCCAGCAGACCCATCTCGGCCAGACCACCTATTTCCGTACCGTGGATATCTTCCAGGACACCGACAACATCGATTTCCGCGAGGAGTTCTCCACGGATAACCAGACCTGGATCCTGATGTCCCAGGGCCATGAGACCCGCCTACGCAAGTGATCTTTCGAGCCGCCGTTCGCGCGGTTAGAAATCCTTCTCCAGCAGCAGCCAAGTGTGATGGCCACCCACGTAGTAGCCGTGCAAGGTGAAGCCGGCGTGGTTGGCGTTGGTCCAGGTATGGGCCAGGGTGAGGCTCATGTTGTGGCCGAGGTCATAGGCCACCGCGACTTTCCAGTCCGTGTAGCTGTTGATGCTGTTGCTCGCCCCGGTGGTGGGGCTGCTGCCAGTCTCGTTCCTGCGGCCGATATGCTCGGTGAGGGTCCAGTCTCTCGCCAGGCGTTCCTTGGCCGTCAGGTTCGCGTAACAGCTGCCCTTGGAGTCCGGTGTAGCGAACTCGTTCGTGACGGAACAATTGAGCTGCGCGCTCAGACCCTTCCAGGCCACGTAGCCGAAGAGCTCCGTGGTGTTGGGCTGGTCCGTGGGCGGCGTCTGCTGCACGTAGCGGCCGGGGAACTGCAGGCGCAGCACGCCGAACTTCGGGTCCAGTCGGCGTCGTAGACGGTGCGATAGCCCAACCAGCCGTCTATCTCCATGTCCACGCTGTCGCCGGGATAGAGCTGGTCTATCCAGTTGATGCTGTTGGCGTCGATGCCGCCGTAGATGCCGGGACCCGAGTTGTAGTCGATCTCGCCCTCCACCGAAGGGCTGGCCCAGGCTCTGGGCGAGGCCGCGACCCACGTAGTTCGTCATGAACTGCACGTTGCCGCTGAAGGGATCGGGCGCATCGGCGAGCACCTGTGCAGAGAATGCACAAGCGACTGTGAGTAATGCTGCTGATAAGCCCGTACGCATGTTTCCCATCCCCGATGCTTGGTGCTGTGACTGCGTCGTCGCGGTGAAAGTTCCTCGCTGCGCGCTGCATTTCCCGGCCGGCATTATGCCCGGCAATTAGGGCAGGAATAGCCTGATTCGGCTGTGGCTATCTCGCCATCAGAATCCTGCACCCCGATCTATCAGTCTTCGATGCCGGTCTGATCGAGCTTGCGCTTCATGGCGGCGGCGCCGGCCGACATGGCGGCATCCATGCCATCCGCTATCGCATCCGGAAGGAAGTCCGAGATCCAGACTATGCGCGTCTGTCCCGAGCCCTCTTCGAATACCTGCACGCTTGAGTTGTAGTGCGTGGCAAGCCCGCCTTGTGCAGTCCAGACCAGGCGGCGCATCGCGTCATCCAGCGTGACGATGGGTTCACGCACCACCGCCCCGTTGCCGAAGGTGACGATGCGTACGCTCCCTTCCAGCTTCGTATCCGTGACGAACTCCGGTACGAGTCGAGTATGCAGCGCGCCGATGTCGCGGATCGCTGCCCATACATCCGTAGCCGCTGCGCGTGTCAGGATCTCTTTACGTACCGTGGCCATGAACGTTTCCTCGTGTTTACCGGGCGTGGGTATCTTAGCTGCCTGCTTTCAGCCGCGTGTCGTCCGCGATCCAGTTCACTTCCCAGGTCTTGCCGCCATCTTCAGAGAACGCCCACTCGTTGTGGCAGGTGTCCGCAGTGATACCGGACCAGGTGTTTTTCACCAAGACGCTCCTGCCTTTGAACGTGTCTTGCTGGATGAACACGCCGTTCCCATCCTTGAACTCGCCGTACATGGGCGGGCCCAAGCTGCCTTCCTTGCTGTTGGCGAGATAGACGACCCATTGATGGGATTTGGGGTTGAATAGGCGCAGCGCCAGATCTTCGATGTGCCCCGTGGGGCCATCCACTTCCAGCTCGCCCAGGTTGGCGCGGCCGTTCCAGACGGTGTGCACCACGTGAGTGCCAGCGTACTTGCCCCAGGTCTTGGAGTCGCTCAAGGGCTGCATCAGGCGTGAGATCTTGGTGTTCCAGCTGCCGACGTTAAAGTCGAAGGCATCCTGTCCGTCCTGGCCTGCGCCACTCCGGGGTGCTCCCGCTTCTACGACGCCTTCGCTCACCCGCGTCAGTTTCGCGATGAAGTTCGGCTCCCAGGTCTTGCCGCCGTCGGCGGAGTAGGCGATCTCGTAGCTATAGGAGGTCGCCGTGATGTCCGACCATACGCCCCGCACCAGGATGGTCCGGCCGTTATAGGTATCCTGGCTGTAGAACACGCCGCGCCCGTCCTTGAAGCTGCCGGTCATGCTGGGGCTCAAGATCGCGTCCCCACTGCTGACGAACGTCTGGTTCCACTGATGGGATGCAGGCTGGTATAGGAACAGGGTCAGACCTTCGAACCCATTCGGGCCGTCTATCTCGATTTCCTCCAGGTTGGCGCGGCCGTCCCACACCTTCCGGTCGATCACCGTGCCACTGAGTTCAGTCCATTTGTTGGAACCGCTGAAGGGATCATCGAGGCTCCTGATGTGGGTCTTCCAGGTGCCGAAGTGGAAGTCGAAATCGTGTTGCCCGTCCTGGGGCGCAGTCGGCGTCTGCTCCGCGAAGGCCAGCGGCGTCTGGAAGAGTGCGACCAGCCCTAAGGCCAGGAGATATATCCGGATGTTCTTGAACACGTCCATCATTTTATCCTCGTCTCTGTAACGATGAAGTTCACTTCCCAGGTCTTGCCGCCATCGGCGGAGAAGGCTTGGTCGAAGCGGCAGGTATCCGCCGTGATTTCTGAGGCCGTGAAGCGGATCAAGATAGTCCTGCCGTGGTACAACTCCTGGTCGTAGAATTCGCCACGCCCATCCTTGAACCCGCCGATCGTAGGTACGCCGAAAGCACCGACCGCTGGGTTGGTGAAGTTGATGCTCCACTCATGGGTATCGGGGTTATAGAGCCGCACCGCGAAGATCTCCAGATGGCCCGCCGGACCATCGGCTTCGATCATCCCGCTGTTGGCGCCATCCCATATCTTACTGACTACGTCAGTACCGTCGTATTCGACCCAGGTGGTGGAGCCCGTGAGCGGATGCAGCAGGCGTTTCTGGTGAGTCTTCCAGGTGCCGAAATCCCAATCGAAATCGTGACGACCATCCCGCATCGCGGGCACCGCTTGGGGAGACGTAGCCGAGGCCGGCGCCGGTTCCGCGGAACCCTGCAAGGGGCAGAGGATGGCAGCCGCGATGCATGCCAGGACACAGGTCCGCAGGTATCTTTCCGTATGCATGAGCAGTTTCTTCATGACTTGATCCTCGTCAGGGTGGCGCTGAAGTTCGGTTCCCAGGTCTTGCCGCCGTCATCGGAGAACGACTGCTCGTAACGGTGGGAATCCGGGGTGATGTCTGACCACACGCCGCGCACCAGGATGGCCCGGCCGTTATAGGTCTCCTGGTCGTAGAACTCGCCGCGCCCGTCCTTGAACTCACCGATGGAGGGATGGTCCATGGTGCCGCCGGCGCTACTGCTGAAGTTCTGACTCCATTGATGGGCGGTCGGGTCATAGAGGAAGAGGGTCATGCCTTCGAAGTGGCCGTTGGGGCCATCGGCTTCGATTTCCTCCAGGTTGGCCTTGCCGTCCCAGACCTTGCTGACCGTGACGGTGCCGTCCATCACCACCCGGGTGGTGGAACCCGTGAGTGGGTGCTGGAGCAGCAGGATGTGGGTATGCCAGGTGCCGAAGTGGAAATCGAAGTCATGCTGTCCGTCTCGCAGGGCCGTGGCCGGCGCGGGAGTGCCCGTCACGTCAGCGTGGCTCTGGAAGGGCAGCAGCAGGGCCGCCAGGGCGCAGCCTAGCCATATCTTCTTCAAGGTCTTCATGGTCTTTCTCCAGACAGTGTCTATCTCGTGGGGGAAAGATTAGACTTCCCAGTGGTCCAGAAAAATAGCCACTTTGATATGATTTGATATGACCACTTAGAGGACGCAGGCATGCGACGCACCCCCTCCAGCTTCCTGCCCCCCATCGCCCTGGACCCCCGGAGCGAGGCACCCCTCTACCGTCAGCTCTCCGACTGGTTCCGGCGCTCCATCGCGGATGGCAGTCTCAAACCCGGTCAGCGGATGCCATCCACCCGCAGCCTCGCAGGTGAACTCAAGATCTCCCGCATCCCAGTGTTGGGCGCCTATGAGCAGCTCTACGCGGAAGGGTATCTCGAGACCTTCGTGGGTGCCGGCACCTGCGTCGCGCGCTCCATCCCCGACGAATCCCTAAGGCCGGCCGGTACCAAGGCGCAGCATCCGGTGGGTCGCGCGGCACCGCGTAAGACTTCCCGGCGTGTGGCGGCTATGCGCGCGCCGGCCCATGCGCTGCTACCGAACCTGGGGGCTTTCCGCATGAGCCTGCCGGCGCTCGATCAGTTCCCCATGAGCACCTGGGCCAAGCTCCTTAACCGCCATTCACGCAGGCAACCTATCGATAGCCTGGCCTACGGCGACGCCATGGGCCACCTGCCATTCCGTGAAGCCATCGCCGAATATCTCGGCGCAGCGCGTGCCGTGCGTTGCGAGGCATCCCAGATCCTCGTCACCACCGGCTCTCAGCAGGGCCTGCAGATCGCGGCTCACGTGCTGCTGGATCCGGAAGATCGGGTGTGGATGGAAGAGCCCGGTTATAACGGTGCGCACCAGGCTCTGGAGATGGCCGGTGCTGAAGTCATCCCCGTGCCGGTGGATCAGGAAGGTCTCGACGTGGCCCAGGGTATGCGCCGCGGGCGGGGCGCCCGTGCGGTGTACATCACACCTTCCCATCAGTTCCCCCTCGGCGTGACCATGAGCGCCACGCGACGCATGTCGCTGCTCAACTGGGCGACCCAGAACGGCGCCTGGATCATCGAAGACGATTACGACAGCGAGTACCGCTTCGGTGGCCGGCCCATCGCCTCGCTGCAAGGTTTGGACACTGGCGAGCGGGTCATCTATGTGGGCACCTTCAGCAAGGTCATGTTCCCGGCCCTGCGCTTAGGCTACGCGGTGATCCCCAAGGATCTGGTGCAGGCCTTCTCCGACGTGCGCGATGCCACCGATACGTTCTCCTCCACCTTGTATCAGCTCGTCATGACCGACTTCATCCGCGAAGGTCACTTCGCGCGACACATCCGCAGGATGCGCATGCTGTACAAAGAGCGGCGCAGGGCCCTGGTGCAAGCCATCGACGAAGTGATGGGCGGCAAGCTGGAGGTGATCGGCGCGGAGGCGGGTATGCATGTCGTAGCCTTCCTGCCAACCGGCGTGGACGACGTCGCCGTGTGCAGGAAGGCCGCGGAGCGCGGTGTCTCCGTCAGGCCTTTGTCAGCCTGTTATCTGCGCCCGCAACCCCGCGGCGGCCTGCTGCTCGGCTACGGCGGCGTGGATGAGCAGGGCATCCGTGAAGGCATACGCAAGCTCAAGGCCTGTATCTAAAGCGGCTTCAGCCCATCTTCTCGCGCTTCAGCAGTTCAGCTTTGCGCTCGATACCCCAGCGATAACCCGCGAGACGCCCGTCGGCACCCACCACCCGGTGGCAGGGGATGAGCAGCGCCACCTTATTGTTGGCGCAGGCGCTCGCCACAGCGCGCACCGCGGAGGGTTTGCCGATGCGCTTCGCTACAGCGCTATAACTCTGAGTGTCGCCCAGCGGTATCTGTCGCAGAGCACGCCAAACGCGCGCTTGGAACGCCGTGCCTTGGATATCCACCGGCAGGTCCAGTGCTTCCTCCGGCAACAGCACGAACTCGCGCACTGCATCGAACCAGCTCACCAGCCGCCGCGCGTCGTTGCTGAAGTGCGCTTTGGGGAAAGCTGCGCGCAGCTCCTGCAGCATGGCACCCGGCTCCTCTCCGAACGTGAGCCAGCAGATGCCGCGCTCCGTGGCGGCGAGCAGCATCCAGCCCAAGTCTGAGAGCCCCAGCCACCAGCCTATATCCAGGGGCTTGCGCAGCTTGCCGGGAGATACGCCCAAGGCGCCGGCAGCGGAGTAGGCGGTGGCGGCGGATTCGAAGCCCGCGGCCAGCGCCGCATCCAGAGTGGAGCGCTCCCGCGCCACGCCGCGGGTGAGCCTGTGCAGTTGCAGGGTCTGGGCATAGGCCTTGGGCGAGACGCCTAAGCGACGTTTGAACTGGCGTTGCAACTCGGAAGGGCTCACTTTTGCCGCGCGCGCCAAGCCCGCGAGGCTGAGATCGCCTTCGCCCCGCTCGATCTGCTTGCAGGCCTTGAGCAGTACCCTGGGCCAGTCGGTCTTGAGTGGCGTCTTCATGGCGATGCACCTCTAAGTCTTATGTGGCAGTGCATCCTAGGTCGCTCATCGGGGCGCGTCTTCCGGGTTCTTGCGCTGAGCTCTATGTCCCTTTCACATATCCTAAGGCTTCCACGATACGCCCGTCCCGTACCCGCATCAGGTTCACGCCGCGCACCGAGGTGGCCTTGTCAGCCCCCGCGTGGAAGTGCCACAGGAGGATGCCTCGGTCGCCCATGGCGATGATGTCTTCCGACACGAAGTGGGTGCCTGGAGCCGTGGCTACCTCTGTCCATCGTGCTATGCAGGCTGCACGTCCCACGAACCGCTCTCCATCGGGCGCTGGTCGGGTGCCCTCGATGACGCAATCCTCGGCGATGAGCTCTGCTAGCGCCGAAGGATCATGGGAGAGGAACACCTCATTGAAGCGCCGCAGCACTTCCATGGTCGTATCCTGCTTCATGTAGCGACCCTCCGTTTCTGCTCCTCGGCATAGACCACGCTCTCATCGGCGATGGCCCGTGCCACGCTGGGACGTTTCAGCAGGCGGGTGTAGTAAGACTTCACTGCCGGCCATCCCCCGAGATCCACACCTGAGAACTGGGACCAGTTCAGCACCGTGACGAGGTAAGCGTCGGCGATGGTGAAGCGGTCCAGCAGGAATTCCTGGCCCTGCAGATGCTCGTCCAGATGGCTCAGGCGTATCGCCATCTTCTGTCGCGCGAAATCCTTCGCACCTTCCGGGCTGATGCGACTCAGTAGCGGGATATAGGTGCCCTTGTGCAATTCCGTGCTGATGAAGTTCAGCCATTCCTGCAGACGGTAGCGTGCGATCCCGTCACGCGGCGCCAGTCCGGACTGTGGATATAGGTCGGCTACGTACTGCAACACCACCGGATTCTCGGTGAGCAGTTCTCCAGCGTCCGTGCGTATGGCCGGCACCTGGCCCATGGGGTTGATGGCGTAGTAGTCCGCGCCGTCGGCCAGGCGCCTGGTCAGGGGATTGGTGTGGATGTCCACGTAGATGAAATCGGCCTCACCGCCGGCCTCGTAGAGCGCGATGCGGGTAGCCATGGAACAAGCGAGGGGAGCGAAGTACAGGTCCATGCTAGGTCTCCGTGAGTTTGTGTGCACGGGCGACTTTAGGACCCAACTAGGGCATTTCCCGCCCTAATTTCGCTCCCACTGCATGGAACAGACGAGGGATTCGCCCGCCTCCATCATATCGATGGCTGCGCGGTGGTGATGCGATCACTGGACGCCGGTGCTGGCAGCTGGTGCATGGGTAGCGGATCGTTCTAACCACACCCGCGCGGAGTCGATGCCCTGCTGGACATCCTTCACGGTCACGGGGACTTCGATATCGGGGGTCACCAGGGAACCGGCTGGCAGGCCGGGCCACGTCCATATCTTGGTGGACACCTGGAAGGGGACGCTGGAATCCGGATGCGGGAAGAACTTCACTTCCCCGGGTCCGGTCACCACCTCTCCGCAAGGCTGACCGATGATCTTCCCGACATGATTGAACTTCACATCGGCAGCGAATTCCATGGCGGAGCTGAAGCAGCCGGGCCCCGTGACCAGATAAAACTCGCCATGGAATACCGAGTCGCCAGCTGCGATAGCGGGTGTAGACAGATCGGTCTCGTAGTGATCGGGATAGGCCGCTTTCATTTCGGCTTGGAATTCCGCCATCACCGTCTCCAGAGCATGAGGGTCCAGCGATATCACATCGCTGTAATCCTTGTAGCTTTTCACCCCTAGGTATTGCATGAAAGGCAGGGCTGTCAGCGACGAGCCGCCGCCATCCTTGCGCAGATCCACTGCCACACGCGTGATGCCGGCCGCTTCCACGGCATGGAAGAAGCCCTGCACGGATCGCTCGTAATCAGCGGTGAGGTTCATCTGGTCGAGGGTGAACCATCCGATGTCATGCGCTTTATCGAGCTCCCAACGGAACCACGGCGGCTTCTGTTTGGTATCGTTCTTGATATCGGTGGGTAACGGCATCGGTTCGAGCGTGAGCTGCCGGATCTCGCCTTGGGGCGTGCGGATCGTCACCGGCACATTTCCAGCGGAGTCCAGTGCGCTCAGCCAGCGTAATTCGTAATCGAAGCGCACCACATGCGCGGGAGATGCTTTTAACCAGAGCACTGTGCCGGCATGCAATGCTGCGAGGCGTTTCAACAACTCGGCCGGGTCATAGGTGCCCAAGCGCAGCAGTTCGCTGTTGTCTGGGAACAGCGCTTTGGGCGCCCAGGAACTCGGCGAGATCAGGATGCCGTCGGATACCCAGTTGATGTTCACCGCCAAGGTCCGGTCTTCCAGCACTTGTGGATAGAGCGCAGTGTGCGGATCGTCCAGACTCCGGAACAACTCTGCCTGCAGTGACCATGCTTGCCAGGTGGGGATGGGGTCCTGCACGGAATCTTTCAGGCGCTGCACGTCTGCCTCGAAACGGGTGCGCCGCGCAGCGTCCTTGAGGTCCGGATGATACTGTTCCAACACTGCAGCCAGCCTGTCGAGTTGCGCCTGCACGACCGCAGGGCTCTCGACCTGAAGATCGATAGGCATAGGCTGCGGAGCTGCCGCTGCTAACATGAGGGGTAAGCAAGCCACGAGAGCGATGGTTTTCATGCAGATCCTTGCGAACGAAATCCTACTATTATTCGGTCCGTGTATCGGTCCACGCTTGGTTTAAGTCTTGTACGGACTGCCGTCCCGATGGGCGTAGCCCGCGCCGCCGCCGGGTAGGATCAAGTCGATGCCCGGGTAATCCACCGCATCGCCCTTGGGGTTACGGGTACCCACTTCCAGGATCACCGCTTCCCGGTCGCTGCGGTTCTGCAGATGATGGCCATCGGTGTCGCCCGCCTTGAAGCCGGCACAATCGCCGGCCCGCAGTGTCTCCTCGCCGGTATCAGTCACCAGCACCACCTCGCCTTCCAGTATGTAGACGAACTCATCTTCCGTGGCATGCCAGTGGCGTTGGCTGGACCACTGTCCGGCAGGCAGCCGCTGCAGGTTCACCCCGAACTGGGTGAGCTTGGCGGTGTCACCCAGCTGCCAGCGTTTGCGCCCCACGCAGGGCTTGTCGTAAGGGGCGGGATAGCGGGTACCGGTGCGCGTCGGCGCGGTCTCGATGCTGATCTTCTTCATGGCTGCCCTTACTGGCTGGCGATGGGTCCTGGTATAGACAACCAAGGCCACGCCCGGTTCCCGGCTCTCACTCGCGGGCGGCGGATGATGCCGATCAAGGCCGGGCTTTGAGTGTGGCTAGCCCGGCCTGTGCTGAGTCGCCTGCACTCGCACCTTGGTATACATCTGCGGAAGCTTACCCAAGAACCAGCGCAGCAGTTTGACCCGTAGCGGCCAGAACGAGAAGAAGTTGTGGCCCGAGGAATAACTGGAGGCGCGGTCCATGAGGTCTTCGAGGAGCGCGTCATGCAGCGGGCGCAGCACCAAGAGCCAGACCCATGTAGCAGCACCGCGAGTCTGCACTCGCATCGTATGCCGGAACACTACGCTTCCACCCTGGGGCACGATACGGAACTCATGGTAGCCCGCGAAACCGCGCGGCGCGGTGAAGCGGAAGCGGATGAGCTCCGGCGGCGTGTACTGCTCCACGTGATAGCCGATGGGGCCATGGCCAGCCGACGGCGCCTAAGCCCAAGGGCCGGTCGAAACGTATCACCGGCCAGCCCTGGCCAGAGGATCTCGTGTTGGCGCCCAGATTGGCGATGAGCTGCCAGGCATCCTCGGGACTCGTGTACAGCCTGCGTTTGTGCACATTCAGTATTTTCATGGCTCACCTCTCGTTTCGTTGATGCCCGCTCGGCAACCGACCGGTCGTGCTATTCCGGAGTCTTGCTCAACGTGCCGGCGTGAGGCGTCGGTCTTAAAGGTTTTCGTCTACGGAATCTTTATGTCGCTGGCTCAGGCGCGACTGCGTGCCAGCAAGGCCTCGAATGCGGCGTAAGCCCGGCGCTCTGCTTTGCGGTCTTCCAGGAGTTTGCAGTACTGCTGGAAGATCATGCCGATGCCGATGAACTCGAAGGCGAACTGCTCCGCATCCAGATCCTTGCGGAACTCCTTCTCGCTCACTCCGGTCATGGCCACCTGCGCCACGGTGTCACGCCAGTCCCGCTGGGATTTGGCCAGGGCGTCGCGCACCGGGCCGGGCCGGTCGTCGTATTCCTGGGAAAGACCCATGAAGATGCAGGTCCTGGCCTTGCCGCTGCCCCGCGCCCAGGCGAGATAATTCTCGAACAGCGCCTCCACCCGGCGCAGGCCCCGGGGCTTCAGTATCGCCGGCCGCACCACGTCGAGCACGAAGAGATCGATGGCCGCCTGCAGCACTTCGAGCTGCAGGGCTTCCTTGGATTTGAAGTGGGCGAAGAGCCCGCTCTTGGAGAGCTTGAGCTCCGCCGCCAGGTTGCCCAGGGAAAGGCCTTCCAGGCCCACGGCGCTGGACAGGTTAAGGGCCCGGTCGATGATCTGCTGCCGCGTCTGTTCGCCTTTGCTCATGGGGTGAATATAGCACGACCGTGCGTTTTTACTAGGGTCTGGGACCTCTTTATCTGAGGGTGTCCGAGACCACTGAGATCGGAGAGCCTTGATTTCTGAATCGCCCTACCATATGGTAGGGCGTACTGAAGAGTGCAACCAGAGATCCTCATGCCCATCGCCACCCGTGACCGCATCATCAGCGCAGCCCAGGAGCTGATGCAGACCCGTTCCTTCACAGGCTTCAGCTTCGACGATCTCGCCAAGCGTGTGGGCATCCGTAAAGCGAGTCTCTATCACCACTTCAGATCCAAAGACGAGCTCGGGTCCCAGGTGCTGGCCACGATGACCGAGAGATTGGAAGCCGCCTCTTTGGCCGCTGGCGCCAGCACAGGTGCAGAACAACTGCAGGCTTATCTCAAGACCATGGGCGAACTACTGGGTGCCGGCGAGCGGCTTTGTCCCGGTGGCTCGCTGTCCGCCAACTGGGGCGTGTTGCCGACCGGCATCCGCAACACCGTCAGACGCATGGGCACGGTGCACTTCGCCTGGCTCGGCCGGATGTTGGAGCAGGGCCGCAAGGACGGAAGCCTCAAGATGGAAGGGCGCTCCATCGAAGTCACGTCACGCTGGATCTTCGCCACCGTGCAGGGCGGCCTGATCCTGGCGCGCATCTCCGGTGAGCCGCGCGCCTATGACCAGGTGGTGGAGCAGCTGGCGGGAGTCTTGCGCACCGACCCTCGGTAAAATTTTTTGCCCCCGTTGCCTACCAATCGGTAGGCTCATTTGTTTCTTACTCAACCAGGAGAGTCGCAGAGATGAATCCGAACTTGTTCGTACCGATAAGTGCCGTCTTCGGCCTGACCGTCTTCGGCTTCGCCGTGAGATGGTATTTCTGGCCATGGGCGAAGAGCGCTTCCCTCAAGGACGCGGCCACGCCCATCCTGTTGCTGAATGCCATGCGATACGAGGGCTTGGGCTTCCTGGTGCCCGGCGTGGTGAGCCCCCTGCTCGATCCGACCTTCGCCCACTCCGGCGCCTATGGCGATCTCACCGCCGCCACTCTCGCGCTCCTGGCCCTCGCAGCCCTGCGACTGGGTTCTGCCACTGCGCGACCGTTGCTGTGGATCTTCGGCATAGAAGGGTTCGTGGATCTGCTCACCGCCGTGGGTCTCGGTATCCGGCATGCCCAAGGCGGTCTGCTGCAGAGCATGTATTTCATCCCCACCGTCGTGGTGCCGCTGTTGCTCGTGACCCACGTGACGCTGTTCCTGCTCTTGCTGCGCCGGTCGACTGCACGCGCTTGAAGGGCTCACGCCGGTGAGTGCTGGAAAGGGCTAGGATAGGGCGATACCGCCAGGGGGATCCCATGCCGCATCGCTCTATCTTCATCGCCCTGGCTTTGTTGGCTGCTCCCGCCCTCGCGGATACGCCACCTGCCGCACCCACAGGTATCGACCGGCTGGCCCGATACTGCCCGGCACCTGGAAGACCAGTGGCGAACCAGCGCCACCCAATTCACCCAGGCGGGCAAGGTGGGCTACATGAGCATGCGGGATTGCTGGCACGAGGGCGCGGAATATAAATGCGTGTTCGTGGTGGGTCAGAAGCTGCAGCTCCTGGCGATCTTCAGCTGGGATGCCGCGAACGGCATCTATCACGAGAACCAGATCACCGTGCAGGGCCCGGCACCGGTGTTCAACATCTTCGTGAAGGGCGACGTGTGGACTTACCTGCAGGACGGCGAGGACAAGCAGGGCAACGTCTATCACACCGCATCGTCAGGACCTACACCTCGCCCAGAGCGTCGGCATTTCACTCAACGAGTACTCGCTGGACGGCAAGACCTGGGTGACCCTGGAGAGGGCGTCGAGACGAAGGTGGATGCGGGCGGCTGAAATGAAAACTCCCGCCGGGTGCATCCGGCGGGAGTCTTTGGACTGAGCGCTATCTAGTTAGAAATCCCAGCGCATCGAGAGCAGCAGACGGCCCTGGCCGAGATTGCTGTACTCCTCTGTCACACCGAAATCCAGGTTCTTGCCTACCTGGGTATGCAAGCCGGCGGAAAGTATGGTCTCCGGCGACGAGTCGACCGCACTGTTATTGAAAAGGCTATTGGTCGCGTCGGTGCTGGCCGTGGTGTGGTCGAGGAAGGTGGACAGCTCGAGCCCCGTGGCGACCGCGACGTTGAAGCCGGTGCCGAGATCGTAGCCCGTATGGGCAGAGTCCGTGAAATCGGTGACCGCCTTATTGTGGTTTATGCTGAAACGCGCCACCCAATCCGAGGCATCGGCCACCGGCATATGCATACCGAGGCCGACGTCGTACACCGTCTGCTTGCGCGTCCAGACCCGACGAGCTGCTGGAGAAGTCGCCGAAGGTGTTGCTTCGAATACGAGCCAAAGATGAAGAACGTATCCGAGAGATCGTAGCTGCCCGCGATCCGGTAGGCGTGCCACCATCGAGGAATACCGAGCCCTGCCGACCGAGGAACAATTCGATGTTGGTGTAGCTCTGGGGATCGGCGGCGGCGAGGCTGGAGACGCCCAGCAGGAGCACCGCGACAAGCAAACGCAAAATGTTCATTATTCGGTCCTTTACTTAGTCCTGGAGAGATTTGGGGGCCGCTCACCGGCTGGGCCGTGGGGCGCCCTTTAACGATCTACGGAAAGCGGATTTTAAGGTATAGGATGCGCGGATGCACGTTTAAGTCGCAGATTTACGCTGAATTCCGCCTATGTAAGATAGTATTTCGCGCCTAAACCCGGCATCGGAGCGCACATATGTTCGTAGGGCATTACGGCGTGGCTTTCGCCGCCCGGGGCGCCGAGAAACGGCTGCCTCTGTGGGTGTATTTCCTCGCCGTGCAGTGGGTGGACCTGGTCTGGACCGTGCTCGTGTACTTCGGCGTGGAGCGGGTCGAGCATCGAGCCCGGCGTGAACCCCTCGGGTCCCTTGGTGTTCGACTACTACCCCTACACCACAGCCTCGCGGCGGGTGTGGCCTGGGCCGCCATCGCCTTCATGGGATATAGAGTCATTACCCGCATGCAAGGTTCCCAGCGGGTGGCGGCCATCCTGGCGCTGGCCGTGCTCTCCCACTGGTTCCTGGATCTCATCGTCCATCAGCCAGACCTGCCGCTCTATCCTGGTGGTCTCAAAGTGGGTCTCGGCTTGTGGAATTTCCCCAAGACCGAGTTCGTGGTGGAACTGGTGCTGCTCGCCGCCGGTGTCTTCTATTACTTCAAGAAGAGCCCCGAGCTCTCGAAGCAGCAGCGGATGGGCATGATCGGCGGCTGCTGCGCTATGGTCGCGTTCCAGTGTCTGGGAGACGCCGGCCCGCCGCCGCATTCCGTCCAGTTCGTGGCCGTGAGCGCCTTCGTGCTCTATCTCGCGTTCCCGCTGGCAGTGTACTTCGCCGAGTCGCGGGGCAAGTCGGTATTCATGTAGAGGCCTGCCCCAGTGGGGCTCATTGCATGACTTCCCAATCCGCGATGCCGCCCGCCACGACCTTGAATAGCGGGTGGGCTTCGGGCGACTTGATGGCAGTGAATCGCTTGCGCCATGTGGGCGCGCGCTTCTTGAGCTTGCGGTCCAGGTGGGCCCATTCGTATTTGAGCTGACTGCGACTGACCTTGAGTGAACGGGCCCGGACGCCGCCCGTGGGCCCGATCTTCTTCCCGTCGAAGGCATAGCCACGGCGCGTGGCTTCCGCATGCACTTCCTTCAGGTAAGCCGCGATGTAGCGCCGGGGCGCCTTGGTCTCCTGGAAGCGCCTTAGCTGCGGATGATGCTTATAGCCTTTGGTCTTCCCAGCTAACACCGCCTGGGCCAGCAGCGTTTCGCGCCACAGGGCCACGAGGCCTTTGGCATCGAGGTATTGGAGGTGCAGGGACCAGAGGCGCATGGGGATCACCGGAAGAGATGACGAGCGCAGCATAACAAAGAGACGCGCTACCCCAGGAGCCTATACTTAAGCGGGGAAGCAACAGGGGATACACATGGGCTTCGTCAGGTCGTCAGTCATGGACCTCGCATTCCTGTTGCTGCTGCTCCTCGCTGGCATCGGGCTATGGGGGGCACTGAAGACCACGGTGATCGAAGGCGATTTCGTCCTTGCTTTCTTCATGATCTGGCTCACGGCCACGACCATCGCCGGGTGGTGGACCCGCAATCAACCCTTGGTCTTGCGTGTCCCTGCCGGGCTGCTGGTGTTCTTAGGCTTGTGCCTCATCCTCCTGCCCTTGTCCTGGTGGTCCGGTGCCAAGATCGTCGTGGGCCTGGAAGCGGCCGTGACGGCAGTCGCGGCGATCGCCGTGGGTAGGTTATGGACGAAACGCTTGGTGGTGCAGCTCAGCGAAGCCACACCACCCTGGTATCTCGACCCATCCATCAATCTCGTCAACGACCTGCTGCGCTGGGCTTTTGCCTGCATCGTCGCCTGGTTCCTGGTGGCGATCTTGCCGCTGATGCTGGTATTCGTCCTGCCGGTGGAGTGGGTGCCCTGGGCTGCGATGCTCTGGGGATTCGGCCTGACGGCGTATTACCTGGTGAAGGTCCGCCCGAGCCGCGTGCAGCTCTTCGATATACCGCTCGGGCTCTGGGTGATGGGCGCGGTCGCGCTGATCTTGATGGTGTTCGAGAAGCAGATAGCCGGGCCGCTAGAGCCGGGTTCGATCGGCGTCATCGCCTATGGGGCCTATGCGCCGGTGGTGGCGGGGCTATTTGTGGAGATAGCCGTGTTGGGAACACCCAAGAAATAAAAAGGCCGCGGAGCGTCGAGCCCCGCGGCCGTCTTGTCTCTCGACGAGAGTCAGATCACCTGAAGTTGAAACGCAGGGCCAGCGACCAACTACCCCCGGTCTGGCCTTGGGACGTTATAGAGTCGTAGCCCAGGCCCACCGCGAAGGAGCGGGTGAAGTTGTAGAGCCCAGCCACGCCGATATCGTTCGAAGAGGAGCCCGGGGTCGAATGATCCACGTTGGCGTCCAGCTCCACCGCCGGGGTCACCATCGCACGCAGGAGTACGCCCGCGTCATAGCCTGAGTTCGAGCCGCTGTCGGACAGCACGAGACCCGGAGCATCCAGGGATTGGCTCGTGTGCACGTAGGAGAGGTTCGGCACGAGGTCCAGGCTGTCGGTCAGGGCGAAGCGATAGCCCAAACCCGCGGAATAGTCGTTACCGGTGGTGGTGCCGCTGGACCCGAAGGCATTGATGTCCGCCTTCTCATGGCCGTAGCTCGCCATCCCGATTATGTTGCTCGTGAAAGCATAGGAGCCATCCAGACCATAGCCGTGGTCTGAGGAGAGGCCGCTGTTCGAAGGGTCGCTGAAGTTCGCGTATGAGAGATCGAGGTAATCGTAGTTGGGAGAATCAGCATAGACAGTCGAGGCCGCGACTGCGGCGGCAAACACGACGAGGGCTCCGAGAGTCTTCGGGGTTTTCATTTTATGTCGCTCCATGTGGATATTTAACAATAAGGCTGGCGAACTACCAGCGTGCACAAAGAGGTGGAGCGCACGAAATGAAAATGCGTTGACGCGTGCAATCATTAACTGATGTACACAGTATTAACTCGTGCTACTCAGAGTCACTTATAGCGCTACGCTACCGCGCACGTGATGCTTATGCAGCGTATGTGCCGGTGGTGAGAGTATTTTGGGGAGATAGTTGAATTGAGTACGCCACGAAACAAAGGGTGGTAGCCCGGTAATTCATCTAAAATATTATTAGCCACAAAGTTTTTTGGCCGCATCTGTAAGCATCACGCTTCGTTCTTCAAGGAAAGAATCCAGAACGTCCTTAAACAAACTTTCGGGGCAAAGAGCATTCTGCAATATCTCTTTAATATTCTGTGCCATTTTCTTGCGGTAAATACTTGGGGCGTCGCCGCCAAGGTGTTGATTCTCAGATTTGGATAAAAAGCAGTAATTTGCTAGCGCATTCATGGATTGTTTTGTTTCGCCAAGAACTTTGACGTGAGCACGCGGCATCAAATGATGGAACTCTGTTCTATTGTATTCTTTTAGTTTTTCGGCCAAATCTAATGCAGTCCCGGATACAAAACTCAACGGATTTTGAGCAGCCAGGAGCATTATAAATGTCTTAGTGTTGACGGTGCCGATGTTGAACGAATTTTCCAGAAAGAATTGAGGGGTGATTTCAACATGGAAATTGCCGAGGTTCGATGCTTGGCCACCTTTGAGTTGAAGCATCGCCTTTATGTCTTCTTCTAAATTACGGATTACGCCACTGCTGTATCTTCTCGATACGCATGTCCGCCAAAACCATCTGACCAACTGCGATCTTTGTTTATCACTAACTACGATTTGCTCATTTCCCGACACAGCAAAGAATACAGACAAGGGTACTAATATTGTCTGAAATGGAAGATTGTCAAATTTCTGTATTCTGAGATTGGATTTAAGAAAATCCAACGCTCCTTTAATTCCGTTCAATACTTCGTCGAATCTATTCCTAACTTCATTTCCGGGAAGTTCGACTATTGCCTCAGGCCTGGGGTTGGCAACAAGTATTGCTGATGTGCAACGCAAAATCAGATTTTCGTCTATAAACCCATTGCTGAATCCAAAAGCATCCAGGTCTTCAATAAGGTCTTCAAATTGCTTTTGAAGTTGAAAATCTTCGCTCCACGTCCATGCCGAGAGAAGTTGAACAGTATTCAGCGGCACTCCTTGCCTGTTGATTCTTTCGAAGATTACAGCAACAGTTCCTTTGTCGTCAGTTTTAAACATTTGAACTGGTATTCTCACTTCTTTGAAGCGAGTTTGCAGCTCGTCTATGCGAGTAGCAAGTTTATCGTCAAAATTTTTCGTAGCCTTTCTATAAGCAGGCGTATCAAATAAAACGCGCAGTGGTAAATGCTTTTTAGAATCAACTTCTGCTTTAGTCAGTGCAAAAAATTGCGTTTCTTGGGCCGCATCAGGCACAGAGTAATCGAAATAAATATCTTTCCAAGTCTCCGATTCGACTATTGGCTTAGATATTTGGAACGTCGCGTAGATCGCCGTAACTCGCTGTTGTCCGTCTAAAACATAATCAATGGGGTAATCAGCTTTCGGTTCGGGTAATTCAAACGGCCCCAATTTTCTTTCTACTTTTAGCTTCTCATTCGTTCTCCAGAACAGTAATGCGCCAAACGGATAATCTTTATAAACACTGTCCATGAGGAAGGCGACTCGATCTGGTTCCCAAACAAATCCTCTTTGAAATGCCGGGATTCTTAATTGACCGGATTCGACACTCTCGATAATTTGACGAATAGTTAAAATTTCCATTTTTAAATATCCTTGTGCTCGGTCTGGTCAGTCTTTAATTTCTGAATAGAGGATGAAGAATGTCAGTAAAAATCGCGGATTTTCGTTCCAGACGAGGCGCAGCGCGACACGAGCGACGGAGTTACCAAATAGGTAATGAGTAAGCGAGGGAGCGTTGCAACGACGTATGGGACGAAAAGACGCATTTTTACGAAGCAGGGCGACTGCGCCGTGACTCTAGCCATTCGATCAACGGCTTCCACTGCTTCCAATCTTGTTCCGCCAGATATGGCGGCAACTCGTGGATGCCAAGTCCTCGGGAGTACGCCCTTATATAGTTCTGGGCATCCCGGAAGGTGGCGATGAAGGGCACCTTGATGCCTTCCAGGAATTTTTCTAATTCGCTGAAGACCAGCAGGTTCTCCCGCACCCGGTTTGCCACCACCGCGAGCCGCACTTCCCGGCGTTCCACTTTGCCCACTTCCAGAAGTTCCTGGATGAACTTGCCGGCGGCATTGATGTCGATGGGTGAAGGCAGCACCGGCACCACGATGGTCTCCGCGTGGCGCACGAGCTGAGTGAGCTCGGTGCCATGGGCCCGGGCCGGCGGATCGATGATGAGGTAATCGGTATTGCGGGGCAGGTGGGTCAGGCCATCCTTGCCCGCGTTGATGCCGACGATGGGATCCCGCTCCGGCGGCCGCTTGGCGAGCCAGTCGAGGCTGGAGGTCTGGGGATCGTAGTCCGCCAGGGCCACCACGCCTTCCCAGTTGCTGGCGTAATAGGCGGCGATGCTGGTGGCGAGCGTGCTCTTGCCGCAGCCGCCCTTGGCGTTCATCACCATGATCGTTCTCATCGCATACCCCGGCGATCGCTGTTGGTTTTATACATATTCCCTGGGCCTTGAGTATATGACGGCCGCCGGAGCCTAGGGCGGCGCGGGCTGTAACAATCGAAGCCGCCGGGGAGGGTATCATCACAACCCCTTGAAACCGCGCGAATAGTAGATAGACAGCGGTACCGGGAACTCTAGGAGGAGTCTAGGATCATGGCTACTAAGTTATTGAAAGAGACGCCGGTGCACGTGAGCTGCCCCCATTGCGGCAAGCTGCAACACCCCAGGCTCAAGTGGGCCAAGAATCACAAATCGCTCAAGTGCAAACACTGCGGTAAGACCATGGACCTGCGGGAGAAGCAGGCCCAGAGTCTTATCCAACGCACCCTGAACGTGGTGATGTCCTTCGATAAGGTGCTGCAGGCCCTGCATGCGGAAGCCAAGAAGGCCGGCAAGTCTGTAAAGGCGAAGACGAAGAAGAAGCCCAAGAAAGAGAAGACGAAGAAGAAGGCTTCAAAGAAGTCCAAGCCCTTGCCTAAGAAAGCCGCGAAGCGCAGCAAGCCCGTGAGCATGATGCCCATCAAAGCCGGCGACACACCCGCCGACGGACAGCCTTCACCCTGATCGGTCTAGCGAAGGAGACCTGCCATGCGGAGTCTGTTTGCAGGGATCGTCTTGATGTCCACGTTGGCAGTGGGCGCGGCCCATGCCGCTGTGCCCGCCGATGCCGTGCTGGCGGTGAAGGCGGCGGATGCCTGGCTCGCCACCGTGGACAGCGGGCAGTATGGAACGAGCTGGAAACAGGCATCGCCCCTGTTCCAGGCGGCCATGAGCGAACAGGCTTGGGATCAAGCGCTGCAGGGCGTGCGCACTCCCCTCGGCAAGCTCCTGAGTCGCAGCGTGGTGGATACCCAATACACCACCGAGATGCCCGGCGCGCCGGATGGGCAGTACTGGGCGATACTCGAGCAGGCCTCCTTCGAGCACAAGGCTCAGGCTTCGGAGGCCGTCATCTTGATGAAAGTCGGTAACGACTGGAAAGTGGCGGGCTATCACATCCGCTGAGATTTCTTCTCTAGTCTTTTTCCTTCTAATGATTTTGTGAGGGCCTTAAAAAAGCCCAGGCGCGATGCCTGGGCAACTTGGGGGACGTGTGTCTGGTCCGCGGAGGAGATGGCTAAGATCCGAACAGGCCCAAGCATGGGCTGCGCAGATGGCAGCAGGATTTTCTTTCGTTGAAGGTTTCGTGGCACTGCGTACACTGGTTACGGACAGCAGCAGACACGCGATCTGTTACGAAGCGGACATAGGCTGTTACAAAATTTTACGTTCCTGGATGGAACACCGAACCTTTCAGGTTGTCCATGTTCGGGTAAGCTAATGCAACAGCAACGGTATGAAATCGAACTCCGAGACACAGGCGCTGAGAGCGCCGCAGCAGATCCATGAGCCTATCTCCAGTGAGGACGCGCGTGCGCCTTACTGGGGCGGCCTCGCCATGCCCGTGCCGCTCCTGGGCGCGGACTTGGGTTACAGCACCGCGATACGCGACAGCTGGCGCGAGTATTTCCGCGGCTTCGGCCGGGGTGCGCGCCTCCTGGACATCGCGGCGGGCATCGGCGCCGTGGCGGTGATCGCGAGCGAGGTGTCTAACCAACATACCCGCAATTTCGAGATACACAGCCTGGATCAGGCCGCCACCCTCTTGGATGCGCCCCTGGATCTCAACGGCATCCGCTTCCATGCTTCCAGCTATAACGAGCAGATGTCCTTCGAGGATGGGTATTTCGACGGCATCACCGGCCAGAGCATCCTGCCGGACGCCGAAGCCCCAACGACGCTCGCCGAACTGCGCCGCGTCCTCGTCATCGGCGGCAGCGCTCGCTTCATGTTCCATGCGCTGCACGGCGCCACCTACGATCGCTGCATGCGTCGCATCGAGGCCGTGGACGAGTTCTTCGACGAACTCAAGGTGCTGGAGCACGCGCGGCGCATGTTCATGGTGGCCTTCACCCAGGAGACCGCTCTGAAGCGCGATCCGGTGCATGCAGCCTTGCAGAGCATGGGCGCCCAGCAGCTTTATGCCGATGCGGCCGCGGAAGCGGCGCTCTGGACCCGGGGCACGCCTAATCCCGGCGCCGGCGACGAAGTGCTGGCGCTCATCGCCTGCTGCTGGGAGCGGCGCCACACCATGCGTTCTCAAGGACATCCTGGGTCGCCTGGATAGGGTGGAGCAGCGGCTGCGCGCCACTCAGGTGCGTATGCGGGCGATCTGCGCCCTCGCGGTGGACGAGACCCGCATGCACCGCATCGGGCGCCTGTTCAAGGCCTCGGGTTTCAAGGATGTGAAAGTGAAAGCCCTGACTGCACCCAACGACGGCGCAGTCATCGGCTGGGACTTGATAGCAGCTTAAATCGCCCCTTGCAGCCAATCCTGGCCGCTCATGAGCATTTATACAGCCCTAGCGCGCACGCGGCGCGAAAGCCTTCTGTCGTGCAAGTGTCATACCTTGTTCATGGAGTGGCTCTATCGTGGAGATCATACCTGAACAGACGCATGCTGCATGGGAGGTCCCATGGACCAGACACTCGCCGATGAATTGGATTACATCCTGAGATACCGAGTCATCCAGACTCTCTATCAGCCTTTGATAGATTCCCGTGACTCCCAGGTCTTTGGCTACGAAGCGCTCACCCGTGGCCCGTCCAACAGCGCGCTGCATGCGCCCCTGCCGCTGATCCAGGCCGCCACCCAGGCCGGTCGGCTGTTCGAACTGGATCTGGTGTGCCGCGAGCTCGCCATCCGCCGCTTCCAGGAGCTCGGCCTGCCGGGCCGTCTCTTCCTGAACGTGAATCCCTTGAGCCTCATGGAGCCCACTTTCCGCCCCGGCGAGACCTTGCGGCTCCTGAACGAAGTGAAGCTCCCGCCGGAGCGGGTGGTGATCGAGATCACCGAGCAGCAGCCCCTGGATGATTACGACGTGCTGAAGGCCGCCGTGGCCCATTACACCAGCGCCGGCTTCGAGATCGCCATCGACGACCTCGGCGCGGGCTACGCGGGCCTGCGACTATGGTCAGAGCTGCGGCCCAGCTTCGTGAAGATAGACCATCACTTCATCGAGAACATCAGCACCGACAACGTGAAGCGCGAGTTCGTGCGCTCCATCGGCGGCATGGCCGCGCGCCTCGGCTGCCGCGTGGTCGCGGAGGGGATAGAGACGGCGGAGGACTACGCGGTGGTGCAGAGCCTCGGCGTGCGCCTGCACCAGGGTTACCACCTGGCGCGGCCCTTGGCCGAGCCGGTGCGGGATCATGTCGCCGTGTCCTGGGCCAGCACCGACAGCGCCGGCTCCGCCGCGCGCTTTTCCAATTACCTCAGCGGATTCAGACGCTACCCCGCCTTCCGCCGCTAAGCTTTTAGAAGCCTTTGCCCTGCCGCATGCGGTCGAGATAACCCAGCAATCGGTTGGAAAGCGCCGCCACCGGCGCCACTTCACTGCGCTCCACCTGGTAGCGGCTCGCGAGTTTGGGCGCGGACATGAGTGAGAGTTGGCGCCGGGAAGCGGCGTGCAGGCTCATCTCCAGGAGACCCCGGCGCGCGGGCTTCGGCAGGAAGCGATAGATCTGGCCGTGGTTGATGAGGCTGCGCAGCATCTCCACGTCCTGCAGCTGGGTCTGCACGATGGTGAGGATCATGGGGTTGCTCTCCTTGAGCGCCTTCACCGCCGCCGAGATATCCCGGCCCCTTAAGCGGATGTCGCAGACCACGATGGCGATGTCGCTGCCAGCCAGCACTTCGAAGGCTTCGTCCAGATCCGTGCTCCACTTCACTGCGCGGGAAGGTCCGCAGATGGCTTTCACCATCTCGGCCACCGTCGGGTCCTCGTCGATGACGAGCACGCCGGGCGCGACACCCGTGGGTTCGGCGCCGGCAGCTTCTTCCAGGCTCAGCGCGATCTGCGCGGCCTGGGTCACGGTGGCCAGGATCTCCTTGGCGCTCCAGGGTTTGCTCAGATAGCGGAAGATCTCGCCCTCGTTCACCGAGTTCACGATGGCTTCCAGGTCTGAATAGCCCGTGAGCAAGAGGCGCATGGTGTTGGGCGAGGCATCCCGCACCCGGCGCAGCAGTTCCACGCCGGTCATGATGGGCATGCGCTGGTCGCTCACGATCACGTGGACCCGCTCGCGCCGCACCATGGCCACGGCTTCGTTGCCGTCGGTGGTGGTGAGCACTCGGAAGCGGTTTTTGAACAGCACTTCGAGGGAGCGCAGCACGCGCTCTTCATCGTCCACGAAGAGGAGGGTGGCCTTGTCGCTCATGCTGCTTGCTCCTGGGAAGGGGGTTGGCTGCCGACGTTGCTCTGGACCGGCAGTTGGACGGTGAAGCGTGCGCCCTTGCCGGGCTGGGAGGTGACGCGGATATCGCCACCGTGCTGCTTCACGATCTCGTAGCTGATGGAGAGACCGAGGCCCGTGCCCTGACCCACGGCCTTGGTGGTGAAGAAGGGGTCGAATATCCTGGGCAGCACCTCCGTGGGGATACCCTTGCCCGTGTCTTGCACCGTGATGCGCAGCCAGGCGGCATCCGCTTCGGTCTTGACGAGGATGCGGCCCCGGTCCTCGATGGCCTGGGCGGCGTTGGTGAGCAGGTTCAGGAACACCTGGTTGATCTGGGAGGGCATGCAGGCGATACGCGGCAGCTCGCCATACTGGCGCACCACTTCCACCCGGTTCTTGAGCACGTTGCGGGCCAGGAGCAGGGCGCTATCCAGGCACTCGTTGATGTCCACGTCCGCCGCCAGCGCCCGGTCCAGGCGGCTGAAGTTCTTCAGGTTCATGACGATCTCGCTGATGCGATCGATGCCGAAATGGGTGTCGGCGACGAGCTTCGCGAGATCTTCCGCATTGCTGTCCGCCATGTCTTCCTTGAGGGCGGCGACACCCCGGAGCTGGGTCTGCAGCTCTTCCTCGGTCGCCGAAGGTGAGAGCAGGGTATCCACGAGGCCACTGCAGCCTTCCAGGATGCCGCGCGAGCTCTCGAAGAACATCTCCATCATCTCCATGTTGTTCTTCACGTAGCCGAGAGGCGTGTTGATCTCATGGGCCACCCCCGCGACCATCTGGCCGAGGGAAGCCATCTTCTCTGACTGGATGAGCTGCAACTGGGAGGCTTTGAGCTGCTGCATGGCCGCGGAAAGTTCCGTGGCCTGCTTGGTGAGGCGTTCGTCCATGGCGCGCAGGAGATGTATCACCGCACCCATGCCGATATATTTGCCATCGCGGGTGATGATGAAGTCTTCGGTGACCGGGAACTTCAGGCGTTCACTTACGGTCTTGCTCGCTTCCGTGAGATCGGTGCTGGATTCGATCACCACCGGCGCGTCGTTCATGATGGAGGTGACCGGTCGCTTGCCGTAGAGCTCGCGGCCGTACTGCCGGAACAGCACCTGCTGCATGCGTGCGCGGCTGATGAGGCCCACGGGCCGGTCGCCGTCCAGCACCGGCAGCGAGAGCAGCTTGCCGTGGCTGTCATCCATGAACATGTCCGCCACGTCCGCGACCTTGAGGTGCGGCGGGATGCCCTGAGCGGCGATCACGAGCTCATGGAGCTGGGCGGATTCGGACATGCGAGGCCTGCGACGATGGGTATGCGGTCAGCTGTCTGCATGACCAACATACCGGCGCATTGTGAAAGCGCGGTGAAGTTTTTATTGCAAGGTGACAGGCGGGGGAGCGGTCGAAATCTGCGCAGCAGCGTGACGGGTGCGTGACAATGTTTCAGCTGGGGTCGTGTTTCGCGCTCGCAGCTTCCAGCGCTGCGCGCACCTCCGCGGGGAAATCGAAGCTGTCGGAGAACATGCGGGAGCTGTCGGCGCCATGGGCCGGGAAGGCTGCCCGCGCTGCCTGCACCATGGGCGGTGGACCCGAGAGATAGAGATCATGGCCTGAGAGATCCGGGAAATCCTTCAGCACTGCTTCATGCACGAAGCCGGTGCGACCGGTCCAGTGGTCTTGTGGCATCGGTTCGGAGAGCACCGGCACGTAGCGGAAACTCTTCTGGCTCTGCGTCCACTCGCGCAGGCGTGCATCAGCGTAGAGGTCACGCGCAGCGCGAGCACCCCAATAGAAGACGATGTCCCGGTCACGATCGTTCTCGAACAGGTGGCGCAGCATGGCCTGGATGGGCGCGTAGCCGGTGCCGCCCGCGATCATGATGATGGGCCGCGCCGCATCCTCCCGCAGGAAGAAGGTGCCGAGAGGTCCCTGGATGCGCAGCAGCGTACCCACCGGCAGGTTCTGGAACACTTCCTTGGAGAAGAGACCGCCCGGCACGTTGCGCACGTGCAGCTCCAGGAACTCATCGTCATGGGGCGGGTTGGCGAGAGAGAAACTGCGCCGGTGCTTGCCGGGCAAGAGGATGTCGATGTATTGCCCCGCCAGGAACTGCATGCGTTCGACCGCCGGCAGGCGCAGGTACAGACCCATCACGTCGTGGGCCAGTGGCGTCACGCGTGCCACGCGGCAAGGCAGCGCCTTGACCCGCAGCTTCGCCATGGCGGTGATCTCTTCCGCCTCCACGGTGAGGTCGCTCTGGGGCACGGCACGGCAGAGCAGCGTTTCGCCGGATTCACTCTCCAAGGCGGTGATGGCAAGCGGCGGACCGTCCGGGTAGTGGGTCTGTCCTGCTGCGACATGCGCGCGGCAAGTGCCGCAGCTGCCGGTACGGCAACCGTAAGGCAGATGGATACCCTGGCGCAATGCCGCCGCCAGCACGGTCTCACCTTCCTCCACCTGGAAATGCTTACCTGAAGGCGCAAGGCTGACGGTCTTCGCCATTGATTCCTCTAAAAGACGATGCCCTACCTTGAGCAGGGCATCGGAAGATTATGCCTGAGCGTCGCGATCAGGGAGGACTGGGTTGCGTATCACGGCAGGAGACCGGCAGATATTTGGCATCCACCGGGTTACTGCTCGCCGGACCGCAACGCCAGGTACCGCCTCCGTCGTTGGTCCAGAGTTCGACTGCCTTGCCCGCGATCATGCGATTCACGCCGCTGCCCTTCATGGTGGCGATCACACCGTAGGAGCCATCGGCTCCGGTAGAGGTGGTGATGGTGGCGACGAAACGGCCTATGGGTTCCCCGACAGGCTTGTTACCGTAGAGTGAAGAGATGTCGGCCGGCCAAACCTTGTTCTTTTGATAGAACTCCGACACGGGCATCTCCGCACTGCCCGCCAGCTGGATGCCTTCCGACATCTGCGAACGTGCGATGTAATCCTGGTAAGCAGGGATGGCGATGGCGGCAAGGATGCCTCCAAAGAACGGTATGATGAGAAACGACCATGCTCCGGCCACGACCCAGGTGGAATTGGGCGGCGGCGGCGAGCCGAAGGTGTTGTCACCCTGAGAACCACTCTTGAACAGCAAGATGAGTATCAATACAAAATCGGCGAGACTCAGGAGTGCTGGAAGCCAGAAAAGGTTCTCGGGCATCAGATACAGGTATTTCAGGATGGTGGACAACATCGCGGCGCCGATAATCAGGGACCACCACCCACTCGCGCCCATATCGTGCAATCGGCGCACGGCGAACACGAAACCCATCGTTATCATGAATATGTAGGAGGCGCCACACAGCAGGTATGCGAGGAAATGAAGCTTGAGGGCAAACAGGATTCCGGCGAGGATCAACGCCGGTAGTAGCAGCAGAAATGTGCCCATGCCGTAGGCGAAATAGCGCAACCTGCCTATACGCGAGCTGTAGGCGAAAAAGCGAATCTCCGTAGTTGGTTCCCCGTTCATGATGTATCCCTTTGATTATGTTTTAAATCCAAATCGCACCTCAGGTGCCGGAACATCCTCCCACGCAGTTGAGTCAACGGCAAGCATCTGCATTCGATTGCCGGGCTACCACCATAACCGCATAATCTCCACAAATAATGAATGCAGCTCCCTCCAACGGCGTGCTCATCATCGGCTGCGGCGACTTGGGCCGCAGGCTCGCGGCGGCCTATCGCGCGGAGGGGCGCGAGGTGGTGGGCGTGGTGCGCTCCGCAGAGAGCGCCGAAGCTTTGAAGACAGCCGGCATCACGCCTCTGCGCTGCGATCTTGACGGGGACGATCTGCCGAGGCTGCCTTCGCGCGCCGCCGCGCTCTTCTATCTCGCCCCGCCGGTGGATGTGGGCAAGGACGATGTGCGCATCGAGCGCTTGCTGGCCCATCTGGAAGTCACCGGCGCGCCATCCCGCTTCCTCTATATGAGCACCACCGGTGTCTATGGTGACTGCGGCGGTCGCTGGATAGACGAGAACGCAACCCTCAACCCTTCCACTCACCGCGCTCAGCGCCGCATCTCTGCGGAAGGTGCCGTGCGTAAATGGTGCCGTACCCAGGGCATCCCTTGGGTGATCCTGAGGGTGCCCGCCATCTACGGGCCGGGTCGCCTGCTCACCGAGCGGCTCAAATCCGGTCAGCCCACCATACGACCGGAGCAGTGTAGCTACACCAATCGCATCCACATCCATGATTTGGTCGCGGTCTGCCACGCAGCCATGGCCCGCGCGCCAAAAGATTCCGTGTACAACGTCAGTGATGGTCAACCCTCCACCATCACGGATTACCTTTTCACTCTGGCAGAACTCACGGGCTTGCCGAAACCTCCTCTCATCACCATGCAGGAAGCGGAGAAGACCTTGAGCCCCAGTCTCATGAGCTTCCTCAAGGAATCGAAGCGCATCCACAACCTGAAGATGCTGGAAGAGCTGGACATCGCCTTGCGCTATCCCGATCTCGCGAGTGGTCTCAAGGCATCTTTGGCGGAGCAAGCATGAGCCCCCTGTTCACGCTCATAGGCGTCGCCATCGTCATCTTAGGGTTCGCCCTGCGCGGCAATCCCCTGCTCGTGGTGGTGGTGGCTGCTGTCGCCACGGGTCTCGCCGGCGGCATGGATCCGGTGGCAGTCGTCACTGAGTTCGGCCGCGCTTTCACCCAGAATCGTTACATGGCTCTGGTCTGGCTCACGCTGCCGGTCATCGGGATGCTGGAGAAGAACGGACTGAAAGAGCGAGCCCAGGCTTTGATCGCCCGGGTAGGCGGCGCCACCACCGGCCGCGTGCTCACTCTCTATATGCTCATCCGCCAGCTCACCGCGAGCTTAGGCCTCACGGCCTTCGGTGGTCATGCCGCCATGGTGCGACCCCTGGTGGCACCCATGGCCGAAGCGGCGGCGGAGAACCGTTACGGCGAATTGCCACCTGAGACCCGCGCGCTGATCCGTGCCCACGCTGCTGCTACTGACAACATCGGGCTCTTCTATGGTGAAGATATCTTCATCGCCATCGGCTCGGTGCTGCTCATCAAAGCTTTCCTGGATCAAGCTGGCTATCCGCTGACCCCGTTGCAGATAGCGCTCTGGGCCATCCCCACCGCCATCGCCGCGTTCCTCATCCACGCATTCCGCCTCTGGCGCCTGGACCGGAGACTGCGTGCTGAATTGGGGAGATCCCAGTGAAGGTGCTGGACGTCATCTATCTCCTCTTGGGGCTGATGTTCGCCGCTGCCGCCTGGTCATCAACTTCCGCGACCGGAGCAACCCCAAGCGGCTCAAGCGCGCGCTCTTCTGGGGCTGTATTCCGCTACCTTCCTCTTCGGTTCCTGGCTGCCGCCCTTCGTGATCGGTTGCCTGGCCATCGGCATGGCGCTCTTCGCCGGCATCGGTGGGCTGGGTAAGAGCCGCGTCGTGGAGCCACGAAGCATCGGCGCGCCGCGGCCTCGCGGAACGCTTCGGCAATCGCCTGTTCATCCCGGCGCTTATGATCCCCGTGGTCACGGTATCGGGTACGCTCCTGCTGCAGAACCTGACGCGTCGGACGGGCAAGCCGCTTGGTGGAGCCGAAGGACGCGACCCTGGTGGCTTTGGGCTCTCGGTGATCTGGCTCTGGTCGCGGGCCTGCGTCATGTTGCGCGAACCTCTCGTGGTCCCCCTCACGGAATCGCGACGACTCGTGGACGCAGTGGGCCCGGTGGTGGTCTCTGCCACAGTTGCTGGCGGTCCTGGGCGCGGTGTTCGCACTCTCAGGAGTGGGGCAGGTGGTGGCGGATCTGGTGGGTCGTTTCATCCCCGTAGACAGCACGCTTGCGGTGGTCTCGGCCTACTGTCTCGGCATGGCGCTCTTCACCCTGGTGATGGGCAATGCCTTCGCGGCTTTCCCGGTGATGACGGCCGGCATCGGCCTGCCGCTCATCGTGCATCTGCATGGCGGCAACCCCGCCATCATGGGCGCATCTGGGCATGCTGGCAGGTTACTCCGGCACGCTCATGACGCCGCTCGCGGCCAACTTCAACATCGTGCCCGCTGCGCTCCTGGAGTTGCCGGACCAGAACGGCGTCATCAAGGTGCAGATACCTACCGGACTCGCGCTACTCGCAGTGAATACACTGCTTATGTATTTCCTGGTGTTCCGCTTTTAAAGCCGCTGCGTCCGGCAGGGTGCTTTAGTCCCGGTGATCCCTCGCCGTGAGCTGGAAGGAACTCACGAAGGCGTCTAGGTCCGGGTTAGCCTTGCGCACCGCCGACTCCGGCCCGGTGGCGCAGGCAGCGCAGTCTCCCGGCCAGGCGATACCCAGGATGGCGGCTTCGTCGTGGGTCTTCACCACGTAGAGCAGCAGGTTCAGGGTCTTGCTGCCGGTACCGAAGAACTCGGTCGCGTCCTTATCCTTGTCATCGGAGTACAGAAGCACGCTGTAGGCCTGGAATAGCGCCGGCTTGCCGTCCAGGGTCAGGGTCTCCTCGTGCAGCAGCGGCGGTCCATCGTCGCTGTTGATAGGATGCAGCTTCATCAGCTGTTTCACGCGTGTCATGTCACCCAGGAAATCTTTAGGCGACAAGTCTTGGTCCTGCGGATCGAGCTTGCGTAAAACATCCACCATGTAGGCGCTGCGCCCCTCGCCCTTCTGGTTGGGCAGGACGAATATGTGGTCCTCCGAGCGGGTGAGGCGCTCGATCAGCGTATAGGCCCCTGCATCCGAGGCCGATGGGGTCACCGGGAGTTTTATTGAGAAAGCATCGTCACCGGAATGATAGACGCCATCCTGCAGGCGGCTCGGTGGGCGCCCTACATCCCCATCCACGAGTCTGGTGATTCCCTCGCAGCTATAGCCGATAGCTATGCCAAAGGTGATAGCGAATACAAGCTCGCCCGGCGAACCGCCGCCGCCCAGGCCGCCAGGGCTGCAGCCGAGGTTCTCTTGCTTTATCCGGGCATCGGGGTTGCTGGCGCAGCCTACGAACAGCACGGAGACCATGATTCCAGCGATGACCGATTTGATCGACATCATTGTGGTACGCCCTAAATGAAACGGGGAGAACGTAAACCGTTCTCCCCGTTTATCCATCTCGATGATGGAGTCTGGATCACCAGATCTCCATGACCTCTTTGTAGGGGAACTTAAGACCCACGCGGTCCCACACTTCTGCTACACGCTTGACCACGGGCTCCGCCTGCTTGATCCAGTCCGGATGCCGGTCTTGCTTCGCGAACACCTTGAACTCGGAGGGCTGCAGGCCGCTCTCGAAGCGGTTCTGGAAGCTCTTAGACACGCCTTCCATGCGCTCCTTGCCGTAAGGCACCAGCGTCATATTGCGGTTGGCCGAGAGACCGGTGGTCGCCACGTAGTAGTGGTACTGCTCCCAATAATGCAGGTAAGCGTCGAAGTAAGGCATGAGGAACATCTCGTCGTTCGTCAGGCCTGAGGTGTAGGACAGGTCGCGCCGCACCCACTCCTCGATGTTGCCGCGCACCTTGAACTTGCCGTCAGCAGGCAGGCCGCCGGACTTCTCGTAAGCCGAGATGGCGGAAGTCACCGGATGACGCACGGTGAGGATGTGCTCCACCGACTCACCGAGTATCTGATGGAAGAAGCCGCCGGCATAGGTGCCCTTGAGCAGCTTCTTCGGCACCATGATCTTGCCGTAGTGCGGTTTGTGCTTGCTGAAGTAGATCTCGACCATGGTGAGGAACTCGGCCATGGTCTGCAGGCTCGAGATCCAGCTGTTGGCGCCCTTCTGGAAGCGGAAGGGACCGGCTTCCGGGAAGCCGTCGTGGGCGATCACGTTCGGCACCTTGTCCACGTCGAAGCCAAGCGCACGATAGGCTTCCATGGTCAGGTAGGAGCCGCCATTACGCGGCACGCCGATGATGTTGATGAAGTGGTACTTGAACTGGATGTTGCGGATTTGTTCGAAGTCACCGGTGAGCAGCGCTAGGAAGAGTTGGTAAGCACGGGCCACGTGTCGCTGCCCGGCCTCGCTCGCCATGATGCGCCCCGCGTTCTCTTGAGCTTTCTCCATGACCCGTACGTGGTCGTTGGAGAGCTCTTCGGAGAGCTGGTCATGCCAGCCCGCGCCTTCGAACGGACGGCCGTCCACGATGTGCGCGAGGAAGTCCACGAACACGGGGGATACCGGCAGTTCCTTGTCGGTCAATTTGATTTCAACGCCCATGGCAGCTCACTTTATATATATATGTAGATAGATCGGATGATGAGTAGGGTCTTCAGGAGACGAGTCGCGCGCCCTTGCGGCGCTCCGCCGCACGGTCCATCAGGAACTTGAAGTTGTCCAGCGACATGAGGTGCGCGTAGATACGCGAGAGCTCACCGTGCTTCATGAGGCGCTTCAGGTCCTTACCCGGCAGCTCATTCAGCTTCTCTTCGTTCACGCGGAACATACCGCGCAGACGCATCTCCTGGCCGCTCTTCGGGAAGGCATGGGCCTCGAAGGGCTCCAGCAGGCCGAACTCCTTGAGGGTCTTGCACAGGTGCTCGGTGGGGAGCCGCGCGCCTTCCATCTCGGAGATGAGGGTCTGGGTCGGCTGGAAGTCGCTGGAGGGATTGCCCTGGGCATCGAACACCGGGTGACTGGAGGTCTCGAGGCCGCTCTCGTCCACGCAGATGAGGATGTTGCCGTTCTTGGCTTCCTCGCCGGTGATGCGCACGCCGAAGAAGGGCCAGCGCCGCACGTAGGCGGGGACATAGGTGTCTTTCTGCCATTCACCGTCGTCGCCCACGAAGAGGTTCTCTTCCTGGTTCAAGCCGGTGATGGCGAGCGGCAGGTACTCGCCGGTGTTCGGCTCCTGGGCGAAGACCACGGGGTAATCGCGCGCGGCCTGCACGAACTCGGCGGCCACCACGTACACGCCGGTGAGTCCGGCAGCGAAGGCATGACGCCGGCCAGTGACCGCGCCTTTGCCATGGTGGACGTTCTTGTCGAGGGCCACGAGGCCCTTGTAGCCAGGAGGGATGGTGATGTTCATGAAAGTCTGACCTTGATCTGAAGTGAATTCGGCATCGGCCGCGCCCTTTAAGGAACGGCGATTTACCTTAATTTTGAATTGGCGCTATTGAGCCATAGGCCCGGGGGCCCTGTCGAGGGTGTTTAGGGGCTATCCCAGTAATTTCAGGGCTTGCCAGCCCACATAGAGGCCGAAACCCCCCAGCATCAGCACGCTCCCATAGGCCACCCCCACGGCCGCATAGGCCGCCCGGCCCCCCAGCCAACGGAAGCCATAGGTGAAAGCCACGGTGTAGAGGAACAGGGATAGGAACAGGCCCAGGATGCCCGGCACCCCCCAGGAGGTATAGAGCAGGGTGCCATTGGCCAGCCACCAGGCCAGGGAGAAGGGGCTGGTGAGCACCGTCATATACCCGAGCTTCCAGGAGCCGGGGGTGTCGCTGCCATGGACTCCCTCCCGGGCAGCCTTCCAGGTACCCCAGGCCATCCAGAGGAGGAGGGACGCCCCGGCGAGACCCATGAGGCCGATCACTTTGGGATAGCGGTCGAGGATCGTCACCGCGCCGAGGATGGCGAGGGAGAGCCAGGTGAAGTCGGCACAGATTGCGCCGAAGGCGGTCATGAGGGCTTCCCGCACCCGGCCGCGCAAGGCGGCGGTGGCCATGATGGCCATGACAGGACCGGGTGGCGCCGCCAGGCTTAGCCCCAAGAGTGCGCCCGCTAGCGCAGCGTGCCAGCCGGTATGGCCGGCGTGATCCCGATCATCGATGAGCTGCGAGCGTCAGTGTCCTGCGCCGGCGTACTTGAGTTCGCCGGCGGTGATGGCGAGCGGCAACTTGTTCTGCTGCGGCGGCAGCGGGCAGGTGGCGTAATGACTGAAGGCGCAGGGCGGGTTGTAGGACTTGTTGAAATCCAGCACCGTCACGCCATCCACCGGCGAGCTCGCGTATAGGAAGCGACCGGCACCGTAGGTGGTCTTGCCGTTGGTCTGGTCGGCGAACATCACGAAGTAGTCGGTCTCACCGTCTTCGATCACTGCATCCAGCCGGTACTCCTGGCCGTCCCTGTCGAACACCAGGGCGCCCGGCGAGTTCATGTCTTCTTCCATGCCGAGGATGTTGATGATGGGGATCTTCTTCATGGGCGTGTAGGGCACGAAGCGGGCCTCGAAGCGCCATTGCTGATCCAACGGGAAATGTTCCAAACCTTTGAAGTGCACGCGCGCGTCGGCTTGACTGTCTTTCACCCGGAGACCGAAGCGCGGGCCGCGCTGGATGGCGAAGAAGCTCACGCTGCCGTAAGTCAAGGTGGTGGTCTTGGGGTCGGCGTCAGTGCCGAGCTTCAAGGTGGTGACGGGCTTGCCCTCGCTCTGGATGCCTGCACCTGGGGCCGCCGTGAAGCTCACGCTGCCTTTATCCAGGGTGAAGGTGCCGGCCTTGGCGGGGAACTTGCCGCTGGTCAGCACCAGGTCGTTGCCCGCCGCAGTACCGAAGGTATTGGTGCCATCCTTGAACCAGTAAAGCCCCACGAGGGTGGTCCAGCCATCCGGACCGGTGAGGCGATTCATGCGCCCGGCGCGCCAGGTGTCGACATCTTTCTGATAGGCCACGGGATCCACCTGGGGTGCATGCCGGCCGCAAGCGGCGAGCAGGGCGGCGCAGGCGGCAGCGGTGATGAGGGTTTTTTTGAGCATGTGACAGTCTAACAAAGGTGGGGATGCAGATAGTGAGACCGCCGCCGGTCCCGGTGGTTCCCGGGACCAGCGGGGCGAGGTTCAGACGAAATTGAACAGGTTATCCACGGCTAGGACGGTGATCAATATCCAGGTGGCGGTAGCGCCGATGAGGCGCCCGGGCGGAGTGCCCTCGCCGCCGGACTGCATCATCCCCTGGGCATGCAGGAGCCGCGAGACCACGAGGGTGATCCCGCGCCGCGTGCAGGAACCAATGGGCGCTGCCATGCAATTCGAGAAGCAGCATCAGGATCAGGGCGATCGGGATGTACTCGACGGCGTTTCCATGCACGCGGATGGCGCAGAGCATCGCTTGTTTGCCGCCGTCACCGATGCCTACCTTCTGTTTGGCGCGTGTATACGGCACACGTATCGCGAGGGCACCAGCAACAGGCCGCAGAGTGCAGCGTACAGGCCGTGATCAATTCGATCTTGGCGAAATCCATGTCACCCCTATGGTGCATCCCCCCGGTTGGATGATCGCTATGTCCGGACGCTGCGACTCGAAAGTTCAGGCGCGTGTATGCCCAGTGCCACGGTTCATAACTGATGCCGTGAGGATTGTCGCGCGGATAAGAGAGACGGAAACCGTGGCGCGGCGCGTGTTTCACGAGCCAGGTGTAGGCGCCGGTGGTCTCGAAGCCCTGCTCCAGCGGCTGGCAGTCAGGTGCCGTGAGGTCGAGGGCGCGACCGGTGTGGTGTTCGCTGTAGCCCGGCGCCGCATTGATCTTGAGGACGTCGGCGATGCTGCGGCCGTTGTCCAACTTGCGCAGGATCAGCGCGCGCTGATAGTCGAAGCTGCGGAAGGCGGAGACCACCAGGAGCTGGACGCCGTCCTGCTCGGCGGCGGCACGCATGGCGTGCCAGGCCGAAGCAGCCTTGGGCGTGAGCTTCTGTTCGCGGCCCAGCACGTCGGCGCCGATGCTCACGAGTTCCGCTGCTTCCTCACAGAGTTCGAGCTGGCGGCGCGCGCCGTAGTCGGCGGGGATGCCGAGTTCTGTCAGTACCGCTGCCACCATAGCGCGGTAATCCGGCGTCGGCTTTTGATTGGTGGCGGAGTCTTTCAAAGACCAGCCTTCTGATAAGTGCCGATGAGATCCGCCTCGGCGAGCACGTGTCCGCGCATGGCGGATTCCAGTTGGGCCTTGCTGGGCTTGTTCAAGTCGGGCAACACCGTGTCCAGCGCATAGAGCTTGTGGAAGTAGCGATGCCGACCTACGGGCGGTGCGGGGCCGCCGTAACCAGTCTGCTTCCAGTCGTTCAGGCCTTCGCGCACACCCGCAGGCAGATGCTGGGAAGCACCTTCGGCGAGGCTGGTGATCGAGGCAGGGATGTCATAGAGCACCCAATGCACCCAGGTGACCTGCGGTGCCGCCGGGTCCGGCGCATCCGGGTCATCCATGATGAGGGCGTAACTCTTGGCCCCTGCGGGTGCGCCGCTCCAGCTCAAGGGCGGCGAGAGGTTGTCGCCATCGCTGGTGAAGCGCGCTGCCATGGCGCCATTGTTCTGGAATGCAGAGGAAGTGAGTCTGAATGTGTGCATGCCATCGTCTCCTGCCGCCATGATCGCGGTGCTGGTGAGCAGGAGCATCGATGTGAGCCAGGGCAGGAGCCGGGCCGGCATGTAGCACCTCATGGACCTTCATCTCATCAGAGGGCGGGCGACGCCCGCTGTGACCTAAAGTATAGGCCCGGGCGCTACGCCAGACTCATTCGAGGAAGACCATCTTCTTCCAGATGTGGCGGCCCGTGAAGGCATGCAGCAAGCTCGCACCCACGTGCAGCACCAGATAGGCGGGGATCCAGATGGATGCCAGTTGGTGGAGTTCCTTCAGGCTGTGCAGCCAGCCCACGGCCCGTTCGCCGGGGGTGATGTAGATACTCAAGAGGGTGCCGCAGATGGCCTGCCAGGTGAAGAGCAGCAGCCCTAAGCTCTGCACGGCGGCGTTCAGCCCTCGATGCAGCCGGGGCTCGGGTATGCGCAGGCGCAGCAGGCTACGTAGGTCTTCCTCGACTGCCTTCCAGCGTTCCCGGGTGTAGGGCACCCAGCTGCTGAAGCGCTGAGCCCGGGGCCCGAAGAAACCATAGATGAGTCTCACCGCCAGCACCGCACTGAAGGCGAGGCCGACGTACTCGTGCAAGGTGTAGTTCGGGTGCAGGGGCTTGTGATAGTCCCCCGCGGCGTCGCCTATCCACCAGGCCCAGGTGCCGAGGATGGCGATGCCGAGATGCAGCACGCGGCTGGGGATGTCGAGTCTCACGTCGTCGCTCATGGGAATCCTCTTTTAAGGTTCAGTCACGGCCGGGCCGCCCACCCAGGAGGCGTGCCGGCAGGAACAGGATGGCGCGCAGCAACTCGAACACCGCATCCACGGTGATGCCGACGAGCCGGAACGGCAGCAGCAATAGCCAGAGCAAGGGATAGAGGATGAGTGCCACCAAAGCCAGGGGCCAGCACAACACCAGCAATATGAGCCACAGGATGAGTCCGGTATATCCGCGCATGTGCCGATTCTCCCGATGTCCGGTTGCAGTATAGCGATGAGATCCAGGTTTATCTGCAGCGATGTGAACTGATGGCGCTACGACGACGGGCGCCGCAGGTAAAATGCGCGCATGGACGTCACCGCCATCCTCGACCAACTCAATCCCCCGCAACGGGAGGCAGTGAGCGCCGAGGCCAAGCCGACCCTGGTGTTGGCCGGTGCTGGCAGCGGCAAGACCCGCGTGCTGGTGCACCGCATCGCATGGCTCCTGCAGGTGGAGAACGTCTCCCCCTTCGGCATCCTCGCGGTGACCTTCACCAACAAGACGGCGGCTGAGATGCGCGGCCGGGTGGAGCGCCTCATGGGCGGCTCCGCCGGCGGCATGTGGATAGGCACCTTCCATTCCATCGCTCATCGTCTACTGCGCCAGCATTGGCGTGAAGCAGGTCTGCCCCAGGCTTTCCAGATCCTCGATTCCGAAGACCAGTACCGTCTGATACGCCGGGTGCTGAAGAGCCTGGAGCTGGATGAGTCCCGTTATCCGCCGCGTCAGGCCCAGTGGTTCATCAACTCCCGCAAAGACGATGGCCTGCGCGCTAAGAACATCCCGGACAGCGATGATCCTGTGCCAGCACAGCCTGCTCAAGGTATACCGCGCCTACGAAGAGGCCTGCGAACGAGGCGGCATGGTCGACTTCGCGGAACTCCTGCTGCGCGCCCACGAGCTGTGGCTCAAGAACCCGAGCCTGCTGGAACATTACCGGCGGCGCTTCCGCCACATCCTGGTGGACGAGTTCCAGGACACCAACGCGATCCAGTACGCTTCGGTGCGCATGCTGGCTGGCGAGACCGGCGTGCCCTTCGTGGTGGGCGACGACGACCAGTCCATCTATGCCTGGCGTGGCGCCAAGATCGAGCAACATCTTGCGCTTCGAGAAGGATTTCCCCGGCACCCGGGTGATCCGCCTGGAGCAGAACTACCGCTCCACCGGCAACATCCTGAAGGCGGCCAACGCCCTCATCGCTCACAACTCCACGCGCATGGGTAAGAACCTCTGGACGGCCGCTGGCGACGGCGCACCTATCCACGTATACGCTGCCTACAACGAGCAGGATGAAGCCCAGTTCATCATCGAGCGCATCAAGCAATGGCAAGAGACCGGCGGCGCGCGCAAGGAAGTGGCCGTTCTATACCGCTCCAACGCCCAGTCCCGGGTGTTCGAAGAGCGGCTCATGCTGGAAGGCATCCCTTATCGGGTCTATGGCGGCCTGCGCTTCTTCGAGCGCCAGGAGATCAAGGACGCCCTCGCCTATCTCAAGCTGATCGAGAACCGCAACGACGATTCCTCCTTCGAGCGGGTGATCAACGTGCCCACCCGGGGCATCGGCACCCGCAGCATCGAGATCCTGCGGGAGCGGGCCAAGCGAGATTCCCTCTCGCTCTGGCGGGCTCTCGAAGCCATCGTCGCCGAGAAAGAGCAGCCAGCCCGGGTGAGCGGCGCCTTCGAGAAGTTCGCCAAGCTGATACACGACATCGAACTGGGTGCCCGGGGCCTGCAACTCTACGAACAGGTGGACCAGGCACTGCATGGCAGCGGCCTAGTGGACTTCTATAAGGCGGAGAAGGGCGAGCGTGGCGAAGCGCGGGTCGAGAACTTGGAAGAGTTAGTCAGCGCCGCCCGAGGCTTCGTGCCGGACGAGGCGGAGGGCATGACGGCCTTATCTTCCTTCCTCTCCCATGCTGCCCTCGAGGCTGGTGAAGGCCAGGCGGAAGCCTGGGAAGACTGCGTGCAACTCATGACCCTGCATTCCGCGAAAGGCCTCGAGTTCCCCCTGGTGTTCATCTGCGGTATGGAAGACGGTCTCTTTCCCCACGAACGCTCCATCGAGGATCTGGAAGGCCTCGAAGAGGAGCGGCGCCTGTGTTACGTGGGCATGACCCGCGCCATGCAGGAGTTGTTCATGAGTTATGCGGAGCAGCGCCGTCTGCACGGTATGGATAATTACGGTGTGCCCTCACGTTTCCTGCGGGAACTGCCGGCGGAACTGGTGGAAGAGATCCGCCCCCGGGTACAGGTGAGTCGGGCCTATGCACCCAGTGCACTGGGCGGCCTCGCGCCAGCCGGTTTCAGTCTTGGCCAGCGGGTGCGGCATCCCACCTTCGGCGAAGGGGTCGTGCTGGATTACGAAGGCGACGGCTCCAATGCGCGGGTGCAGGTGAACTTCAAGTCTGCAGGTTCCAAATGGCTGGTGGTGGCCTACGCCAACCTCTCGCCCGTGTAAGCCGCGTCTTAAGGAGAGCAGCCATGAGCGATGAGGATAAGCAGGAGCGGGAAGCGGAGCGGATCCGCCACTACATGGCAGAGTTCAGCGAGGGCTACACGCGGCTCGCGTCCATCGGCCCTTCCGTCAGCGTGTTCGGCTCTGCCCGCACTAAACCCGGCGATCCGCGTTACGCACGGGCTGAGCGCATCGGCCGTCTCTTGTCGGATGCGGGTTTCGCGGTGGTGACCGGCGGTGGCCCTGGGCTCATGGAAGCGGCCAGCCGCGGCGCCTACGCAGGCAAATCCTCCAGCATTGGCCTCAACATCCAATTGCCCCATGAGCAGCGGGTCAATCCTTATCTGGATGTGGCACTCTCGTTCCGCCATTTCTTCGCCCGCAAGGTCATGTTCGTGCGCTACGCCTGTGCCTACGTGGTGCTGCCCGGTGGCTTCGGCACACTGGATGAACTGGCAGAAGTGCTAACCCTGATGCAGACCGGCAAGACCCGACGCGTGCCCGTGGTGCTGGTGGAAGGAGCGTTCTGGAGCGGCTTGCTGGATTGGATCAAGCAGCGGATGGAGAGCGGCGGGCTGATTGGTCCGCAGGATCTGGAGCTGCTTAAAGTGGTGGAGGAGCCGGAAGAAGTGCTGTCGGCCATCCTGGGCCATTACGGCAAGCGGGACTACAAGCCCACTCAGGAAGAAGACGACATGATGTTCGAGCTCTAAGTCGTCTCAAAACTGCTGCGCTTTTGGCCAGGACGGCCTTATGCCGCGGAGGGCAGGAAGCCCGAGAGCGGCGGCGCATGACGCCTCCCCCATTTCGCTTCGCTTTCCTGCTCCGCTCATGGCCCAGAGCGAACATCCTGTTCGCTCGTTCGTCGCATGCGACGAACCCTCGTCCTGCCTACGCTCGCGACGTTTTGAGACGACTTAGGGATTGATTTTCAGACTCGCCGCCGGTTATCTCGCCAGACTTATTGGTCATCCTGCTTACCCAGGTCTGCGTCGTCCAGCACCGTCGAATAATCGGTGGCCAGTACTTCCCGTGCGGCCTTCTCATCGCCCCGCGCGACTCGCAGTTTGATACCACCCAAGGCGATGGAATACATCTGCGCCATCTGGTCGTCGAAAAGCTGTGCCGTTATGCCTTCAGCCGTGAGACGTCCGAGAGCGATGTGGGCGTCGGTGATCTTGTCGTAAGTAGCAACAGTGACGAGCTCGTCCTTATCCGGAGCAGGCTGTGCTTGGGGCGTAGCTTGAGTGCCGGCTTCGAGAGACGGGGTCAGGATGCGCATCAGAGTGGCGATGCTGAACACGGGGTTCTCCCGCGTCTGCCGACGTGCGGCTTTGAAGTGATTCTAGAGCACAACCTAAGCAGAGGGGTAACAGGCGTTAAAAGACCCCGGCGGTAAGGGGTACCGCCGGGGAGAGCCTTCTTGGCTGGAGGTGATTGGTGCTACTGCACCCATCGATGGGCAAGAATCCTTTCGTCCAACCCGTGCCCCGGTCCTAGATACATCCATGTCCCGCCGTTCCATGGCGGTTCGGGCAGGTGTTACTCTGGCCCTGGTGGGGGAGGCTTGAAGCCAGCGGATGCCGACAAAACCTGTAGGGCAATCCCTACACGCCCCTGGCCCCCTGCCGACCGGGAGACCCCAAAGGAAAAGCCCCCCATGGCCGACTACTACCCCCCTCTGGAGCCTTATGCCCTCCACCGCCTCGCGGTGGATAAGCCCCATGAGATCTATGTGGAAGAGTGCGGCAACCCTACCGGCCTGCCGGTGGTGTTCGTGCACGGCGGACCGGGCGGCGGCTGCACCCCGGACAACCGGCGGTTCTTCGATCCCACCCGCTACCGCATCGTGCTCTTTGACCAGCGGGGCTGCGGCCGCTCCCGCCCCCACGCAGAATTGGAAGGCAACACCAGCCAGGCCTTGGTGGCCGACATGGAGAACATCCGCCGCTTGCTCGGTATCGATACCTGGGTGGTGTTCGGTGGCTCCTGGGGCTCGACTCTCTCATTGCTCTATGCCGAGACCCATCCGGAGCGGGTGCGGGCGCTGATATTGCGCGGTATCTTCCTGGCCTCTCAGGGAGAGCTCGACTGGTTCTACCAATCCGGCATCGATCACATCTTCCCGGACCATTTTGCGGATTTCGTCGCGCTCATCCCGGAAGCGGAGCGGGGCGATCTGATAAAAGCTTATTACCGGCGGCTCATTGACCCGGATATGGAAGTGCGGCGCCGCGCGGCGGACGCCTGGTCCCTGTTCGAGGCGCGCTGCTCGACGCTCCTGCCCAGCGATTCCCTCGTGAACCTCTACACTGCGCCCGAGGTGGCCATCGCCGTCTCACGCATCGAGTGCCATTACTTCACCAACGGCTGCTTCATGGCTAAAGACCAATTGATCCGCGACGTGCATAAGCTGCGCCGTATCCCCGGTGTCATCGTGCAGGGCCGTTACGACGTGGTGTGCCCGCCGGTGTCCGCCTGGCGCCTGAAGCAGGCCTGGCCGGAGGCGGAGCTGCGCATCGTCGCCGATTCAGGCCACGCGGCCAGCGAACCCCACACCCGCAGCGCTCTCGTGGAACTCACGGATCGTTTCGCCCAGGAGCTCTCCACGTCGTGATCGGGCTCCTGCAACGGGTGAGCGAGGCGTCGGTGACGGTGGAAGGAACGAAGGTGACCGCCATCGGTCGTGGGCTCTTGGTGCTCATCGGCGTGGAACAGGGCGATACCGAGTCCGAAGCGGACCGACTTCTGGAACGTCTCCTGAGTTACCGCGTGTTCCCCGATGCGGAAGGCCGCATGAACCTGGACCTGGTCCAGGTGCAGGGTGGTTTGCTGCTGGTGCCCCAGTTCACCCTGGCCGCGGATACCCAGAAGGGAAAGCGGCCGAGCTTCACCCCGGCCGCATCCCCCGCCGAGGGCGAGCGCCTCTTCAGCTATATATGTGGTCGCGCCGCCGCCTCCCACAGCCCGGTGGGCTATGGGGTGTTCGGTGCCGACATGCAGGTGGCCCTGGTGAACGACGGGCCGGTCACCTTCTGGCTGCGGGCGCCGCAGGGCGGGGCTTGAGCTGCGTCGGGCGGGTTTAAGGCGCATTGACGAAGACGGCTTTTGGCCTATGCTATAGGCACGCTCCTCGCGACCCCATCTGAAACCTTAAGGCACCTCTCGCCGCGTTCCCCTGCAACACCCATGGGCCCCATCCAACACTGAGCCACCCATGCAATGTCTTGAGCCCAAGAGCCACGACAGGGTGCGCCGTGCCCACGGCATGAGCGCTGTGCGCCGCATGAATCGCGTCCACGAGGATCCCGCATGTTGTTGATCCCCTCCATGGAACTGAAGGGCGGCAAGTGCGTGCGCCGCACCCAGGGCAAACCCGGCGAAACCACGGCCTATGCGGACCATCCGGCCGCGCTAGCGCAGCAGTGGGTCAAGGCGGGCGCCCGGCGCCTGCACGTGAGCGATCTCGACAGTCTCGCGGCCGGGAAACCCGCGCACGCCGCCATCGTGCGTGAGATCGTCGCGGCCTGCCCCGGCGTACCGGTGCAGGTGGGTGGCGGCATGCGTAGCGAGGAGGCGGTGCTTTCTTATATAGAGGCGGGCGCGGACTTCGTGGTGCTCGGCACCCGCGCGGCCACGGCGCCGCATCTGGTGAATGATCTTTGCCTGGAGTATCCCGGCCATATCATCGTGAGCTTGGATGCCAAGGGCGGCAAAGTGGCGGCCGAGGGTTGGTCGAAGATGTCGGACACCGACGTGACGGAAGTGGCGGAGCACTTCCAGCGGGAGGGCGTGGCGGCCATCGTCTACACACCGGTAGACGGTAGCAGTGGCATGGAGGCAGCGGCGGAAGTGGCGCGTGTCCTAGCCATCCCAGTGATCGCGGCGGGTAGTGTGGCTTCCCTGGACGACGTGCGGAGCCTGTGCGGCGCGGTGGGGCAGGATCTCCTGGGCGCCATAGTCGGCGAAAGCCTTGACCTCGCTCAGGCGCAGAAGTTGGTCGACAGCCTCAGTACCAAGGCCTGACGCCATTTATTCCTGTTATTCCCAGTGGGTTTAGGGCCTTCGCCGCGGGGTAAAATAGACTCCTCACCACTGCTCCGGACGGGCAAACGCGCCCGCAGGTCACTTCCATGGAATTCAGCGTCGGCAAACTCCTGCTGCTCCTCATCATCATCGTGCTGGTGTTCGGCACCAGCAAGCTGCCCAAGATCGGCGAGGATCTCGGCAAGGCGGTGCGCAGCTTCAAGAAAGCCATGCACGACGGCGACAGCACGGGCGGCAATGCCGGTGACGGCGGCAAGCCTGGCGCCGGGACCCCGGACGACAAGCATTGATGCGCTGACCCATGTTCGAGGGCAGCTTCTGGGAACTCTCGCTCATCTTCGTGCTGGCTCTCGTGGTCTTCGGGCCGGAGCGACTGCCGGGTTTGGCGCGCAGCGTCGGCCTATGGGTGGGCCGGGCGCGCTGCATGCTGCGCAACTTCAACGAGCAGATCGAGCGTGAGCTGGCAGCCGAGGAGATGAAGCGCGCCGCTGCGGCAGCGCGCGGCGAGGTCGAAGCCACGGTGGCGGACGTGAAGAAGACAGCCTCCGAGACGGTGAAGCATGACGGCCCCCGAGGGTAACCCGCCCGAAGAGTCCATCGTCAGCCCCACGCTGATCGCCCACATCCTGGAGTTGCGCCGCCGGCTCCTGAACTCGGTGGCCACGTTGCTCGCCATCTTCTTCTGCCTCTTCCCCTTCCAGAACCGGGTCTTCGAGTGGGTCGCGCGGCCCATGCTGGAGAAGCTGCCCGCGGGCAGCAGCATGATCGCCACCGGCGTGGCCTCCCCCTTCATGACGCCCATGAAGCTCACCCTGGTGGTGGCGCTGTTCCTCTCGGTGCCGGTGTTCCTCTATCACCTGTGGCGGTTCATCTCGCCGGCGCTCTACAAGAGCGAGCGCCGCATGTTCCTGCCCCTGCTCATATCCAGCGTGCTGTTCTTCTACTGCGGCGTGGCCTTCGCCTATTTCGTGCTGTTCCCCGTGGCCTTCGGTTTCCTCGCCACGGCGGCGCCCGTCGGCGTGAAGGTGATGACCGACATCAATGCGTATCTGGATTTCGTGCTCACCATCTTCTTCGCCTTCGGTCTCGCTTTCGAAGTGCCGGTGGCCATCGTGCTCCTGGTGTGGGCGGGCTTCATGTCACCGGGCCGCCTGAAGAAGGTGCGGCCCTACGCGCTGGTCGGTGCCTTCGTCATCGGCATGTTGCTGGCACCACCGGACGTCGTGTCCATGACACTGCTGGCGGTGCCTATCTACCTGCTCTATGAACTCGGCATGATCATGGCGAAGATCATGGTGCCGGGTTCCCGCGAAGTGGACGCGCAGCACGAAGAAGAGAAGCAGGCGTGAGCGGCCTGCGGGTGCGACCGGCGTCGTTGCAGGATGCCGACGCCATCGCCTCGCTCGTGACCCAACTCGGATACCCCAGTGACGTGGCCCAGGTGGCCGCGCGCATCGAACTCGTGAAGACCGACCCGGATATCCGCGCCCTGGTGGCGGAACGGGAGGGCCAAGTCATCGGCATGATCGGCCTCATGGTATTCCCGGCTTTCCATCGCGACGGCCAGCACGGTTACGTCACGGCCCTGGTGGTGGATGCGGCGGTGCGCGACAGCGGCGCGGGTGCAGCGTTACTGGCAGCCGGCGAGACCTGGTTCCGGGAGCGGGGCGTAAGCAAGCTGAACCTCACCACGGCCCTGCACCGGGAGGATGCGCACCGCTTCTACGAGAAGCGCGGATATACCTACAGCGGCAAGCGCTACACCAAGAGTCTCTAACCCGGTTTTCTGTTGACTCGGCCCCCTGAAAACGGGGATGCTCCGCCATCGCCCCGCATCCATCTGGGGCTCCGGGATCAGCCCATGGCCAACACACCCGCCCCCCAGACTCGCACCCTGTTCGGGCATCCCCTGGGGCTGATGAACCTCTTCTTCACGGAAGCCTTCGAGCGCTTCAGCTACTACGGCCTCCGGGCCATGCTCATCCTCTATCTCGGCGACGCGGTCATCAACCACCGCGGCGGCCTCGCCCTGGACGACAAGCAAGCGGCGGGCATCTACGCGCTGTACGTGGGCTTCGTGTATCTCTTGGCGCTCCCCGGGGGCTGGATCGCAGACCGGCTCATCGGCCAGCAGCGCGCGGTGTTCTATGGCGCCATCCTCATCGCCTTCGGTCAATTCTCCCTGGCGTTGCCTTCCGGTGGCTTGTCCGGCGCCGGCCTCGGTCTGGTGCTCATCGTGCTCGGCACGGGGCTCCTGAAGCCCAACGTCAGCGTGATCGTCGGCCAGCTCTATCCGGAAGGCGGCGTGCGCCGCGATGCGGGCTTCTCCATCTTCTATTCCGGCATCAACCTGGGCGCCTTCGTGGCGCCCTTACCGGTGAGCTATGTGGCCGAGACCTACAACTGGCATTGGGGCTATCTGCTCTGCGGCCTCGTGATGTTGGGCGGTGCCTTCTGGTTCCGCTCCACCAAGCATTGGCTGGTGGGCGCGGGGGCCGAGCCGAGCCACGGCGGTGATGCAGGCGTGCGCAGGCGCGGCTGGATGGCCGTGGGCGTATTCCTGGCGGCCATCGCGGCACTCGGCCTCGCCATCCAGCTGGGTTGGCTGCATTTCGACGTGAACACTGTCGCCGGTTACACGGGTTGGGGCATCTTCATCGCGGCAGTGCTGTTCTTCGCTTCCATACTGATCTTCGGCGGCCTCACCACCGTCGAGAAGAAACGGGTGGTGGTGATCTTCCTCTTGTTCGCCGGTGCTGCGCTCTTCTGGACCGGTTTCGAGCAGGCCGGCTCCTCTCTGAACATCTTCGCGGAACGCTATACCGACCGCAGTATCCTGGGCTTCGCACCCCCGGGATTCCCAGCGGGTTGGTTCCAGAGCGTGCAACCCCTGTTCATCATCACGCTCTCGCCCTTCATCGGCTACCTGTGGATCAAGCTCGCCACCAAGAACCTTAACCCTTCGACGCCGGCCAAGTTCGGTCTCGGTCTGCATCATGATGGCCGTGGGCTTCCTGGTGATGGTGGGCGCGGCCCATGTGGTGGCCCACGGCGCCCTGGCGCTGCCTTTCTGGCTGATCGTCACGTATTTCTTCCACACCGTCGGCGAGCTCCTGCTGAGCCCGGTGGGCTTGAGCGCTGTCACCAAGCTGGCGCCGCCACGCTATGTGAGCCAGATGATGGGCACCTTCTTTATAGGCCTGTCCCTCGGCAACGTGTTTGCCGGCCTCATGGGTGGCAAGCTCGATCCCAGCCAGATGAGCCAGATGCCGGACGTGTTCATGCAGATCGTGTACCTGGGCGCGGGCGCCGGCCTCCTATTCCTGGTCTTCCTCCAGCCGATCAAGCAACTCATCGGCGGTGCCGAATGAGACGCACTGATGAAGATCCGGCCCCTATGCAGGCGCGATCGCCGCCGCTGTCCTGCTTGGCATGTTGCCTGCTCGCGGCCTGCTCCCACAAGAGCTGCGCCGCCGCGTCCACGGCGACCCACCGGCGACGACGCCAAGCGCTTCATCGCCGAGGTGGACCGCACTTGAAGCGACCTGAGCCTGGAAGACAGCGAGGCACAGTGGGTGAACAGCACCTACGAGACTCCCGATACCGACGATCTCACGGCTCACGCGGACGATCGCGCGCTCGGCTACCTCGGCCAGGCCATCGCTCGAATCCAAGCGCTTCGACGGCGTGGAGATGGACCCGGATACGGCTCGCCAGTTCAAGCTGCTCGCGTCTGTCCGCGCCCTTCCTGCCGCCGAATGACCCGGACAAGCGTCTGGAGATGACGCGCACTGCCGCCGACATGCAGTCTCTCTTCGTCAGCGCCCAGTACTGCCCCAAGGGCAAGGATTCCTGCCGCGACCTGGAGCAGCTGCCAGTCGGTGCTGGCGGATCAAGCCAACTTCACTCCCAAGGGCTATGACACGATGCTGGCCGCCTGGCAGGGTTGGCACGATCTCGCCAAGCCCATGCGCGACGACTACGCGCGTTTCGTGACCCTCGCGAATCTGGGTGCCCGCGACTCGGGCTACAAGAACGTGGCCGACGTCTGGAAGTCGGGCTACGACATGCCTGCCGCGGATTTCGCCAAGGACACCGACCGGCTGTGGGGGCAGGTGAAGCCCCTGTACGATGCCCTGCATTGCTACGTGTACAACCGTCTCGCTGCGGTCTACGGCAAGCAGCGTATGGGCAAGGACGGCACCATCCCTGCGCATCTGCTGGGCAACATGTGGGCCCAGGAATGGACCGCTATCTATCCGCTGGTCCAGCCCTATCCTGGCGCGAAAGTGGCGGACGTCGACGGCGTGTTGCGTCGCCAGTACGACGTACTGGAAGCGAAGCTCCTGGCCAAGGCTCCGCAAGAACGACATCGTCGCGCAATCGGACGGCATCCATGAAGCGCAGCTCGAGATGGCGCGACAGATGGTCGGCATGATGCCGGACGGCACCCTCGCCCCGGGCTCGGCCGAAACTTTCTATGAGTCCATGGGCCTCCAACCCTTGCCTGCCAGCTTCTGGGAACGTTCGCAGTTCATCCGGCCCCGTGACCGGCAGGTGGAGCTGCCATTCCAGCGCCTGGAACCTGGATAGCGGCACCGACCTGCGCCTGCGGGCCTGCCTGCATCCGACCGCCGAGGATCTCTACACTGCGTACCACGAACTCGGCCACGTGCACTATTATCTGGCCTATCGCGAGCAGCCCTATCTCTTCGAGCAGGGCGCGAACGACGGTTTCCACGAAGCCATCGGCGACACCGTGCGCCTCGCCATCACACCGGAATACCTGCATCAGGTGGGCCTCACGCCTGCTGCGGAAGACAGCCGCGAGGCGGTCATCAACCGGCAGATGCAGATGGCCCTGGAGAAAGTCGCGTTCCTGCCCTTCGGCAAGCTCATCGACGAATGGCGCTGGAGGGTCTTCGACGGGGAAGTGAACTCAGATAGCTACAACGCCGCCTGGTGGCAGCTGCGCCGCGATTACCAGGGCGTGTCTCCGCCGCTCATGCGGGACGAATCTGATTTCGATCCGGGCGCCAAGAGCCACATCGCCGCCAACGTGCCCTACATGCGCTATTTCCTGGCGGACATCTACCAGTTCCAGTTCTACCGGGCCTTATGCCAGGCCGCCGGCCATGAAGGACCGCTCTATACCTGCAGCTTCTACGGCAGCCGGGATGCGGGCAAGAAACTGGAACAGATGCCGGCCATGGGCGCGAGCAAGCCCTGGCAGGATGCCATGCAGAAATTGACAGGCCAGCGGGACGCGGATGCTTCCGCCATCATCGATTACTTCGCGCCTCTCAAGACCTGGTTGGACGATCAAAATCAAATCGCAGACCTGCACTTGGAAATGAAAAAGCCGTCGCGGTGAACGCCGCGACGGCTTCGTCGATGAGCTTCAATTTCGGCTCATTACGCCAGCTTCTCGGTCCAGCGGTACAGCAGGAAGGTCGCCACGCTGAAGGCGATCCCGCGTATCCATAGGCCGGCACTGTTGGAAGCTGTTCGCCCACTATGCCGATGGGGTCCAGGGTTGCAGCGGTGGACGCCCAGGCCACGCCGAACGCCACGCCCAGGACGCTCTTCACCACGATCAGGCCGGAAGCCAGCAGTACGCCCGGCTGCTTCATGGCTTCCGCTTCTTCTTCGGGCTGCTCGTCGCGCTTGTCGAACCACCACCACCACGGCACGCCACGGTGATCGTCGACGTGGAAGCGGTGGAGCAGGTAGATGCCGAGGCCCACGGCCAGCGGTGGCAGGCGCACGGATTTCGTCGAGTTGCTTTCGCCAACACTGCGTCCACCACGATGCAGCCGATGCCGATGAAGACGCC
>CAWFOE010000011.1:0-138695 GCA_963817285.1 uncultured Pseudomonadota bacterium | reverse complement strand
CCAGATGCCCGCCGGCATCCCCGTGGGTACCCTGGCCATCGGCAAGGCCGGTTCGATCAATGCCGCGCTGCTAGCCGCCGCCATACTGGGCACCCACTCCGCCCCCATCCGCAAGCGGCTGGAGAAATTCCGCCGCCAGCAGACCGAGACCGTCCTCAAGCACCGCGATCCTTCGCGCAAGTAGCAGCGCCGATGGCAAGCGCCGGCAACAAGATCAAGACTATCGGCATCATCGGCGCCGGCCAGTTAGGCCGCATGCTGGCGCTAGCCGGTTACCGTCTGGGGCTCAAGTACATCTTCCTGGACAAGAGCGCCGATGCACCCGGTGGCCAGGTGGGCGACATCATCTTGGGCGAGTTCAGCGATCCCGCCAAAGTGGAAGAGCTCGCTTCCAAGGTGGACATCCTCACCTACGACGTGGAGAACGTGCCGGTGGAAGCCCTGGCGCGCATCCCGGCAGACAAAGTCTTCCTGCCGCCCAAGACCGCCCTCGCCGCAGGCCAGGATCGGCTCGCAGAGAAACGGCTCTTCAACGAACTGAAGATCCCCACCACCAAGTTCCGCGCCATCGATACCATGCCGGACTTGGAAGAAGCCATCCACGACATCGGCTACCCGGCCATGCTCAAGACCCGGCGCTTAGGCTATGACGGTCGCGGCCAGCGGGTGATCCACAGCCCGGCAGAGCTCGGCAGCTCCTTCAACGCTCTCACGGGTGTACCGCTGATACTGGAAGAGTTCATCCCCTTCGAGCGGGAAGTGTCCCTCATCGGCGTGCGCAACCTGCAGGGGGAGACTGCGTTCTATCCTCTGGCGGAGAACCATCATCGGGAAGGCATCCTGCGCCTGTCGGTGGCGCCTTACCCGGACAAGAAGCTGCAGGCCCAGGCCCAGAAATACATGAAGCGTCTGTTGGATCGCTTCGACTATGCGGGCGTGCTCACCATCGAGTTCTTCGTGCGCAAGGGCAAGCTGGTGGCCAACGAGACAGCACCTCGGGTACACAACTCCGGCCACTGGACCATCGAAGGGGCCGTCACCGGCCAATTCGAGAACCACATGCGCGCCATCCTGGGTCTGCCCCTGGGCGATACCTGGGCCGTGGGCTATTCGGCCATGGTGAACTTCATCGGGACCATGCCGACGTTGGAAGAGGTGCTAGCCATCCCCGGTGCCCACTACCACGACTACGGCAAGGAAGCGCGGCCAGGCCGCAAGCTGGGTCACGCCACGCTCGTGTGCAAGACACGCAAGGAATTGCTCAACCGGTTGAAGAAGTTCCCCGGCCTCGATAGCTGAATCAGCCCGTACCACCCACAGTGATGCCGTCGATGCGCAGTGTCGGCTGACCGACACCCACCGGCACGCTCTGGCCTTCCTTGCCGCAAGTACCGACGCCTTCATCCAATTTCAAATCGTTACCCACCATGCTGACTCGCGTCAGCACGTCCGGGCCGTTACCGATCAACGAAGCGCCGCGCACAGGCCGCGTCACCTTGCCGTCCTCGATGAGATAGGCCTCGCTGGCCGAGAACACGAACTTGCCGTTGGTGATGTCTACCTGGCCACCACCGAAGTTCGCCGCGTAGAGCCCGTTCTTCACGGAACGGATGATCTCCTGAGGATCATGGGGGCCGGGCAGCATGTAGGTATTGGTCATGCGCGGCATGGTGAGATGGGCGAAGGACTCGCGCCGGCCATTGCCCGTGGGGGCCACGCCCATGAGCTTGGCGTTGAGCTTGTCCTGCATGTAGCCCTTCAAGACGCCCTTCTCGATGAGCGTGGTGCATTGGCTCAGTGTGCCTTCGTCGTCTACGTTGAGTGAACCGCGGCGGTTCATGAGAGTGCCGTCGTCCACCACCGTGCAGAGTTCGCTGGCCACCTTCTGGCCCATGCGGCCTGAAAAGGCCGAAGTGCCCTTGCGGTTGAAGTCTCCTTCAAGACCGTGACCGATGGCCTCATGCAAGAGGATGCCGGGCCAACCGGGTCCCAAGACCACGGTCATGGTGCCCGCCGGTGCCGGTGAGGCTTCGAGGTTCACCAGCGCCTGACGCACTGCTTCCCGGGTGATCTCCAACGCACGATCGGATTCCTGGAAATATCCGTAGCCGAAGCGCCCGCCACCACCGGCGTAGCCCTGCTCCCGGCGTCCGTCCTGTTCCACGATGACGCTCACGTTGAAGCGCACCAGGGGGCGCACGTCTGCCGCGAGAGTGCCATCGCTGCCGGCGATCAGCACCGTATCCTGGGTGGCCGCGAGGCTCACCATCACCTGCTTCACCCGCGGATCCAGACGGCGGGCTTCTGCATCCGCCAACTCCAGGAGCTTCACCTTGTCGGCATCCGCTAAGGTGGGCAGTGGATCGATGGCCTGATACAGGCGCTGGGGCGCGTTAGGGCTCCAGGCCTTGAGGCCGTTCTTGCCGCCCTGCTTCGCGATAGCGCGGGCCATGTCGGAGGCACGAGTCAGAGCCGGCAAAACGATCTCATCGGAATAAGCGAAGCCCGTCTTCTCGCCGGAGATGGCCCGCACGCCGACGCCCTGCTCGATGCTGTGAGCACCGTCCTTCACGATGCCATCTTCGAGGGACCAGGACTCATGACGGGCGAGCTGGAAATAAAGATCTGCACTGTCCACCTGGTGGGCCAGCAGGCGACTCAGGAGCTTGGCCACGGCCTGTTCATCGAGCCCGGTGGGTGTGAGCAGGCTCTGTTCGGCGATCTTGAGGGCGTTTTGCATGGAATTCCTGGGCAACGCGGTCTACGAGGCCGCAGGGGACTGATATGGGGGCGATCGGGCCGATTTTAACCTATAGGCGCTTATGGCTGAGGGCCGGGAAGCGGGTGCGCAGACGCGTCTGTTGGCTGACATCCAGGCTGGCGGTGGCCACGCCGGGGTCGTCGGTCTTGCGCTCCGAGAGCACCTCGCCCCAGGGATCCACGATCATGCTGTGGCCCCAGGTCTCACGTCCGTTGGCGTGATGCCCGGTCTGGGCAGCAGCGATGACGAAGCTCAAGTTCTCTACTGCCCGCGCGCGATTCAACAGCTCCCAATGGCGCTCACCGGTGGTACGGGTGAAAGCCGAAGGTACCGCGAAGAGGCTCGCGCCTTGGGCCAACAGCGCACGGAAGAGTTCGGGGAAACGCAGGTCATAACACACCGCGAGGCCAAGCTTGCCGAAGGGCGTGCTCACCACCACCGGTTTCGCCCCCGCTTCGGTGCGCGCCGATTCGTGATAGGACTCACCGGCAGCATTCACCTGCACGTCGAAGAGATGGATCTTGTCATAATAGGCGACTCGCCGCCCTTCCGGGTTGTACACCGGGCAACGGGCATACACCCGCTCGCGGGATGCAAACACCGGCAGAGTGCCGCCCACGATCCACGCCTGCAGGGTCTGGGCCTTCTCTGCGAGGAAATCCTGGATCTGACCGCTGCCGTCCAGCTCGCCAGCGGCTACCCGGGCCGCATCGTTCTCCGCCATGAGCGCGAAGTTCTCCGGCAGCACCAGGAGCTGGGCACCGCCTGCGGCGGCCTTGGCCATGAGCTTGCCGGCTTCCCGCAGGTTGACGGTCACGTCCTTGCCGGAGGTCATCTGGATGGCGGCGACCTTGTGCATGCTCAGCGCTCCACCAGGAGGGTGATGCTGTCCTCTCCCTGGTCTGCGCTGACGCGCTTGTCTATCTGGTTCGAGGGCACGCCGAGGGCCACCAGCCAATCCGAGAGCTCGCCGGCCCAGAGGCTGCCCTGGTCGCTACCAGCATGCACGATGACCATGCGCGCGCCGGGGTGAGCCACCCAATCCTGCACCGCGGCATTGAAGGGCGCGAGGTGGAGCAAGGCTGAACCGCTGCGCGGTATGGCCCATTGGTCCGCGCCTATGCTGAAACTGTCAGAGTCCGCCCAAGCGGCGGCTGGAAGACACAAGGCGGCGAGCAGCAGCAGTCGTTTCATGGGGTACCGGAGTTCTTCTTAGGCGTAGCGGGGACCGCGCCCTGCTTGGTGAGCACTGGATTATCCCATGTCCCGGTGAGGTGGTATTGGCTCTGGCCGGCAGCGGTGAGGGGCTTCTGGAATATCTCCGTGAGCAGGAACACCACAGCGCCTACGCCTACGCCGGCCGCGAGAGCGCCTACCACCGGCAGGGTCGAGCTCACGTTCGCATCCACGATGAGGGCTTCGTCGAAATCGCGCTTGGCGAGGCCGGTGCGGCCCACGAGGGATATCTTCGCTGCGGGGCCTTTTACCTGCATGTCCTTGGTGTAGGCATCGCCGTTCTGCAGGGTGAAGTTGCCTTCGATGGTGTCGTAACCGAAGCCCTTGGAGAACACGTCGCTGAAATTGAGCAGGATGCGGCGCGGCAGCGCGTTCAAGCTCAGGAGACCGAACACCCGACCGGCACCGGGCTGTACGTCCACGATCTGGCCGTCCTGCAGTTTCACATAGATGGTACCGTCCAAGGTATGCACCAGATCGCCGAAGGGGCTGTCCTGCCAATTGAGGACGGCGTTCACCTCGCCCTTGGAGCCGGTGATGGCCGGCGCATAACCCAGAGCCTGCATGGATTTGCCCACGTCCCGGCTCTTCACATCCATGTTGAGGCTCGAGCGTTGTGTGCCAGCCGGCGTCGTGGTCCAAGTGCCGTCACCGGTGATGCCGAAACTGTCTGCATCTACTTTGAGATCTTCAAGAGCCACGCCATCTTGCAAGGGCTTCAGGGTGAAGCTCGCGTTGCCGAGCTTGAGGTCGCCGTATTCCAGACGCTTGCCGCTGAACTGCAGGGCCGGGATGCGCCGTGGATCATATTGAGGAGTCGAGATTGCTGCTTGAGTCGTTGCTGCCACCACCGGTGCAGCCGCGCTGCCTGCCGTGGGCGCTGCCTGAGCCGGCTTCGTGAGCAGCAGGCGATCCATGTCCAGCTTCAGGGGGTGATCCGCATCCACGGTGGATGGCAGGCTTAAGGTGCCGGCCACGGAGGCGCTATCCAGATGTGCCTGCCAGCCGTCAGTAGCCCGGCTGAGTACCAAGTGCAGATCATCCATGCTCTGGCCGTAGGCCTGGAAGGTCCCCACGGTGATATCCGCGCCCTGCACCGCAGCCGGCAACGAGGCGCCGCCGGAGGGCGGCACTGATCCATCGGCAGGTGCTGCCGCTGCATTGGCCGGCACGAAGTGCTTCCAGTCATCCCAGGAGAATTCATCCAGCTCGCCCGTGAGCATGAAGCCGGGAGTAGACGGCAGGGTCGCGGCGCCGTCGCCGAGATGTAGGTCGCCCCGATCGAAACTCCAGGCTTCGCCCTTGCGCTGATAGTCCAGCTTGGCCTGTATCTCATCTCCGTAGGTTGCGGTGGTGGTCAGCGTATCCGAATCCACAAGCCGGATACCGAAACTGAGCGGCAGAGCGTCATCCGCATCCTTAGCAAGAGGCGCTGGGAGTTTCACCTCCATGCCCTGGAGATCTGAACGTAGCGTGAGACTGAAGCCGCTAGTGCTGGTGGCAGGTGCATTGGGCACCCGCCCCTCCATGCGCCAGTTGGCAGCGCCTTGCAGCCAGTCCGTGGGCACCGGCTTGAAGAGAGCCGCTATAGCCACGCCATCGGCGCTACCCTGGGCCATGAACTCCGTGATGTCCGACTGCTTGCCTTTGCCGGGCTGGATGACGACATGCACCGGGCCGCCCAGGAACCGGCCATCCACCCCGCGGGTGGAGAGGCCCTTACGGTCGAAACTCAGGGCACCTTGCAGATGATCCACCATCACCCCGCTCACGCCCTTAGGCTTGAAACTCGTGTCCTGCAGGGCAGTCATGCCATACAACTCGAACTTGTCCAGATCCTCCACTGGCAAGACCAGATGAAGATTGGTCGAGGTGGGGCCTGAGGCCTCCAATCCATCCAGGTAATCGCCGAGGAACTTCCGCAAGGCCACACTGCGCAGGAAATCGAGAGCATTGGAAGCATCGCCCTTGGCGTTGCCATCTATCTCTAGTACGCCGGTGCCGAGATCCGCGAAGCGCGCCGTGGCATCGGTGATGTTGTCGCCGGCGATCTTGCCGCTGTTGGCATGGGCTTGTAGACCCTGGTCCAAGAAGCGCACGTCCGCATCCAGGTCTTTCACCGCAGGCCAACCATCGGCGTAATCCAGTTCGCCGTGCAGCAGATGGAAGCGGATGTCGAACACCCCCTTGCCGTTTGCGTAGGGGAAGTCGGAGGTCTTGCCGTGGATAGAGACACTACCGCTCTGAACCGTGCCGCCCACGATCGCGGTATCCAGCCAATGCACTACGTCCTTGGGCATGATGCCCACGGGGAAATACACGGATTTATTCTTCGCATCGCCCCGGTCCACCACTGCCTCCAAGTCGAGGCGCGGTGCACTGGCGTCCGCCGGGAACTGCATGCTGGCGCTGCCGTGGCCCGCCGCGTCCGGGTTCGCGACCTTGAAGTCGCGGGTGGCGGCCAGCCAACCGCTGGCGTCGTGGGTCAGCTTCGCCGTCAGGTCCAGGGAATCCGCATGCATGGGACTACGGAACAGCGGCGTGAAGTCCACACTCGCATCGCGCGCAGCCAGTGTCACGCTGCCGCCGGTCTGGTTCATATCCACGCTGCCGTCCATGCCTGAGAAGCCGGGCCACCCCTCAGCCTTGCGCACTCCCAGGTCTTGGAACTTGCCCTGCACCGCCCAATCCCCCGCGGTCTTGCCGTTCAGGCGCAGCTTGAAGGCCGCGGAGGAGACGTCTCCTTCCGGAGCGAAAGTGAAGAGCCGGGGAAGATCGCTGGAGAGATCCGGCGGCACCCAGGCGGCCAGCGCCGTGAGATCCTGCAGACGGAGGAACCCGGCAGAGCCCGTCCAAGTGGAACCGCTACCATCCACGCTCTGCTCCAGGGTGAGAGTGGATCTTCGGCCAGACTTGGGTGCCACGGGCGAGCTGCAGGCCGCGGCCCACGAGCTTCCAGCCTGTATCGCTACGGGACCAGTCCACGTTGCCGATGACCGACTGGAAGGCGCCAGCCTGGAATGCACCGGGAGCCGCAGGTGCCGGCACCAGGTCTTCGGCATTCACATCCAGTGTCAGCTTCTGCAGCACGCCATGCTTCATGCGTACCAGGGCGCCAAGATCCGCATCGCCCCGGCCGATGCGATCGCTGTATTGCTTCCAGTAGCGCATGAGGCGCGGTAACTGTAGCCCGGTACCGTCCGCTTCAGCCTGCCAATCCCACTGATCGGGGTCGATGCCTTCGCCTTCCACCTTGAGACCGAATCTGAGCGTGCGACCGAACTCGAGTGGCAGCTGCACATCGCCGCTGACGCTGTGCTTGTCCGCAGCGTTATCCAGCTGGATGTCTATGGCCTGGAACACCATGCGGCCGGGGCTCACCGGCTTCCACATATGTGAGTCGGCCTTTCTTGACCACCAGCACTGCAGACTGCGCGAACACTTCCTTCAGGTTCGCACGCCAATCCGTAGGCACCTGCTGCGCAGTGCCCTCCAGGCCCGCGATGCTGAACACGCCCTGGCTTCCCGATGTATCTCTGCCTGGGGGCCGACCAGCACGATGCGGTTCGGCAGCGGCAGACTGCCGTGCAGCAGGCTCCAGATGCTCAGGCCCAGATTCACCTCGTCGGCGGAGACCACCACCCGCGTACGGTCACGGCTCAGGATGCGCACGTCTCCACGAGCGCCACCTCGGGACCATGCCAGCCCCATTCGGCGCCCATGGCTTGGATCTGTACCGGATGGTGGATGGCGGCGCTGGCCCAGCGTTCCACTTCTGCGCGGTAACTGGGGACGAGCGGCGACGCCAGTCGGATCAGCCCCACCAGGGTCGCGAGCAGGATGACCAGCAGCGCGAACAACGCCGCCGACCATCGCCATAGCCTGCGTCCCCACCTCATGTCAAGTTTCCATACATCAGATCGGCACCACGTCGAACTGTTCCTGGTTATATAACGCTTCAGCCTGGAACTTGATGGACTTGCCCACCTGCGTCCTGTAGCTCCGTCAGGTCCCTGGACTCCTCGTCCAGGAACAGGTCCACCACGTCCTGGGCGGCCAGGACCCGTAATTCCCCTGCTGCCGACTGGCGACTCAGCCGCTGTATCTCCCGGAACAACTCGTAGGTCACGGTCTCGGGGGTCTTCAGGGAACCACGCCCCTGGCAGGTCGGACAAGGCTCACAGAGCACGTGCTCCAGGCTCTCGCGGGTACGCTTGCGGGTCATCTCCACGAGGCCGAGAGCGGAGACCGCCGTGACCTGGGTCTTGGCATGGTCGCCGACGAGTGCCTGCTGCAAGATCTCCAGCACCGACTGTTTGTGGCTCTCCTCGGTCATGTCGATGAAATCGATGATGATGATGCCGCCTAAGTTACGCAGACGCAGCTGGCGCGCGATGACCGTGGCCGCTTCCAGGTTAGTCTTCAAGATGGTGTCTTCGAGGTTGCGATGCCCGACGTAACCACCGGTGTTGATGTCGATCGTGGTCATGGCCTCAGTCTGATCGATGATCAGATAACCGCCGGACTTGAGCGGCACTTTACGCTCCAGCGCCCGCTGGATCTCCTCCTCGATGCCGTGCTGTTCGAAGATGGGACGGGCATCGTCATAGTGCTCGATGCGCCCGGTCATGGCAGGGATGAACATGCGGGTGAAAGCGTCCATGCGCGTCCAGGTCTCGGCAGAATCCACCTTCACCGGCTGGGCCGCGTCGCCGGAGAGATCACGCAGGATGCGCACCGCCAGAGGCAGGTCCTCATGCACCTGCTCTCCGGGCTTCGTCTGTCCCGCCTGGGCGCGGATGCTGTCCCAGAGCTTGTTCAGGAACAGCATGTCAGCGCGCAGGGCTTCGGGTGCAGCGCCTTCGCCGGCGGTACGCACGATGTACCCGCCCGGCGCCAGTTCGGGCATGAAGGATTCAAGCGCCTGCTTCAAGCGCTCACGTTCGGCTTCGTCCTCGATGCGGGTCGAGAGCCCGACGCCGGAGCCACCAGGCATGTACACCAGGTAGCGGGAGGGGATGCTGACGCGCGTGCTGAGGCGCGCGCCCTTGGTGCCCATGGGATCCTTGAGCACCTGCACCAAGGTCTCCTGACCTTCATGCAGCAGTTCGCGGATATCAGGCGTCGGAGCCTCAGGCGTGGCATGGGCTGTATGCACGATGTCGGCGGCGTGGAGGAAGGCCGTGCGTTCGAGGCCGATGTCCACGAAAGCCGCCTGCATGCCCGGTAGCACCCGTGAGACTTTGCCTTTATATATGTTGCCTACGAGACCGCGGCGGCGCGTGCGCTCGACATAGATCTCCTGCAATACGCCGCCTTCCATGAGCGCCACCCGGGTCTCCCGCGGCGTGACGCTGATCAGGATTTCTTCGCTCATGTGTCTTCTTCAAGGTAAGGGATGAGATTTAAAGAGTGCGACCACTCCCTAAATCTCATCTCTCATCCGCTCATCTAAAACACACTCATTCCCGCCTGACGCAGCAGTGCGGCGGTCTCGAACAGGGGCAGACCCATGACGCCGCTGTAACTCCCCTCCAGGCGTTCCACGAACATTGCCCCGAGGCCCTGGATGCCATAGGCCCCTGCCTTGTCTTTGGGTTCTCCCGTCTCCCAGTAGGCCTCAGTTTCCGCCGCACTGATAGGCCGGAAAGTCACCCAACTCTCGCTCAGGGCGACACTGAAGCCCCGGGGGCCCACGAGGCCTACAGCCGATAATACTTGATGCCGATGGCCAGAGAGCCCGGCCAGCATGGCGAGCCCATGGGCCCTGTCCCGGGGCTTGCCCAGGAGGGCCCCCTCCCGCACCACCACGGTATCGGCCCCTAGGATGAGTGCCGTGGGGGCATCCAAGCGGGTAGCCACCGCCTTCGCCTTGGCCTCTGCAAGACGCGACACATAGGTCGCCGGCGCCTCCCCGAGAAGAGGTGTCTCATCCACATCCGCTACCACCACCTCGAAATGCAGACCCAGCTGCTCCAGCAGTTGCCGGCGGCGGGGAGAGGCAGAGGCAAGGTAGAGAGCGGCGCTCATGCGCGATGATAGGGGTGATTCTTGAGGATGGTCCAAGCGCGATAGAGCTGCTCCGCCACCACGACTCGCACCAGGCCATGAGGCAGGGTGAGAGGCGAAAGTGACCACTTCAGGCTGGCACGCGCGAGGCAATCGGGCGCGAGCCCGTCGGGTCCGCCGATCAGGAGCGCCTGATCGCGGCCTTCCTGCAACCAGAGGTTGAGCTGCTTCGCCAGTTCTTCGGTGGCCAATGCCTTGCCACGCACATCCAGGGCGATGAGGTTGGCGCCCGCGGGTACCGCTGCGAGCATCTTCTCACCCTCTTCCTGCATGGCTTTACGGGTGTCCCCGCCGCTGCGGGAAGCGCCCAGGGGGATCTCCTTCAACAGCAGGCGGCATTCCGGCGGCAGGCGACCCGCGTAGTCATCGAAACCTGCGCTCACCCAGGAGGGCATGCGGGTACCGGCGGCGATGAGATGGATGCGCACGCAGAGAAGCCCGTGGCTCGCGCCGGTTCAGCTGCGCTTGCGCGCGACGGCGGGCGGCTCCACGGCTGCCGGCAGATCCGACACCCAGAGTTTCTCCAGGTTGTAGAAGTCCCGCACCTGAGGACGCATGACGTGCAGCACCACGTCCACCAGGTCCACCAGCACCCACTCGCCGCCCTGCTCCCCTTCCACGCCCTTGGGCTTGGCACCCTGCTCGCGCACCTTGCTGAGCACGCTATGGGCCAGGGATTTCACATGCCGGTCCGAGGTGCCGCTGGCGATCACCATGAAATCGGTGATGGCAGTCATGCCGCGCACGTCCAGCACACGGATGTCCACGCCTTTCATGTCTTCGAGGGCCTCGACCACGAGGTCCTTGAGCTTTACCGGTTCCATCAGGACTCCTTGCGATAACAAGCTGAATTCAGGATGAGATCACGCACCGCATCCGGCACGAGATAGCGCAGCTCGCGCCCCGCGGCGGCTTCCTCGCGGATGCGCGTGGAAGAGATCTCCAGTTGTGTCACCTGCTGCAGCAGCACGCTGCCGGCGGGGCGCTTCAAGGCCTCGCGGGCATCTGCGGCGCGGCGCTCAGCGAGCAGGCTGTCCAGCTCGCCTTCTGCCTGCAACGTCCAGCCCGGCCGGTGGGCCACTGCCACGTGGGCGTGATCGAATATCTCGCGCCAGCGTTCCCAGCCAGTGAGCCCCAGGAAAGCATCGGTGCCCAGCACCAGCACGAGGGCGGCATCGGCGAACTCGCGCTTCAACTCCGCCAATGTGTCCGTCATATAGGAAGGGCCACTGCGCTTCAATTCACGTTCGTCCACCTGGAAGCGCGGCTCGCCGGCGACTGCCGCTTTCACCATGGCGAGTCGCAAGGCGGCGCTCGCCCGGGGCGCACGCCGATGAGGCGGTTGGCCTGCGGGGATGAAGTGCATGCTGTCCAGGGAGAGCGCGTCCAAGATCTCGAGGGCCGGACGCAAGTGGCCATAATGGATGGGGTCGAAGGTGCCCCCGAAGATGCCGATCTTTCTCATCCGTTCCCGCGGAACTCCTTAAGGACTGATCACGCGGCGGATTTGATGCCCGCGATACCTATACTCAATTGTAACAGTTCATCCCAGGCCCGCCCGGGGGCGCGGCCTTTCAGCACCAAGTCCGCAGTCTGGGCTTGCCGCAAGAGCTGCTGCCAGCCATTGGCCTTGCGCCGCCGCAGGGCCGATTGCACCAGGGGTCGGCGGCGTTCCCAGATACCCGCCAGCACTCGCTGGGACGCCTGGCCGGACTCGATCTCGATGGACAGGGAAGCCAGCTCCTTCAGTTGGCGCAGCAAGGCACCCAACACCAGCACCGGCTCCTCACCCTCTGCCTGCAAGCCTTCCAGCACACGCACGGTGCGCGGCACGTCGCCGGCGAGAGCCGCATCCACCAGTTTGAAAGCATCGAAACGGGCACTGTCGGAGACCGCCTCCGCTACTGCTTCTGCATCCAGCACACCGCCGTCGTAGAGCAAAGCCAGCTTGTCCACTTCCTGGGCAGCGGCCAGCAGATTGCCCTCCACCCTTCCGGCGATGAGAGAGATTGCATCAGGGGTGGGCTGGAATCCTTTGCTTTTGAGTCGCTGGCTGACCCAGGCGGGCACTGCTTTGGGCTCCACCGGCCACACTTGCAGATAGACGCCGGCCCGGTCCAGGGCGCTGATCCAGCTGGAAGCACCTTCAGGCCGCTCGTCGCAGATGACCAGCAATAAGGTGTCGGGAGCGGGTTCTGCGGCGTAGGCGATCAGCACCTCGGCACCCTTGGTGCCGGGCTTGCCGGTGGGTAGGCGCACTTCGAGGATGCGCTTGGTAGCGAACAGGGACAGGCTGGCACCGGCGAGCAACAGGGACTGCCAGTCGAAGCCACGCTCCGCCACGAACACTTCCCTATCCACGTAGCTCTGGGCGCGAGCGGCGGCGCGTATCTGGTCGGCGCCCTCCTCCCGCTGCAAGGGCTCGTCGCCGGCCACGAGGTAGACGGGCGCAAGGGCGCCCTTCAGCTGGCCGGCGAGCCGGTCAGGCGCGAGCTTCACGTGGTTTGCCGTCCATCAATCTGCGCATGCAGCCATGATAATCGCGCAGACAGCCGGGCACCAGAGCCGGGCTGATGGCGGAGAGATCAGCTAGGCTGACGTCCACTTGCGGCCACCCTGCAGCTTGAGCGATGTGTCACACCTGCAGGCGGTCATCGGGACGCGCGACGAGTGCATACAGTGCCGGCATCAGGAACGTACCGATGATCAACCGCGTCATCATGCCGCTGACGATGACTAGGGCGAAGGGGCGCTGCGTGTCCGTGCCGACGCCGGTGGCTATCGCCGCCGGCAAGAGGCCCAGCCCCGCAACCAGGGCGGTCATCATGACCGGGCGCAACCGCAGGAGCGCGGCTTCTCTGACTGCAGCATCCAGCGGCCGTCCGGCACGCCGCAGTTCGTTGACGCAGGAGATGTACACCACGCCCGTCAGGATCGAGACTCCGAACAGGACGATGAATCCGATACCGGACGATACCGAGAACGGCGTGCCGGTGGCCCACAGCACGACGATGCCGCCGACCGGTGCCGATAGCAGCACGCCCAACACAGTGATGAACGGGAACTTGAAATTGCCGTAGAGCACGAACAACAGAGCGAAGATCAGCAATAACGTGAAGGGCAGGATGACGTACATCTGCGCGCGCGACGCCGTGTACTCCTTGTATTCGCCGCCCCAATCCAGGCGGTAGCCCTGTGGCACGGTGACTTGCTTGGCGACCTGGTGGATGGCGTCATCCACTGCACTCGCCAGATCGCGCCCGGACACCGAGAACTGCACGCCGATGTAGCGCGAGTTGTCCTCGCGGTAGATGAACGACGCGCCGTTCGCATCCTGGATGTCCGCCAGCTCCTTGAGAGGTATCTCTTGCCCAGTGGGCGTGGCCACGGGGATGTCGCCGATGGCCTGGGGGTTATCGCGGTACTTCGGCTGCAGCCGCACGATGAGATCGAACTGCTTCTCGCCCTGCACCACTTCGGTCGCCACGTCTCCGCCGATGGCGGCTTCGATGAGGCCATTGACGTCAGAGACGTTCAGCCCGTAGCGCGCGATGACGGCGCGCTTGATGGTGAGCGCCAGGTTGGGTTGCCCCAGCTCGTGCACCAGCGTCACGTCGGTGATGCCGGGCACATGCTGCATGATCTCCTCGATCTGCTTGCCCTTCTGTTGCAGAGCGTCCAGGTCGGGACCGTATATCTTGACCGCCAAGGAGCTCTTCAGGCCGGTCTCCGCCTCATCCACCGCATCTTCAGCGGGCTGGGTGTAATTGAAGTTGATGCCTGGCAAGACCTGGAGCTTTTTGTCGATCGCGTCGATGAGCGCTTGCTTGTCTCGGTATTGGCCATCCCACTCGGAATAGGGCTTCAAGCCGACGAAGAATTCCACGTTGAAGAAGCCAGTCGAATCGGTGCCATCGTCGGGACGACCGAGTTCCGAAGTGACCGTAGTGACGACCGGGAACGAGCGCAGTATGTCGCGGATCTTGGGGGTGATCTTCGCTGACTCGTCGAACGATATCGTGTAGGGCATGGTGGCCCGCACCCACAGAGCGCCCTCGTCGAGGTGCGGCATGAACTCAGCACCGATACGCGGGACCAGCAGCAGCGACAGCCCCAGCAGCGCCGCCTGGATGAAGGTGGCCCGCCACGGGCGGCGGAGCACCACCTCGAGCCAGCGCGCATACGCAGACTTGAGCTTCTCGTAGATGGCGTTATGCCGTTCGCGCACGCCCTTGCGCATGAAGAGCGCGCACAAGACCGGCAACAGCGTGAGGGTCACGACCAGCGCCGCGATCAGCGCGAAGATCATGGTGTCGGCCATGGGCGTGAACAAGGTGCCGGAGGGGCCGGTCAGGACGTAGATCGGCATGAAACTCGCCACCATCACCGCCACCGCGTACACCAGGGGGCGATCTACCTCGGATGCGGCGTTCTGTATGACCACCTTGATATCGAGCGGCGCCCCGCGCTGTGCGGCGATCTCGCGGAATATGTTCTCGACCATGAAGATCGCGCCATCCACGAGGATGCCGAAATCCACCGCGCCGATGGAGAGCAGGTTCGCCGAAGCATTCTTCATGTGCAGGCAGAAGAACGCGAACATCAACGCCAGGGGGATGGTGACGGCGACGATCAGGCCTGCGCGGATGTCGTACAGGAAGAAGATCAGGATCGCGATCACCAGCAACATGCCCATCAGCAGGTTGTGCTCCACCACCTTCGTGGTCTGCTGGATCAGGTCAGTCAAGTCGTAGAAGGGGAGGATGCGGATATCCTTGGGAAGCAAGCCTCCGTTCAGTTCCACGGTCTTCGCTTCGGTGCGCTTCAGTACGTCCTGGCTCTTGGCTCCCGTCAGCAACAGGATGACGCCTTCCACGGCATCGTCCTGGCTCATGTACCCGAACTCGCCCAGGCGCGGGGCGATGCCGGTCTGCACGCGGCCCACGTCCTTGACCAGCACCGGCTTGCCGTTGTTCACCGCGAGCACGACGTCGCGGATGTCATCGAGCGTCGTGAGCCTTCCCAGGCCGCGCACGTAGAAGAACTGTCCGCCCTGGGAATAGAAGCCGCCGCCGGCGTTGCCGTTGTTCTCCGACAGCGAGGTCTCCACCTGCGGCACCGTGAGGCCCAAAGCCGCGAGCTTGACCGGATTCAGCAGCACCTGGTACTGCATGTCGCCGCCGCCGAAAGCCGAGTCGTCGGCCACACCTGGGATAGAGCGGTACTGGGGCGCGATGACCCAGTCCTCCCAGGTCTTGAGTTCCATGGGTGAGCGATCCGTGCTCTGCAGCACGTAGCGATATATGAGTCCCGATGGCGCAGACAGCGGGGACACCGACGGCGCCACCCCGTCCGGCAGGCCGATGGAGCTCAGACGGTTGAATACGCCTTGGCGCGCGAAGTAGTTATCGACACCGTCACGGTAGGTGAGGGTGACGTCGGACAGGCCGTACAGCGAGATCGAGCGCTTCACGTCCAAGTCCGGGACGTCGTTCATGCCGAGCTCGATCGGTATGGTAATCAGGCGCTCCACCTCTTCGGCGGAATGCCCCGGCCACTGGGCGATGATCTCGACCATGGGCGGTGCGAGGTCGGGATAGGCATCCATAGGCAGGCGTTGCAGCGCCCAGACGCCAGCACCGACCAGCAACAGCGCCAGCAGGACGATCAACGCCTGCTGCTCCAGTGCGAAGGCTACGATCCGGTTGATGATCGAAGCCGGATTCGACTGCGATCCATTCGGCGAGGACGGTTGGTTCATTGGGTTTCGATGAAGCGCAGGAAGATACCGCCATCGACGACCACCTTGTCGCCGGCCTGGATGCCGCTGGTGATGACCTGCCGGTCACCGTCGCGGTATCCCAGGTCCGCTGCCCGGCGCGCGTAGCCGCCGTCCGCGGCCAAGACATACACGAAGGGCAGGTTCTCGTCGTCACGCAGGATCGCCGAGACTGGCACCAACAAGGCAGTGTGCGCATCGGCGGAGCGGATGTGCACGCCCACGTACATCTGCCTCTTGAGAAGATCGCCCGGGTTCTCGACCACCACCCGCGCCATCACCGACTGGGTGGTGGGATCGACTTCCGGCGACACGTTGGCGACCGTCCCGGGCAGGCTCTTCCCGCCCGCGTCCGGATCCACTTCCGCCGAATCGCCGACCCGGACCGATCCGAGATCCGGCCCGAAGATCTGCGCCATCACCCACACACGCGACAGGTCTGCCACGGTGAAACACTGCGTGTCGCCCGCGCTCAACAATTGCCCCGGGGTAATCGACTTCTCGATCACCGTGCCCGCGACGGGTGAGCGGATCACGCCTATGTCATACGAGACGGACTTGCCATCGCGGATGTCCGCGATGGTCTGCGCATCCACGCCCAACCCGGCCAGGGCCTGCAGCGCGGAATCGCGATCGGAATCCGCACCAATGGCGTCAGACTGGGCTTGGTCGTTCTCGCGTTGCGACAGCGCGTGATTCGCGAACAGGTCCCGGTCGATGGCCGCGAGCTGATCGGTGGCCTTGGCGGCGGCCACGGCCTTGCGGTAGGCGCCGGCGGCGGCGGCGAAGTCCGGCGAAGCCACCGTGGCGAGGGCCTGGCCTTTGCTGACCACCTGGCCGAGCGTCACCAGCAGTTTCACCACAGGGCCGGAGAACGGCGCCAGCACCGTGGTGGACTGGTTGTGATCGAAGTCCACGCTGCCGGCGGTATCGAACCCGGTGTGGTACTCAGAGGGCTCCACGGTGTAGAGATGGATGCTCTGCTGCTGCTCTGCGGTCAAGGTCACATTGTGCGGCGTGCTCGCCGCCTCTTGGTCCTTGCCGGAGGAGCAGGCGACCGAGCACCAGCACGCAACCCCCTGCCAGCGCTGCGAGTGCAAGCCTGCGGGCGCGCGCATGGCGGCCTTGGATGCATGCCGATAGATAATGGAATCGATCTCTCATGTTCATTCCCCGGCAAGGTCCGTGTGTTGCCACCAGCCACCACCGAGCGCTTGATACAGTGCGGCGGTATCGGCGAAGCGCTCCGCCTGGGCCTGCACAAACGCCAGATGGGCCTGCTGGTAGACTTGTTCAGCATTCAACAATTGCAATGGATCGGCATACCCGGCCTTCGCCTGCATCTCCGTCAGGTCTAAGCTGTGCTTGGTGGCCTGGTCCGCCGTGGCGGCCGCTTGCAGCTCCTTGGCGTCTTGATCCAGCGCAGTCAGGGTATCGGCGACGTTCTGGAAGGCGATCAGCACCGTGCTGCGATATTGCTCAGCAGCTTCGACATAGGCCGCGTTTGCCGCACGCTCCTGATGCATCAGTGTTCCACCCTCGAAGAGTGGCTGGGTGATAGCCGCGGCCAGCCCCCAGAAACCGGTGCCTGACTTGAAGATCTGCGAGAAGACCGCGGCCGTGCTGCCGGCATCGGCGGTCAATTCGATGTTGGGGAAGCGGTTGGCCTCTGCAACCCCTATCTGGGCGCTGGCAGCGTGCAGATTTGCCTGTGCCTGCTGCACATCCGGGCGCTGCTCGACGAGCGTCGAAGGCAGGCTGAGCGGCAGGTCTTCAGGCAGATGCAGGTCCGAAAGCTCGATCGTCCCAGCTGGCGCCTCCGCCGGGAATTCGCCCACCAGCACTGCGAGCAGATGGCGCTGCTGCTCCAACTGCTTGACCAAGGGCGGCAAGGTGGCGTTCATCTGCGCGAGTTGCGCCTCCTGGGCCGCCACGTCGATCTGGCTGGCATAGCCCTTATCGTATTGGTAGCGCAGGATCTTAAGCATCTGCGTGTTGGCATCGATGAGTTGCTGCGTGGCATCGACCTGCGCACTCAATGCCGCTACCTGGACCGCTGTCACCACGACATTCGATGTGAGTGTGGTCCAGGCGGCGATCATCTGGAACCGGACCCCCTGCTCTTGCGCCTGCAGTGACTCGACCGTGCGGCGGTTGAGACCGAAGAGATCAGGTGAATATGAGATGCTGAGCTGCGGCGTGAAGAGGTTGTACAGATCCGCGTTCGAACTCGGGACCGGCGCCAGCACCGCGGGCTGCCGCTGGCGGCTGGCGGCGAATCCCACCGAGGCGCTCGGATAGAAGGAGCCTTGTTGCGCCAGCACATCCTCATGGGCCACGGTCAGGGCTGCCTGAGCGGCCTTGAGATCGGGACTGTTCTTCAGGGACTGCTGGATGAGCGCGTCCAGCTCCTTGGAGTGGAACAAGGTCCACCAGTCGCCGGGGATGTTCGCGCCCTCGTCCAGATGCTGCGCCGCCCCACCGTTGACGTCAGGCGTGGACGCAGTGGTCGCGAGTGGTTGCGCGGTATAAGCCTTGACCTCGGGCGGGGCCGGCGGCTTGAAATCGGGGCCGACCGCACAAGCTGCCAGCAACGACACTGCCATTCCCGCCAGCCAGGGCCGCATGCGCGACGTGTTCATGCCCGCCAGACCGTAACCGCAGTTGAGCTGCAGCCATGGTCGCATGCGTCGCCACACCGCAGTGCATCCAGTGCGGGCAGGTGCGCATGCGTCACACAGATAGCGCGACGCAGAGTCAACAATGCAAAATGCATGGGCATGATCCCGTCAAATTCCAACGAACGGCGCGCGCCTCAGGCCGAGACCGAGGCGACACCCATCATCAAACCATGGAAATTGACGGCGGTCCGCGACTGAAGTGAGTGCGTGGGAACGGAGCGAACGTGAGTGAAGCGAAGACGATGTGGGGCGCGATGCCCAGCACGTGGGGTACCACGACGGGAGGCGCACTGCTGGTGAGGCTATAGAGATGGCCGCCGAGCACGCAGTACTGACAGAGGACGTCCGTCTGCACCAGATGATGGCTCTCTTCGTGTGCCGGCAACGCCGTCTGCACCGTGAGCACCAACAGCGCGAGCGCGAGCCACAAGCCGCGACCCGTGTGGGTCATCCTGAAGCGGCGCATGCGCTGTAGCCTACTGATGTCCATATGCCTCAGTGTGCGGACGGTTTAGTGGCGGCGGCCGGTGCCCGCGCTGTCGTCATGACGGGAGCGGTGGCAGGCGGTCGGCTCGCGGCTCTGGCGGCGGCCTGGATGCGGAACACGATGAGCTGCGCCATATCCACTGCCATCGCGCCGGACAGGTTCTCTTCCTGCTCCTGGTTACCTATGGCGTCCGCTATATTGTAGTTGTAGGTACGGCTTAGTACGAGGGTCTGAGGCTCGATCAGCATCTCGTTACCCACCATCAGAGAAAACTCCACTTGATAGGTGACCTTGTATTCCAAGGGTTGGCCGGAGCTATTGATAGCCAACAGGCTGCTCTTCTGGCTAGCAGCGATTATATCCAAGGTCGATGACGCCAGGTTGAGATCATCCACGATCTGGCTGCTATCGGTGGCAAGGTCGCGGCGCAGGTTACGGACCAGGTCTCCGCTCTTGCCACCGCTTATATAGATGGTCCGCATCTCGGGGGGGAGATTCGGAGCCTGGCGGGGGTGAAACCCGCAGGCGCTGAGCACCCCCATAAGCGCTGTGCAGGCCGCCAGTCTGAGACGCCGGGACATCACGCCACCACCACGTTCACCAGGCGACCCTGTACCACCACGATCTTCTTCACGGTCTTGCCTTGGACAAATGGCTGTACCGAAGGTTCACTGAGAGCCGCCTGTTCCACCTGCTCGCGCCCGGCGTCCGCCGCCACGCTGATGTGGCCGCGCAGCTTGCCGTTCACCTGCACCACGAGCTCCAGGCTGTCACGTTTCAGGGCGACCGCGTCCGCCACCGGCCAGCGGGCCGCCATCACCGAGCCCGAGTGCCCCAAGGCGGTCCACAGGCTCTCACAGATGTGCGGCACCATGGGGCTGAGCAGCAGCGTTATAGCCGTATAAGCCTCCTGCTTCACTGCCCTATCGTGGGAGCTGTTCGCCTCGGTGCGGGTGACCGCATTCAGCAGCTCCATGATCGCGGCGATGGCGGTATTGAAAGTGTAGCGCCGGCCGACGTCGTCACCCACCTTCACGATGGTCTCGTGCACCTGGCGCCGGAGCGCCTGTTGCCCGGGGCTGAGAGCCGCCGCATCCAGGGCCGGCGCCGAGCCTGCATTCACGTGTTCGGTCACGGCTTTCCAGAGGCGTTTGAGGAAACGCTGCGCACCCTCCACGCCCGCCTCGGACCACTCCAAGGTGAGTTCTGGCGGCGCTGCGAACATCATGAACAGGCGCACTGTATCCGCGCCGTAACGCTCCACCAGGGCTTGGGGATCCACACCGTTGTTCTTGGACTTGGACATGGTGCCGAAGCCTTCGTACTGCACCGGCTGCCCATCCGCCTTGAGCACCGCAGCGATGACGCGACCATCGGCGTCATGTTTCAATTCCACTTCCGTGGGGCTGTAGTAGTCGAGGGAACCACTGGCGCCCTTGCGCAGGAAGATATGGTTCAACACCATGCCCTGGGTCAATAGGTTGGTGAAGGGCTCGTCGAACTTGAGCAACTGCATGTCGCGCATGGCCTTGGTCCAGAAGCGCGAATAGAGCAGGTGCAGGATGGCGTGCTCGATACCACCGATGTACTGATCCACAGGCAGCCAGTAATCCACCCGCTGATCCACCATGGCCTTGTCATTGTCGCTGCAAGCGTAGCGCATGTAGTACCAGGACGAATCCACGAAAGTGTCCATGGTGTCGGTCTCACGTCGCGCAGGCTTGCCGCACTTCGGGCAGCTGCACTCGACGAAAGCCTTGTACTTTGCCAGCGGGTTGCCGCTGCCATCCGGCGCGAGATCCTCCGGCAACACCACTGGCAGGTCTTTGTCCGGCACTGGCACGTCGCCGCAATCAGGACAATGGATGATGGGGATGGGGCAGCCCCAATAGCGTTGACGGGAGACTCCCCAGTCCCGCAAGCGGTATTGCACCCGCTTCTGTCCGAGACCCTTGGCAGCAAGATCCGCGGCGATGGCATCCACGCCCGCCTGATAACCCAGACCGTCGTACTTACCTGAGTTGCACAGCACCACGTCCTTGCCGATGATGGCTTGAGTCATGCTGGCCGCGTCCAGTGGCCCATCCGCCGCAACGCGTACCACCACCTTGAGCGGCAGGTCGTATTTCTTCGCGAACTCGAAATCCCGTTCGTCATGGGCCGGCACAGCCATCACCGCGCCTTCGCCATAACCCATGAGCACGTAGTTGGCCACCCACACCGGCAGCGCCTCACCGGTGAGCGGATGCTTCACGCTCAAGCTCGTGGGCACGCCCTTCTTCTCCTGGGTGGCGAGCTCCGCTTCGGTGACACCGCCCTTGCGGCATTCCTCCACGAAAGCGGCCACCTTCGGATCCTGGGCCGCAGCCTGCAAAGCCAGCGGGTGTTCTGCAGCTACGGCCACATAGGTGGCGCCCATGAGGGTATCGGCCCGGGTGGTGAAGACCTTGAGGGTGCCGCCGGCATGGGGGAAACCGATCTCGACGCCCTCACTCCTGCCGATCCAGTTGGCCTGCATGAGCTTGACCCGTTCGGGCCAGCCGGGCATGTGTTCCAGTGCCCCAAGCAGTTCATCCGCATAAGCGGTGATCTTGAGGTAATACATGGGGATCTCGCGCTTCTCGACGAGAGCGCCGGTGCGCCAGCCGCGCCCATCTATCACCTGCTCGTTGGCCAGCACCGTCTGGTCCACCGGATCCCAGTTCACAGTGCCGGTGCGCTTATAGGCGAGACCTTTCTCGAGCATGCGCAGGAAGAACCACTGGTTCCAGCGGTAATACCGCGGTTCGCAGGTGGCTACCTCGCGCTGCCAGTCGATGGCGAAGCCCAAGGACTTCAGCTGCATGCGCATGTAGGCGATGTTGTCGTAGGTCCATTTCGCCGGCGGTACGCGGTTCTTGATGGCGGCGTTCTCCGCCGGCAGACCGAAGGCATCCCAGCCCATGGGCTGCAACACGTTGCGGCCGTTCATGCGGTGATAACGGGTGATGACGTCACCGATGGTGTAGTTGCGCACATGCCCCATGTGCAGCCGACCGCTGGGATAAGGCAGCATGCATAGGCAATAGTATTTCTGCCCTGCGGCCTGTTCGGACGCACGTGCCGATCCATCCCGTTCCCACAGAGCCTGGGCTGCGGCTTCGACCGCAGTAGGTTGATAGACATCTTGCATCATCGTTCGCCCTTACCCTGCTCGCTGGAAACGTCCATATTCACGAGGAAGATGGCCGTCATGATGACATACCAGACTATCGTCACTGAGTGGATGAAGATGGTCTCCGTGAGACCGAAGATGGCGAAACCCGCCACCACCAGTAGCCCGCCCAAGGCCGCTCCCATACGATGAGGGTCGCGACTGTCTATCCCGCGGAAATAGAGCCAAGCGGGTAACCCCAGCATCAACAGCAGGGCGATCAGGCCCACAAGGCCGCGGGCTGACAAAGCATCGAAATAATCACTATGGGGGTGATCGTAATCAGCCGTCTCTGGGGCAGCCCGCCCCGCCGCCACCAGTTCCCTGGTTTCGGCTTCGAAGCTACCTGAACCGACACCGAACAGCGGAGCCTTGGCAAACAGCTGCGACGCGGCCCGCCACATCTCGAGCCGCTGGCCCACGGGTGTCTCCAACGCAGCATAGCGATATTCACCAAAATGGGACTCCATGGGCACTAGCCACAGATCATCACGCGCCCGGACCACGATGTCCAAGTTGCGGCCATAGCGGGCGGGTGCGCTTATGTCGAGCGGGGAAAAGCCTCGGTTATATACGACACGTCCCGCAGGCACCGGCTGGAAAAACTCCACATGACCGACGCCTTTCATCAGAAGCCGTGTCGATGCGCCTCTCGAATCAGGAAGCGCCGAGCGCGGCAAGATCGCCCAAGCGACTTCATCGCTGGTGTTATGCATATGGATGACGGAACCATTGGAGCATCCATAACCCTTCAAGGTGCCGGCATCCCTCTTATTGGAATCCACCACCGTCATACTGAACCCAGGAGGAAACTTCCCAGTGGCCGTACTGAGCCATGTCTTCAGCACTATGGCGTTATCCAAGCATTGCACCGCATCTGTGGAGCGATCGCTATCCTGGTAAGCAGCCCAATAGGCCCTGAGCTGAAGCTCCGTGCTCTCGACGCGCTGCATGATATGCGTCTGAGGCATGTACACGAGCAGCAAGAAGAACGCCACTACCGCACCCGATCCCAGCAGCACGGTACGTGGATGCAATAGATGGCGGCAGGACAGGAAAAGCACGAGCAGCACTGGCATGGCTATCCAGGCTCCGCGGGTACCGGACAGGAAGCTCGCCAGCAAACCCAAGAATACGCAGACAGCCACCAGATAAGGTCCGGTGCGCGGCAGATGCTGGCACACATATACATAGCCGGCAGCGAACACGAATGCCGTGAGCGCAGCCAAGTCGCCGAACAAGATCGCCACATTAGTGTCGCCATCCGGTCGTTGGAAACCGCCGGTGGCCGTCGCTTCCCACAAGGCATCGAGGCCCAAGGCCACTGCTCCAAGGCCAAGCCCCGTCCATACCAGAGGGGCCGGTGCCCTGTAGCGGCGCAAAGCTATGAGCACAGGAAATGCGAACAGGAGACGTAGGTAGCGCCCCAGGAGACGGAAACCCTCGTCAGTCTGGTGGCCGAACTCGAAGGCTAATACGCCTGTCAGGAAGAACCCGGCGAACACCGCCACGAACAGCCAATCATCCCGCGTAAGGCCGGCCTTGAAGCCGTTCCTGACCCAGACCCAAAGGCCTGCCAACAACAACAGCATCATGCTGTAGCTGTCGCTACGATCCACCAGGAGACAGGCGGCCGGGAACAACAGCACCACCGCCGCCACCAGGATACGCAACACCCAATCCACGGGGTTCTCCACCGGCTGACGCCTACACCAGCCCGTGATCGCTCCGCCCATGCCCTCGACGTCGCTCATCAATTGATGCTCCGGCGGCGCTTCAGCCATGCGCAAGCGATGAGCAAGAGGAACGAGACGCCCGCTGCGGGGATGTCGCCCCAGAATGACACGGGTGTAGACCCCGACCGGGGTTCGATGTCCCCACTCAGCACGCCTTCCTTGCCCATGGGTGCCGTGGCCACGACCCGTCCAGCGGCATCCACGATGGCGGTGATGCCCGTGTTGGTGGTGCGCAGCAAGTAGCGGCCGGCTTCAAGCGCGCCGATGCGGGCTATCTCAAGATGCTGCGGCAGGGCGATGGACTCGCCGAACCAGCCGTCGTTGCTCACGTTCACGAGGAAGGCCGCCTTAGGCAGGGCGTGCATTATCTCATTTCCATAGGCGTCCTCGTAGCATATGGAGACGCTCACCGGGTAGCCCGCGGCTTCGAGCAGGGGCTGCTCGGCAGCGCCGGGCGTGAAGCTCGAGTATGGCAGGTCCATGGACTGCAAGAGCGAACGCACCCACGCGGGCAGGAACTCGAAGTTCTCGCCGAAGGGCACCAGATGCCGCTTGTGGTATTCCCCGTCGCTCTTGCCCAGGCTGATGACGCTGTTGTAGTAGTGGTCGCCCGCCGGATCGTAGGTGGGGATGCCGAGCAACAGGTCGGTGCCGTGCTTCTGCGCTTCCGCTTCCAGCGGGTCCAGGTAGTCCAGCTTCACCTCGTCCTCGTAAGCCGGTACCGCCGCCTCAGGCCAGATCACGAGCCGGCTGTCCCAATGCTGTTCCGTAAGTTTACGGTACATGTCGAGAGTAGGCTCGAAGAACTCGGGCTGCCATTTCTCGTCTTGAGCGATGTTGCCCTGCACCAAGCTGACCTTGAACGGCAGGCCCGCACTATGGGTCCAAGGTACCCGGGCGAAGAGCGCGCCCGCCACCCACAGGACCAGTAACGCGCCCAAAGCGATGGTGCGCTTGCGCAAGGAACCTGGCACATCCACCGCGCTCAACAAGAGCCCGGCGCTTAAGATCACGCAGAAGCTGACGCCGTATACACCCCAGATCGGCACATAGCCCCGGAGAGGACCATCCACCTGGCTGTATCCCAGGTTCAGCCAAGGGAAACCGGTGAGGAACCAGCCCCGCACCCACTCCATCAAGGTCCAGGCGGCTGGGAACAGCAGCAACTGGCGGCGACACCCTGTCGCTGGCGCAAAAGCGACCGTGAAGCCGCAGGCAGCTGCGGCATAGCAGGCCATGATGGCCACCAGGATGAGCAGCATCAGCACCGCCACGGGTGCCGAGACGCCGCCTAGACCGTGCAGGCTTATATATATCCAATGCACGCCGCAGAGGAACTCGGCGAAAGCGAACAGGAAGCCGCGCAGGGCTGCCCTCCGCCAGTCCAAAGGTGCGATGAGCCACAAGAGCCCCGCGGGCGAGAGCACCGCCAGGGGATAACAACCGTAGGGAGCGAAGGCCAGCACCAGGAGAGCGCCCAAGGCTGCCGCTGCGATATCGCCGTGGATACCAGCGCGCAGCGCGGCCGCCACCGCGTAAGCCCGGCGGATGGCCTGCAGCGCGGTGTTCATGCGGACTTGGAAGGAGTGCTGGTGGACGCGGGCGTCTTACGCAACAATTCCAGGAGATGCAGCCGACGGCTATCGGCCCGCAGCACCTTGAAGCGGAAATCGCCGAACTCGGTCTTCTCGCCGCGTTTCGGCAGGTGGCCGAAGGCATGGGTCACGAGGCCACCCACGGTCTCGAACTCCTCGTCGCTGAAGCGGGTGCCGAAGTATTCGTTGAAGTCTTCCACCGGCGTGAGCGCCTTGACGGTATAGCGGGTATCGGTGTGTTTGAGGATGCGGGCCTCGTCGTCAACGTCATACTCGTCGTCGATGTCGCCGACGATCTGCTCAAGCACGTCCTCGATGGTCACGAGACCGGCCACGCCGCCATACTCATCCGCCACGATGGCCATGTGGTTGCGGCTGGCGCGGAACTTCTTCAGCAGCACGTTGAGCCGCATACTTTCCGGCACGAAGGGCGCGGGGCGCAGGTACTCGCGGATGTTGAACGCCGCGTCCCCGTCCTCCACGAAGTGGTTGAGCAGGTCCTTGGCCAGCACGATACCGATGACCTCATCGCGGTTCTCGCCCACCACCGGGAAGCGCGAGTGACCGGATTCGCTCACCACCGCCGAGGGCCTCCTCCAGGGTGGCATCCTTCTCCAGGGCCACCATCTGGGCGCGGGGGATCATCACGTCCCGCACCTGCATGTCCGATACCTGCAGCACGCCCTCCAGCATGGTCTGGGCGTCGGCATCGAACAGGTTGCGCTCGTGGGCGTCGTTCAGCAGTTCCAGGAGCTCTTCCCGGTCCCTGGGTTCGCCGCTCAAGGCCTGACTCAGTCGCTCGAACCAGGCACGCAGGCCGGGGCCGCGACTACTGTGCGGATCGTTGGGCATCAAACAGCCATCGAGGGTATCGAAGAGGCAGTGTACCGGTTGGGGGAGCCCCAGTAAAAGCGCGTCGCGGTCAGCGCGGTATATAAGGGTCCGGATAGCCCATGCCCGCCAGGATAGAGCGTTCCAGGGACTCCATCACCGCCGCTTGGGACTCATCCTGATGGTCGAAATCCAGGAGGTGCAGGCAGCCGTGCACCACGAGATGGGCCCAATGGGCTTCCGCTGGCTTACCCTGCTCCCGGGCTTCCCGCACCACCACGGGGGCGCAGATCACGAGGTCTCCGAGCACCGGCAGCGGCACCCCGGCGGGCAGCTCTGCCGGGAAAGACAGCACATTGGTAGCTCCCTGCTTGTGCCTGTAGGTGGCGTTCAGCTCGGCGCCCTCCGCCTCGTCCACGATGCGGATGGCGAGTTCGGCTGCCCCCCGTCTCCCCGCCAGAGCAGCCTCGGCCCAGCGGCGCAGGTCCGCCTCACCCGGCACTCCAGGCTCGCGGCTCACGTTCTCGACACTCAGATCCAGACCCTCACTCCCCATCGCGCCGCTCATAAGCGGTGACGATGCGTTGCACCAGGGGATGTCGCACCACGTCGGCAGCGGTGAAGAAGGTGAAGCTCACGCCAGGCATGTCGCGCAGGAGCTCCACTGCGTCTCTCAAGCCCGAGCGTTGCACCCGCGGCAGATCCACCTGGGTGATGTCGCCGGTCACCACCGTACGGGAACCGAAACCGATGCGGGTCAAGAACATCTTCATCTGTTCGATAGTGGTGTTCTGGGCCTCGTCCAGGATGATGAAGGCTTCATTCAGAGTACGCCCGCGCATGAAAGCGAGCGGCGCCACCTCGATGACCCCTCTCTCCATGAGACGGGTCACCCGCTCGAAACCCAGCATCTCGTAGAGGGCGTCATAGATGGGTCTGAGATAAGGGTCCACCTTCTGAGCGAGATCTCCCGGCAAAAAGCCTAAGCGCTCCCCCGCTTCCACGGCTGGGCGCACCAGCACCAGCCGACGCACTTCGTCTCTGTTCAAGGCGGTGACCGCGCTCGCCACGGCAAGATAAGTCTTGCCGGTACCGGCAGGGCCGATACCGAAGTTGAGATCGTGGCCCATGATGTTCTGCAGATAGCGGCGCTGGTTGGGCCCGCGGCCGCGGATGCGCCCCTGCTTGGTGTCGATAGCCACTTCCGTACTGCCATCCTCGGCAGGGGCACTCGCTACCCGTGCCGTGAGGTCCGCCTGCTGGAGGCTCACGTGCACTGTCTCCTTGCTGATGCGCTCCGTAGCCGTCGCGATATAAAGCTCCTTGAGCAGTTCGGCAGCGGCTCGTGCCGTGTCGGTGGGGCCGATCACCCGGAAACGGTTGCCGTTGTTGTTGATCTCGATGCCTAAGCGCTGTTCCAACTGACGCAGGTGCTCATCGAACTGGCCACATAGATTGGCGAGGCGCGCGTTGTCCGCCGGTTCCAGCACGAAATCCACGGTGGCGGGCAGATCAAGTGTAGACACTTTTTTCAGTCCACAGCGGCCGATGCCGCTGCCTTAGATGATGCCGCGCTGTCCGTCAGGCAGCCACGATAGGAGTTAGTCATGGCCTGGGTGACGGTCACGTCCATGAAGTGCCCGATGAGACGCGTATCGCCGGGGAAGTTCACCCAGCGATTGCACTCGGTCTTGCCGGCCACTTCTCGCGCATCCCGTTCCGAGATCCGCTCCACCAGCACCCGTTGGCGACTGCCCACTCGCGCCTGCATGTAGGCCTGGTTATGAGCCTGGATGCGGGCCTGCAATATCTCCAGCCGCCTCACCTTCTCTTTATGATCCACCTCGTCCGCATAGCCTGCCGCAGGGGTGCCGGGGCGGCGGCTGTAGATGAAACTGAAAGACTGATCGAAACGGATCTCCTCGATCAGTTTCAGGCTGTCCTCGAAATCCCGCTCCGTCTCACCAGGGAAACCCACGATGAAATCCGAGGAGAGGCTGATGTCGGGCCTCACCTCTCGCAGGCGGCGGATCTTGGCCTTGTACTCCAATACCGTATGGCCGCGCTTCATGGCGGCAAGGATACGGTCCGAGCCGCTCTGCACCGGCAGGTGCAGATAGTTGGCGAGCTTCGGGGTAGAGGCGAAGACCTCGATCAGACGATCGGAGAACTCCAGGGGGTGGGAGGTGGTGAAGCGTATGCGCTCGATGCCGTCGATGGCCGCCACATATTCCACGAGGGACGCTAGGTCCGCGACGCGCTCATCGTGCATGGGACCACGATAGGCATTCACGTTCTGGCCCAGCAGCGTCACTTCCTTCACGCCCTGCTCCGCCAATTCCGCGACCTCGGCGATCACGTCATCGAAGGGGCGGTTGACCTCTTCGCCGCGGGTATAGGGCACCACGCAGAACGTGCAGTACTTGCTGCAACCCTCCATGATGGAGACGAAGGCGGTGGCGCCTTCGGCACGGGGCGGCGGCAGCCGATCGAATTTCTCTATCTCCGGGAAGGACACGTCCACAACGGGCTTATGAGTGCGACGGGTCTCCTCCAGCATCTCGGGCAGCCGGTGCAGGGTCTGGGGACCGAACACCAGATCCACTTGCGGCGCGCGCCGCACGATGCCGGCTCCCTCCTGGCTCGCCACGCAACCGCCGACGCCGATCACGAGACCCGGATGCGCGTCCTTGAGCACGCGCCACAGACCCAACTGGGCGAACACCTTCTCCTGAGCCTTCTCACGCACCGAGCAGGTGTTGAGTAGCAACAGGTCTGCTTGCTCCGGCTGCTCCACCGATACATAGCCATGGGAGGCTGCAAGCACTTCCGCCATCTTGGCAGAGTCGTACTCGTTCATCTGGCAACCGAAAGTCTTGATGTATACCCGTCCGTTCATGTTATCTAAGGATAACGCGGCTCAGCGCCCGTATTTGTCGTCGAAGCGCACGATGTCATCCTCGCCCAGGTAATCCCCGGTCTGCACCTCGATGATCAGGAGGTCCACGTCCCCGGGGTTGCTCAAGCGATGCTTGTGGCCCGCAGGTATATAGGTGGACTGGTCTTTGTGGAGAGTGAGGCTCTGCTCGCCGTTCACCACCACAGCGGTGCCGGAGATGACCACCCAATGCTCGCTGCGGTGCTTATGCAACTGTAGGGACAGGGAGGCCCCGGGTTTCACCACGATACTCTTCATCTTGAAGTGAGGCCCTTCCTCCAACACTGTGTAGGTGCCCCAGGGGCGGTGCACAGTGCGGTGCCATTTGGCGGATTCGTGGCCGTCTATCCGCAGGCGCTCCACCACGTCCTTGACCAGTTGCATCTTGTCCCTGTGGCCCACTAGGAGCGCATCAGGGGTGTCCACCACGATCAGGTTCTCGACGCCCACTGCGGCGATCATGCGGCCTTCGCCCTGTATATAGGTGTTGCTGGATTCCACCAGCACCGCTTCGCCTACCACTTTGTTGCCGTGCCTATCCGGAGGCACCAGCTCGCTGATGGAGCGCCAGGAACCGATGTCGCTCCAGGCGAAATCGCTGGGGATAACCTTGACGTTATCCGCCTTCTCCATCACCGCATAGTCGATGGAGATGGCCGGCACCTTCGAGAACACTTCATCCTCGATGTCCACCGCGTCGGCAACGCCCGTGCCACGGCTCAACTGCCAGGACTCTTTTGTCTTCTGGAATATCTCAGGGGCGTGGCGCTCTATGCCCGCCAAGATGGCGTCGGCCCGGAAGCAAAACATGCCGGAGTTCCACAAGTAACTGCCGGATTCTATGAAGGCCTTGGCCTTCTCGAAATCGGGTTTCTCCACGAAGCGTTTGACAGCGCCCACCACGCCCTGCTTCCAGGCCCCGGCGCACTCTATATATCCGTAACCTGTCTCGGGGCCCGTGGGCATGATGCCGAAGGTGACGAAGTCACCTGCCTCGGCCGCGGGCCGCGCGGCGGCGACAGCCTGCTCGAAAGCCGGCTGATCTTCCACCAGGTGGTCCGCCGGCAGCACCAGGAGCAGGGTCCCGGGTCCATGGCGCTCGGCGGCGGCGAAAGCGCTCATGGCGATGGCCGCGGTGGTGTTGCGACCGACCGGTTCCAGCAGGAAGCTGCCTTTGGCGCCGCCGAGGCGGGCCTCCAAGCCTTCCAGCTGTTCACGGCTCTGGAAATAATAATCACGGTTCGTCACCAGTATGATCTCGCCCGCATCGGCCACTGCTGCCGAGCGCAGCAGCGTACTCTGCAACAGGGTCATGCCATCCTTCACTTGCATGAAAGGTTTGGGGCGGGCTTCCCGGGACACCGGCCAGAGCCGGGTGCCGGCGCCGCCAGAGATGATGACGGGGACTAACATAGTTTTCTCATGGGTGCAGGTTAACGCGCTGTCACGACAGCTTCAATCTTTGCCGGGCCGACCACTGCCATCCATGAGCGCCAGGAGCTCCGCGGTCTTGGCGTGCATCAGCGCCGCATCGCCCCGAGACTCGACATTGAGGCGCAATACAGGCTCAGTGTTGGATTTGCGCAGGTTGAAACGCCAATCGGCGAATTCCAGACCCAGCCCGTCTATCCGGGCCACCTTCAGGGCGCCGGGTAGATAAGCCGACTCCACCGCTGCCAGCACCGCATCCGGATCCCCGACTGTGCGGTTGATCTCGCCGCTTACTGGGAAGGCTACCTGCTGGGCACCTACCAGTTCAGCGAGACCGCGGCCGCTCACGGATATCAGCTGCGCGGCCAGGAGCCAGGGAATCATGCCACTGTCGCAATAACGGAATTCCTTGAAATAGTGGTGCGCGCTCATCTCGCCGCCGTAGAGAGCGTCTTCCCGGCGCATGCGCTCCTTGATGAAGGCATGGCCGGTCTTGCTCTCCACCGGTACACCGCCGGCGGCCCGCACGGTCGCGATGGTGTTCCAGGTGAGACGCGGGTCGTGCACTATCCGCGCGCCCGGATGCCGTGCCAAGAGCGTCTGGGCCAGGAGGCCCACCATGTAATAGCCCTCCACGAAGCCACCCTGGCCGTCGAAGAGGAAGCAGCGATCGAAGTCCCCGTCCCAGGCGATGCCGAAGTCGGCGCCATGCTCACGCACCGCTGCCGCGGTCACGGTGCGGTTCTCCGGCAGCAGGGGGTTGGGGATGCCGTTGGGGAAACGGCCATCCGGCTCATGCTGCAGCTTGATGAACTGGAACGGCAGCTCGTGTTCGAGAGCATCGATCACTGGGCCTGCGGCGCCGTTGCCGGCATTGCAGACGATGCGCAGGGGCTTCAAGTTCGCCTTGTCCACGTAGCCCATGAGGTGGCGCACGTAGTCGCGGCGGGTGTCGAGGGCATGAAGCTTGCCCCGGCGGGCCGGCTCGCGCCAGGTCCCGTTGCCTCCTGCGATACGGGCCTTGATCTCATCGAGGCCGCTGTCGCCGCTCACGGGCTTCGCATCCTCGCGTACCAGTTTCATGCCGTTGTAACCCATGGGGTTATGGCTGGCGGTGACCATGATGCCGCCGTCCATGCCCCGGTGGAACACGGCGAAATACACTTCTTCGGTGCCGCAGAGGCCGATGTCGTAGACATCAGCGCCGGCATCCATGAGCCCTTCGGCCAGCGCGCGGGCGAGCCCGGGGCTGCTCAAGCGCACGTCGCGGCCCACCACTACGCGCTTGGCTGCCGTCAGTTCCACATAGACGCGCCCGATGGCGTAGGCTACCTCCGCATCCAGCTCCTCGGGCACGCGACCACGTATGTCATAAGCCTTGAAGGCGGCAGCCGCGCGCGGATGCGGGACCTGCTTGCGGGTGAGGGTGCTTGTCATGCGGATGAAGTCTTCATTGTTCTGGTGGCAGACCGCAGCGCGCCCTGCGCCACGGCGCACGCTGGCAGAGAGGGATTATAAACCGGGGCCGAGCAGCGCTTAGGGCCGCGCCGCCTCACTTCACCAGGCGCAAGTTCGCTTTGCCCAGGCGCGGATCAGCGTCCGTCTGGATCTGCGGGGTGAACTCCGGCACCAGTGACCGCAAGAGGCCCTTGGCACGTTCCGGGTCGCCCTTACCCACCGCGTCATACAACATGCCGATGTCCGCATGCATGTTAGTGAGATTCGCGGGGATGGAGCTCGCGAGCAGCAGCTTCGGGTGAGTGGTCCCCTGCAGCTCCTCGCGGGTATAGAACAGTTCCTCGTGCATCTTCTCGCCCGGCCGCAGGCCGGTATAGACGATCTGGATGTCCTGGTAGGGTCGCAGGCCTGAGAGCTGGATGAGCTTCTCGGCCAGGTCGCGGATGCGCACCGGCTCACCCATGTCGAGCACGAAGATCTCGCCGCCGCGGCCGATGGCGCCCGCCTGCATGATCAGGCTCGCAGCCTCATGGATGGTCATGAAGTAGCGGGTGATGTCCGGATCCGTGACGGTCACAGGACCGCCAGCGGCGATCTGGCGCTCGAACAGCGGCACCACGGAACCGCAGGACGCCAGCACGTTGCCGAAACGGGTGGTGATGAAATGCGTTCCCTCTTCCCGGTTCAGCGCCTGGCAATACAGTTCGGCGACGCGCTTGGTGGTGCCCATCACGTTGGTGGGGTTCACCGTCTTGTCGGTAGAGATCAGTACGAACTTCTCCACGCCATGGCGCAAGGCCGCGTCCGCGACCACCCGGGTGCCGAAGATATTGTTGCGTATGCCCTCGACCACATTGTCTTCTACGATGGGCACATGCTTGTAGGCGGCGGCATGGAAGATGACTTCGGGTTTGACCTGGGTGAACAGGTTCTCCACCGCAGTGGCATCCTGGATGTTGCCCAACGCGCTGGTGAACACCATGGAAGGTGCGATGCTGGAGAGTTCCTGGTCTATGAGGTAGAGGTTGTACTCGCTGTTATCCATCACGGCCAGCAATGCGGGCTCATGCCTGCTGATCTGGCGGCACAGCTCAGAACCGATGGAACCACCGCCACCCGTGACCAGCACCCGCTTGCCGCGCAGGAACTCTGAGATGGCGCGACTGTCCAGCACTACCGGGTCGCGACCCAACAAGTCTTCCACCGTCACCGGGCGCAAGCGCGATACTTCGACGCGCCCGTCAGCAAGTTCCGAAAGCGCTGGCAGAGTGCGGCAAGATACCTGTGCTTCGTTGCACACCTGCACCACCATATCCATAGTCTTGCGCGAGGCAGACGGCATCGCGATGAGCACGATGTTGATGTCGAAGGCGCGCACTAACTTGGAGATGTCACTCAGGCGTCCGCGTACGCGCACGCCCTGCACTTCGTGGCCTTGCTTGCTGGAATCGTCGTCGACCAGGGCCACCGGCAGGAACGGACCGTGGCGCCGCAGGTCGCGTATCAGCAGTTCGCCCGCGCGGCCAGCGCCCACTACCAAGGCGCGTTCTGTCTGCACCGTGCCGAAGTTAGCCCAGCGGTCCTTGAATATGCGGTAGATCAGCCGGCTGCTGCCGAGACCCAGAGTCAGTAGGATGGGATAGAGCACCAGCACCGACCGCGGCACACCTTCGAGACGCTCGAACAGGAACGCACCCAGGAAGGTAGCCAAGGCACCGAGGACCACGGCCTTCAGGATACGCATCAGATCGGGGATGGAGGCGTAGCGCCAGATGCCACGGTAACAGCCGAACAGCCAGAGAGTGAGGGCGTGGAACGGCACGGCTAGGCACACGATCAGCAGCATGCCACTGAAGTACATGTGCGGGATGGGAGTCAGGTTGAAGCGGATCCAATAGGCGAGCAGCACCGCGAGCGGTATCCACAACAGATCATGCAGGAACACCGTCCAACGGCTGCGCAACATCAGCCATCCTTCTGCTTTAGCGTCCATGTTCCTTCCAGAATTTCAGCGTGACGGAGACCCGCGCTCCAAGGCGTTGATACCCGCGATGAGCGACGCATAGACCGCTGCCATCAGCACCAACAATAACCCCTGAACCCCGATAGCAGTGAACCAAAAGCAGGCCACTGCTAGCAAGCTGCATTTTAACATAAGAGCATAGCTCCACAGCACCGTGCGCCTATGCCCCCAACCCAGGCGCACCAGGCGTTGGTAGAAGTGCTCACGATGAGCTTGCCAGGGCTTCTGCCCGCGCAGAGTGCGCCGGATCACGGTCCAGGTAGCGTCCACGATGAATGGCGAGAACACCAGCGCACCCAGCCACAGGGGGAAGAGCCCTGCCCGGTCCGCCCACAGCAGGAACAGTGCCGCGAGAAGACCGAGGCTCCCGGAGCCCACATCACCCATGAACAGTTTCGCGGGTGGGAAGTTGAACGGCAGGAATCCTACGGCGGCCAGACTCACCATGAGTGCGGCCAGCGCATACGCAGGCGCGCCCGCAAGGACGCCGAGCAGTGCCAGCGTTGCGAAACCGATGCAGGTCATGCCGCCCGCGAACCCGTCCATGCCATCCATGAAGTTGTATAGATTCACCATCCAAACGATGAACAGCAGGCTGAACGCTTCAAAGACCCATGCTGGCGGATACCAGACGATACCGGGCAACACCAAGGCCCTAAGTGCGTATGCCGCTGGGAACACCAGTATCACAGCCGCGACTACTTGCACCAGAAGTCGCACGAAAGGCGGGAGCCGATACACGTCGTCGGCGAAAGACACCCCCGCCACCAGGCAGAGCGCCGCCAACGCCCACATACGATCCGGAATGGACAAGGCCCCGGATGCGATCACACATCCTGCCAATAAGCCGGCGAGTATGCCGAGACCACCGGAACGAGGTGTGGCGACGGCATGCAGGGAACGGTCATTGGGCATATCCAGCAATGCCCAGCTCCCGCGGTAACGGCTGAGCAGCACGCAGCAGGCAGCGCTCACTATCAGGGCAACGAATGGCGCGGACAGAGCTACGATATCCATGGGCTTAGCGCCGTACCATGGAAGCCAGCCATGCACTGGGCAGCAAGAACAGGAACCGAGACCAGATACCCGCCCACACCAGGATCGTGAGCCACACGGGACTCGCAGCCCGCTGGAACTTTGTGTAATAGCGCCACATGCCCCGGTGCTTATGCCATAGCACGAACACGTTACGCCCGCGACTGGACACGCCCTGCACGTGGGTCACGATGGCGTCCGGCACGAATACGATCTTCTGGCCGTCACGGCCGAAGCGCATGCAGATGTCGAGGTCTTCGCAGTGCAGGAAGTAGCCTTCGTCCCACCCGCCGAGGCGAGCGAAGACCTCGCGTCTCACGAGCATGCAGGCACCGGAGATGGCCTCCACTTCAGCAGGCTCCGGCGGTAAAGGCGTGCCGGTGAGATCGAACCCCGCGACCCGTCCGTTCGCGTCCACGCCACCGAGACCCAGCACCCGCATCAGGGCCCGGCGTGGGCTCGGCAGATAACGCCGACAACCTCGCTGCTCGCTGCCATCGGCATTCAGGATCAGCGGTCCCACCATGCCGACATCAGGTCGCGCCTGCATGAGCGCCACGAGACGCGCCAGGGCATCGCTCTGTATCCGGCAATCGGGATTGATGAAGAGGATATAGGGCGTGTCGTTGAGGGCGGCGCCTTGGTTGCAGCCGGCAGCGAACCCGCGGTTCGTATCGTTCTCGATGCATCGCACGCGCGGATCGCGCGTCTCGTCCGCGAGGAACGCCAGGCTGCCGTCAGACGAAGCATTGTCCACCACCACGACGCCTGCCATGCATGGATCGAGAGCCAGGAGTGTCACCAAGTCACACAAGCCCTGGCCAGCGTTGTAATTGACCGTCACCGCCGTGACCGCAGGAACTCGTCCGATCGGGTCGCTTGCGCGAGGTTTCACGAGAGAATCAGGCCCCTGATCACCCGCTGCGAGTCGCCTTTACAGGAGTGAGTCGTCATATTAGATTAAGCGCGATTATAGGGTGCCTGACCCGCAATTACACCACTTCGGCCGGTCGCCGCCGCCTCACATTCAGCCCAGCAACCTCTTTCAGAACCGAGATTTGAATGGACGTCAAAATCCCCGACGAGACCTACCGCATTCCCCAGGATCTGGCGGTCACGCCTACTCCCCTGAACCGCGTCATCGTCGTCGGTTCGTGCTTGGCATCGAGCTGGCCGAACGTGTTCAAAGCCGCGAAACCCGGCTGTGCCGGCGACTTCTTCCTGTTCAACAATGCCACGCAGCTCCCTAAGGATCCGCCCAAACCTGCGGAAGAGTACGACTTCCAGGTCATCCAGCTGCCACTGCGCTCGGTATTGCCGGATAACCTCCACTACCAATCCCTGGATAGGGAGATCCAGGATGTCGCGGCTTACGAGAAGCTCTTCGAAGAAGCCACGCAACGGCTGAGGCAATTCCTGCCCGCGGCGCTGCGCTGGAATAAAGAGCACGGCATGCTGTCGTTCGTCTGCAATTTCATCTTGCCGCAGCAGAACCCCATGGGGCGACTCCTGCCGCGCTATGACCTGCGGAACTTCGTGTATTTCGTCGAACGGCTCAATCAAGTGCTTGCCGAAGAGCTCACTCACTACAACAACGCCTACTTATTCGACATGGATCAGGTGATCGCGACCTTCGGGCGCCGCCAGTTCCAGGACGACGTGCTGGTCCACCTCAACCACGGTGCAGCGCTTTCCAATTCGGACTTCCAGCATGACCAGAATCGCCTGGAGCGCGTGGTGGAAGCGAACAAGATCTATCCGACACGTCTCCAGGCTTACACGCAGTACATGTGGTACGAGATGCTGGCGATGTATCGGACCGTCCGGCAGATAGACATGGTCAAACTGGTCGTGGTGGATATCGATGACACCCTCTGGCGTGGCGTCGTGGCTGAAGATTCCGAACCTTCCGAGACGGTGCTCGCCGGCTGGCCTCTCGGTGTGATCGAGGCTCTCCGTTACCTGAAACGTCGCGGGATACTGCTCGCCATCGTCAGCAAGAACGACGAGAACCGCATCAAGGAACTCTGGGATACGCTCCTCGCCAAAAAACTCAAGTTCGAAGACTTCGTCACGCGCAAGATCAATTGGCGCCCTAAGGCAGAGAACTTCGAGCAGATCCTGCGGGAGACCAACCTGCTGCCCAAGAACGTCCTGTTCATCGACGACAATCCGGTCGAGCGCGCGAGCATCAAGAAGGCTTTCCCCGGCGTACGCGTGTTGGGCCCGAACCCCTACGTCTGGCGCAGGATATTGCTATGGTCGGCTGAGACCCAGGTAGCGAACATCACTACCGAGTCCGCCAGCCGCACCGGGATGGTGCAGGCGCAGATCGAGCGCGAGACTCAGCGCCAGCAGCTGTCGCGGGAGGACTTCCTAGCTTCGCTTTCATTGCATGTCACCCTGAGGCAACTGGACGGGGTCGATCACCCGGGTTTCCCCAGAGCACTGGAACTCATAAACAAGACCAACCAGTTCAACACCAACGGGAAGCGCTGGACCCAGGCGGAATGCACGAAGGCCTTCGCCTCCGGCACCAAGTTCTACGTGTTCGAGGTGGAGGACCGCTTCACGGCTTACGGGATCGTGGGGGTGGTCATACTGAAAGATGCGCACATCGTGCAATTCGTCATGAGCTGCCGGGTGGCCGGCATGGACGTGGAGGTCGCCGTTGTAGCGGAGATCCTCCGGGTCCTGTCCAAGGACAAAGCGACGAGCGTGGATGCGGAACTGGTCGACACCGAGCTCAACATGCTATGCCGCGATTTCTATGAGCGTTGCGGATTCGTGTCCACGGACGGCCACTGGCAACGGTCACTCTCACCGCTGCTGGAGAAACCGTCACACGTGAAGATGACTAGCAAGAGTAAATAAGTTATATCGCCGGCCATCGCGCCCGGCACGGTCGTCAGCCTGCTGCCTCGTCTACAGCACCGCGCCCATCCATGGACTTGATCACGCCCTCGAGCCCGCTACGGATCACTGCCGGAGAATAGCGTTCACGCACGAGGCGCCGGCCAGCATCCGACATCCGCAGCCACAGTTCCGGATCGGTGTACAGACGCACCACTGCATCCACGAATTCCTGTGGCGCATCCGCGATCAGCACTTCCCGCCCATGCTCGAGATACATACCCTCGGCTGCGATGCTGGTAGCCACTACCGGCAAGCCGTAACTGAAGCTCGTGCCCAGCTTGCCCTTGATGCCGGCCCCGAAGCGCAATGGCGCCACCATCACGCGGCAGGCATCGAAATATGGGGTGATGTCCTTCTGGAAACCCAGTATCTGGACATGCTCCGAAGCCAATGCCTGTATCTCCGCCGGCGGCCTGGAACCGATCACCAGGAAACGCAGATCGGGTACTCGCTGGCGTAGCGCCGGCAGTATCTCCCGGATGAAGTACAGCACTGCTTCCACGTTCGGTGTGTGCTGATAGCCGCCGATGAACAGGATGTCACGGCGGGCGGCGAAATCGGGGCCTTTCGGCTCCTCGGGGATGACGAGCTGCACCACGTGTACGTTGGCGCGTGCGACTTCCCGCGCCAGCAATTCCTTCTCCACCGGGCTCACCACGATGGTCGCATCCGCTTCGCGTATGAGCTTCAGTTCATCCAGACGTGTGCGCTCCGCACGTTCCGCCATCAGCGGGTTCTTCTCCACTTCAGCCTGGCGCCGCTCCCGCAAGTAATGCAGGTCCACGGTGTCGTAGATGATGCGTATGGCAGGAGTGATGAGCCGCAGCAGCTGCATGTGACGGATCGCCACGTAGGGACGACACAACATCGCAAGCTGATATTCCGCGGCATGGGCGGTGATGAAATGTTTCACAGACAGGCAATGGGGCTCATATATGCATTCGATGCCCAAGCGCTGCAGGTCACGAGTGTATTCCCCGTCGTGCAGGATATTGTCCGGCACGAAAGTCACCTTATAGCCCAAGGACTGCAGCAGCTTGAGGTGATAGAACTTGAGCAAAGAGCCCGCATCGTGATCGGGACGGGGCGTGTTGGCGTCTATCACCAGGATGCGACGTGTGACACCGCGATCCTTCTCCAGCAGGGGTTCGATGCCGTTAGGGCGGTGTCCGGCCAGTGTCGTCTTCCAGCGCTCGTAGAACTTCTTCTGGTTGACCACCTGGTACTGCTTCACGCCGGAACCAAGATCGGTACCCGAAGTTACACCCTCGTAATGCACTACCACCGACAGAGGTTGATAGAGCACGCGCAGGCCGCGCTTCTTCACCTGGAAAGCGATGTCCGTGTCTTCGCAATAGGCCGGTGCGTAATGCGCGTCGAAACCGCCCAGTGACTGGAATAGCTCCCGGGGCAGCATGATGCTGGCGCCGGAGCAGTAGTCCACGTCGCGTCGATAGTTGTACTCGGGCTTATCCGGATCGTCGAGCCGGCCGTAGTTCCAGGCCGAGCCGTCACGCCACACGATGCCACCGGCTTCCTGCAAGCGGCCATCGGGATACACGAGCTTGGAACCCACGAGACCCGCTTCAGGCACCTCGGTGAAGGTGGCATGCAATTCGTCGAGCCAGCCGGGCAACATCTGGGTGTCGTTGTTGAGGAAGTACACATAGCGGCCGCGGGCCGCCGCAGCGCCGGCGTTGCAGGCACCGATGAAGCCAAGGTTCTTGGCGTTCTTCACCACCCGTACACCCTGGCAGCGGGCCAGTACCGCCTGAGTCTCGTCAGATGAGCAGTCGTCCACCACGATGACTTCGAAGGGTGTCTTCGCACCGACCTGAGCGATGGATCTCAAGCAGTGCAGGGTATGGGCGATGTTGTTGTAGACGGGGATGATCACCGAGACCTGGGGATCGGCAGTTTCCACCAGGACGAGAGCCTCTCCAGGCGCGGCCAGGGCTGCTGCCGGCGCCTTCTTATCCACCGGCGCACCGCGCACCGCTCGCGTCTTATAGTCTGCGCCACCCATGGCGCCGAAACCGAACACCTTCAAGGCCGTGCGGCGTATTCCGATGCGCAGCCGCATGGGCATGGGGATGCCGTAATAGATGTCGCGCGCGATCAACCTGAACATGCCTCGGTTCAGATGCCGCATCCGCGGGATGCCGCGCACCAGGGCAGCGAGCCAGCGCAGGGGCCGTGTGACCTGCCAGGAAGTGGACACGAGGATCTGATCGATTCGGCTCTCGAGGTTGTGCAGTTCACCGCGCTGCCATTCGATCTCCTGGGCGCGCGCCAGGGCGAGACCGGCATGCAGACCCCGCTCCTCCACCACGTGCTTGATCTCACGTTCCTTGTCCGCCAACAGCTTCGCCTGGGCGTGCAATTGCGCATAGAGGGTGGCCAATACCTTGTCGTATCCCGCAGCCATGCCATTGAGCGCTGTCTGCGCCCGGTCCACGGCCGACACGGGATCAGCACCGCTGGACGCAGCCAGCAATACCTTATATATCTCGGAGCACATGCGGCCGAGCTCTCCCGGCGGCAGGTTGTCCCCACTGCCGGCGTGGCGCAGCTCCTTATGGATGAAGCGTGCCGCTTCGGAATCGAGCCCTGCATCATGCGTAGGCCAAGCGAGCCCGAGACGCTGCCAGGCCGGTTTGAGGGCAGCCTTCCAGTCCGACAACACCGCGGCATAATCCACGAAAGCCCGTGGAGTGGAGCGACTACCCGCTTCCGCTTCCAGGATGTGGCGTAACGTCAGCAGCGCGGATTTCTCCGCGGAGAACCCGTTACGCGTCTTCAGGGAACCGATGATCTCACCCGGATCACGGGTGGCGATGAGGCAGCACGCCTGCCAGCCGAGCTCCTGCAGAAGATCGAGCCACAGGGGTAACAAGCGGCACAGGCGCGGGTCTTTGACGCATCCGAGCTCAGAACCGGAGAAATCGCGCTTGAGCACCGCGAGCAGCGCCTGGCGCTGCGGCCGGATCACTTCGTAAGTCCACCACTTGTCCGGCAAGGCGCGCACGTCGTCCCAGGCATAGCCCAGACGCTCCAGCATCTCATCGTGGATACGCACGATCTCGTCGTGCTCCCAGAACCCCATGACGTTGTCCTGGCGCGCGGACATCATCTCGCCGCCCATGTCGGCGCCCAAGAGGCCGCAAGTGCCCGCCAGCACGGAAGTGCCGCTGCGATGCATACCGAGGATCATCAACATCTTCATGCGCGTCCGCCCAGGCGGGACAGGCACACGATCAAGACCGGGCTGTTATGGACGTCCGCCATCTGACTGGTTCCCCGAAGAGTTCATCCGGACAGGAAGCACGCAAGCCGCTGAATTTTATCCTAATCGGCTATGCGGCGTCCCGGTGGGACGCCTCCGGCACGGGTTTTACGGATGCTGCGCCCCCGGGCGCAGGCTCTGATGATAGTGCTCCAGCACCGCCTTCGGTTCCCCCACTTCCACCGTGACCCCTTTATGCACCCAGGCCATGCGGTTGCACAGGTCCATGATGGTCTCGGGCTGGTGAGTGACGATGACAACGGTCTTGTCCGAGGCGATCTTCTGACGCATGGCAGCCGCAGATTTCTCCTTGAAGCTGGCATCCCCGGTGCCGAGTACCTCATCCACCAGCAGCACGTCTGGGTCCGCCTGAAACGCCACCGTGAACCCGAGGCGCGCACGCATACCGGAAGAATAGGTGCGCAGCGGTTCATCTATGAACTGTTCCAGTTCGGCGAAGCGCACCATCTCGTCCATGCGTTCTTCCACCTGCTTGCGGCTGAGGCCGAGCAGGATGCCGCTCAGGATAGCGTTCTGCCGACCGGTGAGCGCGGGCATGAACCCGGCCTGCAAGGCCAGCAGGGAGACCCGCTCGGTCTTGCGGATCACTTCGCCGGTGTCGGGCGCGAGGATGCCGGCCAAGAGGCGCAGCAGGGTACTCTTGCCCGCCCCGTTGCGGCCGATCACCCCGAGGGTCTCGCCGTGACGCAGATCAAAACTCACGTCATGCAGCGCCCAGAAAGCACTGCTGCGCATGAAGCCGGCTTTGCGCCGGTAGCGCACGCCTACGTTCTTGAGTTCGATGATGGTATCGCCGCTCATGTCGTGCCTCAGAGCATCATCAGCTTGGGGTAGATACGGTCATACCGCTTCAGCAAGCTGTATGCGAATCCATAGAGGACGACCGAGAACACTGCGACCCAGCCGAGGCTCCACCAATCGGGCCATACCTGCTTGACGAACACGTCATGGAACCCGCTTATGATCGGCACTATGGGGTTGAACTGGAGCACGTTCCTGATGACGGGTGGCAGGCGGCTGACGTCGGTGAAGATACCAGAGACGAACATGAGCACGATGAGCCCGTTATCTATGATGAGGCTGAGATCAGGCAGCAACGGCACCAGTGCCGCAGTCAACGAAGCCAGCGCCAGGGTCAGCATCATCTCCACCACCACCAGCACCGGCAGTGCTAGCCACGACATGGCTGGACCCTCAGTGAAGCCAGCCAGCAACATCAACAGTCCCAGGATGATCAGGAACTTGAAACCGTTGGTGACCATCACCATCCACGGCAATATGTATTTGGGCAGGTATACCTGCTGGATCAAGCCGTTGTTGGCCTGGATGATGGTGGAACCGCTCTGCACGGAGCTGGAGAACCATTTCCACGGCACCAGTCCGCTCAGCAGGAACAGCAACATATGGGCTCCGCCGGCGCGTATCCCGAGGCCGAAAGCCACGTAGAACGCCACCATGTAGAGCAGGGGCTCGAGTATCCACCAGATGAAGCCGATATAAGCGCGCGAAGCCTCGGCGCTCAGATCCGACATGCCCTTGTAGAGCACCAGTTCTATGTAAGCCGGCCGGGACATCTTATTCTTCTCCAAACGGTGTAGACATGGCACCAGATCGCATCAGGAGCATGCGGGTTGCCGCACACGAGCGGGCATTATAACCCGGGGCGGAACGCACTCGGCTTGATACGACTGGGTGCCGCCGCCTGCGGAGCCAAGATCACTTGGTCGGTGCTGCACCGAGACCACGGCGCTCAGCAGCGGTCTTCTGCCCCGCCACCGCTTCACACCAATCCAGGTTCGCGAGGTACCAATCCACCGTCTTGGCGAGCCCGCCGGCCAGATCCTCCGCCGGCTGCCAGTCGAGCTCCGCGGATATGGCGGATGTCGATGGCATAGCGCCGGTCGTGGCCGGGGCGATCCTGCACGAACTTGATCAGACCCTCGTGGGGGCGGTGGCCGAATCCGGACGCCGCTCGTCGAGCAACTTGCAGATGGTGCGCACGATCTCGATATTGGTGCGCTCGCCGTTGCCCCCGACGTTATAGGTCTCGCCCAGCTTGCCCCGCGCGATGACGCGCTCGATGGCGCTGCAGTGATCCGTCACGAACAGCCAGTCGCGCACGTTCTTGCCGTCGCCGTACACCGGGATCGGGCCGTCCGGCCAGCGCGTTCAGGATGATCACCGGGATGAGTTTCTCCGGGAACTGGTAGGGGCCGTAGTTGTTGGAGCAATTGGTCAGGGTCACGGGCAAGCCAGTAGGTGCGGTGGTAGGCGCGCACCAGATGATCCGAAGCGGCCTTACTCGCCGAATAGGGCGAACTCGGGTCGTAGGGCGTATGTTCGTGGAACGCTGGATCCTGGAGACCCAGGGAGCCGAACACCTCGTCGGTGGAGACGTGGTGGAAGCGGCACTCGCCCTTGCTGCCCTGCCAGGCGCTCTTGGCGGCCTTCAGCAGCACGTGGGTACCGATGATGTTGGTATTGATGAAGGCGTCCGGCCCGTCGATGGAACGGTCCACATGGGATTCCGCCGCGAAATGCACCAGGGTATCGATGCTGCGCTCGCGCATCAGCTGGTTCACGAGCGCCTCGTCGCAGATATCACCGTGCACGAAGCGGAAATCGCCCCTCCCTTCCAGGCCTTTGAGGTTGAGCCGGCTACCGGCATAGGTGAGCGCATCCAGTACCGTGACACGGTCCGCGGGATGTTTCGCCACCCAGTGATGCACGAAATTGGCGCCGATGAAGCCCGCGCCGCCGGTGATCAGCACATTACGCATTACCCAACTCCCTCAGCATCTTCCGCAGGTTGACCCGCCAGTGGGCCGGCTTGATACCCAATGCACGCTCCATCGAACTCCTGTCCAGCACGCTGTATGCGGGCCGCCGGGCTGGGGTCGGAAAGTCGGCGGTGGTGATGGATTCCACTGTCGCCGGCTGCTTGAGCAGCCCGAGCATCGCGGATTCTTCCGCGATGGCCACAGCGAAGTCGTACCAGCTCGCCACACCCGCATCGGTCCAGTGGTGGACGCCAGTGAAATCAGGCGTACGCACTGCGACCCATAGAGCTTCAGCGATAGATGTGGCCCAGGTGGGCGACCCCACTTGATCGGCCACCACCCGCACCTGACCGCGTTCGCCCATCAGCCTGAGCATCGTCGCCACGAAGTTGCGACCGCCCGCGGCATACACCCAGGCGGTGCGCAGGATCAGGGCCTTGCCACCCAATACCTGCTGGATCCGTTGCTCACCCTCGAGCTTGCTCTCACCATATATACCCAGAGGCCGCAGTGCGGCATCCGGCGCATAGGGGTGGGACTGGCTGCCATCGAACACGAAATCCGTGGAGATATGCAGCAGGCGCGCGCCCTGTTGCTTGGCCGCTTCCGCCAGATGTCCGGGGCCCTCGCCGTTAACGCGCCGCGCCAGCGCAGCCTCGCTCTCGGCTTTATCTACGGCGGTGTAGGCGCCCGCATTGATCACCACATCTGGCTTCAGCGTCGCGAGGCTGCGAAGCACCGCCTCGCGGTCGCCGATATCCAGCTCCGCTCGCCCGAGCAGCTGAGCATCGATGCCAGCGGGCTTTAGCCTGGATAACGCGGTGGCTACTTGGCCGCCAGCGCCAGTGATCAGCACCTTCACGGGAAGCAATCCGCGTCGGCGAAAGCCTTGCCCTGCTGGTCCTTGGGCGAGAGGATCGGCGGCAGATCTCCCAGGGGCCAGGGGATGCTGAGCTTGGGGTCGTCCCAGCGCAGGGTGCGCTCGTGCGCTGGCGCGTAGTAGTCGGTGCACTTATAGAAGAATTCCGCGGCTTCCGATAGCACATAGAAGCCGTGGGCAAAGCCCGGCGGTATCCACAGCTGCTGCTTGTTGTCCGCAGATAGGATGGCGCTGATGTAGCGGCCATAGGTAGGCGAGCTCTTGCGCATGTCCACCGCCACGTCGAACACCTCGCCATGGGTCACGCGCACCAGTTTCCCCTGGGGCTGGTTTATCTGGTAATGCAGGCCACGCAGAGTGTGGCGCACCGAGCGGCTGTAGTTGTCCTGCACGAAGGTCGCATGCACGCCGGCGGCAGTGAACTTGCGCGCCTCCCAAATCTCGAAGAAATAGCCGCGCTCGTCGCCGAACACCTTCGGCTTCACCAGCATCACATCCGGGATGTCGAGTTTCTGGAATTCCATCAGTGCCCAGCCCCTTCACGCAGCACCTTGAGCAGGTACTGGCCGTAGCCGGTCTTCGCCAGGGGCTGGGCCAGGCGCTCCACCTGGGCGCCGTCTATGAAGCCCTGACGGAAGGCCACCTCTTCGGGGCAGGCCACCTTGAGCCCCTGGCGGTTCTCGATGGTCGAGATGAAGTTGGAAGCTTCCAGGAGCGACTCGTGAGTGCCGGTATCCAGCCAGGCGACGCCGCGGCCCATGATCTCCACGTGCAGGGCTTCCCGTTTGAGATAGACCGAGTTCACGTCGGTGATCTCAAGCTCACCGCGCGGTGAGGGCTTGAGGGCCTTGGCCACGTCCACGATGCTGTTGTCGTAGAAATAGAGGCCGGTGACCGCATAGCTGGATTTAGGCTGTGCGGGTTTCTCCTCGATGCCGAGCGCCTTGCCCTGTCTGTCGAAGTGCACCACACCGTAGCGCTCTGGATCCTTCACGTAATAGGCGAACACCGTGGCGCCCTTCTCGCGCTGCGCTGCGCGACGCAGCTGCTCAGTGAAGCCCTGTCCATAGAAGATGTTGTCGCCGAGCACCAGGCAGGCGTGATCATCGCCCAGGAACTTTTCACCCAGGATGAAAGCCTGGGCGAGTCCGTCTGGGCTCGGTTGCACCACATAGCTCAAGGATATGCCCCACTGGGAGCCGTCACCCAGGAGCCCGCGGAACAGCGGCAGGTCTTGAGGCGTGGAGATCAGCAGTATCTCGCGCATGCCCGCCAGCATCAGCGTGGTGAGCGGGTAATAGATCATCGGCTTGTCGTAGACCGGCAGGAGCTGCTTGCTCACTGCGCGGGTCACCGGATGCAGCCGCGTGCCGGAACCGCCAGCGAGGATGATGCCTTTGTATTTCATGGATGTCGTCCGGTAGATGCCACAGCGGTCACGCGCAACGGGCCTTGTATTCGGTGAGACGCTCGTCAAAATCGTTCATCGCCGCGATGCGCGTATCGAAGCGCTGTGACTGGTCGGCATACAGCCGCATATCTAACGCATTCTTCTCCCGCAGCCGCGTATACAGCGCATCACCCAGCGCCTCCCTCAGCGCCTCCGCGGGATCGGCTACCGGTTCACGGCTCTTGTTCTGCACCACATGGGCGAGGTCGATGCGGGCAAAAGGCTCGCGTAGCGCATGCTCGAACATGACCATCGATTCGTCGAACCGCTCGACGAGGCCGATCAGCACCCGCGGACGCATCGTCCTGGATGTCGCCGTCTCGAACACCTCATCATCCAATATTTCATACCGCTTGCCACGCAGGCCCGACAGGTTCCGGGCATGGAAGTTCCTCAGGACAGGCGGGCTCTCGTCGCTCAGTCGCCACTCGAAATACTCGCGCATATCGAATTTCTTGGCCATCTTCGCCCCCAAGGAGTTCCCATTGGGCTGGGACTTCTCGTAACGATAGACAGAAAGCGCTCTTGAGATCGGGTCCCGTAGCATGCAGATATGCCAGAAGATCATCTCCGCTGGCTTGAAATCCGGGTCAAAGGTCATGTGATGACTCGAGAGGGCCAGCAGCCTACGTCGACGTCCCAGGAATGCTTCCACGTACGGCATGCCCCCCTGGACCATATCACGGTCGTCCCGGTGATCGTAGAAGCGCTGCCCGAAAGAACCCTTCAGGGCCCAGTCGATGGTGCTGCCGGCGTTCTTGAAAAGATGATGATGCAACAGGACTTGCCTCACTCCCGGCTCATCACGTACGAACAGGTTGCGGAACATGGACAGCATCCGATTCAACTGTGCTTGAGTATGCCCTGCCGGCGCAGGTGCCCTATGACCTGGGAGACGCACTCCTCGACGCTGTCCTTGTCGGAGTGCAGCGTGAGTTCGGCCGACTGCGGCGGCTCGTAAGGAGCGTCTATGCCGGTGAAGTTCTTGATCTCGCCGGCACGCGCCTTGCGATACAGCCCCTTGGGATCGCGCTGTTCGCACACCTCGATGGGCGTATCCACGAACACCTCGATGAACTCGTCCTGCTCCAGCAGTTCACGCACCAGGCGCCGGTCGGCGCGGAACGGCGAGATGAACGCGGTGATGACGATCACGCCCGCATCCACGAACAGCCGGGCCACCTCGCCGATGCGGCGGATGTTCTCCACCCGTGCCTCGTCGGTGAACCCCAGATCCTTGTTGAGCCCATGACGCACGTTGTCGCCGTCCAGCAGATAGGAGTGATAGCCCTCCAGGAACAGGGTCTGCTCCAGGGCGTTGGCGATAGTGGATTTGCCCGAGCCCGACAGGCCCGTGAGCCAGACGACGCAGGGCTGCTGACCCTTCTGGTTGGCGCGCTGAGTGCGGCTCACCTTGTGGGCGTGCCATACCACGTTCTCGGACTTGTCCTGCAGCATCTGCTGCACGGCACGGCTGCACCATGCCGGCGCCCACCGTACCGTTGCTGAGACGATCGATCACGATGAAGGCGCCGGTAGCGCGCGACGCGGCGTAAGCATCGAAAGCCACCGGCTCGTTGAACTTCACCCGCACCTGGGCGATCTGGTTCAGCTTCATCTCATCGGCCAGATCCTTCTCCAGGGTGTTCACATCCACGACGTGATGGATCTTCTCCACCACGCCGCTCACGGTCTTGGCGTTGAGCTTGAACAGGTATTGCTTGCCCGGCAGCATGGGTGCATCCGCCATCCAGATGAGCCAGGCGTCCAGACTCGCGCCTACATGGGGTGCCCGCTCGCCGTGCACCAGCACGTCACCGCGGCTGATGTCGATCTCGTCGGCCAGGGTCACGGTCACCGCCATGGGCGAGAAAGCCGTTGTCCAGTTCACCGTCACTGCCGAGGATGGAAGTCACCTGACTCGCGCGCCGCGAGGGCAGCGCCATCAGCGTATCGCCCTTGGCGCAGCACGCCAGCCGCAAGGGTGCCGCAGTAGCCGCGGAAATCCAGGTTCGGCCGGTTCACGTACTGCACCGGCAGGCGCAGGTCCTTGAAGTTCATATCGCCCGTGACGTCAACGGACTCCAGGAGTTCGAGCAAGGTTGGACCGGCGTACCAGGACATGCCGGTACCGTGATGCACCACGTTCTCGCCCTTCAAGGCCGAGACCGGCACGAAGCTGATATCCGGCACTCCAGCGAGGTGGCCAACGCGGTGTAGTCGGCCACGATGTGTCGTACACCTGCTTGTCGTAACCCATCAGATCCATCTTGTTGATGGCCACCACCGCGTGGCGGATGCCGAGCAGCGAGACGATGAAGCTGTGGCGACGGGTCTGGGTGAGCACGCCCTTGCGCGCGTCGATGAGGATCACGGCCAGGTTCGCGGTGGAAGCGCCGGTGGCCATGTTGCGCGTGTACTGCTCGTGGCCCGGCGTGTCGGCGATGATGAACTTGCGTTTGTCGGTGGAGAAGTAGCGGTAGGCCACGTCGATGGTGATACCCTGTTCCCGCTCCGACTTGCAGGCCATCCACCAGCAGCGCCAGGTCCACCTCGTCGCCGGTGGTGCCGTGCTTCTTGCTGTCCTTCTCGAGGGCCTGCATGTGGTCGTCGAAGATCATGTCCGTGTCGTACAGGAGCCGGCCGATGAGCGTGCTCTTGCCGTCGTCCACGCTGCCGCAGGTGATGAAGCGCAGCAGTTCCTTCTGCTGGTACAGGCGCAGATAGGCTTCGATGTCGCTGCGGATGAGTTCCTGCTGGCCGGCCATCAGAAGTACCCCTCGCGCTTCTTCTGCTCCATGGAGCCGGCCTGATCGTGATCGATCATGCGCCCCTGGCGCTCGGAGGTGCGGGTCAGCAGCATCTCCTGGATGATCTCCGGCACCGTGGTCGCGCTGGAGCGCACTGCACCGGACAGGGGATAACAGCCCAGGGTACGGAAACGCACGGTCTCGGTGCGCGCCTGCTCGCCCGGGTTAAAGCGCATTCGCTCGTCGTCCACCATGATGAGCGCGCCGTCCCGGTCCACCACTGGCCGCGGCTTGGCGAAGTACAGCGGTACCACCGGGATCTTCTCCAGGTGCACGTACTGCCACACGTCCAGCTCAGTCCAGTTGGACAGGGGGAACACGCGGATGCTCTCGCCCTTGTTGATGCGTCCGTTGTAGAGGCTCCACAGTTCCGGTCGCTGGTTCTTGGGGTCCCAGCGGTGGTTGCTGTCACGGAAGGAGTAGACGCGCTCCTTGGCGCGGGACTTCTCCTCGTCGCGGCGTGCGCCGCCGAAGGCGGCGTCGAAGCCATGCTTGGACAGAGCCTGCTTCAGCGCCTCCGTCTTCATGATGTCGGTGTATTTCTTGCTGCCGTGGTCGAAGGGATTGATGCCCGCCTTCACCCCTTCCTGGTTCACGTGCACGATGAGTTCGAAACCGAGACGCTTCGCGGTCTCGTCCCGGAAACGGATCATCTCGCGGAACTTCCAGGTGGTGTCCACGTGCAGCAGGGGGAAAGGCAGGTCGGCCGGCCGGAAGGCCTTCTCGGCCAGGCGCAGCATCACCGACGAGTCCTTGCCGATGGAATACATCATCACCGGGTGCTCGAACTCGGCCGCCACCTCACGGATGATGTGGATGCTCTCGGCTTCCAGCTGCTTGAGATGGTTTAGGCGGTAGTCCTGCATCTGACCTGTGTCCAAAAGCGGGGCGGAACCCCGAGGAAGCCGCAAAAAGGGGCTAATTTTACACGTTTTGCCCAGGCAGGCGGGACCCGGTGCACCCCCGATGCCCCATCGGCGGGCATACGCAGCAACCACCGCCCGTATCGGCGTCCAGATGGGCTTTGATGGCTGAATTCCCGTAAAATCCACGCGCAAAATGCTCAGACGGCATCGGGCAGCGCAACAGGAACCCGATATGTATAACGCCCTCTCCCGACCCATCGGCCAGCTTCGGAACGCCTCTGTCCGCAACCCTTGGTTGCTGGTGGCATTGATCGCGGCCCTGCCCTGCCTCGACCTGCTGGCATTCATATGGGGCACGGGCAACACTGCCTTGATCCAGGACCAATGGCATTTCATGCCGATGATCCAGGACTACTTCACGGGTAGGTTCCATGCCTACTCCCTCTGGGAGACCCATTCCCAGCACCGCACCCCCGGTTACAAGCTGTTGTTCCTCGCGGACGCCGCTTTCTTCGGTCTCGACATGCGCTTCGAGATCATGCTCGGTCTTGCTGCACTCAGCCTCAGCGTGTTGCTGCTCATGCGGCACTTCGTGAACACTCTACCGGCACACCCCACATCCAAGGTCGCGCTCCTGGGACTGCTGACCCTCGCCCTGCTCGGCTTCAACCTCAACCAATGGGCCGATCTGGTCTATGCCCTCACAGCATTCGGGGGCTATGCCGCGGTCCTGTGCTTCGTCTGGCTATGGCTCATGCTCGATACCCGGTTGAGATCGCGCACCAGCCGATGGCAAACAGCAGGACTCAATCTGGCCCTGGCCTTCAGCCTCATGCTGTTCGCCGCCGGTACCGGTCCGGCCTTCATCGGAAGTCTCTTGCTGGTACCTACGGGCGTCATGCTCATGGAGCGGCGCGCGGAAAAGCGACAGCTCGTCCTGCTTGGCTGGCTGGCGCTCTGCTCCCTCATCTGCGAACTCGTGTATTGGAAGACGGGTGGCATGGTCTCTCCAGGTCCAGTCACCCAGTCTTTCGCCGGCGTGTTACTGCAGGAACCGGGATCGGTGGCGGAATACCTACTGCTTGGCTTCGCCAGCAGCATCGTCCCCGCAGATGCCCTAGTGAAGCACCTACATGGCCTGGGGCGGGCCTTGGACCTGCTGGTGGGGACAGGTGTCATCTGCCTGTATGCGGTCTGTGGTTATCTTTATCTGCGCATGCGTCTGTGGAGGCAGAGTTACGTCCCGGCGTTCTTGATGGTCTTCTCCGTACTGCTCATCCTGTCCACCTTATTGGTGAGACTGCCTTCGGCAGGTGTCGACACCTCTGAAGCACCGCGCTACGTGTTGTATTCGCAACTGGGATTCATGGGCTGCGTATGGATCCTGTATCACGGCTTCGACCGCTGGAACCCTCCGCGTACGAGGCCCTGGCACAAGCTCATCAGCGCGGATGTATGCTGCATGGGTATCGCACTGCTCTATGCCCTCAGCCTGACGGCTCTGTGGAGCTACCATCCTGCAGCCGTGGACAACCGCGGGCGCGCAGCACAAGAAGTGTTGACCGGGGATTTCAAGCGTTCCGATCAGGTCTGTCCTGATCCAAAACTATGCGCCGAGGGCCGAGCGACCCTCATCCGATACCATCTGAACGTATTCGATACCGCACCGGCGAGTGACACTGACAAGAATCCCCGACCCTGAGCTCACGCAACCTTAAGGCGCCGGGGTCGCCTCAGCTCTTGAGCGCAGATGCCCGCCTCAATGCGATCCCGCGCTCACGGCCGGGCTCTGGTCCTTGATGTCTATCCAAGCATAGCCGTGCCGCTGGCGCAGCTCCGGGGAAAACACGTTCAAGTCGCCCTGGCGCAAGACCTGCAGGACTTCCACGCGCTTGTCCAGCGGCCAGCGACAAGGTGTTATCTGCGGGTTGCAGTTGTCGGGCAATCTGGCGGGGTCGGCCGCGAGCTCATTGATCTGCTGGATGAGGTGCGCATCGAATGCACGCATATACTTCACTGAGCTCCATGCGCGCCCCTCAAAATACACGTTGAGCACGAGCATCATCGAGATGGAGACGACGACCACAGTGCCCACCATCTCGCGAGCAGGTTTCCTGGAGAGGATCACCACCGCCATCAACAGCATGGCGGCCAGTTGCAGCTCATAGAATGCGACATAGCGTGGCTGGAATAGGTAATCAAAATCGTTCCTGGGCACCCTGTCCAGCAGCATGCCGGCCACGGTCGCGTAGAAATACAGCATCAGCCCGCCGCCCAGGAATGCGAGACGATGACCGCTGTTGCGCAGATACTCGCGCCAGAACCAAACATGGCCGCACCATACGAGCACGGCGAGCGGTATCAGCACTTGCCAGGTATGGCCAGGTTCACCCAGAGGCTGATAGACAGAGATCGCGAAGGGGATGACCGCCGTCTTCCAGGCCTCGCCCAAATGCACGCTGAAATAACCCATCGCAGCCGCGATATTGTCACCGGTCAACGGCGTGCTCTGTATCCCGGTGATGTGCCTGTAGCCGTACTGATAGGCCGCCAGTGCGACGAACGCCGCGCTCGCCGCTGCGATAGTGTGCACACGCCCGTCTTTGGGTCCGGAGAAGGCTCGGTGGATGAACAAGACGATAGTCGCCATCACGGCCAGGATCCCGAAGGTATCGAGCAATACCAGGGTCACCAGCGCGGCAGGCATTACCCAAGCCCAGGTCCATGGTTTCGCCATGCCAGCGACGGCATATATATAGACGATGGCGCCCAAGGTCCCCATGAACGTCAGGGTGGTGACCAAGGGCCAGCCGAACAACCCGACAGGGTTGAGCGAAAGGAAGATGGCCGTGAAACCGATGGGCAACAGGACCCGTGCCCATACGATCTTACCGGTGGCCGGCCAGGCACGCAGCGCGAACCATGACAACGATACCGCGCATGCCAAGGCGATCAACACCCCGAGCATACCCTGGAGGGTAAGGTCCATCTGGAACCACGCGGTCACAGCCAGAAGGATGAGGCGGTTGATCGGTTGGGAATTATCCCCGATGCGCTTGCCGAAGAAATCCAGGACGCCCATGTTCCCGTCCTGGAAGTGCTTGATCAGGGTATCCGCGTAATACCAATCGTCCCCTTTGACCACTGGAGATGCGGCCGCCCAGACGAACGCCAAGACGAATACCACCAGCAGGGAAACGCCGGACCAGACGAACACATTGGGGCGGCGCTCGAAGCCTAGACGATCGAACAGCCCTGACAGGACCCGGATGCCTTCGATGTTCATGCAGTGTGCCTCAGCCTGTCGGGATCAGCGGGATGCGGCAGGCGCACGGAAAGTGATGTACTTATGTCCCACATAGCTCGTGAATACCGGGATAGCGAGACCGATCGCATGGGCGGCTGCCTCAGGATGCCATCCCATGTTGGCCAGTGGGAATAGATAATCGGCGAACAACACGCTGATCAACACAGTCTGCACCACCGCCGCGACGTTGACTGCGATGAACCATGAGACCTGATGGTGCAAGCCACGATCGCTATCTTGGAAGACGAAGAGCTTGTTGATGATGAAGGCGGTCAGCATGCCTATGCAGTAAGCGACCACGATGGCCGGCACGTAAGGCATCCACCGGCTGAGCACAATACGAGAGCCGAAATTCACCACCGCAGCGATACCGCCCGCGATCACGAACTTGACGAATTGTCGGGTGATCACTGCGCCCCACCCAGAGCCACCCGCACCAGATCCTTGCCGACTTTCACGCTCTCACAGATGGAGCGATCTTCCGGGTAGTAATAGGACGTGTCCGCCATGAAGAAGCCCTCTACCGGAGTCTTCATGGGAGGCAGCATCTGGTAGAACCCGGGCGGGCAGATGGTCTGGGCGAAATCGTAACGATGGCAATGCCGCGCCAGCACCCAATCCGGCTTGAACTCCGGGTTGAGCTTCGGCAGGTAGCTCAGCACTTTATCGATCAACACGTCGTTCGACAGCGCCCATCTGGGATGGGTCTTCGGCATGTAGAACGGGGCGTAGAGGATGGTCGGTCCCACCTTGTTGAGGTTGGAGTATTCGATGACACCGGGTATCTCCATACCCGCGTCATTGATGTTCATCCAGAAGTTCTCGCTCAAGGGCTGGCGCAACTTGAGTATCACGCAGGCTACGGGGATGTTCTTGATCGCGGCCACTTGATCCAGGAACTCCTGCGGCAAGCCCGGTACAATCTTCGGCACATACTGTATGGGCGCCGTCCAGAGAACGGCATCGCATGCCACTTCCTTGCCGCCGGCCATGATGCCCGCGACCCGCCCGCCCTTGACGACCACCTGGTCTATGCCCGTCTTGAGGTGTATGCGCCCGCCGTGCTTCTTGATGACCCGCTCCATCTCCTTCAATAGGGTCGCCGACCCGCCCTCGAGATACCCCAGGCTCTCCTGCAACAGGCTCTTGCGCGACAGTGCGACACGCTTGATACGCGTACCTATCCAGGCAGCAGACAAGTCTTCGGTGTATTCGTAGAACTTGAGCTCGAATAGGCTCTTCCAGAGCACATCGTAAGCACGTTGCCCCAGCCATTTGCGCAGCCATTGGGTGGCGACCACGGTATCCAGCGGCTTCCAGTTACTGATGCTCTTGGTGTACATGACATGCAACGCATAACGGAACTTGCTGATCATGTCGAGGCGGTCGAAGCCCAGCAAGGCGAAAGGCGTGCCCCATTTGTACAACTTGCCGTCGTAATAGAAGCCCATCTTGGTGTCAGTCCAGCGCAGAGCGTGGCTGAGACCCAACTCCTCCAACAGGTCGAACATGGGCTTGTCTGGCTTGCAGATGAAATGGTAATAACGCTCGATCTCGAGCCCGTCGAAGTCGAAGGTCGCAGACATGCCGCCGATGCGATCATCGCGCTCGTAGAGGTCTACTTCATGCCCCGCTTTCAGCAATTCCATGGCGCACATGAGCCCCATGGGTCCGGCACCGAGCACGACGAAACGTTTCTTTTCCATGAGCTTCTTCTCTAGCGTTTGAGCAGGATATGGCCGTAGCGCGGATCGCAATAGCTCTCGCGTATCGCTTCCTCGAACGGGGTCTGGCGGACGCCGAATTCCTTGAAGGTATCCACGCCGTGGAATTCATCGCCTGCCGTCAGTGCCTTGAGCTGGTCGGCGGTGAACGGTGGGCGGTTGCTGAAGAGAGCATACAGCTTGAGCAGCGCCCTGAATAAACCGTAGGGGATGCGCACGATGAGGGTATGCAGCCCCTTGGCCCGCTTGATGGTGCGGATGATGTCCACGTAATCGATGCGCGTATCGCCCACCAGATCGTATATCTTGCCTTCCGGTTCGCGCTCTATGCATTTGATGATGCAGCGACAGAAGTCCCTCTCGTAGAGAGGTTGCCGCATATAGCGGCCATCACCGGGTATCGGGAACACTGGTGTCTTCGCCATGAAGCGCGATAGCCAGCCGAGATGCTTGGGATCGAACCAGCCGAACATGAGCGTCGGGCGCAGCACGCAATGCCGCAGACCGCTCTTTATCACCAGCTTCTCCTGGGCTTTCTTGGTCTCGGTGTAATCGTCTTTGGCGACGGAGTTCACCACCGAGGAGCTGATATGCACGAGGTAGGGGACCTTATGTGCAGCGATCGCCTGTAACACCAACTTGCTGGCATCGATGTTGTTGCGCACGAACATATCGGGGAACTTGCCGGTGATCTGTGCATGCAACTGCACCACGCAGGCGGCGCCGGCGAAGATATCGCTCCAGTCACCGGGCACAGCCAAGTCGGCGAGCACGGCTTTCACATCAGGATGCAGCTTGCGCAGCACATCCAGGTTATAGGCATGCTTATCCAGGGCGACGAGGTTCGTGTATCCCTGCTCTTTGAGCTCGACCAGCAGGTTCTGCCCCACCAGGCCGGCGGCGCCCGTGAGCACGATCTTGGCATTCTTGTCTTTCATGCGCGCGACATTCCCAAAGGTTCAGAGTTTCAGGCGTCTGAAGACGGTCTCGGGTATATGCCGGATGATGAACATGATGCCCCACCAGAACCACGGCAGATAAACCACGCTACGGCGGCGCCCGATGGCGCCCACGATGCCGCGCGCCACAGCGTCTGAACTGGCCCATAACGGCCCCTTCTTGAAGTCGCGGGTCATGGGCGTGTCGACGAAGCCTGGCTTGATGGTGAGCACATTGACGCCGGAGGCGGCAAGACGTTGGCGCAGACCGCTCAAGAACGCAGTGAGCGCGGCCTTCGCGGAGCCATAGAGGTAATTGCTCTGGCGGCCCCGGTCACCGGCGACCGACGAGATCACGGCGATCGTCCCATTGCCCTGGGCCTGCATGCGGTTGGCGAGTGGCGTCAGGAATGCCATCACCGACAAGCCGTTCGTGTTGAACTCCTGCAGCATCTTCGGCACGGACTCCTGGCATGCAGCCTGGTCAGGCAAGGTCCCCGTGGCTATCAACACTACGTCGACGGGACCCAACGCATCCCAGATGCGCTGCAACACGGCCGCGTGCTGTTGGACATCGTTGATGTCCAGCACGCAGCTCTCGCATTTCGTCGCGCCTCTGAGCGTCAAGTCCTGGGCCACCGCCTGCAGTCGCGCCGCATTCCTCGCCGTGAGGAAGAGCGCAGCGCCTTGCGTCGCGTACAAGCGTGCGGTCTTCTCGGCTATGGCTGAAGTGGCACCTATGATCACTACTTTCTGCATGCCTTACTCCATGACCCGGCGCCAAAAGCTGGAGGAGAAGCGCGGATCGATATAGGGTTGGAATCGTTCCCAAGCGGGGAAGAACTGGCGAAAATGCTTGCCCGACATACGCGCATCTTTGGCAGGATAGACGGCGCCGTCGGCACTCGCCACCAGGTCATCGAGCCGGTCAAGCAAGCGAAACGTATCCGGCCCCGAGTTGGGGAAGTCCAATGCCAGGGTGGCGCCTGGGCGGGGGAAAGACAACATCCCCGGGGACGGCTTGTCACCGAAGAGCTTCAGCACTGCCAGGAACGAACCCATTCCGCTGGAAGCGATCTGCCGCAACAGCTCCGCTATTACATCGCGCGCGACGCCCAAGGGCACCACGCACTGGTATTGCAGGAAACCCCGCGGACCATAGATCCGGTTCCAGTTGCGGATACCATCCAGGGGGAAGAACACCGGATCATAGTGCTGCACGGCATGGCTCACTGCGCGCATCTGCTTGTGGTAATACAGCCAATTGAAAGCCCGCAGGCTGAAACCGTTCACCAAGGACACCGGTGGAGTGAAAGGCATGGAAGGGCCGCGCCCCGATCTCGGAGGGGCCGCGCCGACGGCAGATTCCGTGTGCTCGGCACTGGTGAAGAGCCCTCGCCCCAGCGCTTTACCGCGCGCCGCGCAATCCACCCAAGCCACCGTGTACTCATGCTTGCCTTCAGGTCCGTTGGACAAGGCGAAGAATTCGTCCAGATCCTCGAATTTCCGCGTCTCCGTCATGAGCCAAGGCCCCGGTACGCGCTTCAACTGGATCTCCACCCATGTCATGAGACCCGTCAAACCCAAGCCGCCGATAGTAGCCGCGAACCACTCGTGATTCTCGGTCATGCTGCACTGCCGGCGCGTACCGTCATTCCGCAAGAGCTCGAATGCACGCACATGGCTGCCGAAACTACCGGCGACATGATGGTTCTTACCATGCACATCGTTGGCGACGGCACCGCCGAGAGTCGCATATTTCGTCCCGGGAGCCACGGGCAGGAACCAGCCGCGCGGCACCGAGAAGTCCAGGATATCGGCGAGCAGCACTCCTGATTCACAGCGCAACACACCGCTGGCAGGGTCGAAGGCGATGAGCCTGTCCAACTCCAAAGTCTGCAACAGCATGCCATCCGCATTGAGGCAGCTATCACCGTAGCTGCGTCCGTTGCCACGGGGCAGGGCCAGGCCTTCAAACGACGGGATCATGGCATGGCGATCGTTCACTTGGAAAGCGTGCTGCGATACGCGCGGGTAGCGTCCCCATGAATCCAGAGCGTTAAGCATCAGATCGCGCCCAATACGACCAAGACGCCCACCATCAGCGCGAACCCGCTGACGCGATCGGTCACCGCAAATACGATCGGGTCGTCATGCATCAACCCACGGTGTGCTACGACCCAGACGCGACTGATCCAATAGAGCAGCAAGGGACAGAGCAGCCATAGAAGATGCGGACGGTGATATAGCGCTTCACTGGCGGTGCTGTTTATATAGAGCGCGAGCACGAGCACGCTCAAGTACCCGCTCGAAGCGCCCAATGACTGTATCAAGGGCAGGTCATCCACTCCATAACCCCTGCCCCCGGCTACCTGCTGGCCGCTCTCCAACAGACCCAGCAACTCCGTATACCGCTTGAGCATCGCGAGGCTGAGGAAGATGAACATGGAAAAAGCGAGCAGCCAGAATGAGTACTCGACACGTATGGCGATGGTGCCCGCTATGATGCGTACGGTATATAACCCCGCGAGCACCACCACATCCAGCATCACCACCCGCTTCAACCTGAAGGAATATGCCAGCGTGAGCACAAGGTAGCAAAACAGTATCAGCACGAAATGCATCGAGAGCGAGAAGGCGATGACGAACGAGCTGATGGTGAGGAGCGGCGCGACCACGATCGCCTGGGATAGGGGCAGAGCACCGGAAGCGAACGGACGCTTGCGCTTACGCACATGCCTGCGATCGGCCTTGAGATCCAACAGATCGTTCAGGACATAGGTGCCGGAAGCGCACAGACCGAAGCTGAGGAATGCCCACCCTGCCGCCACGACAGAATCCACATAAAACAGCCTATGAGCTGCCAACAACGGCAAGAACACCAGGACGTTCTTGAGCCATTGATGCAGCCGCAAGGCTTTGACCCATGCGCGTAGTGAGTTGCCCTCGGGTTCAAAGACCTTGTCCACCGTGTATTCACGCTGGACATTTCGGGTGAGCCGCGGAGAGCCATTCGCGATTATCGCGCGCCGCGCATGACGCCAGACCAGCAGATCGATGCTGTGGTTGCCCGCATAATCGAAGCCCTGCTCTCCGTAGAGATCGCACAGGGCTTTCGCCTTGTTCTTGCCTGAAAGGTTGCGAACGCCGTCGCTGCCGAGGACTTTCGCGAATCCCCCCACATGCCCGGCGACTGCTTCCGCGAGCTTCTGATCCGAAGCTGTGCACAAGACGGTGGGGCGATTGCCGGACTGCTGCCTCACCCATTCGAGCACACGGGTGTCATAGGGAAGGGTGTCCGCATCCAGCGTCGCGATCTCGGCGATCCGCCGCTTGAGGTTCGCTTTGCCCTTCAGCAGCCAGAATGCGAACAAGAACACATAGAACGGATTCTTGCCGAGGACATTGAGAGCAGACTCAATCAAAAGGTCCGATCGGATCAGGGTCCCATCAAGATCTACACACAGAGGGACGTCATGCGATGGCATCTTGATTACCCGCTAAGTTCGGCACTTCGTGGTCACTGACGTCATAAAAATCGATGCGAGATCCGTCAAAATGCAGGTGAGAACTCAAGCGCGGAGCGGGGACAGCTAACGACAGACGATGCGCTCTTCTTGTTTTCGTCCTGGACGGCTCGGCAGCACAACTCTCGTTCTACACAACCCGCTTTCGACCCTGCAAACCCTGCATTTTCAAAAGCTTACCCCGCGCCTGCATCTCAGTTGGAGATTTTATACGCTGAGGGCTAGCCTGGATAGCCCTTTAGGCTGAGGCGATGGCTGTATCTGCGGCTTCTATCATGGGCACTGACGTGGTGGGGCCCGGAATCCCCCGAATCGCCCGCTTCGGGTCTGTTGGCGTTTGCCGAGCCGATAACTGCTCACCTCATCCACCTGCATACAGATGGCATCCACTGGCTTCTGGCATGGACATCTGTACACGTTGATTTGCGCATCTCAGCTTAAATGCGCCTGAAAATCTGGAATAATGACGCCTGCTCAACAGCCCCCTCCTGCGAAATAACGCCCAGCATCGAGAAGCAAGAACTGGGATATACAAGGATAGGATCCCGTCATGTTACCGTTCGATCTACGCTCGCTATTGAAAAAACCCGGGAAAGAACCCGGGCAATCAGGCTCACCGACCCCATCCGCCCTCACCGGCATCTGGGGCGCGACGGGTGCCACCTTGCTTGCGATCATAGTGATCACCCTGGCAGCGGGCGGCCTTCGCTTATATTCGACCAAGACTTTCACTTATTCGCATCCCGACGAAGGCATCGCGATCGCCGTCGTCAATCATGTGTTCAAGACCCATGATGACGATACCAACTGGGGCAGGACGGATGTCTACTACAAGTTCAAATACGATCAATACAATTTCTCGTCGTATTACCTGTTCGCCGCGGCGACCGAAGATCTCCAAGGGCATGCCGCTTCCGACGTGGCGCACCCGACCGGTTTCCTGCTGAAGAACCTGAGAAACCTGAGCGCGGTGATGGGGGCGCTCTGTGTCTTGTTCGTCGGCATCCTCGGCTGGCGCATGGGGGGCAGCATCAGCGGGATCACGGCTTCGTTGTTGACCTGCTGTTGCGTCACCCTCTTCCAAGATAGCCTGTATGCGCGACCAGATGCATTCGTCACGCTTGTAAGCTTGTTGCTATGTCTCGCGCTCACGAGTGAGAAGGTGCACCGCGGTCTGGTGATGACCATCGCGGGTTTCCTGATCGGCGTCCTGGTGGCCTGCAAGATCACCTTCCTGATCTACTTCCCCTTCCCTCTCTTGCTTGCCCCCGCGTTCCTGTCCACGCCAGGTGACCGAGATACGAAGAATCCGCACCTGCTCTACTGGACCGGCAGCCTGGGAGCTTATTTCGTCGCCATGCTGCTTGGTTTCTATATGGGCGCTCCTTATGCGGTGAAATATCCGTGGGAATACCTCAATGGCGTGATCTACCTGTTCAAGCAATACGGAGGGGTGTGGAAGTCAGAAGCCGTGCAAGACAGCAGCATCTTGGAACGGCTGGGCTACGGCACCAGCTATCTCATATATACGGTCGGTTATCCGGCACTGGTGTTGGCCGCGCTGGGCGTCGTGCGCCTCGTGAAGCGTAAGGACGTGAGGAATATATTGATATTCACCGGTCCCCTGCTCACCTTGCTCTACTTCATGCAGACCAAGGCATTCTTCGAGCGGAATTTCAGTCAAGCCTTGCCCATGCTGTTCATCCTGACAGGTATGGGCATCCAGTTCTTGGCAGAGATGATCAAGCGCTCCAAGCGGCTTCGCCTTGCGACCATGACGGCGCTGTTGGCTGTCAGCGTGATCACCTCTATATCGGTGACGGCGAAAGCGATAGACCCCGCGCTCGATGGGCGTTACAAAACCGCGATGGATGCGAAAGCCAAAGCACTGTCGCAGGACGGCAAGCTGACCGTGTTCTATACATGGAGTACAGATCAGATACAGGCCGCGAACGGCACCTTATGCGGCTCTTATATCTATGAGACGAGGGATTTCGACAGTGGCCCGTCGATGGGGGAGTTGCGTGCCAGCGGTTACAAAGTGATCGGACGCCTGGACAGCCCCTTCGGGGATTACCCGAAATCCACTCTCCAGAGCTATCTCGCCGCATCCATGGTCTACGTGGCGCCACCCGACCCGTCATCGGGAAACTGCAAAGTCTTGCTGACGCAGCTCAAGAATGATTCCGATGACAAGCTCATCCCCGCGCCTGTCGCCATGACCGGTGGCTGGTCTCTCGATGGCACTCACGCTGCCAAACCAAAATCCTGGAAGTGGCCCATCTATGGCTCCTGGTCCGGATCTGATGAGAATGCCGGGAACATCCGGATAGGGCCCTTCCGTGCTTGCGGGAATTTCGCCATCCCCTACACGGCCGGCAAGAATTACTCCGAGATGTCCGTGAAGATCATCGAACATACCCCTGATGGGGGTGAGACTCTCTTCAAGGGCATACCGCCGGTGAATGCACCCGATTGGGAACGCATAGAGATCCGCCAGCCCGACCGCCAATGCGCCAGCTATACAGTCTTGGGCGAGGATAACGGCACTGACCAGTTGGAATGGATGGCGCTTGGGGCACCGGTCTCATTCAAGTGACGACCCGCTTCATGGCCCATGAAGCGGGTGCTAAGATTGTCCTAGAACTCCCAGATCCCATACCGCAGTACGACCGGACCCCATGCGGTCCCTGGGCGTTGAATACCCGCATATCCGCCATGGGGTTGTTAAGCTAGCTCCTGAACCGATGAACGGTTCGAATGCCGCTGGGCACGGACAAAGGCGAGATACTGGCCATGATCATCCCCGCCTACCTAAGCGACAAGAGTCAGACGCCAAGACTCATTTTCGCCCTCATCTTGCTGCTGATAACGGCCTGTGGCATGTCCGCGAGGCTCTACGCGACCGGATATAGCTATTCGCACGTGGACGAAGAGATCGCCCGAGCTGTCGTCAGCAAGGTATTGCAGACCGGCAGCCTGGATACGAACTGGGCACGCACAGATGTGGACGCGGCATTCCGGTACGACGAATACAACTTCTCGTCCTATTACCTGTTCGCCTCAGGCATCGAGTACGTATCGGGTCACAGAGCGGAAGACCTGGCTCACCCCTATACCACGCTCCGTCTGAACCTCAGGGCGCTGAGCGCCATGCTGGGCGGCCTATGCATACTCTTCGCTGGGGTACTCGGCTTGCGTCTGGGAGGGATGCTCACCGGGATCATGGCGGCATTGCTCACTGCATGCTCCCCGAACCTCTTCCAGGACAGCCTGTATGCCCGACCCGAGGCATTCGTCACCTTGTTGAGCCTCCTCTTCTGCCTGGCACTCACGCTCAGATCCCGGGGCGGTCTCCCGGCGCTCGCCTTGGCGGGGTTGTTCGCTGGACTACTGATCGCGTGCAAGTTCACCTTCCTGATGTATCTGCCGTTCCCCTTGCTGCTGATCCCGTCTTTCACGGATACGTCGGCTGGCGGCCGCACAGAGAACCAGCGCATCGGGCATTTCGGCATGTATCTTCTGGTCTACCTCATCCTGATACTCATCGGGTTCTACATAGGCGCTCCCTACGCCCTCAAATTCCCTTGGGAATATCTCGGCGGGGTGGATGCGCTCATGCGTCAGTATCTGGGTGCGAACGTGCCGGAGGCCCCCCATGGCTTGCTGCGTACACTCCAGGCTGCCGTGGGCAGGCTCGGGTATTACGTTTACACCCTCGGATACCCCGTACTGATATTGGCATTGGCGGGGTTGTATTCACTCATACGCAAGGCCAAAGCCAGAGACATGCTGATCCTGGCATCTCCCTTGCTCACACTCGCTTATTTCCTGCAGACGCAGCTATTCATGGAGCGCAATGCGAGCCAAGCGGTCCCGATACTCTGCCTGCTGGCCGGTCTCGCGGTCGAAGCGCTTTGGGTGAGATTGCATGTATGGAAGAAACTGCGCAGCGCATCTGTCGCCGTGCTCATGGCTATCTGCCTGATAGCGCCCATCTCCGTCACCGCGACGATCATGGATCCGGTGCTCGATGGAGGCTACCAGTCCAAGATTGATCTTGAAGCGACCACGCTCTCGGAAAATGGAACGGTGCCGGTCCTCTACGTCGGCAAAGATACCGGTTCCATGCCAGTGAAGCTCTGCGGATCGTATGTCCTCATGACCCGGGTCAAGACCTATTCGAGGGAATTACGCCATCTGCTTGACCTGGGGTATACCGTCGACGGTCGGGTAGTGAGTCCGCTCGGACCAGAAGACTACAGCCTCGCAACCCTGCTCGCGCCGACCACCACCTTCCTGGCCGCGCCGCCCATGGTGCCTGGAAGTTGCGCCATAGGCCTGTCACCGCTGGATACCACTACCGCTAAGAAGCTTATCCATGCTCCAGTCGATATTTCTGGGGGGTGGTCACGCGATGGCGCGCCGGCATCCGCAGCTGCATGGGAATCGCCCCTATACGGTTCCTGGTCGGGATCAGATGCCAACGTCGGCGCCATCAAGATAGGTCCATTCAAGGCCTGCGGCGATTTTGCGATCCCCTTTGCTGCGGGGCCCGCCCGTACACACACCTGGATACAGATAACCAGGAGCGATGGCAAGACTGATGAAGTGATCTATTCAGGTCTGCCGCCAGCGACACCTTACAAGTGGGAGCAACTCGAGGTGCTGAACCCCGCGGATACCTGCCGGAGTTACACCATAAGTGGCACGGATGACGGCAAAGGTTGGGGTGAATGGATCGGGCTTGGGACGCCGGTGACACCGACCGCGAAACCGCATACGGATTGATATCCCGCATGTCCGCCGCTCGCGTACTGACCCAGCAGCTCATCGATGCAGACGTCGGCAAACTCGCTACGGCCTGGTCAGAGGCGCCGACCTTCGCCCTGGTCCCCGACAAGATCGGCTCTGATCAAGACTTCATAGCCCGCTGGATGGAGGCGCTCCCAGCAGACGTCCAGACCGGCCACTATGCCCTCCTCACCTCCGGCAGTACCGGCGCACCGAAGCTCATCATCGGTCGGCGCGAACGCGCCGAGGCTCTGGTGCAGGTACTGCACCGGCTACAGGAACTGGAAGCGGTGTCCGAGACCCTCGTCACCCTGCCCCTCACCTACAGCTACGCCTTCGTGAACCAATGGCTGTGGTCGCAAGTCTTCAAGCGCAAGCTCATCCTCACCCGGGGCCTCGCGGAGCCAGATCATCTGGAGGAGCGCCTGACTGCAGCGTCCGCTGCCATGCTCTGCCTCGTGGGTGCCCAGGTGCCCTTGCTCCTGCGGCACTTCGGAACACGAAGCTTCCCGGGCGTGATCCGGCTCAACTTCGCCGGTGGCCGTTTCCCCCAGGAGCATCTGCCGGCCTTACAGCGTCTGTTCCCGAATTCCCGTATCTACAACAACTACGGCTGCGCCGAAGCCCTGCCACGCCTCACCATCCGCAAAGCCGAAGATGCGAATGAGGCCCATGTGCTGGGGCTACCTATAGATGGAGTGGAGCTCTCCGCCGACACCGGTTCCAACCTGCTGTTCCGCAGCCCCTACGGGGCCGTGGGCATCGTGGAAGCGGGCGAGTTCCACCGAGTCGAAGTCCAGGATTGGATAACCACCGGCGATCTGGGAGAGCGCATGGGCGACGACCGCTGGCGCCTGCTGGGTCGGGCCAGCGAGGTATTCAAGCGTTTTGGGGAGAAGATATCTCTCACCGCCATCGCCGCCGCCGTAAGCATCGTGTGGGATGGCCAATGCGGCTTCTACCGGGAGACGGATCCGACCGGCGAGGAAGGGTATGTACTGGTGCTGGCGCCTGCGGTAGATGAGGCCACACTGCGCGCTATCCTGCATGCCTTCCGGGCAAGCCTTACGCGGCCCCACTGGCCTTTGCGCATCGAGACCCTAGAGGCGATGCCATACATGGCGAATGGTAAAATCGATGCATCAGCCCTGAAGACCGCCGAAGCCAAGAGCGCACTCTGGAGACAAAGACTTTGAGCATGGGGAACCGCGAGAAACTCAAGCAGCTGCTCACCGACGTCTTCCTGCTGGACCCCAGCGAATTCCGCTTCGATCTCACTCGTGATCAAGTGGAGACCTGGGACTCCCTCGCGGTGGTGTCGGTCGCGGTGGGTGTGCACGAGACTTTCGGTTATCACCCGACACCGGAGGAAGCCACGGGTCTCAAAGGCGTGCCGGACATCATGGCGCTGCTGGAATCCAAGGGAATCAAGTTTGAGCCTTAAGCCCGAGGTCATCCCACTCGAGCAGCTGCGTGATCATTTCCAGGGCGAGACGCAGGCTCTCTGCTCCGCCGCCATCGCCGCCCAGGTCGCGGCAGAATTCCGTGTGAACACCATCAGCGCACTGCCTGCCCCCGGCTTGGGCACCCTGCTGGTGGTAGGTGGTGGCAGTCGTATGGACCGGGCCAAACGTTGGCGTGCCGAACAGTCGCCGTCCACCCGCCTCATAGTCATTCCCTCCCTCTGGGGCAGCGGCGCAGAAGTCTCGCCCATCGTCGCCATCACCGAGGGCGGCGGTAAGCATATCCAGATGGGTCCCCAATTCCTGCCGGATTATCGCAGCGTGTGGCCGGAGTTAGCCAAGAGCATCCCGCCCAATGTCGCGCTGCATGCCTGCGGCGACAGTTGGTCCCATGCTCTCGAAGGTTTCCTCTCGCCTCTGGCCACGGACCTGGTGCGGGAAGAACTGGCCGACGTGATCCGCACTCTCACGGCCCTGCCTCTCGCCAACGATCCCCGCTGGTTCGAAGCGAGCGCCCGGGCCTGCACCGGTCAGTCGAAGGCTAGCGTCGGTCTGGTGCATGGCATCGCCCATACCCTGGAAGGCCTGCTTGGGCCCCAAGGCCACCCAGGCTGGGGCCATGCGCGTCTCTGCGCCACCTATCTATACCCAGTCATGGCCTACAACGTATCGTGCAACCAGAAGTGGCCGGAGATGGCCGCGAAGCACCATCTCGACACCGCCGCCATCGACACTATCCTGCAGAAGCTGTTCGACGCCAAGGGCTACCGGGAGATACTGCCGGTACTGGAAGCGTCCTGGCCCCAGGTGATACGCGACGTGAGCAGCCGCACCAACAGCGCCCTGGTACGCCCCGCTGCCATCGCGTTCTTCCGTACGGTGGTTGCGTGAGCGTCTTCGATCCCCAGCATCCCTATGCCGCCCGCGATGAGCAGGCACTGCTGGCCGAGCTCAATGACTTGAGCCGCCGGCACCTCCTAGGCTGCGCTCCTTATAGAAGCGTCTGGCCCCACTGGCAGGAGGCTAAGACCCTGGCCGAACTTCCGTTCCTGCATGCTGGAGTGTTCAAGCATGTGCGCTTCCGCACCGAAGCGCCGGACATCAAGCACGAGCGCACCTTGAAGTCTTCTGCCACCACCTCCGGCAAGTCGAGCATGATCACCCTCGATCGGGAGAGTTCGGAACTGCAGTCCGCCAGCACCTTGGCGATACTCCGGGATTTCGTGGGCTCAGCGCAGCGCCCACTGCTGGTGCTGGATAGCTCCAAATCCTTGCTGGCGCGGGGCGAAGTCTCGGCTCGTGTGGCGGCGGCCTTGAGCTTGAAGCCCCTGGCCACCGAGATCCACTTCCTGCTGGAAGACGCTTCCAACGCAGACTCCATGCGCTGGGAAGTGCTGGAAAGCCAACTCAAGGCCCACGACGATTTCCTGGTCTACGGTTTCACCTGGATCCTGTGGCTCGCCTGGTTGCAAGCCAAGCGTCCCGAGAACATCGCGCGCCTGTTGAAAGGCAAGCGTATCGCTTTCGTGCACAGCGGTGGCTGGAAGAAACTCGAGGCCCTCAAGGTGGAGCGCCAAGAGTTCGATCAAGCCTTGCTCGAGGATCTCGCCTCCGGATCCAGGGTGGTGGATTACTACGGCCTGGTGGAACAGGTGGGCATCATCTATCCCCTGTGCGAGTCAGGCTTCCGCCATGTGCCCCGCTGGGCAGAAGTCATCGCCCGGGATCCCTGGACCCTGCAACCGCTTACGAATGAAGACGGTCAGCTGCAACTCCTGAACACTCTCGCCCGGGGCGCGCCCTACCACAGCGTACTCACGGAAGACCTGGGCCGCGTAGTGGAAGGGGATTGCCCCTGCGGCCGCAAAGGCCGGCGTTTCTTGTTGCAGGGGCGCGTGCCCAAGTCCGAAGCGCGGGGCTGCGCCAATGTCTGAGCATCTGCAGGGCTTCAGCGGCAGTGATGGCAAGGGAGTGGCGGTGGCGCTACCCATCCCGCCACGACTGCTGATAGAAGACTGGACCTCCTTGCAGGTCAGCATGGTCAAGACCATGCCCGAAAGCTTCACCCGGGATGAATGGGCCTATCTCATCAGCTTCCTCTCCGCTGAGAACCTCTGGCGACCATTCCGGGAGAGCTTCGGCGAAGAGATCCAAGGTGACGCGGCGAAGGCTGCTGCCTCTGTGTATCGTCCCCGGGGTCGCGTGGGCCTCTGGTTACCCAACAACGTGTCGCTGCTCGGCCCCCTCACCATGATCCTCCTGTCTCTCACGGGACAGCGCATGGACATCAAGGTGGGCTCCCGTAGCGCCGACCTCACTTCGGCCTTCGTGGAGTTCGTGCTCTCCAAGCTCCGACCCGGCCCTCTCGCCACTCTCCTGCGCACGCAACTGCACTGCGCCACCTTCCCCCGCACTGACGAGCGCAATGCGGAGATGGCGGCAGGATGCCAAGTCCGCATCGTGTTCGGTGGTGATGAAGCGGCTGAAGCCATCGACCGGCTGCCCCACCCGCCCGGTAGTGTCGGCTACTACTTCGTGGACAAGCGCTCCGAAGCCTGGCTGGAATCCTCCGCTCTCACCGACGAAGCTTTGAGCACCCTCATCAAGGTATTCACCATCTATGGCCGCGCCGGTTGTACCTCACCCCGGCGGGTGGTCATATTCGGCGCGAACCCCCATGCCCTCACCACCATCCGCAAACGGCTATTCGAACTCTGGCCCAAGGCCTGGCCCCGTAAACTACCTATGCACATCGCCTCCGAGAACATCATGGCCCGCCAGTGGGCAGCGGCCCTGGGCTGGGACGCGGCTACGGCTCCGAACCATCCCGCCACGGTGTGCATCGGCGATGCGGGACTGCCGGAACTGGACAGCCTCATGTTCCTGCCGCTCATGGCCGGTGATCGCGAGAGCGTGATCAAGGGCCTGCCGGCAAACATCCAGACCGTGGGCTATGCTCTCGCCACCCAGTCCGACCCCGCCTGGCTCGCCACCATCGCAGGAACCGGTATCAAACGCTTCGTGCCGCTGGTTCAGATGCATCACTTCGGTCCCACCTGGGACGGTTACGAGTTCTGGAAGGGCCTCTTCGAACGGGAGGAAGTGGACAGATGATCGACTCCCACGACTTCAGCAGCCAGTGGTTCGGCTCGCCGGTGGGCATCGTGCGGGACGCGGGTTTCTTCGCGCTGCCGGCAGCAGAGCGCGAGGCGTCACTCAAAAAATATTCCTGGGTTGAATATCGCGCCCCGAGCATCGATGGCGCGGTGCTCACAGCCTTGCGGGAAGACGGCTTCCTGCAATCCGACGTGCAGATCCATTTCCGTTTGCACCTGGAAGAACCTGCGCCCAGCCCCAACCTGGATAGTTTGAGCGTGGTGCGAGCGGCTCAGCAGCCTTTCACCATCGGCCCCGGTGACATGGCGGAATTCACCCACGAGCGCTTCAGGCTGGTGCCAGGGGTGACGAACCGCAGGATCACGCAGCGTTACGAGATGTGGGCCGCGGGCATCCTCAAGAGCGCGCCGCATTTCTGCCTGGAAGTGCGTTCGGAACGGGGCGTGGAAGGCTGGTTCCTCTCCAGCAAGGATCCGCGCCAAGCAGGCCTCAACCTCGCCTTGGCGGTATTGCACCGGGAATCCCGTATCTCGGGGATGCTGCTCTATAGGAAGGCCTTAGGGGTGTACCGCACCATGGGCGAGAGCATCGGTTGGGCGAGCTTCAGCGCCACCAACACCCCGGTGCTGAATATCTACTCGGAACTGGGCGCGCGTTTCGCCAGCAGCAGCGTGATCTGGCTGTGGATCAACCCCGATCTCGAGCCGGACTGACTGCTTCGGTGGCATCCGCGATGATGTAGAGCGGTCGGCGCTTCACTTCGTCGAAAGTCTTGCCGAGATATACCCCGATGATGCCCAGGATGGCGATGATGATGCCGCCGAGGAAATACAGGCTCACGATGAGACTGCTCCAGCCTGCCACCGACCTCCCCTCGAACACCGCCTTCCCCAGCACATAAAGCCCGAAGACGAACGCCAGGAAAGACATGAGCGCGCCGAACTGCACCGCCATGCGCAGCGGCTTGTCTGAATAGGCGATGATGGTCTCGAAGGCGAGCTTGAAGAGTTTGCGTAACGTATACGTGCTCTTGCCCTCGAAGCGGCTGCCGTGCGCCACGAGCACATACCCCGTCTTGAACCCCATCCAGGTGACCAGTGCCCCGAACAGGCGGAGGTTCTCACGCATGGTGCGGTAGTTCTCCACCACCCGCCGGGAGATGATGCGGAAGTTACCGGCTTCCGGGTTGTAATCCAGCTCCGCCAGGTAGTTGAAGAGCCAGAAATACATACGCGAAGTCGCGCGCTTCCACAGCGAATCCTGGCGCCGGCCCCGCAGGGCGATGACCACTTCATAGCCTTCCTGGGCCTTCTTGTAGAGCGCCGGGATCTCTTCAGGCTTGTCTTGCAGGTCGCAATCCATGACCACTACCCAATCACCCCGCGTCTGATCGAGACCGGCGGTGATGCCGTAGTGCTGGCCGAAGTTGCGGCTGAACTGGAAACCGCGCACGCGCGGATCCCGCTTGGCCAAGGCCTTGATCATCTCCCAAGAATAGTCGCCGCCGCAGTCCTCCACCAGCACCAGCTCGAAATCCTTACTGATGGGCGTGAGCGCATCCTTCAAGCGGCGATAGAGTTCCTCGAGGCAATCCTCGCCCTTGTAGACCGGCACCACCACTGAGATGCGGGGGATGACCGGTTTCTTGGTCCGTGCAGGTTTCTTATTTGAAGCCAAGCAACGTCACTCCCGCAAGGATTAAGGCGGCGCCCACGATCCGCCACAGCGACAGGGTCTCACCCAGCAGCACCCAGCTCAAGCCCATCACCAGGGGATAAGTGAGAGACATCATGGGATAGGCGACGCTGATGGGCAGCTTGGTCATGGCCAGTATCCAGGCGCATGCCGCGATCACCGCGCTCGCCAAGCCTGCCATGATCCAGGGGTTCAGCATCAGGTTGAAGAAAAAACCGGCCCGGGCCGGCCAGGAAGCGGGGAAGTTGCCGGCATTCATCGCCTGCCACTTGATGAGCAGCTGGCCCAGCACCGTGAAGACGATGCAGACCAGCACGAACGCATATGCCGACATCTTGCTCATCTATCCCCCTCATCCGTCGATTCCATATGGGCGTGCCGCCCCACCCCGATATCAGTGCAACGCGTGCAAGCTGCGATCCAGGCGCGGAAGGTAATAGTGCGCAGGGTCCAGGGAGTAGCCCACGGCGAACACGCGGCTGCTGATATCCCGCTCCTGGATGAAGCCTATATAGCGTGAATCCTTGCTGTCGTCCCGGTTGTCGCCCATCACGAAGTATTCACCGGCAGGCACGATCAAGGGACCGAAGGAACGGATGGCCGGGCGCCCGGGGATGGACATGACCGCATGCACGTGGCCTGTCAGATCCTCACGGCCGAACACATAGGCAGCCGCATCGGGCAGCACTGCGCCCTCATCCGGTGAGGGCGGTAGATAAGGAACGGACTTACCGTTGATCAGGAGCTTGTCCTCCTGCATGGCGATGACATCGCCCGGCACCCCCACGACCCGCTTCAAGAGGCGTTCGCCGTCCTCCGGGGAATACAGGGTCACGATATCGCCGCGCTGGGGGTCGGCGCGATGCCAGAGCACCAGGCTCGTGAACGGCAAGCGGAAGTCATAAGCCATCTTATCCGCCAGGACCCGATCGCCCTCGACCACGGTGGGCTTCATGGAACCGCTGGGTACATGATAGATATCGGCGAAAGAAGAACGGAAGGCGCACATCAAAACGAGGAACACCAGGGTGCCCCGCCACTCCTTCCAGAAAGCCATCAGACGATCGCCCATTTACCGTCTCCGCTGCGCCAGCAATGTATGGTCTTGAACGGAAATCGGCCACAGGCCGGATACCGCATTTTACACAGTGGGGAGCCTGTGGGCACCTGACCCAAGCTGCCCTGCGCACCTCTTCCCGCATCGTGCGTGGATGGATTTGCAGAGATACCAGGGTGATCCCCACCTCTTCGCCGCCGGAACGGGATTTAGGTAGTGCTCACACCTTGAGTGCGGCAATCTTTTCAGAGAACGCGCGGCGTCTCAATTTGCCGAAGATCTGAGGCGGATGGTCTCTATCCGTCCTGCACAGGAATTCGATCTCCACGGGATAAGCCTGTGCGAAATCATGCAATGCGATTATCTCATCTGACATGAATTCATCGAATATGAAATAGTATTCTGGGATGTGGTGCCAAAGCGTACTCAAGATGAAGAGAGTCGCGCTGTAGAGGTCGGCGTCATAATGCACCAGTACAGGGCTCGCTACGGGGCATTGCAGTGTTGAGATGAAGTCGGGCAATGTATCTTGGAAATAACCCTTGATGAGGCTTACGCGCTCATCAGCTATCACCGGCAGTTTGCCGTTCATCGAGAAAGTGCCGGCCGGCTTGCCCTGCCATGCTTCCGGTATCCCTTCGAAACAATCGAAGCCGAAGAAACGGGCTTCCGGGTTCTTGAACCGCTCGGTCATCAGGCGCATGGATTTCCCGCCTGCCACGCCGAACTCCAGATAGCGTATCGCGCCGTCGCCGATGGTGCGCGCAGCAAAATCGTAAAGTTCAGGACGCGCCTGGCGAGGCACTACGTTGGGGGCAGGGCGTGATGCGTAGATGCAGGCGACAGCTTGATCGAAGCGCAGCTGGGTCAGCGTCAGTTCGTTCTCGGCGACGGCTTTCCTAAGCTTCTGGATCGCTGATTCATCCAATACCATCGGATTCCCCTCTCAGACGGCCAGTCACGTAAACATCCAATAATCCGGCCAGCCGCACCTGGAGTGTGATCATCGCGTAGAGAGGTGCGCGAGATGCTCGCGGAACATCACCTGGGCGCGCTCGGAATCGGTCAACTGCAAGGCGCGATTGACTGCATCGAGAGCCCCGGGAACATCGTTCATACGCGTAAGGATCTTGCTGATCTCGAAGTGAATCCAGGGGTTCTTCGGGCTCGCCCTCAAGGTCTCTTTGCACAGAGACAAAGCCTGCTCTGAAGGACCGCTACTCCGGTATATGTATTGCGCCAAGTGGAACAGGGCCTCCTGGTCCTCGGACTCGCGCGCGTACTGCTCCAATCTGCCGAAATCCTCGTCGAGCCCATCCTTGGATTCCTTCCATATGGCCACCACGCCTGGGACGGTCTCCACGTGGGATATACCAAGCGGGAAAGCGCCGTCCTTCAATGCAGCTTGCTTCGCCTGATGGGATCGCCGCAGCACTTCGCGTTGCAGTTTGCCGAAGTAGTCCACCGCGGAAGTGTCGCCAGATAGACCCCTGACATCCTCGGCTATATAGAGCCCGCCGGGTTGTACCGCAGGGAACAGGTGCTTGAACGTGAATATCTGGTGTTCGGGGATGTGCGAACCATCTTCGATCACGATATCAGGATGGTACTTGTCCGCGAGCTTCGCCAGGAATGCCGCGTCGAACTGTGAGCCGATCTCTATGCTCACTCTGTGCCTGGCGTAGCGCTTCCGCGTGGGCTCGATATCCACGCCCACGATGGTCGCGAGCGGCAAGTATGCTTCCCATAACTTCAGAGACGCGCCCTTGTGTATGCCGATCTCCAGCAAGGTCACCGGCCGGTCCCTGAAGCCCCTCAGCATCCTCTCGTAATGCACGAGGTAATTCTGACGAAGACGCGATTTGTCGGTGCCGAAACGGATCCCCATCAGGTCCAGTGATGACGGCTCCGCAAATCCGCTCACCGGCTCACTCTTCTTGGAACCGGAAGCGAATGTCTTGAGGAACGCCATGCTGGGACCCGTGGTCGTCAGAACGGGATGTCGTCGTCGTGGAAATCGGCGCCGGCAGGTTCATTCACCGCTGGTGCGCCGCGCGACTCGGATTCACCACGGGGGGCGCGGCCTTCGCCGCCACCGGCTCCGCCGCGGCCGCCCAGCATCTGCATCTCGTCCACCATGATCTCGGTGACGTAATGCTTCTGCCCCTCCTTCTCGTAGTCACGGGTACGCAGACGGCCTTCGATGTAGATCTGCGAGCCCTTGCGCACGTACTCACCCACGATCTCCGCCAGGCGGTTATAGAAGGTGAGCCTGTGCCACTCGGTGCGTTCCTTCTTCTCGCCGGTCTGCTTGTCCTTCCACGATTCGTTGGTAGCTGCCGTGAGGTTCACCACAGCACCGCCCGACGGCATGTACTTGACCTCCGGATCCTTGCCCACCGTCGCCACCAGGATCACCTTGTTTACGCCGCGCGCCATAGCCTGTCTCCGTATACCGTGTCGGGACCGCTGCCGGACCCGGATTTATCGTGAAAGTAGTGCATTTTACTTGGACCGGAGGCTCCCGTCGCCCCCGGGGGCTCGCATCGGCCAGGCAGTGACCAGCCACAAACAGCTCATGACCAGGCTGAAACCGAAGCCCCCGGCCAGACCGAAATGCCCCTGGCACCAGCCCCCCAGGACTCCGCCGAGGAAGATGCCCAGGAACTGGGCACTGGAGTAGACGCCCATGGCAGTACCCCGGGCTTTGCCTGGAGCGAGTCGGGAGATCAGCGAAGGCAACGCCGCCTCCAGGAAGTTGAAAGCCGTGAAGAAGGCCGCCAAGGCCGCTGCCGGTAGCCACCAACTGCCACCCGCGATCATAAAAGCCAGCTGCGAGAGGCTTATGAGCGCCACCGCGCCCAGCATGATGGCGCGCATGCGCCCATGCCGTTCCGCCTGGATGATCATAGGCACCATGGCGAATACGGAGATGACCAAGGCCGGCAGATACACCCGCCATTCCCCGCCGACGGCGATGCCGGAGGCCTGGAGCACCAGCGGGACACCCAGGAAGGTCGCGGTAAGGATGGCGTGCTGGGCCAGGATGCCGAAATCTAGCCTGAGCAGCTTGGGATCGCTGAGCACGCGGCCGAGGAGCGCCGGGACCGCCTCTGATTCCGCATGCACCTCGCTCACCGTCGGCTGCGGCACTGCGGTATAGAGCAGCATGAGCGCAGCGCCCGCCAACACCGCCGTCAACCAGAACATGCCCGGCACCCCGATGAGGCCATTTATCGCCGGCCCCGCCGCCATGGCGGCCGCGAAGGCAAGCCCGATGGTCATGCCGATGACCGCCATGGCCTTGGTGCGTTGCTCTTCGCGAGTGAGGTCCGCCGCCAGCGCCAGGACCGCGGAGCCCACGGCACCCATACCCTGGAGGAAGCGGCCCAGGGCGATGCCCTCGAGACTGTGGGATAGCCCTGCCACAGCGCTGCCCAGGGCGAACACCAGGAGCCCGACCGCGATGACACGCTTGCGCCCCACGCGGTCTGAAAGCAGTCCTAGAGGCATCTGGAAAAGCGCCTGGGCGAGGCCGTAGATGCCGAGGGCGAGGCCCACGCGAGTCGGAGTGGCATCCGGTAGGACCCGGGCATAGACCGCGAACACGGGATAGATCATGAACAGGCCGAACATACGCAGGGCGAAGATGCCCGCGAGGGACAGGGCGGCGCGGCGCTCGCTGGGCAGCAGCTTGGATGCGGACATGACAGCTCACTGACAGGGGGCGCGGCGGTCCGCGCGGATGGCAGCGGCCATTTTAGCACCCGGCCCAGATGCGTTTTGCCCCGGAGTGATAGATAGGCGTAAACTTGAATGTTCGCTTTTTCAAGCCCGAGGATACGTTCAGCCCATGGCTATGGATACCATCCGCGTCCGCGGAGCCCGCACCCACAATCTCGCCAACATCGACGTGGACCTGCCGCGGGACAAGCTCATCGTGATCACCGGCCTGTCCGGTTCCGGTAAGTCCTCCCTCGCCTTCGACACCATCTATGCCGAAGGCCAGCGGCGTTACGTGGAGTCCCTCTCGGCCTACGCGCGCCAGTTCCTCTCCATGATGGAGAAGCCGGACGTGGACCACATCGAGGGCCTGTCCCCGGCCATCTCCATCGAGCAGAAGTCCACCTCCCACAACCCTCGCTCCACCGTGGGTACGGTGACGGAGATCTACGACTACCTGCGCCTCCTGTATGCCCGCGCCGGCATCCCCCGCTGCCCGGACCACCATATCGACCTCACCGCCCAGACCGTGAGCCAGATGGTGGACCAGGTGCTGGCGCTGCCGGAGGACACCAAGCTCCTGCTCCTGGCGCCGGTAGTCCATGAGCGCAAGGGCGAGCATGTAGAGCTCATGGCGGAACTGAGAGCCCAGGGCTTCGTGCGTGCTCGCATCGACGGCACCGTGGTGGAACTGGACCAGCCCCCCAAACTCGACCTGCGCCGCAAGCACAGCATCGAGGTGGTGGTGGACCGCTTCAAGGTGCGGCCGGACGTGGCGCTACGCCTCGCGGAGTCATTTGAGACAGCCTTGAGATTGGCCGATGGCATCGCCCACGTGGGCTTTCATGGACGAACCGAAGAAGAACGGAGCTCACCTTCTCCGCCAAGTTCGCCTGCCCCATCTGCGGCTATAGCATCGCGGAACTGGAACCACGGCTCTTCTCCTTCAACAACCCGGTGGGCGCCTGCCCCGGTTGCGATGGCTTGGGCGTGCGTCAATTCTTCGATCCGGCCCGGGTGGTGACCCAGCCCCATCTGTCCCTGGCGGGCGGCGCGGTGCGCGGCTGGGATCGACGCAATGCCTATTACTTCCAGCTCATCCAGAGCCTGGCCAAACACTATAAGTTCGACATCGAGACCCCCTTCGAAGAGCTATCGGAGAAGGTGCGCAAACTCATCCTGCAGGGTAGCGGGAACGAGGTCATCGCCTTCGCCTACACCAACGAACGCGGCGGACGTAGCACCCGGCGCCACGCTTTCGAGGGCGTGATCCCCAACATGGAGCGCCGCTACCGGGAGACCGAGTCCCTCATGGTGCGGGAGGAGCTCTCCAAGTACCTGAGCGCGCGCCCCTGCCCGGATTGCGGCGGCACACGACTGAAGCGCGAAGCACGCAACGTGTTCATCGCGGAGCAGAGCCTGCCGGCCATCACCAACCGCTCCGTGGGCGACACCCTCGCTTTCTTCGACAAGTCTGGACTTACCCGGCCGGCGCGGTGAGATCGCCGCCAAGATCGTCAAGGAGATCCGCGCCCGGGTCTCCTTCCTGGTGAATGTCGGCTTGGATTACTTGACCTTGGATCGCAGCGCCGAGACCCTTTCGGGCGGCGAGGCCCAGCGCATCCGCCTCGCGAGCCAGATCGGCTCCGGCCTCGTGGGCGTCATGTACATCCTGGATGAACCTTCCATCGGCCTGCACCAGCGGGACAACGACCGGCTGCTGAAGACCCTCACCCGCCTCAGGGACATCGGCAATACCGTGATCGTGGTGGAACACGATGAGGACGCCATCAAGAGCGCCGACCACGTGCTGGACATGGGCCCGGGCGCCGGCGTGCATGGCGGCATGATAGTGGCCCAGGGCACGCCTGATGAGATCGCTGCGGATTCCGCTTCCCTCACGGGTCAGTATCTCTCGGGCCGGCGCAGCATCGCCATCCCGGAGCGTCGCATGGCGCCGGACAAGAAGCGTCTGTTGCGCATCAAGAAGGCCCGGGGCAACAACCTCAAGGGCGTGGACGTAGAGATCCCCCTCGGCCTCATGACCTGCGTCACCGGCGTCTCCGGCTCGGGCAAGTCCACTCTCATCAACGACACTCTCTATCGCTATGCCGCCCGCAAGCTCAACGATGCCTCGGACGAAGCGGCCCCCTGCGATGGCATCGACGGCCTGGACCAGATAGATAAAGTCATCGACATCGACCAGTCCCCCATCGGCCGCACACCCCGCTCCAACCCGGCCACCTATACGGGGCTCTTCACGCCCATCCGCGAGATCTTCGCCGAGACCCCGGAAGCCCGCTCCCGCGGCTATAACCCCGGGCGTTTCAGCTTCAACGTGAAGGGCGGCCGCTGCGAAGCCTGCCAGGGTGATGGCGTCATCAAAGTGGAGATGCACTTCCTGCCGGACATCTACGTGGCCTGCGACGTGTGCAAGGGCAAGCGCTACAACCGCGAGACCCTGGACATCCGCTACAAGGGCAAGAACATCAGCGAAGTGCTGGAGATGACCGTCGAGGACGCACTGGAGTTCTTCAGCCCGGTGCCCACTGTGGCCCACAAGCTTCAGACCCTCACTGCCGTGGGGCTCACCTACGTGCGCCTGGGGCAGAACGCCACCACCCTCTCGGGTGGCGAGGCCCAGCGAGTGAAGCTCGCCCGGGAACTCTCCAAGCGAGATACCGGCAGCACGCTCTATATATTGGACGAGCCCACCACCGGCCTGCACTTCCACGACATCGACCAGCTCATGGGCGTGCTCCGCCAGCTCCGGGACGGCGGCAGCACTGTGGTGGTCATCGAGCACAACCTGGATGTCATCAAGACTGCCGACTGGATCATCGACCTCGGCCCCGAAGGTGGCGGCGGTGGCGGCAGCATCGTGGTCACCGGCACACCGGAAGACGTGGCGGCCCATGCCGGCTCCTACACCGGCGGCTTCCTCAAGTCAGTACTCAGCACCAAGAAACCAGCGGCGGCCCGCAGCCGTCGCGCGGGCTGAACCATGCCGGGTACAGGGCCTATCTGCGTACTCGGTATGCATCGCAGCGGGACCAGCTGCCTGACGGGGCTGTTGGAAGATGCGGGGGTATATCTCGGAGAAGTCTCCAAGAAGAACCCGCACAACCTCAAGGGCAACCAGGAGAACCTGCGCATCATGCACCTGCACAACGAGGTGCTGGCGAGCAACGGTGGGAGCTGGGACAGCCCGCCAGCGGGGGCAGTGCGCTGGACCGATGACCAGAAAGCTACCCTGGGCGAGATACTCAAGAGCTACGACGGGCATCCCCGTTGGGCCTTCAAGGACCCACGCAGTCTCTTCGCCCTGTCGGCCTGGCAAGACGCAGTATCTGGATTGCAGTACATCGGCACCTTCAGGCATCCGGGTGCAGTGGCTCAATCCCTGCATCGCCGCGGCAAACTGCCAGCGGAACAAGGTTTCGCTCTCTGGCTGCGCTACAACGAAAGACTTCTGGAACTGCAGGCGCAGCATGGCTTCGACCTGCTGTGTTTCGATCTGGAGCCCACGCCTTACATGAGCGCCGTGAAGGAAGCATTCACCCATCTCGGCCTCGATTCCTCCAACACCGCGCTGGCTTTCTTCGAGGAGAGCCTGCGCAACAGTGCCATCGAAGCCCAATTCGCCTCACCTCCACCGGCGGTCATGGCGGCATACGAGACCCTGCGCAGGATGGCCGCATGATGGGTGTACTGCGCCGCCTGTTCCGCGCACCCAAGCTCTCGCTCATCGTGAGCGTGTATGACATGGGGCGGGAAGCACCACGCACCCTGTGCTCCCTCGCCCTGCCCTACCAGACAGGTATCGCGGCCGACGACTACGAAGTGATCGTGGTGGATAACGGCTCCCCCACCCCTTTGGGTGAAGCTGCCGTGAAAGCCTGTGGCGCGAATTTCCGCTATCACTATATAAAAGACGCCGCCAAATCTCCGGCCGCAGCCATCAACCAAGGCGTGGCCATGAGCCGCGGCAAGTTCGTGGGCATCTTCATCGATGGCGCGCGCATCGCGACGCCAGGCTTGCTATCCACTGCCTTGCGCGCCTTCGAACTGCACACAGACCCCGTCGTCGCTACCCTGGGCTGGCATCTCGGCCCGGAGTTGCAGCAGAAATCCGTGCTCAAGGGCTATAGCAAGACCGAAGAAGATCGCTTGCTGGAGAGCATCGGCTGGCCTCAGGACGGCTATCGCCTGTTCGAGATCTCCGTGCTGGCTGCCTCCTCATATAAGGGCTATGCCGAAGCTCCTTCCGAGAGCAATGCACTCTTCATGCGGCGCCGTACCTTCGATGCCCTGGACGGTTTCGACCCGGCCTTCGATCTGCCGGGCGGCGGCCTGCTGAATCTGGATTTCTTCATTCGGGCTCTAGAGCGGGAGAAGTCCCCTTACGTCATGTTGCTGGGAGAAGGCACCTTCCATCAGATACACGGTGGCGCGTCCACCGGCGCCGAGAGCAGCAAGGTGGATCGCTTCCAGGAATGGGCCGAACAATACCGGCAGATACGCGGCAAGGAGTGGCGCCATCCGAAGCGTTCGGCGGTGTATCTCGAGGGCCAGGCGCCCGCCGCGATCAGGGCCTTGCTACCCTCGGCTGAGGCCCTGCGAGCCGGAAAAAATTAGATTAGACTGAAAATCACCTCGGACGACAGGCGGATAAGCGTGCAGAAGAGTCATATCGAGACGATCCTGGATTTCGACCGCCTGATGTCGGCAACGGACAAGGACGCAGTGACTTATAAGAGCGCCGCTCCTTTCCCGCACATCACCCTGGAAGATTTCCTGCCCGACTCCGTCTATCGCCAAGCCCTGGCGGAATACCCCTCGCCCGAACAAGTCACGGACTGGCGGCGGGTGGAAGCCCTCGATGACAAGGGGCGCATCGCCCAGAACCTCAAGCTCGGTTACAGCAACGAACAGCGCATGGGCCCCGTGCTGCGGGATCTCATCTATACCCTGAACTCCGGCGCCTTCATGCGCTACCTGGAGGCCCTGACGGGCATCCCCAACCTGCTCCCGGATCCGCATCTCGTGGGCGGCGGGCTGCACCAATACCTCCCTGGCGCCATCCTGCGGGTGCACGCGGACTTCAGCCGCTTGCGGGGCTCGGAGCTGGACCGGCGGCTTAATCTGCTGCTTTACCTCAACGCCGATTGGCACGAGGATTGGGGTGGCTATCTGGAATTGTGGGATACGGATATGCGGGAGTGCCGCCAGCGCATCGCCCCGACCGGCAACCGCTGCGTGATCTTCTCCACGACCGGCGACTCATACCACGGCATGCCCGAACCCCTGGCTTGTCCTGCCGGCATGACTCGCCGGTCCCTGGCCCTGTATTACTACTCCAATGGGCGCCCCGCGAACGAGGCTGAGCCCACCCATGCGACTTTGTGGCAGGAACGACCAGGAGAAAGCTGATGCGCTTCTGCCTTATGACTTAGAAGTCGACTTGCTATCGGTCTCCGCCGACAGTAATCGCCGCTCGAGCTCCAGAAAGTCTTTCTTGCGCTGCCCCAGAACCCGCATCTTTTGCCCAGCTACTATGGCGAATCGCGGAACGTCTTGCTTGACCAATGACAATGCGCCTACGCATGCGCCTTCCGAGAGGGTGACACCAGGTAAAATTACGCTGCCTGCACCAACGACTACATGCTTGCCCACAGTCACCGGCGCGCTGGATACTTTGCGAAAATCGTCGGGGATCGTTGGTCCCGTCAAAGCATCACCCAGATAGTCGTCATTCGAGGAATATATGGATACGCGCCCAGAAAGGCCGCTGAAGTCATGCAATTCGATGCGGGCGGCCCCTGTCAGGAATACATATACCGCGATATGCACATGATCGCCGATGCTGATTCCCTCAGCTCCAGCGCTTATCACGGAGTAAGCATCGATCCTCACGTTTGAACCGATAGATATCCTTTCAGCACCATAAAACCGCGCAGTGCGGTCGATCTGCACATGCTTACCGACTGCAGCAAAGCCGATAGCTGCGAGCTCATCGGCACTTAAAAATCCGGAGGTATTCATATTTTTACTTGGCCTCCCGCCTGAATCCCTGATGCATGATACGCGCTCCAACCGCATGATAAACTTCACTTTAGCTATGTGCCAATGACGCATTGGTGCAAAACCAGTAAAACAAAGCGAATCAAGCCTCGCCAATGACGAACCCGTTGATATTCATACTCTCCTGGGAGCGCCCGCTCTATCTTTGGGCCTGCCTCGACAGCCTGTATCGCAATACACGTGCACCCTGCCGTTTCGTACTGCTGGATAACGCTTCCAGCGATCCTTTGGTGAGCAAAGTGATCAGCAGCTTCGAAGCCAGGGGACTGTTCCACCAGGTCCATCGACGCGGCAATAACTCCCCTGATGCCCTATCGGAAGCGATACATCATCATCGCCGGGAGATGGGCGACTACTTCGGCTTCGTAGAGAGCGATGTGGTGGCCTTACCCACCGAACCCAGTTGGCTGGAGGGATTCATCGCCCTGACCCAGAGCAACCCCAAGCTCGCTATCGTGGGGTCGCTGGTGGACCGGAGCGATTTCGTTGACCCGGCCGTGGCCGCGAAGCGTTTCCCGCAATTGGATCAGGCGCAGCTGGATTTCCTCATCAAAAGCAAGAGCCCGGAGCGCCTCCTCCAGGACGCGTATCAGGAACCGCTCATCGACCCGACCCCACCGCCGGGCCGTCTGTTGTTCCTCAAGACAGACTTCATCGACCAGGTGGGCATCCTGCGTGACAAACTGCTCTACCAGGCCGCCCGGCGCCTGGGTTACGAAGCCGGCATCGCCACCGGTGTGCGCCATCGGCATCTCTCCTTCCAGAACATCTACGACTACCCGGAGACTGACTTGGCCACGCGCGAGCAGTTCTTCAAAGGCCTGGAAGGGAAGAGCCAGAAATGAGCGGCGACATGATCCGTTATATAAAGCCCGTGATGCCCTCACCCGAGGATTGGACGCCTTATCTGCGGGAATCCTACGCCGTGGGTTATTACGCCAATTTCGGACCGGCGGTCCGCATGTTCGAACGCCGGCTGAAAGAGAAATATGCCCGTCAGCGCGCCGCTATCACTTCGCCCTCCGCGACGGTGGGATTGGTGTGTGCGCTGCAGGCGCTCGGGATCCGCGGCAAAGTGCTGACACCAGCCCACACCTTCCCGGCGACGGCGCATGCCATCCTCATGGCGGAATGCACGCCTGTCTTCTGCGATATCTCCGAAGACACCTGGGAGCTCGATCCTGCGGCTGTCTCGAAAGCGCTGGCGGATCCGGACATCAAGGCAGTCATGCATGTGCGGGCCTATGGCTTCTGTCACGACCTTGCCTGGCTGGAAGCCTTGACCCGCGCACGAAATATCCCCCTGATCATCGACGCCGCTGCCGCCATCGGCGGCATGCACTCCACCCACGGGCATGTGGGGCAACAGGGAGATGTGGAAGTCTTCTCTTTCCATGCCACGAAAGTGTTCGGCATCGGCGAGGGCGCAGCCCTGTTCATGGACCAGAAGCATGAGGAAGCATTCCGCCTGGCTTCCAACTTCGGCATCCAGTATCCCGACGTGGTCGGCCCTGGCCAGAACAGCAAACTGAGCGATTTCCAGGCTGCTGTCGGCCTTGCGGTACTGGATAAGATCGACGGCTTCATAGAGTGCAGAAGGGCCGTGGCCGAGCGATATCACAAAGCACTGGCCGGTCTCGATTGGATCGCCCACGCACCGGAGCCCAGCCTGTCTCCCTGGCAGAGTTACCCCGTGAGATTGGCTGCGGGCCATGACGCCAAGCGCATCATGGAAAAGGCCGCCAGCAACGGTCTCGAACTGAAACGCGGCTATTACCACCCCTTGCACCGCACCCGCTATTTCTCGCGCTTCTCCCACATGGACTTGCCGATGACCGATGCAGTAAGCGGGCAGATCGTCTGCCTACCTGTCTACTCCGACATGCCCCCGCATCTCGCGGACAGGGTATTGGAGCTTTTCATGGCAGCCAGCCGCTGAGAAGACGCGATGCCACCTGATTTCCTATGCATAGGGGCACACAAGGCGGGGACCACTTGGCTGCATGAGATGCTGAGCATGCATCCTGAGATCGGCCTGCCGGAGAAGAAAGAGCTCCATTTCTGGGACAGAGGCTGGCCTGCCGGCAAACCTATCAGCTCATACGAACAGATATTCGCTGCGATCGAACGCCCGATCAAGGGCGAGATAACGCCCGCTTACGCCATCTTGCCGCAAAGCACCATACAGGTGATCTATGGGCACTATCCGGCGCTCAAGCTCATCTACGTCCTGCGCAATCCGCTGGAGCGGGCCTGGTCTCACGCGCGCATGGGTTATTCGAAATACTTCGATGACAGCATCGCGGACATCATCGAGAAGCCGGCATGAGTGGTTCGTGGAGCATTTCCACTGCGAGGATTCCCGCTTACGTGGAGATTACGAGACCTGCATGAGGAACTGGTCGGCCGTCTATCCGGCGAGCCAGCTTCTCGTACGCATACATGAAGAGATGATGGTGGATAAAGCGGGGTTCCTGAAGGAATGCTGCACGCACATCGGTGCAGACCCTGGCTTCTTCGACTCGGTCGCGCAGGCTTCCCTTCAGCAGAGGGTGTATCCCGAGACTACCATGCACAAATCCAGGCCTTCGGCCTTGCCGCGGGATATCCCCGATTCCCTGATACGACCGCTGGTTGAGATGTACACGCCGAAGATCATCAGTCTGTCGGACTTCCTGCACAAGGACCTCACCCGCTTGTGGCTTGCCCCCTATTCTGCAAGGGTCACGCCTTGACGATGTTCGCTTGTGGCTTGCGATAGCGGCCGCGGGTATCCACCAACAAGGCCGCACTCTTCCCGATGAGTTCGTAATCGAACCCGTCATGGTCGGTGGCGAGCAGCACGCAATCGAAATCCGCCAGACTCTTGGCCGTGAGCGCCACACTCGTCAGATCGAAATGGTACTCACGCATCTTGGGGAACTTGGGCACGAAGGGATCTGAATAGGCCACCTTGGCGCCGCGCCCTTCCAGGAGATGCATGATCTCCACCGCCGGCGACTCGCGGGTATCGTCCACGTTCTTCTTGTAAGCGATACCGAGCACCAGGATGCGGCTGCCCTTGAGAGCCTTGCCTCGCGCGTTGAGCGCTTCCACGGTCTTGTCCACCACCCATTCGGGCATGCGGCTGTTCACCTCACCTGCCAGGCGGATGAAGCGGGTATCCACCCCGTATTCCAGAGCCTTCCAGGTGAGGTAGAAGGGATCGATGGGGATGCAATGGCCGCCGAGACCGGGTCCGGGATAATAAGGTACGAAACCGAAAGGCTTGGTGGCCGCCGCGTCGATGACCTCGTGGATGTCTATACCCATGCGGTCTGCCACGATCTTCATCTCGTTCACGAGGCCGATGTTGATGGCCCGGTGGATGTTCTCCAGGAGTTTGGTCATCTCTGCCGTGCGCAAGCTGGACACCGGCACCACCTTGTCGATGACCGCGGAATAGAGTGCCACTGCCACCTCACGGCAGACGGGCGTCAAGCCCGACACCACCTTGGGGATGGTCTGGGTATGGAACTTCGTATTGCCCGGATCCTCCCGCTCGGGGGAATAGATCACGAAACAATCCACGCCGGGCTTGAGCCCGGCAGCTTCCATCACCGGCGCCACTAACTCCTCCGTAGTGCCGGGATAGGTGGTGCTCTCGAGGGATATCGCCTGACCTGCCCTCAGATGGGGCTTGAGAGCTGCCATGGTGTCGCTGATGAAGCTGACATCCGGTTCACGGTGCTTGCCCAAGGGAGTCGGCACGCAGACGATGAGCGCATCCATCTCCCGAGCAGTGGCGAAATCCACGCTGGCCTTGAGCCCGGCGGCCACGGCCTTGCCGATGCGCTCTGCAGGGATCTGGGCGATATAGCTCTTGCCGGCGGTGAGGGCCTTCACCTTGTCCGGGTCTATGTCGAGACCCAGCACCTTGAACCCCGCTTCGCTGAAGCGAAGGGCCAGGGGCAGACCCACATAACCCAAGCCCACGATGCCGATACGGGCGCTCTTGTCCTTCAGTTTCTGCAACAAGACCGACTGGGCGGACATGGCTGGATTCCTGGATGGTTCGGGTCGGGGACTGGAAAGCGGATTCTACCCGGCGGCGGAGCATCCGGTTGATTTGCCTATGATAATCTGCCCGGGCCTTGGATTTTTACGGCCCGGCACCTTAGCCGGGATGGAGAGCAGTCGATGTCCTTGGAAGCCTGGATCTCGGTAGCCGTCACTCTGGGCTGCCTCGTCACCCTCGCCACCACCCAGTTCGGCACGGACATCGTGATGATGGCCGGGCTCACGGTGCTGATGCTGGTGCGGGTGATCTCGCCCCAGGATGCCCTGGCGGGCTTCGCCAACGACAGCCTGCTCAGCATCGGCGCCCTCTATGTTCTGGCAGCGGGTCTCCGGGAGACCGGTGCCCTGGATATGGTCGTGGGCCGGGTGTTCAGCCGCCCTCGCACCTCCACTGAAGCCCAGGCCCGCATGATGCTGCCGGTGGCCTTCATGGGCGCCTTCATGAACTCCACACCCCTGGTGGCCTCCTTTTTGCCCTACGTGTCCGACTGGGCGCGCAAATGCCGTATCTCGCCCTCGAAGCTCATGATCCCTTTGAGTTATGCCGCCATCTTCGGTGGCACTTGCACCCTCATCGGCACCAGCACCAACCTGGTGGTGAACGGCATGCTCACGGGTCAGGCGCACCTACCGGGCATGGGCTTCTTCCAGTTGGCCTGGATCGGTGTGCCCTGCGCGCTCATCGGCATGACCTATGTGCTCATCATGGGTCGCTGGCTGCTGCCGGAACGCATCCCGGTGTTCTCCGCAATCCCAGGATGCCCGGGAATACACCATCGAGATGATGGTGGCCGAGGGCAGCCCCCTCGAAGGCAAGACCGTACAAGCTGCCGGCCTGCGTCACCTGCCGGGCCTGTATCTCGTGGAGATCGAGCGCGACAACGAAGTGATCCCAGCGGCAGGCCCCGAGGAACGACTGCGGGGTGGCGACCGGCTGGTGTTCGCCGGCGTCACCGAATCCGTAGTGGATCTGCAACGCATCAAGGGCCTCACCCCGGCCACCAACCAGGTCTTCAAGCTCGATTCACCCCGCACCGCCCGCATGCTCGTAGAAGCGGTGGTGGCGCCCAACTGCCCCATCGTAGGCAAGACCATCCGCGAAGGGCAGTTCCGCACCGTCTATAAGGCAGTGGTCATCGCCGTGGCCCGCCACGGCAAACGCATCGAAGGCAAGATCGGCGACATCGTACTGCGCGCCGGCGACAGTCTCCTGCTGGAGAGCGACCGGGACTTCCCGGCCCGCCACCGCAACTCCCGGGATTTCCTGCTGCTGCACTCCATCGAGGGCGCCGTGGTCCCGCGCTACGACAAGGGCTGGATCGCCTGGAGCATCCTCCTCGGGCTTGTGCTGGTAAAGGGTTTCAACCTGCTGCCGCTAGCTACCGTAGCCTTCCTGGCTGCGGGGCTCATGATCGGCACCGGCTGCTGCAGCATCGCGACCGCAAGACGCAGTGTCAATTACGAGGTGCTGATCGCCATCGGTGCCGCCTTCGGCATCGGCAAGGCGCTCGAACTCAGCGGCGCCGCAGGACACATCGCGAACGGCCTCTTGGCCTTCGCGCACAACGATCCCTTCTGGCTCCTGGCGGCCATCTATGGGGGGACCATGCTGCTGACAGAAGTGGTGACCCACAACGCGGCGGCGGTCATCGTCTTCCCCATCGCGCTGGCGACGACCAAAGCCCTGGGCCTGGATTTCACTCCCTACGTCATGGCCATCACCATGGCAGCCTCTGCAAGCTTCGCCACGCCCATCGGCTATGCCACCAACCTCATGGTCTACGGCCCCGGCGGTTACCGCTTCAGCGACTTCCTGCGCTTCGGCATCCCCCTGAACCTCATGATGTGGGCGGTGACGGTCACCATCATCCCCCACGTCTGGCCGCTGCATTAGAGACACCATGCAAGAGGCATTCCTGCGATCCATCAGGGCCATCGACCTTCGGCGACTCCGCTTGCCGGCACTGGCGTTATTTTGCTTCTTCTACGTGTTCGGCACGACTTGGCTGTTCGCCTGCCGGTTCGGCATCAACGACAACTACGGCGTACTGGTGTACGCACAACATGGGTTCGTATCGATCTTGATGGGCGCGCCGCTCGTCAAGCTGCTGCATCTCGGGTATACCACGCTGCCGGGCATAGCCTGGTTTGGCCTCTGCTATTACCTGTTCCACGTGCTCAGCCTTTTCGTCTGGCTGTGGTCGTTCAGCCGCGTCTTCCGGCCGTGGTGGCTGGCATCAGCGTTCTCACTGGCATTCCTCGGCTATTACCTGCCCTACCTGCTGTACCTCGATTACACCGAAACCTCCATGATGCTGTGTGCCGCCAGCCTGGTCTGGGCGCTGCTAGAGGTCATCGAAGAGCGCCCCAGCATCCTGCGCTTCCTCATGCCGGGCGCGATGTTCGCACTGGGCGCACTGGCGCGCCCCGAGGTGCCGCTAGGCTCTCTTTCATATGCGCTACCCCTCGCCCTGCTCGTGGCCCTTTGGAGGCTGCGTGAGCAGGCTTCCGTCAAGCAAGCCACGAGGCTGGCGCTGATAGGCCTGGTCTTCTTCGCACCGATGCTGGTGAATCTAGCGGCGGACGCGGCTTATAGCCAATTCGGGGAGACCCCCCAGGAATTGCAGTACATAAAGTTCGACACGACCCGCAAGAGACTCGAGAAGCGTACGACCCGTCCCGTGAAGCAGATGATCATGCGTAACGCTCCGCTCTTGGCGTCGGTCGGCTGGACCTTCATAGACGCATACCACATGTTCAACTGGAACTACCTGGACGAGCGGGTGGATACGGTCGAAGCGCTCCAGACCCTGTATGAGAAGGCGCCCAAGCAACATGTCTCATTCGGGTATTTCATCGAAAGCGTGAGCGCATGGTTCCGTCTCGATAGAACAACCTTGCTGCTGCTCGGTGCGGCTCTCTTCTCGCTATTGATCATGTGGCGGCAACCCTGGCTGGGTGCGGTGGCGCTTTCCTCCCAGCTCTATTGCATCGTGTTCTCCACCTTCATGGGCCTGTTCTACACGTACACCGACCGTACGGAGATACCCTATCTGATGGGTTGCGGCTTCATGAACCTGCTCGTCTGTTATCGCATCGCTGTCGCGGGACAGGAGAAGCCGGGGAAGATAGCCCTGTCGGTCGCGCTGCTCAGCGCGCTACTGGCCTGCGCTGGCGCTTATTCCACCCTGAGCGATGAAGCTGCAGCGCGTGACCGTACGCTCGAAGTGATCGGGAAAGCGCAGGAGAAACTCGATACCTTGAACCGGGACTATGCCGGCAAGGTGATCCTCATGTCTCCCAACGGTGGCACGCCGATCCACAAGCTGGATCCGCTCGAAAACCAGCCAGTGCTCTTCCAGCCCATCGATCTCGGCTGGAGCACGTTCTCACCCCTGTTCTACCAGCAGATCGGTAAGCTCGGCGTGCAGCACGGCTATGAACTGGTGGATGCCCTGATCGCCAACCCCAATGCGTATGAGCTCGGCACCCAACAGTGGTGTTACACCCTGCTGGACTATGCGACCGATCGCAGCCACCGGCACATCGATGCTGTGGAGATCCGGAAGTTCTCCGACGGCACCAGCCTGTTCCAGTTCGTAGTGACCAAGCGATAAGCACGGACGGCCCGTAATAAAAAGCCGGGCATCAGCCCGGCTTCTTTAAGTAAAGCCGCCCAAAAACATCTATAGCGATCATTACCGAAAAGAAGACAATCGAAGAGATCTCTAAAAACTCTAAGCGCGATGACTGGTCGGGTGTTATGTAGGTATACGAGCCATGATTATTCACGAGAATACTATGTATCGAATCGGCTGCATTAGTTCCCAGTGCAGAAAACTGCTGAAATAAGTAGTTGCGATAGAAAAATAAAAAAACGCCTACTGCCCCCATCGAAAGCCCAGCTACGTTAAGCAACAGATTCATGCGTTTCGTCATAATTGCCCCACAAACCTCATGGTCTCCTGAGGCATAGCTTAGACTGCCTATACAAACAAATAAAAAGCCGGGCAGAGCCCGGCTTTTATTATGCATCTCTATCGAGAGAAGCTTACTTGTCGGCCTTCTTCGTGGCCTTCTTGGCAGCAGGCTTCTTCTCAGCCTTCGCCGGCTTCTCGTCCTTGGCAGCGGCTTTCTTGGCTGGCTTCTCGGCCTTAGCCTGCTTCTCCGCCTTGGGGGCCTTCTCGGCCTTGGCCGGCTTGATAGCGGCTTCGGACTGCACCACCTCGGCGCGATCGACAAGCTGCACCACCGCCATGGGGGCGCTGTCGCCCGGACGCAGGCCGTGCTTCAGGATGCGCAGATAGCCACCCGGACGGGTCTTGTAATGGGGCCCTAAGTCCGTGAACAGCTTGGCCACGATGGCTTCGTCACGCAGGCGGGAGAAGGCCAGGCGGCGCTTGGCCACGCTGTCAATCTTCGCCAGGGTGATGAGCGGCTCCACCACGCGGCGCAATTCCTTGGCCTTGGGCACGGTGGTGCGGATGGTCTCGTAGCGCAGCAGCGCCGAGGCCATGTTGCGCATCAGTGCCGCACGGTGGGAACTGTTGCGGCTGAGTTGTCTGCCGATATTCTGGTGACGCATCGCTTAACCCTTGGTTCTCGTTCTTCGACTTAGGCGGTCTTCTTCAGACCCGCCGGCGGCCAACTCTCGAGCTTCATGCCGAGGGACAGGTTGTGCTGAGCCAGCACGTCCTTGATCTCGGTGAGGGACTTCTTGCCCAGGTTCGGCGTCTTGAGCAGCTCGACCTCGGTCTTCTGCACCAGGTCGCCGATGTACTGGATGTTCTCCTGCTTGAGGCAGTTGGCGGAGCGCACGGTCAGCTCCAGCTCGTCCACCGGCTTCAGGAGGATCGGATCGAAATGCGCCTCGCCGCCCACGCCGCGGCCCTGGTCGCGACCCTTCAGGTCGACGAACGCGGCCAGCTGCTCGGACAGGATGGTCGCGGCCCGGCGGATGGCTTCCTCCGGCTCGATGGTCCCGTTGGTCTCGATGTCGATGACCAGCTTGTCGAGGTCGGTGCGCTGCTCGACGCGGGCGCTCTCGACGTTATAGGTCACGCGACGCACGGGGCTGAAAGAGGCGTCCATCTGCAGGCGGCCGATGGGACGGGTCTCTTCCTCGAACTGCAGGCGCTGGTTGGCGGGCTGGTAGCCACGGCCGCGCTTCACCTTCAGCTTCATGTTGAGAGAGCCCGCGCTGTTCAGGTGCGCGATCACGAGATCCTTGTTCACGATCTCGACGTCATGGTCCAACTGGATGTCGGAGGCCTTCACCACGCCCGGGCCCTTCTTGGCCAGGGTGAGGGTGGCTTCATCGCGCGTGTGCATGCGGATGGCCAGCTGCTTCAAGTTGAGCAGGATGTCCACCACGTCTTCCTGGACGCCTTCGATGGTGGTGTACTCGTGGAGCACACCCTCGATCTCGGCTTCCACCGCGGCAGCGCCGGGCATGGAGGACAAGAGGATACGGCGCAGCGCGTTGCCGAGCGTATGGCCGAAGCCCCGCTCCAACGGCTCCAGCACGACACGTGCCTGGTGCTCTGACTGGGCCTGCACGCCGACTAGGCGCGGCTTCAAGAATTCCGTTACTGAACCCTGCATGGGGAAAGACCCTCGCTAAAAACCGATTACTTGGAGTAGAGCTCGACCACCAGATTCTCGTTGATGTCCGGCAGGAACTCGGTGCGCTCGGGCACCGCCTTGAACTTGCCGGTCATCTTCTGGTCGTCCACTTCGACCCACTCGGGGAAGCCGACCTGCTTGGCGATCTGCAGGGCGGACTGGATACGCAGCTGTTTCTTGGAGACCTCACGGACGGAGATCACGTCCTCGGCCTTCACCTGATAGGACGCGATGTTCACGCCCTTGCCGTTCACTTCGATGGCCTTGTGGCTCACGAGCTGGCGGGCTTCAGCGCGGGTGGTCGCGAAACCCATGCGATAGACCACGTTGTCCAGGCGGCACTCAAGGATCTGCAGCAAGGTCTGGCCGGTGGCGCCACTGCGGCGCGCGGCTTCCTTGTAGTAGCGGCGGAACTGCCGCTCGAGCACGCCGTACATGCGGCGCAGCTTCTGCTTCTCGCGCAGCTGGATGCCGTAGTCCGACAGGCGGTTGCGCTTGGCGCCATGCTGGCCCGGGAAGAGTCTCGAGTTTGCACTTCGACTCGAGCGGACGGACGCTGCTCTTGAGGAACAGGTCCGTGCCTTCACGGCGGGACAGTTTGCATTTGGGTCCGAGATAACGTGCCATGATCTAACCTCTTAAACGCGGCGCTTCTTGGGCGGACGGCATCCGTTGTGCGGGATGGGCGTCACGTCCGAGATGTTCGCGATCTTGAAACCGATGTTGTGCAGTGAACGCACCGCGGACTCGCGACCGGGGCCCGGGCCCTTGACCTGCACTTCCAGATTCTTGACGCCATATTCCTGAGCCGCGATACCGGCCTTCTCCGCCGCCACCTGCGCCGCGAACGGCGTGGACTTGCGCGAGCCGCGGAAGCCGGAGCCGCCGGAGGTCGCCCAGCAGAGCACGTTGCCCTGGCGGTCGGTGATGGTGATGATCGTGTTGTTGAACGACGCATGCACGTGCGCGATGGCATCCACCACGGTCTTCTTCGCGCGCTTGCGCGGAGCTGCGGCGGCAGCCGGAGCTGCTGCGCCTGCGGCGGGGGGCGTGGCGGCAGCGTCTGGGGCTGCGGTGCTCGGCGTCTTCTCGTCTGCCATGTGAATTCCTGCTATCTGTCTTTAACGGTTGTTCGGGATCAGGCCGACGGGGCCGGTTTGATCATCGGGCCCGCCTGCTTGCGACGGCCCTTGCGGGTACGCGCGTTGGTGCGGGTACGCTGGCCACGCACCGGCAGGCCGCGACGGTGGCGCAGGCCACGGTAGCAACCCAGGTCCATCAAGCGCTTGATGCTCATGGAGACTTCGCGGCGCAGATCGCCTTCCACCGTGAAGCGTGCCACCTGCGTACGCAGTGCTTCCACTTCGGCGTCGGTCAGATCCTTCACCTTGGTCTCCGGCTTCACGCCTGCCTCGTCGCAGATCCACTTGGACCGGTTACGACCGATACCAAAGATGCTCTGCAAGCCGATGACGACATGCTTGTTGGCCGGGATGTTTATGCCTGCAATACGGGCCATGTGCCTTTCCTCAGCTCACCTTGCAAAATGCAAGGCGAAAACGGGTAATTTTGCCTGAAATTCCTACCAAAATCAACGTGTAACCGCGCCGCTTAACCCTGGCGCTGCTTATGCCGGGCATCGCTGCTGCAGATGACCTTCACCACGCCGCCGCGACGCACGATCTTGCAGTTGCGGCAGATCTTCTTCACCGATGCACGTACTTTCATCACCTAACTCCCGCGGCTGGCCTCACGGGCCGCCGCCTAAGAAACCTTGATAAATCAGCGGATCTGGCCCGCGCCGCCGTAACCCTTCAGGTTGGCCTTGCGCAAGAGCCCTCGTACTGGTGGGACATCATGTGTGCCTGCAGCTGGGCCATGAAGTCCATCACCACCACCACGTCGATCAAGAGGGACGTGCCGCCGAAATAGAAAGGCACGTTCCAGTAGACGATCAGGATCTCGGGCAAGAGGCACACGCCGGTCACATACAGGGCGCCCCAGAGGGTCAGCTTCGTCAGCACACCGTCGATATAAGCGGCGGTCTGCTGGCCCGGGCGGATGCCGGGGATGAAGGCGCCGGACTTCTTCAGGTTCTCAGCGGTCTCCCGCGAGTTGAACACCAGCGAGGTGTAGAAGAAGCAGAAGAACAGGATCAAGAGCGCATATACGATATCGTAGATCAGCTGCCCGGGGGACATCACCGCGGCGAACTTCTGCAGGCCATTCACCACCATCTGGCCGGCAGCCGAGCTCGGGTGGGACGCGCCGAACCAGTTACCCAGGGTCGCCGGGAACAGGATGATCGAAGACGCGAAGATGGGCGGGATCACGCCGGACATATTCATCTTGAGCGGCAGATGGCTCGACTGGGCGGCGTACATGCGCCGGCCCTGCTGCCGCTTCGCGTAGTTCACCGTGATGCGGCGCTGGGCGCGCTCCACGAAGACCACGAAAGCCGTGACGCCGAGCACCAGTGCCAGGATCACGATGGCCATAAGCGGATTCATCTGGCCGGTGCGCACCAGGTCCAGGGTGCCGCCGAAGGCCGCCGGCAGGCCGGCGATGATGCCGGCGAAGATGATCATGGAGATGCCGTTGCCCACGCCGCGCTCGGTCACCTGCTCGCCCAGCCACATGAGGAACATGGTGCCGGTCACGAGGCTGATGGTGGCGGAGAGCAAGAAGCTCGGACCGGCGATGGATCGGCCACGCCCTGATTCTGCAAGGCGATGGCAGCACCGAGGGCCTGGAAGAACGCCAGGCCCACGGTCGCATAGCGCGTATAACGGGTGATCATGCGCTGGCCGGACTGGCCTTCCTTGCGCAGCGCCTCGAGGGAAGGCACCACCACCGCCAGCATCTGCATGATGATGGAAGCGGAGATGTAGGGCATCACGCCGAGCGCGAAGATCGAGAGCCGCTTCAGGGCACCACCCGAGAACATGTTGAACATGTCCAGGATGCCGCCCGTGTGCTGGCCGAAGAGGCGCGAGAGCGCGGCCGGATCGATGCCCGGCACCGGGATATGGGTGCCGATGCGAAACACCACGAGGGCGCCCGCGAGGAACAGCAGGCGACTTCGCAGATCGGTCAATTTACCGATCTCGCCTATGGACCCGAACATGCTGCCGCCGTTACGAGACACTTAGATCAGTCCTCCAACTTGCCGCCAGCCGCCTCGATGGCAGCTCGGGCACCCTTGGTGGCCTGCACGCCCTTGAGCGTGACCTTCTTCTTGAGTTCGCCGGCGAGGATGACCTTCACCTTCTCGGTGCCGAGCGACACGAGACCGGCGGCCTTCAGCACCGACACGTCGATCATCATCGGCTTCGATGGTGGCGAGCGCATCCAGACGCACTTCGGCGCGGCTCGCCTTCATCTGCGAGCGGAAACCGACCTTGGGCAGGCGGCGCTGCAGCGGCATCTGGCCGCCTTCGAAGCCGACCTTGTGGTAGCCGCCCTTACGGGCGTACTGGCCCTTGTGGCCCTTGCCGGAGGTCTTGCCCAGGCCGGAGCCGATGCCGCGGCCAAGACGCTTCTTGCCGGTCTTGCTGCCTACAGCGGGGGAAAGAGTGTTCAGTCGCATCGTCACGGTCATTTCTCCTCGACGCGGACCATGTAGGACACCTTGGCGATCATGCCGCGCACTTCAGGGGTGTCCTGCACCATCACGCTGTGATGCATACGGCGCAAGCCGAGGCCGCGCACGCAATCACGATGGTTCTTGAGCCGCCCGAAGGAGCTCTTGACCTGCGTGACCTTGATCTGTTTGTTGCTCTTGGTCATGGCTTAACCCCTGATCTCTTCCAGGGACTTGCCGCGTTTGGCGGCGATCTGCTGCGGCGAGCTGTAACCGGTGAGTGCGTTCAGCGTGGCGCGCACCACGTTGATCGGGTTGCGCGAGCCGTAGCTCTTGGCCAGCACGTTCTTCACGCCGACCACTTCCAGCACAGCGCGCATGGCGCCGCCGGCGATGATGCCGGTACCGTCGGAAGCGGGCTGCATGTACACGCGGGTCGCGCCGTGGCGCGCATGCATCGCGTAGAACAGCGTGCCGTCCTTCAGCTGGACGTTCTGCAGGTTCTTGCGGGCCTGTTCCATGGCCTTGGTGCACGGCGTTCGGCACTTCGCGGGCCTTGCCGTAGCCGAAGCCGACCTTGCCGTCGCCGTCGCCGACCACGGTCAGCGCGGTGAAGCCGAACAGGCGTCCGCCCTTGACCACCTTGGCCACGCGGTTGACGGCGACCAGCTTCTCTTGCAGGCCGTCGTTGCTTTCCGGAAGGTTGTCGAATTTAGCCATGTTGCACCTTTAAAACTGCAAGCCGCTCTCACGCGCGGCGTCGGCCAGAGCCTTGACCCGGCCGTGATAACGGAACCCGGAACGGTCGAACGCGACCGCGGTGATGCCGGCTTTCTTGGCCTTGTCGGCGATCGCCTTGCCCACGGCCTGAGCGGCGGCGGTGTTGCCGCAATGCTTCAGGCCCTTCTTGATCTCTGCTTCGAGCGTCGACGCGGCCACCACCACCTTGTTGCCTTCCGGCGCGATGATCTGCGCGTAGATGTGGCTCGGCGTGCGGTGCACGGTGAGCCGGAACGCGCGCTGCTCGTGGATCCTGGCACGCGCGCGGCGTGCGCGGCGCAGGCGAGCGAGCTTCTTTTCCATCGGTTTCTTGTCCATCGCTCGTACCTCTTACTTCTTCTTGGCTTCTTTGAGCACCACTCGTTCGTCCGAGTAGCGCACACCCTTGCCCTTGTAGGGCTCCGGCGGACGGAAGCCGCGAATATCGGCGGCGACCTGGCCGACCTTCTGCCGGTCCAGGCCCTTGATGATCACTTCGGTCTGGGTCGGCGTCTCGATGCGTGATGCCTTCCGGGACCTTGCATAGCCACCGGGTGCGAGAAGCCGAGAGTCAGGTTCAGCATCTTGCCCTGGGCCTGCGCGCGGTAACCCACGCCGACCAGCTCGAGCTTCTTCGTAGAAGCCGGTGGTCACGCCCTGGATCATGTTCGCGAGCAGCGCGCGGGTGGTGCCGGTGGCGGCATTCGCCTCCTGCAGCTCCGACTTCTGCTGCACGTGCAGCACGCCGTTCTCGTTCGTCACGCCGACGCCCGGGATGCAGGACCAGCGTATAGCTGCCCTTCTGCGCCTTGATGGTCACGCTGTTCGCGTCGATCTTGGCTTCGACGCCCTTCGGCAGCGTGATCGGTTGTTTTCCGATTCGGGACATGGCTGTTTCCTCGAATCCGTTAGGCGACGACGCCGATGACTTCGCCGCCCTGGCCGGCGGCGCGCGCCGTGCGATCGGTCATCACGCCCTGGGAGGTCGAGACGATGGCGACGCCCAGTCCGCCCATCACCGTGGGCAGCTGATCCTTGCCGCGTACACGCGCAGACCGGGGCGGCTCACGCGCTCCAGGCGGTCGATGACCGGACGGCCGTCGTAATACTTGAGCGCGATGCTGAGCACCGGCTTGCCCTCGACTTCGACGACTCGGCGAAGTCTCGATGTAGCCCTCGTCCTTCAGCAGACTGGCGATCGCGACCTTCACCTTCGACGACGGCATGCTGACGTCCGCGTGGCCCACCATCTGGGCATTGCGGATGCGCGTGAACATGTCGGCGATGGGATCAGTCATACTCATAGATATCGATATCCCCTGCCAGGATTACCAGCTGGCCTTGTGCAGGCCGGGCACGTCGCCACGCATGGTGGCTTCGCGCAGCTTGTTACGGGCCAGACCGAACTTGCGGTAGTACGCCACGCGGTCGGACCGGTCAGTGCGCAGCGATTGCGCTGACGCGTCGGGCTCGAATCGCGCGGCAGCTGTTGCAGCTTGGCGACGCGCCGTCTGGCGATCCTCTTCGCTCGTGCTTCAGGTCGCGGATCTGCGCCTTGAGTTCGGCGCGCTTGGCGGCGTACTTCGTCACCAGCTTGGTGCGCTTGTTCTCACGGTTGATCATGGAGGTCTTGGCCATGTCGGTTTCCTTTAGTTCCGGAACGGGAAGCTGAACGCTTCCAGCAGCGCCTTGGCTTCCTCATCGCTCTTCGCGGTGGTGGTGATGGTGATGTCCATGCCACGCATCGCGTCGATCTTGTCGTAGTCGATCTCCGGGAAGATGATCTGTTCCTTGCACGCCCATGTTGTAGTTGCCGCGGCCGTCGAAGGCGCGGCCGACACGCCGCGGAAGTCGCGCACGCGGGGCAGCGCAGATGTTGATCAAGCGGTCCAGGAACTCGTACATCTGGCCGCGGCGCAAGGTGACCTTGCAGCCGATCGGGATAGCCGTCGCGGATCTTGAAGGTCGCGATCGACTTCTTCGCCTTGGTGATGCACCGGCTTCTGGCCCGCGATCTTGGTCATGTCGGCCGACGGCGTTCTCGATGACCTTCTTGTCCGCAATCGTCTCGCCCACGCCCATGTTGAGCGTGATCTTGGTGATGCGCGGCACCTGCATCACGTTCTTGTAGCCGAACCGCTCGGAGAGCTTCTTCACCACTTCGGTCTTGTAAAATTCATGCAGTCGCGCCATGTCGGGCAGTCCTCAGACGTCAACTACTTCGCTATTCGACTTGAAGAAACGCACCTTGCGGCCGTCCTCCAGCTTGCGCAGCCCCACGCGATCGCCCTTCTTGGTGACCGGGTTGTAGAGCATCACATTGGAGATATGGATCGGCATCTCCTTCTCCACGATGCCGCCGGTCACGCCGGCGTTCGGGTTCGGGCGTGATGCTTCTTCGCCAGGTTCACGTTCTCGACGAGGATGCGGTCGTCGTCCAGCACTTGAGCACAGAGCCACGACGGCCCTTGTCCTTGCCGGTGATCACGACGACTTCGTCGCCTTTCCTGATCTTGTTCATATGCCTGACTCCTGAGCCTTACAGCACTTCCGGCGCCAGCGAAACGATCTTCATGAACTGCTCGTTGCGCAGTTCGCGCGTCACCGGCCCGAAGATGCGGGTGCCGATCGGCTCGAGCTTGTTGGTCAGCAACACTGCGGCGTTGGTGTCGAACTTGATCAGGGAACCGTCCGGACGGCGCACGCCGCTCCGGGTACGCACCACCACCGCGTTGTAGACCTCGCCCTTCTTGACCTTGCCGCGCGGGATCGCGTCGCCGATGGTGACCTTGATGACGTCGCCGATACGCGCATAACGGCGCTTGGAGCCGCCGAGCACCTTGATGCATTTTAGGCTGCGTGCGCCGCTGTTATCGGCGGACTCGAGCACTGTGCGCATCTGGATCATGACTGCAATCCCTTCGGGATTGACCGGTTACTGCGCCCGGACGGCCGGGGCGGCGCGTTCGATCACTTCGACGAGCGTCCACGACTTGTGGCGCGAGATCGGACGGCACTGGGTGATGCGTCACGACATCGCCTTCCTGGCACACGTTCTGCTCGTCGTGGGCCTTGATCTTGGTGCGACGGCGCATGATCTTGCCGTAGGTGGCGTGCGTGACTATGCGCTCCACCGACACGGTGATCGTCTTGTCCATCTTGTTGCTGACCACCTTGCCGGTCAGCGTACGGCGTCTTTTTCGCCTGCTCGCTCATTTCTTGCCTGCCTTCTTACGCGTTCGTTCTGCGCGGTCTTGAGACGCGCCACGTCCTTGCGCGACGTTGCGGATCTGATGGGCGCGCGGGCGCCTGGCCGGCGGCCGCCTGCATGCGCAGGTTGAACTGCTCCTTACGCAGAGCCGCCAACTCGTCGCGCAGCTCCTTGTCGTTCTTCTTGCGGATATCGTTCATTTCCATCACATCACCTGTCGGGCTACGAAAGCGGTGAGGATGCCGAGCTTGGCGGAAGCGAGGCGGAAAGCCTCACGCGCCGTGGCTTCATCCACGCCTTCCATCTCATAAAGCATCGAACCGGGCTGCACCTTGGCGACCCAGTACTCCACGTTGCCCTTGCCGTTGCCCATGCGGACTTCCAGCGGCTTCTTGGTCACCGGCACGTCCGGGAACACCCGGATCCAGATCTTGCCGCCGCGCTTCACGAAGCGCGTCATCGCGCGGCGCGCGGCTTCGATCTGACGCGCAGTGAGGCGGCCGCGGGTGATGGCCTTCAGGCCGTACTCGCCGAATGCCACGCTGTTCCCGCTCTGCGCCAGGCCGCGGTTACGGCCTTTGTGCTGCTTACGGAACTTGGTGCGCTTGGGCTGCAACATGTGCCTCTACTCCTGACTCAGTTGGCAGCCGCGGCGGCTTTCTCGCCTTCGGCTTCCTTGGTCGTGTTCAATTCGTTCGCGTCCAGGATCTCGCCCTTGAAGATCCACACCTTGACGCCGATGACGCCGTAGGTGGTGTGGGCTTCGGCCAGACCGTAGTCGATATCAGCGCGGAGCGTATGCAGGGGCACGCGGCCCTCGCGGTACTGCTCGCTGCGCGCGATCTCAGAGCCGTTCAGACGGCCGGAGACCCGGATCTTGATGCCCAGCGCGCCGAAACGCATGGTGTTCTGCACGGCGCGCTTCATGGCGCGGCGGAACATGATGCGGCGCTCCAGCTGCTGCGCGATGCTCTCGGCCACGAGGTAAGCGTCGAGTTCCGGCTTGCGGATCTCTTCCACCCCGATGTCCACTTCCACGCCGGGCATCAGCTTGGTCAGCTGCTTGCGCAGGGCGTCGATGTCTTCACCCTTCTTGCCGATCACCACGCCCGGACGTGCTGTGTGGATGGTGATGTAGGCCTTCTTGGCGGGCCGCTTGATCTCGATGCGGCTCACAGAGGCCTGGGCGAGCTTCTTCTTCAGGAACTCACGGACCCGCAGGTCGCTCAGCAGGTTCTGGGCATACGCCCGCTTGCTGGCGAACCATTTGGAGTTCCAGTCTGAAGCGATGCCTAGACGGAAACCTGTCGGATTTACTTTCTGACCCATGTGTCCGTCCTTATTCGTCAGCCACGATGATGCTGATGTGGCTAGTACGTTTCAGAATGCGTGCGCCGCGCCCTTTGGCGCGCGCCATGAAGCGCTTCATGTGCGGACCTTCGTCCACCATGATCGTCTTCACCTTGAGCTCGTCCACGTCAGCACCGTTGTTGTGCTCGGCGTTGGCGATGGCGGATTCCAGCACCTTGCGCAACAGCTTGGCTGCACGCTTGGGGCTGAACTCCAGCACCTTGAGCGCATCGCCCACGGCCTTGCCGCGGATCTGGTCCGCCACGAGGCGGGCTTTCTGCGCTGCGATGCGCGCGTATCTATGTTTGGCGGCTACCTGCATATGGCTACCCTTATGCCTTCACTTCGGCTTCGGCGGTCTTGCGTTCGCCGTGGCCCTTGAAGATGCGCGTGGGCGCGAATTCGCCCAGCTTGTGTCCGACCATGTTCTCGCTGACGAGCACCGGCACGTGCTGACGGCCGTTGTGCACGGCGATGGTGAGACCCACCATCTCCGGGGTGACCATCGAGCGCCGCGACCAGGTCTTGATGGGGCGCTTGTTGTTGCTCGTCACCGCCGCCGTGACCTTCTTGGCCAGGTGCGGGTCGATGAACGGGCCCTTGCGAATCGAACGTGGCACGTTATTACCCTCTCATCACTTTGCGTTGCGGCGGCGCACGATCATGCCGTCGGTGCGCTTGTTGCCGCGCGTCTTGTAACCCTTGGTCGGCTGGCCCCACGGCGAGACCGGATGACGGCCGCCTGAAGTCTTGCCTTCACCACCGCCGTGCGGATGGTCGATCGGGTTCATCACCACACCGCGCACCGTCGGACGGATACCTTTCCAGCGGCGCGCACCGGCCTTGCCGTATTGGCGCAGGTTGTGCTCGCCGAAGCCCACTTCACCGATGGTGGCGCGGCAGTCCACGTGCACCTTGCGCATCTCGCCGGAGCGCAGACGCAGCGTGCAGTAGGCGCCTTCACGGGCCACCACCTGCACCGAAGCACCGGCGCTGCGGGCCATCTGCGCACCCTTGCCGGGTTGCAGCTCGATGCAATGCACTTGGGTGCCCACCGGGATGTTCCTCAGCGGCAGCGAGTTGCCCGCCTTGATCGGGGCGTGGCTGCCGGCGACGACTTCCTGACCCGCTTCCGCACCCTTCGGCGCGATGATGTAGCGGCGCTCGCCGTCCTTGTACAGCACCAGCGCGATGTGCGCGGTGCGGTTCGGATCGTATTCCACTCGCTCGATGCGGCCCACGATGCCGTCCTTGTCGCGCTTGAAGTCGATCACGCGGTAATGCTGCTTGTGCCCGCCGCCCTGGTGGCGCGTGGTGATGCGGCCGACGTTGTTACGGCCGCCGCGCGAGCGCTTGCTCTCCACGAGCGCGCTGTGAGGCTTGCCCTTATGGAGGCCCGGGGTGACGACCTTGACGAAGGCGCGGCGCCCTGGCGATGTCGGTCTGGCTTTGATGAGTGGCATATCGCTTCTCGCTTTCCCGGTGCGGCCTTAGGCCTGCTCACCGGCCAAATTGATCTCGCTGCCCTGCGCCAAGCGCACATAGGCCTTCTTCCAGTCGCCGCGGCGGCCGGTGGAGGCGCCGAAGCGCTTCACTTTGCCGTGCACGTTCACGATCTGTACGTCGGCGACCTTGACCTCGAACATCTTCTCGACGGCCTGGCGCACTTCTTCCTTGTCAGCATCGCGACGCACGCGGAACACCACCTGCTGGTACTTCTCGCTCACGCGGGCGGCCTTCTCGGACACGTGGGGTCCGAGCAGCACGCTCATCAGTCTTTCTTGTTTCGGGTTCATGCGAGCCACTCCTCCAGACGGCGGATGGACGGCACGGTGAACAGCACCTTCTCGAAGCCGATGAGGCTCACCGGGTCGAGGCCGGTAGCGTCGCGCACTTCCACGTTGGGGAGGTTGCGCGAGGCCAGGTACAGCTTCTCGTCCACCTGCTCGGTGACGATCAGCACGTTATCGAGCTCCAGCGCCTTCAGCTTGCCGGCGAGCTCCTTGGTCTTGGGAGCAGACACGCCGAACTCCGGGAGCACCACGATGCGCTGCTGGCGCACGAGCTCGGAGACGATGGCGCGCAGCGCACCCTGATACATCTTGCGGTTGACCTTCTGGCTGTGATCACGGGGGACCGCAGCGAACGTCTTGCCGCCGCCGCGCCAGATCGGGCTGCGGATAGAGCCTGCGCGTGAGGTACCGCCGCCCTTCTGCGGACGGGGCTTCTTGCCGCCGCCGCGCACCATGGCTTTGGTCTTCTGCGCCTTGGTGCCGGCCCGGCCGCCCGCGAGGAACGCGGTCACGACCTGGTGCACCAGGGACTCGTTGAATTCATAACCGAAGGCCGTGTCCGAAAGGCTGATGGACTGGCTGCCGGCGGTCTTGTGCATCTGCAATTCCATGCCGCCTCCTTAACCGCGCGCCGCAGGGCGGACGATGACGTTGCCGCCCTCGGAGCCCGGGACCGCGCCCTTCACGAGCAACAGGTTCTTCTCGGCGTCCACCTGCACCACGACCAAGTTCATGGCCGTGCGCTGCTTGGCGCCCAGGTGACCGGACATCTTCTTGCCGGGGAACACGCGGCCCGGGGTCTGGCGCTGGCCGATGGAGCCGGGCGCGCGATGGGACAGCGAGTTACCGTGGGTGGCGTCACCCATGGTGAAGTGATGGCGTTTGATGGTGCCCTGGAAGCCCTTGCCGATGCTGGTGCCGGTCACGAAGACCTTCTGGCCAGGCTTGAAGATGTCGGCCTTGATCTCGCCGCCGACTTTCAGATCCGCGCCTTCGTCTTTCTCGAGACGGAACTCGCGGGACAGGCGGCCGGCGCCGGTGGCAGCCTTCGCGTAGTGACCGGCCATGGCCTTGGTCACGCGCGTGGCGCGGCGGGTACCGGTGGTGACCTGGACGGAGCGATAGCCCTCCGCGTCCACGTCTTTCACCTGAGTGATGCGATTGGGTTCGACCTGGATGACGGTCACCGGGATGGACGCACCATCCTCAGCAAAAACGCGCGTCATGCCGCATTTGCGGCCGATTACGCCGATACTCATCTCGTTTTCCTCGTTTACAGCGCCGACTGCGATTGGCCGGTGCTTGCAAAGCCTTACAAAACAACGGCCCGCCGGGATACCCAGCAGGCCGCAGGGAGCCGGGGATTATACCAGCCTCTTCGGGCACTGCAACAGGCCTGGATAGGAGATTTGCCTGTCCTGGGCTGGTTTTTGGGCTCCCCGGGGGTTCCGAGAGACCCCGGCAGGGTGCCCTTAAAAGGCCCTACCCGCTCACTACCCCTGCCGGGGACCCCCAGGCGACCCTTCGGCGTGCTTATTTGGGACTAGACTCCCAGCCAGCCTTAAAACCCCCTGAACGGAGGATTCCCATGGTCTCCCTAGTCCAGCTCTGGCTCCCCATCCTGCTCGCCGCCGTATTCGTCCACGTCGCCAGCGGCATCATCCACATGTTCCTCAAGTTCTGGCATACCGCCGACTACCACGGCTTCAGCAATGAGGACGAGGTGCGCAAGGCCCTCAACAAGGGCAGCCCTGCCCCAGGGATCTACATGATCCCCTACTGCAAACCCGAAGACATGAAGAAGCCCGAGTTCCAGGAGAAGATGAAACAGGGCCCCCTGGCCTTCACCTACCTGCGTGCGGGCCAGCCCATGTCCATGGGCAAACCCATGATCCTGTGGTTCAGTTTCTGCCTCCTGGTCGCGATCTTCACTGCCTATGTGGGGACAGTCACCCTCGCTTCGGGTACCGCCGGGATGCAGGTATTCCAGGTGTTGGCCACGGTGGGCTTCATGACCTTCGGTTTCGCGTCCATCCCCTCGGGCATCTGGTTCGGTCAGCCCTGGGGCGCGGTGTTCAAAGACGTGGTGGACGGCCTCGTCTACGGGCTCATCGTGGGCGGCACCTTCGCCTGGCTCTGGCCTCATGCGGCCTGACAAACGCACCTGATAGAAACAAAAAGGCCCCGCTCTCGCGGGGCCTTTTCATTCTGGGCGCTAGCAACTCTTAATTGAGCTTGATCTGTACATCCACGCCCGCCGGCAGGTCCAGCTTCATGAGGGCGTCCACGGTCTTGTCCGTGGGATCCACGATGTCCATCAGGCGCTTGTGGGTGCGCAGCTCGTACTGGTCGCGGGCGTCCTTGTCGACGTGCGGCGAGACCAGGATCGTGAAGCGCTCCATCTTCACCGGCAGCGGGATGGGACCGCGGACCTGGGCGCCCGTGCGCTTGGCGGTCTCGACGATCTCCTTGGCCGACTTGTCGATGAGACGATGGTCGAAGGCCTTGAGGCGGATGCGGATAGTCTGGGTGGCCATGTTTTGTTACTCGATGATCTTAGCGACGACGCCGGCGCCGACGGTCTTGCCGCCTTCGCGGATGGCGAAGCGCAGGCCGTCTTCCATGGCGATCGGGTTGATCAAGGTCACCACGACCTTGATGTTGTCTCCCGGCATCACCATCTCGGTGCCCTTCGGCAGCTCGACGGAACCGGTCACGTCCGTGGTACGGAAGTAGAACTGGGGACGGTAACCCTGGAAGAACGGGGTATGACGGCCACCCTCTTCCTTGGTCAGCACGTACACCTCAGCTTCGAACTTGGTGTGCGGGGTGATGGAACCGGGCTTGGCCAAGACCTGGCCACGCTCCACTTCCTCACGCTTGGTGCCGCGCAAGAGCACGCCCAGGTTGTCGCCGGCCTGACCCTGGTCAAGCAGCTTACGGAACATCTCGACGCCGGTGACGATGGTCTTGGTCGTGGCTTTGATGCCCACGATCTCGATCTCTTCGCCGACTTTCACGATGCCGCGCTCGACTCGGCCGGTCACGACGGTGCCGCGGCCAGAGATGGAGAACACATCTTCGATGGGCATCAGGAACGGGCCTTCGATGGCGCGCTTGGGCTCCGGGATGTAGCTCATCCAGGGCGGTCACGAGCTTGTCGATGGACTTCACGCCGATGTCGGAGGCATCGCCTTCCAGGGCCTTCAGCGCCGAGCCGATGATGATGGGGGTCTTGTCGCCCGGGAACTTGTACAGGGACAGCAGTTCGCGGACTTCCATCTCGACGAGCTGCAGGAGCTCGGCGTCGTCCACCATGTCAGCCTTGTTCATGTACACGACGATATAAGGCACGCCCACCTGGCGGGCCAGCAGGATGTGCTCGCGGGTCTGGGGCATGGGGCCGTCGGCCGCCGACACCACCAGGATCGCGCCGTCCATCTGCGCGGCTCCCGTGATCATGTTCTTCACGTAGTCGGCGTGGCCCGGGCAGTCCACGTGCGCGTAGTGGCGCTTGTCCGATTCGTACTCGACGTGCGAGGTCGCGATGGTGATGCCACGTGCCTTCTCTTCCGGCGCGTTATCGATCTGGTCGTACGCCTTGGCTTCGCCGCCAAACTTCTTCGACTGCACCACGGTCAATGCCGCAGTCAGCGTCGTCTTGCCGTGATCAACGTGGCCGATGGTCCCCACGTTCACGTGCGGCTTGGTACGCTCAAATTTTGCCTTGGACACGGTGCTACCTCGTCAGATTCTAATGGTTTAACTCAGGATGCTTTCTTGATGACCGCTTCGGCCACACTGGCCGGGGTCTCCATGTACTTCTCGAACTCCATGGAATACGTGGCGCGGCCCTGGGTCGCGGAACGCATGGAGGTTGCGTAGCCGAACATCTCGGCCAGCGGCACTTCAGCGCGCACGATCTTGCCTGAGGGCGAGTCTTCCTGGCCCTGGATCTGACCGCGGCGGCGATGCAAATCGCCGATGATATCGCCGAGGAAATCTTCTGGTGTCACCACCTCGACCTTCATGATGGGCTCGAGCAGCACTGGCTTGGCCTTGCGGCAGCCGTCCTTGAAGCCCATGGAACCGGCGATCTTGAACGCCATTTCGTTGGAGTCCACGTCGTGGTACGAACCATCGAACAGCGTGACCTTGATGTCCACCACCGGGTAGCCGGCGAGCACGCCGTTCTTGAGGGCTTCCTGGATGCCCTTGTCCACGGCCGGCATGTATTCGCGGGGCACAGCGCCGCCCACGATGCCGTTCTCGAACTCGTAGCCCTTGCCCGGCTCCTGCGGCTCGAGCTTGAGCCACACGTGGCCGTACTGGCCGCGACCGCCGGACTGGCGGACGAACTTGCCTTCGGACTCGACCGCTGGCGCGGATGGTCTCGCGGTAAGCCACCTGCGGCTTGCCGACGTTGGCTTCGACCTTGAACTCGCGCTTCATGCGGTCGACGATGATCTCGAGGTGCAACTCGCCCATGCCGGAGATGATGGTCTGGCCGGATTCCTCGTCGGTGTGCACGCGGAACGACGGGTCTTCCTGCGCCAGCTTCTGCAGCGCGATGCCCATCTTCTCCTGGTCGGCCTTGGTCTTGGGCTCGACGGCCACGGAGATCACAGGCTCCGGGAAGATCATCTTCTCGAGCATGATGATCTTGTCCGGGTCGGTGAGCGTCTCGCCGGTGGTCACGTCTTTCAGGCCCACGGCCGCGGCGATGTCGCCGGCGCGGACTTCCTTGATCTCGTCGCGGTTGTTGGCGTGCATCTGCAGCAAGCGGCCGATGCGCTCCTTGCGTGCACTTGATCGGGTTGTACACGGTGTCGCCGGAATTCAACACGCCGGAGTACACGCGGAAGAAGGTCAGCGTGCCCACGAACGGGATCCGTCATGATCTTGAACGCGAGCGCGGAGAACGGCTCTTCGTCCGTCGGATGACGCTCGGTCGGGGTGTTGTTCTTGTCGTCCAGGTTACCTCTCACGGCAGGCACATCGATGGGCGCCGGCAGGTAATAGATCACGGCATCCAGCATCATCTGCACGCCCTTGTTCTTGAAGGCGGAGCCGCACAGCACCGGCACGATCTCGTTCTTGACGGTGCGCGCGCGCAGGCCAGCATGGATCTCCTCGGTGGAGAGCGCATGGCCTTCGAGGTACTTGTTCATCAGCTCGTCAGAGGCTTCAGCCGCGGCTTCCACCATCTTCTCGCGCCATTCCTTCGCCTTGGCGGTCAGCTCGGCAGGGATCTCTTGCTCTTCGAACTTCATGCCCTGGGTGGATTCATCCCAGTAGATGGCCTTCATCTTGACGAGGTCGACTACGCCCTTGAAGTTCTCTTCGGCGCCGATCGGGATCTGCATGGGCACCGGGTTGGCGCCCAGGCGGTCCTTAATCTGCTTGAAGACGCGGAAGAAGTCCGCGCCGGCGCGGTCCATCTTGTTGACGAACGCGAGACGCGGCACCTTGTACTTGTTGGCCTGGCGCCAGACGGTCTCGGACTGCGGCTCGACGCCACCGACGGCGCAGAACACGGCGCAAGCGCCGTCCAGCACGCGCAGCGAGCGCTCCACTTCGATGGTGAAGTCGACGTGGCCGGGCGTGTCGATGATGTTGATGCGATGTTCAGGGAACGACTGATCCATGCCCTTCCAGAAACAGGTGGTCGCCGCGGACGTGATGGTGATGCCGCGCTCCTGCTCCTGCTCCATCCAGTCCATGACGGCCGCGCCGTCATGCACTTCGCCGATCTTGTGCGATGACACCGGTATAGAAAAGGATGCGCTCGGTCGTGGTGGTCTTGCCGGCATCGATGTGAGCCATGATGCCGATGTTGCGATAGCGCTCGATGGGAGTAGTACGGGCCACGACGGAATTCCTTGGAAACTATAGGGACTAGACTGGATTACCAGCGGTAATGGGCGAAGGCCTTGTTGGCTTCGGCCATGCGATGCACGTCCTCACGCTTCTTCACGGCGCTGCCACGGTTCTCGGCGGCTTCCATGAGTTCGGCAGCCAGACGCATGGGCATGGACTTCTCGGTGCGCACGCGCGCAGCTTCGATCAGCCAGCGCATGGCGAGAGCCTGCTGGCGGGTGGGACGCACCTCGACCGGCACCTGGTAGGTGGCGCCGCCGACGCGACGGGACTTCACTTCCACCATCGGGCGCACGTTGTCGAAGGCCTTGTCCAGGATCTCCATGGCGTCGCCGCCCTTCTTGCTGGAGATGACGTCGAGCGCGTCGTACACGATGCTCTCGGCGACGGACTTCTTGCCGCGTTCCATGACCATGTTCATGAACTTGGTCAGCTTCTCGCTCCCGAACTTCGGGTCGGGGAGGACGGTGCGACGGTCTGCCTGCTTTCTACGGGACATGGTTGCTACCTAAATATGTATCAGGACTTGGGACGCTTGGCGCCGTACTTGGAACGGCTCTGTTTGCGGTCGTTCACACCGGCGCAATCCAGCGAGCCGCGCACCGTGTGGTAGCGCACGCCCGGCAGATCCTTCACGCGGCCGCCGCGGATGAGCACCACCGAGTGCTCCTGCAGGTTGTGGCCTTCGCCACCGATGTAGCTGATGACCTCGAAGCCGTTGGTGAGGCGCACCTTGGCCACCTTGCGCAGAGCCGAGTTCGGCTTCTTCGGGGTGGTGGTATAGACGCGCGTGCACACCCCGCGCTTCTGCGGACTACCCGCGAGCGCCGGCACCTTGGTCTTCTCGTTGCGACGGGTACGCGCTTTGCGTACCAGCTGGTTCACGGTTGACATGAATTCACGCTCTCATTCTATGAATACGTTCAAAATCAAGCGCTTGCGAGGCGGTATGCGGTCCAAAACCGCGTCCCCTCAAGAAACGACAGGCCGACCCCAGGGGCCGGCCTGTGGTAAAGCGCTGGGATTCTATGGATGGGGGCTCCGGCTGTCAAGCCAAGGCCCGCCCATAGAGGTTTCTAAAGGGCCTTCCTGGCCCTTTCAGGTTGGCGAGCCCGGTACAGGCCCGGGCTCACCTCCACACAAAGTCAGCATGCGGTGCATCCATGCACCGCTCTAAGGTCTTCAGCCCTCCACCGGCTGGGTCTCGGCGGCCCCGCCTTCCAGGGCCGCTTCCGCCGGGCTCGTGAACAGGGCTTCCGCCTCGGACACCGCCTGGGCCTGGGCGTCCACCTTGGCCTCGGCGCGCTGTTTGCGCCGCTGCTCGTGGTAAGCGTAGCCCGTGCCCGCCGGGATCAGCCGGCCGACGATCACGTTCTCCTTCAGGCCGCGCAGCTCGTCCCGCATGCCGCGTACCGCAGGCTTCGGTCAGCACCCGAGTGGTCTCCTGGAAGGAAGCCGCGGAGATGAAGGACTCAGTGGCCAAGGACGCCTTGGTGATGCCGAGCAGCACCGGGTCGTAGTTGGCAGAGTTCTTCTCGTCCAGGGTCATCTTCTCGTTCTCTTCCAGCACGCGAGCACGGTCCATCTGCTCGCCCTGCAGGAAGCGGGTCTCACCGGTGGTGGTGACTTCGATCTTGCGCAGCATCTGGCGGATGATCACCTCGATGTGCTTGTCGTTGATCTTCACACCCTGCAGGCGATACACGTCCTGGATCTCGCGAACCAGGTAGTCGGCCAGCGCAGTGACGCCGAGCAGGCGCAGGATGTCGTGCGGGTTCGGCTCGCCGTCGGCGATCACTTCACCCTTCTCGACACGCTCGCCCTCGAACACATTCACCGTGCGCCACTTCGGGATCAGCAGCTCATGCTGCTCGCCTTCGTCATCGGTGATGATGAGGCGCTGCTTGCCCTTGGTGTCCTTGCCGAAGCCCACGGTGCCGGAGTAATCGGCGAGGATCGCCGGCTCTTTCGGCTTGCGGGCCTCGAACAGGTCGGCCACGCGGGGCAGACCGCCCGTGATGTCACGGGTCTTGGTGGATTCCTGCGGGATACGTGCGATCACGTCGCCCACGCCCACCTTGGCACCGTCGTCCACGCTCACGATAGCGCCGACCGGCAGCTGGTAGTGCGCCGGGATCTCGGTGCCTGCGATGCACAGATCCTTGCCGTTGCCGTCCACCAGCTTGATCATGGGCCGCAGGTCCTTGCCAGCGGAACCACGCATCTTCGGGTCGGTCACCACGGTGCTGGAGAGGCCCGTGATCTCGTCCGTCTGCTTGGTCACGGTCACGCCTTCCACGAACTCGTGGAACTGCAGCGTGCCGGCCACTTCCGTCACGATCGGATGGGTGTGCGGATCCCAGGTGGCCATCTGCTGGCCGGCCGGGACCTTCACGCCATCGGCGACGGTGATGGTGGCGCCGTAGGGGATCTTGTAACGCTCGCGCTCACGGCCGAACTCGTCCATGACGCCGATCTCGCCGGAGCGCGAGACCGCGACCCAGTGACCCTTGGCGTGCTTGACGGTCTTGATGTTGTGCAGCTTTACGGTGCCGCTGGCCTTGACCTCGACGCTCGACACCGCTGCCGCGCGCGAAGCCGCGCCGCCGATGTGGAAGGTACGCATGGTCAGCTGGGTGCCGGGCTCGCCGATGGATTGGGCGGCGATCACGCCGACCGCCTCACCGATGTTCACGCGGATGCCGCGGGCCAGGTCACGGCCGTAGCACTGGGTGCAGATGCCGTGGCGGGTGGCGCAGGTGATGGGCGAACGCACCTTCACCTGGTCGATACCCATCTCCTCGAGCTTCTCCACCAGGCGCTCGTCCAAGATGGTGCCGGCAGCGATCGCCGTCTTCTTGCTGCCCGGGATGTACACCGGCTCCACCAGCACGCGGCCGAGCACGCGCTCGCGCAGCGGTTCCACCACATCGCCGCCTTCGACGATGGGCTTCATGAACAGGCCTTCCTCGGTGCCGCAATCGACCTCAGTCACCACGAGATCCTGGGCCACGTCCACCAGACGGCGGGTCAGGTAGCCGGAGTTGGCGGTCTTCAACGCCGTATCGGCCAAGCCCTTGCGCGCGCCATGGGTCGAGATGAAGTACTGCAACACGTTCAGGCCTTCACGGAAGTTCGCCGTGATGGGCGTCTCGATGATGGAGCCGTCCGGCTTCGCCATCAGGCCGCGCATGCCGGCCAGTTGACGGATCTGCGCGGCGCTGCCGCGCGCGCCGGAGTCGGCCATCATGTAGATGGAGTTGAAGGACGGCTGCTTGACCTGCTGACCCTTGTGGTCGGTCACGAGATCGCTGCCGAGCTTCTCCATCATCGCCTTGGCGACCTGCTCGTTGGTGCGGGACCAGATGTCCACCACCTTGTTGTAACGCTCGCCGTTGGTGACGAGACCCGAGGCGTATTGGTCCTCGATCTCTTTCACTTCGGACTCGGCGGCGCCCAGGATGCGGCCCTTCTCGTCCGGCACCACCATGTCGTTCACGCCGATGGACACGCCCGCACGGGTGGCGAACGAGAACCCGGTGTACATGATGCGGTCGGCGAAGATCACGGTCTCTTTCAGGCCGACGCGGCGATAGCAGGTGTTGATCAGCGCGGAGATGGCCTTCTTGGTCATGTCGCGGTTGATCTGCTCGAAGGGCAGGCCCTTCGGCAGGATCTCGGACAGGAGCGCGCGACCGACGGTGGTAGCCACCAGGCGGTTGCGGGTCTCGAAGCTGCCGTCGTCCTGGATCACGTGGTCGGTGATGCGCACCTTGATGCGGGCCTGCAGCTCCACATGGCGGTTCTCCCAGGCGCGGTGCACTTCGTGCATGTCCACGAAGAACATGCCCTCGCCCTTGGCGTTCACGCGCTCACGAGTCATGTAATAGAGACCCAGCACCACGTCCTGTGAGGGCACGATGATGGGTTCGCCGTTGGCCGGCGACAGGATGTTGTTGGAAGACATCATCAAGGCGCGGGCCTCGAGCTGGGCTTCCAGGGACAACGGCACGTGCACCGCCATCTGGTCACCGTCGAAGTCGGCGTTGAAGGCCGTGCAGACGAGCGGGTGCAGCTGGATGGCCTTGCCCTCGATCAGTACGGGCTCGAAGGCCTGGATGCCGAGGCGGTGCAGGGTCGGGGCGCGGTTCAGCATCACGGGATGCTCGCGGATCACCTCTTCCAGGATGTCCCAGACCTCGGGGCCTTCACGCTCCACCATCTTCTTGGCGGCCTTGATGGTCGCCGCCATGCCGCGCAGCTGCAGCTTGGAGAAGATGAAGGGCTTGAAGAGCTCGAGCGCCATCTTCTTCGGCAGGCCGCACTGGTGCAGCTTCAGGGTCGGGCCCACCACGATCACGGAGCGACCGGAGTAGTCCACGCGCTTGCCGAGCAAGTTCTGGCGGAAGCGGCCCTGCTTGCCCTTGATCATGTCGGCCAGGGACTTCAGCGGGCGCTTGTTGGAGCCGGTGATGGCACGGCCACGACGGCCGTTGTCCAGCAAGGCATCCACGGATTCCTGCAACATGCGCTTCTCGTTGCGCACGATGATGTCAGGCGCGTTCAGCTCCAGCAGCCGCTTCAGGCGGTTGTTGCGGTTGATGACGCGGCGATACAGGTCGTTCAGGTCGCTGGTGGCGAAACGGCCGCCATCCAGGGGCACCAACGGACGCAGGTCCGGCGGCAGCACCGGCAGCACGGTCATCACCATCCACTCGGGACGGTTGCCGGACTCCAGGAACGACTCCATCAGCTTCAGGCGCTTGGCCAGACGCTTGATCTTGGTCTCGGAGTTGGTGCCGGCGATCTCTTCGCGCAGCGTGACCACTTCCTTCTGCAGGTCGATGGTCTTCAGCATCTCGTAGATGGCCTCAGCGCCCATGCGGGCATCGAAGTCATCGCCGTACTCGCCCATGGCTTCCAGATAGGAATCGTCGGTCATGAGCTGGCCGCGCTCGAGCGGCGTCATGCCCGGGTCCACCACCACGAAAGCTTCGAAATACAGCACGCGCTCGATCTCGCGCAGCGTCATGTCCAGCATCAGGCCGATGCGCGAGGGCAGCGACTTGAGGAACCAGATGTGCGCCACCGGCGAGGCCAGCTCGATGTGGCCCATGCGCTCGCGGCGCACCTTGGCCACGGTCACTTCCACGCCGCACTTCTCGCAGATCACGCCACGGTGCTTCAGGCGCTTGTACTTGCCGCACAGGCACTCGTAGTCCTTGATGGGCCCGAAGATCTTGGCGCAGAACAGGCCGTCACGCTCAGGCTTGAACGTGCGGTAGTTGATGGTCTCCGGCTTCTTGACCTCGCCGAAGGACCAGCCGTGGATCATGTCCGGCGAGGCCAGCCCGATGCGTATTGCATCGAAGTCCTCGACCTGGCCCTGCTGCTTCAAGAGTTTCAGTAAGTCTTTCATTTCAGTTCACCGTTCAGTTGACTGGTTTTCAACCCGATACCGCGAGACGAGGACGTCAGTCCTGCTCCAGTTCGATGTTGATGGCCAGTGAACGAATTTCCTTGACCAATACGTTGAAGGACTCCGGCATGCCGGCTTCGATCCTGTGATCGCCGTCCACGATGTTCTTGTACATCTTGGTACGACCGATGGTGTCGTCCGACTTCACCGTGAGCATCTCCTGCAGGGTGTAGGCGGCGCCGTAGGCCTCGAGCGCCCAGACTTCCATCTCGCCGAAGCGCTGACCGCCGAACTGGGCCTTGCCGCCCAGCGGCTGCTGGGTGACGAGCGAGTAAGGACCGGTGGAACGCGCGTGCATCTTGTCGTCCACCAGGTGGTTCAGCTTCAGCATGTACATGTAACCCACGGTCACCGGACGCTCGAAGGCTTCGCCGGTGCGCCCGTCGTGCAGCGTGGTCTGGCCGGTCTCCGGCAGGCCCGCGAGCTTCAGGAGGTGCTTGATCTCCTCCTCGTTGGCGCCGTCGAACACTGGGGTCGCGATCGGCACGCCACCGCGCAGGTTATGCGCCAACGTGGTGACCTCGTCGTCGCTGAAGGAAGCGATGTCTTCCTTCTTGCCGCCGGACTTGTTGTAGACCTGATCCAGGAACTTGCGCATCTCCTCGACCTTGGTGTGCTCGTCCAGCATCTTGCCGAGCTTGAGCCCCAGGCCCTTGGCCGCCCAGCCCAAATGGGTCTCGAGGATCTGGCCGATGTTCATACGTGAAGGCACACCCAGCGGGTTCAGCACCACGTCCACCGGCGTACCGTCGGCGGCGTAAGGCATGTCTTCCACCGGGGTGATCATGGAGATCACGCCCTTGTTGCCGTGACGGCCGGCCATCTTGTCGCCGGGCTGCACGCGGCGCTTCACCGCCAGATACACCTTCACCATCTTGATCACGCCCGGGGCGAGGTCGTCGCCGGCGGTGATCTTCTTGCGCTTCTCTTCGTAGCGACGCTCGAAGTCGTTGTGCTGTGCCTTGAGCTGTGCGGTCAGCTTCTCGAGCTGGTCCGTCGCTTCGTCGTTCTTCAGGCGCACCTCGAACCACTTCTCACGGGGCAGTTCTTCGAGGTAGCTCTTGGTGACCTTGTTGCCGGCCTTGAGCCCCTTGGGTCCGCCTTCCGCCATCTTGCCGAGCAGGAGTCGCTCGACGCGCTGGAAGATGTCGTCCTCCAGGATGCGGCGCTGGTCATTCAGGTCCTTACGCACCTTCTCGAGCTCCGATTTCTCGATGCTCAAGGCGCGCGTGTCCTTGTCCACGCCGTCGCGGGTGAAGACGCGCACGTCGATGACTGTGCCGTCCATGCCCGGCGGGACGCGCAGCGACGTGTCTTTCACGTCGGTGGCCTTCTCGCCGAAGATGGCGCGCAACAGCTTCTCTTCCGGGGTCAGCTGGGTCTCGCCCTTCGGCGTGACCTTGCCCACCAGGATGTCGCCAGCCTTCACTTCAGCACCGATGTAAGCGATGCCCGCCTCATCCAGCTTGGCGAGGGCGGACTCGCCCACGTTCGGGATGTCAGCGGTGATCTCCTTCAGAGCCGAGCTTGGTGTCGCGAGCCACGCAAGTGAGCTCTTCGATGTGGATCGTGGTGAAACGATCCTCCACCACCACACGCTCGGAGATGAGGATGGAGTCCTCGAAGTTGTAGCCGTTCCAAGGCATGAAGGCCACCAGTAGGTTCTGGCCCAGCGCCAGCTCGCCCATGTCGGTGGAGGGGCCGTCGGCCAGGGTGTCGGCCTTGGCGATCAGGTCGCCCGGCTTCACCAGCGGCCGCTGGTTCATGCAGGTGTTCTGGTTGGAACGGGTGTACTTGGTCAGGTTGTAGATATCCACGCCCGGCTCGCCGGCCACGGTCTCTTCGTCGTTGACCCGGACCACGATGCGCGAGGCATCGACGGAATCCACGACGCCGCCGCGGCGCGCGATGACGCACACGCCGGAATCGCGGGCCACGGTGCGCTCGATGCCGGTGCCCACCAGGGGCTTCTCGGTCACGCAGCGTCGGCACCGCCTGGCGCTGCATGTTCGAACCCATGAGCGCGCGGTTCGCGTCGTCGTGCTCCAGGAACGGGATCAGCGCCGCGGCCACCGACACGATCTGCTTCGGTGACACGTCGATGAACCCGATCTTGTCGGGAGCGGACATGGTGAACTCGTTCTGGTGACGGCAGCTCACTAGGTCGTCCATGAAGCGGCCGCGCTCGTCCACGCTGGGCGTTGGCCTGCGCGATGACGTACTGGCCTTCCTCGATGGCGGACAGGAAGATGATCTCATCCATCACCCGGCCGTCCTTCACCTTGCGGTAAGGCGTCTCCAGGAAGCCGTAGGAGTTCGTGCGGGCATATACCGACAGCGAGTTGATGAGGCCGATGTTCGGGCCTTCAGGCGTCTCGATGGGGCACACGCGGCCGTAGTGGGTCGGGTGCACGTCGCGCACTTCGAAGCCAGCACGTTCGCGCGTCAGGCCGCCGGGTCCAAGTGCCGACACGCGGCGCTTGTGGGTGACCTCGGACAGCGGGTTGTTCTGGTCCATGAACTGGGAGAGCTGCGAAGAGCCGAAGAACTCCTTGATCGCGGCCGACACCGGCTTGGCGTTGATGAGCTCCTGGGGCATGAGGCCCTCGGACTCGGCCAGCGCCAGACGCTCCTTCACGGCGCGCTCCACGCGCACCAGGCCGATGCGGAACACGTTCTCCGCCATCTCGCCCACGGAACGCACACGGCGGTTGCCCAGGTGGTCGATGTCGTCCACCACGCCGTTGCCGTTGCGGATGTCGATGAGCACCCGCAGCGCGTCCACGATGTCCGAGCTCTCGCCCAGTTCCTTCACGAGCCGCTTCGACATCTCGTCGTTGCGGTTCTTGAAGTACATGCTGTCGTACAGCACGCCGGGCCCGAGGATCTGGTCACGGCCCACGCGGCGGTTGAACTTCATGCGGCCCACGGCCGAGAGGTCGTAGCGCTCCAGCGTGAAGAACAGGTTATGGAACAGCGTCTCGGAAGCCTCCGTGGTCGGGGGCTCGCCCGGGCGCATCATGCGGTAGATCTCGATCAAGGCCTCGCGGGGCGAGTGGGTCGAATCCACGCGCAGGGTGTTCGACATGTACGGACCACGGTCCAGGTCGTTCACGAACAGCGTGCGGATCTGCTGCACGCCACCCTTCATCAGGGCCTCGACCTTCTCCAGGGTCAGCTCGTCGTTCGCCTTGGCGAGCAGCTCGCCGGTGGGACGGGTGACCACGTCATGGGAGAGGATCTTACCGACCAGGTACTGGGGCGGCACGATCAGGGACTTGATCTCGGCCTTCTCGAGCTCGCGGATGTGGCGTGCAGTGATGCGACGGCCTTCCTCGACCACGGTCTTGCCACGGATCTTGATGTCGAACGCAGCGGTCTCGCCGCGCAGGCGCTCGGGGATGAGATCGAGCTTGATCTCTTCCTTGCTGAGATGCACGGTGTTGGTCTCGAAGAACAACGCCAGGATCTGCTCGTCGTTGTAACCCAGCGCGCGCAGCAGCACGGAAGCCGGCAGCTTGCGGCGACGGTCGATACGCACGAACACGCCGTCTTTCGGGTCGAACTCGAAGTCGAGCCAAGAGCCGCGATAGGGAATCACGCGCGCGGAGAACAGGAGCTTGCCCGAGGAATGGGTCTTGCCCTTGTCATGGTCGAAGAACACGCCCGGCGAACGGTGCAGCTGGGACACGATCACGCGCTCGGTGCCGTTGATCACGAAGGTGCCGTTCTCGGTCATGAGCGGCAGTTCGCCCATGTAGACTTCCTGCTCTTTCACTTCCTTCGGGCGGCGGTTCTCGACCGGCGCTTCCTTGTCATAGAGCGCGAGGCGCACCAGCACGCGCAGCGGCGCGGCATAGGTGAGGCCGCGCATGATGCATTCCTTCACGTCGAACGGCGGCTCGCCGAGCTTGTACTCGACATATTCCAGCGCCGCGTTGCCCGAATAGCTCGTGATCGGGAACACCGACTTGAAGGCCGCGTGCAGTCCGATGTCGGTCCGCTGCTTGGGAGTCTTGTCCTCCTGCAGGAACTGCAGGTAGGATTCGAGCTGGATGGCCAGAAGATACGGAACTTCCAGTACGCTCGGACGTTTGCCAAAGTCCTTGCGGATGCGTTTCTTCTCGGTGAACGAATAAGCCATCTGAGAGTCCCTCGACGATCGCCGCGTAGCGGCGGTTTATACCGGTCAATCTTTCAACACCGGCGCGCCGCCTTTGGGGCACCGCGCCTTCTCATGCGAAAGCGGGAAAAGGCCGGTGGCTACCCGCCACCAGCCGTTTCCGTTTTTTTCAGCGGGGTTTCTGGCCCGCGCCGTACACTGTCGCTCCCGTCGTGATTACTTGACCTCGACGGAGGCGCCAGCAGCTTCCAAGTCCTTCTTGAACTTGGCAGCGTCGTCCTTCGACACGCCTTCTTTCACGGTCTGGGGAGCGCCCTCGACCAGGTCCTTGGCTTCTTTCAAGCCCAGGCTGGTGATGGCACGCACGACCTTGATGACTTCGACCTTCTTCTCGCCAGCGGCCTTCAGCACCACGGCGAATTCGGTCTTCTCTTCGGCAGCAGCAGCACCGGCGCCGCCGGCGGCAGGAGCGGCAGCCACGGCAGCAGCCGCGGACACGCCGAACTTCTCCTCCATCGCGGAGATCAGGTCCACCACTTCCATCACAGTCATCTTGGAAATCGTTTCCAGGATATCGTCTTTCGAAACAGCCATTGTCATCTCCTCAAATAGGTTCTAATCGAATCGGTTTCAAGCAGCCTGCTTCTGATCGCGTACCGCAGCGACGGTGCGGACCAGCTTGGCGTGAGGTTCGGCCAAAGTGCGCACGAACTTGGTGATCGGGGCCTTCATGACGGCCATGAGCAGCGACAGCGCCTGCTCGCGGGTCGGCATCTTGGCAAGCCGGTCGAGATCCGTCTTCGGCAGGAGCTTCCCGCCGAAGGCGATCGCGGTCACCACCAGTTGTTCGTTGTCCTTGGCGAAATCCTTCACCACCCGTGCGGCTGCGCCTGGATCCTCTTTCGAGAACGCCAGGATCAGCGGTCCCTTAAGAGCATCCTTCAAGCACTCGAACGACGTGCCGGCGACGGCGCGTCTAGCCAAGGTGTTCTTGATGACCTTCACGAAGACGCCGTTCTTGCGCGCCTGCGTACGCAGCTTCGTCAGCTGCTCGACGGTCATGCCGCGGTATTCAGCGGCGATGGCGGAATGCGCCGTCACTGCCACCGCGTTCACCTCGGCGACGAGAGCTTGTTTATCTTCGAGTCTCAGCGTCACGGAGTAACCTCCTGATTTGTACCGTTGAACACAGGTGCGTCATCCATGCAGCACCCACCCTTGCCCGTTGGTCCCGGGCCACGGTGCCAAACCAGATGAACCTGATTCGGATATCACCGTCTGCGTAAGCCGACCTTGCGGTCTATTAAGAAGCCAGCCCTCCTGGACCTGCCTCGCTTACGGTCTTTGACGTGCCAGACTTACGCTCTGGCCGCATCAAAACTTGTTGCTTGCTGCCTTACAGGCTCAGCGAGCTCGTATCGATCACGATGCCCGGTCCCATGGTCGAGGACACGGTCACCTTCTGCATGTAGATGCCCTTGGCAGTCGCCGGCTTCACCTTGTTGATGTCAGCCAGGATCGCCTGCAGGTTCTCGGCCAGTGCGCTGGTCTCGAAATCCGACTTGCCGATGGTGCAATGCACGATGCCGGCCTTGTCGGCCCGGTACTGCACCTGGCCGGCCTTGGCGTTCTTCACCGCAGTCACCACGTCAGCCGTCACCGTGCCCATCTTCGGGTTCGGCATCAGGCCGCGGGGGCCGAGGATCTGGCCCAACTGACCGACGACGCGCATAGCGTCCGGGGTCGCGATCACACGGTCGAAATCGATCTGCCCGGCCTTGACCTTCTCAGCCAGGTCTTCGAAGCCCACCACGTCGGCGCCGGCCTTCTTGGCGGCTTCCGCGTTGTTGCCCTGGGCGAACACCGCGACCCTGAGGCTCTTGCCGGTGCCATGGGGCAGCACGGTGGAACCGCGCACCACCTGGTCCGACTTCTTGGCGTCGATGCCGAGGTTGACGGCCACGTCCACGGATTCGCGGAACTTCACCGTGGCGAACTTCTTCAATAGAGCCAGCGCTTCCTGTACCGGATACTGCTTGCCCGGGGGCAGCTGTTCCTTGGCAGCGCGCATGCGTTTACCGATAGTCATGTCAGGTCCCCTCCACGTCGACGCCCATGCTGCGGGCGAACCCGCGATGGTGCGCACTGCTGCCTCGAGATCCGCCGCCGTGATGTCCGGCATCTTGACCTTGGCGATGTCCTCGAGCTGCTTGCGGGTGATCTTGCCCACCTTGTTGGTATTCGGCGTGGCGCTGCCTTTCTCGAGGCCGAGCGCCTTGCGGATCAGCACCGAAGCCGGCGGGGTCTTGGTGATGAAGGTGAAGCTGCGGTCGTTATAGACCGTGATCACCACCGGAGTGGGCAAGCCCGGCTCCAGCTTCTGGGTCTGGGCGTTGAACGCCTTGCAGAACTCCATGATGTTCACGCCCTGCTGACCGAGCGCCGGACCGACCGGGGGGGCCGGGTTCGCCTGACCTGCAGGGATCTGCAGCTTCACGTAAGCCTGTATCTTCTTTGCCATGTGCGTACTCCTGGTGGGTGCTAACGCCTGTTTATGGCAGGCTCCCCGTTGCTTCCTTTCGGTTGCTATGACCTATCCATAGGTCACTTTTAAAAACCATATAGAGATCAGGACTTCTCGACCTGACCGAACTCCAGTTCCACCGGGGTCGAGCGACCGAAGATCAGCACCGCCACGCGCAACCGGTTCTTCTCGTAGTTCACTTCCTCGACCACGCCGTTGAAGTCGTTGAACGGCCCGTGGATCACACGCACCACCTCGCCCGGCTCGAACAGCACCTTGGGCTTGGGTTTCTCCACGCCTTCCTGCACGCGCTGCAGGATGGCATTGGCTTCCTTGTCGGTGATGGGCGCCGGCTTGTCCGGCGTGCCGCCGATGAAGCCCATGACCTTGGGCACGCTCTTCACGAGGTGCCAGGTCTCGTCGTCCAACTCCATCTGCACCAGCACGTAGCCGGGGAAGAACTTGCGCTCGCTCTTGCGCTTCTGTCCTTCGCGCATCTCCACCACTTCTTCGGTGGGTACCAAGATCTCGCCGAACTTATCGGCTGCATTGCTGCGCTTCACCCGCTCGGTCAGCGAGCGACGCACAGTCTGCTCGAAACCGGAATAGGCATGCACTACGTACCAGCGAAGCGCCATACTCATGCTCCCTGCCCGGTCAGGCCGCGTAGCGCCCAGAACAGGAACAGATCCAGACCCCACATCAAGATGCCGGTGATCAGCACCACCACGAGCACTGCCATGGTGGTCTGCAGCGTCTCCTGGCGGGTCGGCCAGACCATCTTGCGCACTTCGTTGCGCGAACTCAGGATGAACGACAGGGTGTTGCGCCCGACAGCCGTCTGCCAGGCGAGGAACAAGCCCAGCAGCGTCCCGCCCACCACGTAGGCCCCACGCAGGTACCAGGCCTGGGTCTCGAACCAGTAATAGGCGAATATCCCGCCCACCACGAGCGCGATTGCGACCGCGAGCTTGGCGGAATCGAAGCCGCTCGTCTGTACTGCTTCCTGTTGTTCGCTCATCTTCCCGTGAACCTGTTCAGTCAGACCAATCATCTTTGGCAGGCCAGGAGGGAATCGAACCCCCAACCTGCGGTTTTGGAGACCGCCGCTCTGCCAATTGAGCTACTGGCCTGTACCCTAAATTGAAACGTTTACTCGATGATCTTAGCGACGACGCCGGCGCCGACGGTCTTGCCGCCTTCGCGGATGGCGAAGCGCAGGCCGTCTTCCATGGCGATCGGGTTGATCAAGGTCACCACGACCTTGATGTTGTCTCCCGGCATCACCATCTCGGTGCCCTTCGGCAGCTCGACGGAACCGGTCACGTCCGTGGTACGGAAGTAGAACTGGGGACGGTAACCCTGGAAGAACGGGGTATGACGGCCACCCTCTTCCTTGGTCAGCACGTACACCTCAGCTTCGAACTTGGTGTGCGGGGTGATGGAACCGGGCTTGGCCAAGACCTGGCCACGCTCCACTTCCTCACGCTTGGTGCCGCGCAAGAGCACGCCCAGGTTGTCGCCGGCCTGACCCTGGTCAAGCAGCTTACGGAACATCTCGACGCCGGTGACGATGGTCTTGGTCGTGGCTTTGATGCCCACGATCTCGATCTCTTCGCCGACTTTCACGATGCCGCGCTCGACTCGGCCGGTCACGACGGTGCCGCGGCCAGAGATGGAGAACACATCTTCGATGGGCATCAGGAACGGGCCTTCGATGGCGCGCTTGGGCTCCGGGATGTACTCATCCAGGGCGGTCACGAGCTTGTCGATGGACTTCACGCCGATGTCGGAGGCATCGCCTTCCAGGGCTTTCAGCGCGGAGCCGATGATGATGGGGGTCTTGTCGCCCGGGAACTTGTACAGGGACAGGAGTTCACGGACTTCCATCTCGACGAGCTGCAGGAGCTCGGCGTCGTCCACCATGTCAGCCTTGTTCATGTACACGACGATATAAGGCACGCCCACCTGGCGGGCCAGCAGGATGTGCTCGCGGGTCTGGGGCATGGGGCCGTCGGCCGCCGACACCACCAGGATCGCGCCGTCCATCTGCGCGGCTCCCGTGATCATGTTCTTCACGTAGTCGGCGTGGCCCGGGCAGTCCACGTGCGCGTAGTGGCGCTTGTCCGATTCGTACTCGACGTGCGAGGTCGCAATGGTGATGCCACGTGCCTTCTCTTCCGGCGCGTTATCAATCTGGTCGTACGCCTTGGCTTCGCCGCCAAACTTCTTCGACTGCACCACGGTCAATGCCGCAGTCAGGGTCGTCTTGCCGTGATCAACGTGGCCGATGGTCCCCACGTTCACGTGCGGCTTGGTACGCTCAAATTTTGCCTTGGACACGGTGCTACTCCGTTTATTCCTGTTGTCGTCTCAACTCTGCCCTACACATATATTATGGTCGGGCGACCTTGGAGCCCATGACCGGAATCGAACCGGTGACCTCGTCCTTACCAAGGACGTGCTCTACCGACTGAGCTACATGGGCGATAAGCCGTCGGCTTGCTCTTCTAAAACTTCAGTCCCGATACCCAGCCATCATTCTGGAGCGGGTGATGGGAATCGAACCCACACCATCAGCTTGGAAGGCTGAGGTTCTACCATTGAACTACACCCGCGAGGCGTTGAGTCCCGGCGCGCCGCCCCAGGAAACATTTGGTTCGGTGGTCTCGCGCTGCACTGTCTGGTGGAGGGGGAAGGATTCGAACCTTCGTAGGCGTAAAGCCAGCAGATTTACAGTCTGCCCTCGTTGGCCGCTTGAGTACCCCTCCACAGGCGAAGCCGGTAATTGTCTGATAAGTGGCTGATACGTGTCAACTTTAGGGCTGAGAATCCCCGGGGGGCGGGCAACCGGCCTTCAGGCCCTTCCCTACCCCCGCAGAGCCCTATCGACCTCCAAGGGGACTTGGCCGACCGGGAAGCATACGGCGGGCCAAAAACCAGGGTCTGGACCCTCAAAAACGAGCGGCGGCAGGTCGCCCCGCCGCTGCTTTTCAGTCTTGGGCATCCGCTAGCCGGGATGCCCGATTGGATAGCCCCGGTTTTGAGTGTAATCCTCTACTGTTACAGAGGCTTGAGTGAACCATATATAGAGGCTTGCGCTCAGAACTTCACCTGCGCCCACAGACCGAACTGGTCTGACTTGAGTTCATTGTCATCCGTGGGGTGCTTCAGGTTGTCGGTAAACCTGTCGCTCTTGTACACCAATGCCCAAGTGATATTGCCGCTGTACCGCCAAGCAAGCCCCACATTCCAGTATTTCTCCTGGATGGACGAGTTGCTCTCATCGTTGGGTCTGTATTCGTCGTAGCGAGCGAACACGGAATACGCCGGGGCAAAGTCGTATGAGAAGAACAGGGAATACCCTATCTGGCTATCAGTAGTGTTGCTGAAGATCAGGCTGTTGCTGAAGTTCCTGGCATGCACATATTCGCCGCCGATGGTCAGGCCATCCGCTTTCCAGGCAGCGAGGAAATCCAGGCGGGTCGCGGCATTCATGCGCTTGCCTGCATTGGCGAGCTGTGCCGCTTCCGTGTCCTGCCCCAGTTCGCCTCTATAGAAGCCCAAACCGAAGCTCAGGCCGGGGAGTGGTGTTAGGCCGATCCGCCCTTCTTCATCTACGGTTTTAGTACGGCCCGGATTCTTGTAGCCGCCGCCGTTGACCACGGCAAAGTCGTAGTTGAAGACGTCACCCTTGCCAGCCAGGTGAGCGCCTATGTCTGCAGTATTGGCGATCCCTTCACGCTCCGTGAAAGTCTGTTCGACGAAACGGTAGCCATAGATCGGCTCGACGTAGGAGGTCCAAGGCTCGACCGCGGTGCCGAGGCGCAAGCTTGCCCAATCGTCGAACTTGCCTTGCAGATACGCCTCTTTGATGTACCACGGTGTAGCCCCTGGGGAGGCAGTGGTCGTGTAGAAGCTCAAGAACTTGGCGGACCAAGTGGTATCGAAGCTATGGTTGAAGCCTATATAGAAGCGCGTGATGTCGATGCCTGGGCCATTCGGGTCCACATCAGCCGACGTCAGCTTCGCAGTGCTGTCGTACTGGGTGTTACTGACGTCAGCCACATCGAAATAAACGAGGCCGATGAGTGTGGTGGCGGGTGGGCTAAACATCCCTGCTCCGTCAACGTTAGATGATCTCGAAGGCGATCCCGCGATGAAGGATGCCAAGGCGATTATGGTCGTTCCGGCTTTGGTCGGCGAAGAGAAGCTAAAACGTGTGAATATTACCGCGCGCGAAAGTCAGCTTGAGAAGATCAATGTTTTGGCTAAAGAGGCCGGCATGTCGCGTTCGGCTTATATGGTGCATTCGTGTATCAGCGGAGAAAGAGCCGTACATACTGCTCGTAAGGTAACGTCTCGTCGTCGCGTTGCTGCTAAAACAAAGTAACTATCTCTAAGCGTCTGTGAACTTCCGTCGCGCTAAATCTGTGGCACAGATCGTACTTCTCATTTTCTCTTGACCTTTCGCGGTGAAAGCCAGAAAATCCAAGCTTAGAGTTTGGTGGTGGCTCGGGAGGGGATCGGACCCTCAACTTCCCGCTTAGCAGGCGGGCGCTCTCTCCAGTTGAGCTACCGAGCCACGATCCGGGGCATTCATTGCCAATACCAATGTATGCCCCGTCAAATTTGGATACCTTCTCGGTAGTTCCCGTCGGTTTAAAATTGTGGCTCAATGCTTTCGGCTTTACCGGAGAAGCCGGCTCCATCTTTGGCGGGACGGAGCTTGCGTCGAGTAACGACGGATACCCGCGCCTCAGGGATCACCCAAAAGCGGCCAATGAGGGTCACCTCAAAACCGGCCAACGATAAAGCCCGGGACATTGACTCCGACGGGGGCCTTATAACCTCCGTCGGCATGAGCAACGTCTTGAGCGAAGCGAAAAAACAACAAGTCATCGCACTAGGGAAGCTCGGATGGCCCTTGCGGCGCATCGAGCAAGCCACTGGTGTACGTCGTGAAACAGCAGGTGCTTACCTAAAGGCAGCCGGGATCGCAGTGCGACCACCCGGTAGCTGGGGACGGCGAGCACCGGCAAAATCGGCCAACGAGGTGACCCCCGACTCTGGAGCGGTAATTCCCCCAGGCGAGGTGGCCGCCGCAAAACCGGCCAATGAGGTGACCCCCGACTTTGGCCTGCATTTTTCACACCCCGATCGATGCTCCAGTGACTGCGAGCCCTACCGCGAACTGATCGAGCAGGGGCTCGGTCGTGGACGCAATGCCAAGGCCATCTGGCAAGACCTGGTTTCCGATCACGGTTTTTCCAGCGGCTACCAAGCGGTAAAGCGCTTTGTGCGCAGACTGCGCGGGGCACAGTTGCCAGCGGTGGGGATAATCCTCACGGCGGCTGGGGAGGAGTGCCAGGTTGATTATGGATCGGGTCCGATGGTGCGGCACCCGCAAAGCGGCAAGTACCGACGGACACGACTGTTCGTAATGACCCTCGGTTATAGCCGCAAATCCATACGGCTGCTGGTGTGGCGTTCGAGTTCACGCGTCTGGGCCGAACTCCATGAGCAAGCATTTCGTCGACTCGGTGGGTGTCCTCGCATCGTGGTTCTCGATAATCTACGAGAAGGTGTCATCGTTCCTGACATCTACGATCCCACCATCAACCCCCTGTTTCGGGATGTGCTTGCACACTACGGCGTTGTGGCCTTGCCTTGCCGGATCAAAGATCCCGATCGAAAGGCTTATGTTTCATATTGCACCTCATCCCACTTTTGCAACGTTGAAAGTCGGCTGCTTGGCCTGTCTGCCTCCGCGGCCTCTGAGAATCGCACCTTTTTTCAGCGGTTCATATAGGCAACGGCGAAAATTGTCGTAACGGTGCTTTCGCAGTCGACCTTCTCTGGCCCAGAGGTTGATTGTGGTGGCTGTCACGCCGTGCTGCACACTCATCTCTTTAGTAGTGAGCAGCCCCCTGGCTCGCAGCCTGCTATAGCGACACTTCAGATTAAAGGACTGTCGGATGTGAGCAATCTTTTTGAGGGTGAACGGTTCGTTCTGCCAAGTCCGTCGCCCTTCCTGGTTTAGAACCTCTGCAACCTCTCGATCACAGTAGTGGTCCAAGAGCCGATCGATCTCGACGATGACCTCCGGCCTTGTTTTCCGAATCTGAGCAATCGGCAATGGCTTGGCCAAGGTGAGGCTTCGAGTGGCACCGCCGCGCAGGCGCACATGGACCTGGATCGTCGCTCCGGTAATCAGCGTCACATCCTCGATGAGGAGGCGAAGAATACGCTTTCGTTCCCGATGTTCGACAGATGGATCATTCCATATTTGTGGGAAGTCGCTGGCGAGAGACAACAGTTGCTCGCGAGATCGGGAGTCAATCAGAAGATGCTGCTTCTGTGTCTGTTGTTCGTACTGCGTCTGAGCATCGGCTAGGATGCGAAGCTTGTCGTTCCACTCTGCTTCCAGAGTGTCAGCCACAAGCCTGTTCGCCGGGTCCACATTCATGTAGCGTCGCCGCGAGAGTTCAGCCTCATATTGTGCCCGCTCAACATGCTTCCGCCGCAGTGCGTCGGTCTCGGTGATCCGCGCTTCGACTTCCTGCTGAACCGCAAAGGCAATTTCCAAGGTCATGGGCTGCATTAGTTCAAGCAGCAGGCCACTGATCGCTTGATCGACAACCGCACCAGGCGCGCGTTGACAGACCTTCTCCGCGTTTCGGACGGATGCTTCCTGGCAGACATAGGTCGGGGTCACCTGGTGATAAGCGACGTTGTAATGTACGCCCATGCGTTCTCCGCAGATGCCGCAGAGGACGCGGCCTTGCAAAAGCGCCGGTCCTTCGCGTGCCGGTCCGGCCTTGCGTGCTTTCCCGAATCCGAGTGCGTTTTCGGCCAGTCGCTTTTGATTAGCTTCAAACTGTTCCCAGGTAATGTAGCCGGCATGGGTCCCGGGAATCACAAACTGCCACTCGGATCGTGGAACCTTTCTGGTACTGTGTCTGCCATCTGGTAAACGGCGTGTGTGCACCCGACCATACACGAAGGCGCCAGCGTAGCGAGGGTTGTGCAACACCTGAAGGATGCGAGGATGCCCCGCACGCACCCAGTGCAGCTCGCCCTTGTTCACTCCTTTGCGGATCCGCCGTGGAAACCGGAGACCCTGATTATGAAATAGCTTCACGGTTTGCATCGCTGAGCCGGTTCGCTCGAATGTTTCGAAGACCAGGCGCATGGCAGTTTGGACTTCGGTATCTGGATCGAGAATCAAAACGCCGTCGTCCCGGTACACCAGACCGACAGGTGGCCGCATCTCAAGTTCGCCGCGACGAGCCTTGTTGAGCATTCCTCCTCTCATTCTGGCCTTAAGGAGGTGAAGTTCCGCTTCCGACATGGTGCCTTTCAAACCGAGCAGGAGCCTGTCATTAAAATTAGCTGGGTCGTATATCCCATCTTCGTCAAGAATGAGCGCGCCAGCCAGAGAGCACAGGTCGATCAGCTTGTGCCAATCGGCGGAGTTCCTGGCCAAGCGTGATACCTCCAGCCCCATGACCAAGCCCGCTTTGCCCAGGGCAACCTCGCTGACTAGCTTCTGAAAACCGTACCGGCCAGCCGCCTGCGAACCAGACTTGCCAAGATCACTATCGAGCACATGGATACGTTCAAGCGGCCAGCCCAGTGCCACGGCGCGATCTCGCAGGGCGTACTGTCGTTGCGTGCTCTCGGTGTTCTCCAGGACCTGACGCGGTGTAGACTGTCGAATATAGAGGTAGGCATCGTGCTCCAGATGTTGCGCGGTAACTTTTGGTTCAGGCATGCAGAAATTTCTCCTGTCGAGTACTGAGAATCAAACTGGCCAGCAGTCGAATGAGTTCAGCTCCAGGCGAGGCGAGGGTCGGTAATTCACAGAGAGGTTCGGGTAGACGTACCGATGATGGTCCGAGTTGGGCCCAAGCCGCCAAGCCACAACGCATGAGGACACCGCAGCCTACCAACTGCCCGACGCGACCGTCCGGCTGGACCGCTTGCTGGCGAAGTCCTTCGTAAACGCTCACTGCTTCTTCGGGAATCGGCGAAACTACGCCGGCTTGCGCGGTTTTTTTTTGTTCGCCAACGCCCGTTCCAGGCTGCGGCGGTGAACTGCGATTCCAAACTTTTCCTGAACCGCTTTGATACAAGCGATGGTTGTCAGGCCCGGCTCGGTGGCCCGCAAGCTCCGCACATATTCGAGGACGCTGGTGGAGAGCTTGTGCCCTCCCTTGGGCCCACGGTGCTTGGGGAGCAGTCCGCTTAGGCCGGCTTGCTGGAATGCTGCCTGCGTCTGATAGAAGGTCGGGCGCGAAACACCGAACCTGGTAGCCACGTCGACGATTGAGATTCCTTCCACGTCGTGTCGGCGCAGCATTTCGTAACGGACCTGGAGAAGATCCTTGGGGTCGAAGAATGGGTTCTCTCTGAACAAGGTGTCGGAAATCGAGTCGGGGTGCGAGTTCACGGTACCGGTGCGTTTGAGCTCTAGTGTTTTGTGGTCGGGCTTTTTCCGTTTTGCCATCGCTTAGCCGAGTACTAAGTGTGTAAGTATTATTACGCCTCATATCTGCCGCCAAGTCAAGCATAAATTGAGCCCTGCTTCCTCCGGTCGGCATTTTATGTTTCTTTTTATTAGTATTTATTGAGAACCTGTCCAGCCAAACAAAACAGCCCACCGCACCGAATCGCTGCCGATGCGGCATAATTCCTCTGTCATATGCGGCGATATTTACCTTACACATCTCTTGCTCCATCTTCGGTTCGCCGGCACCTATTCAAAAGGCACCGAAGTTCCAGAAGATCGTCTACACGGAATGCGGATCGACCAGCGGAGATGCGAGCGAAAGCATCCTCCGTCATTAAATCCGTCACGTTGGTCAGAAAGGACTTTAGCTCGCCCGCCTGGTCGTAGTAGAAGACTCGATCCTCACCCCAGTTGAGCCTCCGTGTCACCAATTCGTACTCGATACCACGCAGTGGATGAAAGGGATGGGTTATGCGGAAACGGATTTGTGCAGGTCCGACACAGCCTGCATTCGATGACTTTCGGCAAAGGGAAGGTGGAATCGGGCGTTGGGCACGCTAAGAAAACACCGCTCAAGGGACTGCGCTTCGAGAGCCTGGAAGAAGCGCAAGTGTATCTCGATCGCTGGGAAGCACACTGGGCCGATACGCGCATCCATGGCACGACGAAGCGGCAAGTCTCGGTCATGTTCGCCGAGGAAAAGCCGTCGCTACTTCCTCTCCCGCTCGAACCCTTCCGCTACTACCAGTATGGAGAACGCGTCGTTCATCTAGACGGTTGTGTAGAAGTCGAAGCGGCCTACTACGGATTACCGCCCGGCTGGATCGGACGCCTCGTCAAAGTGCAATGGGATGCCCTGCACGTGCGTATCCTGCATCCTTCCACGAATGAACTCCTTCGTGAACATCTCCGCCAAAAACGAGGCTGGTATCGCATCCAGAATGAAGACTACCCCAAGAAAATGCCGTTCAGCACCGCCCAACTGTTGCGGCGAGCCAGCCGAGCTGGGGCACAGATCGGCGTACTCTGTGACTCCCTCTATCAAAACCAAGGAGAACCTGGCATTCGCCGCATCTTGGGCGTTCTCTCCCTGGCCAAGAAATACGGCACCGCGGCTGTTGAAGATGCCTGCGCGGCCGCTCTCGAGATCGGTGTGCCGGAGTATCGCTTCGTGCGCCGCTATCTCGAACGCCGCCCACAGCTGACTCTGCGGCAAGTTGACCCTCTCATCCGTGAACTCACCGAGTATCGCGACTTCATCAATCTCAAAACCCAGGAGCAACCCGAATGAATCTCATGGAACTAAACCGTGCCTTGCGACAACTGCGCCTTGGAGGTATCGCTGCCGTGCTCGAGACCCGTCTTCATCAAGCCCAGGCCGAGCCGATGGCGCCGATCGACTTTCTCTCCTGTCTGGTATCAGACGAACTGACCCGTCGAAGTGATCGATTGCTGGAGCGGCGAAGAAAACAAGCGCAGTTTCGGGATCCGCAGAGAACCCTCGACAACTTCGACTTCAACTTCAATAAAAAGATGAACCGAAGCCTCGTCTTCGATCTAGCCACAGCCACGTTCGTCGCTCGCCGCGAAGATTCACTTTTTCTCGGTCCGCCCGGCACCGGCAAAAGCCATCTGGCCCAAGCTATCGGACACGCAGTCATCGGACAGGGCTATCGTGTGATCTACCGCGAGACCCACACGTTGCTTGAGGAAATCGCCGAAGCCTCCGTCGATGGAACTCGTAAAGAGCACATGGAGCTACTGACCACCGTGCCGTTACTTATCATCGACGATCTGGGGATGCGAAAATTAGGGCCCACGGCGGCAGAAGAACTCCTGGAGATCGTGATGCGCCGTCACGAACGCGCGAGCACACTTCTTACTTCGAACCGACCTGTGGAAGACTGGGGCAAATTACTCGGTGACAGCGCCGCCGTCACCGCCATGCTCGACCGCCTGCTCCATCACGGCCACATCCTGAAATGCGGACCACGCAGCTGGCGCACCAAAACGGACTTGCCTCAGCAGGAGAAAACGGGATAAAAGGAACTATGTCCCGGCCCACTCCGTTGGCCGGTTTTGACCCGTCCCCCATTGGCCGGTTTTGAAGTGACCCCCGAGGATAGAGCAATATCGGCAGACAAGGATTGGAGACCAATCTGCCATGCAAGGCTTCAAAAAGACAAAGATATGATAGACCGTGATGTCGCCCGCTTTGGCGAGCATAGCCATAAGGTTAATCGTGACGTAGCCAAACTCGATGAGGATCGTCAATGGTGTCGCGATCGTCATGCCGAGTGGGACCACAGCGCCTTCGACGTCGGGATCTACATCCGTCGGTAGATTCCGAAGGACTCTTGTCACGTGCTGCGGTAGATAGGTCGATTTGCCGGTTGTTGGATGCTCACAACTTCTACTCAGGTTCTTTGTACATGAAAGCGGCATCATCTAGCAGCCTAGGAACACCGTTGCTTACTTCCTGAGTGAGCGATTGAGCCTGTTCTCGGAAAGGCAGGTTCGCTGTAAATAAAAAAACACCCCTTAGTTTGGCAAATGCGACGTTTATCAGGGTTGTCGGGCCGGAATAAGTGACAATAATGCTCTCGCCGCTAGTCGGATTCCGAAATTCGACAAACCATTTGCCGTTTTTGTGTGTGAAGCACTCCGGCGACTCGTTCACAACACGCGCGATCGCTTTTCGAAGCCGAATCGCTGCCTCAGTTACTTCCTGTTCAAGGAGCACGTCCACGGTTCACTCTCCGTTTTGTTATTGAAAGCTAAGGCTACTTAGATTCCAAAGCTAGAGACTGTTCTCAAAGGCACGACAAAATTGCTTCGCGATCTTAGGCTATGCAAACTTTCCGAAGATAGCGAAAGATTTGGACCACGATCCAGTCTTCGTATACGTCCTCATTTTGACAATCGAACCACCATAGTAAGGCTGGGCACATTAATTTAGGTGTTTACTTGCTTGGTTTCTACCAATTAGGTCTATCTAAGGTGAAAAGCCAGTTCCTTAACACTACGAGTTGATCCTTTGCCATACCTCTAAATCTCAAGCCCACGCCTTTGGTCGGCTCGGCGCGGATTACATCGCCATATGTGGTAATGGTCGATCCCATATGTGAGAGTTCAATACGAACTGTACTTTTCACTTCCAGTACATCGGTCGTCTCTAAGTAGCAACCAGCAAGACTAACATTCGATGTTTGCCCATTGACACATTTGCCTGAAAGCAGATCAACAATCTGGACATTAGCTATAATCGAATGGCGACATGGGCGCCGGCTGTTTAATGTCCATGGAAGTCGACTTGACTTCGCTCTAGGCCAAATGCGGTTGGTGAGCGATCCCAAAACACCTCTAATGGCCGATCATGAAAATCCCACCAACTCCCCGCCTGCCAAGGCTATCCGGATGATCCGGAGAGGACCTGTTCACTTTCGCACAGATTCGTATAAGTTACCCTTGAGTACGTACTATCTTATCGGACAAGTCCGATCTGTTTGACTGCCATCCCAGAAGAAAAAAAATAAAGACTTCCCAAGCTGCTAAACCAAGAGCTGATTCCCATCTTGGGACTAGTCGCCGCCATACACCTTGCTGGTTTACAGAGACAAGCGAGCATGAGGATATAGTGCGCGTCGAAGTAGAGCCATCAAACACTCCGAGCAGAATCTTGCTCTGATTGTTTATCGGTAGGGAAAAGTCTGGGGGTACAAATTCAAGTTATTGGCGGGCAAGATCCGACTTATGAAGGACCGCGGCAGAGCTAATCAGGTCAGGCGCACCGATATCTCCACCGCAAATGTGATTTACATATCGTTAGGCTGTTTCCGGGGGGTACTGCGCGCAGGAAATCATGACCACTATTTAAATCTTGACCTCTTTCATCTGGGATCTGGAGGAGTGAACCTGTTGAGATGGGATGCCCCACGGCGTTCGAAAGGCGTCAAAACTCTGCTTTCTAAGGTATTTCTGGACGCCGTTTATGGAACATTACTGTAAGGTCCAAAGACCACCCGGTAAAAACGGTGGGTGCCGATTCGGGATACAATCAGAGGAAATTTCCGCTTGCGTAACGCCTCCGCTAGCGCTTGCCCTTCCCGACATCGTGCATGCACCACGCCCTTGCTGTAGAACTCTGCCAGGCGCAATTCATCGATGGACTTGCTGGCATGCTGCAGAAAGTGGGACTTGTCATACACGATTCGGCAGCTTCGCGTCCATTGTTCGATGCAATTGGTGAACGGTCGCCACATATCCACGCACGCCGCCTCCATTCGTTCCCGCTGTGGGGCATTCAGTTCTGTTCGGAAAAACTCATTGAGTGTTTCTTGCTTGCGATCCTGCCCGAACCACATGGGCTTGCCGGTCCTCCCGGGTACTTACCACCGTGATGAACTTCATCTGCTTGCCAAAGTAGATCTCATCTACTCCCTTTTGGCCAACAGGGTCCTGGCGACGTCTCGCACCCCATCGCTTCAGATACCGCAGGCCGATCGATCGAACCCTGCTGGTGGCCAGCCGAAACTGCCGGGCGACTTAGCGTACCGAAGCACTTTCGCACGCGATGCCCACCGCTCTTCAAAATGCTGACTGAACGGCGTTAGCCCGGCAACGGAGGCACCTTCTCTACCTTCACTCCGCAGTCCGGGCGGCAGACTCGGTAGACTTCGATGACCACCGTTGCCCGATACTCCCTCCACGGCAGGTCCCGTACCTCACATTCCCGGCAATCATGCGCGCCTGTGAAATCTCCCCGACAGCCGGAGCAGATCATCTTCCAGTCACCCCGTTTGCGCCGCACCCACAAACGTAGGGTCTTGCCCTTCTCATCGATCTCGGATCGGCAGACTCGGTAACCCGGCCACCTCAGGACTTTCGTGAAATCGTTGCTCGCATTCGGCAGAGTTTAGCCGAAATACCTTGAAAATCCTGAAACCGACCATGCAGGAATCTTCGAAATGGAACATGCAAGAAGGGTCTACTGAAGGGTTTCGGGCTCTGAGCAGGATCGGAAGGACCCATCGAAAGACGAGGGTTTTCAATGATCGAAGAAGTACACATCCCTTGTAACTTCTCGCATCGGGCTGTAATCGGCGCGGGCATCAGCCAGTGCACGGCATCGATATATCTCGCTTCCTTTAGCGCAACAGAAATGGCGTTCTCGTCTGATACCATGCCAAGAGTGGCTAGAAACCAGCGTTAAAAAACCTACTGGGCGGGGGTGTTTTTCCTTCGGATTGCCTGAAAGCCTTGCTCTCTGAGTTTCTCTTCAACTTTTACCGCCGAGTCGGCATCACCGAATGGTCCGACCAATACTCTATAAAAGTGCTCGGCTGCAGGCTGGAAGACATATGCCGGGAACCCTTTTTGGCGCAACAAATCCGCGAGCGAAACAGAACTCTTTTCGCTTTTCATCGCAGCTACCTGAAGAATGAATCCGGGATCCGAGGAAGCTCTAGATTTGCGCGACACGGACATGGAACTATCGGAATTGCCGGACGGCACATCTGAAAGTTTTCCCAACGACGGTCCGTTTCCGGCCGGTTGGTCATTGGAGGACTTTTGTAGAAAATAGCCGAGGAATATAAGGACCACGAGCGACAGAGCCACCCCGAACAAGATGTACGGGCGGGGGCTAGAAGTTACACCAGGCAGCTCATTATTTTTCAGCGGGCGGCCCGATCGCAATCCCTCGGGCACGAGTGTAAGCTCAAGTCCGCTATGGCCCGTGACACTTTCACCAGCCATTCCGTGCTCGTGTTCGCCACTAGCATCTCCTGAGGCTCCTCGAGCAACTTTAGCTTCTACGCGGCGGAATATCGCAGCCGGATCCTCGGCAATCAGTTCTTGAACTGGCTGCTCAACGACAAGATCCGTCTTCGCGGGTTCAGAGATCAACGTTACGCCCGGCAATTGATCACAAACCAACGGGGGCTTTTGGCGAGACGACATTGTCGGGAACCGGCTCTTCTTCGGTCTCGATCGGAGATGTGATCGAATAAATCCAGCTCTTTATTAAAACGAGCGACTGATAGGAAAGATCAATAAACTCCACTCCTGCGGTTCGTTTCGATGCACTGATCCATGCGATTCGCCCTCGGGTTTCCACCCAGTCAGTGGATTGCGAGAGTTGGAAACGCAGTTGGAGATATGCGTCATCGCCAAGGCTTTTCGCGACTTGCATCGCTAATCCTTGCTCGCTAATGTCGAGAACGATGCCGCCGTTGTCGTCTTCCGATTTTAGACACGAAAGCAGAACCCTTTGCCGCATATGAAGACGTCGGTCAGAAGACCGTGAGTATGTCTCACACTGAAAGTTCGCAGACAAGGTGTCCTGCTCGTTAAGACGCGGGAAGGTTCCGGGCTCATGGTAGTGATTGTATTTCTTGCTCATTTTACTATAAGGTTGCGGACTCCGCTCGCGGATCGATTACAATTCAATTCCCTTCCACTACCAACCAGGCGTCGGATAGATGGGCTCGTGGCAGTTCTTCTCCCAGTCCCAAGTAGCCCAGTGCTCAGCTAATTTGAACGGCAATGATATTTAACAACTGTTCCTCTTCGCAACAATCGACAGTGGAAGCTTGAGAGAGGTCAACAATGCAGTGTTTTGACTCTTCTATTTTAAGCTTAGATCGCAAGCGCATCTAGGGTACTGGCTGGAGAACATTCGAAACGCGGCACTTCCCCTGGAGAGTCCTTGCAGTGAAGCCGTGCGGCTAGCCCGATCGGGCCTGCCGGTATACCACGCGAGCTCGTCAATCCGATGAATCCTCGCACCGATTCAAACGATACCCTCATTGGGCGCATCCAACAGAGCTAGGACCGTGTTAGGGTTGCAGGGCACATTCTCAGTCGGCGTAACCAAAGAGCCTTGTGCCGCTTACGTACGGACCGATCAAAGGGGGGTATCACCATTCATTCTGTCGGCACGGCCGAAGTGAGGAATTGGCGCAAATGGCTTTTTCACGAGAGCTTTCGCGCTGGAATTACGCTCAAAGGTATTGATGGCCTCCTCGAGGTGGCAGGGGGAGTAATCTTGTGGTTTGTGCATGCGTCGGCGCTCAACCATGTCGCCCGGATCTTCCTCCAGCACGATTTGCCCTTCGACCGCCACGAATTCCTAACGAACCATCTGTTTCAAGCCACTGAACACCTCGCCACTGCCAGGCACTTTGTCTCCATATATCTTGTGTTGCACGGGACGATTAAGGCCGTGCTCGTGATCGCGCTTTGGTTCGACGTCCTTTGGGCTTACCCATTGACGATCGCGGTGTTCAGCGTTTTCAGCGTCTACCAACTGTATCGATTTTCCCACACGCATTCTTTGGCATTGATTGTTATTACCGTCTTTGATGTCTTGATTATTTACCTTACTTGGCGAGAATACTGCGATCAGAGGATTTCTCGTCAGGAATCATCTCAACCGGATGGGCTTTAGCCCTCCAGTCTCGTGCCGGAAGACGGTCGATTCTCTCGATTGGTGCGGGGAAGCCAACCTTTAAACTCCCTTGGATATTAGGGAACAATGGAGGTTCACTATCGACGATGACGAAAGTCTCCCTTCCGGCTTTTCTCGTATTTCTAGAAACGGTACCGCGATACCTGGACGCAATGATTGTCCCTACGCGTCTGCTGGCCATCAACCGCGCACACAATGAGCCGGAAACGTCATTGAAACCAATCACCATCATCCGATCGATCTTCCACAACGTCATACTACTGGACGAATGGCAAGGGAGCTTACACTGATCCATTACATTCAGTCTGTTATCGATTCTGACGAGGATCATCCGCCATGTTTTTAAGCCTGATGGCCGTTACTCGGGCCGGCGCGGCCGGCCAGCTATTGCGCTGGCTCCGTCCACTCGGGGGTGCGGGGTTGATTTTGCTTGGCTTGCTCGACAACTCCGTTGTTCCCATACCCGGCAGCATGGACATTGCAGCGGTAGTATTCTGTGCGGAGCAGAAGGAACGATGGCCCTATTATGCTCTGATGGCTACACTCGGATCGGTAATCGGCGGCTATCTGACCTACCGGCTCGCACGGGGCGAAGGGAAAGGAAGACTCGGCCGCAGATTATCGCGCACCCAGATGAATCGGGTTAAGGCGATTTTTGCAAAGTGGGGCTTCGGATCGATTTTCATTCCAGCCCTTCTGCCGCCTCCATTTCCGATGGTGCCCTTTTTGATAGCTGCCGGTGCTACGCAATATTCGCGCAACAAATTCCTATTAGCTCTTGCCATCGGGAGAACCGTCCGGTATGCGGTTCTCGGTCTGCTTGGCGCGATTTACGGACCCTGGATACTGACCCTCATGAGTCAACATGTTCGTGCTATTGTCTGGGCAGGCGTGGTACTCGTCACGGGCAGCTTGGCTCTGGCATTCTTGCGATTCAAAAGGGAGTCAATGGAATAACCCCGTACAAGAACATAGAAACATACATCGAATGAGGCACGCCTCTCCAGCAAGTTCCTGATACACGTCGCAAACGGCCGGGCTCATACTTCTCTTTTAATAGGTAGGATTCAACTTAGTTGCCTTAGCTGTAGATATGCTCCACGACTCGGTCAAGATGATAAACGTCGCGGCATCGTCTTGCTTGCTGAGCTGACGAAGCCGAGGTTTCGGAGGAGACATGCTATGAGATATTTCTTGCTGGCTCTTGTCGTGTTTGGAGTAGCTAGTGTGTCGCGGTCTCAAACCAAAGTGCCTACGAGCGGAATCGCCCAGACAAACGAGACGGACAATTCTCTCACAGCTGAAACGAGGCATGTTTTTCAATCCATCTCTGCGAACACCCTTAAAGCTGCTCGAGAAATGCCCGAAAGCTCCTATAGTTTCAAACCAACAAGCGATGTCCGAACCTTTGGTGAGCTAATCGTGCATATTGCTACCGTCCAATCGACACTTTGCTCCAATGTCAACGGCCATTCCCGTAAAGCCGTTGCTCCGCAAACATCGAAAGATCGCATTGTGCAGGAACTGGCTGATTCGGCACAGGAGTGTCAAGACGCATTTGACGAGCTTTCCGCGGAGAATGCGAGCCGGTTCGTTGAAGCGCCTGCTGGAAAGGTAACTCACCTAGTTGCACTGCTCTATATCATTACACACGCGAGTGAGGAATACGGTCAACTGTCAGTCTACCTTCGTCTCAATCATTTAACGCCACCGACGAGCGATGAACCCAACGGAGGTAGCGCCGGGAAAGCAAAGAAATCCCCGTGACGTTGAATAGAAGATAACACAGAGGGGAAATCAACAGCATGAAAGGACAGGGGATACAGATCTGAACTTCCCGAGGCGTTCTCGAGCTCCTACCAAGACTGTTCACTGTCTCCATAGCGAGACCATACACAGCCAGAACTCGTAATGGCGCACCTAAATGTTGGCAAAGAAACGCTCGCTTCGTTCAATGGGAAGAAGGGCGGAGCGGAAAGCCAGAGGATTCTGGCGAGGTCTGATCCGCTTATCTGTCCGCCTTTGCCGAGCTGACGGTTTGCTTACCCAACCCCGGTCAATCTTTTACTGGAACCAAAGCTCTCTATGCCAGGCCTTTACTGTATTGTGGACTAGGGCCAACAGAAGTAGGGTCTAATTTGCATTCAAGCTAATCATCATCTGGCTAAGCCTTCGGTATGGCCGAGCAAGACCGAGCAACCAAAAGGAGGAGGGCGTTATGGGTAAGAATAATGGTTCGGCGATAATTACAGGAATCACGATAGGTTTGGGAATTGGCGCGGCCGTAGCTATCTTGTTCGCGCCGCAATCGGGTAAAGACACCCGCGAAGACCTCATGGGAATCGCCAGGGATCGGATCAACCAAACTAAAAAACGCATTAGCGATATGGGAGACCGAGTCCGGGATGTAAAAGACCGTTTCTCGGATGTGGTTGATAGTGGCAAAGAATTCACCAAACAGGTTCAAGACTCCGTAGAGAACGTGAAGGGACATATCCATGAAGTCAGCGAGGCCGGCCAGAAGGCATATCGAGCCGCCGCAAAAAGCGCTTAGTATCGGAATTGGTTACGTTGTCGCTCTAAAATAGAGATACATCCTTTTTCTCACGGCGTTAGGCATAAGCAATCATGA
>CAWFOE010000010.1:0-13533 GCA_963817285.1 uncultured Pseudomonadota bacterium | reverse complement strand
GGGTTCGGCGGTCGTGCCTGAGGTGAACAGAATCTGAAAATGCGTATCGAGCATAACGACTCGCGCAGACTGGAAGCCGGCACCGGGGGCAGCTGTTCGGCGGAAGTCCTTGAAGCTCAGCCGAGACAAATCGCCGGCCAGCTCCTGCAACAGAGTCCGATCTCCCGCGGCCTCGCAGGGCGGCTCATATCGAGCAGACCACGCGATTGGCGAAGTCGAGCGCTCCAGCGGGATCGAGCGGAACCGCAATCACGCCGCGCTGCACGCGCGGCCGAAGTCGCCCATCCATTCGAGGCCGTTCTGACCCCAGATCACGACCCGGTCGCCCGTGGCGATTTGGCGCCGCACCAACTCGGCGGCAAAGCGATCGGCGAGGTCCGCGATTTCATCCACGTCGAAATCAGGCGGCGGTTGCCGCGATACACGACAATGGCCGCGGCATCACCGTGACGGCGGTAGTCGTCGAGAAAGGTGGCAAGGCTGATGGCGTGGCAACCGACCTCCACGATCAGCTTACGCGTGGGCGAAATCGATATACCCTGTCGCTGGGTCAGTTCACACAAGTGCCACACGGAGCCGGTCGCCCACGTCGACGCCCTGCTGGCCGCGCACCAGCATTCCATCCACAGGAGGCATGATGGTGCGCACAAAGGAGCCACGATCCGTCACGCCGGTCACAATCGCGTCGAAGGTCTGTCCGATGCGCCCGCTCAGAGCCACAGCAGCGATCCGCTTCTGCATCTCGCGCGAGACTTTGCGCTCGGCATCCTCGAGATCAGCGTGCACCGTGCCGCGATCGAGGCCAGCTCATCGTCGGCATGCAGGTCGCTGCCGCGACCATTGCCTTCAGCAGGCGCTGCGACACCAGGTCGGCGTAGCGGCGGTTGGGTGCCGTCGAGTGCGTGTAATCCTGCACCGCGAGGCTGAAGTGCCCCTGCGGTTCCCCGCCGGGTTTTTCCAGCACATACTCGCCGAACCGAGCAGCTTGATCACCGCCAGCGACAGATCGGGAAAATGATGGGATCCTTCTGCTGCTGCTGACACAGAAAATCATGCAGCGGTTTTGGATCGGGATTGGCGGGAAGTTTGGTCCCCAACTGCGCGGCGATTTGCACGATCCGGTCCCAGCGCTTGGGCGTTTTCACCACACGCCGGATGGAGGACAAGCCCTTCACCTCGAACGCGCGGGCGACCACGCCATTGGCGGCGATCATGAAGTCCTCGATCAGCTGCGTGGCGCGATTTGTTCACCTCCGCATCGATTTCGATGCTGCCGTACTTGAGCCGGATTGGCTGCGTCTCAATCGTTTCCAGATTCAGCGCACCATGACTCGAGCGCTCGCGCCGCAGGCGCTGCGCAATGGCGTCCTGGAGATGAAGCTGTTGCTGCAGATCCTGCGAGGCCGCGACTTGGCCGGTGCAGCGGTTGGGCCGGCCAGCCATATATCCCACTGACGGATACGCCGGTTGGCCTTGTTGGTCACGCGCGCCAGAGAAATGCTGGGGTTCGAAATCTGCGCCTGCGCATCCACCGTGAATTCGACCGCCGCGGCCCGCTCCTGATCCGGCAGCAGCGACGTCAGCCCGGTCGAGAGCTCGACGGGCAGCATGGGGAAAATGTCGACGCCCGACTCGAGTTTGCTTATCTCGGCATCGTAATCCGCAATCTCTGTGTCCAGATGACCCAGGTAGTTCTGTTTGCGCAACAGGTCCAAGTCAGATCTGGCGAGCTTCGGGTCAAGCATGTTGATATCCATGGTCACGAGGTTGGCCCGGTACTGGGGCTCCCCAGGTACCAGCGCGGCCGCTTGCGCCATCAGGTCCCGTGCCTTGGATAGCTGATGCGGATCCTGGGAAGACAGGTAGTTGCCGTAGATGACCAGTACGTTGGCATGGGAGCCCGTCAGCTTGTCGATCTCGGGGTTCGAGAGAGCCGAGTCGAACATGGCGTACATGCTGGCTGGAGGTATGTGGCAGTTGTTCCGGTCGGCACAGTCGATGAGTGCGTTCAGCCCCTGGATGTCGGAAGCGCTGATGCGCTGGTGCCCCAATTTCTCGGTCATGCGTTGCAGCACTTCCGGATCGGTGATGCCCTTCAGCTGGGCTTGCACCAATATGAGAGACACGTCCGGGATGACGCCGGAGTTAGGCACCGCAGAAGCGGCCTTGAGGGAGCTCACGGCATCGGCGTACAGGTTCGCATCCTCAAACAGGGCCTTGTTCGCGTAGGTCTGGCCCAGCATGTAGGTGGCGTAGGGCGATTCGGGATGGTGATGCGCTTCGCTGGCAGAGAAAGTCAGGTTGTCCTTCCAGTCAGCGGCCCGCTGCCAGGTGAGGAGGGCGCAGGCGCAGAGAGCCAGAGCCGCAAAGACACGGCGCGGTTGTTTGAAGCGATCGGAGTCTTGCAGCGGATAGATCAGCGACATCACCGCAAGTATCAGACCGAGATCCGGCAGGTAGCAGCGGTGTTCGTAAGCGAGCTCCAGCGGGAACACGGTGGATTCCATCAACTGACCGCCGAAGAACCAGGCGATCCCGAGCGCCACCAGCGGTAAGCGGCGGCGCAACACGAAGCAGGCGGCCGCCAGTGCGGCGAGCACGATGATGGACAAGAGGGTGGTCACGGGTTGCAGCAGGCCGTGAGATACGGCGATGTCATCGTGATAAAGGCCCATGGAGCTGAGGTCGGGCAGCAAAGTCAGCCTTATATAGAGGCAGACGATGCGTGCCTCCGACATGAGTCGCTGACCGAGAGTGAAATCCCGGTGGCTGTAATCCAACGGACCGCCGTGGGAGGCGATGATCCAGGCAAGCGCACCCAACACGGGTAGCACTAGCATGGGCACGTAGAACAGCGCGGCCTGCCTGTCGACCCCGCTCTTGGGGCTGCGGAAACGGAAGATGAAGAACTCCATCACCAGGGTGTACACCGGTAGCAGCGCGCCGGATTCTTTGCTGAACATGGCCACTAGTGTGAGCAGGGGCACCGCGGTCCAGATCAGCCATGTACCGTGCAGCCCTGCGAGGCGGCGCGTCCTGCCCCATATATAGGCGTTGCAGCCCAGCAGCACGAAAAGGCTGGATAGAGCCGTCTCACGCTGCACCACGTACAGCACCGGCATGAGGTTGAGCGGGTGCAGCAGCCACAGGGCGCCGGTGATGAGCGCCAGCCACTCGACCCGGCTCTCTGCCAGGGAAGGCGCGAGCTCACGGCGATAGGCCTGGAGCAGTTGCACCAGCAGCAGGAGCACCAGCAGCCCGTTCAGCAGGTGGATGATCAGGTTCGTGATCTTGAAGGCCAACGCGCTATCGACCCCGAAGAAATAGCTGTTCAGGGCGAAGGTCAGCATGCTCACGGGCCGCATGGTGGGGCCGGCCTGGAAGGAGAAGGCCGCCCGGCTGATCTCATCCCAAGAGAGCGTATCCACCTGCAGGGCGGCGTTCTGGACGATGTTGGTGTAGTCGTCGAGAGCGAAGCCCCCGGTGAGGCCGGGCATGTAGGCCAGGAAAGCCGCCGTGAAGGCCAGAGCGATGAAAAGCAGCTGTAGAGGAGTGGCGTGTTTCATCTTCGGCGTCATGGGTGCAGGAGCCGGGGCGGCATGGCGCAAGATTCTAGCGGGGATTGGCCCGCACGGCGGGCCGAGGGACTTGTTTTTTGCCTTGTGCAGACAGTTCTTCGGCGTATTCCTGTTCCAGCCCGGCTATGACCGGTTGATAGCGCAGGTCGTGCACGTCCCGCAAGGCGTCCAGCTGCGGCCGGGCATCCTGGGTATCGCCATAGGTCAGCAGCAGACTGATGAAGTTAGTACGCATGAGTACGTCGCCAGCGCACATGGACACCGCCTTATGCATGGCGCCGAGAGCCCCGGGCAGCTCGCCGGTATCACGCAGGAACAGGCCGTAGCTGTTCCAGATCTCACCGCCGTAGCAGGGGTTGCTCATCAGCTTGGGGTTCTCCACGGCATGCTGGAATATCAGGTCGATGTCGGCGAACAGCGGTTTGCTGTCGGCATCCAGCATCCTCAGCATGGTCTGCAATGCGAGCTGCAGGGTCGAACTCGGTGAAGCGCGCCTCACTTCATCGGCAGCAGTCTGCAGACGGGACCTCGCACTGGGTAGGTCACCGAGGTTCGCATACATGTATGCCAGAGCGATGTCCTGGTTGATGCTGCCAGGGTCCGCCGCCTTGGATCGCTCTGCGGCATCCACCACGAGCGGGATGAGGCGGGCATCTCTAGTGCCCACTACGTAATTCATGTATGCCCATTGCAGCTCGGCGAGTGCGCGGGCTGATTGGGAGTGATGTGTCGATTCGGAGCGCGCGAAGGTGAGTTCCGTCTGCCAGTCTGCCGCACGCATGGCAGTGCTGAGGGCCAGCAGCAGGATGCAAATGGCCAGCAGCGCTTTGACTGTCATCGCCCTGCCGTGTTCAGCAGCTAGGGGATAGACGGTGCCGACACCGCCCAGGATCAGACCGAAGAGCGGCAGGTAGTTACGGTGTTCGAAAGCGAGTTCCAGCGGCAAGATCGTGGATTCCATGAGCTGGCCGGCGAAGAACCAGAGGATGCCGAAGCTGAGGAGCGGGAGCCTCTTGAGCAGCGCGAAGCCCGCTACCAGAAGCGCGATCACTGCGAGGATGCAGGGCAGGGTGGTGGCGGGCAGTAACAAGCCCTGGGATGCCTTGATGTCGTCGTGGAACAGACCGAGCTGGCGCAGATCGGGCACCAAGGCCCAGCGCAGGTAATCCATGAGCACCCGCGGCTCGCTCAAGAGCCGCTGATAGAGGGTGAACCCTCGTCCATCGTATGCCGAGAAGAAGAAACCCGGCCTCAAGGCCGCGTAGGTGATCGCTGCCAGCAGCGGCAGGAGCAGGAATACCGTGAAGAACCCAATGACCTCTTGGCTCTTCACGCGCCGCGCGTCGCAGAAACCGAGGACTGTGAACTCGATCACCAGGATGAACACCGGGGTGAGCGCGGCATTCTCCTTGCACAACATCCCTAAAGCCATGAGCAACGGGGTGAGCAGCCACATCAGCAGCCGCCCGCCGGTCCCGGGCCTCCGGCGCCCCACCATGTAACTCAGGATGGCCGCCACCGTGAAGAGCGCAGCCAAGGAGCTATCGCGTTGCACGGCGTACAGCACCGAGGTGAGGTTCAGGGGATGGACCAGCCACAAGGTGCTCGTCACGAGGCTGAGCCAGGCGATGCTGCGATCGTCCAGGGCCTTGCCGGACGATGCCCGGTATGCGCGCAGGATCTCCCGCGCCAGGAACCAGAGCAGGGCACCTACCGTGAGGTGGATGCAGATGTTGGTGATCTTGAATGGCTCTGGGTTGATGCCGAAGAAATATGCATTCAGCGTGAAACTCAATGTGCTCACAGGGCGCAGTAGCCCACCCACGGGGGCTGACAATGCCGCCTGCAACAAGCCATGCATGCTCAGTGCCTGGAGCTTGATCCCCGGGTTATTGACGATGTTGCTGATGTCGTCGAATACGAAAGCACCTGGCAGGCCCGGCAGGTAGACGAGGGCAGCCAGGAGCAGCGCGCCCAGCCACGCGAAAGCGAACAGGAGCTTATTACGGGAGAGGTTCATCCTGGCCAGATTGTTCCATTCAGGAGTCTTAAAAAACTATGCCCCGCAGATGCGGGGCATAGGTCCCAATCGGGAATCTCAGCTTAAGCTTACTGCGGCGAACCGGTGTCGCGGCAGGAAGTCGGCAGATACTTCGGGTCCACCGGGGTCAGGGTGGTGGTCGGACCGCAGTGCCAGGTGTTGCCACCGTCGCCCGTCCAGATCGCCATGCTCTTGCCGGTGATATGGTTGTTGTCACCACTGGCCTTCATGGTCGCTACGATCGTGTAGGTAGGCCCAGTCAGAGAGAAGGGGTAACCCAGGATCGTGGTCACATAACGGCCTACAGCAGGCGCTGAGGTGTTGTTGGTGGAGGTGCTATACACAGATGCGAGCGTCTGCGGCCAGCTGCTCTTATTCTGGTAGTACTCGGCCAGACCGACTTCACCACCACCGCCCAACTGGATGCCTTCCGACATCTGGGAACGGGCGATGTAGTCCTGGTACGCAGGGATGGCGATGGCCGCCAAGATGCCGATGATCGCGATCACGATCATCAACTCGATCAGGGTAAAACCCTTTTGCAAGGTCTTCATGGATACACTCCTCGACGTGTTGACGGGTAGCTTGAAGTGCAAACTTTACACTCCTGCTTTTAATATGCAACTGGCGTGCCAACTCTCGGATTCGAGGTTGCGTGGCTTTTTCGGGGGGAGTTGAGCAGCAACATGGCCGTTTTCACGACCTGCCGTCAAAAACTTGTCAGTGACTGACAATCTTTGTCAGTTTGGGCTTTCACCTAAGAATTCGGAAGCCAAGTCATTCCAAACCCAATTTTTTGATGCGATACCTGAGCTGACGGAAACTCATGCCTAAGAGCTTGGCGGCAGCGGTCTTGTTGTAACGGGTCTGTTCCAGGGCTTTGCGGATGGCTTCTTTCTCCATATCACCGAGGTAGGTCCCCAAGGCCTGTCCTGGGGCCGTGTCGGGAATGTCTGAGACCACATCCGCCGCAGGAGCCTGCAAGTGGATGTCCACAGCGCGGATCACCTCGCCGTCGGCGAGGGTCATGGCACGCTCCAGCATGTTCTCCAGTTCCCGCACGTTGCCGGGGAAACCGTGGCTCTTGAGCAGGGTCACAGCATCCTGCGCGAGATGCGCAGGTTTGCGCTGCATGGTGTGGGCGAGCCTTTCAAGGATGTAATCTGCCAGCAGCAACATGTCGTCGGGCCGCTCCCGCAGCGGCGGGACCCGGAGTTCGATCACGTTGATCCGGTAATAGAGATCCTCACGGAACTTGCCGTTGCGCACCCACTCGGCGAGGGGGCGATGGGTCGCAGAGAGGATGCGTACGTCTACCGGCAGCTCCCGGGCAGCGCCCACAGGGCGGATTGCCTTCTCCTGGATCACCCGCAGCAGTTTCACCTGCATGTGCAGGGGCAGATCTGCCACTTCATCCAAGAACAGGGTGCCACCCTCAGCCGCCTGGAACAGACCTTCCTTGTCGGCCACGGCGCCGGTGAAGCTGCCTTTCTTGTGGCCGAAGAATTCGCTCTCCATGAGTTCAGTGGGGATAGCGCCGCAGTTCACAGCCACGAAGGATTTGTCGGCTCGCGCGCCGTTCTCGTGGATGAGCCGCGCGACCAGTTCTTTGCCGGTACCGGATTCACCGCTGACGTGCACCGGCGCCTGGCTGCGCGCCACCTTGGCGATCATGCCGCGCACTTGTTCGATGGCAAACGATTTGCCGAGCAGCCGGGTGGCGCCACGGCCCTCGGCGCCAGCGCGGCGTTCGCGCAGCTTGAGGGCGGTGCTCACCAGGTTGCGCAGCGCATTGAGATCCACCGGCTTGGAGACGAAGTCAAAGGCGCCGTTCTTGAGGGCTTGCACCGCAGATTCCACGTTGCCGTGAGCAGTGATCACCGCCACCGGCACCTGGGCCAGGTGCTGCTGGATATGGCTCACGAGATCCAGTCCATTCCCGTCTGGCAGTTTCATGTCCGTGAGGCAAAGATCCACCGCCTGGGAACGCAAAAGCTTGCGCGCTTCTTCAAGGCTGCCGGCCAAGACACAATCCACGTCCATACGCGTGAGGGTCAGGTTCAGGAGTTCGCGGATGGCAGGTTCATCATCCACGATGAGGGCGACGGGTTTGTTCATGTTCAGGTCAACCAACCCTCCGGCGCGCCGAAATCGATGCGGAAACAGCTGCCGCCCTGGGGACGCGGAGTATAGGACAGGCGCGCGCGGTTACATTCGCAGAGTTCCCGGGCGATGAACAGTCCCAAGCCGGTGCCCCTAGGGTCCGAGGTGTAGAAAGGCTCGAATATGTGGTCGGCCATGTCCGGCGCTACGCCGGGCCCACGATCCAGCACTTCCAGATAGGCAGAGTCTGCTGCGGCCATGGGACCTAGGCGATATTCCACCAGCGTGCCGCCGCTGTCCGGGTTCGCGCCGTAGCGCAGGGCATTCTCGGAAAGATTCCACAGGATCTGGTGCAGGTGGGTAGGGTCTACACGCATGCGCGGGATATCGGAATCGTCCATGCGCAGCAAGAGCGCCTGGGCACCGAGGCCATGGCGGTCGCGGAACTCTCCCAGGAAATCCTTGAGCCAGGCGGTGAGGTCCAACTCTTCGGCGCGGGTGTTGTCACGGCGCGAGAGTTGCATGATGTTCTCGACGATGCGCTCCATGCGCTTCGCGTGTTCACTGATGATCTCCGTGAGGCGCCGGTCCTGGCCTTCCACCTGTGGCGATTCCGCCAGCAACTGATTGGCATGACTCACAGCTGACAGGGGATTGCGGATCTCGTGGGCGATGCTGGCGGTGAGGCGGCCCAGGGTCGCGAGCTTCATCTGCCGCACTTGTTCCGCCATGGTGCTGACGTCTTCCAGGAAGATGAGCGCACCGCCAGCGCGATTCCGCCCGATGCTGGTGAAGTGCGGTATCAGCGGCCGGCCCTCCGGCGAGACGAAGGCTGTAGGCCGGCGCTGATCACCGCGCCGCCAGGCATGGAGTTCGCCTTTGAGACGCGGCGCCGCTTCCGTGAGAGACCGGTGTCCTTCGGTACGCAGGTTGAGGGTCTTGGCAGCGGCGCTGTTCAGCATGCGGATGTGATCCGCCTCGTCCACTACCAGGACGCCGCTACGCATGTGCTGGATGACATAGTCGTTGATCTCCGACAGGTTGGCGAGGTCGAGGCCGCGCTGCTCCGCCAGGGCTTCGCTTTCGCGCAGGCGGTGACCGACGAAATGGCCGCCGAGGGCTGCGGCGAATAGGATGATGCCGATGATGCCAGCCTGGGTGTAGCCGGTCTGCTCCGCAGTGCTATATAGGATGGCTAGGGTCTGTTCGCCCAGTACCACCAGCGTCGCGATGGCAGCGAAAGCGATGCTCATGCGTCGAGTCAGCAGCACGCTGTTGATGGCGATGGTGATGAAGAGGAGGCTGCCGAGGCCGCTGGCTGCGCCGCCACTGGCATGCATGAGCAGCGCCACTGCCGCAATGTCGCCGGCAAGCAGGGTGTAGGTCTGCAGTTCGAGGCCTGGGCGCTGCGCTCGCACCGTGAAGCTCGCGAGGGCGCTGAAACAGAAGTACATGATGCCGGTCCAGAGGAACAGACCGGGGAACACATCACCCAGCAGTCGCGGGGTCTTGTCGCCGAAGAACAGCGCGATGACCAGTCCGCCCACCACCATGCGGAAGAGGTTGAGGATGTTGAGCAACCGCCAGCCGAGGGCGGTGCCCGGGGGCGCGGCTGTCTCGGTGGATGACAGCACCTGGCCGGTGGCGTTCATCGCGGCAACTTGCCTTTGCGTACTCGGATGCTTTGCTTCAAAATAGCGCCTTTCCCACCAGCCATGAACCCCCAAGCCCCATGAACCTGCACGAATATCAGGCAAAACAACTCTTTGCAGAATACGGCATTCCGGTCCCCCGGGGTATTCCCGCCAAAAGCGCCGCCGAAGCGGTGGCTGCGGCCCAATCCCTGGGCGGTGGACTGTGGGTGGTGAAGGCCCAGGTGCACGCCGGCGGCCGCGGCAAGGCCGGTGGTGTGAAGCTCTGCCGGACGGCGGAAGAAGTGCGCGCGGCCGCCGAGGGCATGCTGGGCAAGCGCTTGCACACCCACCAGACCGGTCCCGAAGGCCTGCCTATCGGCAGCCTCCTGGTGGAAGCGGGTTCGGACATCGAACGCGAACTGTATCTCTCGGTGCTGGCAGACCGTAACCGCGAAGAGCTGGTGTTCATGGCTTCCGCGGCCGGCGGCATGGACATCGAGGAAGTGGCGGCCAAGACCCCCGAGAAGATCTTTCGGGTGTGGATCAATCCGGCCGCCGGCATACAGCCCTATCAGATACGCGAACTGGCCTTCGGTCTCGGTATCGTCAAGAAAGAGCAGATGGCGACCTTCAGCAAGATCGTCGAGGCGCTCTATAAGCTGGTGATGGAGCGGGACGCGAGTCTCGTGGAAGTAAACCCACTCATCGTCACCACCGACGGCCGCGTGCTGGCGCTGGACGCCAAGCTGAACCTCGACGACAACGCGCTCTACCGCCAGCCCAAGCTCGCGGCCATGCGCGATGCCTCCCAGGAAGATCCGCGTGAGAGCGCGGCCCGGGAGCATGACCTCAACTACGTTTCCCTGGACGGCGACATCGCCTGCATGGTGAACGGCGCAGGTCTCGCCATGGCCACCATGGACATCATCAAGCTGCATGGCGGCACACCCGCCAACTTCCTGGACGTAGGCGGCGGCGCCACCACCGAGCGCGTCACCGCAGCCTTCAACCTGATCCTGTCCAACAAGGCAGTGAAGGCCATCCTGGTCAACATCTTCGGCGGCATCGTGCGCTGCGATCTGATCGCAGAAGGCATCATCAACGCGGTCAAGGGCGTGGGCGTCTCCGTGCCGGTGGTAGTGCGGCTCGAGGGCACTAATGTAGAGCAGGGCAAGGCGCTGCTCGCCAAGAGCGGTCTCGCCATCATCCCCGCCAACGATCTGACGGACGCGGCCAAGAAAGTCGTCGCGTCCATCAAGTAATAGAGAAAGAACATGAGCATCCTGGTCAATAAAAAAACCCGCGTCATCTGCCAAGGTTTCACGGGGAAGCAAGGCACCTTCCACTCCGAACAGGCCATCGCCTACGGCACCAAGCTGGTGGGTGGTGTGACTCCCGGCCGCGGTGGCGAGAAGCACCTTGACCGGCCGGTGTTCAACACCGTGCAAGATGCGGTCAAGCAGACCGGTGCTGAAGCCAGCATGATCTATGTGCCTGCGGCTTTCGCTGCCGATGCCATCCTCGAGGCGGCAGATGCAGGCATCAAGGTCATCGTCTGCATCACCGAGGGCATCCCGGTCATCGACATGATCCGGGTGAAAGCCGCCATCCGCGACATCGACTGCGTACTCATCGGACCCAACTGCCCAGGCATCATCACACCGGGCGAGTGCAAGATCGGCATCATGCCGGGCCACATCCACAAGCGCGGCAAGGTGGGCATCGTATCCCGCTCCGGCACCCTGACTTATGAAGCCGTATTCCAGACCACCAACCTGAAGCTCGGCCAGTCCACCTGCGTGGGCATCGGCGGCGACCCGGTGCACGGCATGAACTTCATCGACGTGATCCGCCGCTTCGAGGATGACCCCCAGACCGAAGGCATCATCATGGTGGGTGAGATCGGCGGTTCCGACGAGGAAGCGGCCGCCGAATACATCAAGCAGCACGTCAGCAAGCCGGTAGTGGCCTACATCGCTGGCGTCACCGCGCCGGCCGGCAAGCGTATGGGTCATGCGGGCGCCATCGTCTCCGGTGGAGCGGGTACGGCTCAGGCCAAGTTCGCGGCTCTGGAGAAAGCAGGCGTGAAGACCACCCATTCACCGGCGGAATTGGGCAGCACCATGGCCAAGCTGTTGAAGGGCGGTCGCGGCAAGTCTGCGACCAAGAAGAAGACAACCGCGAAGAAATCCCGCAAGGCGAGCAAACCCGCCAAGAAGAAGGCTGCCAAGAAGAAAGGCCGTGGCCGCCGCTAGGCCGCGACACCTGACATCCTCCGCCTTTTACCCATGACTCCATGAGCGCCGGGTTGCGTATCGTCATGGCCCAGCTCAATCTTCTGGTGGGGGATGTGCAGGGCAATACGCAGAAGATATTGCAGGCCGCGGACGAGAGTCGCGACCGTCTCAAGGCCCAGCTCGTGGTGTTCCCCGAGCTTGCTCTCTCGGGCTACACCCCTGAAGACATCCTGTTCCGCACGGATTTCCGCCGCCGTATCGAGGCGGGTGTAGCTGAACTCTGCGCCGGAATCAAAGGCATCCACGCCATGGTGGGCTATCCCCTGTACGAGGATAGCCGCATCTACAACGTGGGCGCGGTGATCGGTGGTGGCAAGGTCGAGGCCGTGTACCGCAAGAGCGAGTTGCCCAACTACGGCGTGTTCGACGAAAAGCGCTATTTCACTCCCGGCGATGGCGTCACTCTGATCGACGTGGCCGGTTTCGCCGTGGGCCTCAACGTCTGCGAAGACGTCTGGCACGCGGCGCCCGCGCGGCGTACTGCCGAGGCCGGCGCGCGCATCATCGTGGTACCCAATGCTTCGCCCTTCAACCTGGGCAAGCAGGCGGAGCGTGAGAGCGAATTGCGGCATCGGGTGAGCGAAGCCCACGTGCCCATCGTCTATGTGAACCTCGTTGGCGGCCAGGACGAGCTGGTGTTCGATGGCGGTTCACTGGCCATGAATGCCGATGGCAGCGTGGCGATGCGTGCTCCGAACTTCGAAGCGGGTCTCTACCCGGTGGATTTCCTGCTGCAGGGTGACAAGGCCCGGGCGCTGCAGACCGAGGTGCACCTGGATGATAGCGAGGAGGAGAGCGTGTATCGCGCCATCGTCCTCGGGCTGCGGGACTATGCGGCGAAGAACCGTTTCAAGGGTGCTTTGCTGGGCCTCTCCGGCGGTATCGACTCGGCCTTGACTCTCGCCCTTGCGGTGGACGCCTTGGGCGCGGAGAACGTCACGGCGGTGATGATGCCTTCAGCCCATACTTCCAAGCTCAGTCTCGATGCTCGCGGCTGAACAGGCGAAGCAGATGGGCGTGGAGTATCACGTCATCTCCATCGAACCTGCGTACGAGGCTCTCAAAGCTTCCTTGCAGGACGCACTGCACGGCGATGTCTCGGGTATCACCAGCCAGAACCTGCAGGCGCGTATCCGCGGCGTGCAGCTCATGGCCCTCTCCAACAAGACAGGCAAACTCCTGCTCAGCACCGGCAACAAGAGCGAAGTGGCGGTGGGTTACGCCACCCTCTACGGCGACATGGCGGGCGGCTACGCACCCCTGCGCGACGTGCTGAAGACCTTGGTATATCGTCTTGCAGAGCACCGTAACGCGCTCTCACCGGTGATACCCGCAGCCGGTCATCGAACGGGAGCCCACGGCGGAACTGGCGCCGGGGCAGAAGGATTCCGACAACCTGCCGCCCTACGCGGTGCTGGACCCGATACTCGCGGCTTACGTGGAAGAGGACAAGACCATCGCAGAGATCGTCGCCTGGGGAACCCCGAGGAGCGGTGACGGCGCGTGATGGGTCTGGTCCAGACCGCAGAGTACAAACGGCGTCAGGGGCGCCCGGACCGCGGGTGAGCCGTCGCGCCTTCGGTCGCGACCGGCGTTATCCGATCACACTGGGGAATTGAAACTGGTCTGAAGCTGTCGCGCGAAGCGACGTCAGGCCGGTCCACGCGCGGGTCCGCGCGGGGAATATTCGGTCTTGGCCCCGGGGAAGTTCTTCTCCAGCACCTTGCGGGAATCGTCGGCGAGTTCGGTCATGCCCAGATTGGTGTAGGCAGTGACCATGATCTGCAACGCATCTTCCACCCGCGGAGTCTGCGGGTAATGCTGCACGATGCCGTAAGCGCGTTGCAGGGCCGAGAGCCAGGCGCCACGGCGCATGTACC
>CAWFOE010000009.1:0-10962 GCA_963817285.1 uncultured Pseudomonadota bacterium | reverse complement strand
GATCGCCGAGCACGAACCGCGCACGTACACCGAAGCTCGGTGGGCGCTGCTGCCCAAAGACTGGCTGCGGGCCCGCCTAGCCGGTGAGGTCTACGCCGAGCCCAGTGATGCTTCCGCCACCCTGCTCTATGACGTGATGGGCGATCGTTGGGACCGCGAGGTGGTCAACGCACTAGGCCTGGACGCCAGCTTGCTGGCGCCCCTGCTGCCCTCGGCCGGGATGCCCGCGGGGCACTTGGTAGCCGAGGCAGGAACCGACCTGGGGCTGCCCGCGGGCATCCCTCCATGTAGAGGGCATAGGCGTCCCGCGCCGGATCCATGGCGTTATCCCGCAGGAAGCCGATGGGCTCACCGCTGGCATCCCGCACGATCTGCCCGCCCTGCGGGTCCGGTGTCGCCTTGCTGATGCCCGCGAGTTTCATAGCGAATGCGTTCACGAACACGCCGTGGCCACTAGCGTGAGCGAGCATCACCGGATTCGCTGGCGAGACCGCATCCAGGCTCGCGTGCAGCGGCAAGCCTTCGACGTTGGGCTGCGGTGCGTGGTCCCATTTCTCCTGGTGCCAGCCCCAGCCGAGTATCCATTGGCCGGGCTTGGCCTGCTTCACTGCGGCGGCCACCAGGGCCACGATGCCGTCCCAATCCTTCGCCTTGGTGAGATCCAGTTCCGTGAGGGTGCGGCCGAGTTCCATGAAATGCCCGTGGCCTTCGATGAAGCCGGGCACCGCCGTCATGCCTTTCAAGTCCACAATCTGGGTGGCGGGACCTATATAAGGCCCCATGTCCGCGTCGTTGCCGAGCGCCAGGATGCGCCCACCCTTGACGGCGAGTGCCTGCACCGTAGGCTGCGATGATTCGAGCGTGACGATGTGCCCGTCTTCCAATACGAGATCAGCGGTAGTGGCATAAGCCGCACCGGAAGCCAGCAAGGAAGAGAGCAGGACCAGCGAGCGGACAGTTGCGTTCATGAAGACTCCTTACGCCGGATCATGTTCGTAATCTTCGGGTACTGTCGAATCCTTGCCTTCATCTGTCTTCAAGGCCCTGAGCAACAGCGTGACCAGGATGGTCACGACGAAGTTGAGTATGAGGGAATAGAAGGCCGCGTAACCCGGCACCGTGAGCCCGCCAAGTTGCAGCGGATAGGTGGGCTTGAAGCCCTGGGACACCACCATCCAGGTGCTCAAAGCCATGCCGACCGCCCAGCCCACCGCCAGGGCTCGGGGGTGCAACCAGCGGGTGTAGAGGCCTACGACTACAGTCGGGAAGGTCTGGATGATCCAGGCGCCGCCTAAGAGTTGCAGGTTGATGGCGTACTGAGGCTTGGTGAAGAGGATGAAGGCCAGCGCCCCCACTTTCACGATGAGAGAGACGAGCTTCGCCATGCGGGCTTCATCGGCGCTGCTGGCGTCAGGCTTCAGATATTCCTTGTACACGTTGCGGGTGTAGAGGTTCGCTGCGGCGATGGACATGATAGCCGCCGGCACCAGAGCACCGATGGCGATGGCGGCGAACATGACACCCACGAACCAGGAGGGAAAATACTTCAGCATCAGGGCCGGCACGGCGAAGTTATTGCCGTATTGCTTGAAGTAGCCGGCGTAGGCCGGGTCGTCGTGCACATGGGCCACCACGGCCACGTAGCCCAGGAAGGCCAGGAGCGCCAGAGCCAGGGAGTACGCCGGCAGGAGCGCCATGTTGCGCTTGATGACGCCGCGACTGCTGGACGAGAGCAAGGCCGTGATGCAGTGGGGATAGAGGAAGAGTGCCAATACGGAACCGAGAGCAAGAGTCGCATACGCGCCGTAAGCGCCGGTGTTATCTGCCGTGGGCGGAGGAAGTAGAAGCTTGCCCGGCTCGATGCTAGCGAAGATGTGCCCATACCCGCCGAGCTGGGCCGGGATCACGGTGATAGCCGCGATCACGGTTATATAGATGAGGAGATCTTTCACCACGGATATCAGTGCGGGTGCTCTGAGACCACTGCTGTAGGTATAGGCCGCCAGCACCGCGAAAGCCACGATGAGCGGCAAGTCGCCCATGAGGCCCGAGCCTCCGAAACCGAGACCTGCGATGACCACCTGGATGCCCACGAGCTGCAGCGCTATATAAGGCATGGTGGCCAGGATGCCGGTGATGGCCACCAGCAAGGCCAGAAAATGGCTGCCATAGCGGCCCCGCACGAAATCCGACGCAGTCACGTAATTGTGCTTGCGAGCCACGGACCAGAGCCGTGGATACACCACATAGACGAAGGGATAGAGCATGAGGGTATAGGGCACGGCGAAGAAGCCGATGGCCCCGGCGCCGAACACCAAGGCTGGCACTGCCACGAAGGTATAGGCGGTGTAGAGATCGCCCCCTAGGAGGAACCAGGTGACGATGGTGCCGAAGCGACGGCCGCCCAGACCCCACTCGTTGATGTGATTGAGATCCCCTGCCCGCCAGCGGGCCGCCACGAAGCCCAGCACCGTGACCAGCAGGAACAGCGCTGTGAATACTGCTATGGCTATCCAGTTCATGGGCGCCCCTCAGACCTTCGCCTTATAAGCGAGGGCCGTCACGATGGCTGCCACGATGATGAGCACGAACTGGAACCAGTAGAAGAACGGGATGCCGTAGAAGGACGGCTCCATGCGGTTATAGAGCGGCACCCAGATAGCCATGAAGAAGGGGATGAACAGGATCACGTACCAGATCCAGCGCTTGGTACGACTAATCTTGGAGGTGGTCTTGGGGACGGCCATGGGCGCTCTCCTCATATGACAAGCCGCCACAAGGTACTGGCCGGCACGACATTGTTCAAGCGTATGGCTCTTGACAAGGCTCCGCGCATCGCGGATATTCACTCCATGGAGCAATTCGTGTCCTTCGCCGCTTTCGTCGCCTGCATGTGTATGTGCATGATGATGCACGCCACCGTGCGGGCTGGAGCTGTTCACAGAAACTGACGATCTGACCGAACACCAAGATTCCAGGACCCGCGCGGCGCAGCCGTAGCGGGTTTTTTAATGCCTAGATAAACCTCCGCACGGCTCCCCTCAAAGGTCCGGATACGCCACACGTGATCGTGTGACGCAAGCCCGCTCGTCTCTAAAAAGGCGTGCGCATGAAACCGCTGAATCGAGGAGAAGACCATGAGTGACCAGACACCGCCCTATCGCTATGAGACTTTGCAGATCCACGCCGGCCAGGAACCGGCGCCGGGCACCAATGCCCGGGCTGTACCCATCTACCAGACCACGTCTTACACCTTCAACGATGCGGACCATGGAGCGAGGCTCTTCGCCCTGAAGGAGTTCGGCAACATCTACACCCGCATCATGAATCCCACCACGGACGTGTTCGAGAAGCGTATCGCGGCGCTCGAAGGCGGCGTGGCGGCGCTCGCCACCGCCAGCGGCCAAGCGGCGCAGTTCCTCGCCATCACCACCCTCGCCCAGGCGGGGGACAACATCGTGAGCAGCAGCTCGCTCTACGGCGGCACTTACAACCAGTTCAAGGTGACGCTGCCGCGATTGGGCATCAACACGCGCTTCGTGGACGGCAACGATCCGGAGAACTTCCGCAAAGCCATCGATGCAGACACCAAGGCCATCTACGTGGAGAGCATCGGCAACCCGGGCTTCAACGTACCGGACTTCGAAGCTATCGCTGCCATCGCCCACGCCCGCGGTATCCCGCTGATCGTGGACAACACCTTCGGTGCCGCCGGCTTCCTGGCGCGGCCCATCGAACACGGCGCGGACATCGTGGTGGCTTCCGCCACCAAGTGGATCGGCGGCCACGGCACTTCCATCGGCGGTGTGATCGTGGACTCGGGCAAGTTCGACTGGGGCAGCGGCCGCTTCCCCCTGTTCACGGAGCCTTCACCCGGTTACCACGGGCTCAACTTCTGGGAGGCCTTCGGTCCCAAGAGCCCCTTCGGCAACATCGCCTTCATCATCCGCGCCCGGGTGGAGGGCCTCAGGGACATCGGCGCTGCCTTGAGCCCCTTCAATGCGTTCCTGCTGTTGCAGGGCTTGGAGACGCTCTCTCTCAGGGTGCAACGCCATGTGGACAACGCCCTGGTGCTGGCGCGCTGGTTGCAGAAGCAGCCCCAGGTGGCTTGGGTGAACTATCCCGGCCTGCCGGAGCATCCGCAACATGCGCTCGCGGAGCGTTATCTCAAGAACGGCTATGGCGCGGTCTTGAGCTTCGGCATCCGCGGTGGCGAAGCGGCGGGGCGTGGCTTCATCGACAGCGTGAAGCTCGCGAGCCATCTCGCCAACGTGGGCGACGCCAAGACCCTGGTGATCCACCCCACCTCCACCACTCACCAGCAGCTGAACGCCAAGGAACAGCAGGCGGCGGGTGTCACGACGGATCTCGTGCGGGTATCCGTCGGCATCGAGCACATCGAAGACATCAAGGCGGATTTCGCCCAGGCCTTCGATAAGCTCAAGGCCAAGGCGGCTGCATGAGCGCGTTACGGGCACCCAGTAACGAGGCGCAGTTCCTCACGCTGAAGGACCCGGTGGCCTTGGAAGCCGGCGGGAGCCTGTCCCAGGTGACGGTGGCATACCGCACCTGGGGCAGGCTCAACGCCACGGGCGATAACGCGGTGTTGGTCTGCCACGCCCTCACGGGTTCTGCGGATCTCGACCAGTGGTGGCCGGGACTCATGGGCTTAGGCAAGGCGCTGGACCCGATGCGGGACTTCATCGTGTGCAGCAACGTGTTGGGCGGCTGCTACGGCAGCACCGGACCCACGAGCCTCTCGCCGGAGACGGGCCGGCGTTACGGCGCGGACTTCCCCGCCGTCACGGTCCGCGATCTCGTGGCAGTGCAGGCGGCGCTGCTGGATGAATTGGGCGTCACGGTGCTGGACCTGGTGCTGGGCGGATCCCTCGGCGGCATGCAGGTGCTGGAGTGGGCAGCGCTCTATCCAGAACGCGTGCGCGCTGCAGCGGCCATCTCCGTGGGGGCGCGCCAATCGCCCTGGTGCATCGGTCTCTCGGAAGCCCAACGCCAGGCCATCTACGCCGACGCTCATTGGCAGGGCGGCACCTACGACCCGGCGCAACCTCCCGCAGCGGGATTGGCAGCGGCGCGCATGGCAGCCATGTGCAGCTACCGGCATTGGGACGGGTTCGCCACGCGCTTCGCGCGGGAGCCTGCTCCCGGCGGCGGCTTCCAGGTGGAGAGCTGGTTGAGGCATCACGGTGCCAAGTTCGTGGCGCGCTTCGATGCCAACACTTACGTGACCCTGACTCGGATCATGGACAGCCACGACCTCGGACGCGAGCGCGGCGGTACGGCGGCAGCACTCGCGGGCATCCGCTTGCCGGTGCTGGTGGTGGGGAGCACGAGCGACGTGCTCTACACCCCCGACGAGCAGCGCGAACTGGCGAGCCATATCCCGGATGCGGAACTCGCCTGGCTCACTTCAGCCCTCGGCCACGATGCCTTCCTCATCGAGACCGAAGCGCTCGATCATCACATCCGCGACTTCCGCCGGCGCCATTCCGCGTCCGTCGCAAGCGCGAGGAGATACTATCCATGTCCAGCCTGAACCGTCATAACCTCGCGGAAGATCTCAGCGAGGCTCCCGTCCCCATACCCACGGGTCCGGTGCGCCGGGTGCTGCTGTTGATCGGCGGCCACACGGGCCGGGTGGGCAGCGCACTCGTGAGACTCCTGGCGGCACAACGTCAACGCCTGCTGGCCGAGCACCGACTGGAGTTCCACGTGACGGGCACCGTGAATCGCCGTGCCACCGATTGGCACGATCCCGACGCACCCTGGCGGGAAGATTCGGTGCCGCGTCAGGGTGACGACTGGCCGGAGCTAATAACCCGCTTCCGCAGTTACACAGGGCCGAAACTGTTCGTGGATTGCAGCGCCTCGGAGGAAATCGCCGGGCATTACGCCGGGTTCTTCCAAAACGGCATCGGCATCGTCACACCCAACAAGATCGCGAACAGCGGCTCCCAGAAGGGTTACCGGGAACTACGGGCTTCCGTGGAAGCACTGCGCGTGCCTTATCGCTACGAGACCACCGTGGGCGCGGCCCTGCCCTTGCTCGGTTCGCTCACAGACCTCAATGCCAATGGCGACGAGGTGCAGCGTGTCGAAGCCGTGCTCTCGGGCACGCTTTCTTTCCTCTTCCAGCGACTGAACCATGGCGCGGCTTTCTCCACGGCGCTGCGGGAAGCCCGGGACGCCGGCCTCACGGAGCCGCACCCCGGTGAAGACCTGAAAGCCCAGGACAGCGGACGCAAACTCCTCATCCTCCTGCGGGAAGCGGGCATCGAATGGGAGCCGGAGCGGGTCTCGGTGCATAGCCTAGTGCCGCCGGAACTCGCGGCCGAGGCCGATGCAGAGTCTTTCCTCTCGAAACTTGCGGAGCATGATGCGGCCTGGGCGCGCCAGGTGGAGGAAGCCCGCAAGCAGGGTCTACGGCTCGTCTGCCTCGCCGAGTTCGATGGATGGGAAGCGCGGGTGGGTCTGCGGCGGGTGCCTGCTACCGACCCCTTCGCCCAGTTGGCCGCGGGTGAGAACCTGGTGCGGATCTGGACGCGGCGCTATAACCCGGTGCCCCTCACCATCGCCGGACCCGGTGCCGGCACGGAGGTGACTGCCGCAGGGCTGCTCACGGATCTCATCAAGGCGGTGACGGGAGCCAAGCGTATGTGATGACGGCTTTTCGGGTAGCCTAAAGCCATATTTCGGCCATCCGAGAACGCCCATGAATTTCTTGCCTGAAGTTGCCGTGTTCCTGCTGGCTGCCTGTCTCGCAGTGCCCCTCTCCCGGAAATCCGGCTTCGGCTCGGTGCTGGGGTATCTGGTGGCGGGCGTGGTCATCGGCCCCTGGGGCTTAAGACTCATCACAGGCGTGTCCACCATCCTGGATTTCGCCGACCTGGGCGTGGTGCTCTTGCTCTTCATCATCGGCCTGGAGCTCCAGCCTTCGCGCATCTGGGTCATGCGCAAGAACGTGTTCGGCATGGGCGCCCTGCAAGTGGTGGTCACCAGCCTCGTGTTGGCAGCGGCGGCCCATTATCTCGGTCTTGCGACGGTGCCGGCCCTGGTGGCGGGTTTCGGCCTCTCGCTCTCCTCCACTGCCTTCGTGCTGCAGATGCTGGGAGAGAAGCAGCAGCTCGCGATGCAGCATGGGCGCGCGGCCTTCGGCATCCTGCTGTTCCAGGACGTGGCCGCCATCCCGGTCTTGGCGCTCATCGGCGTGTTCTACGGCGACGGCAGCAGCGAGCCGGGTCACATCGGCATGAAACTGCTCATCATCGCCGCGGTGCTCACGGTGATGGCCTTGGGCAATCGCATCGTCTTGCGCCTCTTGTTCCGCCTGGTCACCCAGTTCGGCAACCCGGAGATATTCACCGCCTCGGCACTGCTCATCGTCATCGGCGCGGGCCTGGTGGCCAGCTCCATCGGTCTCTCCATGGGCCTCGGCGCGTTCATCGCCGGCGTGCTCCTGGCGGATTCCAGTTACCGCCATGAGTTCGAGGCGAACATCGAACCCTTCAAGGGTCTCCTGCTGGGTCTCTTCTTCATGGCCGTGGGCATGTCGGTGAACTTAGGCCTCATCCGCGAGACGCCGCTCACGGTGGCCGGCGTGGTGGTGGGCCTCCTCGCCATCAAGATGGCGACACTCTATGGGGTGGGTCGCGTGTTCGGGATGCCGGGATCCGCTTCCCGCGATCTCGCCTTCGTGCTGCCGGCCGGCGGCGAATTCGCCTTCGTGCTGTTCAACGTGGCCGCCGGTTACAAACTCTTCAGCCAGCCCTTGACGGACCTGCTCAACGTAGCCGTCACCCTGTCCATGGCTGCCACACCCTTCCTGGTGCTGTTCAACGAGCGCGTGCTGCAGAAGTTCGCTAAGGAGAACAAGGAGCCGGAGTTCGACCGCATCGATGAGCCCGCTAACCCGGTGATCATCGCGGGCTTCGGCCGCTTCGGTCAGGTGGTGGGCCGTCTCCTGCGCATGCAGCAGATCCCGTTCACGGCACTGGAAGCGGACGCGGAGCAGATCGAGACCATCCGCCGCTTCGGCAGCAAGGTGTATTACGGCGACGCCTCACGCCTGGAGTTGCTGCGCGCCGCTAAGGCAGACCAGTCGAAGTTCCTGGTACTGGCCATCGACGGCATCGAAGCCTCGGTGCGCACGGCTGAGATGGTGCACAAGCATTTCCCCAACCTCAAGGTACTGGCACGCGCCCGCAACCGGCATCACGCCCATCTGCTGCGTGAGCAAGGGGTTGAAGTGATCGTGCGCGAGACCCTCTATTCCAGTCTCAAACTGACAGAGGATCTCTTGCAGGAACTCGGCATGTCCCAAGCGGAGATCGCTCACACCCTGGAGATGTTCGAGAAGCATGATGCTGAACTTCTCATGCGCCAGTACGCGGTGTTCCGGGACGAGGCCAAGCTGGTGCAGACTTCCAAGGAAGCCGCCGAAGAACTGGAACTGCTGCTGGAGGAAGACCGGCGCCAGGCGGCCAGCTAGGGACGATGGCCGGCAGCAAGCCCCTGCGAAAATGGTCTATGCTGCTGGAAAGAATTCCCAATAATGCTTGGCTGGAGGGTGGGGACGTTGCTTAGCACGCGAAACAAGCGCTTTCGCAAGGCTCTCCTGAGCGCTGCGTTCATATGCCTCGCCGCACCTGCGGCCCACGCCCTCGAACCCGGCAAAGCTTTCCACGATTACGCCAGCGATACCTGGTCCCTGGAACAGGGCCTGCCGCAGATCACGGACCTCTCCATCACCCAGGGCCCCCAGGGCTACATGTGGTTCGGCACCCAGGACGGCGTCGCGCGTTTCGACGGCGTGTCCTTCAAGCCCTACCTGCCGGGCTACTGGGGCGCGGTGCTGGTGAACGGCCCGGATGGCACGCTCTGGATAGGCACCAATAAAGGCATCGCCTGGTACGAGCCGGATGAGGTGCACATGCTGGGCGTAGCGCCCGGCGAGAAAGGCGTGAATAAGGAAGCAGACGTGCGCGCCCTCGCCTTCAGCGGCGAGCATCTCTACGCGGCCACGGACTCCGGTCTCCTGCGCGTCGAGAAGGACGGACTGCATCACGACACCACTCTGCCCAAGGAATCCTTCTACTCCCTGCTGAAATGGCGCGACGCGCTCTGGGTCGGCGGCGTGGGCAAGATCTACGTATTGGGCAGCGGCGGCGTGCAGAGCATCGAAGCGCCGGGCGGCAAGGGCACCATGGTCACGCGCCTCACGGTGTATGACGACGCCCTCTGGGCCGGCACCACCTTAGGCCTCTTCCGCTACACCGGCAGCGAGTGGAAGCGCGCCACCGGCGACCCGGTGGAGCTGCATCTCGCCACCAACACCTTCTTCGTGGATTCTGATGGCAACTTCTGGGTGGCCACCAACGCAGGTCTTGCGCGCCTCGTGGGCGATGCCATGCAGCAGTTCGTACTGGCCAACGAATACAAGCCCGCGGCTCAAGTGGAATCCATCTACGAGGATCGGGAGCACAGCCTGTGGCTCGGCAGCCATGCTTATGGGGTGACGCGGCTGTGGAACGGCTACACCCAGCGCTACACAACCAACGAAGGCCTGGGCGAGACTCTCACCTGGGCGGTGACGCCCGCCCACAGCGGCGGCGATTGGGTAGGTACGGCCAACGGCGTCTATCTGTTGAGGGATGGCCGCTACAAGTTGGCGGTCCCCGCCTCTGAGCTGCCGGCACCCAACGCTTACACGCTCATGGACGACGGTACGCGCCTCTGGATCGGCACCACCAACGGCCTGGTGGAGTACCAGGACGGCCGCGTGCTGCATCCGCCGGAGTTCGCTCCCCTCTCCGGGATAACCGTGCATGGGCTATTGAAAGACCGCAGCGGCGCAATATGGATAGCGACGCTGGACGGCGTGTTCCGCGACCAAGACGGGACCCTCACCCGCTACGGCATGGACGCAGGCCTCAAGGATGTACGCTCCCGCCTCATCTATGAGACCCGCGATGGCCACATCCTGGTGGGCACTCTGGCAGGCCTCTACCAATTCGACGATGGCCACTTCAGGTCTTTAGGGGGTGACATCGGCCTCGCAGATGCCTTCGTCACGTCCGTGGCGGAGCCTGGCTATGGACTCATGCTGGTAGGCACTTTCAACGAGGACGCGCTCTATATATATGACGGCAAGTGGCACGTCATCCACGGCAACCAGGAGCTGCCCGCCAACTCCCTCATGTTCATGAGCGCCGACGCTGCCGGTGAGTGGCTGTGGGCGGCCGGCATCCGCGGCATCTACCGGGTACGCATCGCCGAACTCCAGGCCATAGCCCAGGGCAAGCTCGACATGCTGCATCCCCAGCTCATCTTAAGCGAGCAGGGTCAGTGGTCCGGCAGCGAGAAAGGCCTCTGCTGCAACGGCGCCGGCAATGCCCGCGGCTACTTCGACGGCACCCGTCTGTGGTTACCCACCCGCAACGGCGTGGTGACGGTGGATACCCGCCAGGTGCACCAGAACGACGTGGTGCCGAACACAGTGGTGGAAGAGGCCCAGTACAACGGGGCCTGGCATGAGAACGTCGGCAAGACCCTGGCCGTACCGGCCCGTGCCCGCGACCTCGCTTTCCGCTTCTCGGTACTGAGCTTCCAGAACCCGCGCAGCGTGCAGCTGCGTTACCGGCTCACGGGCTACGATCAGGACTGGCAGACGATGGCTGACGTCTCCCGGCGGGAGGTGAACTACACCAACCTGCCGCCCGGCGATTACAACTTCGAAGTGCGTGGCAGCAACAACGCTGGCGTGTGGGGCGATGCAGCCGCCAGCCTGCAGCTGCGCATCGAGCCCTTCTTCTATGAGACCTGGTGGTTCCGCATCCTGGGGGTGGTGGTACTCGCGCTCCTGGTGCTCCTGGGCTACCGCATCCAGGCCCGCAGCCTGAAGCGCCAGCGGGAATACCTGGAAGAAGTGGTACACTCAATGCGTCG
>CAWFOE010000008.1:0-278459 GCA_963817285.1 uncultured Pseudomonadota bacterium | reverse complement strand
GTACACCCGGTCCGTCAGGTTGACGATGGCGAAGCGCAGAGAGAGCTCGCCTGTGCCCGGTAGCGTGACGACGCGACTGGCCGCCACGTCGAACTGGGCATAGGACGGCAGGCTCTGGGTATCGGCGAAGCCGGCCCGGAGACCGCTGCCGAAGATGCCATCCAGGCTGTAGCGGGTACCCAACCAGCCGTAAGCGACGCCACCCGAGGATGTCCAGGTCTGGTCGTGATCCAGGTGGACGTAGTGGTCCTGGATGTAAGCCAGTTCATCCGGAGAGAAGTTGAACTGACCCGATACCACCTGATTCCCTAAGGCCCTGGAGTAAGCCAGGTTGTAATAGGTGGAGAAACTCCCGTCTGTGTAGGTGCTGGTCAACTCTAGGCCCCAGACGCGGCCACGGGCGTAGTTGAAGGGCGAGAAGATCAGAGCCGGACCGAACTGGCCTTCGTCCAGCAGGTTCCGCGCATCTTTGTAATAGCCATCCACACCCACCTGCCAGGCCGGGGTGAACTCGTGGGTGATGCCCGCATCGTAGTAATCATCCCGCTCGGCTTTCACGTCCGTGTTCACGCCGCTGGGCAGCTGGTTGGTGGTGCCCTGGAACAGCGCGATGTCCTTAGGCGCGATGAGTTCTAGCTCCGGCGGAGTGAAGTAACGGGAATAACCCACGTGCAGCTTGGTGGCATCGTCCAAGATATAGACCGCGTTGACGCGCGGACTCACTTGGCTCTCCCGCTCGAAGCCGTTGGAGATGTCATAGCGCAGACCATAGTTTAGGGTCAGCACCTTGCTCACCAGCCATTCATCTTGCAGGTAAGTGCCGTACAACTCGCCGGTCTTGATAGTGCTATCCGGGATGGCGAGGGGCGTGGTGCTGCTCTGGGTGCCATCCGGGTTGGCGGGGAACACCAGCGAGCTGCTGTCGCTGGTGGTGCGCTCCTGGTCCGCGAACAGACCCCAACGTAAGGTGTGGCTGTCGTCGATGGGATCGCTCACGTCCGCCTGTACGCCCGTGGCGATGTTGCGCTGGAACACCTGGGCCGCCACGCCGTTATAGATGAGGTCGCCGATGTCATCCGGATGGAAGTCGGTGCTGGAGTAGCGGTTGAAGAGCGCCACGGAATAGTTGAGCTGATCCCGTATGCCCTGCAGGGAGACGATGCCGTAGTCGTTCAGCTCCCGCTGGGTCTCGTTCAAGTCCGCGGAGGGGATGGGCGGCTGATTCTCGTACTGGAAGTTCGGCGTCAGGCCCGGGTTGTTGGGTATCTGGAAGTTGCCCAGGGAATGGCCGGCGATGACACCGAGACGCAGATCAGGGTTGATGAGGTAGGAACCATAGCCAAATAGCCGGTTCTGCTCTGTGTCGTCGTGGATCGGCGAGTTGGAAGAAGTCGGTGACTCGATGCCCTCATCACTCTGGAGATACGTGCCAGTCACGTAGTAATCCAGGTTCCCATCCGAACCGCCGTACTCTGCACTCGGCTGGAGGGTGGCATGGCTGCCACCGTAGAGATCCACGCTGCCGCCCGGCGACTGCAAGCCGTCGTTCGTGGTGATGTTGATCACCCCCGCGGTGCGGTATCCGAACTGAGCGGGTAGGGAACCCGTGAGGAAATCCACCTTGCTGATGAAGCGGGTGCCGAGGGTGTCACCGAAACCGCTGATGAACTCCGGGATGATGATGCCGTTGATGCGGTACTGGATGTCCGCATGGTCACCCCGCACGTGCAGCTGGCCGAAGGAGTCTTGGGCCACACCCGGTGCCTGCAGGATCAGGTCTTGTAAGGGTGCATCGGCTCCCTGGGGCAGGGCGGCGATGGACTGAGTGTCGAAATGATAGTTGCTGGTGCCGGTCTCCGGGTTCAAATCGTCTCGCGCCCGGTTCAGACGCTTGCTCTGCACTTCGATCGATCCCAGCTCAATTGCCTTAGCCGGTGCCGTGGTTGTGGAGGTGGCAGGCGCGGCTTCCACAGCTTGGGTCGCCGGGGCAACGGACATCGCATCTTCGGCAGAGGCCGTACCGCTAGGAGGGGCTGAGGCAGTGCTGGCTGCTGGTGCGGATTCTACTGTTGTCACAGCCGGTGCAGAAGCGGTGCTAGTACCAGGTGCTGTGCTGTCATCTGCCAGTGCAGTTGCGGTGAATACAAAGTTCAATACGAATCCTACCAATACTGGCAGGACGGAAAATAACCGTTTCATGGTCTCGCTCCTCGATGGCAGCGCGCTCTACCGTCGAGACGGGTGCGCGCGTGCCATATGAATTATAAATAAGGTCCCGCGCGGCTCACGCGCGGAACGGCGATACCGGCATCGCTGCCGGATCGATTCAGATGATGGAGAGCGAGAGAGAAGGCGGAGCGCGGGTCTGGGGCTTGGGGAAGTAGAAGCTGCGGGAGGCACCGACCAGGGGCGCCGGCAAGAGCACGAAGAAGAGCAGCGCCAGGGAGAAGGCCGGCGTCAGATCCGGGGTGTAGACATCCAGTGCGCTATGGCCCACCACATGGCAGACCGGGCAGCGCAGGTCATCCAGGACCGTCTTGTGGTTGTGGGTAGCCTCGATGGAATAGAGGCTGACCGCACAGGTGAGGGCGAACAGCAGCAGCCCGGCACGCCACGCCGCCAGCCGCCGCACGGGGCGGGGGTTTGCAGCTTGGGCTTGCTGGCGATGATCCATAACCTATCTATATAGCTGAGTTACGCGAGCGCGACAACTTGCATGGTTATGGATTCGAGTGCGCGCGGAAAGTTCCGGCGTGTGTCTATATATGTTGTCGGGGTGACAGGGCGAGCCGCACAGCGGCGAGCGGGCAGGCATGAAGCCTGCCCTGGGTTTTCGCGTTTGGCAGGATAGCCAAACGCGAAAATGAACCTCCGGCCCCTACATATAGACTAGGTGCCGCAGGTGTTCTTAAAGACTTTGGGTTCAAAGCAACGGGAATAGGCTTAATTGGTCGGGGTGACAGGATTTGAACCTGCGACCCCTACGTCCCGAACGTAGTGCTCTACCAGGCTGAGCTACACCCCGAAAGCGAGCCGCGTACTATACGGGAACCCCCCCTGCCTTTCAATCGACGAGCCGGGCGCCGGGCTTGGGCTGCGCTACTATTAAGTGACATAAGGCAAGGGGACGGCAAGCGAGTCCCCGCATCCTACAGGCCGTGCGCATGAGCCCGAGCGAGAGCAGCAGGCGATCTGAGATCCCCGCCGCGGGATACCGTTGGCGGCCTCTCTCCATGATGAGCGTGTTCGCGTCGCCTGACTATCGGGTCTTCGTGCTGACCAGTCTCTGGATGGCCATCACCGGCGTCTGCGTCTGGTGGCCCATCGCCAGCTTCGACATGCCGGGTTTCGCCTGGAACGAATGGTTGGTGCATGTCGGCGGCGTGCGGCTGGATTTCAGTTTCTACTTGCCTTGGACGGTGTGCGTCTGCCTCGTCATGTGGCTGGGTTTCGAATGGGCGGCTTTCACCGCCTATCTCGCCACCCTGTTCAGCACCCTGCACAAGCACATGCCGCTCGACCTCGCGTTGGTGAACGCGCTGCATAACCCGCTGGCCATGGGTGTGTTCTTCCTCTTCTATTGCAATTACTCCGGCGACTACAGCCTGCGCAGCGCTCGCTCTTGGGCGTGGTTCACCCTGGCGACGCTCTCGGCCTCGCTCATGAGCTCCTTCGGGGCTTTCATCTCCCAGTTCACGAACACACCCATCGGTGCCCAGGGTTTCCTGAGCGCCTGGCTCGGCTGGTGGCCTAATGCTTTCGGGCAGACTCTGCTGACCAGCGGGCCGCTGATCCTGGTGTTCACGCCGCTGGTGGAGCGGCTCAAGCAGCGCTATCTGCCGCGCGCGGGCGGCAAGACCTTCTCCCAGCAGGAGCTGTTGATGGCGGCCTGCATGTTCGCCTTGATGCTGGTGCTGCTCATCCTGGTGAGCGACCAGTGGCAGGCAGGCCGCACCCAGGCGTTGTTGAATATCGCCATGCCGGAAGCGGCGCGCACGAACATACTCAACCAGCTGGCCATGCAGCGGTTTCTCGCCTGGATGCCTTCGCTCGTGCTCGCTGGAGTCTCGCTCGGTGGAGTGTTCTTCACCGGTCGCTGGGTGATGCGCCTGCGTACGCGTTACGACAGCGAGACCCGCGAGGCGCGGGATGCCCAGCGGCGCAGCGAGTCCAACTTCCGGAACTTCTTCGAGAACAACCCGGCGCCCATGCTGCTATACAACAAGGACAGCGGCGACTTCGTGGACGTGAACCGCGCTGCGGTGGAACGCTACGGCTATACCCGTGCCGAGTTCCTGGAGTTGGATATCTTTGATATCCGCCCCAAGGAAGACGTGGCCAAGCTCAAGGCCTATCGCAAGGAGATGGCCAGCCCGGACATGAACTACCGGCAGGCAGGGGAGTGGCGGCATCTCACCAAGGACGGGGAGATGATGCACGTGGACGTACGCTTGAACAGCATGGTGGTGGACAATCGCATCTTGAACCTGGCATTGATACACGACATCTCGCCGCGCAAACAAGCTCAGGCTGCAGTGGAGCGGCGCGCCCGCGAGCTACAGCAACTGGCAGCGGCCTCCCTGCAGATCGCCGGGGCGCAGGCGGTACAGGAAGTGATGCAGATCGCTGCGGACCGTGCCCGGGAACTGAGTGGAACCCAGCTGGCCTTGAGCCATTGCCGGCCCCGTGAGGATGGCTCACCCACCCGCATGGCGCTCTCGCTGACGGAGAAATATGCCGCTTGGCGTGGTACTACCACCTTGCCGGATGCGGTCTATCGCATGCTGCGAGATAAGCAATACCCGATACGCCTGAACGCTGCCGAGATGCAGTCACACCCCAGTATCTTCGGCTCCCCTGAAGATACGAGACGACAGCCCCCTCTGCAGGATCTTCTGGCGGTGCCGCTCACGAGCCAAGGCGCGGAGGTGATCGGTGCGCTCCTGGTCTCGGACAAAGGCGGGCAGGAGCTTGACGCAGAAGACGAGGCCATCTTGGTACAACTCGCCCAGATAGCCTCCGTGGGTATAGAGAGCGTGCGCCTCAAACAGGTGCTGCAACAGCACATGGAAGAATTGGAACAGCGTGTGACTGCGCGCACTGCGGAATTGGACGAGAGCAACCGGGAACTGGATGCCTTCGCCTATTCCGTGGCCCACGACTTGCGGGCACCCCTGCGGGCCATGCATGGATTCGCAGACGCGGTGCTGGAGGATTACGGCGGGAAGCTCGAGACGGACGGGCGCGACTACCTCGGCCGCATCATCAAGGCCGCCAAGAGCATGGATACCCTGATCCAGGATCTCCTGGCCTACAGCCGCGTCGGACGCAGCAAGATGCAGCTGGAGGCCGTGCCTCTGGCGGAGCTGGTGCAGGAGACCCTGGCCGAATTGCATCATGAGATAGCAGTGTCATCGGCCGCAGGTGGAGGACGCCGTGCCGCCGTTGACCGTCCTGGCCCACAGGGTCACACTAAAGCAAGTCCTCCTCAATCTCGTGAGCAACGCCCTGAAGTTCGTGGCGCCCGGCAAGGTACCGCATGTGCGCATCTGGGCAGTGGCGCGACAGGGGATGGTGGAGGTATGCGTCCGCGACAACGGCATCGGTATCGCCTCCGAGCACCGGGAACGCATCTTCAACGTGTTCGAGCGCCTGCACGGCGCGGAGTCCTATCCCGGCACGGGCATCGGGCTCTCCATCGTCAAGAAAGGTCTGGCCCGTATGCATGGCGAGGTGCGAGTCGAGTCCGACGGCAACGGCACCACGTTCCACGCGCGTCTCAAGGAGTTCCGGAATGGCTGATATGAGCGGGATAACAAAAACCACGATACTGCTCGCGGAGGACGACGAGAACGACGTCATGCTGATCCGGCGCGCCTTCAGCAAGTCTCACGTCGTGAACCCCATCGCCTGTGTGGCCAACGGAGAGGAGGCGGTGGCCTACCTGTCCGGCGAGGGCCGCTATGCTGACCGGGAGACCCATCCGCTGCCGTTCATGATGCTCTTGGACCTCAAACTGCCGCGGCTCTCGGGCCACGAAGTGTTGAAATGGCTGCGCAGCCAGAATGGCCTGAAACGGCTGCCGGTGGTGGTGCTGACCTCCTCCCGGGAGCCCGCGGACATCAATCGTGCCTATGAGTTGGGTGCCAACTCCTATCTGGTGAAGCCGGTGGTATTCGAGGAGTTCACCACCCTGCTGAAACAGCTGCAGGTGTATTGGTTGATGCTGAGCGAGCATCCGGAACTGCATTAGGGGATCACGTCGGGAACTCATCTGCCCCGGGGAGGCGGTGATGACGAACAGGAAGCACACAGGGGATGAGGCCGTGCGCCAGGGCGCGGGCTTGCGTGTGCTGGTCGTGGACGACAACCCGGATGACCGGGCCCTGGTCAAACGCGAACTCTATAAAGACTTCCCCGAGGTCGAGACCTATGAGGTGCATACCCAGGCGCAGTTGGAAGTAGCCATCGCCCAGCCCGGCCTCGACCTCGTGATCACCGATTACCATCTACGCTGGTCCACTGGCCTAGAGGTGCTGAAGCGCGTCCGGGTCCGGGACCCGGATCTCCCGGTCATCATGTTCACCGGTACCGGCACCGAGGAGGTGGCGGTGGAAGCCATGCGCCTCGGTCTCGCGGATTACGTCACGAAGTCCGCCAAGCACATGCCGCGCCTCAGGCGCTCGGTGAAGGCTGCTCTCGCGGCCGCCGGCCACGCCCGCGCCCGGGAACACGCGGAGAACCTGCTGGCCGATGCTCTGGGCTACGTGGAAGACGGTTTCATCGTCTTCGACGCGGACGACAGGATATTGATCTGCAACGATCAGCTGAAGCGCATGTATCCGCATCTCGCGGAGATGATGGTGCCGGGCACCAAGTTCGAGGATATGCTGCGGCAGACGATACGGGTCGAGAAGATCGTGGTGCCGGATGGAGATACCGAGCGCTGGATCCGGGAACGCCTCGAGGCCCATCAGCGGGCCAGCGGGAGCCTGGAGCAGCAGCTACCCGACGGTCGCTGGGTGCTGATCAAGGAACGGCGCAGTCGCGACGGCGGTTACATCGACCTCTATACCGACATCACCACCCTCAAGCAGCGCGAGCTAGAGCTGGAGAAGCTCCTCTCTGAACACATCATGCTGGCGGCGGCAGTTACCCAGTCCACCTCTGGCGTTTTGGTGACCTCGGCGGAGCCCGAGGGTGACGTCTATCCCATCATCTATGTGAACCCCGCCTTCGAGCGTATCACCGGCTACAGTTTCGCCGAGGTGAGGGGCCGTGATTGCCGTTTCCTGGAGGAGACCGATACCTCTAGCGCGACCCGCCATGCTATCCACCGCGCCATGGACGAGCGTAAGCCGGTGCAGGTGGAGATCGCCAACTTCCGCAAGGACGGCGCACGCTTCTGGGGTGAGCTGTCCATGAGCCCGGTGTACGACGAACATGGCCAGCTCAAGTTCTTCGTGGGCCTCTTGACCGACATCGGCGAGCGGGTGCGCACCCGCGACATCCTGGAGGAACAGGCCTCAATGCTGGCGGAGGCGGAACGTCTGGCGCACCTCGGCCATTGGCGCTGGGACATCCTCACCGGGAAACTGGCCTGGTCCGAGGAGATATACCGCATACGTGGGCTCGATCCGGCGAAAATCGATCCGGATTTCAATCGCACCCTCAGTACTTACCATCCCGACGACCAGCCTTACGTGGAGCGCTTCGTACGCCACGCGGCCACCACCCACGAGAGCGTGGAGTTCGAGGCGCGCATCGTGCGCCCCGACGGGCAGATCCGCCACGTGCGGGTGAAAGGCCAGTACAGCCCGCCCACGGCCGATGCCAACGAGTCAGTGTTCGGCATCTTCCAGGACATCACCGCCCAGAAGGAGAGCGAGGCGGCCCTGCGGCGCAGCGAGCGCCAGTATCGGCGCCTGATGGAAGCGGTACCCCACGGCATCAAAGAGATCGCCCTGGACGGGGTGATCACTTACGCCAACCAGGCCCATCACGAGATGTTGGGTTATCAGCCCGGTGGCCTAGTGGGTAAACGGGTCTTCGACATCATCGCCGACACCACGCGGCGGGCGGAGGCGGAGCAGCGCTTCCGCCGGTTGGTGGCGGGCGAGATGCCGAGCATGACCTTCAGTTCCCGCTATATGACTGCCGATGGGCGGGTGATAGACGTGCAGGTGGACGCGGTCATCAGCCGCAACGAGAACGGCACCATCAACGGCGTGATCTCCGTCACCACGGACATCACGGAACGGGTGCAGAGCGAGAAGCGCCTGCGCTATCTCGCCTTCTACGACCCGCTGACTGGCCTCGGTAACCGAGTGCTTCTGACGGAGCATCTGAACGAGCAATTCCGCTATATCGGCGCCCGACCGGCGGCTGGCGGTGGCTTTGTTCAACGTCGATGGCTTCAAGATCATCAACGACGTGTTGGGCCACGATGCGGGCGATAGCGTGCTGCGCGAGTTCGGCGCCAGGCTCTCGGAGGCTTTCGGTAGCGCCGACGGGGTGGCGCGGCTGGCAGCGGACGAGTTCGCAGCGGTCGTCAGCTGCGACGGCAACCGCGAGGCATTGCAAGAGCAGCTGCAGGAAGGTGAAGCGGGCCCTGGAAGCGCCGCTGCAACTGCCGGCGAGCCGCCTGGACCTGCGGGTGAGCGTGGGCGTCGCCATGGCGCCCCAGGACGGTGAGAGCGCCGAGACGCTGCTGCGCAACGCGGACAACGCGCTGCTGGAAGTGAAGCGCCAGGACCCGGGCGACATGCGCTTCTACAACGCGGAGATGAAGGCCCTGGCGGAGGAATACCTGATGCTGCGCGGCAACCTGCGCCGCGCCATCACTCAGGGGGAGATACACCTGGAGTACCAGCCGCAGGTCGAATTGATCGGCGGCAAGGTGGCGGGCCTAGAAGCCCTGGCCCGCTGGCGCACGCCCGAAGGCGTGCTTGATCCCGCCCATCAAGTTCATCCCTATCGCCGAGGCCAGCGGCGACATCCTGATGCTCGGCAACTGGGTGCTGGAAGCCGCCTGCACGCCAGGCGATGATGTGGCAGAACCTGGGAGTGAAACTCACGCCGCTCACGGTGAACGTGGCGCCCCGCCAGTTCCTGCAGGACGACATGGTGGCGACGGTACGCGCCATCCTGGATCGCACCGGTCTTCGATCCGCAGACTGCTGCAACTGGAGCTCACCGAGACCGCCCTCATGACCGATAATCCGGGCGTGCTGCAACGCATGGACGATCTGGCGGACATGGGCGTGAGCTTCTCGCTGGACGATTTCGGTACCGGATATTCGTCCTTGAGTTATCTCAGCCAGTTCCCCATCCGTACCATCAAGATCGATAAGAGTTTCGTGGCGGGCATCCCTCAGGATGCGCGCCAGGCTGCCATCGTGAACGCGGTGATCGCCATGAGCCATGAGCTCGGCATCAAAGTGGTGGCGGAAGGCGTGGAGGCGGCGCGCCAAGGCGAATTCCTGCGGGAGTCGGGCTGTGACCTGGCCCAGGGCTTCTATCTACAGCCATCCGCTGCCGGCGGATGCCTGCACCGACATCCTGCGGGCGGTAGCGTGCCGCCGCCCGGCGCCGGGCCTGACGGACTTCCAGGAGATGGCCCATGCTGACGCTTGCCACCGGATGCCAAGCGCATCTCCTCCCGTATCGACGGTTTCTACAAGCGCATGTTCCCGTTCATCTGGTTCGGCATGCTGATCGTGGTGACGGTCACTTCCTGACTAAGGGACGTGGCGTCCCGCTACTGGCGGTGTCCTGATGCCGGCTGGTCATGCTGGTGCTCGGTTATTTCCTATTCAAGAAGCTGCATCTTCGACTTGATGGATGAGGTCTGGGACGACGGCAACGAACTGATCGTGGTGAACGGCGGGCACGTGGAACGCATCGCCCTGTCGAACATCATGAACGTCAGTTATTCGGGGTTCACGAACCCCAAGCGGATCACTCTGACCTTAAGGCAACCCTGCCGATGGGGCAGCGCCATCACTTTTACGCCGCCCGCCAGGTTCATGCGTTTGGCGTTGATGGCGCATCCGGTGGCTGATGATCTGATCCAGCGTGTGGATCAGGCCCGGCGCTAAGCTTCACGCCCGACGGGCGATAGCGAAATCCGCCAGGTCTTTGAGGGCTTCGAGGTAGGGGGACGGGGACAGGGACTTGAGTGCAGTCCGGGCCTTGGTGCTCTCCATGACGGCTCGCTCACGGGTGTATTCCAGGGCACCGCTCTTGTTCACGATGCGGATGATCTCATCTATATGTTCCAGGCCGCCGTGTTCCACCGCCTGGCGCAGGAGTGCGCGCTGCTCAGGGGTGCCGTGCTGCATGGCGTGGATAAGAGGCAGGGTGGGTTTGCCTTCCGCCAGGTCGTCACCGATGTTCTTGCCCATCTCTTCGGGGCTCGCGCTGTAATCCAATACATCGTCTATGAGCTGGAAGGCGGTGCCGAGGTGCAGGCCATAGCCAGCAAGTGCCTGTTCGTCCCGGGCCGGGCGGTCTGCGGCTATAGCCCCGAGGCGTGCACCCGCCTCGAACAGGGTGGCGGTCTTGCGATGGATGACTTCCGTGTAGCGTGCTTCGGTGGTGTCCGGGTCATGGCAGTTGAGGAGCTGCATGACTTCGCCCTCGGCGATGCGGTTGGTGGCGTCCGCCATGATGCGCATGACGCGCATGTCGTCCACCTTCACCATCATCTGGAAGGCCCGAGAGTAGAGGAAGTCACCGGTGAGTACGCTAGCCGGGTTGCCCCAGACGGCGTTGGCGGTGTCCCGCCCGCGGCGTAATTCGGAGCCGTCCACCACGTCGTCGTGGAGCAGGGTGGCGGTATGGATGAATTCGATGATGGCAGCCAGCTCGATATGCCGGCTATCGGCCACGCCGCAGGCCCGGGCTGCCAGGAGCACCACCAGCGGGCGCAGGCGCTTACCGCCGGCCGCTACCAAGTACTCTCCCAGCTGGTTGATGAGGGCCACGTCCGAGCGCAGTTCTTCCCGGACCCGGGCATTGGCGGCGCGGAAATCCTCTTCCACCAGGGCGCGGATGGGGTCCAGGCCGGCGGGCTGCGGGGGGGTGGGGGCTCTGACCATGGGGGCCGGATGAGGGCGGCTATGGGCGCCGCGGGAAGGGCGATGCTATGGGTGGGCCCTGGGGGTGTCAAGGGAGGCCCCGGCAGTTTGACCCGGAGGCCGCTAACCCTTAAAATGCGCGCCCTTTGACGCTGTTTTTAGACGGTTTTTTGGAGAATCCCATGTACGCTGTAATCGAGACGGGCGGCAAGCAGTACCGCGTTGCCCAGGGCGACGTGATCAAGGTTGAACTGCTCACGGCCGAGGCCGGCAGCGACGTGGAATTCGACCGCGTGCTGATGGTGGGCAAGGATGGCGAGAAGCCCGTGCTGGGCGCCCCCTTCGTGTCCGGTGGCAAGGTCACCGGCAAGGTGAAGGGCAACGGCCGCCATGAGCGTCTGTTCACCTTCAAGCTGCGCCGCCGCAAGAACTATCGCCGCCGCGCGGGTCACCGCCAGCATTTCACCGAAGTCGAGATCACCGGCATCTCCGGCTGAGCTCAAAAAGTCGAGGTTAGAGGACAATGGCACATAAAAAAGCAGGCGGCAGTACTCGTAACGGCCGCGACTCCGAATCCAAACGCCTAGGCGTAAAGATCTACGGCGGCCAGGCAGTGGTGCCGGGCAACATCATCATCCGTCAGCGCGGTACCGAGTACCGGGCCGGTGAGAACGTCGGCATGGGCCGGGATCACACCCTGTTCGCCAAGGCCGAAGGCCACATCAAGTTCGAGGAGAAGGGCAAGCCGATGCGTCGCTACGTGAACGTGGTGACCAAGTAAGCTTCCTTAAGATCCGGTATGGATCGCGAGGAAAGCCCCGGTCTCACCGGGGCTTTTTTCTTGGGGCAGGGGCGTAAGCTAAGACCATGAAATTCGTAGACGAAGCCATCATCAAGGTGATCGCCGGCAACGGCGGCAACGGTGCCGTGAGCTTCCGTCGCGAGAAATTCATCCCGATGGGCGGCCCGGACGGGGGCGATGGCGGCGATGGCGGTAGCATCATCCTGGAAGCCACCGAGGGGCTGAACACCCTGGCGGACTTCCGTAACACCCGTACCTACGAGGCCAAGCACGGCGAGCGCGGCCAGAGCCGCGACATGACCGGGAAGGGCGGCCCCGACATGATGGTGCCGGTGCCGATCGGCACCCTGGTCTATGACTCCGATACCCAGGAACTCTTGGGCGATCTGGTGAAACTGGGCGAGCAACTCAAGGTGGCCCAGGGCGGTTTCCACGGCCTCGGCAACGCGCGCTTCAAGAGCAGCGTGAACCGGGCACCGCGCCAGTCGAGCCCGGGCTCCCCCGGCGAGCGGCGTACCCTCAAACTTGAACTCAAGGTGCTGGCGGACGTGGGTCTGCTGGGCCTACCCAACGCGGGCAAATCCACTCTCATCCGTGCCGTGTCCGGCGCCCGTCCGAAAGTGGCGGATTACCCGTTCACCACGCTACATCCGAACCTGGGGGTGGTGTCCGTGGGGCAGCACCGTAGCTTCGTGATGGCGGACATCCCCGGCCTCATCGAAGGCGCCGCGGAGGGTGCGGGCTTAGGGATACGCTTCCTCAAGCATCTGCAGCGCACGCGCATATTGCTGCATCTCGTGGACGTGGCGCCCTACGAGGGCAGCGGCGATCCGGTGGCGGATGCCAAGTCCATCGTGAACGAACTGAAGAAGTTCAGCCCGGAGCTGGCGGAGCGGGAACGCTGGCTGGTGCTGAATAAGCTGGATCTCCTGCCGGAGGATGAGCGGGAAGTCCGCTGCAAGGCCATCATCAAGGGGCTCAAGTGGAAGGGGCCGGTGTTCCGCATCTCCGCCATCAACGGCGACGGCACCCGGGAACTCTGCCAGAAGATCATGGAGAAGCTGGAAGAGTTGGGGCTGGCGGCACCGGCCTTCGCGGATGAAGCCCAGGCGGGCGGCGGCGAGCCCGAATAGTCGGCAGCAGATGGGAAAAGAAAAAGCCGGCTCGAAGCCGGCTTTTTTCATCGAAGGATTCAGAAGGCTTAAGCCTTCATGGCCTTGATGTGCGCGTTCAGGCGGCTCTTATGACGGGCAGCCTTGTTGCGGTGGATTAGGCCCTTGTTGGTCATGCGATCGATGACCGGCACGGCTTCCTTGTAGGCGGCTTCGGCTTCGGTCTTCTTGCCCTCGCCGATCAGCTTCACCACTTTACGGATGTAGCTGCGCGCCATGGAACGCATGGCAGCGTTATGGTCGCGGTGCACGATCGCCTGACGGGCGCGCTTCTTAGCTTGCTTGGTATTGGCCAAAGTCGACTCCTGGACGGTACGCTGTTCGGTGGGGGCTCTGGCCCCCGAAAGGGTGCGTACTATACGGATTCCGGGCCGTTTTCGCAACGGAAACGGCCTTAACCCTCTGGCCAGCCAGCCTTTTCAGGCCTTCAGCATGGCCCAGGGGGCGGAAGGCCGGTATCATGACGGGCCGTATAAAGCCCTGTTTTCCAGGACCTATAAGCTCCATGTCCCGCGCGCTGTTCAAATCCACCTCACTGATAGGGGGCATGACCCTCATATCCCGGATCTTAGGGTTCGTCCGGGACATGGTGTTGGCCCGCTATTTCGGTGCTGGCATGGTCATGGACGCTTTCACCATGGCCTTCAAGATCCCCAACTTCGGCCGCCGGACCTTCGGCGAGGGGGCCTTCTCATTGGCCTTCGTGCCGGTCATATCGGAATACAAGACCACCAAGGATCACGCTGAGGTCAAACTGCTGGCCGATCGGGTCGCCGGTAGCTTAGGCGTGGCATTGCTGGCGGTGACGGTCATCGGCGTAGTGGGGGCGCCGGTGGTGATGTGGATATTCGCTCCCGGCTTCAGCAATTACCCGGACAAGTACGCCCTATCCGTAGAGATGCTGCGGGTGACTTTCCCGTATCTGATGTTCATCTCCCTCACGGCCATGGCTGGGGGGATCCTCAATACCTATAGCCGCTTCTGGGTACCGGCGTTCACGCCGGTGCTGCTCAACATCTGCATGATCCTGGCGACGGTCTATGTCTCGCCACACCTGGCTCAGCCGGGCATGGCGCTCGCCTGGGGCGTATTCATCGCCGGCGTCCTGCAACTGGCTTTCCAGGTGCCTTTCCTGATGCGCCTGAAGCTCATGCCGCGGCCACGTTTCGGTGAAACCCATGAGGCGGTGACGCGCATCATGAAGCTGATGCTGCCCACGGTATTCAGCTCGTCGGTGGCCCAGGTGAACCTGCTGGTGGATTCCCTGATCGCTTCGTTCCTGGCCACGGGCAGCGTGAGTTGGCTCTACTACGCTGACCGCATCATGGAGTTCCCCTTAGGCATATTCTCCATCGCCTTGGGGACAGTGCTGCTCACGACCTTGGCGCAACACCACGCGCTCAAGAACACCACCGGGTTCTCTGCGACCCTGGACTGGGCATTCCGCATCACGACGGTGATCGTGCTGCCGGCGGCCATGGGATTGCTGGTGTTCTCAGGGCCCTTGCTCACGACGCTGTTCAATTACGGCGCTTTCGATGCACACGACACCTTGATGGTGACTTGGGCACTCACGACTTATTCGATGGGCTTGCTCAGTTTCACCATGGTGAAGGTACTCCTACCTGCTTACTATGCGCGGCACGACAGCAGGACCCCGTTCCGCACGGCCATCGTGGCGGTGGCAGCGAACCTCATCTTCAACATCCTGATCACCATCCCCTGGGCCCGGGCCGGGTGGATAGCACCCCATGCAGGGCTCGCGCTGTCCACATCGCTGGCGTCCTTCGTGAATGCCTGGCAACTCTATCGGGGCTTACGCAAAGCAGGGGTGTACACGCCCACCCATGGCTGGCGCATGCTGTTGCTGCGCGTGATGGCGGCGAACCTGGTGATGGGTCTGGTGTTGGTGTTCTTCGCTGGCGGTCTGGATCAGTGGATGGCTCGTGGCGCACTGCATCGGGTGGAGTGGCTGTGCATCTGGATGCTGGCGGCTTTCGCACTGTATTTCGGTACGCTCTTCCTCACGGGCTTCCGTCTCAATGATCTCAGGGTGAAAGGCACGCAGCTGCCCAGCGGCGCGACGCCGGTCTGAGGCGCATGCCCATGGATCCATCCCCATGGAATTGATCCGGGGGCTTAAGGGCCTTAAGCCCCGGCACCGAGGCTCGGTGGCGAGCATCGGCAACTTCGACGGTGTGCATCTCGGCCACGTGGCGGTGTTGAAGGAACTGACAGCCAAGGCCTGGGAGATGAAGCTGCCGGCCACCGTGGTGATCTTCGAGCCCATGCCCCAGGAGTATTTCGTGCCGGCGCGGGCACCAGTGCGGCTCACGCGCTTCGCCGAGAAATGGCCGCTCCTAAAAGCCGCTGGCGTGGAACGGCTCTTGTGCCTGCGCTTCAGCCGGAATCTCGCGGAGATGCCGGCGGAGGCTTTCATAGAACAGGTGCTGGTGCAGGGTCTGGGAGTGCGGCACCTGACAGTGGGCGATGATTTTCGTTTCGGCCGCGATCGGCTCGGCGATTTCGCCATGCTGAAGCAAGCGGGCGCAAAGCAGGGTTTCGAGGTGCGGGATACCGCGAGCCTCAACGTGGATGGCGAGCGGGTGAGTAGCAGCCGGATACGGGCTCTCCTGATGGAAGGAGACATGCAAGGAGCGGCGAAGCTCTTGGGCAGGCCCTATAGCTTGAGCGGCCGGGTGATGCATGGCGAAGAGCTGGGCCGGAAACTGGGTTTCCCCACCGCCAATATGGCACTGAAGCGCAAAGTGGCGCCCGTGAGCGGCATCTTCGCGGCCAGGGTCCATGGCCTCGGCGAGAAGCCGCGAGACGGGGTGACTTATGTGGGGATGCGTCCGGCCTTAGGTGGGACGAAACCGGTGCTGGAGACGTATCTGCCGGGTTTTTCCGGCGAGATATACGGTCGGAGACTGAGGGTGGAGCTCTTGCAGCGACTGCGCGAGGACCGGCACTTTGATAATCTGGACGCCCTGACTGGGCAGATGAACATAGACGTGCAAGCCGCCATGGGCTGGCTTGCGGCACACAAGCACTGAAGAAAGAGCGAATGGACAAGCAATCAGACAAGGCCATCGATTACAAAAGCACCCTGAACCTGCCGCGTACGGATTTCCCCATGAAGGCGAACCTGCCGGGGCGGGAGCCGGAGTGGCTTAAGCGCTGGGCCGATGAGGACCTATATGGCCGCATCCGCAAGGCTCGGGCGGGCAAACCCCGCTTCATCCTGCAGGATGGCCCGCCCTATGCCAACGGCGACATCCATATCGGCCATGCGGTGAACAAGGTGCTGAAGGACGTGGTGGTGAAATCCCGCTCCCTGGACGGGCTGGACGCACCCTATGTGCCGGGCTGGGATTGCCATGGTCTCCCCATCGAGCTGATGGTGGAGAAGAAGGTGGGCAAGGCGGGTCAGAAAGTGGACGCCAAGGCCTTCCGCGCTGCCTGCCGCGAATATGCCAAGGAGCAGATATCGCGTCAGCGGGAGGATTTCAAACGCTTAGGCATCCTGGGCGAGTGGGACCAGCCTTACGTCACCATGGATTTCGCCTACGAGGCGAACCAGCTCCGGGCCCTGTCGGAGATCATCGCGCGTGGACACCTATATAAAGGTCTGAAGCCCGTGCATTGGTGCCTGGACTGCGGTTCCGCGCTGGCGGAGGCGGAAGTGGAGTACGAGGACAAGACCTCGCCGGCCGTGTACGTGCGGTTCCCGGCGGCAGACGAAGCGGATTTCCTGAAGCGCATCCCGGGCGCCACAGGCAAGGGCCCGGTGTCCATCGCCATCTGGACCACCACACCCTGGACCCTGCCTGCCAACCAGGCAGTAGCGCTCAACGCGGAGATCGAATACGCGCTGGTGGAGTTCGACGCCGGCAAGGGCAGCGAACGGGTGCTGCTGGCGAAACCCATGGTCGAAGGCTTGATGCAGCGCTTCGGCATAGGCGCATATCACCTGGTGGGCGAGACCCTCGGCAAGGCGCTGGAAGGCGCGAAGCTGAAGCATCCTTTCTATGATCGCGTGGTACCAGTCGTACTGGGCGAGCATGTGACCCTGGATGCTGGCACCGGCGCGGTACACACGGCACCGGCCCATGGCTTGGAGGATTTTGCGCTCGGGATCCAATACAAGCTGGATAACACCTGTCCCGTCGATGGGAACGGCGTCTACCTGCCGAAGACGCCGATCTTCGGCGGCGAACATATCTACAAGGCGAACGATCATATCCTGCAGGTGCTCAAGGATGGCGGCATGTTGCTGCATCACGAGGCGTACCGGCACAGCTATCCCCATTGCTGGCGTCATAAGACGCCGGTGATCTTCCGGGCCACTCCGCAATGGTTCATCGGCATGGACCAGGGCGGATTGCGCAGCCGGTCACTCGAAGAGATACGCAAGGTGCAATGGCTGCCCAGCTGGGGTGAGAGCCGCATCGAATCCATGGTGGCGAACCGGCCGGACTGGTGCATCTCCCGTCAGCGCACCTGGGGTGTGCCCATCGCGCTCTTCATCCACAAGGAGACGGGTGAGCTGCATCCACGCACCGCGGAGCTCCTGGAGCTCGTGGCCCAGCGGGTAGAGCAGCATGGCGTAGACGCCTGGTTCGACCTGGATGCCAAGGAACTCCTGGGCGCCGACGCGTCCCAGTACGACAAGGTGCGGGACATCCTGGACGTGTGGTTCGATTCCGGTGTGGTGCATTACTGCGTGGGCGAGAAGCGCTTGGGGATAAGTGAGAAAGACCGGGCTGACATCTATCTCGAAGGCTCTGACCAGCATCGTGGCTGGTTCCAGTCCTCGCTTGCTGACTTCCGTGGCCATCCGTAACAAGGCTCCCTACAAAGCGGTGCTGACCCACGGCTTCACGGTGGACGAGCAGGGCCGCAAGATGTCCAAGTCCGTGGGCAACGTGGTGGTGCCCCAGAAGGTGATCGGGAGCTCTGGGCGCCGACGTGCTGCGCCTATGGGTATCCGCGACGGATTACAGCGGCGAACTCGCCATCTCCGACAACATCCTGAAGCACACGGCGGAAGCCTACCGGAAGATGCGCAACACCACGCGCTATCTCCTGGCGAACCTCTACGATTTCGATCCGGCCCAGCATGAGCTGCCAGCGGATTCCTTATTGGAGTTGGATCGTTGGCTCATGGCCCGGGCGGAGAAGCTGCAGGAAGAAGTGCTCGAAGCCTACCGGGATTACCAGTTCCATCTCATCTACCAGAAGATCTATAGCTTCTGCGTAGTGGACCTATCCAGTTTCTATCTGGATGTGGTGAAGGACCGGGAGTACACCACCCAGGCCAACAGCCTGGCACGGCGCTCCTGCCAGACGGCCATGTACCACGTGGCTGAAGCCATGGTGCGCTGGCTGGCGCCGATCCTGAGTTTCACAGCGGAAGAGGTCTGGCATCACCTGCCGGGCAAGCGGGATGAATCGGTGTTCCTGGCGACCTGGCACGCTTTCCCGCCCCAGGCGAAAGTGGACATGCGCCTGTGGCAGCGGGTGCTGAGCGTGCGTGAAGCGGTGCGCAAGGAACTGGAAAAGCTGCGGGTCGCGGGCGACATCGGCTCTTCCCTGGATGCGGAAGTGGATCTCTATTGCGAACCGGAGCTCGCCCATGCGCTCGGCAGCCTGGGAGAGGAACTGCGTTTCGCACTCATCACTTCCTATGCACGTGTGCATGGCGACGATCAGCAGCCGAAGGGTGCCGTGGCCAGCGACGAAATGCCGGGCCTGTGGGTCTTGGCCAAGGCGTCCAAGCACACGAAGTGTGTGCGCTGCTGGCATCACCGGGAGGACGTGGGGGTAGACAAGTCGAACCCTGAGCTCTGCGCGCGTTGTGTCGAGAACGTCACCGGCTCGGGCGAAACCCGCCGCTACGCCTGAGGATCAACCCCGTGACCTATCCTGGTAAATCCCACTGGCTGTGGCTCTCACTCCTGGTCATCGTGCTGGACCAGGTCACTAAGTGGTTCGTGTCGGCATACCTGTCGGTCTATGACACGATCTATGTGCTGCCGGTGTTCAACATCGCCCTACTGCATAACTCAGGCGCAGCTTTCAGCATGCTGGCCAACCAATCCGGTTGGCAGCGCTGGTTCTTCGTGGTGCTAGCCCTCGCCATCTCTGGGGGTATCGTGGTCTGGCTCCTACGCATGCCGGCGACTGCGAGCCGCTGGGTAGCCGTAGGGCTCGCCCTGGTGGCGGGCGGGGCGCTCGGCAACGTGTGGGATCGTTTGATGCATGGCTATGTCATCGATTTCCTGCAGTTCCATTATCACGGCTGGTATTTCCCCGCATTCAACGCGGCAGATTCCTGCATCACCCTGGGGGCAGTGCTGCTTATCTTGGACGGCGTGGTCTTGCAGCGGAGCGTAAAATAGGCCTGATGAATATCCTGCTCGCCAACCCTAGAGGTTTCTGCGCCGGCGTGGACCGTGCCATCGAGATCGTGGAACGGGCTATCGAGATCTACGGCGCTCCTATCTACGTACGCCACGAGGTGGTGCATAACCGCTACGTGGTGGAACGGCTGCGTAACATGGGTGCTGTGTTCGTGGATGAGCTGGATCAGGTGCCGGATGGCTCCATCGTGATCTTCAGTGCCCACGGGGTAGCGAAGACGGTCTTCGCCGAAGCCGAGCGCCGTGGATTGCGGGTGTTCGATGCCACCTGTCCCCTGGTGACCAAGGTGCATATGGAGGTGAGCCGCTATGGCCGCGATGGGCTGGACGTGGTGCTCATCGGCCATGCCGGACATCCGGAAGTGGAAGGCACCATGGGGCAGTTCGACAGTGGCTTCGGGGGCGCGATCCATCTGGTGGAGACACCGGCGGACGTGGAGACGCTCGCGATACGCGATGCGAGCAAGCTCGCGTTCGTGACTCAGACGACCCTCTCCATGGATGATACAGCGCGGGTGATCGATGCACTGCGCAAGCGCTTCCCGGAAGTGCAGGGTCCACGCAAAGACGACATCTGCTACGCCACCCAGAACCGCCAGGACGCCATCAAGAAGCTGGCACGCCAGTGCCAAGTGATGTTGGTGGTGGGCTCACGGAACAGTTCTAATTCGAACCGCTTGCGGGAGATCGCCGAAGGGGAGGGGGCTGTGGCATACCTGATCGATGGCCCCGAAGACCTCAAGCAGGAGTGGTTCGCGGGTAAACAGGCAGTGGGGGTGACTGCCGGGGCCTCTGCGCCAGAAGTGCTGGTACAGCGGGTGGTCGAGCAGCTCAAGGACTGGGGTGGCACTGCAGTGAATGAGACCCAGGGCACCCCGGAGAACGTGGAATTCGCCTTGCCCAAGGTCTTGCGGCGGGCAAGCCCTCGAGCCTGAATATACGGGGTCTATGCCCCGGCAGGCCGTCATAAAGTCCCTGCCCCGGAAGATTACGTCGCTTTTTCTATATACTTTCGTCCAGACCAATAACAATACCTGGGATGCCCTTAGGCATGGCGCGCAAACAAGACGTCATCGTGGTGGGAGCGGGGGTCGTGGGACTTCTGTCCGCGCATGAGCTCGTGCGCGCTGGCTTCTCCGTGACCCTGGTGGAGCGAGGCCTCACGGGTCGCGAGGCTTCCCGCGCAGCAGCCGGCATCCTCTCCACACTCTATCCCTGGCGCTCTCCCCGGCCCCTGGCGCTGCTCTCGCGCTGGAGCCAGTCTTCTTACGCGATGCTGGCGGACGACGTGCGCCGGGCTAGCGGCATCGATCCGGAATGGACCCCGAGCGGGCTCCTGTGCTTCGACCTGGGGGAACGGGAGGCGGCACAGCAATGGGCCTCCTCCACCGGTCGTGCCATCGATTTCCTGGATGCGCCCGAAGTGCGGCGCCAAGAACCGGCGCTCGCAGAAGGTGCGCGTCCGGCCATCTTCCTGCCGGGCATAGCGCATCTGCATATCTCGCGCTTCCTGCGCGCGCTGCGCGAAGCTCTCTTGAACGAAGGCGTCCCCATCAAGGAAGAGACCACGGTCACGGGGATACTGGAGAGCGGCGGCAACGTGAAGGGTGTGCGCACTGAAGCAGGTGAGATGCATGCGGACCATGTGGTGATCGCGGCGGGTGCCTGGAGCAGCGGCCTCGCCAAGCTGCTCAATTTCAATCTGAACGTGGAACCGGTGCGCGGCCAGATCATCCAGTTCCGTGGCCCGCCGGGATTGCTCGGTCGGGTGTTATGCGACGGCGAGCATTACCTCTTGGCACGACGCAGTGGCGACATCATCGTGGGCAGCACCCGTGAGCATGTGGGTTTCGACAAGGACATCACGACCGCGGCGCGGGAAGAACTCACGCAGGTAGCGTGCAAACTCTTGCCGGTGCTGAAGGGCGCGGCTCCGGCGCGGCAGTGGAGCGGATTGAGACCGGGTTCGCCGGAGGGCATCCCTTATATAGGTGAGTACTCGCGGATCAAAGGCCTCTGGTTCAACACCGGCCACTACGCCAACGGAGTGACCCTGGCGCCGGGTTCGGCGCGCCTCTTAGCGGACTTGATGGCGGGGCGCGCCCCCATCCTGGACCCGGAACCCTATCGCCCCCGCTGATCCCACAGCTGACGTGGACAGTGGCGGTTTTTTAAGCATATACTTTTAACTTAATGTCCCCGGAAGTTGAGCCTGTGAGCCTACATCGCCATACCCCCTTAAGCGGACCCGCCCTCGCGGCGCACCTCGAGAAGCACGGTGTGATCGCCACCGCGCAGCGGCTGGAGATTGCGGAAGTGCTGTTCCGCCGTCCGCAGCATCTGTCGGCTGAGCAGATCATGTCCACGGTGAACCGTGGGGACAAGGCGAAGGTCTCCAAGGCCACGGTGTACAACACGCTGAAGCTCTTCTCTGCCAAGGGACTGGTGAAGGAAGTGATCGTGGACCCGGAACGGGTGTTCTACGATTCCACCACGGGCTCCCACCACCACATCTACAACGTGGACAGCGGTGAGTTGCAGGACATCCCGGCCCAGGAAGTGGAGTTCGCGCGCCTGCCGGAGCTGCCGGAAGGCATGCAGGCGGACGGGGTCGAAGTCATCATGCGGGTGCGTAAGCGCCAGAGCTGAGTGGCGGCCTCTGGGCGCCTTCCTTTATACTGCGCGCCCCAAGAAGAAAGATTTCGGTCAAAACCTGCCGACGTAGCTCAGTTGGGTAAGCAGCGAGAGCTGCGAACGACCCGCCACGATGGCGGGGCTGGGGCCGGTAAGCACTGCTAACTCCCGCCAGGGACGGCAGCGCGAATGTCAAAAAATGTGCCGACGTAGCTCAGTTGGTAGAGCAACGCATTCGTAATGCGTGGGTCGGGGGTTCGATTCCCTCTGTCGGCACCATATTAGTTTCAAGCACTTACACGGAGTTGACCCGGTTTCTCCCCTAATCATCAGGGGCCAAGAAGCCTTTTCGGGGACAAATCCGTGCCACTTCTGGGGACACTTGCTCCACGCGTACAAACGCGGAGGGCAAAGTGGCTTCAATCAGCAAGCGTGTTTACAAGCAGATCACCGTGTACCACGCACGAGTGCGGCGGAAGGGGTATCCGCCGCTCTCGCGGGTGTTTGAGAAGCGAGCCGACGCACAAGCTTGGGCGGCGCAGGTTGAGAGTGAAGCCGCCAGGGGAGCGATCCTAGACCGCCGTGAACAGGAACGCACCACGATCCGGAAGGGTCTTGAGCGGTACGGGAGGGAAATCACCCCTGCCAAGCGTTCGGCGGTGGGCGAGGCGCGCCTGATAAACGCCTTGTCCAGAACCTGGCTCGCGGACTATACATTCGCATCACTTCGGGCAGCGGATGTGGCCAGGTGGAGAGACGAGCGGCTAGCGCAGGTCAGCTCCGGTACTGCACTTAGGGGGCTGGCGCTATTGGGCCACTTGTTCAAGATTGCGCGATGCGAGTGGGGCATGGAAGGGCTCATCAACCCCGTGGAGTCGGTGCGCAAACCGAAGCCAGGGAAAGGTCGCAGTCGGCGGTTGGCGGACGGAGAGGAGGCAGAGCTTCTAGCCCGTGCCCGGCAATATGGCGAGCCGCTTCCGAGCGTTATCGTGCTGGCTCTAGAAACGGCCATGCGACGCAGCGAGATTGCAAACTTGAATTGGGACAATGTAGATCTAAAACGCAGATTGATTCACCTGACTATGACGAAGAATGGCGAGGCAAGGGACGTTCCGTTGAGCACCCAGGCTATCAAGATCCTTATGGCCCTGCCGCGCAGGATCGATGGGCAGGTTTTTGGTATCAATGCTGATGCAATTACACAGGCATTTGGGCGTATCACTGGTAACGCCCCCAGCAAGCAGTCCAAGGGCAGACGGGAGATCGCACGCCTAACTGATTTACGGTTTCACGATCTTAGACACGAAGCAACATCCCGGCTGTTCGAGAAGGGGCTTAATCCGATACAAGTTGCGGCGATCACAGGGCACAAGACCCTGGCTATGCTCAAGCGCTACACCCATCTGCGCGCAGAGGATCTTGTACGCCTACTTGGCTAGTGGCCTTAATCGAGCCAGGGCGCAGGGGGATACCGGGGTGTTGCAATACATACGTCACTGACGTATACTATACTCGTTTCATATGCCGTAGTGATCACGAGGTGAAATTCGAGGTATGCGTAAATTTGACCGTTCCGAAAGCAAATCGTGGGAGCGGCCTAAAGGCAAAGTAAACGCCAAGTACGTGCGTGAGCAAATGGGGCTTAGCCAGTCTGAGTTTTCTACTTTGCTGGGAGTTAGTCTGCGTACTTTGCAAGAATGGGAACAAGGGAGAAGGACACCGACAGGACCTGCTTTGTCGTTGCTGCGTATTGCGGAACATAGTCCTAAGAGCCTGTTGGATTTGAAGTGAGTTTATGAATACAGAGGGTGAAAACATGGGAACGAAGAGGCTGGAGAAGGCGCGGGCGCTCGCAACTGAAATCGCTAATGCGAGTGATACAGACTTGCTGATATATAACGGTGCGATTGGACGCCCATACGATAGAGAAGTGATTAAGCTATGCAACACAACCAAGCTGCGCAAGAAGGTCATATTGCTTCTGTGCACAACTGGTGGTGATGCGAGCGCAGCATATCGTATCGCCCGGTGCCTCCAAGAGAAGTATGAGAAGTTCTCCATATTCATTTGTGGGCCGTGTAAGAGTGCTGGAACATTGATAGCCGTCGGTGCCCATGAGATTGTCGTAAATCATTATGGAGAGCTTGGGCCTTTAGATGTTCAGGTTGGTAAGAAAGACGAACTCTGGGAAACAGACTCTGGGTTAACCGTACTCAGTGCAATTAGGCATCTGGAAGAACAGTCATTCGACTTTTTCGAGACCTGCTTTTTAAGGTTGAAGGGACGAAGCGGTGGGCGGATTACATTGAAGACCGCAACGAGTCTGGCGAGTACTTTCGCAACAAGTGTCTTGGCGCCAATAATTGGGCAGATTGACCCAATGCACGTTGGAGAGGTGAGCCGCGCCATGAATATTGGCCTGGAGTATGGCCGGCGCTTGACTGACATTTCTAAGAATGCAAAAGATGGCGCTCTCGACAAGCTGACAAACTCATATCCGTCACATGACTTTGTGATCGATGGTAAGGAGATTATGGAACTATTTGAGAATGTTCGCGAACCAACTGAAAAAGAAGCTGAGGTCATTGAATTATTGGGTTATAGCGTCCGGCAACCCGCAGATGACGAGAGCGCTATGATTCTATTTATTTCGAAATCATTGTCCGAATTGGAGACAGAACATGAAGGTCATCTCAAAGACAACTCTGGAGAAGGAGTCGCGCCGAGCGCGGCAGCAGCTGAACGAGCTGAGCCAGCTGTCAGCGAGCGTGAAGCAGCGGGGCATGATGGTGGAGAACACAACGTCGCACGACTTACTCCGAAAGCTAAAGACGGCACCCAGTCGTAGCGAATAATTTATTCAGGTGCCTATGCGAAGGCCCCCGTATTGGGGGCCTTTTGCTTTTTCCAGATTGTCTAAAGATGTTTAGCATTCTGCATATTGCAGCTTGATCTCTTCATCGCTTAGATTGGCTTTCAGTCGGACAAGGCCAAGCAGCCCGAAAAGCGTCAATTATTAGTGAAGAATTATTTTCATTTAGCGTTTCGGGATGATCATATAAGAACTTAGACACTACCAGCGCCGTCTGCTCTTTTGTTGTATTCACGGGTACGCAATAGTCCACTACTGCATTTCCCAGTTTTACAATCTGTTCGTGAGTGAAGTGCTGAAATGCTTCGGACATAGCAGTTCTTGCGCCGATTCCAAATCCGCTGTCAACTCCGCTTACATATCCAACGCACCATGCCCATAGCAGATTGGATTCTTCATAATTCTTTTGGTTGCACGATTTAATAAGTTGGTTGCCAGTGTCAGTGACCGTATCACTTGCGCTGCTGATTGATGCAGTACTTAATAACGCTAAAAATGCAATTCCGACAAAAGTTCGTATGTACATAGCAATCTCCCCTAATCGGTGAAAGGCGACAGGGTGAAGGAGTGCCCACCAGTAGTGCTAGATTCGTTTAGAGCAGTGATTCAAGACGCTTAACAAATCGACCGAGGGTAATTCCGCAAGCTTTGCAGACGGCTCTTAGTTCTAGGACGTCGAGCCTTCGTTCCCCGGCCTCATAGCGGCTGACAAAAGACTGCCCCTTCCCAACCGCCTTGGCAACAGCGGCTTGGTCTAGTTTCGCCTCTTTTCTGATTGAGATTAGCAGCTGCGACAAGGCGTCACGCTGGGCGGCTGTAGGGATGCGTGTTGGCATCCCGTGACACTAAGGTCTTGATTGTCGTATGCAAAAAGTGCATATTCGGAAACGGCATATCCCCGAACCTAGGAGGAGGGGAAGCCGAGAAATACAGCAACCAGGAGTGCTTTTTATGAAATCGAAGGGTTTAGGGGCAGGCCTTTTAGCGATAAGCCTCGCGCTGGGCGGATGCGCGGTATTCGAGGGGTCGCTTGTCTCGGACGGTACCGTTCAAACACGCACCGCCGAGGCGCTGGGTTTGGCGGCCCCGGACGTGACAATTACCAACCGAACTGATGACAGCGGGACCACGTACTATACGGCCACCACCAAGTCGGGGACTGTGTACAACTGCAGGATGGAAGGTGGAACGATTTTGAGCGTTGGAGTAGCCGATGCGCCGGTGTGCACCAAGAAGGATTGATTTGGTTTGAGAGGTGATAACAACAAGATCGGGCGAGGGATGGATCCCCTCGCCCGATTGCATTTAGAGAACGTCTTTATTTGAGCGAGGAGGGGCAATCGTACGTCGAGGAATAGCAGGGTAGCGCGAAGAGCGAAGATGTGCTGAGTGGCGATTTAAATTCGCTTGTGAATATTTCGCGTAAATCGGAAAACGTCAAGGGTGGGGAAGAGCCAAAAAAGAGGCTCAGCAGGGAAGATCCTTCTCAACGTCAAGGTCGTAGCCAAATTCGAGCCGTGGCGGCCGGACACCACGATTGGCCTTGTCGATAGCAACCAGGATCTGCGACAAGACCCATTCTCCTTGCTCGATGTCGGTCCAGCAGGGCCACCTTTCAGGTGGCTGGAGACTTAGTGTATGGGTCTCCACCGCTGGCAGCCCGCTTGCGGCGTAACGGAAGTAGACCGCTAGGTTGTTCACGGATTGGGGTCCGTCCAGTTGCGCTCGTGCGGCAGGAACATGACCAACATAACGGCGAACGCCATCACCGAGAACGATGCCAAGATGCGAACGAAAATCCAGGCGATTCGGCCCGCCGTATGCCAGCCGCTTTCATGAGTTTTCATCGTTCAATCCTCCGAGTTAAATGACGCCGTTCTTTGGGTCCACGTGCTGCCAGTGTCACAGGCCGGCGAAGCCGCCAAAGGCTTGGCCTTGACACGACGCGGCCGCAGGTGGGCCATGGTCTGGCGACATTTAACCGGGAGGTTTGGACGTGCGCCACGCGGTGGCGGGGCCGGCCAATAAGGCGAGTGGGGGTATCTGGTTTCAGATATCCCCAATTCGCCCCACGGGTAGAAACTGCGGACAATCTGCTGCCTTCCTGGGGCGGCAGGTTGTCTCCGATCATTCAGGTTCCGGTTCGAGTTCAATCTTTACCTCTTTAGTTTCTTCATGCCTTTTGTCCTGTTTGTTCTGCGCCTGCTCTTGGCCATGTGTTTTCTGCTGCTCCTGATCCTGGCGTGCCTTCGCTTCAGCATGTTCAGCTTCAGCACGGCTCACTGCTGCATCAAGTTCTGGTGGCAGTGGGATCCCGGTCAACTCAGCCGATTTGCGTAGCGCTTTGCAGAGTCTTGGGTCCAGTTTAGGCGGTCCACCTTCCTTACGGTCCTCAGAATGGAGGGCCCCGCAGTGGATCCGGTCCAAGCTGAAGCCCTGCTCAAGCAAGAGATGGTAGCTTCCTCTGGCAATACCGGCGTCTATCAACCGAGAGGCAATGAGGTCTTGGGTGGCTTTAAGCTCCCAATAAACATGATTGAGCCCCTCAGCTGACCGCGCTTGGTCGTGTGGTTCGCGGCCGGGTAACGCGCGCTCAAAACGCCCTGGGCGGCTCTTAAGATCAGGCACACGGAAGTCTGGCCAGATTTCACGCGCAATCGATAAGCGGATACGGTCAATTTCTTTCGGTGACTTCTTGGGTTTCGTTGCGACCGTTGGCGGTTGAGGGGGCGGTACGGGAGGCGCGCCGAAGCCTTCCGCTCCTGGAAGCTGCTTTTCCACACGGATTCCGTGCAGCTTACAAAGCTCGGTCATCCGGGCCACCGCGTAGTCACTACCATGTAGGGTGGCGCTTTTGAACCCCGCTGCTTTCAGGGATTCGATGACCAGAGTGAGACTTGCTTCATCCTCGTGACTTGCACGAAATGTCGCTTGACCATCGAACCAAATCTCTCGCGTCGAGTCATCTTTGTGGACTGCGCGCCATGCGGGGAGCATTAAGTCCTGACCAGAGTCGGTCACGGCTGATGGCGTCCAGATCAGAGTAAAGCTGAAGGCTTCTGCCAACCCGGCCATGTACTGTTTAAAGTCGCGAGGGTCGCGGCGTTTCTGACTGCCACCGAAAATGGTGATTCCGGTAGCTTGATGTTCGGGTTCAGCGGGTTTCCTGATTGGCATGGTGATGTAGCTCCTGATTGTTTCGAGTTTATGTATCTCTGAATTAAGGCTTTGCTGTTCTGCCGCTTTCGCACGCTGTTCGTCATGCCGCCCAATCTGCGATGGTCGGGGGCGTAATTTGATGCCTCGTGCCTTCATCGCAAGGCGATGGGGTCCGTCGTGTACGCCTGGCTGGCGGTCAATGCCGCGCGCCGCAAACGACCGATGTTCGACGCGATCATGCGAACCGAGTTCTAGCAGCAATTCATTGCTGATTTGTGTCCAAGATTTCCGCACTTCATGAATAAAGCTGCGCGAATTCCATCGTCTATCTTTTCGGGCTCCACCTATTTTCGGGTTCTTCTTATTGGCCTGCTTAAAAAACAGTTCAGCCGATCGGTCAATGCTGTCAATCTTTCGATCCGATGCTGCAAAATGTACGTGTGGATTAGGCTTCCCATCGCTTGCAGTGGTTTCGTGAATTCCCCAGCTTATGGGGTGACCTTCCATCAACTCTGATGCGCAGAAGCGGCGTATCACTTCAAGCCGCGCTTCTGGTGTTAGGTCTCGGTGAAAAGAAGCCTCGAACGTGTAGAGGAGGGTGGCTCCACGTTTAGGGCCACCGGCTCGTTCGTGTTGGTCTGCCATTGTCCAAAAAGTGCGATAGTCCCCGTTACTATCCGATGCCCAATCCGGCATGTAGAAATTGTCGCTCGCAAGCAGGCGTTCTTCCTTTTCTCCCTTTTTGCGGAATCGCGCTAGGTATTCAGACGTGTATTTGCCTTTTCGATTTATGTAGAGATACACATTGAGGGCTCGTGCGTTTTGTGATGCATCGCTCCGCGATAACCTGCGTATGAGCATGTGGAGTTCTGACATCGCGCTATACCCTACGACCTGGGGTCGTGGATGTTATGCGCCGGGGCGCTTTCCTACGTGGGTGGCAAGCGCCACCCACCGCGCGATCAAGTTGGCCGAAGGCCCAACTTGAGGAAGTGCGCCTCCCCCCGCTGCGCAGGGGGAGGGGTTGGGGGTTACCGCTTTTCACTTTGCTGCTGCTCTTCGAGTTTGGCTAGGTACCACTCTTGATCAGGAGTTAGTTTGCCCGTACGTTTTTGTTCGCTGAGTAGTATTCTCGTTGCACTCATTTGCAAGAGGAGATCACGAGCAATTCTCGCAATTAGCTTTCGATCTTCATTTCGCATATTTGGCCTCTAGCTGGTCTGGATGCACGAAATGACGAAGCCATTCTCTGGGAAGAATGACTCACCGCCAGCCCAAGCAACCTTCACAGTGAATGTGCCGGAAGCTGTATACGGCTGGGTCAGGCCAGGTAGACCAAACGCGTCGGCCCCACCGTTATCCATGGCGGAGGCAACACAGGCGACCGTATGGCCTAGGCCTAGACCGGTGTTGTAGCCAATCGTTAGGTCCGTACTCCAAGAACCACCATCTGAACCGGCCGAAGGCTGGCTCACCCAGCCAGCAGGATCCTGCGACTGTATTTTGTAGTTTCCGGGCGAGCCGCCACCGCCGCTGGAAAGGATGAATGACACTCGGTAGACCGGTAGCCGAGTGGCGACGGTAGGTGTGGACACTATCTGCCCGTCGTTCGCCCCTAAAACGGGGGCTGCGACGGCGAGAGCTAGCAGTAGGGCGATGAGGTTACGCATTAGTCGCCTCCTGGGCCTGAGCTGAGGCGAACACATCCGGGTAGACCTCCGCCAGAATCTCGCGGTCTTTTTCGGGCATACTCGCGGTCAGATTCTTGATGTATCCCGTGAATTGGCCTTTATTCGCAAATTGTTTGGCAACAACGCCACCAATCAAGATCAGCGCGCGGGTTCGGGTCTTGCGTTCCGCAGCGCCGTTAGAAGCGCGCAGCTCCTTTTTACGGCGCTTCCACTCAGCAATCTTCTCGTCGATTTCTCTCTCACGCTCATCATTGGGTCTCATTTGTCTATCCTCTGTTGGTGGTTATTCAGGAATTGATTCCGAGTCGTTTGTCGTTTTCGCGCCGGGAATTCTCTGCAAGCTGCTTGACGCGGTTGTCGGCTTGTTCGCTAGTGACACGCCTATTGGCGACAGCATCGGCCAGGGCTAACTGGGCTTTACCTAAGAGGAATTTAGCTTCCTCGAACTTGACATGCTTTTTGTCACCGCGTGCCGTCGCAATGAGTGCGGCTGGATTACTTACGGTCCTGCCTGCTCTGAGTTCGGTGAGTAGGGCCTCGTATCCAGGGTCTTCGCGGGTTACAGAGTTATTGGTTGCATCATCAGCAGCAGATTCTTGAGGCACGCTAGTGCCTGCTGCTGATGATGGATTACACGGGGATGCAGAAGGGGATTCATTGGTATTGTTGTCGCGATTTGCACCATCGTTTTTGCGTTCTGCGTCTTCCTTGTCTGAGATTGGCTTTTCCTTTTTGCAATTTGCATCATCGTCACTAGCAGGGGGCTCAATGGGTTTTACAGGCTGTTGCGGGGGCAGCCACTCGGACTCGTCTTTAAACGCGTACCAGAGGGTTCTGTCATAGGGGTGGGCGTTGAGATCAGCCCGCGACAACAGAACCTCCTTGTCCGTTAGGCGGCCCAATGCGCGAGATAGCGTAGAAGGCGAGGCGTAGGGGTGCAGTTCAGCAAGCGCCCGCGCAGAGAAATGGACATGAATGCGGCCATCTTGGCGCTCGCGGCCATCTGCGCGTGCGTATTGGATATAAACTTGTAGGCACCGAAGCAATACAGCCTCTAGGAGGCCGTATCTTGCCGCCACGGCGACTGAAAAACCGTAGTCGGGCTGTCTAGCGTCACTCATGTCCTAACCCTCCTGGCTCTGCCTGGGAGGACGGCCACGACGTTTAGCTGCTTTTTGCAGCCAAGCCTCCACGTCTTCAGCTAGAAAAAACACCCGCTTGCCGTCGGGAACTCGTCGCGCAATAGGCAGGGTATCGGGCTTTTCTCTCAACAATCGCCAAATGTGACGCGGGTGGACACAGATTGTCGCGGCCAATGCTTTGACCGAGTACCCTGGTTTTCTAACCGTCTGCTCACTCATGTACCCCAGGGTAGACTTGCGGCACTGGTCAATCTCCCCTAATGTTTAAGAACTCAATCATGATTAGGGGAAAGCGCAGTGCTCACGCCTCAAATATCGCAGGTCGATGATGGGCCAGCGGTCTTGCTACCCCCGACAGAATGGCTAATACGCAAAATGAGGACCGAGACGGATCTTCGCGCGTATTACACGCCCCTATTGGCACGCGATCTCGTAGAAACAGTCATGCAGGGGCATTCAGGCTGGAGCGAAGAAGACGCTAGGGTGTGGTTACAGGAGGAGTTGGAGATTGCCAGTGAAGGTGATGGGACAGGGGAAAAGTGGCGCGAGTGTATAAACGGCGGAAGACGCTTAACGTGGCCTCAAATCGAGAAGGCTATGATCTTGCTCGATACGCTGAAGGGAGTGCCGGAAGCAATCGCCCGCGACCACAATAAGATCAAGAAAGCGCTCGAAACGCTCCGTGAAATTGGACTCGATTCGGCTGTACTGGAGTACGCAGGCCAGAAGTTTCCGGTTTCAAGGCCGTCACTTTGGGAAGCCTTGGATAGGGCCTTTGAGATCTAGAGTCCGTGCCAAATTCGTGCCACGCACGGGTAAATACTGTGTACACTCAGGTTCACTTAGGTACACTCAGGTCAGTCATTACAGATTGACTTGAGCTACAAAATGAGACGTGGACGAGTGCGACCCCAGTGAACCTAAGTGCTTGAAAGGTGCTAAATAGATTTTCGTAATGCGTGGGTCGGGGGTTCGATTCCCTCTGTCGGCACCATCTTTAAGATTTCTTGATATCTGTAGCGCGACTCTAGCGTTGATATGTGCTTCCTCTATGTACCAGCCATCACATCTCTGTGATGGCGTTCGACTGGGCACGAGCAGTGCACGCGCTAAATTATTAACCGGAATAGTTGCGATAATATATCAAGTTAAGACTTGACTTCTTTCTTTGCCAGAGCGGTGGTGACCATGTTCGGTCTGTTTGGTTCAAAAAAGATAAATATTGCCCGCGAGATCGGGAATCGCGTTGGTCCGATCTTTACGTTTAGGAATCTGGAACCGATCGCAGGTCTTCCACCTGAGGCGTACTACTCAGACCACTACGTGCTTGGATTCTACAGTGCATCTGTACTGATGTTGACGCTGGCAGGGTACGGCATCAATCCAGCTTCGGAAAATCCGCGTTACAACGTAGAGGATTCTATATTCATCGAAGCTTTTTTAACTAAAGAGCTGTTTGGCGCCCGAGCAACAGCAATCAGCACACTGATAATTCAACTAATGAATCGAGGCAATATTGTTGATGAAGAGTATAAACGCGGCGTTATCAATGGCAAGAAGTGGGTTTATCTACTGGTCGGTTTGAAGCCGCTCGATAAAGACCCAGATATTGAGAACGCTCAACGACAATTTGATGCTGGCCTACTTGCGTCCCTTGGTCCCGCAACGGTTGCTGACTACTATCTTGGAGATCAGTTCACCGCTTACGTCACTAAAAAATACTATTCCAACTAATAAGGCCTATTTTAGTGGTGCTACAAATTGAACCTGCCACTCTGCCAGCACCATCCTCTTTCCTGCGTTCGAGTTGCCATCAAAATCGCGGATTTTGCGCCTGATGCAAGGCGCGACGAGCGGGAGCAGCGGAGTTGACTCTTAAGTCAATGATCACTCGCAGCGCGAGGCAGTAACGCTGCAGCAGAGCAAAAGACGCATTTTGACTTCAGGTTGCTGGTAAGCGGCGGAAGGTAGGCACCGTCTTGTCCGCTGCCGTCACCGTGGAAGTGACCAGTCGTGGCTGTGGCCTGGCTTGGGCCGTGGCGGCTTTGGCTTTCAGCTCTGCGGCGTCTGCCGCCTGCTTACGGGCGATGAGGACCGCCAGTTCAGCTTCTATACCCGCGATACACATTAGTTCGATCCCCTTAATTTCATTGCAATAGTGCTTATTACAACTCGATTAATGACCGTCCCTGGTGGGCCGACCGGCCCCGCCGTCGTGGCGGGTCGTTCGACCGGGCGCGAGGCATGCTCGCGCGAGAACTCCGGTCTCACCCTTCAGGTCTGTAGCAGTATATCTACGCTTCTCCCAGGATGTAATCCGCGACCTCGTTCACGATTCCGTCGGGGAGGAGGGCTTCGATATCCTCCCCGCCCACTTCCAGGCGCATATCTTCCATAACGGAGCGGCCGGTGAGGTCACTCAGACCGGGGCGGCCGTAGACGTCCAGGGTGAGCCACCCCTGGGTGGCTAGGGCACAAGTCTCAGCGGGGACGCGCCTGCCAGCGCCCTGCAGGGCCGGGTGAAAGAGGAGCAAGAGCTCTACCTGGGCCAGGGGCTCAGGTCGCGGCCGTTTGGGTGGCTGCGCGGGGGTATATGTGACAGCATGCATGGGAATCCTCGTCTTATCAGAGCTTTGCAGTAAAGCCTGCCGGACCATACAAGCGTGCTGAGCGATATCCAAGCCCCCCGGCATGGGATAAGGCGGGGATCAGCGGTTCTTGAGACGGATGACGAGTTTTAAGCCCGACCAGGTCTCATCCACGGCGCAGACTTTCACATCCACTAGCCCTAAGGGCAGGGCTAGGTCACGGATGGTGGCTTCGGTGATGTCAGTCGTCACCTTGGAGGCTTGCTTGGGCCAGGAGATCCAGATGGCACCGTCTTTCTTGATGCTCTTCATGAGCCCAGGAAGGGTGGCCGCGAGTTCCTCGCGGCTCTTGGTGAAGAAGTGGATGAGGTCCAGGGATTTGCCGCTTTTCGTGAGGATGGTCACGCCTTCTGGTAGCAATGCCAGGAGCTTCTTGTAGTTGGCCGGCGCATCACGGGCACAGAGCTTCGTGCCCTCTTTGATGCCGAGTTTCTTTGCGAGAGGCGTGCCGGAGTAACCGGCTGAAGTGGGTTTCGGGCTCATGGGACGATGAGGCGAGACTCGCCCTGGCGCAGGATCCAGAAATCGTCGGGTTTCAGATCGCTCTCGGCCATGGCTTTCTGCAGGAGCTCCACGGGTTCATCGAGGCTGTCGTCTGCCAACTCGAAGGTGCCCCAGTGGATGGCCAGGGAATGGCGCACGGCCAGTTCCCTGTGCAGTTTCACGGCTTCCGGCGGGTCCACATGCTGAGGATGCATGAACCAACGGGGTGCATAAGCGCCGATGGGGAGTGCCGCGAGATCCGGTGAGCCCAAACGGCTCGCGATCTCCGCCAGGCGCGGGGTATAGCCAGTGTCACCTGAAAAATAGAAGTTGAACCCCGGCTGCTTCACTACCCAGCCACACCAGTGGCTCTTGTTGGTATCCCAGAGGCTGCGGCGGCTCCAGTGCTGGGCCGGGACGCAGTGGATATCCAACCCTTTATGGCCGTGGTTCTGCCACCAGTCCAGTTCGTGGACGTGTTTCACGCCGCGGCGGCGCAGCCAATCTCCCAGGCCCTTGGGTACGTAGCAGACGAGCTCCGGATTGCGGTTGAGCAGGGCGCGGATGCTGCCGGCGTCCAAGTGGTCGTAATGGTTATGGGAGATGAGCGCCACATCGATGAGCGGCAGCACATCGGCCCCCGCCGGCGCAGGCACGAAGCGCTTGGGGCCAGCGAAGGAGAAGGGCGAGGCGCGCTCGGTGAGATGGGGGTCGGTGATGACATGCAGGCCGCCGATGCGCAGGAGTACGGTGGCATGACCCAGCCACCAGGCGCGGGCGGGGCCGGGGCTGAAATCCGGCGCTACGCTCCAACGGTCTGCGAAGGCGGCATAGCCCGCTTTCGGCGGCTTCGGCAGGCCCGCAGCCAGACGCTGGCGCTGCCAGCGCAAGACGCCCCCGGTCATGACGATATCGGGATCCAGGTTGGTGTAGCGCATTCGGTCGTGCTCAGTCTTCGTCGATGACGGTCTGGACCACCACGCCGCAGAAGGTGGCGTGGGCGCCGACCTTCATGATGGGATAGCGGGGATTGAGGGGTTTGAGGTAACGCACGCCGCCTTCGACGATGAGTTGCTTGAAGGTGGCTTCCTTGGAATCGTCCAACCGCACGATGACGGCGTTGCCGTGCAGGGCTTCCCGATCCGGGTCCACGATGATGATGGAACCTTGCGGATACGTGGGACGGCCATTGGGGTTCTCCATGCTGTCTCCCACCACGCGCAGGGCATAGGCGCGGGGACCGACTTTCCTTGTGGTGTACACGGCTTTCTCTCCTTCGCCGGGTGGATACACATCCACCACTTCATTCCATTGACCGGCACGCACCCAGGAGACCAGAGGCAGCGACGAGACTGGCAGCTCGGTGCGAGTGGCGGAAGCTTTCTTGCCTTTGACCCGCGCGGCACCGGCACCGGTGGCGATCCACTCGGCGGAGTAGCCAGTGAAGTTCTGGATGGCGAAGAGGTTGGCGGGGCGCAGGTTCTTGATGTCGCCGTTCTCCCACTGGGAGACAGCCGCTTTGGACACGCTCATATGCCGGCCGAACGCTTCCTGGGACAGCTCGAGCTCTTCGCGGATGTGACGGATGCGGTCGCCGGAGGTCTTCATAAGTTAAGGTCACTTTACCGCATGATAAGCATGCTTGACAAGTGCTGTTCAGCATGCTTTACTCACCACATGTCCAGGCGTCTCAGCAAAAAAGAGGCCATCGCCCTGTTTTCTTCGGCCAAGGAACTGGCCGAAGCCCTCGGCATCTCGAAATCGGCGGTGTCTCAATGGCCTGACGGGCAGATACCCGACAAGCATGATCTGAGGATCCGTTACGAGTTGAAGCCGGAGCACTTCCGACCGGCTACAGACGCCCTGACAGAGGAGACGGCAGGCCACATCGGCTTGCCGCCAGGTACAGGCGACAGCAGGCAGCAGAGGCGCATATGAGCGGATTCGTGGAAGTGGTGGGGAAGAAAGAGTTGGCAGTGAAGATCCATTACTGGGCCCAGGACATCCTGAAGGCCAACAGCACCTGCGGCCTCGGCAAGACGCCGGAAGGCAAATACCAGGTGGTGTGGCCGGGGCTGATCAACCAGTGGATCTACTGCCCGGAGGATCACGGGCAATATCTCGGCACCTTGAGCCGGGTCAGTACCACCGATGACGTGGTGCACATGCTGGAGGGCGAGGAATGAGGCGCTACAGAGCACGCCACGCGCGGGAACGGCATGTCTTCGAGCTCTGGGCGGAATGGTCGGCGCGGCAGTGGGATGAATCTCTGGGGCTGCCACGGGTGACCTGGCTCGCGAAGCTGGTGCAGTATGGCGAGCGGCTGGGGGTGATGCATGCGGCGACGGAGATGTTGCCACCGGATCACTCGGATGCGGAGACGGTGAACACTTTCATGGAGTGGCTACGGGGCGCGTGCCCACCCATCCATGCCGCCCTCATGGCCCGGCACCGGGGCATCTGCCTGGAACGCAAGATGATCGCAGGCCCGAGGCCGCGGCACGGGGTGGAGCGGCATTACGCGGAATGCCTGCTAGACGACGGATCGCCCGCCGGGGTGCAGCGGTTCAGGCGGCTGTGCGAGCAGGGCTACCGGCTGTACCGGGACGGAGCAGGGAGATCGAAAGCGGCTTAAGCCTTACTTGAAGATGCGGCGCATCTCGGGGCGGATGTCATTGAGGGCTTCCCGGTGGGCTTCCACGAGCTCCCGCAGGGTGACTTCGCCTGAGGGGGTGAGGCGCAGATGGGCGACGCGCCGGTCACGTTCAGAACGGAGGCGTTGTACCAACCCAGAGGACTCCAGCCGGTTCACCAGGCCTACGGCGCTGTTATGGCGCACGCCTAGATAAGCGGCCAGGCCATTCATGTTTAGACCTTCCGGGTCTTCTGAGGTGCGGATGGCCACCAGCGACTGGTATTGCATGGAGGTGACCCCATGGCTCTTCAGGATGCGCTTGCTGGAGGCCATGAATTCGCGCAGAGCGGAGCGCCATGAAGCGATGAGGCGGTAATCCTCCGGTATCGAAGGCAGGTTCGGGATAAGTGTCGCTTCGCTGACAGACTCTGTTTTAATCATGTCCATGTTCATTTGCCGGTTCTCCCACCGTGGGTGACACAATGGTAAATCGCCGCATAGGGCGAAAAATGTCCGTTACAAAACGATAAGAACGGGAGCCGGGGGTTCTGGTTGACGACCCCAGCCGTCTCTTGATGGGGCATTCAGGCGACCTGACCGCTGGCATGGAATTCGCTTAAACTAGGTTTTTCCTACGTAATTCATGTCGTTAACTGAACAATGTCCAATCGTCTATTAGGGTATCTCTCGGTCCGGGACTGGAAGACACGGCTCGTATTCTGGTCTGGAGCTTTGGGGGTGGGCTGCCTCGCAGCGCTCTTTACCCTGGGCAGCAACTGGATGATGGGGTTACACGACCGCATCCTGGCGGACTCCCCCTGGTGGACTTTCCTGCTCTCGCCCCTCGTCTTGGTGATGGTGGTGTTCCTTACGCGCCAGGTATTCCCGGGCAGCCAGGGTAGCGGCATCCCTCAGGCGATCGCAGCACTGCGCACCAGCGACGATAAGTTGCGTAAACATCTGCTCTCGTTACGCATGGCGATCGGCAAGATATTGATGACCTTGCTGGGTTTCCTGGGCGGAGCTTCCATCGGCCGCGAGGGCCCGACCATCCACGTGGGCGCCTCGGTGATGTATTCCATGGGGCGCTTCACGCGCTTCCCGCCGCATTACGTGCGCCACGGCCTCATCATGGCCGGTGGTGCCGCCGGCATCGCGGCGGCGTTCAATACACCTATCGCTGGCATCATCTTCGCTATCGAAGAGATGGCACGCTTCTACGAGGAGCGCGCCACGGGCATGATCCTGATAGCGGTGATCATCGCAGGCATCGTGGCTCTCGGTTTCATGGGCAACTACAGTTACTTCGGCGAGAGCAGCGCGCATTTCAATCAGCTCAGGGATTGGGTGACCGTGCCCATGTGCGGCGCCATCGGTGGGCTCCTGGGCGGCACCTTCGGTTATTTGTTGGTCGCCGGTGTGCGTCGCCTGCGGCCATTCACAGGCAAGTACGGTCTCCTGATCGCGGCTGCTTGTGGACTCTTGATCGCCGCCATCGGATTCGTATCCCACGGGGCTTCCTATGGCACGGGCTATGAGCAGGCACGCAGTGTGCTGATGGGTGGTAAAGACATGGGTTGGGGTTTCCCCTTCTATAAGATGCTCGCGACCCTCACCTCTTATTTCAGTGGTATACCCGGCGGCATCTTCTCGCCTTCTCTCTCCGCAGGAGCGGGGTTAGGGGCGGATCTCGCCCCGCTCATGCCCTATGCGCCAGTGGGAACAGTCGTCTTGCTCGGGATGGTGGGATATTTCACGGGGGTGGTGCAGACGCCACTCACGGCTTCGGTGATCGTGATGGAGATGGTGAACGACCAGAGCATGGTCTTCCCCATCATGGCGACGGCGTTCATCGCACTCGGCGTCTCGAAGCTCATCTGCCGTACGCCCATCTACTGGTCTTTGGCGGAAGAGTTTGCTCCTGCCGAGAAGAACGATAAGCCAGAGTAAGCTTCGTGCAGCGGTCCCTCAGTGGCCGCTCTGTTGTCGCATGAGCCAGCGGGCGGCAGCGTCACGCTCCATGGGCCGGCTGATGTGATAACCCTGGGCCAGATGGCAGCCGATATTGCGCAGGGTACCCAAGGCTTCCCCGCTCTCCACTCCTTCGGCCACCAGGCGCTTGCCGAGGCCATTGGCGAAACCCAGCACAGCGTTGACGATAGCGAGATCCTGCTGGTTCTCGCAGATGTCAGTGACGAAATTACGATCCACCTTGATGTCGTCCACCGGCAGTTGCTGCAGGTAGGAGAGGGAAGAGTGGCCTGTGCCGAAATCGTCTATCGCGATCTTGAATCCGATGTCGTGCAGGCGGGTGAGGGCAGCATCTGCGGCCTCGTAGTCGGTCATGATGCTGCTCTCGGTCACTTCGAGGACGAAGCTGCTTGGGGAGATGCCGAGCTCCTCGGCGCGGCGTGCGATGTAGTCCACGAAGCCTGCGTCCTGGATGTTCCGCACCGACAGGTTTATGCACATGTCTATATCGAGACCCGCATCGTGCCACTGGCGCCATTGGTTGAAGGCTGCATCCACCACCCATGCAGTGAGTGGGCACGATGAGGCTGGAACTTTCAGCGAGCTCCAGGAACCTCTCGGGGGAGAGCAAGCCGAGTTCCGGGTGGTTCCAGCGGACTAGAGCCTCGACGGAAGTGGCGCGATTGCTGCGCAAGTCCATGATGGGTTGATAGTGCAGCACCAGCTGGTTGGTGCGTATGGCATCCCGCAGTTGACCCACCAGGCTCAGGTTGTCGGGGCTGGAGAGGTCATCGGAGATGGAATATAGGGCATACGGTTGGCGACGCTCCACCGCCTGACTAGCTGCGACCATGGCATTCCTCAGCAGGCCGGTACCGGTGGCCGCATGGAGGCCATGGACGGCCATACCGACGCTGGCATCCAGGTGCAGGAAAAACGGATCCAGCTCGAAGGATTCCTCGAAGGCTGCAAGCAGATGTTGGGCCACGGCTGTGGTGATCCACTCCTTTCTCGGCCGGGAAGAGGGCGGCGAAGGTGTATTCGTCTATGCGCGCCAGGGTCACGAGGCTCTTGCAGCGCAGCCAGATGCGCTCGGCGATCTTCTTCATGAGGGCGTCGTAATCCGCTTCGCTGACCGTGGTGCGGATCTCCCTGAACTTGGAGATCTCTGGTACGGCGACGATGAGCAGGGTGTCTGGCAGCAAGGAATAGGTCTTGATGGCCTTCTCGATCTCATCCACGAACAACCGCTGGTTCGGCAGGCGGGTGACGGGATCGTGATAGGCGATGAACTCGATGTGCTCCAGGAACGCCTTGCGTTCGCGCCGGGTGAGAGCCTCGCGCAGTTCGCGCTGGATGGCTGGGATGAGGCGCACGATGCGGTCTTTCATGATGTAGTCGTGGGCTCCGCCCTTCATGGCTTCGACGGCGATCTCCTCGCCCACGGTGCCGGACATGAGGATGAAGGGGACATCTATACCGAACTCGCGGTATATCTGCAGGCAGCGCCTGCCGTCGAAGCCCGGCAAGGAGTAGTCGGAGATGATGAGATCCCAGGCGCCGGCTTGGAGGGCGCGCCGCACTTCCGGCTCGCTGGTGACGCGCTCATAGCTGACGTCGTATCCCCCACGCTTGAGCTCCACCAACAGGAGTTCGGCGTCCTCGAGGGAATCCTCGACGATGAGCACGCGCAGTGGCGTAGCCATGGTGCTGGCTATGTCAGACGGGCCGGTGGACGGCTCAGCAGAGCCGTGCGCGCTCGTCTCGGATATGTGCCGGAGGTACACGCGCACCGGCGTTCAGGCTTGGTTGTAGAACCTTTCGCTGCATGACACAAACTCCTTGTGCTGCCTGAGAATCTCCCTCTCCCCACATGCGAATTTAGGAACTTCCCCCCACAAAAAGAATAGCCTTTCCATATGGAAAGGCAAGGAGACCCCGCCCAGGCCCTACTTATATAGGGTCCGGGCGGGAAATCGTTTCCAAGCTAACTAATTCAGAGCTGGGTGGTGGCGCTGAGCTCGAAGAAGCGGGCGGGCAGGATGTAGGACTCGCTGTTGCCCAGCTCGCTGTTAGAGATGGGATTGCGCGCATTGTTGAGGTTGCGGCCCTCGAGGTTAAGCGTCCAGGCAGCGAAGCGATACCCGATGCTGGCGTCGTAGGTCCAGAAGGCCGGCGTGGATACTGTGTTCTCCGGATCGAAGTAACGCTGGCCGGTATAGTGCGCCAGCACCGATCCGGTCCAACCCTGGGCGGGCATGTAGAACAGCGCGGTGGTGAACAGGTGGTGCGGCGATACTTCCAAGCGGTGGCCGGCGTCCTGCACCAAACCGCCGGGCGTGATGTTGATGAAGTAGCGGTAATGCGCGTCGTGGTAGCTGTAGACGGTCTGCCAGCGCCAATCCTCCGTCATATGCCAATCGGCAGACAATTCCACGCCCTGGAAGCGGTTCTGCCCGCCGCTGGCGGTGCCGGGCAGGCCGCCTACGTCGGTGGAGATGACGGTGTTGCTCATGTTGGTGAGGAACAGCTCGGTCTCCCAGTCGAACCGACCCTGCGCCGCGGTGCCCTTGGCACCGAGCTCATACGCCTGGGCTTTCTCGGGTTCGAGGATGCCGGGGGAATAACCCGGATCGAAGGTCTGGGCCGCGGGTTTGAAGGTGTTGCGATAGTTCCCGTATACCACCGCGTCATCCATGTCCTGCTGCCAGACGGTGTAACCCAGGGCGACCATGCCAGACGGACGCGTGTCACTGCGGTGATCGTTCGACAGCTGCGCAGGCTGGGTGGGGTCGGTGGGGAAGTCGTTGGCGATGAGGTTTTCCAGGTCGTGGTTGAACTGTAGGCCTCCGTTGAGATCCCAGCGGGGGGCGAACGTCCAGTCGGCCTGGGCATAGAGGCCGAAGAATTTACGCGTGTCTTGCAGCCCGGCGACATCCGTCACCGGCACAGAAGTGCTGGCCAGCGGGTTGACGCCGCTCGGCGCGATCCAGTAGCCGAAGTTGGAGCTTTGGGACTGGCCGTCACCGTATAGATAGCTGAAGCCAGTCACCAACTCGAGGTTGGCGCTGGGTGTGAAGGTCAGGTGGCTGTCGAAATAGATGTCGGTCTGATCGAGGCTCTGATTGTAGCCCTGGGCGTTCGGCGCGCAGCAAGGCTGGGTCAGCTGGTCGTTACCGATGAAGCCACGGATGTCGTGGTTGTGGGTGAAGGTGTTGGAGAGCGTGGTGCTCCACTCGGCCCACTTGAGATCGGTGTCCTTACCCAGCGTCAGGCCCACCCGATCCTCGTCCATCTTCGCGTCGCTGGGGTTGTCATTGAAGTCGGGCTGGACCAGGGGCGAGAGCGCCGTGACGCCGTCCGGCAGCACCACCGGGCTCGGTGGCTTCTGGTGCAGGGACATGCCGTCCAGGTCAAGGCGGAACTCGCCCGTATCCGTGCCCACTGAACTCCGGTACAGGACATGGGAGCGGTCCCAGGACTCACGCGGATCGGAGTACCCGCGATCGGTGTAGTCGGCGAACACCGATTGCTTCACCGGCCCGTCGTCGCTCAGGGCGGTGGCGATAGCGGCGCTCTTGCTGCCGTAAGAACCGACGGAGACATCGCCCTCGGCACCGGGGGCCCCGGCTTTCTTGTGGATGATGTTGATCACGCCCACGAAGGAGGTGGCGCCGTATTTCACCGGGGCCGAGCCGCGGATCACTTCGATGCGATCTACGCCGTTCAGGTCGATGCTGGAGAGGTCCGGGTCGAAGCTGCCGCCCACCGGCACGCCGTCCACCAAGAGCAGGAAGGCGTCGAACTCCCGCAGTCCCTGGAACTCGGGGATGGCGCTGGCGGGGCCATGGTCACCGCCGGGCGAGATGTCCACGCCGGCCGAAAGCTCGAGCGCGCTGCGCAGGTCCGTGGCGCCCTGGGCCACCAGCTGATCGTGGGTCACCACGTTGACGCTCTGGGGCACGCTGTCTAGGTGCTCAGGGATGGGGGTGGCGGTGACTTCCACGGTCCCGAGCTGAGTGGTGGTCGTGGCTTGGTCATCGGACCAGGCCAGGGGGCTGAACACGAGGCCAGCCACGAGGCAGGCAAATAGGGAGCGGAGAGAGCCGGAGAGCATGGTTTCTTTTCCTTATATCCAGGCTGGGGACGCCGTCTTTGACGGGGTCCGGATGAGTTAGGTTCCCACCGGGACGCATCTTATATTGGTTTGGGTGGGTGCCGACAAGAGGTGCCTATGCTGGAGGAAGCGCCGGCAGGGCGTTCACTGGCGTTGCCGGACGGGGTCGTTTATAAATAGTCATCGGGGTCAATCAAATCAGGGGTTCGGATCATGAAAAACCATACTTGGGTCTCAGGCATCTCAGCCTTCGGTCTCGGCTGCCTCGCGTTTCTGCCCTGCGCGGCGCAGGCGGATGTGACCATCCAGACAGTGACGCATTTCGACGAGGTGACGGGCATCACCTCCCATGACACCACCTCCACGGATTACATCCAGGGCAACAAGAAGCGCGAGGAGAACCTGCGGAAGTTCACCGGCTCAGTGCTCGGCGCCTGGCAGAAATTCAGGAATGAGGATAACGGCTCTCTCGACGTGGACATCTACTTGGTCGGCGATAACAAGCATTACGACCTGGATCCGAAGAACAAGACCTACAACGTAGATGCGATCTATGATCCGCAGCAGCAGGCCAAGCCGCAAGACCCGAAGGAAGCGGCCAGGCAGCAGCAACAGCAGGAGAACGAGAACGACACGAAGGTCACCAAGAACGAGTTCACGGTCAAGGCCACGGGCCAGACGAAGAACATCAATGGCTTCGATACCACTGAGTACGTCGTGACCTGGGACGTGGAGACGGAGAACACCAAGACCGGCGATAAGGGCAAGGATCTGATGACCACGGACATGTGGAATTCCACGGATTCGAAACTCGCCAAGGCGCGTCAAGAGGAGGCAACTTATTCGCAGGCCTATCTCAAGCTGATGCAGATACCGTCCAACCCCGGATGAAATTAGGCAATACGGTTTTGGGCAGGGCAGCATCAACATCAACGGTGCTGACCAGAAGAAGTTCTTCGATAAGCTGCACACCATCAAGGGCTACCCCGTGTCCATGGACGTGAAGTGGGAAGCGGGCGAGCACCGAGCGCCAACGGCGCGTCTTCCAGTGGCAATGCCCAGCAGGCGCATCCCCAGACCCTGGATAGCGCCTTGGGCAGCCTCTTCGGCAGCAAGAAGAGCGACGACAGCGACAAGAAACCAGCCGCCACGCCCGGTATGACGATGCTGTTCAGCTCCCACGTAGAAGTAAAATCAGTGGATACCGGCGCCATCGCAGCGTCGCAGTTCGAAGTGCCGAGCGACTACAAAGCCGATTGAAGTCTCATTGAAACCCGCCCCGGCAGATTGCCGGGGTAGGTCTATCTAAGGGGGAGGCTTGACCGGTTTCCGTCATCTTTGGAAAAATCCCGCTACGCTGGATGCGCGCATCTGGAAAATAGAAAGGCCGCTGTCTTCACAGCGGCCTTCTTCATTTCAGCGGATGCTGGTTAAGTCGTCTGAACTACTTGGGCCGGCTGACCATGGCTATGGCCGGTCTGCCGGCTACTGGGCGGACCACCGGGATGGAGCGGTGAGCCTGGATCGGGAACTGGTGGGGCACGTACAGGTTGCGGCGGTACGAGCGGGGGATGAAGGCAGAACCCGCGTCTAGCGCATAGATGGGTGCAATCTCTGCCGGTTCATCGGGCTGTTGCATGGCAGCGAGAGTCGCTTGGATATCAGCTTGCTGCTGGGCAAGCGCGGCCTGCTGTTGTTGCAGTGCGGTCTGGGCCTGGAGCTGTTGCAGGGTCGCCAGTGTGCTGGCGGCCTGAGCGGCTTCCGCAGCAGCTATCTTCACCGGATCCTGGGGCGGCAAGGGCGGCAGCTCCAGGGTCTGCAGATCAGCGGCGGCTTCCTTGGGTGGCTTGTCGCTGTAATGCACGACGCCCTGGGCATCGGTCCACTTGTAGATGGACTGGTCATCGGCGAACGCAGCTGTCACCGACAGAGCGGCGAAGAGTGAAGCACAGATAAGCAGAAGCAGCTTGTTCATGGCGGACCTCCCCACTGCGTGGTGGGTACACTCAAGTATACGTCCGCGATAACACTACGGTTGACGGCCGAACTGATACGTTCTGAAACATGACAAGCCGAACGAGAGCTGCGCAGCAACTCCCTCCAGACATGGGGAACATGCCCGGAGGAGAGGTGATCTATGGGTTTTTAAGGCGAGGCCCTGAGTGTCCAGGCGGTCCCGTTGGTCGAGGTGAGGATCGTGCCGAAGCCGCCTACCACCGCGTAGGTGGATCCGGAATGGGTGATGGCATTCAGGGAGTTGGTGTTGCCTGAGGATTGCGGTGTCCAGGTGGTCCCGGTGGGCGACGTGAGGATAGTGCCATCGAAGCCTACCGCGACGAATTCAGTCCCGGACCAGACGACACCATACAAGGCGTTGCTGGTGCTGAGCGCGTGTGAGGTCCAGCTAGTGCCATTAGTGGAGGTATGCAGCGAGCCTCCCACCGGCGTATTCGTGCTACTGCCTTCCACTGCAGCAAATTCCGAACCCGACCAGGCCACATGATAGAAGGTGTCGGTGGTCAAACCCGCGGCTTGGATCGCCCAGGTGACGCCATCCGGTGACGTGAGGATGGTGCCGTCATTACCGACCGCTACGAATTGCGATCCAGACCAGATGGCACTACCCAGGGTCTGGGTGGTACCTGAGGTCTGCTTTGTCCATATCCCGCCGTCGGGCGAAGTGAGGATGGTGCCGTCTGCGCCCAGCACCACGAACTGGGTGCCGGACCAGGTGGCGCCGAAGAGGTTGTTGGTAGTGCCGGAAGTCCCTGCTACCCATGTGACACCATCCGTCGATTCGAGGAGCGTGCCGTTCCCGCCCACTACGACGAATTCCGATCCGGACCAGGCTATGCCGTTGAGGAGGTTCGAGTTGGCGGAGGTGCGCAGTGTCCAAGTCGATCCATCGGGCGAGGTGATGATGGTGCCGCTGGCGCCGACCGCGACAAACTGCGAGCTGGACGCTGTCACCGCATACAAGTGATTGACCACAGTGAGCGTGCCGCTCGAGGTCCCATTCACGATTATCGGTCCGGTGAAATCGCCCATGACGGGCAGGGTTATGACGATCTGGGTGCTGGTGGCGCTGACGACGGTGGCTGTGACCCCGTTGATCGTCACGGTGATGCCGGTTATGTCGGTCGGGAAGTTGGTCCCAGTGATGGTGATGTTATTGCCAGGAGCAGTGCTGGTGGGTGTGAAACTGGTGATGGTAACGGCCCCGGTGCTGCCTCCGTTGGGGTTCTGGGTGCAGGAATAGGTCGCAGCGGAACCCCAGAACTGTTGGGCGAACTGCACGAGCTGGGTGCAGTTGACCTCTTCGGGACCTTCATCGAGGACGCCGGATGGCGTGCCTGCCGCATTGGTGGTGAGGCATTCCGAATCGCCGTTGCAGTTAAATACAAAGTACCAGTCTCCGCTGGAGCTCGAGCTAGAGCTGCTGGAACTGCCGGTGCCACATGCGGCGAGGAATATGAACGAGAGCAACAATCCGAAAAGCCAGATCAATTTGCGCATGGTGTGTCTCCCTTCCTGCCGCACCGGTCTCTGGAACCCCTGGATATGGGCTCGATGCTATAGGAGGCGGGGAAACAGCAGTTTCGGTTTCTTGCGCGGAGTTAGGGAATCAAGACGCGAGTATTGGTAAATCGCGAACGGGCGTAGGTGTCACATGCCGTGGGTACGACGATACTCGCTTGGCAACTGCCCGAAGACCCTGCGGAAGGCGGTGATGAACTGGGAATAGCTCTCGAAGCCGCAGGCGCGGGCGATGTATGAAAGCGATAGTGTGCCGCTTCGATTCATCATGCGCATGGCCTCACGTGCCCGGCATTCGATGACGAACTGCCAGAGGCTTTGGCCGGTGGTAGCGCGGAAGGTGCGGCTGAGTTGATGCGGGCTCATGTCGACGACTGACGCGATCTCGAAGAGACTGAGGTCGCATCCAAGGTTCTGCCGGATGTAATCCTCGACACGCGCGCGCTTCTGGCGGGTCAGCGGAGCGTTACGGTTCTTGCCACGCGTCCCGCGTCCATATGCAGTGAAGAGGTGGGCTGCGATGGCGGTCAGTAGGGAATGCTCGAATATCCTGCCCGCCAGTCGGCCAGCCGACAGATAGGATTGCATCGCCAGCGTGAGGTGAGTCAGCAACGAGTCACGATGTGGCGTGATGTTCGATACGAGCTCGATCGCCGGGGTGGAGGTCTCTTCGCCCAGTGCGCGATGCAGCATGTCGGGATGGATGGTCAGGAAGATGCCTTCCAACGGTGCTTCCCAGGTGGTGGAGAGCGAATCGCCCGCCGCGAGGAAGCGGAAACCCATTGGCTCGATCAGACCCTTGAACGGGCGGCCATTGAGTCGACTGCTGTAAGGCACGGGTTCGTCGCCCAGGGGCAGCATGAAGATGTGTTCGTCGAATGTATGGGTGGGGGTCTGGCCGGAGGCAGTGACCTTCTGGTGCTCGAAGGCGTAACTGCCGTCCTTGCCACCAGCGATGACCGGGGCATCAGGCATATAAAGCCCGCGCCTCTCGCTATAGCGCATGAAGATCCGCGAAGTCTCAGCACTGGACATGGGAAGCACCCCGATAATCTTATTTAAAAGGCTCGACGGGCCTTGTTCCCGTCGGCCGATAGATTCGGTCATGTAGCCGACACTCACTTAAAGGTAGAACAGAGGCGGGGGTAAATCAAACGCTGTCACTTATTTGGGTAGTCACATCCCGGCGGGGATAGGGGGAGGGTTGACGGTCGAGCGTAAGTTTCCGAGAATCTCCGCCAGGCTGGATGTGCGCGTCCGGCAAACGAAAAGGCCGCTGTCTTCACAGCGGCCTTTTTCATATTCGGTTGGCTAGTAGGTTCAGCTGGCTTTCTTGCGACCCGTGCGGTTGGTGGTGTCTTGAGCGACATCCATGAGGAAGGCGCTGATGAAGTTGCGCATGACCAGGGGGGCATAGTCGAGAGCCGTCTGGCCGCTCACGGAAGTGAGCTTCACATCGGCGCCCGCCGCGAGCAGGAGGGACACGAGGGTCCGGTTACCCGAACCGCTGTTGTTCGCCACCTGCATGAGGGCAGTGCGGTGCGAACCGGGCAGGGCCAGGTTCGGATCCCAGCCGGCATCCAGGAGGTTCTTGACCCGCTTGATGCCGAGGTCGCTGCGGTCAGCCACCAGTTCGTACAGGAGATTTTCCTTGCCGCCGAAGGGGTGCCAGAGGCGGGCACCGCGGGCAAAAGCCTGGGCGGTGGCGGTATGGAATTCGAGGATGCCTAAGGCCACAGCCTTGGCATGGGGGCCGGTGAGGAGCATCTCGAGCTCGGCATCGGCTTCCCGGCTCATCTGGCCGCAGGCGTCCAATGCCCGCGAGATGACTCGCGTGAGGTTGGCGATCCGTTTGCGCTCTATCTCGGCGTCGGTCATGGTGTCCCTGGCGATTTCTCGTTTTTGGTTGAAAGCCCTTGTGAGACAAGGGCTTTCAGGGATCTATGTGACATTATAGCATGTTACATAATGTATTCAAGCTAATTCAACAGCCAGAATCCCCTATCCGGCCTGGTTTTGGCTCTTAAGGCCTCCGATTTCAAGCCTACGGCCCCGCTCTATGCGGGGCTGCGTTTTTCTATGAGGAGAGCAGCATGAAGATGGGAAAGAAGGATCCACGCAGTTCCATGAGCAAGTCAGTGAAGGGCAAGTCCCCGACCAACAAAGGTGGCAAGAACCCCTTCACGTCCGCGAGTCCCTACGAGACGCCGGCGGTGGGGGAATGCAACCCGCCCAAGGGGCCGAGCCTCAACCAGGCGCCGGAAGAAGATCCGGTGGTGGATAGCTCGAGCGAAGAGGATATGGATTGAGACATGAGATTCGGTTGGGAGACGTATCGCCGCGTCCTGCAAGAAGGCTTCGATGCTTACAAGCTCGCAGGACCTTTCGCTCACTGCCCCTATGGGGCAGATGAGCGGAATGGCATCTGGGTGTTCGGGAAGCAGAAGTCGAAACAGGGATTGAGCTTCAGTCAGACCTGCAGAGCATTCAGGCAGATGGAAAGACTGGATTGATGCCGGCTATTGGACCTTGAATTCGGCGACATAGGCGTCGAGCCCATCAGAATAGCCCAGGATCATGTAGACACCGGCGACGTCTTTAAACTGACCAGAGCCCGTCGAGCTCAGATAACCGAGTCCAGTGAGGGTGTCCGAGCAATTCATATAGTTAAACGAGTAAGCGCCCTTGACGGAGACCGAGAAAAGATTCTTCCCGGCCTGGATGAGTTTGATGGAGCCTGTCACGGAGCAGCCGAAAGCGTCGGAGCCTGAAAAGCTGCCGTCCGCAGCGACGACGATATCCACACTCAATTTGAAGTTGAGATATTCCCCCTGCCATTGACCTGGGATGAGGCTTGGGCTGCCTGCATAGGGCATATAGGGTGTCAGCTTGAAATTGGAATTCGGTACGGAGTACGGCAAGTACAACCCAGAGCATCCTATGCACAATGGTGTAATAGGTCTCGAAAATGAAGCGATGATGAAATCTTGGTAAGCGCTGCCAATGACATGGATGAGACTCTCGCCCTCACCATTGTATAGATAGTAATTTTGCTCACAAGCATTACCACCAGTGAAGCAACCATAGATCTCACGGCCATCGCCGTCTATCGTCTGTACATCGGAAAGTGGCGGCAATCTAATAAAGTTGCCATTCAGATCGTATATGAATCCGTAGCCATCCTCCTGGATCGCTCCATATACCTGGCTAGTGGTGCGATAGCCCACAGCATATGGTTGCAATTCAAGGGTCCCGCTCCAGAGACCTTGGACTTGGGCGGGGCCCGAATCGCCTTGGTCCGGGCAGCCTGACACAGCCGCCAGCATTGCGAGAGATAGAAGCAGTTTGAAGAGCCGGTGCATGGCGCTTCCCTTCGTGAATCCATTCCAAGAGCCAGTGTCAGTATAAGCAAAACGAGTAGTGATTGAGCATCGCCTGGATCCATCGGGAATCCAGGCACATGGAGGGCACCACCTGAGTGACCGGTTGCAGAGCGGCAGGGGTCCTCGCCCGATTCATTGACAAGCTTGCCGTGGCCGAGTACGAGTAGGGCATACGGGGCAGTTTGGGAGTGGGGTAATGAAGACGCGTGATGGTCTTTCGCTGATGGGATCCATGGGGTGGGGTCTCCTGATGTCGTCTGCGCTCCTGCTGTCAGGATGCAGCGCCTATTCGGGGGTCGCACCCGCGGATGACCAGGATCAACCGATCAATTCGGCGCCGGACGATTCGTCGCAGGTGATCCAGGCGCGCACTGTGCTCCGGGATGAGGTGGAGAAGACTCCTTTGGTGCGGCACATGGATTTCGACGTGAGACCTGGCAACGTGCGGGCGATCAACTACACGGACCCTTCCACCAACACCCAAGAAGTGGTGGAGCTCGTGCTCGTGATGCCCGACAGCATCACCATCAGTTACAGTCCGGGCGGCCCGATGGAATATCCGGCCTGGAAGCTCAGCTATACCGAATACCAGGACATGAAGCAGTACTTCTGGCTCTCCTCCAGCTGGTCGCAGACGGATGCGCAATCCGCGGCAGATGCTTTGAGGATACTGGTGTTGGATGCGCGGCAGGATCTGGACCGGAGGAATGCGCTGGACTTCGAGAAGTTCAGGCTGGATTGCCAGAGCTGGCTCGCGCTCAAGGATAAACCACCCATGCCTGATGAAGCCCAGAAGCATCAGTCCACGGCGGAGAGCGATTACGCCAGGGGCGATCTGGACGATGCGGGGGATGAATATCTGGCAGCCATAAGGATCTATCCCTGCTGGCCCGATGGGCTGCTCAAGCGGGCGAACATCCTCGGTTCGACAGGGTGGTACACAGGGGCCATCGACAGCATGAGTCGGTATCTATTCCTCATGCCGGATGTGCCGGATGCCCAGGCTCTCCGAAACCAGATAGCGGTCTGGCGGAGCAAGATGGGAGGCTAGGTTAGCGAGCTCTTCACTGCAGCTTGAACTCGGCGACGAAAGCGCTCTTCGAGTTCGAGACGCAGAAGTAGTAGTAAGTGCCCAGGGCACCCTGGAATAGATCGAGGGTGTCATAGGAAGTTCTCATGGGCAAGACCCTTAAGCATCCCGCCACAGGTCGGTGAGCTGCCGGTGCTTTGGATGGTGACCGCGAACAGGCTCTGATGCTCTCCCAACTCTGCAAGCTGCCCCTGCAGGTGACAGCCGTAGGCATCGTCGCCTGAGAAGCTGCCATCGGGTAGGACAGTGAGATCGAGAGATACCGGCGTAGGGGAAAGGTAATACCCCATCCACTGGCCTCCCAGCACAGAGGGTTCTCCGAAGTAGCTCGCGAAAGGCAGCAATGAAGCCTGACCTGAGCGCCCCTCTTGCGGGGTGTCACCACCCTCCAGACTGACAGCGATCTGCTCATCTGAGGCGGTGCCACTCATCTCGAGGTGCTTCGAAGAAGTGCCGTCGGCAAAGCGGTAGCCCATGGCCGGAAAAGCGGTGACGGAACCGGACAATTTCTCGCTCCCGGTGAAGGAGGGCAGCCGATAGACGACGCCGGTGGTGTCGAAGAGATAAGCCGGCCCATCCTGCTGGACGAGAGCAGAGACCGGGATCGCGTTGCTGGCGCCCGCAGCGGTATAAGTACCGCTCCAGTTGCCTTGCACAGACACGTCGGTGCTGTCGTTTTGCCCGACGTTACAAGCAGTGATGAGCAGGCCCAATGACGACAGGGCGATGCATAGCGAACACGCACGCAGACATCTATCCATGAGTTTGCGTCCTTGCGGGGAATCCATTCCGCACTTTCAGTCTAGGCGACTCAAGACAGCTTATGTCCAATATTGGACATATGGTTTATGGCGTTATGTAACCAAATAGAGCTGCGCCCTTAGCCCAAAGTTCCAAGGGCGGCGCGGGCTTGCACGAGAATCCAACGATGACATCCAAGAAAGATCCGACGAGACCTCGCCGGTATGGCGGAGCCGTGCCCGGCAGCTTCATGGACCTGGCGCCACCTAGCGCCATAGCAGGCTCCGAAGCTTCCAAACCGCCGGTGAAGGTGCACACGGGTGTGCGCGGCAGGCCTTGGACGAATGTTCGAGCGCTGGCGCAAGCACACACGGTTAAGGCAGTAGAGACATTGCTGGATCTGTTGGATGACCCAAATTCTTGTGTGAGGTTCGGAGCAGGACGCGTTTTGTTGGAGCTGGGCCACAGGAAGTTAGGAGCTGCGTCGCAACAAGAGAAAAAAAGCGCTATGAGCGAACTGAAAGTGACCATCGCACGGTTCAATGAGGAGAAGCAGGGTGGAAGTGCAACATGAAACCGAAAGCTGTCCCTGGTGCCGGGGCGACGGAAAGGATCACGGGACGCTTGGCATGGCGCAGGTTAGGGATTGTGCACGCTGCGAAGGCAGCGGACGGGTGTATGTGACGAGCCGGGAATCCGCGACGGGACGCCGCCGAGTGTACAAGGGGCCTGCGCCGAAACCTGCCATCACGGCCTCGCTTCAGCAACAAGAGCTGACCGAGGCGCTGCAGCGACCTAAGCGGTCATATAAGAAAGATGCCCGAAGTCACGCTGCCTAACGGGTGGCGACCGCGTCCGCATCAGCGCTCTCTGTGGGGTTATCTGGAAGGTGGCGGTCGGCGCGCAGTGGCGGTGTGGCATCGGCGGGCGGGGAAGGATTCCACGGCCATCAACTGGACGGCCGTGGCGACGCATCAGCGCATCGGCACCTATTGGCACATGCTGCCGACAGCCACCCAGGGGCGCATGGTGGTGTGGGAAGGACGCGATAGTGCGGGCCGGCGCTTGATAGACCAGGCCTTCCCGCCAGAGATCAGGGCGGGAATACGCAACGACCGGATGACGATGGAGCTACGCTGTGGATCAGTCTGGCAAGTGGTGGGATCGGACAATTACGATCGACTGGTGGGAGCCAACCCCGTCGGGGTGGTCTTTAGCGAATGGTCACTCACCGATCCGCGTGCTTGGGACTATGTGCGGCCGATATTGGCTGAGAACGGTGGATGGGCGGCATTTATCTATACCCCGCGGGGCAAGAACCACGGCTTCGAGCTCTTCGACATCGCCCGTCATCGTGGAGACTGGTTCTGCGAACAACTGACCGTCGCGAATACGGGAATCCTGAGTCCAGAAGCCATCAGCGAAGAGCGGGCGAGCGGCATGAGCGAAGCGCTGATCCGGCAGGAGTATTACTGCTCCTTCGAGGCGGCCAACGAGGGGAGCTATTACGGGAAGATCCTGGAGCAGGCGGAGGGAGAGGGTCGGGTCACCAAGGTCCCCTATCAGTCGGAACTCTCGGTGGATACCTGGTGGGACTTAGGTATAGGCGACAGTACGGCCATCTGGTTCACCCAGCGGGCAGGGCTCGAACAGCATTGTATCGATTACTACGAGTGCAACGGCGAGGGGCTCGCCCACTACGCGAAGGTCTTGCAGGAGCGGGGCTATGTATATGGCACCCATTGGGCGCCCCATGACATCACGGCACGCGAGCTGGGCACCGGCAAGTCGCGGCTGGAAGTGGCGCGGGGTCTCGGCATCCACTTCAAGGTAGCGCCCCGGCTTGCGGTAGAAGACGGTATCGAGTCGGTGCGCAATCTATTGCCGCGGTGCTGGTTCGATGCAGAGAAGTGCCGGCAGGGGCTAAGAGCTCTCAAGAGTTATCACCGGGATTTCAACGAGCGTCGGCAGTCCTACTTACCGCATCCGGTGCATGACTGGTCGAGCCATGGAGCGGATGCGTTCAGGACGGGGGCGGTGACGGTGAAGGAGGGGAAAGCAGCGACGCAGATCGAGCGTGGGAGTCAGCGGCGTGGCAGTTCGTTCATGAGCCGCTGAGTCACTTATTGGGCATCATCTCCAGAGTCTCGTCCGCCTGGTGCAGAAGACTGGTCCCGTGGTCGGCGAGTTGGGTGAAGGTGCCCTGGATGGTATAGAGCATCGCCAGGGTCTGGTTGCGATCATAGGGCGGCGGCGACATGTAGAGCTGGCCGGTCGTGCTGATGTCGCTCATCAGGCCCGTTTCCTGAAAACTGTAGTAATCGATCAGGCTTTTCACCAGATCCGGGTTGATCAACGGCAGGTCGCCGTTGGCGACGGCGGTCTTCCAAGCGGTGTCCGATAGAGTCGAGGGCGTCACATGGGGATGCCATATACCGTGGAACGCGAGTTCTTCCCGGTTGTCATGTATGACCTGGAACATGTTCTTGCCGTGCACGATCCGCTCGATATCCGGGCGAGCCAAGAACTTCCCGAAGTTCTCTACTTCCTGCTCTTGGTAAGGAAGAACGTCCGCGACAAGAGCACGGTTCTGCTGCAGTTCGATATGGATGGCGGTGAGGTCGCGGTCCACCCGCTGATGGGCCGCACGGTCTTCGCGCCAACGGTTGGTGTAGAGGGCCAAGAGGATGCTGAAGACGATGAGGGCGGCTTCGGCCACGACGTTGAGCAATCGGACCTTACCCATGTTGATCATCTTGTACATGCGCTACTTCCCGTCTGCTTGGCGTCAACCGTAGGCGAACTCAGGCTTGGTCTGCCCGACCTCGATGATATAACCGTCAGGATCGCGGATGTAGCATCGCGTCTCGCCGTACTTATCTTTCGGCTCGGTGATGAACTCGGCTCCGCGGCTCCTCCACAGTTCATAGCAAGCATGGATATCCGCGACGCGGATATTCATGAAGCTGTCGATCTTGTCCGGGTCGGCCAGGACGCTGAGGGTCACCGAGGGTTTGTCAGGGGTTGGCCCGCCGCCGACGTTGACGATGAGCCAGGTGTTCGCGATCTGGATGTATCCGGGCGCGCCCTTGCTGTCGCCTCGGCTCAGGACGCGACCTCCGAAGACCGTCTCGTAAAACCGAAGCGATCGGTCGACGTCGGTGACGGTGATGAAATGCGCGACTGTGAACCCGTCATGCGGGGGCATCTCATAGCTCTTCTGTCCGACTTGTACGCTGTTCATGGTCGGCTCCAGTCTCAGAGTATCTTCTGCGCCTTGGTACAAGCGTAGGTGGTGGTCCCACCTCCCCAGCTCCTGCCGGTATCGGGATCTGACCCAGCCTGCAAAGTCACGACGAGCGTGCCGGTGTCGCGATCGAAGGTGGCATCGATCTGAGGCCCACGGTCGGGAAGCACGGTCACCATGATGCCGGACCAATGTACCTGGGTATCGGTTATCTGCGCCTTGAAGGTCTGGTTGAACCAGACGGCCGTCGCGGCGTCCACATCGATGTAGAGATGGGTATCGGTGGATTGATATGTGCAGACGAGCTCGACGGGTGCTGCGAGGGCATCGCCTACGCCCAGCCAGAACATCATCCCAGCCATAGCCGCTATAGATGACAGTCGCATGACTCTCTCCCAAGGCAGTGGACCGGTCTCCATAGTCTCACAGCCAAGCTCTTAACAGGATGCTCATGGAAATCGAAGAAGCACAGACATTGCTGGCCCGCTCGGTGGCGAAGCGCCGGCAATGGCGGACGGACGCCCGGGAGGACTTCGCCTTCACGGCGGGTCACCAGTGGAGCGAGGAGGACACGGCGCAGATGGACGATTCGCTGCGACCCCGGACGACTTTCAACACCATCGCGCCGGTGGCAGATGCCATCGCAGGGCACGAGGTGAGCAACCGCCAGGAGGTGAGTTACCTGCCACGGCAGGTGGGTAACTCGGCGGTAAGCGAGGTGCTGACCGCTGCGGCGGAATGGGTGCGGGAAGAATGCGATGCCGAGCACGAGGAATCGGAGGCTTTCTACGACGCGACGGTGTGCGGCGAGGGCTGGACGGATACGGAGCTAGATTACGACCTGGATCTGGACGGGCGCATCGAGATCACCCGGGTGGACCCGCTGGAGATGGATGTGGACCCGGCGGCGACGCGCAAGAACCATGCGGACGCGAAGTGGGTGTGCCGCTCCAAGGTCTATGGCCGGAAGGATGCCCAGGAGCTATGGCCCGACGGCGAGTTTGAAGCACCGGATGGATCGCGGGAGGCTGACAGTCCGGTGGATGTGATCGCCGCAGCGTTCTACCGGGCGGATTCCGGCGCAGGTGGGCGCAAAGGTGGTGAGGGGGACAAGGTCATCATCCACGACTTCCAATGGTGGGAGTATGAGCCGGTGTACCGGGTGCCGGTGCAGCAGCTCGGTCCGGAGCGGACCTTCCTGATGTTGAACACCCCCGACGAGCAGGGAAGTTTCTTGCTACCCGCGCACAAGTTGCAGCCGGATGCCCAAGGCTTGATCACGCTGGATGCAGTGGAATACGGGAAAGTGAAGGCTTTGCTGGAAGGCGTGCCGGTGCTGAAGCAGAAGCGGCGGAGTTACCAGCGGATGTATTTCTCAGGGGACGAACTCCTGGAGACGAAGCCGACGCCCACGGGAGATAGCTTCACCTACAAGGCGATCACGGCGAAGCGGGACCGGAAACTCAAATGCTGGTACGGCATCGTGCGGGCCATGAAGGATCCACAGCGCTGGACCAACAAGTTCATGTCCTCGATGCTGGAGATCGTGGGCACCTCGGGCAAGGGCGGGCTTCTGTATGAGCCGGATGCGTTCGTGAACCTGCGTCAGGCGGAAGAAGATTGGGCGGACCCGTCGCGGAACGTGGCCATGACGGAGGGGGCCATCGCGGCCAACAAGATCATGCCGCGGCCGGTGAGCCAGATGCCGCCACAGATGATGAGCCTGATGCAGTATTGCAGCCAATCCATCCAGGCAGTGGCGGGGGTTAACTCGGAAGTGATGGGCCTCTCCCAGGCGCTGGATCCCAGCGGAGTGATGGAGGAGGGGCGGCGGCAGTCTGGACTCAACATGCTCGCCTATCTATTCGACGGACTGCGGCGCTACCGCAAGGAACAGGGGCGCCTGATCCTGGCCATGATCCGTAAATACATCCCCCAGGGCCGATTGATACGCCTCGTTGGGGATGCAGGCGTGCAGTACGTGCCACTGGTGTATGACGACACGACGGTGGAGTACGACGTGATCGTGGATGAGGCACCCACGGCGCCGAACGTGAAGCAACGGACCTGGGAGGCTTTCACGCTGCTGGCGGGTCAGCTGCCGCAGCTCATCACACCCCAGGCAGCTTTGATCGCCCTCGATTACTCACCTTTCCCCCAGGCCATGGTGCAGAAGCTGAAACAACAAGCGCAGCCGCCGGCGGGTGCGCCGCCGCAAGCGCCACTCAACCCTATAGAGCAGGCACAGATAGCGAATCTGAATGCTTCGACCATGCTGAAAGGAGCGCAGGCGGAAAAGACGAGAGCGCAAACCCAAGGTCAGATACAGACCTGAGCCTGACACAATCAGGTACGCGAAGCGATCGCCCAATCAAAGCGGCAGGTATTCCGTTACCATAGGCAGCAGGGGTACGGGGGGATCTGCATGACTTGGAAGATGGCGCACTCGGCTGCGGAAAACCTGCTGCTGGTCGAATCCAATGGCGTGACGACGACAGACGATGTGCTCGCGCAGATAAGCGAGGGCATCCACTGGATCAAGGAGCATGAGATACCCGGCGCGCTGGTGGATTATTCCGATGCCGTGCTCGAGCTATCTTTCTCAGACCTCTTCAAGCTGCCTGATCTCTTCACCTTGGGCGAGGTGCCACGCAACACCAAGATGGCGCTGCTGGTGCCCACCGATGAGATGCACATAGACAAATACACGTTCTTCGACGACGTGGCCAATAACCGGGGCTACATGGTCAAGCTCTTCACCCAGCGTGAAGCGGCGATGGCATGGCTGACTGCAGAGAGCTAGTCCGGTGGCGGATCAAGGCCCCTCATCGCCAGAATCATTCAGACGGAAAGACTCGACGAAACGGGCGATGCCGGGATCCATCTGGCGGATGTCCTGTTCAGAGCCCGTCGAACATCTCGGGCAATCGCCATGCCACAAGATGACCAATAGAGCTGCACGCGGACCCTTCTTGATGACGTAGGCCAACACATAGACCGGATGGCTTCCCGACCCGGTATCGAGTGATGAGATCACGGGATTGGGCGTCGCCCAAAAGATGGTGGGCTTGCCATCCAGGGTCATCTGCTCCCGATACAGCTGGTGTGGCGCTGCGATCGCGCGCTTATCCGTGAACGGCGAATCGCCGGAGAACACGTGCGTGGCGAACTGCTCCGGCGACATGGAGCGGTAGGGCTCATCCAGCTTCAGGGCCACATCGATGCCGTAAGCGACCACTCCTGAAAGCACGGGCCGATGGCCTTCCTCGAAATGGAGAGCCACATAGTCTTCCGATGACGATTGCCGCTCCGCAATCTCGATGATGGGTTTCTTCCCGTCAGCCGGTGGCGGAGGTAGCGCCACGAAGAAGTTGCCGTCGCCGGAATGATAGAAGCCATGGGCCACGACCGAGTCCGGCACAGGTTGAAACAGGTCTGCTATCTCACATCCGGTATAGACGACGGTGTCTATGCCGAGCATCAGGGTGAACAGGATCAAACCCGTGTCGCCGCCCCCTAAGGCCGGGACAGCGGCCCTCGAAGCACAGTCACTCGAGAGATCCACGGGATAGGAATTCGTCTTCTCCGGCGCAGTGGCGCAACCGGCAAGCAGCGATAAGAGAAGGATTGCGCTCGCTAAGCGTCCGGTATGCATCATGAGAGACCCTGGTAGTGTGTCTTAAGGGGCGGATCAGCAAAAATAAATATCAACGCTAGGGCGAGACAGGCAGCAGGAACTCAGGCAGAGGTTGCGGGTGATTGGCGCCTGCTGGTTTGTATTCTGCCTCAAACCACATCGGCTGGCCTTGCGCAGCATATCGACAGGCGCCGATCTGAATCGAAGTGCCCGACTGAGAGAGGATGCTTCCATATACCACCCAGCATCGGCCCGATTCACCTTCAGCTTTGTCCACCACGCGCGTAACCGTGATGACAGTGCCCTTAGGCACAGTCGCGACGATATCGTGACGTGTGCTGCCGAAGATTGAGCGCTCCACGAGTTCGTCATTAACGGCATCCCGTCGAGCACCGTAATCGGCGAGAGTGCCGGGCAATTCCACTGTAGCCCTGTAACCACCGAGTCTGCTGGGATTTCTCTCGATCGAACCGCCTGCGATCTGCATAAAGAGGCAGCTCTCGGTCGTGTAGTCACTGCTGCAGTAGCTCTCAATCAGGAAGCTGTCTTTCTGGATAGCGAATGACTTACCGATAATCGCGTCCATCCCAGGTTCGGCAGTGCGATCGTGGCTGACGACCGCACAGCCACCGAGCAGGACGGGAATAACTATCAGAAGACTTGTGAAACGCATCTTGGTCACTTTAGATACCCTGGATCTGATTCTTCTGGCAGTAGGAATCATCCGGCATGCCGATGATCTGCCGCCAGGTGGATTCGTATTCCGCGTGCAGCGCTTCACCTGTCATGGTGTGCGGGTCCTTGAGCGTCATGGCCTGCATGGCGAAGAGCCCGGTCTGCTCGGGATAGAGGTCCTCCATGGCGGCGAGCCATGAGGAGTTGAACAGGTCTATACCCTTGGCGCCTTTCTTCCAGACATCCACCTCCGCGAACAGCATGTTTGCCATGCGGTGGTAGTTGTATTCGGCGATGCGGCACATGGCCGCGCGGTCGTCATCCGTATAGACCTTCTTCGGCGGGATGATCACGCCCACGGGCGGCATGGGCAGCGGGACCACCTTGAAGAAATACATGTCCTGGTCGAGCTGATCACGCCCAAGCTTCTTCTGGCGGATGGAGGCGATCAACTTCATCTGCGCCTGACTCTGTATCTCGCGGCAGGAAGGCGCGCGCACGGGACGGGCGCCATGCTTGGGCGCTGGCGTGCTCTGAGCTTGAGCCGCGCATTGCCGCTGTATCAGGGTATCCAGGTCTGACTGCTCGTAGCCGAGGATGGGACCGTGCCCCGGATAGGGTGGGGTCACGTCGTCGTAACTATAGACATGATCATGGGTGGTGATCAGGAACAGGTTGAGGGTGTCGGCCATGCCGGCCAGCGGCAGACCACCGGCGAGCAGGAGTGCAGCAAGAACCCCAAGTTTGGATGCAGTCATATCCCCTCCCACTCATTTAGCCCCTTCCACAGATGTCTTATGACATGAGCGATGCCAGATCAGTCGCGGGCGCTGTATCTTCCCAAAGCCGGTTCGAGGACACAACAGAAGAAGAGCGTGCCTCCCAGAGTGATGCCCAATATCCAGTCCCAGCCATGGACGCCGATGGGCAACAGATGCATGCCATAGAGCAGGGACGCGAGCGCCGACAGGAGATATAGCGGCCCTGTGTATAGACAATGACGCCGTCCGCAGCGGCGGGCGTTCACGAGGCACGCCATACCGACGAGGGAGAAGCCTACGGGCCACAGGATCGTATGGGCTGTGTTGCCGAAGGATTCAGCGACGATGACCAGCAGCCAGGGCACTCCCCAGATCAGCCACGGCTTCCAGCCGGAGCTGAGGAGATCCCTGCGACGCGCATCGGCAGTTTCAGTCATGGCGAACAAAGCATACGCGCATCAGATGCAGGAACCCACACTTCAGGAGCAGATATGAATGCTATGCCACAGTTGAACGAAGCGGAATCGAAGTTTTTCGAAAGCAGGGGTGAGTTGTTGCCCACCCCGCTTTCTGAGGGACTACCGGAGAGCCCTGCAGTCGTCAGCGAACCGGAAGAGCCGGGCGAAGCAGCGCCGATCAGGGAGAAAGCGAGCGAGACGCCGCTGGCGGCTGTATCAGATAAAGAAACCCGGCAGGAGAAGTTCGTACCGCTGCAGGCTTTGCAGCAAGAGCGGGCGGAGAAGAAGCAGCTTCGCGAGGAAGTGCGCCAATACCGGGAGTGGCAAGCACAGCTGGCGCAACGTTTGCAGCAATTCCCACAGCAGCCCGCGCAGCAGATACCAGATCCGCAGACCAAACCCCTGGAATACATAAATCATGTGCTCGGGAATGTCCAAGCGACGACGGCTGAGTTGCAGCAATGGCGGCAACAGCAGGAGCAGACGGCCCAACAGCGGGCCGCGGTGCAGCAATACGCTTCCTGGGCTGCGGGGCAGGAGCAGGAATTCGCCAAGAACCAACCGGAATATCACGAGGCTTACCGCTATGCAGCGGATGCGCGAGACCGGGAGTTGCAGGCCTTAGGCTACGCAGACCCTTCTGCCCGGGCCGCCATCGTTAGACAGAACACCACGGAGATCATCAACAACGCCATCCAGCAGGGTCGCAATCCCGCAGAGCTGGTATGGGAATACGCTCAGGCTCGGGGTTTCGCTTCCAAGGGCAAGCGCTCCAGTACTACTCAAAATGCAGGCGGCAACGAAGAAGCCCAGGCCAAGATCACGGCGGGCCTCCAGGCGGCAGGGGCGAAGCTGAACCAGGGCGGCGCGACGGGGGAAGGGGAGCTATCGGCCAAAGACCTCGCGGGGATCACAGACCCGGATGAATTCGAGAAAGCCTGGAAGAAGGTATTCGGAAAGCGGAGATGACAAGCTCTAACGGTAGTACTTCTGGGCCTGGCCCAGGGCGGCTTCCAGGGCGTCATGTTCGGTGGTGAACTCGCCTAGGATCGTGACGCGCTTCTCTTCGCTGGTGCGATGGCTATGGCCATCATGCAAGTGGATGCCAAAGGTCGCGTGGAACCGTGCCGCTTTCTTATCCTCCACGATCTCGACCACGCCCTGATAGTGCAGCTTCCCAGTACGGAACCGCTTGTTCTCCAGGCTGCCGTTGAACGGGTGCCTATTCATGGAGCTATCGACCCTTGGGTGTCATGACTTAAGCATAGGCCGCTTTTCCCAAAAGTGGGCGTGCTCGAGACGCTAAGGCAGACGGGCCGAATCCGGGAAAGCCCGGAAGCAGCGCTTTGGGAAACGCGGGTAGCGCCCTCGGCTGATGACAGGTGTCATCTTCAAAGGATGATGAATTGTCCTGCCACTGTAGGCCGGGCGGATGGCATGCTCCTCTCCAGCATCCAATAACAACACACAGGGGTCGGAGACATGGCTAAGCCGATGAGCGTAGAGAAGAAGGCCGCTTTGATCCTGGCCGGATTCACGCTAGTGGAAGGGGCGATCGTGATACTCGGTTTCCTCGGGGCGCCGGCGAAATTCATGGCTTATATCGGCTTCGCCGCCGGGCGGCATGGCGCACCTTTAAGCTGGCTGCTGGCGCTCCTGGTCACCGGCGCATTCGTGGCCTTCAGCCTGCGGCTGCCCTCGGTACGGGAGAACCTGTTCAAGCCCTCGCGGCTCAAACTCCTCGCGCTGCCTATGGCGCTCTTCGCCGGCATCCTGGAAGAATCGGTATTCCGCTCGACGCTCATGAACATCATGGAGCACCACGGCGCAGGCGTGGCGATGCAGATATTGGTCTCTGGCTTCGCATTCGGTCTCGCCCACGGCATCTGGGGCCTCTTCGGCAAGAGCCTGCGCGCGACCTTGGGCGCGACGGTCGTGACTGGGGTGTTGGGTTCGGCGCTCGCAGTGGTGTACCTGGTGGCGGGCCGGCAGCTCATGCCCTGCATCGCCGCGCACTTCCTGATCGATGCGCTGATCGAACCCGGCATCATGCTCGCTGCCTGCCGCGGCGAGATGGGTGGCCTGCGGCCTGCGCCGGTGGGTTGAATCGACAGGGCGAAGCCGGCCGGCAGCACGGATCAGGATGAGTTTGAGAAGGCGTGGAAGAAAGTCTTCGGAAGGCGTAAATAGTAGGTGCCAATAGGTGACCTGCGCCTCTGTGCGAGGGAGATATCTAATGTCCACAACCGATTCCCCATCGTCTTCGCGCAATGCCTTCCCGCTCAGTTGGGGGCAGGTGGCGTTCTTGGTGGCCCTCGCACTGACGGGCAGCCTGCTCGCCTTGGGTATCACCGGTACACACTGGCCCCACTGGCTGCTGGTCCTCACGGATATCCTGTGAGACATGATCTTGATGAGGTCACGGCATGAGTGAACTGCCGAGCGCCAAGAGCTACACTGAAGAACCGGTGCGCTATGCCAACCTGCAGGTCATAGACCTGACCGCGGAAGCCGCCGGCGTCACCGAAACCTACCGGAACATGGTGCTCAACCGCGTCAACAAGAGCTGCCTGCGGCTCGCGGTGTTCGAAGGGGACTACCGCTGGCACAAGCATCCGGCTTCCGACGAGCTCTTCGTGGTGCTGGAGGGCTGCATGGTCATCGACCTTGAGGATGGGAAGCAGATCGAGCTACGCCCGCTGCAAGCCTGCACCGTGCCGGCCGGCACGGTGCACCGCACCCGTGCCTTGGGACGTACCGTCAACCTGTGCTTCGAGGAACTCGCCGCCGAGACGGTGTTTCTGGATTAGCCCGGGGCTCCAGGCAGCGGGGATCACCGACCCAGAGGAGTTCGAGAAGGCATGGAAGAAGGTCTTTGGGAGGCGCAAATAACAGCTACCTAAGCACCATTAAACTCAATCTAAATCTAGGCAAACGTTGGATTAAGGGTGCAAAATGGACTGAGAGCAATCTGCCATGGATTGGGGCTCTTTAATGTCCACCACAGATTTTGAATTTCTAAAAGATAAGCCACTCGAGACTACGGGTGAGTTATCCGCATCAAAATTCGGGCATGAAGAGATCGCGACTACTCTATCTAGAATAATAATAAAATGTCCCGCGCCATTTACGATAGGGCTATTTGCAAAGTGGGGAGCAGGGAAAAGCACAGTCGCCAATTCACTTAAAGAACAGCTTCCAGCCGAAAAAATTCCGGTCATAATTTTTGATGTTTGGAAGCACGAGGGTGATGCACTACGTCGCACGTTTCTTAAGGAAACAGTAAGACAATTAAAGGAATGAGCTTGCATTCCGCTACTATCGTGCATGAGTTATTTGAGCCTTTGTTAGCGCATTGTTACCCGGACGCTTAAAAAAATCAGAGATTTTCCGGCAACTGCTCCGTGCGTTGCTCTACCTCCTGCATCCATGCAGTCGCGTTCCTGGCTAGGCGCAGACGGCCGAGCACCCGGAGCGTGCTCTTATGCACGTGAGGACAGCGAGGTTGGCTGGAACAACGCCAGGGATGAAAAGATCAGTTCTTAATCAGTATCGAGGTCGAGTTCGTTGTGGAAGGTTAGATACCCCCTCTGCACAAACATCCAAAAATGCCCCGACGCGGTGAGGGAATCCCCATCATTGTGTGGCGTCGCGCCTAAGGCATACACGCTCAGGCAGGCGTTGGCATCGCAGAGCGTGAAGGTCTCGTAAGGTTTCCCGTCGGTCATGGTGTTCAGCTTGAGATGGCTGATGATGCCCGTGACGCTCACTTCCTGGCCGTTGTACTGGTTGGCGCCGTAGAGCACCGCGCTCGGGGTCAGGTTGCTGGCGACGGCGGCGGTGCTCAATACCGCGATGGCGCTGCTGAGCAACAGGGCAGGTAGGTAACGGGGCATCGGGTCTTCTCTCTTGGGATGTCTCTGGCCGATAGGATACATCGGAAATTAGCGTGCAAAACGCGCCGGCCTCGCGGGGTGAGGCCGGCCGGGTCCAGCTATGGCAAGATGCTCTCTATAGGACAACGGAACGATCGCTGCTTCGAATCGCCCTAAGGATGGGTGCCATACGGGACCCCGCCATGCTGGAGCTGCCTAACAAGCCTTGGACTTCGCCGCTGGCGGCGGCGATCCTCATCTTCCTGCTCGCGAGCAGCGTGGGCTATTACCTGGTGCATCTGGAAGACGTGACTTTCCAGGTCCGGGAACGGAACCGGGTAGTGGAGCAGGTGCAGACCGTGCGTGCGGCCCTGGAACGGGAGATATCCCTGAACTTGAGCGCGCTCAACGCCTTCGAAGCCCTGATCCTGACGAAGCCTGACATCCAGGACGACGAATTCCAGAAGATCAGCTCGGTGTTGAGCCGCGGCCTACCGCTGATACGGGAGATACAGCTCTCGCCCAACGGCATCGTGAAATACGTGTATCCCGAGTCCGCAGCCGGTTCGGTGCGCGGTCTCAACCTGCTGACGCTGCCGGACCAGAGGACGGTGGTGTTGCAGACGATCCAGCAGGGCCAGGTGTGGCTCGCGGGTCCGACTACCCTGGTGCAAGGCGGTACGGGCTTGATCGCCCGGGATCCTATCTATCTGGGTACCGGTAAGGTGCGCAGGTTCTGGGGCTTCGTGACGGTGCTCTTGGATTATCCGAAGTTCGTCCGGCATATCCCGATACTGGAAGACGACCCTTATGTGGAGTTCGCCATACGCGGCAAGGACGGCATGGGCGCGAAGGGCGAGGTGTTCTTCGGTTCGGCTGAGATATTCACCCACGCTCCGGTGATCGCGGATGTCTTCCTGCCGACGGGGCTCTGGCAGGTGGCAGGCCGCCCGGTCGGGGGCTGGCATAAGACTCCGCTCAATAACACCATATCGCGCACACTGATCTTCATCTCTATATTGGTGATGTCTGCGCTCGCTTACATCATCCGTATGCGGGGCCTGGAGATGGAGCGCATCGCGACCACCGATGTGCTCACGGGGACGCTCCGCCGGCATGCTTTCATCGAGCGGACCGAGGGGGAGATACACCGTATCCAACGCTATAAGCGACCGCTCAGCCTGATCTCCTTCGATCTGGACCATTTCAAGAGCGTGAACGACCGTTGGGGGCACGCCAGCGGAGATACGGTGCTGAAGGCGGTGACGAGACGGGTCATGGAAAGACTGCGGCCGAGCGATGTGCTGGGCCGCATCGGTGGTGAGGAGTTCGCTATCCTGTGCCCTGAGACCGGCCTCGAGCAGGCCTTGGTCTTGGCGGAACGCATCCGGGAAGAGGTGGTGAACCTGCCGATGGTGTTCGGTCCGGACCGGGTGTTCCTGACGGTCAGCCTCGGTGTGGTGGAGTTCGGCCCGGCTAAGGACACGCTGCAGACGATGATGTCTGCCGCGGACAAGGCGCTCTATAAGTCCAAGAACGAAGGCCGGAACCGGGTGAGTGTGGGCTAAGATGCCTTCAAAGAGGGAAGCCATGAAGAGACGGAAGATCAAATGGTTGGCCACGCCGGCGGAACATGACTATCCGGCGGCGGAATCCTATCTGACCTTGAGTATGGACCCGCAGGAAGCGAAGTCCATCGTGAAGCAGCTGAGGCAGGTCGGGATCACGGAATTCGCGGCGAAGGATATCTTCCGGGCCTCAGGTCTCTCCCTATTGGGGGTCAGCAACAGCCACGTGCAGGCGGACGTGGACCAGATCAAGCGCAAGGAGAAGCTCTCGCCCTTGCTGCTCTATCGGGACAAGGTGAATGACAGGCTGGTCATCGCCGACGGCTACCATCGACTTTGCGCGGTATATAAGTTCGATGAGGACGCGATGATCCCCTGCAAGATCGTCTGAAGGCAGGAATAGACCGCACACGAACTTTCATCGAAGGCAGTTTCCACCGCGGCAATGAGCGGGAGCACATTACAAATGTGCAAGCTGAGCGCTCAAAAAACCATCAACTGAACAATAGTCTCGTCTCGCATCGACAGCGGCTTAACTTAAAGCTGTGGTTCGATACGACCAGTTCACAAAAATCCGACCCGCATCCTGTGCACTCTTGCACATAATTCGGCGGCGCTGATGTGTGATTGAGTTCACGTCAACGATGATGTGAGCGAGCCGTTATTCATGCACATCATTCCAGGGGACTCCGGAGGATCGTCATGAATAGGCTCTCGAAATCGGCCTGCTTGCTTGCTACCGGTCTAATCTCATTGACTCTGTTGCTGAGCGCCTGTGGAGGCGGGAGCTCAAGCAGCGCCAACGTCGCTACCAATTGCGCATCGCCCACTTCAGGTGACCAGCAGGGTTGCGCCATCCTGGCCATGCAGGATGACACAGGTGACTTCATCACCTACACGGTCAACGTGGATTCACTGTTATTGACCAAGGCGGACGGGACCACGGTGGAGATGGTGCCCAACACCACCACGGTGGATTTCGCCCAGTATTCCAACCTCACGGAGTTCCTGAGCGGCATCGCGATGCCGCCGGGCACGTATACCGGTGGCCAGATCGTGCTTGATTACAGCAACGCCAACATCGAGGTGCAGGACACCGCCGGCAATGCGGTCAAGGTCGCGCCGCTGGATGCGAACGGCAATGCCCTGACCACCGATACCCTCACCATCAACCTGGATACCACCAGCGGCCAGCTGGTGATCGCTCCGGGGATACCACGGGTATTGGACGTGGACTTCAACCTGGACGCTTCGAATACCATCAACGTCAACGGCAGCAATGAGCCGGTCAGCGTGACGGTGCAGCCTTTCCTCGATGCGGCGGTGGATCCGAACATCAACAATTCGATCCATGTGCGCGGCCCCTTGGCCAGCGTGAATACGAGCAACTCCACCTATGTGATCGGCCTGCGGCCGTTCTATTCCTCGCTGACGGGCAGCGGTAACCCATATGGTCAGGCGACGGTGCATATCACCAACAACACGGTGTTCGAGGTGAATCAGCAGGTCTCCACCGGCGCGGCAGGCTTACAAGCCTTGCAGGCGGCGGGCGCCACGACGGCCACCGAAGCGCTGGGCAACTATGACTTCAGTACCCATCAGTTCACGGCTGTCGAAGTGGATGCCGGCTCCAGTGTATTGGGCGGCACCCTGGATGCAGCCCGGGGTGTGGTCACCAGCGTGAGCGGGAATACCTTCACGCTGCGCGGCAGCACCATCATCCGCAGCGACCAGACGGTGGTGTTCCAGGACAGCGTCACGGTCACGGTGGGAGCGGGCACAGTGGTGCATGAGGAAGGCGACCGTACGGGCACCTTCACCACAGGCGACATCTCCGTCGGCCAGCGCCTGATCGTGTTCGGCACCGCTTCCGGTGCTGCCCCCTCGCTGACCATGGATGCCACCAGCGGATTTGCCCGGTTGCTCTACACCGCGGTGGATTCGACCTTCAACAGCGCCAACGGCAGCGGTATGCTGGTGAACGTGCAGTACTTCGAGGGGCGTCCGGTGGGCCTCTTCGACTTCACGGGCACCGGCAGCACGGCGACGAGCTATGACATCGGCCTGAATGGGCTGAGCGATTCGAGCTTCAACCTCAATGACCCGATCCGTACCTACGGCTTCGTCACGCCCTTCGGCTCGGCGCCGCCGGACTTCAGCGCCAAGACGGTGGCGGATTTCAGCAACGCGAATGCGCGCCTGCGCTTGTCCTGGGGCAGCACGCCGACAGCCACTGCATTCACCCAGCTGAGTAGCAGCGGCATCGTGTTCAACCTGGCTGTGCTGCCGACGACACAGAACCTGCGCCGCGGTGGGATCGTGACTGCCCTCAACCTCCTGACGCCAGCACCGACGGTGGTAGGCGATGGAAGCCTGGGGGTCTACGCCATCATGCAGAACGGCACGGTGACGGTGCATCTCCTGTTCGCGAACTTCGTGAAGGACCTGGATGGCCGGTTGACCGCCAATGCGACGGTGAAAGGGTTCTACGCGACGGGAGGCTTCACGAGTTCCACCAGCACTCTAAAAGCCGATGGGATCGACGTGATATTGAAGTGATAGCCGTCACAGGGAACGACGGACGGCCCGCGCAAGCGGGCCGTTTTTTTGTGTGTTCGGGCACTACTCAATACCGCTCTTTCGTCGCCCAGATCGCTCCTCGATACCTGACTGCCAATAGCGGCAAACGCGGTAGACTAGACTCGTACGCATCGCTCACTAAAGGGATTTATGCGCTACGGACGCATCGCGGGCTTGGTCTTACTGTTGACAGCAACCTCCGTGACGGCCGGCTCGAGCACTACCTTGCAATGGACCTGGCTCGACCCCACGCCCAGCGCTGATAGCTTGGAGCTGCTGGTCCAAGGTAACGGCATCTACGTGGCGGCGGGTCAGGACGGGGTGATCTACATGAGCCCCGACGGCACCACCTGGTCGCCGGAATCCAGCGCCATCGGCGAGGGGGGTACCTACCAGGATGCAGTCTTCGGCGGCACGGCCTTCGTGCTGGCGGGTGTGGACGCGAGCGGGGCCAGCCATGTCACCTCCAGCAGCGATGGGGTCCACTGGACCGATACGACGCTCAATCTGAAGACCGATAACTGGGGCATGGTGTTGGCCTATGGGAACGGGGCCTACGTGGTGATGGGCAGCGATTCCACGGCTACCAGCAGCGACGGTGTGCACTGGGCGGTGCATGCCTTGAATTTCACTCCGGATACGGTTGCTCGCTCGCTCGACTGCACGAATACGGTATGCATCAGTATCGGCAGTGTCACCGGCCAGAGCGTAGAAGCGATCTTATTCAGCACGGATAACGGCGTGACCTGGAGCGAAAGCGAGCTGCAAAACGAGAGCGTCCTGGATAGCCCGATCGCCAACAACGGCAGCAGTTTTTTCCTGTTCGTCAATGATGGCGTCAGCAAGGGCATATATACCACTCCCGACGGCAACCACTGGACGAAGAATACCGCTAGCGGGAATGTGCCGATCTTCGGTGGCGATGGAGGTATCTATTGGGATGGGACACGATTCCTGGCATTGGGCTCCAAGACCTCCGCCACCGGCACCCTGCAGTCGCTGTATAGCAGCACCGACGGCATCGCCTGGACACAGGGAGGAGTGGCGACGGCACCCTCAAGCCTCGATTCCACTATCCTGATCGGTCAGCATCAAGTGGTGACCACGGGCAGCGGCTATGTGGCCGCCGGGACGGGCGATCTGCAGATCGTGCAGAGCACCGATTTCGCCACTTGGACCTCGCTCTTCTCGGGTTCCACCGGGAGCGGCACCAATGTGACCGACATCATCTATGCGGGCGGCAACTATGTGGGTGTGGGCGAGAACTCCGCCTCGCAGCTGGCTGCGGTCGTGCAAAGCACGGATGGGGTGAGCTGGAACAGCGTCTACACGGGCACTGTGCAGATCCCTCTCACCACGGTGGCCTATGGCGGCGGTGTGTACGTGGCGGTGGGCCTGGATAGTTTCCTCAATTCTTCGATATGGCTTTATAGCGCCGATGCGGCGAACTGGAAAACGATCTCCAATCCTCCTGGGCTGATCGCCGGGGACGTGGTCTACGGTAACGGGGAGTTCGTGGCTTTCGTGCAGGATCAATGCTCCAATAATTGCCCGCAGGTGGAAAGCGTGACGAGCAGTGATGGCCAGACCTGGGTCAAGCATGCATTGCCTGCCGCTTTCGTCGCCGCCGACGCTTATCTCAATATCGGCTTCAACGGCACTAAGTTCATCGCGCTAGGCGGAACAAGCTCCAAGAATGAAGGCACGGTCTATACCAGCAGCGATGGGATCACTTGGACAAGTGGCGGCTCCTACAAGGGCCCTGCCGAGACGATCTTCAACAGGATCCGGGCTTTCGGAGCTGGATTCGGCGCCGTCGGCAGCTATGAGGAGCCGTGCACTGGCGATCCGGAACAATGTACTGCGATCGCCATCTTTCCAGTGGTCGCCACCAGCCCCGACGGGGTCACCTGGTCTGTCAGCGTGATGAGTGCCGGGGATCTGGCGTTAGGGCCTTTCCCGGATATCAGCTATACGGGGCATGAGTATCTCGTCCCACGCGGCGACAGCGCGGCGGTCAGCTCTGATGGCATCCATTGGTGCGAGCTTGCCGGATTCCCCCTAGCTGCCGGCGCTAGTACAGCGCTATTCAATGCCGGCCAATTGATGGTCGGTGGCAGCGGCATACTCTCGGCGACTCCTGGCGCATCGGGATCAAGCTTCACTTGCAAAGATGCGCTTTCAGGAGGGGTGTACACGGGTGGTGGCGGAGGCACGACTGGAGGAGGTGGAAACGGAAACACGGGAACCAGCGGAGGAGGCGGCGATCTCGACTTGTTCATCTTGACCGGTTTGTTAGGTTTGGCGATGCTCAAGGTCCGCTCCAGGAGGGGAGGGGGTAGACACTCTCCGTCAGGTTTGAAAGAATTTCGATAGGCTGGATGTGCGCGTCCAGAGAATCAGAAGCCGCCCGGAGAACCGAGGCGGCTTTTTTTGCGCGGTCACGGCGATATGTGACATTCGGTCTAGCCTTCCGATATAGGCCATTCGGGTGCTCTCTCCGTAAATGAGTTGCAGCGGCATAGCCGCATCCACTCACTACATAGGAGACAGCCGACATGGCGAATACGAACTTTACGGTGAACGATCCGCTTGCAGTAAAACTGTGGGCGAAGAAACTCGCGGTCCAGGCCATCCAGCAGACCTGGTTCCGGAATTTCATCTCGGATGACGGCAACAACGTCATCACCCTGATGGACGATGCGGAGAAATCCGCTGGCGATACGGTGAACGTGGGGCTGCGTACGCAGCTCGCAGGCGCCGGTGTGCAAGGCGACGGGACGCTGGAAGGGCAGGAGGAGGCGCTCACCACCTATGCGGACAAGCTGCTCATAGACCAGCTGCGGCACGCGGTGAACGTGGGCGGGCGCATGACCCAGCAGCGGGTGCCCTTCGAGCTGCGTGAAGAGGCGCGCATGGGTCTGCAGGACTGGTGGGCGGCGCGGTTCGACATGGCTTTCTTCAACCAGCTCTGCGGTTACACGGTGCAGACCGATACGCGCTATACAGGCAACAACGCCACGGTGGCGCCGACCCGGACCATCCTGCCCTCCGGCGTGGCGAACGAAGCCTCCTTGGGTTCTTCCAATACCTTCACCCTGTCGCTCATCGATACGGCGGTGGAGCGCGCATACCTCAACAATCCCTATCTGATCCGGCCGATCCGTATCAAGGGCGAGGACAAGTACGTGTGCTTCATCCACCCCTCGCAGGTGACGGACCTGCGCACGTCCACGAGCGCTGGCCAGTGGCTGGACATCGAGAAGGCGGCCATGACAGGCGGTGAGGTCTCGGATAACCCGATCTTCACCGGCAGTCTCGGCGACTACAACGGGGTGATCCTGCACAAGGCCTACCGGGTGAGCCAGTGCGTGAACTCAGGCGCAGCGATGCCCAACACCTACCGAGCGGTATTCGCGGGTGCCCAGGCGGGGGCATTGGCGTTCGGTCGGGAAGAGGGCAAGGACCAGTTCACGTGGTCAGAGGAATTGTTTGATTACGGCAACATGCTGGGAGTGTCGGCCGGTTCGATCTACGGCATCAAGAAACTGGTCTTCAACAGTAACGACTTCGGCGCACAGGTCATTTCCACTTATGCCGCCGCGCACTAAAAAGCGGATCTTTTGCCCCCTGGCGGTGTTGCGGGCACCTCTCGGAGTCCTCACGCACATCTGAGTGCGCTCCGGGCTCCTCGGGTACCCGCGCCTAGCCAGTGAACAAAATCTCTCGCTTTTTAAAAGACACTAAATTATGAGGTTCTAAAAATGGCTACGTATATAAGTTCTCAGGTTGCGAGCGGACAGATCCAGATCAACGAGCGGGGAGCGAGCTTCCTGATCTTCGGGAGCATCGCGCTCACCACAGCCCTGGCGGCCAACGACATCGTGCAGCTAGTGCAGGTGCCGAACGGCTACAAGGTGCTGAACGTGACGCTGGATTGCGATCCGTTGGATAGCAATGCCACGCCGACGCTGACGGGTACGGTGGGGGACCCGACCACGGCCGGGAAATACATCACGGTGACCGCCGCACAGCTCAAGGCTGGGGTGGTGCAGCCGAACAACGTGACGGGCTCAACAGGCGCGGTGTATGCGCCGGCGAGCAGCGGTGGCAACGCGGGCGGGACCGTCCTCCAGTTCAAGGCGACCGCGAACCCTGCGACGTGGGTGAACGGGACGATGCGGTTAGCCGCAGAGTTGCAAGTCGATCTGCCGAGTTTTGCTTAACGGCTGCTGCGCTCGGCATGACTTTGTTGCGGTCCGGCTCGCAATCGGTCACGTACACAAGAGTACGCTCCCTCTGCTCGCCTCCCACGCCTCGTCCTGCCTTCGCTCGCGACGCTTTTGAAGTCGATTTGTTTTTAAAGGGAAGCCCGGCTGGTTCACAGCCGGGCTTTTTAGACTGGTTTCAAGCCTGATCGAGTTTACGGGCCATCCGCTGCATGATCTCGGTCAGGAATTCCGGGTTCTTCTCCACGAAGCGATGCAGGGCCTCGAACGGGAGAGCGATGACCTCGGACTCCTCCATGGCGATGAAGCTCGCGGAGTGGCGACCGGTATCCATGGCGTCAAAGCCGATGACGTCGCCGTGCAGGAAGAAACCCAGCCGTTGCTGACGGCCCTGGGCATCTTCCGTGCAGGCTTTGAACGAGCCGGCGTAGATGGCATAGAGATCGCGGAACGTCTGGCCCCTGCGCACCAGAGTGATGCCATCCCTGACGAGGATGCGGCGTCCTGCCTGCTCGCACAATGACCGGAGTTCTCCAGGCAGCAGACGCGCGGCCTGCGGTTGGTTGCGGGGCCGGCTCCTATCCCTGGGCACGGCCCGTTCTCGTGGGGGCGTAATCGAGTATCCCTGTGAGTGCGTAGTCCAACATGGCGGTTCCCTCGCAATGTCTTTCGGTACGACTCCAGGCTGCTCCTATGCGGCCGATGGGGGTATCAGCAAAACCATGTTTCCAGGCAGGGGAAATTACCCGACCACACATAAGGGAAACCCTTAGGGACTGAGGCTTTCGACTGGCTCGAGGAGAAAATTACCATGGCTTTTAGCGACATGCAGGCTGCCATCGCGGACGAGCTGGCGCGCTCGGATCTCTCGACGGAGATCAAGCGAGAGATCAACAACGCCATCACGTTCTATGGGAACAAGGCCTTCTGGTTCAACGAGGCTTCGATGGCTTCCATCACGACGGTGCAGGGGCAGCGTTATTACCCGCTAGAATCGAACTTCGCTTCGGTGCTGGATGTGCTCTCGACCATCGGGAACTACACCTATCGGTTGGAAGCCAGGACCGAGCAATATCTCGACCAGATAGATTGGGGCAACAGTTTCTGGTCTGGCTACCCCACGGACTATTCCTTCTGGAACGGGCAGATCCGGCTCTTCCCGCCGCCCCAGGGCGGGTTGCCGGTGCAAGTGAAGGGGACGGCGATACTCTCGCCTACACCTCTTGTGAACGATGCGGATACCAATGCCTGGCTGACTTCGGCGGAGGAGCTGATCCGGACGCGGGCGACGCGGCAGATCTACGGGCGCTATGTCAGAGACCCTGAGCAATACACCTTATATACACAGTTGGAGAAGGAATCGCTCTCCAACTTGCAGGAAAAGAACATTGGCCAGACGGGTGTCGGCTGGGTGAGGCCCCATCTCTGATGGCGAAGCTGCTGACGACATTGAAGTTTGGGGAATGGCTACCGGACTTGCCGGAGCTGGATAACCCCGGTAGCCCCAACGTCTCTAATGCTTTGTGGGTGAACGGCGGCTATATCCCGGCGCCGGCTTTCTCCACGTTGGGCGCTGTCTTGAGCGCCCGCTGCCAGGGAGCTTATGCGGCGACGGATTCCAACGGGGACACCCATATCTATGCGGGTACGGCGACGCAGCTCCTGGAGTACACAGGTACGAGTTTCACGGATCGCTCGGGCTCCACGTATACGACCCAGGACGGGCAATACTGGAAGTTCGCGGAGTTCTCGAGCCCCGGATTCCCGGCACTACTGGTCGCCACGAACCTCAATGATCCGGTGCAAGGGGTGGAGGTGGGGGATGCGGCCTTCGCCGCGCTCGCCGGCACGCCGCCCACTGCGGCGGCTGTGGGGGTGGTGGGGCAGTTCGTGATGCTGGGCAACACGGAGGACGCGTTGAACGGCGCAGTGCCGAACCGGGTGCAGTGGTGCGGCATCGCAGATCCGACGAATTGGGCCTATGGGACGCTCTCGGCGCAAGAGGCCCAGGCCGGAGAGCAATACCTGAACGCGGTGTATGGGCCGGTGACACATATCGCGGACGGCACACAGTTCGGGCTCGTCTTCCAACAGCGGGGCATCACGCGGGCCTACTACACCGGTGACGATGCGATCTTCGCCTTCGATACCTTCGAGCGGCAGCGCGGGGCCTATTACCCCAACTCGCCGGTGCAGCTGGGGAACCTGGTGTATTTCGTGGCAGAGGATGGCTTCTGCATGACGGATGGTGCCCAGGTGACGCAGATCGGGCATGGGAAGGTGGACAACACTTTCCTCTCGAACGTGTCGCAGGCTTATTCGGATCGGGTATGTGGCGCATACGATCCGGTGAACAAGCTCATCTATTGGAGCTATTGCAGCGCCGGGAACAGTACGGGCATACCGGACATGGTGATCGCGTACAACTACACGGACCAGCGGTTCATGCCAGTGACCCAGGATCTCTCGCGCATCTTCTCGAGCAAGAGTCCGGGCTATACGATGGATACGTTAGACGACGTGAACACCGACCTGGATCTGATCACGCCTTCCCTGGACGACACGTTCTGGCAAGGCGGCAACCTGCAGATCCAGGCTTTCGATGGCGGTAACAACTACGGGCAGCTGGGCGGCAGCGTGCTGGATGCGGTGCTGGATACCATGGAGGCCTGCCCGAACCCGGGGGGCATGAGTTATCTGGATGGGGCACGTCCGGTGGTGACGAACCCCAACGGGGGAGCAGCTGTGCCGACGGTGCAATTCCTGACTCGGACTCTCGAGAACAGCAGTTATACGACGTCGGCCACCGCGAACCAGAATCCCAGCACGGGCATCTGCAACCTCAGGGCTGTGGGGCGATATGTGCGGGCGCGGGTCACACTACCGGGTGGATCGGCGGGATTCGGGAAGGCGACGGGCATAGATATCTATGGCACCGCTGGTGGCCAGCGATGAAAATGGATCTTTTTTGCCCTGGCGGTGTTGCAGGCGCCTCTCGGAGTCCTCACGTACGTAAGAGTACGCTCCGGCCTCCTCGGACACCTGCGCCTAGCCAGAGAACAAAATCTCTCATTTTCAAGAGGGGGAATCGTGAGTAGGTTGCAGCAACTGAGGACGACACCTCCCTATGATGAGCCCTGGAAGGTGGCGACGCTCGTCAACAAGATACTGGGCGGCAGCTTGAACAGTGTGGGTAGCGTGACGCTGACGAACAACGGCACGACGACGGTCTTGAGCGATAACAACCTGCGGCAAGGTCGGCGGGTGTTCCTGTCTCCGACCACGGCCCATGCAGCAGGGATCGCCGCGCTCTGGGCTGATCCTACCAGCGTGTCGGCCCAGGGCGGCTCCATCAAGCTGACTCACTCGGCGATAGCGGCGGCGGACCTCAATTTCGACTATCTCATCGTCGGATGATCTTCCAGGTTCCGTATTGGGACGTGGCCCAAGTATGGCCGCGGGTAGCCGGCTGCGTGCAAAAAGCGCTCGACCGGCAGAGTGAATGGCGCCTCGCAGATATCCACGAGCAGCTCATGAACCAGCGGATGCAGCTCTGGGTGGTTCCCTGGACGCTCGCGGTGGTGACCCAGATACAGACCTATCCCGGTGCCCGAATCTGCATGTTGGTGCTGTGTGGAGGCGAGGGACTGGATGAGAACAAGGCGCTGCTCAGGGAGATCGAGCAGTGGGCTAGATCGCTCGGATGCGATGAGATGCGGATACAGGGGCGCGCCGGTTGGCGGCGCGTGTATCCGGAATATGAACCGATAGCGACAGTGATGAGGAAAAAATTATGAGCATGGGTGGAACATCGGCACAACCTCAATCTCTATGGAACGTGGGGGATCCGGCGAATCTCTTCGGCCATTCATCGTCGGCCAGCATCTCCAGCAACATCCTGGATCCAGGCGATGTGCTGGGGCTGAATCCAGCGGCGAGCGGGGTGCCGCAGGCGCCTGGAGTGCCCGGCGTATTGCCTAACCTGGGTGCAGCATCGCTGATGCCGCGGCTTGCTCAGGGAGCGTTCGTCGCGCCGACTACGGGTGGGGGCACCTTCAATAGCATGGCGCAAATGCTGGCTGGCCCGCTTTTCAATCCATCCGTGAAGGTATCGGCTATACCCGCAGTGCAGCCCAACGTGTCTCCATTGCTGGCGTATCTCCAACGCGCCGGCGCGGGTAGCGGCATGGCGAGGGGGGAATGACATGAGCATGGGTGGCACACAACAGACAGGCAGCACCACTTCCACGCAGACGCCTCCGGCATACATGTATCCCTATATAGGGAGTGCCTTGGGGCAGGCCGGCAACCTCTTGCAGACCGGAGGGCCGAATTATTATCCCGGCCAACAGGTAGCCGGCTTCTCGAACCCACAGCAGTCTGCGATGGGCGCGATAGATAACCTGGCGGCGAACGGGACGGGTGCGGGCAATGCGGCCATGGGCTATGACGCGAACCTGCTCAATGGCAACTTCTCAGGTCCACAAGCGGCTCTGGCGCAAATAGGGCAGGGCGGGGCGACGAACCCGATGCTCAACAACATGTTCCAGCAGGCTGCGGGTCAGGTACAGAACCAGTTGCAGAGCGAATACGGGCAATCCGGCAGGAACGTCTCGGCCTCGGCGCCGATGATGGGGCAGACGCTGGATAACCTGGCGACGAACATCTATGGCGGCGCTTATGCCCAGGATCAGGCGAATGCACTGGCAGCGAACCAGGCGCTCGGCAACGAGCAGCAGGATGCGCTCGGTATGGCGCCCGGTCTCAACAACATGCAGTTCGGCAACCTGGGGCAGGAGATGAACGTGGGTGGCATGGTGCAGAACCAGGCGCAGAACCTGATCAATGCGAGCCAGGGAGCCTACAACTACAACCAGCAGCAACCCTGGTCGAACCTGAGCCAATACGAATCGTTATTGAGCGGATTGCAGCCGGGTTCTTCGCAGACGAACCCCATCACGACGAATCCGTCGGCCAATACCGCGAACATGATGACCGCTCTCGCAGCACTCATGAAGGCATATGGGTCTTCCGGCTCTGCTGGCACTGCCAGTGCCGCTATCGTCTGATTCCAGGGGATAAAAATGAGTGTGCCTATCTCGGCGATACCAAACCTGTTGACGATGGACCCGGATGATCTGAAGGACTATCTCCTGAATGGACTAGGCGGGGGTCCACAGGCTCCATCTGGGATGCCCTCTGCCGGGCTCGCTTCGGATCTGATGGGCACGCCGCCTCAGCCGCCGGGGGCATCTGGCCTTGGGTCGGTGCTGATGCAAGGGGCTCAAGCAGCGCCGGCCCCATCCACGGTACCGGCCACGCAAAACTCAGCGATATCCAATGGTTCGGGGCAGTCAGTGACTCCTCCGCAATCCCCGCGGCTCACGGACGAGAACATATACCAGCTGGGGCGGGTGCTGACGTCGGAGTGCCAGGGTATCTGCAACCCCGAGGAGATCGATGGGATCGGTTCGACGCTGATAAACAGGATGAATCGTGCGGGGACCGACAGGGTAGCGGATGTGACAGGCGGGTATTCGCTGAAGAAGGACCCCTCTCCGGGGATGATGTTCACGGCTTCACGGCTACTCAGCGGGCAGCTCGGCGATAACACAGGCGGAGCAACCAACTTCTATTCTCCGCAATCCATGCCCAGGCCTGGACGAAACACATCCGGATGGGACATCAGCGGTGGGTCAGAGCAGCTCCCTGGCGAGCCTGAGACCTACAGGCCGGGTTTTGCAGTAAAGTATCCGCAAGACATCGTGCCGGGAGTCAGGGACTGGGTGGCCAAGTTTTATACCCAGCCGGGCAATGGACGTGTGTATTGATCATTAAAGCGGAGGGAAGACCCGTGGCTCACCGTATAAGCACATATATCAAGCGCATATCGATCGTCGTATTCCTGTCCACAGGTCCGATGGTGATCGCCATGCCGGCATGCGCAGCTGATAACAACGCGGTATCGAAATCAGACTATGCTCAGGCTGCGCAAACGTTCGCCGCTTATCGCGATATCGTCCCGATGCGGGATCTGCGTGGCGCCGCCTTGGATCCCAAGCTGACCGACAAGCAAGCCGATCAATTCCGGACAGACTCGTACAACGATACGGAAAAGAAGCTGGCGGTGATGCGGCAGAAACTGCTGACACTCAACAAAGTAGCTGTCGAGAAGATGCTGCATGGGCAGATGAAGAAACAAGATCCGAATGATCCGGACAATCTCATGTGCGCACTCGAGATCGTGGCGCGCATCTACCCGCAGGAATACGCTGGATACGCGGAACTGATAAAACCGGGAGTCGATGAGTCGGGCTTCGTGCGTTACATCAAGGATACCTTCCTGGGAAAGAATGCGGCTTTGCATGAGGACCCCGACCCAACGCTGAAATGACCGCGCTCCTCGCCGTCGGTACATATCAAAAAAAACCCCGCGCATGGCGGGGTTTTCTTTTTCCGGAGAAGACATGTCCATAGACCAATACAGCGCCACGCCGTCCAGCAACGACCTCACGAACTATTTCAAGACAGGCATGCGGCCCTCCCAGGTGAAAGACGCAGGTTGGGACATCATGGCGGATCTCGCGAGCTACAGCGTGAGCCTGCCGACAGCAGGCGGCACAGCCAATGCACTCGCCGTGGCCAACGGGCGGCCCTTCGGCAGCTTGGTGGCCGGGCTCTTGCAGATACTGAACCCGGCATCGGCCAATAGTGGTCCTGCCACGTTCGCTCCAGACGGACTCACGGCGGCGAGCGTCTTCGCAAACGGCCTGGCGCTCGCAGGCGGTGAGATGCAGCCCAATGTGCCGGCTTTCCTCAAATACGACGGCACCCAGTGGAACCTGCTGAATCCCACGCAGCCGGGCAAGAACTTCCTGGTAGACCCTTGCTGCCGAGTGGCGCAAGGGTTGGCAACGACGCTCTCGACCTCACGCCAATATGGCGCGGTGGATCTGGTGCAATGCTGGGCCTCGGGTACGGCCATCAGCGCCGGTAGCATCGGCCAAGACACGGTCTATACCAATGCAGGTGCGGCGGCGGCCTACTCCTGCAAGCTCGCAGGTTGCACCATCACTGGCACCGGGAAAGTCTTCTTCCGACGCTGGATCGAGAGCCGCGATGCGGCGGCGCTCAAGAACCGGACAGTGCTCTTCTCGGTGCTGGGGTTCCAGGACACCAGCAGCAACATCAATGCCTTCCTGACCATCAACACGCCGACAGTCCAGGATAACTTCGCGTCCGTGACCAATATCGGCACGGGGGCTGTAGTGAGCGTGCCGCCGAATGCCAGTACGGCCATCACCGCTGCGCTCTCCATGGGGAATTGCAGCAATGGGGTGGAGATCATCCTGGAGATGGATTGCGGAGCGGTGACGACGAAGGATTTCTATGCCACAGATTGGCAGGTGTGCATCAATACATTGACGCAGATATGTGCAGTTCCACGATTCGAAGATGATTTTTTAGCGTCAAAACGATATTACGAACGATCGTACGAATATGGAACCGCAAATGGCGCCAGTATTCAGAACGGCGCATTTTTGTACTACGTAGGTAGTGGAATAGCCAGTACAAGTGGAATAGGTGTCCATCAGATTCGAGTTGATAAGGTAGTCACGCCAACCGTCACGGTGTATTCCAGAAATGGCACCTCGGGGAAAATTTCTGTCACCAATGTGGACACGGCCGTTACTGTCACTGCGTATTTGAACAGTTTTTATCTGATAAACAATAGCGGGGGCGCTATCGCAGATGGCGCTGCAATTCTCGTCCACTATACGGCCGACGCAAGACTTTAACTGAAGAGAATCCAATGCCAACTCAAAACGAACGCCTCGCCACCGTAGAGGCGAGGCTGGATGCGCTCGTGCCTACGGTCAATGAGATCCGGGGCGATGTGAAAACGCTCTTAGCTGCTCATAACAGCCAGCGCGGGGCCGTAAGGCTCCTGGCATTGGTCTGGGCGGGGCTTCTGGCCCTGGGCGGAGCTATCGGTGGCGCATTCATGAGAGGACAACACCAGTGACACAGCTCACAGCCCATTTCAGCCTGGAAGGGTTGACCCGCTCGGAGACGGCGGCACGGAAGGGGCTGGATAACACTCCTTCTGCCGGGGTGATTACAAACCTCACGAGGACGGCGGAATATCTGGAGCTAGTGCGCGAGGCCGTGCAGGCCCATTACGGGGACGATAAAGCCGTGGTGATCACCTCTGGTTACCGTTCACCCACGGTGAACGAGGCAGTAGGCGGTGTGCCCACGTCGGCACACTGCTTCGGCTGCGCCGCAGATATCCATGTGCCAGGTATCGCTATCCTGGAGTTGGCGGAGTTCGTGGCGAGCAGGATGCATGCCTATGACCAGGTGATCCACGAATTCGGCAGTTGGGTCCACGTGGGGCTGCCTTTACCTGGCGCTGCACCGCGGGAACAAAAACTCACCATCGGACGATTCAGCGACGGGGTGAGGACGCTTCCGGGCATCTTGCCGCTGCCTAACAGCCGGTGACTCATGGATGCCAATGAAGCACACAGCTGGCTAAACCTGCTACTCGGTATCCCTTTGCCTATGTGGGCGGGGGTGGCAGCTTTCACCATCGGCGCCATCCTGCCCTGGCTCGCGGAGTACGTGCTGCCGGATGAATGGGCAGAGACAGCTTTCCGCCTTTCGCTCTATGGCATCGCGGTGGTGACCGGCCCTCTCGCGGCGCTTTCGGTCTGGCACGACCCTACGGCGATCACTCTCGGTCTCTCGGCTTCGCTCATAGCTCAATTAGCGCGGGAGGTGGCGGGGCGCAAGTGGCCTTGCTTGAGTCCACGCCAAGCGCGTCAGGGAGGTGCCACGTGATCACGACACTCAAAGTCTGCGGCTTGCTGTTGATTCTCGCGTTCACGGGGTTCTTCTCTTACCGGGCCGGGTCGGATCACGCCACGTCGCGGGATGAGGCGGCGAAGCTCACGGTTATCTCGAGCGCCCAGGCGGGTGCGGAGCGGCAACGGAAACTGGATGAGGAGAGCCAAGGGCTCTTGGCGCAAAAGTTATCGGATACGGAGACGGCGTATGAAGGCATGGAAAGAGATTTGCCAGAGATCGAATTGCTGCAGGCTCCGGCGGCGGTCACGACCGGTTGCGCTGCTGACGCTCATTTCGACGACGAGTTTGTGCGCGTGTGGAACGGTGGTACCAGTGACGGCACCGGCGCGAAGCAAGCCCATTGAGGCGATGCAGCCTTGTGGGCTGTGGCCGGCTCTGCCGGCACGAGTGGCGGCCGAACCTGCGGAGCAGGCAGCCCGGGATATCCTGCTGACGGCGAAGGAGACCCAGAAATGGGGAGAACTATGCAGCGCCAAGCAGGCAGCGGAAGCGGCCTGGATCGGCACGCCGTGAAGAAGCTCACCCGACTCAAGATCGGCCGCGCCCGCTATCGAGTGGAATACAAGGATCTGCCGACGCTCTATGGCCAGATACTGTTCGATGTGCGGCGTATCGAGATCGCTGACGATCTGGCAGAGGAAGAGGCGGTATATGGGGTGATCCACGAGACGCTACATGGCATCTGGGAGCATGGAGCGATACCAGCTCGGGCCAGGGAGGAGCGGGTGGTGACGACACTCGCTTGGGGCCTCACTGCGGTATTCCGGGACAACCCAGGGCTGCTTACCCACCTCGATAACCTACTCACTGAATCCTGCTGAATTTAACCCGCGGAATCGAGAAATCGGTTAGCTTATGTATCCGCACCCGCATCAGCTGGGCGGATATATAAGGCAGCAAAGGGAAGCGGGGCGTGGATTATTCAGTCATCTTGGATAAGTTCAAGCAGGTCATGGTCTTCCTGCGCATGACCAATGACTATGGGGTCTGGAGCATCGCGCAGTTCGCGATACTGGCCATCTCCTTCGTGCTGGGCTTGAAGTTCTTCTATTTCCCCCGCCGGCGCATCCGTAACCTGAACTTCAACATCCGCTTCGTGCGCAATAACAGCCGGCACGCCAATCCTGCCTATCTGCATCTGGAGTTCCGTAATTACACGGGGCGCTCGGTGGTGCTCTCGTCGCCTTTCTTCCGCTACAAGCGCCTACAACCGCCGCCGGATGCCCACGGGGATACGCTCTCAGGGGAATACGAGATCAAGTTCCCGGGTGCTTCGGGTAAGGAGCGCACGGAGGTGGAATACCTCTTGCGCAACAAGGAATCGGTGGACACGATGATCCCCATCGATCCGGACCACAAGGATGAGGAAGTGGCCCTGATGCATGCCAAGCGGCGTATCGGGACACTCACGGTCATGCTTACCTGGCTACAGGACCGCCCGAAAGTCGACAAGCTGATCCGGAAGATCTAAAAGCGGGTCTTTTCGGCAATAGCTCCTGGTGTACGCTGCCGATCACTAATGACTATCAGGCTTGGTCTTATCGTTCACATTGCCGAAGCAATTCATCACCGGCGACTGAGTGCCGCCACCGAAGCGCACATCAAGGCTGCAACGATCGCCTGCTAGAAACTCCCTGGTGACATCCACGTCGTTCCCCACTGTGATCCCCAAATTCGTCAGCTCGATAGTCAAGGTATGAGTACCGGGAAGGAATTCAAGGAACGGCTGACAGGAACTCAAGAGCTTACCATCGAACTTGCACACCTTCACGGCGAGGCCGCCGGCGGAGATATCCCAACTGCTCATGCCGTTGATCATGACCACGGCATTCTCAGGTTGTTTCGGACCGTCGTACATCTGCATGTTCGAGCAACCGGCGAGCCATAAAACCGCGATCCCCAGTATCGACAGCTTAGCTCCCATGTTGCGGCGCTCCCTGCTCACTCTGACGTTCTTTCTTAAGATCCTGCAACACAGATAGCAGATCCCCGTTGCCTGGATAGATGAAATTCACGAATATCCAGGATCCATTCAGCTTCTTGATCTCGGCGATCACATCCGGTCGCTTATGGTCGTCGCCAGAACAAGAACCGAAGATTTCGACCTGATAGGCATCGCGGACTCGAGTCGCTTTGCCAACTTTGTATGGGCTGCAGTCATCCTGCGCATTCAAGAACGGATCGAAATCAAGACCGACGATCTCATCCGGCGACTTCGCCGCTGCGGCGAGGTCTTCATCCAGGGCTTTGACCAAGCTTGCATCGAAAGACTGGCGCTTGTCCTTCAACGCTAGTTCCTCGGGCGGTTCGCCGCCTGTTTTTTTCGTTTGAGCCATGTACCAGTCATAGAAGCTTTGGACGAATGTCTTCGCGGAGTCTGTGGCTGACGCTCCAGTATCAGCAGCTACTGAGACAGGTGCAGCTACGATAGCTACGGTCAGAAGGATCGCCGCGATATTCAGGTATCTCATCTCGATCTCCCCGTTTCAAGCGTCGGCAAATCTGCGACGGTGTCCCCATCAGTAGACTAACCGACTCCATGGGAGAAAACACGGACCCGCCTTAAGGTGGGGTGACGAGTTTGAGGCTTTTTATTTGTGCGGACCCGGTGGCGGGATCCATGGGGGTGATGGCGGGTTCACCGTGAAGCTGGTCACCCAGGATATATACGAGCAGGTAATAGGTACGGCCCGATTCTAAGGTGGTGGCATAGGGCCGATCGGTTGAGCCGGGCACGAGGGCTCGGAACGCGCGGGGGCCGGGATCGGTCAGATAGTCCAGATAATTCCCGCTGATCAGCCAGCCCTTGTCGGTCTGGCCATCATAGACATGCACACTGGCAGGCCCGAAAGCGACCGTACGCCGGTAGATGTAAACGTGGGCTTTACCACTGGGTACCGCGGTGATGGGTGCTTCATGCAAGGTGGAGCAGGCGCTCACGAGCAGAAGCAGGATGGGCCAGAGTCTCTTCACGGCGCTCTCCGGTATTTCAGGCAGCTTCAGTCTGCCGTCGGACACCTGATGGAGAGGAGGGCGTGGGTCACACTAGCCAGAGATATATGCAAAACGGGCGGTGCGACAGCACCGCCCGTTTTTTGCGTGGGTATCAGCCTGCTTTGACCAGCAGGTTCTTGGCGAGATGGCCGTGCAGATAGCCTATGCCACGAGCCACGTGCATGAAGCCGGTGAGCATGCAACACGCCGACGACGGTGAGGAACGGTGTGAATATCCAGGGCAGGACGTACTGCATGGTCATCGCCCCAGCTTATCCACAGGTAGTGCGGGAAGAAGAATTCGATGGGCGAGACGATAAGACTCAGTGATGCGCTGACGAAGGCGACCACGAGAGTGAAATAGATGACGCCCAGGGGCAGTTTGAGCACCATATAGAGCAGGGTGCTCCAGGTGCGCGGATCGGTGAACACCTCTTTGATGCGCTGGGTGATGGGGCGGGAGTCGTTACCCGGGTGCACCGGCCGGCGGGGCATACGCACACCCAAGAGCACTTCCACGATGCGGCCTTCCACCAGGGAGAGCAGGCGGATACTGCCCAGGAACAGGAGGAAGAAGGGGACGCCGATGATGAGCACCATGAAGCCGATGGACATGGAAAGGCCCGTCACGGTCCAGACGAAGTAGAAGATGCCGGTGATCAGCGCAAAGAACATGTAGAGCAGCGCTGTATAGGTACGGGGATCGGAGTACACGCTGAAGAATTTGCCGAGGGCGGAAGCGCGCTTCCTGGGCCGCGGCGTGCGCAGGGCCATCTGCACTTTCACTTCGGTGGCGCGGTAAGCCTCGGCCACTTCTTCCGGTGCGCCGTAGCTGGTGGAGATGGCGGCCAGCACCTGCTCCTCGGTCTTCTCCGGATGCTGTGCAGCTCGCCGCGCAGGTATTCCTCCGCGTCGTAGAGTGCGTCCTGGATGAGGGCGGGGTCGGCCCCGGCGAGTTCGGCGCGGAGCTGATCCAGGTATTCCTGGACGGAGCGGGGCACGGGCTTTGGTCATGACGGCGATCCTTCAAGGATGGTGTCAACGAAATCCCGGGTGCTGACCCAGGCGGTTTTCCACTGTGCGAGCACATGGTGGCCCGCGTCGGTGATGCGGTAATAGCGGCGGGGGGACCGGAGACGGAGGGCTCCACCTGGCTTTCCAGGAAGCCGCCGGCGCTCAGGGCGCGCAGCACGGGGTAAAGGGTGCCCTGTTTCATGATGGCGGTGCTGTCCCCATCCCGCTCCAGCTGCTTGGCTATCTGATAGCCATAGAGAGGCTCTTTGGCCGCCTCCAGGATGGACAGGAGCACCAGGGAGACGATGCCGGCGTTCAGTTCCTTCTGGAACTTGCGCAATTGGGCGAGCTGGATGTCGTCTTCGGCCACTGTGAACTGTCCAATACTGTGTATCTGATAGTACTATAGACTACACAATAGCAGATTACAAGTCCCCCTACGACCCTTCCTTAAAGGCTTAAGGGGCAGGCCAGCCGTAGGTCTTGAGGTTGATGCGGCCCCGGAGGGTGAACTGCACGCCTTCAGCCTCCAAAAGCCTGCGCTGGCGCATCTCGCCATCCCCTCCTTTGCGCAGGCTAATCTCGCCCTTGTGGTTCACGACCCGCTGCCAGGGGACATTGGAGCCCGCGTGGAGGGCGGCCATGGCATAGCCTACGACCCGGGGGCCGGGAGCTTTCACCAGTTTGGCGATGCGCCCATAGGTGCTGACCCGGCCTTTGGGGATCTTGCGGACGGCGGCATAGATGCGGCTATAGAGGGTAGCCGCGGGATCAGGGCTTTTCGGCTTTTTCATCCTCGGCACACAGGATGTAATCGCGTTTGTCTTCTTCAGTGGTGATCTGGCAATCGAAATAATCCCGGTTCAGGGGCCGGTATATCTCGTTACCGGTGTAGGGGGGCGGGATGATGTTCGGCTGGTTGGCAGTCTGATGCATGAGCTGGAGATTGAGCCAGGCCTGATGCAAGCGGTCATCCTGCAGCTGCATGCGGCAGGTGATGTATTCGGGGTCAGGGTATTTCGAGCCCTGCTTCATACAGGTCTTGTCGTCCTGCACGGCGGTGCGGAGCATGTTGGCATGCTCATTTAACCCCAAGCTGGCACAGCCGGAAAGCGCCGCTGAGACCGCAAATACGAGGACGATCAACCTTTCCATGGGGACAGGATAACCCCGCGCGGTGCGAGACGACAGAGGGTGCTGTGCACGCAGATGCCTGCCGCGCGTTCGATACACTTGGTTACCGCGCTTTCGGGGATTTATCGCGGGCTCGGGATGTCTTAAGGGATGCAGCTGACGTAGCATATGCAGGCTGAATTCAGGTCCGGGCTCCGCCTGGGCCCCTCAACGGAATGGAGATTCTCTATGAAACTCGGAAAATTCGCCTATCTGGGCATGGCGCTCTTGACCGCGGGCGCGCTTACGGCTTGTTCCAGCCGCACGGTGGTGGAGAGCAATCTCGGCATCAAGGGTGCGCCGGACTGGGTGAACCAGGGCAGCCAGGCCTTGAACGACAAGGATGGGCGCCTGATCCATGGCATCGGCTCCGCCGCCTCCATGACCGATCAATCTCTGCAGCGTTCCACGGCTGACGACCGCGCCCGTGCCGAAGTGGCGCGCGTACTGTCGTCGTTCATGAAGGTCGCTACCCAGGATTATTCCGCATCGGCAGGCAGCGGCCAGGATCAGCAGAGCGACCAGTCCGTCTCGCGCCAGATCCAGAACATCACCGATCAGAACGTGAGCGGCGCGCGCATCATCGCCCAATGGGCCGACCCCAGGACCGGCACGGTCTGGAGTCTTGCCGAGCTCGACATCAAGCAGGTGAAGGACATGGTGACGAACTCCAAGGACATGAACGCGGGCTTCCGCGATTACTTCACGGCTCACGCCGATAACTTATTCGACGGTATGACCAAGGGAGACCAGAAATGAAGAATCCAGTAATCATCCTCTCGGCGGCTTGCATCGCTTTGATGCTCACGGGTTGCGCGTCAACTGCGCCGCAAGTGACGCGCGTCTCCTCTGACCAGGTGACAGACATCAGCGGCTACTGGAACGACACGGACGCCAACACGACCGCCCAGACCATGATCGGGCAGGTCTTGGGCGACCCCTGGCTGGGTCAGTTCGAGAGCGCGAACGGCGGCAAGCAGCCGACGGTGATCGTGGGCGACATCCGCAACCTGAGCTCGGAGCACATCAGCACTTCGACGTTCGTGGATGACATGCAGCGTGAGCTGATCAACTCCGGCAAGGTGCAGTTCGTGGCTTCCTCGGATCAGCGCGGCGACGTGCGTAGCGAGCGCCAGGACCAAGACGTGAACGCGACCAGCGCCACACGCAGCGCGATGGGCCAGGAAGTCGGCGCCGATTTCATGATGCAGGGCACGATCAACACCATCATCGACGCGGCCGGCACCACTTCCGCGAAGTATTACCAGGTGGACCTGCGGCTCATCAACATGCACAACAACGTTATCGCATGGGTGGGTCAGCAGAAGATCAAGAAGCTGGTGAAGAACGGCAGCGTGCGCCCCTGATATAAGGACGCCGATCGATGTCCGGATTCCACCGCGCCGTGACTCGCGGCGCGGCAGCGGTGCGGCGCCATGGCTTCAGGCTATGGCTGTCCGGTCTCATGCTGCTCTTGGCCGGTTGTGCCCTGAGCTACATGGATGTGATGCAGAAAGTGGACCAGGATCTGGCTGCGCAGCAGCCAGAGGCTGCCCTGAAGGCGCTGGATAGCCTGCAGGGAGGCAAGGACCAGGTGTTGTATCTGCTCAACAAAGCGATGGTGCAGCGCATGGCAGGAGATTACGCCGGCAGCGTGCAGAGCTTCGAGCAGGCCAAGCCGCTGATGCTCTATCTGGAAGCCACCAGCGTGACCGAGACTGCGGCCGCACTCACTTTCAGCGAGGGCCTGCGTACCTACCAAGGACCGCTGTATGAACGGTTGTTGCTGCACGTCTATCAGGGACTCAACTTCCTGCAGATGGGCCAGCCGGACGGGGCGCGGGTCGAGGTGTTGCAGATAGATGATCTGTTGAAGCGACTCTATCCGGGTGGTGACTCGGCTCCCGATGGTGGGGACGCTTTCCCGCGCTATTTCTCGGGTCTCGTATACGAGAGCCTAGGGGAATACAGTGATGCGCTGATCTCCTATCGGAAGGCATATCAGGCTTACAAGACCGAAGGTTATTCGGACGCATCTATCCCGCCTGATCTCAAGCTCAGTCTCTGCCGCTTCACGGATTATCTCGGGATCAACGACGAGCGTGATAAGTACAAAGCAGCGTTCGGCATCGACAGCTGGCCGCCGGTGGTGCAGCCGGACCCTCAGGGACAGGTTGTGTTCCTCTTCAGCGATGGCCTGGGGCCGGTGAAAGTGGCCCAGGGCTCGGTGCTGCCCGACCCGGTGAATGGCCACTTTTACAGCGTGTCGTTGCCTGCGCTCAAGCGCCGGCCACCTCTCGTATCCGATGCCTTGGTCACGCTGGCGGGGACCGAAGTGCGAACCCAACAAGTAGCCAATATCTCGGCGGATGCCTCGAAGCAACTGGATGCGGACCGGCCCAAGCTGCTCGCGGATCAGTTCGCGCGCAACGTGGCACGTGAACTTGCTGCCCAGAAGATGGACCGTAATTCGCCTGGTCTCGGCAGCCTGGTGAGCCTGCTCGCCTCAGCGGTGGATCAGGCGGACACGCGCATCTGGGGTACGGTACCCGACAACATCCAGCTGGCGCGCTTCAGACTCGCGCCTGGGACTTATGACATGACGGTGCAGTTGCAAGGGGCCTATGGCAGGCCCGGCGCGACACGGGTATTCAAGGACATCTCGGTCCAGGCAGGGCAGATCAGTTTCGTCTCCCTGCAATGGGCTTCATTTAACTGAGAGGGCACGACCGTGAAGACACTCATCCGAATCTCCATCTTGGCTATCCCGCTCCTGTTGGCGGCCTGCAGCAATGCCAAACCCCTGGATGCCCGCCCTGACTGGGTGACGGGAAACAGCGCGACTTACCCCTCGAACGCCTATCTGACGGGGCGCGGTGACGGGGATATCCTGGCGGTGGCGCAGGACCGTGCACGGGCGGATCTCGCCAAGACTTTCTCGGTGAACGTCAGCGAGCAATCCAGTGACGTCTCTTCCTTCTCCCAGAGCAGCTCCAACGCCTCGCCTAAGAACTCCCTGGACGTGAGCCGCAACATCAGCACCCGGACGGATGCAGTGCTGCAGGGCGTGGTGATCTCGGATACCTGGCAGGACCTGCAGACCCACACGTATCACGTGTTGGCTACGCTCTCCCGGAGCAAGGCGAGCGCCGCTCTGCGTCAACAGATAAACGACCTGGACGCGGGCACGCAGGCTTCTCTGAATGCGGCCCAGGGCAGCACGGATCTCTTCGACAAGATCTCGGCGGCGAGCCAGGCGGTGGATGCGCAGCAGACGCGTACCGGTCTGCAGCGGGCTTTGCAGGTGGTGGATATCACGGGGCAGGGGATCCCGCCGCAGTGGCCTTTGGCCAAGCTGCAAGCGGACCGCACAGCATTGCTGAAGCAGCTGCAGATCACGGCAGCGGCGGACGGTAATAATGCAGATGGCATGAAGAAGATACTCGCCGGTTCGCTGGCCGATGCTGGGTTCACGGTAGCCGATGCCTCGCCTTACACCATGACCGCGAGCTTGGACTACAGCGCACTCAAGCCGCAGGGCGGCTGGTACTGGATCACCGGCACCTTGCAGGTGAGTCTCACGGGAACCGATAGCCGTGCACACGGAGTGCGGCGTTGGGATCTGAAAGTCTCAGGCACCGATCCGCAGTTGGCGGAACAGCGGGTGATGGACCAGGTGGCTCAATATCTGCAGAGCGATATCCAGGCGACGGTCCTGGGCTTCGCCAGCGGCAAGGGCACGCAGCAGCCTTAACTCCTCCCGGATTGGCGAGTTTTTGACCAGCGCCCGCCTTCAAGGCGGGCGCTGCATTTTTGCGCACAACTATTTCGTGAACGAATAACTGTCTATACTCCTGTGTGGGTTTTAAAACCCACAATTCACATGCTTCCCAATGAGGCGCCCTGAAATGGACCAGGGCACCGGTAGGTGCGGGCCGTTGCGCAAGAAAACGACTTCGAGCAGGCGCGTGGCGCCGCCATTGGGCGGAGCGAAGTTGGTGTTCGTCTGCGATCAATCCGGTATCACAGGTTTCTGGCAACACCCCATCAACGGTGCACGTACCCGCTGCGGTGGTGCGCTGACCCAGCGTTTCTCCACCGCTGACAGGGAGAAGATACGCGAGGCATTGGCCTCCGCCGACCGCACCGGCCGCGACAGCTTCGTGGCAGCCCTGGAAGGAGGGACGCATGCCGGCACCCTGGTCGAGATCTACATCGAACGCATGCAGATGGGCGCGCGGCATCTCTTGCTTGGTTTCATGCAGATCCAGCCTGTCATCGCACCGGCTGACAAAGAACTCGAAGATAAACTCCTGTTGGCATCGCAGGCGCTCGAGCACATCGCAGAAGGCATCCTGATATTGGATCAGGATCTGAGTGTGATATCCGTGAATCGGGCTTATACGAACATAACGGGCTGTACGCAGGCCGAGATGGTCGGCAAGACGCCTTTCAGCCTGCAGGAGGAGGTCATGCCTGCGGCCTTGCGCAAGGAGATATTGCGGACCGTGGCGAGCGACGGGCATTGGCGCGGCGAACTCCAGGACCGCCGTGCCAGCGGCGGTATGTTCCCTGAGCTAGCGAGCTTGAGCGCGGTGCGTGACAGGCACGGCCGCCCCGTGCAGTACGTGGCGGTGGTCACGGACATGACGCAGCTCCACAAATATGAAGACCGCATGGCTTATCTCGCGAGCCACGATTCCCTGAGCGGCCTGCCCAATCGTTTCATGCTCATGCGCCGCCTCACACAGGTGGTAGATCATGCTTCGCACTCCAACACTCCCATGGCGCTGTTGTATCTGGATATCGACAACTTCGCCTTGGTGAACAGTTCCTTCGGTACCGCCGTGGGAGATGAGGTCTTGCGCAAGCTGGCGCACCGCTTGCAAGAGACGGTGGCAGGTTGGGGCGAGGCGTTCCATCTGGGCAGTGACGGGTTCGGGGTGGTACTCGCCGACATCGAATCGAAGAAAGACGCTCTGGAGATGGCCCAGAGCATCCTCGCCGGGCTGGAGGCTCCGCTACAGGCGAACGGGCAGAACCTGTATCTCTCGGCGAGCATCGGCATCGCCCTGGCGCCGCCGGATCAGGACGCGCAGATGGTCTTCCGGCACGCGGGCCATGCAATGCACATGGCCATGCGTCGCGGTGCAGGTAGCATCGAATGCTTCGCGGGGGCGGAGAGTGATGCCAGCGAATCCTTGCGTCTTGCCACAGGCCTACGCCAAGCCATGGAGCATGGCGAGCTCTTCCTGCATTACCAGCCTTATTTCGATCTCTACAGCGGTAACATCAGCGGCGCTGAGGCGCTCTTGCGCTGGCAGCACCCTGAGCTCGGCCTGATCCCACCCTCGCGCTTCATCCCGGTGGCGGAGGAGACGGGGCATATCGTGCGGTTGGGTGAATGGGTGCTGAAGAGCGCCTGTCTGCAGATGCGTGCCTGGCAGGACGCAGGTCTGCAGGACATGCACATGGCAGTGAACATCTCGGCGCGCCAGCTGCGGCAACCCGATTTCCTCGACCGCCTGGTGGCCATCCTGGACGAGACTGGTCTCTTGCCTGGAAGCCTCGTGCTGGAGCTCACCGAGAGCAGCATGATGGAAGATCCGGAACGGACGCGGGCTGTGTTCGACCACTTCCACGAGATGGGGGTGGGGATCGCCATCGACGATTTCGGTACCGGCTATTCATCCCTGAATTACCTGCGCCAATACCGGGTGGACTACCTGAAAGTGGATCGGGCGTTCGTCAGCAACCTACCCCACGATGAGCACCAGCAGGCGATCATGCGTGCCATCATCGCCATGGCCAAGAGCCTGGGCATACAGGTGATCGCTGAAGGGGTCGAGACCGCAGCTCAATGGGAGTTTCTTAAGAGCTTGGAGTGCGAGCAGGGTCAGGGATTCCTCTTCGCCCATCCGCAACCCGCTGCGCGCATCGAGGAGATCCTGCGTACCGGTGCGATGTTCTTCAGGGCCGAATGAAACGGCCCGTTCACGCAGGCATTTCGTCCGGCATATCCTTCGGATCTTACTGGATTATCGCCTCGATCTCCGTCGCCGTCAGGATCTGGGTGCCGCTCGCGAAACCTCCGCGAGCGAAGAAGCCACTCAACTTGCCTCCCGCATTAAGCCGTGCGTTCAGGTCCGAGACGAAATCAGCGAAGGTCAGGTGCAACTGCACCGTACCGCCTTGCTCTATGGCGAAGACGCCAAGGCTCGCCTGAACGGTGGGGTTGCTTAGGGTGCCCGAGATCGATATCGGTGTGAAAATGCCGCCCTGCCTGAGACCGAAAAGCAGCGGAGCGGGCGAGCTCGTAAGACTAGGAATGATGCCGTTGGCGGTCGCCAAGGCAAGGAAGGCGTTCGATGTCCCTGGGCTGGGCCAAACCATCACGAGACGACTGTCAGCATCGACATAATCGGCTACAGAGGTCGCAGTGAAATCTGGTGGCGCAGTGCCGAACGGAGTGGTGAAGCCCCATACGCGGACTGGATCGTTCACGGCGATACTACTCAACAGGCGTGGCATCGCGACCACATAGTTCGTAGGATCGGTGACAGTCGTGCTGGCGCCTGCGAAGTTGAACATGCTCACTGGCCGGCTCTCGATGAACTGCAGGTTGACTGCCATGGAGACATTGCCGCCACTGCTAGTGGGAGCAGTCTGCACATACCCATCAGATCGGGTGTAGTCCAGCCGCGCGAAGCCGCTGCTGGCATCCAGAACCAGACTCGAAGGATCGGTATTCGTAAGATTGCCGAACACTAGCAGGCGCTGCCCTACCGAGATGGCGCCGATGTCTAAACTGTTCAAAGAGGAACCGGCTTCGTGCACTTTAGTACCGCTACCCAGGGTGACGGTGACCTTGTCCCGGAACACTGCAGTCTGACCAGCGCGGTACAAAGTCGTGCCGCGCAGCACCAGGCTGTTGCCACTGCGGCTCAATACGACGCCTTCAGCCATATCCAGGGTGCCGCCAGGCACGCTGGAGCCCGCATCCACTTCCGTAGCTATAAACTCATCGGCGTTGTAATTGAACGTACCCTTTACGATCACTGGCGTAGTAGCGCCGGCAGCCGCCAGAGCCGCGAACCCTCTATTGCCTGAATAGGCAGTCTGGTTGATGTTGTAGACAGTGTCGTTCTTAGTTAAAACGCTCAAGTTGCCATAATCACCAGTGGTGGCATAGAAGGGTTGCAGCTCTAGTGTGAAGCTATCGGCTACATTATCGATGGTCGCCAGCGGTCCGCGCACTTGCACCTGGTCATCCAGATCTGGGTTCGCGTTCGCGATGAGGAATGGCTGCACGGTGACGGTGAAATTGGTTAGGTTCACAACATTGGATGCATCAAGATCGAAGCCAACCTGGTAGACCTGCGGTATACCCGGAGCAAGTGCGAGTGTGCCCTGGCTGTCCAGATTTATCGCGAGGGTGATGGTGGTGATAGGGTCCCCGTTCGCATTTACCGGCATGACTTGGTGGGCATCGCCAGCGCTGTCCGCGACTTCGATATCCGCATCGGTGTAATCGAGGGTGATGCTGCCGCTACTATAGATGCCGATCGGCATAGCCGTGAGGGTGAGGAACTCGTTAAGGTCATTGTATTGGGCGAAATCCACCCGTGTGGCGTTCGGCAATAGATTGACGACAGTGCCATCGCTACGGGTCAAGGTGAGCGCAGTGACATCGACCGTGTATGACAGGAAGTCACCCGGAGCATCAGTCAGGGCAACGTAGGCGCAACCCTTAACATCAGAAATGGAGGGGTTAGTGCAGTCCGTGGGCAGGGCCACGGTGCCAGAATCGGAGCCACCGCATGCATAGAGAGACGCGATAAGAATCAAAGCGCAAGTCCGGAGCAAGCGTGAGGATAGATGCTGGAACGACATGCATGCTCTCCGAGATCTCACGTGGATGGACACCCGCTTCAGCCAACGGGGTCTTCGCAGCTGCGTCGACTATGAGTTTCGCAGGCGAAATCGAGCACTCATTTTATGTCCGGAAGGGCAAAATTCAGCCGCTGGCATACTTATTTTAAGTTAACTAGTATCCTCATATTGAGAGGGGTCAGGTTCGCAGGCCATCGAGGCCCGTTTCCTGAGCAGGCCCTGGGGGCCTGGATTCCATAACGCATGCAGAGATCCTGAGCGTGCCCATAACAACAGCGGTCTGCCCGGAGATACATAACGAGGAGGTCGCACGGCAGGTCAGGGCCGAGCAGACCAACCTCTTGTATCGCTTTGGCTGGGGCGCAGACTGGCCGAGCTTCATAGCAGCCGGTCTGCTGGCCTGGATCGCCCATGGGACCGAAACCCAGGCACTTCTGACCTCGGCGGCGGTCTTCTTAGGGGTAGGGAGCCTCTTCCGCGGTGGCCTGGGCTACTTCTTCAGACAGCAGACTATCCAGGTGGAGCAGTCTCTCCCCTGGCAACGGGCGATGCTCGTATCTACGTCCGTCCTCGGCCTGGGCTGGGGCCTCAGTGGGGTACTGCTGGTCCACACAGATGACTGGGCTGGTGCGCTCATACCCGCCATGCTGCTGACCACCGTGGCCGCCGCCGCCATGCCGCTCTTGAGCGCCAGCCTGCTGCATTATCTGTCTTTCCTCGCTCTCGCTTTCTTGCCGGCGACCTTGCGTCTCAGTATCTATGGTGGTGATCCGGGGCTCGGCTCAGCCTTCCTACTGTTGTCAGCAGCCGGACTTTTCTCTGGTGTGGCGAAGCTTGCCAATGGCCGTGTCCTGGAAGGGCTGAACCTGCGGTTCTCTTATGCTTCCATCGTGGAAGAACTGACGGGCCAGGTCTCCGAGCGAACCAAGGTGGAGACGAAGCTGCGGGAAGGCGAGGAGCGCATGCGGCGCCAGAGCCAATCGCTGTTGGACTTGGCACGGGAATCCAGTGTCTCCGGCGGCGACATCAAGGGTGCGCTCACGGTGATCGCGGACAAGGCCGCCCTCGCCATGCATTGCAAGCGGGTCGCGGTATGGTTCCTGGACGATACCGGATCCACCTTGCGCTGCGCCCATGTCTTCCAGAACGGGCAACATGCCAACGGTGGCGGGCTGATGCTGGATCGGCGTCGCAGTCCCGCCCTGTTCGAGGCTATCCAAGAGACGCGCACCTATGCCATCAGCGATGTGGCCGGGGATGAGCGCATAGGGGAGTTGCGGGCGGACTATCTGAAATCCAATGGCGTCACGGCCGTGCTGGTGGCGCCTTTCCGCCAGGGCAACAAGGTGCGTGGGGTGATCACCCATGAATACCAGGGTGGACCCCGAGAATGGACACGGGATGAGGCGAGTTTCGCCAGTTCTCTGGCGGATTTCGTGGCGCTCGCCATCACCGCCAACGATCGGCGGGAAGCGGAAGACAAGCTTCGGGAGATGGCGAACTATGACCGCCTCACGGGCTTACCCAACCGCTCCCTTTTCATGGACCGGCTGGCCCAAGCTCTCGCCAAAGCACGACGCTCGCATCAGCGGGTGGCACTTTTGTTCATCGACGTGGACCGCTTCAAGAGCATCAATGATTCCCTGGGGCACCATGCGGGCGACCTGGTACTGCGGGCCATCGGCAAGCGTCTCTTGGCCTGTGTGCGTGCTTCCGACACGGTGGCTCGCCTTGGTGGCGATGAGTTCACAGTGATCCTCGAGAATTGCCAGGACGCCGAGTTCGTGACCCTGGCCTGCGAGCGCATCCTGAAGGCGACAGTCGAGCCTATCTCGCTCGGGCAGACCGACGTTAACCTCACTTGCAGTATCGGCATCAGCCTCTTCCCCAACGATGGGGCAGACGGCGATCTGCTCTTGCAGAATGCTGACAGTGCCATGTACAAGGCAAAGGAGCGCGGCCGCAACAATTACCAGTTCTTCACCCAGGACATGCATGTGCGGGCCATGCTGCACCTGTCCCGGGAGAATGCTCTGCGCAAGGCCCTGCAACGCACCGAGATGGTGCTGCACTACCAGCCGCAGTTCGATGTGAAGAGCGGCGGCATCATCGGACTCGAAGCGCTGGTGCGCTGGCAGGATCCGGAGCTCGGCATGATATGGCCGGGCGAGTTCATTCCCCTGGCCGAAGAGACCGGGCTCATCGTGCCCTTAGGCCAGTGGGTGCTGGAGGAGGCCTGTCGTCGCGCCAAGCCCTGGTACGAAGCGGCGAGAGGGGGACCCTTCCACATCGCTGTGAACCTCTCCGTGCGGCAGTTCGGCATGAAGAACCTGGTAGAGGTCGTGGGAGCGGCCTTACGGGATTCCGGTCTGCCACCCTCGGCCTTGCAGCTCGAGATCACCGAGAGCCTCATCATGCAGGAGGTGGAGACCAACATCGGTGTGCTGGAGCAGCTCAAAGGGCTAGGCGTGCGCATCGCCCTCGATGATTTCGGCACCGGCCATTCCTCGTTGCTCTACCTGAAGCGCCTGCCGGTAGACGTGCTCAAGATCGACCGCGAGTTCGTGGACGTGATACATAAGAGCCAGTACGACACGGCCATCGCCCATTCGATCATCTCCCTGGGCGAGAGCCTGAAACTCGAGGTGATCGCAGAAGGGGTGGAGACCGTGAGCCAGATGGAGACCTTGCGGGCCCAGGGCTGTCACATCATGCAGGGCTATCTGTTCAGCCCGCCTTTAGCCGAGGAAGAATGCGATCGGCTCTTGCGCGGAATCCCCGATTTGGCCATTTAGTTTGTATGCGAAACTATTAACTGCCAAATACTTTTGATTGTGATATAACATAATGCAAATGCGTTATGTGCCCAAACCCGTCTATTGTAGGGGGGAGTGCATCTAGCAAGCTTCAGGGGTGAGGCAGCACGGGATGGTCGCTGAAAATCCGGTAAAGAAGGTCATTTCCTTCGACCAGCATGTGCAGCTGGCGCGGGTCAATGCCTTGCGCAAATTTGGACGTTGGACCGACTTCGCAGTGATCTGCGCAGCCGGTTTGGCCGCGGCTGCGTTCTGGCCGGAGATCAACCATCTCGCCATGGGCGCGTGGCTCGTGTGCATGGCCCTCGTGAGCGTGGTGCGCATCTGGCTCAGTTGGCGCTCATCGGAAGGTGAGATCGTCTCGCTCACGAGCGCGAGCCGCTGGCAGAAAGTCTTCCTGGTGCTCACCTTCGTGATGGGCATCGTATGGGGCACTGCCGGATGGTTCATGTTCCATCCGGGCTCCATGGAGAACCAGGTGACGCTCCTGGTCTTGCTGGTGGCCATGGGTGCGCTGCCCTCCATGATGCTGGCCGGCAGCGTGTCTTTCTACGCTATCTATCTCGTGATCCTGTTCGTGCCCATCGATCTCCGGCTCGCGCTGGAGCCAGGCATATCTGGTCTCTTGGTGGCGCTGGTCAGCGCTGTGGTAGTGGTCACCCTCTGCCTCATCGCCAGGACCCAACAGGAAGACATCGCCGACAGGTTGAGGCTCAAGCTTTCTTACGAGGGCATGGCCGAAGAACTGGACAACGAAGCCAACCAGCGCACCCGTCTCGAGACGCGCCTTAAGCGCGAAGAGGAGCGCACGCGCCACAAGGATTCACAACTCTACGAACTGACCCGCGATCCCAGCATCTCCACCGGCGACCTGCGCGCCGCTTTCGAAGTGATCAGCGCTCGTTCCACCCAGGCCACCCAGTGCGGACGCATCAGCATCTGGCTGATGAACTCCATCGGCACGGCCATGCGCTGTGTGCATACCTTCGATCACGGCGAACATTCCACCCAGTCCCGCGCGAACATCGAGAAAGACGAGTGCCCCGAGCTCTTCGAAGAGTTGCAGCAGAGTCGTGCGGTGCCGATCTCAGACATCCGTCGCGATGTGCGCTTGGCTAAAGTCTGGCATTACTACTTCAAGCAGCGGGACGTGAATGCCACCCTGGTGGTGCCTTTCCGCCATGGCTACAAGGTCCGCGGCGTGGTGTTCCACGAGTGGGCAGGGAACACCCGACATTGGACCGCCGAAGAGATCAACTACGCCAGCGCGCTGGCGGATTTCATGGCTCTCGCACTCTCTGCCGCGGATCGCAAGCAGGCCGAGGAAGAGATGCGTCGGTTGGCGAACTACGATCACCTGACCGGTCTGCCTAACCGCACTCTGTTCATGGATCGTATGGAGCAATCCCTGGCGCGGGCACGCCGTTCGCGGCATCCGCTGGCGTTGCTATTCATAGATGTCGATCGGTTCAAGAGCGTGAACGATTCTCTGGGCCACAACGTCGGCGACCAACTGCTCTATCAGATCGGACAGCGTTTGCTGGAATGCGTACGCACTTCGGATACGGTGGCCCGACTCGGCGGAGACGAGTTCACGGTGATCGTGGAAGACTGCACCGAACAGCAAGCGGTGCCGCTGACTTGCGAGCGGATATTGTCTTCTCTGGCTGAGCCCATCTTGCTGGAAGGTACCGAGGTGAACCTCGGCGCCAGCATCGGGGTAAGCATGTATCCCGCGGATGGTTCCACGGTGCAGGCGCTGCTGCAGAACGCCGATAGCGCCATGTATAAGGCCAAGGAACGCGGCCGCAACAATTATCAGTTCTTCACCCAGGACATGCACACCAAGGCGATGAAGCGCTTGTCCAGTGAGAACGCCCTGCGCCGCGCTCTCAGGAACAATGAGATGGTGTTGCATTACCAGCCGCAGTTCGACACCCGGGAAGGCGGCATCGTGGGCGTGGAAGCTCTCGTTCGGTGGCAGGATCCGCAAGTGGGCCTGGTGCCGCCGGGAGAGTTCATCCATCTCGCCGAAGAGACTGGACTGATCGTTCCTTTAGGACAATGGGTGTTGGAAGAAGCTTGCCGTCAGGTGGGCATCTGGTACAAGAGTTCTCGCGGTCGCCGCCTGCACGTAGCGGTGAACCTCTCGGTGCGGCAGTTCACCATGCAGAACCTGAGGCGAGTGGTGGAAGACGCGCTCATGGCTTCCGGCTTGCCACCCTCCGCATTGCAGTTCGAGATCACCGAGAGCCTGATCATGCAGGACGTGAAGGCCAGTATCCGCATCTTGGAAGACCTCAAGTCCCTGGGTGTGCGCATCGCGCTGGACGATTTCGGCACCGGCCATTCGTCTCTCATGTATATCAAGCATCTGCCGGTGGACGTGATCAAGATCGATCGCGCTTTCGTGCAGGGCATCGCTACCAGCGAATATGACGCGGCCATCGCCCGCGTGATCCTGACGCTGGCCGACCGGCTTAAGTTCCGCGTGATCGCGGAAGGTGTCGAGACCATCGGCCAGATGCAGCAGCTCATGGCAGAAGGCTGCCATTTGATGCAGGGTTTCCTGTTCAGCCAGCCTTTGCCGGCAGCTGAATGCGACAAACTTTTGCGCGGCACGCCTGATCTCGAGATATAAAAAAGCCCCGGAAGACCGGGGCTTCTTCGTTCGGTCTGCCCGAGTCCTTCAGGTGCTTCTCAGATCCCCGAACTCGTCCACGTCGATGGCATCGCGCACCACGGCGTAGGTCGCTTTCAGGAAAGCAGCTTCCTTCGCGTCCAGTACGCCTTTCGCGTTGCCTTCTTCCACCAGCTTCAAGTAATTCGCCGGGGTCAGGCGTCTCTTGAGACCCTGCTGCAGCTTGTCTTCCACGGGCTCCGAAGCGAGGGTCTGCTTGAGCGCATGTTCCATGCGGCCCACCGGATCCTTGGGGTCCATGGAGGTGAAGGCATGGCGTGTCAGGCGGTCCCGTGCGTCGGAAGGTTCCAGCAAGAGCTTGGCGACTTGGTGGCCCAGCCGGTCATCCGCCGGGGCGTAAGGCCTGCCGAGGGGCAGCACCAGGAGCCGCATCAACCAGCCGAAGGGCCTGGAGGGGAAGTTGCGCAGGATGCCTTCCAAAGCCTGTTGCATGGCATAGAGCGAGTCCTGGCAAGCCCATTCCACCAGCGGTATATCCGCCGGGGGGCGTCCCTGATCCTCGAACTGCTTGAGCACGGCTGAAGCCAGGTAGAGATGGCTCAGCATGTCGCCGTAGCGCGCGGAGAGCTTCTCGCGGCGCTTCATCTCGCCACCCAACATGAGGAGGCCCACATCAGCAGTGAAAGTGAACGCAGCGCTCATGCGAGATAACTGCCGGTAATAACGCCGGGTGGGCGCGCCGCCGGGCGCGGGTGAGAACAATGCACCGGTGAGGCCCAGGAACAAGGAGCGGGCCGCGTTGCTGATGGTGAACCCGATGTGAGCGAAGAGGGCACGATCGAAATCCACTGCCGCCTTGATATGATCGTCGCTGGAGGCGGCTTCCATCTCCTTCAGGAGATACGGATGGGCACGGATCGCGCCCTGGCCGAAGATGATCATGCTGCGAGTGAGGATATTCGCGCCTTCCACAGTGATACTCACGGGCACCGCTTGGTAGCCGCGCGCCAGATAGTTGCGCGGCCCCATCATCACGCCGCGGCCGCCGTGTACGTCCATGGCATCGCCCAGCACCAGACGCATGCCTTCGGTGCAGTGATACTTGAGGATGGCAGATAGCACCGAGGGTTTCTCGCCTCGGTCCAAAGCGCCTGCCGTGAGTCGCCTTGCAGCATCCATGCGATAGGTGTAACCCCCGATGCGCGCCAAGGCTTCCTCGACGCCTTCGAATTTGCCGATAGGCACCCGGAACTGCTTGCGCACTCGCGCATAAGCGCCGGTGACGCGGCTCGCGTGTTTGCCAGCACCGGTGCCGAGGGCCGGCAGAGAGATGGCGCGGCCGACGGACAGGCAGTTCATGAGCATGCGCCAGCCCTGGCCGATGTACTGCGTACCGCCGATGAGGCTATCGAAGGGGATGAACACGTCTTTGCCACGGGTCGGCCCGTTCATGAATGCCGAATTCAGCGGGTTGTGGCGCGGACCGATCTCCACTCCCGGCAGGTTCGTGGGGATGAGGGCGAGGGTGATGCCAAGATCTTCCTTGTCACCCATGAGGTGGTCCGGGTCATAGGCTTTGAAGGCTACGCCCAGTACCGTGGCGATGGGAGCCAATGTGATATAGCGCTTATCCCAGCTGACGCGGAATCCTAAGGTCTCTTTCCCCTGGTACACGCCCTTGCAGACGATGCCGTTGTCCGGCAGCGCACCTGCATCCGAACCCACATAGGGACCCGTGAGGGCGAAGCAGGGGATCTCCTCGGCGCGCGCGAGCCGCGGCAGGTAATGGTTCTTCTGCTCGTCGGTGCCGTAATGCAGCAAGAGCTCGCCGGGGCCGAGGGAGTTCGGCACCATCACTGTCACGGCGGCACTGGTGCTGCGAGTGCCGATCTTCATCACCACCGTGGAGTGGGCGAGTGCGGAGAAGCCATGACCGCCGTACTGCTTGGGGATGATCATGCCGAAGAAACGGTGTTTGCGGATAAGATCCCAAGCTTCTGGCGTCAAGTCATTGAGATCGTGGGTGATCTTCCAGTCGTCCAGGGATTTGCAGAACTCTTCTACTGGCCCATCCAGGAACGCCTGCTCTTCATCGCTGAGAGTCGGGGCGGGAGTGCCCAGGAGCTTCTTCCAGTCGGGGCGCCCGGTGAACAGGTCCGCATCCCACCAGGTGTTGCCGGCGTCGATGGCGATGCGTTCGGTCTCGGAGATAGGTGGCAGCACTTTACGGAACCAACCTAAGAGGTTGTCAGTGACGAGCATGCGGCGCAGCGGACGCAGGTTGAGAGCCGTTCCCAGAACCAAGAACACTACCCAGGCCAGCAGGGGAGCCTCATGGGTGCGCCAGCCTTCGGCCACCAGGGCCAGGGCGATGGTGCCGGTCCACAGCCAGAGGGGGGCCGCGAGATAAGCCAGCGCCCAGAGGGCTGCGATGACGATGAGCGCAAATATGAGTCCGGACATGCTTGATCCTCGATGATCTTGGCCGCCATAGCGACGATGCCGTTATTCAGTGTTTCCCGAATTCGAAGCGCATGGACAGGTCCACTGCCCGCACGTGCTTGGTGAGCGCGCCCACCGAGATGTAATCCACCCCCGTCTCTGCGACCCGGCGCACCGCTTCGATGCCTATGCCGCCGGAGGCCTCGAGTTTGGCGCGCCCGGCAGTGACCTTTACCGCCTCACGCATGCCTTGGACGTCGAAGTTGTCCAACAGCAGGATGTCGGCGCCGGCGTCCAATGCCTCCCTCACCTGGTCCAGTGTCTCCACTTCCACCTCCACCGGTACTCGGGCTTCACCGGTACGGGCATTGCGCACGACGGCGGTGATGCCGCCGGCGGCTATGATGTGGTTCTCCTTTATAAGGATACCGTCATACAGGCCCATGCGGTAATTGGTGGCCCCGCCGCAGCGGACCGCATATTTCTGGGCAGTGCGCAGCCCCGGTAGTGTCTTGCGGGTATCCAGGATGGTTGCACGGGTTCCGCGTACGGCCTCGGCATAGCGCCGGGCCTCCGTGGCGGTACCGGACAGTGCCTGCAGGAAGTTCAATGCGCTACGCTCGCTGGTGAGCAGGCCGCGCGCGGGACCTTCAAGGCGGCAAAGCACCTGGTCTCGGTGCACCGCGGACCCGTCCTGTGCTTCCCAATGGATGCGGATGCGGTCATCCACCTGCCGGAACACCTCGTCGAACCATGCAGCACCGCACAGCACCGCTTCCTCGCGGGAGATGACTTGGCCGCGGGCCTGTGCAGACTCCGGGACCAGAGCTGCCGTGAGATCGCCGTCACCGATGTCTTCGGCGAGCGCGCGCTGCACTGTGGCGGAGATATCAGTGGGCAGGGAAGTAGACATGGGTGGCTGCCATTATAAATGCTGGGAATGAATAAGGCCCGGCTGGAAAGCCGGGCCTTATCGCATATGGTCGGACAGGCTTCAGCCGTGGATGAGCGGCAAGCCGTGGCTTGCAGAAGCCATGCACAGGAGCATGGGGATGGAGAGCATGGTGTTGGTGCGGGACGCCAGGGCCGCGATCTTACGGGCCTTTGCCTTCTGCTCATCGGTGGCCGACACGATGCCAAGGATCTTCTTCTGGTTCGGCCAGATCAGCACCCACACGTTGAACAGCATGATGGTGCCGAGCCAGGCGCCCACGCCGATCGTGAGCTCATAGTTATCCACCGGGGACTTCTCGAAGCCGAGGGCGAAGGCGCCCAGGCTATTACGGTAACCGAGGTAGGCGACACCCATGAGCCAGGTGAGGGCAGCGGACCAGCGGAACCAGAGGAGGGCGCGCGGCGCCACGTATTTAGAGATGCCAGCACCACCCGGGCCGCCCTTGTCAGCAGCCGCTGCAGCCAGAGCAGGGGTCTGCACGAAGTTGAAGTAGTAGAGCAGGCCGATCCAGGTTATGCCCGCGAGGATATGTACCCAGCGGAACACTGTCAGCCAGTTGACCGTACCCAGGCCCATGTTGAGCGCGAATGCGACGATGATGGCGAGCACGAAGCCCGCGATCAGGGTGCCTTTGATGCTATTCAGGGGATTCATCGCATACTCCTCTTACATTCTTTAAGGTGTGAAGTCAGAGCGGTATCCCCGGCAAGTGTCAAATCGAGAGCCGGGATCAGGCATATCGTTAGTATAATCCTTCCCGTAGACCCTGCCATCATCCTGCCATGCCACGCCGCTTACCATGAACCCGTCCGACTCGCCCTGCATAGGCATATGTACGCTGGATGATGCGGAATACTGCGTGGGTTGCCGTCGCCACATCGGCGAGATCGCAAACTGGCTGCGGATGTCCGAAGTGGAGCGCCGCCGCATACTCGACGAGCTGCCACAGCGGGGCGGCTCACCGGACGATAAACGCTAACGGAAGGAGAACGACTATGCGCATCAAAGCCAATGTCCTCATCGCACTACTGCTGGTCGCTGGGCTCGCCACTATGGGTGGCTGCTCCACCGATAAGCCCATGCCGGGCGCCACAGCCGGCACCTTCATGGACGACTCGTATCTCACCACGGCGGTCAAATCCAAGCTGGCGGTAGATGCGGGACTCAAGACCTTTAGCCTCAAAGTGATCACCGTGAACCAGGTAGTCACCCTCAGCGGTACACTGCCGACGGAGGCCCTGCGCGATGAGGCCCTCACCGTGACCAAGAGCGTGGGCGGGGTCAAAGACGTGATATCCAAAATTGAAGTAAAATCACCGTAACAGGGCCCGTATGGCCCGCCCGAAATATCGAGAACCAGACATGGATATTGTGGAACGCATCAAGCAAGAGATAGACGCCAGCCGGTCGTACTCTTCATGAAGGGTACGCCGGACTTTCCCCAATGCGGTTTCTCGGCCCGTACCACCCAGGTGCTGAAGACCCTGGGCGTGGAGTTCGGTCACGTGAACGTGCTGACAGAACCAGAGGTGCGCGCCAACCTGCCCAATATTCCAACTGGCCCACTTTCCCACAGCTGTTCGTCAAGGGCGAACTGGTGGGTGGCTGTGACATCGTGGTGGAGATGTTCCAGTCGGGCGAACTCAGAAACTATTCGACGAGAAGAGCATCACGCATTCCTGAAGAAAGAATGCTTTTCGGGGAGGATCGGAACTGAGACGGGGCGCAAGCCCCGTTTTTTTATGACAGACCGGTAGGCAGGGAAGCTGTGTATATGGGTCGGAAGCGGTTCACGATCTCGCAGAAGAGATCGGCAGTCTTCTCGGCATCGTAGGCGGCGGAATGGGCCGCGGAGCTATCCCAGGCCAGACCGACCGCTTCCACGGCCCGGGCCAACACGGTCTGACCCACGGCTACACCACCCAAGGTCGCGGTGTCGAAGCTCGAGAAGGGATGGAAGGGATTGCGTTTCACGCCGCTGCGGGCCACGGCAGCGTTCAAGAAGTTCAGATCGAAGAAAGCATTGTGGCCCACCAGCACGGCGCGGTTGCAGCCATATTTATCCAGCTCATTGCGTACTTCCCGGAACAGTCGCCGCAGGACTTCCCGCTCCGGCAGGGCCGGGCGCAGCGGATGATGCGGATCTATGCCCGTGATGGCCAGGGCCGCTGGTTCGAGATTCGCGCCCTCGAAGGGTTCCACGTGGTAGGTGTGGGTCTCGCCACGGCTGATATGCCCGTCTTCGTCCATCTCAAGCATCACTCCGGCGATCTCCAGGAGTGCATCGGTCTGATGGTTGAAGCCGCCGGTCTCCACGTCCACCACCACAGGCAGGAAGCCGCGGAAACGCGTGCGAGAAGGGGTGCGGGGCTCGGGTCTCGTCCATGGATGCAGGATAAAGGATGGCAGGCTCGGAAGATATGCTTAGGCGAGACTCCAGGCGATTTCTTCTCCGGCGCGCAAGGGCACGAGCTCTGCATCGCCGAAACGATAAGTGGCAGGCGGCATCCAGGATCTCTTCACCAGAGTGAGCTTGTCGCTGTTGCGCGGCAGGCCATAGAAATCGGCGCCATAGAAGCTCGCAAAACCTTCGAGCTTGCCGAGGGCGCCGGCCTGCTCGAACACTTCTGCGTAGAGCTCGATGCCTGCATGGGCACTGAAGATGCCGGCACAACCGCAGGCCTGTTCCTTGAGATGACGGGGATGGGGCGCACTGTCAGTGCCCAGGAAGAACTTCGGGTTGCCGCTGACGGCCGCACGCACCAGGGCTTCCCGATCCGTCTCACGTTTCAACACCGGCAGACAGTAGTAATGGGGCCGGATGCCGCCTTTGAACATGGCGTTGCGGTTATGCAGCAGGTGTTGGGGGGTGAGGGTAGCTGCCACGTTGGCTGGGGCTGATAGCACGAAGTCCACGGCCTTGCGGGTGGTGATGTGCTCGAACACGACTTTCAGCTTCGGCAAGCGCCCGATGAGCGGCGCCAGTACCTTATCTATGAATACCGCCTCCCGGTCGAACACATCGACCGCAGGATCCGTCACTTCCCCATGTACCAATAGCGGCAGACCCGCTTCCGCCATGGCTTCTAACGTGGCCTGGCAGCGCAGGATATCCGTGACGCCCGCATCCGCATTGGTGGTGGCACCTGCCGGGTAATACTTCACCGCATACACGTGGCCGCTGGATTTGGCGCGGCGGACTTCATCGGGCGCAGTCTTCTCCGTGAGATACAGCGTCATGAGCGGAATGAAGGTGCTGCCATTCGGCAGTGCCGCCAGGATCCGCTCGCGATATTCCAGGGCTTGCTGAGTCGTCGTCACCGGCGGCTTCAGGTTGGGCATCACGATGGCCCGGGCGAAGCGCTTGGCAGTGGGAGGGACGACATCCTTCAATACCGCGCCGTCCCGCAGATGCAGGTGCCAGTCGTCAGGCCGAGTGAGTGTGAGCGTGTCGCTCATCGGGGGGCGAGCCCCTGGTCCAGCAGCAAGTTCAGGGTGAAGCGCACGCCGAAGCCCGTCACTTCCGTGGGCACATGGGCGAGACCGCCCTTGTGGTCGGAAGCCGCCAAGTCCACGTGGATCCAGGGGGCATCTTTCTCCACGAAGCGCGAGAGGAAGCGTGATGCGAGGATGTGGTCCGCCCGACTGCTCTCCAGCACGCACTGTTTCACGTCTGCCACTTCGCTCTCCAGGGCTTCGTCGTAATCCGTATCCACCGGGAAGGGCCAGACCCGTTCGCCGCTAGCGACACCGGCAGCGATCACGGATTTCGCAAGGGCCGCACTCTGAGTGAAAGCACCGCTGTAGCGTGTGCCGAGGGCCATCACGCAGGCGCCCGTGAGGGTGGCGTAGTCCAGAGTCAGGCCCGGCTTCTGGCGGGTGGCGAGGGCCAGAGTATCCGCCAGCACCATGCGACCTTCTGCATCGGTGTGGGTGACTTCGATGCTGACGCCGTTGAGGGCTTTGATCACATCGTTCTGGGTATAGGCCTTGGGGCCGATCTGGTTGCGCGCGATGGCGAGCCAAGCCTCAACCTGGAAAGGCACCTTGAGGCGGGTGAGAGCGAGCAGGGTGCCGAGCGCCACCGCTGAGCCTTGCATGTCACCGTGCATGCCGAACATGGACTTGTCGGATTTCAGGTTCACGCCGCCGGTGTCGTAGCAGATGCCCTTACCCACGAGCGCCAGATGGTTGGCGGCGCGCGCGCCCTTGGCGGGTTTGTAGGTCAGGTGCACGATACCCGCATCGCGGGTCTCGCTGCCTTGGGACACGGCGAGGAAAGCGCCAGCACCCAGTGACTTCAGTTTCTTCTCGTCCAGGAATTCGAACTTCCAGCCTTCCCGTCGTGCCATGTCTTTCACATAGCCACGGTACTCAGTAGGGGTCAGGTGATTGGCAGGCAATAGCGTCAGCCAGCGGGCGAGACGGTTGCCTTCTGCTTCCGCCAGGGTCCGGGTGAAATCGAGAGCCTGCTTGCCATCGAAGAGCGTGAGGCTCGTGATGGCTCGGTGAGGCTCCGGCTTGACCTTGAACTGGGGCGGTTCAAAATCGGCGGCTGTCACAGCTGCGACCATCGCTTCCGCCAGTGCCGGCCACAGGTATTCATCGCTGCCAGGTAACAGGAGCCCTATGCTCGCAGGTTCCGATTCACATGCTTTGGCGAGGCATTTACGGGCCAGAGTGAGGAATTCGAAGGTCGAGCCACCGGCCTTGTAGGTGGCCATGATCGCCACGGTCCCCCGCGGGTTCGGCAGGTCGGCGCGTGTGGGCCCCAGGCTCGTCTTGCCTTCTGGTACACGCTTCTTCAGGCGTTCGGCATGGGGAAAATCCGGCCAGCCCTTTTGGAGAGAACTTTCCGGCAGCAGTATAATGATGGCGTCCAGGATATCGACCTTGGCCGTATCCGCCGCCGTCAAAGGCTGTTTGATCTCGAGTTTGTGTGCTTGCGGCGGCTTGCTAGTCATGGGTGCCCGACGTTCTAGGGAATCCGGACAGTGATGATATAGGGCTTGGAGCCCCGCCGGAAGGCGCGATAGCGTGCCGGCCCGATGCTTGAGACCGCAAAAACCCCGCGGCGGAGGGCTGTTTATTCCCGCCGTCCCCCGCGATGCCCTGAATGACGAACCACAAGGTTTTGCCATGGCGAACGATGTGACCAACCAGCCGCAGGACGCCGATCCGGTCGAGACCCACGAGTGGCTTGATGCCCTCGCCTCGGTCCTGGAAGCGGAGGGCACCGAACGGGCCCATTACCTCATCGAGCAGCTCATCGACAAGGCTCGCCGCTCCGGCGCTTACCTGCCGTATAGCCCTAACACCGCCTATGTAAACACCATCAACGCCAACCAGCAGGCTGCCTATCCGGGCGACCGCGCCATCGAGAAGCGCATCGAGGCCTACTTGCGTTGGAACGCCATGGCCATGGTGGTGCATGCCAACAAGGAGAACAGTGGCATCGGCGGCCACATCGCCACCTATGCCTCCTCCGGCACCTTATATGAAGTGGGATTCAACCACTTCTGGCGCGCGCCCACTCAAGACCAGGGCGGCGACATGATCTATATCCAGGGACATTCCTCCCCCGGTATCTATGCGCGCTCTTTCATGGAAGGCCGCTTCACCGAACAGCAGCTCCTGAACTTCCGTCGCGAAGTGGAGCGGGATGGACTCTCTTCCTATCCGCACCCTTGGCTGATGCCGGACTACTGGCAGTTCCCCACGGTGTCCATGGGCCTTGGGCCCCTGCAAGCCATCTACCAAGCGCGCTTCACCCGCTACATGGAGCACCGCGGCTTCATCCCTGAGAGCGACCGCAAGGTCTGGGCTTTCCTGGGCGACGGCGAGATGGATGAGCCGGAGTCCTTGGGCGCCATCTCTCTCGCTTCCCGCGAGAAGCTCGACAACCTCATCTTCGTGGTGAACTGCAACCTGCAGCGCCTGGACGGTCCGGTGCGCGGCAACGGCAAGATTATCCAGGAGCTGGAAGCCAACTTCCGTGGCAGCGGCTGGAATGTGATCAAGGTGCTGTGGGGCACCCGTTGGGATGCGTTGCTGGAGCGCGACCACGACGACCTGCTGAAGCGCCTCATGATGGAGTGCGTGGACGGCGAGTACCAAAACTTCAAATCCAAGGACGGTAAGTTCGTCCGGGAGAAGTTCTTCGGCAAGTATCCGGAACTCCTGGAGATGGTCGCCAACATGAGCGACGAGGAGATCTGGAACCTGAACCGCGGTGGCCACGATGCCCGCAAGGTGCATGCGGCTTACCAGGCGGCGGTGCAGCACAAGGGACAGCCTACGGTGATCCTGGCGCACACCGTGAAAGGCTTCGGTATGGGCAAGGCCGGCCAGGGCCAGATGGGTGCCCACCAGCAGAAGAAGCTGGACGAGGATTCACTCAAGGGTTTCCGCGATACCTTCAGCATCCCGGTGAGCAACGAAGACATCGCCAAGGTGCCCTTCGCACGTCCCGCGGATGACAGCGAAGAGATCAAATACCTGAAGGCCCGGCGCGCCGCCTTGGGCGGCTATTTGCCCCAGCGACGCCATGAAGCCAAGGCCCTGCCGGTACCGGAGCTGGATTTCTTCAAGACCTTCCTGGAGAGCACCGGCGATCGGGAGATCTCCACCACCATGGCCATGGTCCGGGTCATCACGGCGCTGGTGAAGGACAAGGGCATCGGCAAGCACATCGTGCCCATCGTGCCGGACGAAGCGCGCACCTTCGGCATGGAAGGCTTGTTCCGCCAGATCGGCATCTATTCTTCCGTGGGTCAGCTCTATGAGCCGGCGGATGCCGATCAGCTCATGTTCTACAAGGAAGACAAGTCGGGCCAGATCCTGGAAGAGGGCATCACCGAGCCTGGCTCCATGGCGTCCTGGATCGCAGCTGCCACTTCCTACAGCAACCATGGCATCCAGATGGTGCCGTTCTACATCTATTACTCCATGTTCGGCTTCCAGCGCATCGGCGATCTCGCCTGGGCCGCAGGAGACATCCAGGCCCGCGGCTTCCTCGTCGGTGGCACTGCGGGGCGGACCACTCTCGAAGGCGAAGGTCTGCAGCACGAAGATGGCCACAGCCACATCCTGTCTTCCACCATCCCCAACTGCGTGTCTTACGACCCCACTTATATGTATGAAGTGGCGGTGATCGTGCAGGACGGCATGCGGCGCATGTTCAAGGATCAGGAGAGCGTCTTCTATTACCTCACCTGCATGAACGAGAACTACGTGCAGCCGGCCATGCCGAAGGGCGCTGAAGCCGGCATCCTGAAGGGCATGTATCTACTGAAGGAGGGCGGTAAGCAGAAGCTCAAGGTGCAGCTCTTGGGGTCAGGCACCATCCTGCGGGAAGTGGAAGCCGCCGCCGAGATGCTGGAGAAAGACTGGGGTGTGTCGGCAGACATTTGGAGCGCTACCAGTTTCACGGAACTGCGCCGCGATGGTCTCGATTGCAGCCGCTGGAACCTGTATCACGCGGACCAGAAGCCGAAGGTCCCTTATGTGACAGAGGCCCTGGCCAAGACTACGGGGCCGATCATCGCTGCCACGGATTACATGAAACTCTTCGCGGACCAGATCCGCGAATTCGTGCCGCGGCGCTACATGGTGTTGGGTACTGACGGCTTCGGTCGCAGCGATACCCGCGTAGGCTTGCGCCACTTCTTCGAGGTGGACAAGCGCTATGTGGTGGTGGCCGCGCTGAAGTCCCTGGTGGACGAAGGCCAGCTGGATGCCAAGAAGGTGGCTGAGGCCATCAAGAAATATGGTATCAATCCCGAAAAACCCAATCCGGTCACGGTTTAAGGAGAGCACGCCGTGGCAGAAAAAGAAGTCAAAGTCCCGGATATCGGTAACTTCAAGGATGTGGAAGTCATCGAGGTGATGGTGAAACCCGGCGACGTGGTTGCCAAGGAGCAGGGTCTCATCACCATCGAGACCGACAAGGCCGCCATGGACGTGCCCGCGCCCTATGCGGGCACCGTGAAAGCGCTGAAAGTGAAGAAGGGCGACAAGGTCTCGGAAGGCTCCCTCGTGCTCGTCATGGATGCCAGTGAGGAAGCAGCAAAACCCGCTGCTGCCCCCAAGGCTGCGACACCTGCCGCCAGCGCGCCTACACCTGCACCCGCAGCGCCGAGACCCGCTGCTCCCACGCCGGTCATCCAACAAGCGGCCTCACTCCCGCCCATCAACGAAGCGGGTTTCGGCAAGGCCCATGCAGGCCCCTCGGTGCGCAAGTTCGCTCGCGAATTGGGTGTGGATCTCTCCCGCGTCACCGGCAGTGGTCGCAAGAGCCGTATCACTCAGGATGACGTGAAAGCCTTCGTGAAGGCCGTCATGCAGGGTGGGCAAGCCGCCGGCGGCGGCTTGCCGAAAGTGCCGGAAGTGGATTTTGCCCGCTTCGGCGAGATCGAGATCAAGCCTCTCTCGCGCATCAAGCGCATCTCAGGTCCGCGCTTGCAGGCTGCCTGGGTCAATGTGCCTCATGTCACCCAGCATGACGAGGCAGATATCACCGGTCTCGAGCAGTTGCGACAGGAACTCAAGTCCGATGCGGAGAAGATCGGCGCCAAGCTCACGCCCCTGGCTTTCCTGGTGAAGGCCACCGTAGCCGCCATGAAGGAATACCCGGACTTCAATTCTTCTCTGGATCCTACGGGCCAGAACCAGGTGATGAAGAAGTATTTCCACATCGGGTTTGCAGCGGACACGCCCAATGGCCTCGTGGTGCCGGTGATCAAGAACGCCGACAAGAAGAACGTGTTCGAGATCGCCAAGGAGTTGGGCGAACTGGCAGCCAAGGCCCGGGACGGCAAACTCAAGGTGGATGAGATGCAGGGTGGTTGCTTCAGCATCTCGAGCCTGGGTGGTATCGGCGGTACTGCGTTCACACCCATCGTGAATGCGCCGGAGGTGGCTATTCTCGGAGTCTCCAAGTCCTCCATGAAACCGGTCTGGGATGGCAAGGCCTTCCAGCCGAGATTGATGCTGCCCTTGTCTCTGTCCTATGACCACCGGGTCATCGACGGCGCCGCGGCCGCGCGCTTCACCACCTTCCTGAGCAAGATCCTGTCGGAAGCCCGAGGGCTCGTACTCTGATATCTATGTGTGAGGGTTGAGCCATGCATCACTCTCGACTCTGTGCCGTCCTGATCGATTGCCAGGGTGGCGACGTGGACGACGCTGCCCGCTTCTGGGGCGCGGCCTTGGGTAGGCCTGTGGATCTCGCTCACCCAGGCAGCCGTGACCACTACCGCATGCTGGAGACACCGCCCGATGAGCTCATCGTGCAAGTGCAGCGTGTGGAGCATGAGAGTCGGGTCCATATCGACATCGAGACCGACGACATCCCTGCCGAAGTAGCCCGCCTCACCAAGCTGGGTGCCAAGGTATTCAAGGAATTACCCCGCTGGGTGGTGATGGAAGCTCCCACGGGTCAGCGCTTCTGTGTGGTGCGTGTACAGCGCCCCGGTTTCCCCAAGAATGCTAACCGCTGGGATTGACCCGGCTTAAAGACCCCGAGAGATACCATGGCAAAAGTCATCGAGATCAAAGTCCCGGACATCGGCGGCTTCAAGGACGTGGACGTCATCGAAGTGATGGTGAAATCGGGTGACAAGGTAGAGAAAGAACAGGGTCTCGTGACCCTGGAGACCGACAAAGCTGCCATGGATGTGCCGTCGCCCCAGGCCGGCATCGTGAAGGAATTGAAGCTCAAGAAGGGCGATAAGGCTTCTGAAGGCACCCTGGTCCTGACGCTGGAAGTGGAAGAGGGCGCTGCCGCTGCTGCGCCCAAGACTGCTGCGCAGAAAGCAGCGGTGGCACCGGCTCCACAAGCTACCAGGGCTGAGGCTCCTAAAGCCACGCCTGTACCGGCGGCAAACGTGCCGGAATACAAAGGTCCCCACGACATCGAATGTCAGATGGTGGTGCTGGGTTCCGGTCCCGGCGGCTATGCAGCTGCATTCCGTGCCGCTGATCTGGGTCTGCAGACGGTACTGGTGGAAAGATATGCCGTCTTGGGCGGTGTCTGTCTCAACGTGGGCTGCATCCCTTCCAAGGCCCTGTTGCATGCAGCCAAGGTCATCGAAGATGCGGAAGCCATGGCTGAGAATGGTCTGGTGTTCGCCAAGCCCAAGATCGAGCTGGATAAGCTCAGAGGCTTCAAGAACAAGGTGGTGAAGAAATCCGTGGATGGCCTCACCATGCTGGCCAAGCAGCGCAAGGTGCAGGTGGTGCAGGGTTACGGCAAATTCCTGGGACCCCATCACCTGGCCACAGAGCAGGATGGCAAGAAGACTGTCATCAAGTTTGAGCAATGCATCATCGCCGCCGGGAGTTCCGTCACCCGCATCCCGGGTCTGCCGGATGACCCGCGCATCATGGATTCCACAGGTGCGCTGGAGCTCGCCGAGCTGCCGGAACGCATGCTGGTGATCGGCGGCGGCATCATCGGCCTGGAGATGGCCTGTGTGTATGACGCACTGGGCGTCAAGGTCACGGTGGTCGAACTGACCGAGACCCTCATCCCCGGCGCAGACCGGGATGTGGTGCGCCCTCTGGAGCAGCGCATCAAGAAGCGCTATGAGCAGATATTGCTTGGCGTGAAGGTAGCGAAGCTGGAAGCCACGAAGCAGGGCATCAAGGCGAGCTTCGAGGGTGCCAATGCACCTGAACCCCAGACCTATGGTCGTGTACTGGTGGCCGTGGGCCGCCGACCCAACGGCAAACTGCTGGATGCGGAGAAGGCGGGTGTCACAGTGGACGAGCGGGGCTTCATCCCCGTGGACCGGCAGATGCGCACCAGCGCAGGCAACATCTTCGCCATCGGCGATGTCATCGGCAATCCCATGCTGGCTCACAAGGCGAGCCACGAGGGTCATATCGCTGCGGAAGTGGCGGCGGGGCATAAACGCTTCTTCGATGCGCGCGTGATCCCCTCCGTGGCTTATACCGACCCCGAAGTGGCTTGGGTGGGTCTGACGGAACTGGAAGCGAACGCCCAGGGCATCAGATACGGCAAAGGCGTGTTCCCCTGGGTGGCTTCAGGCAGGGCACGTTCCATCGACCGCACCGATGGCATGACCAAGCTCTTGTTCGAGGAAGGCAGCGATCGCCTCATCGGTGCTGCCACCGTGGGCGTGAACGCCGGTGAGCTCATCGGAGAGTTGGCGCTGGCCATCGAGATGGGGGCCAATGCGGAAGACATCGCCCTCACCATCCATCCCCATCCGACTCTCAACGAGAGCGTGATGTTGGCGGCGGAAGTGTTCGAAGGGACGGTGACGGACCTCTATGCACCCAAACGTCCGAAGTGAGTTCACGATGAAACGTGCTTTCCAAAGAGCTCTACTGATCACAACGGTCATCTGCGCTGGATGCGGCAGCCTCGGCAGCTCGATCACGGCTTTGAACGCGAGCACCTGGGACGATGCCTGCAAAGGCGCCATGCGGGAGGTCATCCAGTCATTGCCTGGCCCATCTCCCGTGGACTGTGGCTTCCTTGCCTTGAGCGCTTCCGACAAGGATTTCCTGAACATAATGGACTGCGCAAAATCCGCGGTGGCCAGCGGCCAGACCTTTCGGTTCGGTTTCCAGAATGCCGACAAATTCTTCGGCTACTGCAAGGGCGCCGTCCGCGCACCGGACGGGCAGCTATGGGCCCTGGAGTTCTATGCTCCTATCGACAAGATCATGAGCAAATCGGCGGACCTGCAATACAGCTTCAACGCGAAACGCTGCACGGATATCGCAGTGGTGCACGACCGGCGTGGGTTCTTCAACCTGCAAGACTGCACCGAAGCGACCGACACTCTCATGAAGTCCTCACACGACGATGCGGGCGACTGAAGAAGCCGGCCGGTCATGCATCCCAGACCACCCCTGAGATAGCCCAGACACCGAACAAGAAAAGGAATGCACCGGAACCCCGGTTTATCCATGTCAGTGTGGATGGCGATAACCGGTGCCTCACCCGCGACACCCCTTCCGACAGGATCACCCACCAGAGCGTCGAGCCCAGGAATATGCCTGCCACCACCACGCCGGCGGCTGCATACCCGCCGTTTCCCGTACCCAAGCCCAACCCTGCGAAGATCGCCATGAAAGACAGGATGGTCACCGGGTTGGCCAGCGTCAGCAGCACGGTAGAGAAGAGCGCTCCTGCATAGCGCACATGGGAAAGCGTCCCTTCACCCTGCGTGGGTTTTGCCCAGCAGGTACCGATGCCGAGATAGCACAGGAACAGGCCACCCACGAGCTTGGTCCAGAAGGCATGACCCATGAGGAAGCTCGATATGAATGTCAGGCCGAAGGCTCCCACACAGCCATAGAGCGTATCCGCCACCGCGGCACCCATGCCGGTGCAGAGCCCGAGGAGACGTCCTCCCGCGAGGGTACGGCGGATGACCAGCATTCCGATCGGGCCGACGGGAGCGGCCATAGAGAAACCGATGATGAGTCCACGTGCAAAGACTTCGACGACCATTTTCCTGACCTCCAGATGATAAAAAACCCGCTGTGAGAGCGGGTTTCCTGAAAACATCGCGCAGAGGCGCGTTCAGTCCAACCCGGGTTGTCGGCGGGACTGTTGCTGGAGGTTATGAAGACTGTAAGCCATGGGTGTCTCTGTTTCGTGAGTCGCTATCCTAACCTTTGACCACAGGCTGTCAAGCGCAAGCAGGCCTCGCACGTTAGAATAAGTCCGTGAAAAGCCCTCGCCGTCATCCTGATGCATCATTGTTCGCCGTCTGCGGCCTCCTGCTGCTGGCCTCTGGCTGTGTCTCACGGGATGTGAACCAGTATGTAGGCAAGGATCCCCATATGGTCTTCCCTGCATTCCAGCTGGTGGACCAGGCCCTCATCCAGGTGGACTCCACCCATCCCAATGCCGACTGGGGGTTTTCCCTGGTGTGGGAGGGGGATCATTACCTCCTGAGCGCAGATCGGAATGTCACACCAGGTGGCCTGATCCAGTCATGGCGGGTGCAGGCGGTGCAGCGCATCCCGTTGCTCCTGTACGACCAGATACTGGTGATGGGCATCTGCAAGGAGCACGGCGGGTTCATGTCCCGGGTGGTGGCGGTGGTGAACTACGACCATACCAAAGAATGGTTCGACAGCATCCCCGCTGCCTGGGCATACGATCCGGCCCATAACGTGTTCGTGGAGTATCCCACTCAGGACATGCGTTGCCTGAACCGGCTCTATGGCACGGATCTCACGCCGCCAGCGCCGATCTTCCTGGCGCCGTCTTCGACGACTGCACCGGCTGCAGTCACGGCCCAGACGCCGACTGCTGCCAAACCGCCGTCCGGTTGATGCGAGAGGCATGGACCATGCTGGAGATGCGACCCAACTGTGAATGCTGCGATCGGGATCTGCCGCCGGATTCTTCTGTGGCCATGATCTGCAGCTTCGAGTGCACCTTCTGCGAGGACTGCGCGCGGACGCGGTTCGGCAACGTCTGCCCCAACTGTGGCGGCGACTTGACCCGACGCCCGACCCGCACCGGTTCGTCATTGCAGAGACATCCTGCCTCTCTGAAGCGTGTCCATAACTCCAAGTGTGCAGGTGAGGCTTCTTGAATAAGATCGCTTACGTCTTCGCTATCACCGTACTCGTCGGAGCCTGTGCCGATGCACCGCAATCTAGCGGGCCTGTGGTCATCTCTGGGGCGCTCCAGGGCAGCGTCAGCGCGGGTGTATTCCACGATAAGCGGGGCTGGTTCACGGTCAGCATCCCGCTCCGGCAAGGCGCCGATGATTACCGCTATGTGCAGCTGGAGGAGAATTATCCGGCGAACATCTCCTACGTGGCTTTCATGTCGCCCTTTAATCCCGGGGAGTATTACCGGGCTTATACCGAGGATTTCTTCGCTTCCAACCATAAAGTGCCGGATATGGATCAGGTGGCGGATTCAGTCTTGCAGGTATACGGCCGACAGCTGATGGCGGCGCGGGCAACCCCCATGGAATTGCAACAGGAGAGATCCTGGCAACTAGGTGGCACCCAGGGCTTGTTGAGGTTCTATACCCAGAAGGTTCCCACCGAGACCCTGTCTCTGGACATCATGCAGGGTCCGGGACTCGCAGAGGACTACACCGCCTATATACTCATGTACGTCACGGCGAAGAACGGCAAGGTGGCCATGTTGTGGGCGGAATGGCCCCAAGATTGTGGTGTCTGCGCACCAATGCCCGCAGGAGCCGCTCCAGCACCCGGGGCCGATGAGATAGAGAAGGCGCTGGCGACCGATAGCCGGGCCACTGCTTTCCTGGGTTCTTTCAGTTACGCTGCCGGGGCTGCGGCTTACCAATGACTTATGCGACTGCTGCACGGGGATGAACATGCAAAAACTCCCGGAACTCTTCGACAACAATCGCGCCTGGGCCGAAGGCGTCAATCGCGAGCAGCCGGATTTCTTCAAGCGCCTGGCCCAGCAACAGTCGCCGCGCTACCTCTGGATAGGCTGTGCCGACAGCCGCGTGCCGGCTAATGAGATCGTCGGCCTCATGCCCGGCGAAGTCTTCGTGCACCGCAACGTGGCCAACGTGGTAGTGCATAGCGACCTCAATTGCTTGTCAGTGCTGCAGTATGCGGTGGATGTGCTCAAGGTGGAGCACGTCATCGTCTGCGGCCATTACGGCTGCGGCGGTGTGCAGGCCGCCTGGCGTGGTGCTTCCCTGGGTCTCATCGACAACTGGCTCAGGCATGTGAAAGACGTAGCTGAGAAATACTCCGATGACATCGCCGCCCGGCCAGACGAGGAGACGCGGGTGGACCGCCTCTGTGAACTGAATGTGATCGAGCAGACTCTGCATGTGGCGCGTACCACCATCGTGCAAGACGCTTGGCGGCGTGGTCAGCCGCTCACCCTGCATGGCTGGGCCTATCGCCTGCAGAGCGGCTTGCTGAAAGAGATCGGCATCTGTCTCAGCAACGAGAAAGACCTCGCGGATTTCACCTCTCAAAAAGTGATGCCCGGTGGGCTTTTCTGACCCTGTACATCGGCTGGATATCTGCCTGACATGAGTGGGCGTCCCATCCCTCCCGTCCTCGAAGGCGCCCAAGTGCGTCTCGAACCCCTGTCACTCGCGCATCTGGACGGACTCTGTGCCGTGGGCCTGGATCCGAGACTCTGGCAGTGGATACCGACGCCGGTGCGTGATCCTGCAGAGATGCGGGCCTACGTGCAGGCTGTCTTGGATGATCAGGAGCGGGGCTCGGCCATGCCATTCGCCACACTCTTGCGGGCAAGTGGCCAGGTGGTGGGTTCCACCCGCTACATGAACATGGACCTGAAGAATAGGCGTCTTGAGATAGGCGCCACCTGGATAGGCCAAGCCTGGCAGCGCAGCCGGGTGAACACCGAGGCGAAATACCTGATGTTCCGCTACGCCTTCGAGACCTTAGGCTGCGCCAGGGTGGAGCTCAAGACCGACGTGCTCAACCAGCAATCACGCGAGGCTATCCTGCGCATAGGGGCGAAACAGGAAGGTATCTTCCGTCGCCACGTGCTGACCCACACGGGGCGCATGCGCGACAGCGTGTATTTCAGCGTCATCGATGAGGAATGGCCGGAAGTGAAGAGCCGCTTGGAAGCCAGGCTATCCCGCTGACAGATATCCGCACAAGCCCGTCCGTGGACTCGTGCAGATTCGATGGATTCAGTCTTTAGCGATTGCCACTGCTGCGCTGACGGCCGCTGCTACGACCATGGTCGCGGGAACCGGGGCGGCTATGGCCGCTGCGATGTCCGCCACCACCGCCATGACCGCGGCGCTGTCCGTGGCCCTGACGGGGCTCACGCTGCTCCGCTTCCGGCGCGGGACCCGAGCCCGGCTCGAATCCCGGCACTATCGTCTGGGGTATCTCCTGGCGGAGCAGGCGTTCGATGTCTCGCAGCAGGCTCCGTTCGGGGCCGGCCACCAGCGACACCGCTTCACCCGAGCTACCAGCACGACCGGTGCGGCCGATGCGGTGCACGTAATCTTCCGGCACGTTCGGCAACTCGTAGTTCACCACGTGGGGCAGCTGGTCGATGTCCAGGCCACGGGCGGCGATGTCCGTCGCCACCAGCACCCGGACCCGGTTCTGTTTGAAATCGGCGAGCGCACGGGTGCGGGCACCCTGGCTCTTGTTGCCGTGGATGGCAGACGACTGGATGCCTTCCTTGGCGAGCTGTTCGGCCAAGCGGTTGGCGCCGTGCTTGGTGCGGGTGAAGACCAGCACCTGTTTCCAATCGCCTTCCTTGATGAGCTGCGCCAGCAGTACGCGCTTGCGGTGCTGATCCACAGGATAGACTCGCTGGCTCACCCGCTCGGCGGTGGAGTTGCGCGGTGCCACGTCGATTGTGGCCGGATCACGCAGGATGCCGCCCGCGAGCTTGCGGATGTCATCGGAGAAGGTGGCGGAGAACATCAGGTTCTGCCGGCCCGAGGGTAGTAGCGTCAGGATGCGGCGGATGTCGCGAATGAAGCCCATGTCCAGCATGCGGTCCGCCTCGTCCAGCACTAGGATCTCTACCCTGGAGAGGTCGATGGTCCGCTGTTCCACGTGGTCGAGGAGCCGGCCAGGTGTGGCGATGACGATGTCCACGCCGCGGCGCAGCTTGTCTATCTGCGGGTTGATGTTCACACCGCCGAAGATGGTCACGCACTGGAAGCGCAGGTACTTGCCGTAAGTCGGCACGCTCTCACCCACCTGGGCGGCGAGTTCGCGGGTGGGGGTGAGGATGAGCACGCGCACCGGGCGCTTATGCGCCTGGGGGACGGGGGCAGCCTGCAGGCGCTGCAACAGCGGCAGGGTGAAGCCGGCGGTCTTGCCGGTGCCCGTCTGGGCGGCGGCTTGCAGGTCGCGGCCGGTGAGGACCACGGGGATGGCTTGCGACTGGACGGGGGTGGGCTCGGTATAGCCCTGTTCGGTGACAGCACGCAGCAATTCGGCCGAAAGGCCGAGGGACGAAAATGACATGTTTACTCCTGGATCCGCCTGCTCGCGCTCACACTCAGTGAGCGTCGTGCCGGTCCAGGCAGTGATTTTTTACTAAGGGGAATCGGGAAGTACGAGGTACGCCGAGACAGGTTTGCGGGACTTGAGACCGGGTCGCGCCGCGTCAAACTCGTGGGCATTATAACGAGTCCGGGGTGTTTTACCAGTAAAATCCGCGTCATACCCCCTCATGACCGTAACAAATCTCTCTAAACCGGGTCTTAAGAGGCATTGGGACGGGCTTTTGGGGTGCCTCCGGAGCCGCGAGTTTCGAGTACCCTGATATGTGAGTCCTGCGGTTTTCAAACCCTTTTGGAGGATAGGTTCATGGATAAAGACATCAAATTCGCTATCGGTGCCGCCATCGCCGCCACCCTGATCACCGCATCTGCCCTGGCTGCTGACAAGCCCGTAGCCCAGGAGAAGTGCTACGGCGTCGCCGCCGCCGCCAAGAACGATTGCCAGACTGCCAGCAATTCTTGTGCCGGCACCGCGGAGAAAGACCGCCAGCCCGATGCCTTCGTGAACTTGCCGAAGGGTCTGTGCAGCAAGATCGCCGGTGGTTCCCTGACCCCGGGCGCTCCTATGAAGAAGAAGGGCTAAGTAACTCCCATCTTTACCCAGCCGGTCCCCGCGAGCGCGGGGACCGGCCTGCGGTGAAACCGGTAATAAATCCAGCTGCATCCTGGTCTCTGCTGAACTTGTGTCCTCGTTGCGAGCCACGCAAGTAACCATCAGCCATTCAAGGAGACTACCGAGATGCGTAACGAAGTCAGATTAGCCATCTATGGCGCGGTCGCGAGCTTGGTCACAGGTACCGCCGGGGCTGCCGTGGGTTACGGCGTGGAAGCCAATCGACCCATGCCCCAGGAGAAGTGTTACGGCGTAGCCGCGGCTCAGCAGAACGATTGCCAGACGCTATACAACTCCTGCGCTTCGACCAGCCAACAGGACCGGGAGTGGGATTCCTTCCTCCTGGTACCCAAGGGTCTGTGCCGGAAGATCGGCGGCGGCAACCTCGCCCTCCTGAAACATGCACCGGAGAACGGCTAAGCTTGAGGCCTATGCCTACGCCCACCCATACACCGCAGCCCATCTCCGCTCGCGCGGGGATAGGCCTGCGTGCTCCCCATGTGCAGGTTCTCCTGGAGGACCGCCCAGCGGTCGCCTGGCTGGAAGTACATAGCGAGAATTATTTCGCCGAGGGCGGTCGCGCCGGTCGCTGAGCTGGATCGGGTGCGCGTGGATTATCCCTTGAGTCTGCACGGCGTAGGCCTCTCCCTCGGCTCCGTGGATCCGCTCGATCACGGACATCTCGCGAAGCTCAAGGCTGCCGTAGCCCGGTTCTCACCCATGCTCGTGTCCGAGCATCTCTGCTGGGTCTCCACCGGCGGCGTCCATTTCCATGACCTCCTGCCGCTGCCCTACACTGAAGAAGCTTTGCAGCATGTGACGGCCCGCATCGCCGAAGTGCAGGATCACCTGGGTCGCCAGATACTCATCGAGAATGTCTCCAGCTATCTCGAGTTCGAACACTCGGCCATCCCTGAATGGGAGTTCCTGCGGGAAGTGGCGGCCCGCTCCGGCTGCGGCATCTTGCTGGATGTCAACAACATCTACGTGAGCGCCGTGAACCATGGCTTCGATGCACGCCACTATATAGACTCGATCCCCGCCCAGGATGTGCAGGAGATCCATCTGGCGGGTCACGCCGAGAAACGCGTGGATGGAGTCGAACTTCTCATCGATACCCATGATCGTCCGGTGAAAGAGGCCGTCTGGGAATTGTATGCCTATGCGCTGGGTGCGCTGGGCCCGAAGCCCACTCTCCTGGAATGGGACAGCGAACTCCCGGCCTTGCCGGAACTGATCACAGAAGCCGCCAAGGCGGATGCACTGCTGATGCATGGCCATGCTGCTGCCTGAACTGCAAAGCTGTCTCGGCCGAGGCCTCACCGGCAAGCCGACCGGAGAGCTGCCGGTACGCGGCAACGGACTCACTGCCGCGCAACGCCTGCAGGTCTATCGCCACAACATGCAGAGCGCTCTCGTGGGCGCTCTCAAGAACGTGTACCCCGCCACCGAGCGCCTGGTAGGAGAGGCGTTCTTCACCGCCATGGCTGCGATCTATCTCAAGACCGAGCCTTCCCGTTCCGGGAACATCCAGGATTACGGTGGCCAGTTCGCAGGGTTCATCCGTAGCTACGAGCCGGCAAGCAGCCTGGCTTATCTGGCTGATGTGGCCGAATTGGAATGGCACAATCTTCAGGCAGCTCTCGCACCTGGACACATACCGATGGATCTCGCGGCCTTGGCCGCGTTGCCGAGCGAGCTTCAGCCCAAGCTGCGATTCCGGGTGCAACCGGCGGTGCGGGTGTTACGCTCCCGCTTCCCGGTGCTCACACTCTGGGAGTATTGCCGTTCCCCGGCGCCTGAGACCGGGCTCGATATAGACTTGCCCGGCGAGTATGTACTGTTAGCCCGACCCGCTCTGGATGTATATATGCGACGATTGAGTGCCGGGGAACATGAGTTCTTGCAGCGGGTGATAGATGCCGACACCTTCGAGCAAGCCTGCCTCGCAGCTCTCGAAGCAGAGCCCGGGTTTGACGTGGAGAAGACGTTCGCTGGTTTGGTGCGAGAAGAGATACTCACCGGTTTCCACAATTAAGACCTACCCAGGGGGAGAGTCAGATGAAGATGTTCACCAAGATCCAGGGTCTGTACTGCATGCTGGTGGGCTGGCTGGAATACGCCAAGCCACTGGTGGATCTCGCCTTGCGTCTGTGGGTGGCCAACGCCTTCTTCCGCGCTGGCCTGGCCAAGATCGCGAACATGGATTCCACCATCGATCTCTTCACCAACACCTATCACGTGCCGTTCCTGCCGCCGGTGTTCGCCGCCTATCTCGGCACTGGAGTGGAGCTGGTGATACCGGTATTGCTGGCGTTCGGCATCTTCGGACGTCTGACTGCTGGCTTCCTGTTCGTGTACAACCTGATCTGCGTGATCTCCTTCCCGGACCTCTGGCCGGATGGCTTTTGGGTGGGGCTGTTCGGTTCCGCCTTCAAGGATCACAAGATATGGGGGCTGATGCTGCTGGTGACGCTGGTGTATGGCCCTGGGAAGCTTTCCATCGATTATCTGATGATGAAATTCTTTCCGCGCTTCAAACCTACGGCCTGAACTCGAATGAAAAACGGCAGAGCTCCTTGAGAGCTCTGCCGCTTCTATCGTCTATCCTTTTTATTGAGTGTCGGCAGCCGTGATGGCTTTACGGATGGCTGCGTCAGGCGCGGCATCGTCGTAGGCCACTTTGCCTTCCACCAGTGCGACCCCGAGCTTCTTCCAGAGGGCGGGTAGGTTCGGGTCCACCGGTTTGTCCTTCATCCCGGCGTATAAGTCTTCCAGCACCGAGACCCCCACAGTCTTGTCGGCTATGGCAAAAGCCTTGCTCAAGGGCCAGGCACTATCGATGTTGCCGCCGGCGGCCAGGATCCCCCGCAGGGCATCCTGCAGGCCGTAGCGGTTATGGGTCCGTTCCCGTATCTGCACGTCTGCCAGCAAGCAGAACATGGCGCCACCCCAGTAGGTGCGGCCCCAGGTAGCGGTGTTGTCCAGCCCTTTATCCCCAGTATCCGGCAGCCCTTTGGGCATGCCTTCGATGGTCTCCTGCCAGAGATAATCTACGCTGAGGTCGCCTATCTGGGCTCGGGCCACGGGCTCTACATAGGTCGCCAGACCTTCTTCTATCCAATGCTGGTTCTCTGCCACTCGCGGGAAAGCCAGATGTACCATCTCGTGGGTCATGACCCAGTCTGCTTGCAGTTCGTCGTTACTGACCACGCTGCCTATGCCCATCTGGATGAAAGCGCCGTCTTCGCTGCCGTAGGTGGTTCCGGAGGCGTTACCGCGCCGGCCTGGTCTTGCTTCCACCTGTATCTTTACTGCCGGCACCGGATAACGTCCGTAGTAGTGGGTCACGGCCTTCTGAGCCGTATGGATCCATTGCAGGACCTGGTCCCGGCTCACCGTGAGATCGCCGGGGGTGAATTCCACCTGCACCGGGTCGGGGGCAGCGGTCGGGGTGTCAGCATGAGCGAGGGGCGCGATGATCGGAAGCAGGAAGAGCAGGGCAGCAGCGTGTGATTTCACTCGATATGCACTCCAGTGATGAGTCCGTCCATGATCCAGCGTTTCAGGAAACTCGCAGCCTGCATGGCCACTTCCGAGGCATCGTGCCATTGGCAGAGGCCTTCGCAGAGTTCGCCGAAGTTCTTGCCTTCCGCTATGGCGCTGAGTGCCCAGGCTTCGTCTTCATTCAGAGAGCGCCAGTGGGTCAGAAGTTCCACCCGCCACAGGAGCCAGTTGGCTGGCGTCTCGCTCTTCTGCAATTCAGGTGTCTCGCCGGCTTCTAGGGTCTGCCACACTTGGGGCACGTTCCACTCCAGGCTTAGCCGCTGCACCGCCGCGTGCGGGCTGAAGCGCAGACCTGCCCAGGCTTCCGGCGGCACCGTGGCCAGTGATTCGAGACCGGCGATGGGTTCATCGGCTGCGTCGAATACCAGACCTTGGGCCCATTCGAAGGCCGCCATCTCCGCGAGATAAGGGTGCGTGTCGTAAGGTTCGGTGTGGCGCAGGAAATCCTCGAGGTGTCGACTAAACCAGCGCACCGAAGGATGGGTGGAAGGGCGAGCGTCTATGTACGCGCGGCCCAGACGATCGAACTCGTCATCGCCCAAGAGTCCATGCAGCCCCGTGTAGTTATCCTGCAGCACTTCCAGGAGCCGCAGGCGATAGGCCTCCACATAAACGCGCACCCGCTCGGCTGCATCCGCCTTAGCAGTGCTCACCACCTGGCCTTGCATGTCCAAGTTGTTCTTGAGCATGCACTGTTGGAAATCTTTCTCGAGGCCGAGGAGCGCACTCATGCTGCTCTCTCTTTCAGGATAGGGTTGGCGATGGCGCGTGCCTGTTCCAGTTCTGCCAGCACTTCCGCCAGGGGTGGGATGTTGGCATCCCGCTCGATCATGGTGGACACCGGGCCGAAGTGGCGCACCGCTTCGGCGTAGAGTTCCCACACGCCACCGATGATGGGCTGGTCGTGGGTATCCACGATGATGTTGCCGTTATAGGTGTGGCCCGCCAGATGGAATTGGCGCACTCGCGCCGACGGCACACCCCGCAGGTATTCCCGCGGATCGAACTCGTGGTTATGGCTGCTCACGTAGATGTTGTTGATGTCCAGCAGGATATGGCAATCCGCCGCCTCGCAGATGGCCGTGAGGAATTCCCACTCGCTCATGGCTGACTGGGTATAGGTGACGTAGCTGGACACGTTCTCCAGCAGGATCTGCCTGCCTAAGTAGTCCTGCACCTGGCGCACGCGTGAGGCCACGTGATTTACCGCTTCTTCGGTGTAGGGCAGGGGCATGAGGTCGTGCAGGTTCTTGCCCGCGATGCCGGTCCAGCACAGATGATCGGACATCCAACGCGGCTCCACCTTGGCCGCTAACGCTTTCAGGCGCTTCAGGTAATCCATGTCCAGCGGATCGCCGCTGCCGATGGAGAGCGAGACGCCGTGCATCACCAGGGGATAGAGGGCGCGGAAGCGATCGAGATAATGGAGCGGCTTGCCGCCGTCCACCATGTAGTTCTCCGAAAGGATCTCGAGCCAGTCGAGCGGCGGTTTCTCCGCCAGTATCGCTTCGTAGTGTTCGGTGCGCAGGCCGAGTCCGAAGCCCAGATATGGTCGGCGATGGGTTGTTGTCTTGTTGCTCACGATGGAAATTCTACCCGTCGTGTTGCGCTTCCGCTCAAAAAAAGACCCGGCCGCCTGTGAGCGACCGGGTCCTTCTATCATCAAGCCATGACGTAAAGCTACTTGCCGCCTTTGGCATCGAACTTGCCGCCGGCCTTGTCGCAGTCAGCCTTCGTGGTCACCACGAAGCCCTTGCCCTTGCAGGAGTTCTGACCCTTGCAGCCGTGATCGAAGCTCTTGCAGGAGCTCTGGCCCTTGCAAGAATTGCCACCCAGGCACTTGCCGGTGGCGGCGCTGTCGGCAGCCGTGGCGAGCGGGGCCAGCACGAACAGGCTGGCAGCAACGGCGGCGATAGCGATACCGGAGACTTTAGTCGTATTCATGATAGACGTCCTCTATAGAGTGGTTGTTACAAAATGTTGGATGCGGATTACTCCACGGACCGCCAGGAGATCCGGAATACCCCTGGGGGCCCGGTTCACCGTGCGGGTTCATCCGCATCTCGAGCTGAACCCGGCCTGCAGCAGGTTCGTCTTAAGATACGGACGTCCGGGTCACTCGGATGCGGCCTCACGACCGTAACCCAGTGTTTCCACACATGATGGAAGACCCGGAAGGGCAGTATTTATTACACAACTGTTAGTCTGACGCCAATATGACATTAACAGAGGCTTAAAGGGGCCGCTATGATGTATACGGGGTGGTGGCCCGTGGCCGTCACGGCGGGTACTTAACCTGAGTATTACACTCAGGATTGAACACCTGGGGAGTCAATGCCATGCAGAAGCCAGCTGACAAGGCCGTTCCGCCCGATCGCTCCCGCTATTGGCTCTACGGAGGCATAGCGCTGCCTGATCGTCGCCATCGTCTATACGGGCATCCTCATCATCCGTGGCCGGGCAGGGACGGCGGAGCAGAGCGCCGAGACCGAGGCCGCCGCGGCCAATGCGCCTCAGGTGCAGTTCGTGCCCGAGGAGGACGTGGTGGGCGTGTCCCTAGGCCAGGCGGACGCACCCGTGGTGGTGCGCGAGTTCGCCGACTACCAGTGCCCCGCCTGCAGCGCCTTCGAGCCGGTGCTGGAGAAGATGCGCAAGGATTACGTGGACACCGGCATGGTGCGCTTCGTGTTCTTCGATTACCCCCTGGACATCCACAAGAACGCCATGATGGCTTCCCTAGTGGCGCGTTGCGCCGGTACCCTCGGGCATTTCTGGCCCATGCACGATCTGCTCTACGCCCGCCAGCAGGAGTGGGCTGAACTCCCCGACCCCATCGCCAAGTTCCAGGCTTATGCGCAGGAACTGGGCCTAGATCCCGGCGCGATCCTGGGTTGTGTGCGGGCGGGCACCACCCACGGCGATGTGGCGAGAAGCCAGGCCTATGGCGAAGCGCTCGGCATCAACGCCACGCCGAGCTACGGGGTTAACGGGGCAGGGCGCGCGGGAGCCATGCCTACGAGGAACTGAGCAAGCTCATCGAGCAGCAGTACGCCTTGGTGCACAAACCCAAGGCCGCTACGCAGAAACCCTGAGGGTCCGTCATGGCGGAATACCGCATGCAGGGCAGCGACCTCTACGATCGCAACCGGAACCGCCTGGGTTACGCGCGGGACAACACCGTCTTCGACGCGGTCAACCGCCGCATGGGTTACGTGCGCGGCAACGACATCTACGATTCCCTGAACCGGCGCATGGCTTTCCTGCGGGATACGGACGTGTACAGCTCCACCAACAACCGCATGGACAGCATGGAGAACTTCCGCAAGCACATCGACAAGGCGCCGGAAGGCCTCATGGCCGTGGCCTTGTTCATGCTGTTGACGAAACCGGCGGAACCCGAATAGGGACAGGTCTAGGTCGTACGCGTTTTGATACAGGCGAGATAGGCCTTCTCGTCCGGTAGCCGATTCTCCCGCTGCGCCCGCCACAGGGCTTCCCCCAGACATTCCAGCATGAGGTGTTCGACTGCGTGGGCATCGCGGGCCCGCGGGCCAGGAGCGCAGCGTGAGCAGCCTTGATACCGGCGGGCCGGTCGATGGAGAGTTGCTCGCGGATGGCGATGTGCATCCCCATATGCAGGAAGGGATTGGTCTCGCCACCTTCCGGCAGCCAGTCCTTGTCCAGGTTGCTGGCCACCGTCCGCCAGCAGCGGATGGTATTCCGGGTGCAGCCGGATGACGTCGGCGATGATGGTCTCCAGTGCCGTCATGGGCTGCCCGCCTGCATCTTCTTCCAGGCGTCGAAGAACGGCTGACGGGTATCGCTGCGGTTGCTGTTGTACATGGGCGTGATTCTAGCGCTTGCGTGCCTTGGCGGGTTTCTTCTTGCCCAGGGCGAGGGCACTTCGGGTTCAGGTTTAGTCTTCTGCTTGTACTCACAGAGATCAGCGATCGAGCAGCGGGGGCACTCGGGCTTGCGGGCTTTGCACACGTAGCGCCCATGCAGGATCAGCCAATGGTGGGCGTCCTGCTTGAACTCATCCGGCGTGAACTTCACCAGCGTGTCTTCCACCGCCCGCACGTCCTTGCCCGGCGCCAGTCCCGTGCGGTTGCCGACCCGGAAGATATGGGTGTCCACGGCGATGGTAGGCTCTCCGAAGGCGGTGTTAAGCACCACGTTGGCGGTCTTGCGGCCCACCCCCGGCAACGCTTCCAGGGCTTCCCTGTCCCGGGGCACTTCGCCGCCGTGCTGTTCCAGCAGCATCCGGGCTGCAGCGATGATGTTCTTGGCCTTGGTGTTATAGAGGCCGATGGTCTGGATATAGGGTTTCAGTCCCGCTTCACCGAGTTTGAGCATGGCGGCGGGGGTGTTGGCCAGCGGGAAGAGCTTCACCGTGGCCGCGTTCACGCTCTTGTCCGTGGCCTGAGCCGAGAGAGTGACTGACACCAGCAATTCGTAGGGTGTCTGGTATTGCAGTTCGGTGGTGGGCTTCGGGTTCGCGGCCCGCAGCCGGCGATAGATCTCAGCGCGTTTCTCCGGGTTCATCTCAGTGTTTCCCCGGGGCGGACTGCGCGCGTTTCGCCCGCACACGCGCCACGGCCGCGGCGATCTCTGCTTTCCGGTCCGCCACGGCGCTCCGCTGTGTGGCGCGTTCCCGCCGTGCGTCCTGTTCGCGGTCCTGGCGTTCGGCGTGGCGCTGATAGCGGCTGCGCAGGGCATCGGCGCGATCACGACCGCCTTGAGGGAACTGCCAGCCTTCATAACCTTCGGTCACGCCCTGGGTCGGTACCAGTCGTATGCAATCCACGGGGCAGGGGGGTAGACAGAGTTCACAGCCGGTACAAAGGGCTTCCACCACTGTGTGCATGAGCTTGGGTCCGCCCACGATGGCATCCATCGGGCAGGCGTCGATGCACTTGGTGCAGCCTATACAGAGGGGTTCATCGATGAAAGCCACGGTACCGACAGTGAACGCACCGACCGCCGGGTCCAACCCGTTGACTGTGCGCTGCAGAAGTATCGAGAGATCCCGCAGAGTGTCATCGCCCCCGGGCGGGCAGCGATCGATGCCGGTCTCGTCCCGCACGATGGCTTCAGCGTAAGCGCGGCAATCGGGATAGCCGCAGCGGGTGCATTGGGTCTGCGGTAGCAGGGCGTCGATTTTGTCTACCGTGGCCACGGCAGGGGAGGTTACTTCACCTTCATCCCGGGTTGCGCGCCCTGATGCGGTTCGAGGATCCACAGGTCCTTGCCGCCGGGGCCCGCTGCCAGCACCATTCCTTCGGACATGCCGAACTTCATCTTGCGCGGTGCCAGGTTCGCCACCATCACCGTGAGCTTGCCCTCGAGCTGCTCGGGGGTATATGCGCTCTTGATGCCGGCGAACACGTTGCGTGTGCCTTCGCCGATATCCAAGGTCAGCCTGAGCAGTTTGTCGGCGCCTTCCACGTGCTCCGCTTTGACGATGCGCGCGATGCGCAGGTCTATCTTGGCGAAGTCGTCGTAGCTGATCTCCGCGGCGATGGGATCCATGTTCGATGCCTTCTGAGTGGTTTTCGCCAGGTCTTCCTTGGAGGACTCGACCATGGTGTCTATCTTGTTTAGGATCCACACGTCCCATCAGGGGTGTCGTAAGGTTTGATCTTGTGCCCATTAGCGGTCGAAGCGAATTGGCATCGCTCCACTTAAGAGGAGGTATCGCCAGGAAATTATTTTCAACCTGCGCAGCCAGCTTGGGCAGCACCGGTTTTAAGTAGATCATGAACAGGCTAAACAGGTTGAAAGCAATGGAGCAGGTCGTGCTGCAACGTCTGTCGCTACCGGTGCTGTTTCGCCTGGGCCCATGGCTTTACTTCATCTATGTATCCGTTCGCACTGTCGGCGACATCCATCACCTCGCGGATGGCGCTGGCCGTATTCCCGATTCTCGTAGGCCTGGGCTATGTTGTCGGCGCGGTGACTTTAGTTCCCCAGTAATTTTACTGGATTCAATCCGCCTCGTTCAGCCCCATAGTCATGGAGACTGCCGGCAATTAATTTCACCATTAAATTTTTTCGTTATGAAACCAGCGCAACGACTTGCGATGTTGACGAGCTTGCCAATCAAGTCCCTGTTCACCCGCTGCGAAAAATCGTCCAGATTGAAATCGATGTCATCGATGCCCGGTCCAAATTTCGCGGCGAAGTAGTAGCGCAGATATTCCGGGTGCAGCCCGCATCCAGATATGTACGCGCCCTTGATGAAGGTGCCCGCGGGACTTGGACATCTTCTGGCCGTTCACCGTCAGGAAGCCGTGGGCATACACCGCGGTGGGCGTGCGGAAGCCCGCGCCCTGGAGCATCGCCGGCCAGAACAGCGAATGGAAATAGATGATGTCCTTGCCGATGAAGTGGTACACCTCTTTGGTGCTGCCCTTCTTCCAGTAGGAATCGAAGTCCAGGTCCTTGCGGCGGGCACACAGGTTCTTGAAGCTCGCCATGTAGCCGATGGGCGCGTCCAGCCACACGTAGAAGTACTTGCCCGGTGCATCGGGTATCTCGAAGCCGAAGTAGGGCGCGTCGCGCGAGATGTCCCAGTCCTGCAGGCCGGCGGCGAACCACTCATCCAGCTTGCGGGTGCACCGGCCTCGTGCAGGTGGCCTGCGCGGGTCCACTCGTGCAGCATCGTGTCGAAGTCGCCGAGCTTGAAGAAGTAATGCTCAGACTCGCGTTCCACCGGGCGGCAGCCGGAGATCACCGACACCGGGTTCTTGAGGTCGGCCGGGCTGTAGGTGGCGCCGCAGTTCTCGCAGGAATCGCCGTACTGGTCCGGCGTGGCGCAGCGCGGGCAGGTGCCCTTGATGAAGCGGTCCGGCAGGAACATCGTGGCCTGCTCGTCGTAGAACTGGCGGATCGTGCGTACCGCGATATGGCTGGGCTTCGCGTCCCGCAGGTTCTTGTAGATGAGCGTCGCCAGCTCCCGGTTCTCGTCGCTGTGCGTGCTGTGGTAGTTGTCGAAGCTGATCAGGAAATCCTTGAAGTCCCGCTCGTGCTCCACCTTGACCCCGGCGATCAGCTCCTCGGGGGTGATGCCGAGTTCCCGCGCCTTCAGCATGATGGGCGTGCCATGGGCATCGTCAGCGCAGACGTAAATGCAGTCCTGCCCGGACATCTTCTGGTAGCGCACCCAGATGTCGGTGGAGATATATCCCACCAGGTGCCCCAGGTGTATGGAGCCGTTGGCGTAGGGCAGGGCGTAGGTGACTAGGATGTCGCGGTCTTTCTGCGGCATGGGCGGGTTCAGTCTGCTTCTTATGCGGCCGGTAGGCAGGCATTGAATTATGCCATAGCCCCGCGGCCGGCCTGTGCTCCCGAGCCGGGATGCTAGAATGCGCCGCCATCCCATCCGAACCCGCGACCATCGCCATGACCGCTGTTTCCCGGGACCGCGTCGAGGCGGCCCTTAAAACCTGGACCGAACCCCACCTGGGCACGGATCTCGTGACCGCGGGGGCCGTGCGCGGCATGCAGCTCGATGGCGGCAAGCTGGACCTGCATCTGGATGCGGGTTTCCCCCTGGGAGCTTATCGCGAGACCCTGGCCGGGGATGTACAGAAGCTCTTGCAGGATCTGCCCGGCATCGAACAGGTCCAGGTGCGGGTAGACAGCACCATCCTGTCTCATGCCGTGCAACGCAATCTCACCCCTCTGGCCGGCGTGAAGAATGTCATCGCTGTCGCCTCCGGCAAGGGTGGTGTAGGCAAATCCACCGTAGCAGTGAATTTAGCTCTCGCCTTGGCTGCCGATGGCGCTGCCGTCGGCATGCTGGATGCAGACATCTACGGCCCCAGCCAGCCGCGTATGTTGGGTCTAACGGGCCGGCCGAGCAGCAAAGACGGCAAGCACATCGAGCCCATGGAAGCCTACGGCGTGAAGTGCATGTCCATCGGCTTCCTCATCGACGCCGAGACGCCCATGGTCTGGCGCGGACCCATGGTCACCCAAGCCTTGGTGCAGCTCATCCGCGACACCCTGTGGGGCGACCTCGACTATCTCATCGTCGACATGCCGCCGGGTACCGGTGACATCCAGCTCACGCTCTCCCAGCAGGTGCCGGTCTCCGGTGCCGTGATCGTCACCACGCCTCAGGAGATCGCGCTCCTGGACGCCCGCAAGGGTCTCAAGATGTTCCAGAAAGTGGAAGTGAACGTGCTCGGTGTGGTGGAGAACATGAGCACCCACGTGTGCAGCCAGTGCGGTCATGAAGAACACATCTTCGGCAGCGGTGGCGGCGAGAGTCTCGCCGCCCAATACCAGGTGCCGTTCCTCGGCAGCCTACCGTTGGAACTCAAGATCCGCGAGCAGACCGATGCCGGCCGACCCACGGTGGTGGCAGAACCAGAGAGCGCGATAGCGGCGCGCTATCGGGAGATCGCCCGGCGTGCCACGGCGCGCCTCGCACTCGCAGGCAAGGATTACGCGGGAGCCTTCCCCAAGATCGTCATAGAAGATTGAAGCATAACGACCAGGAGCATGAGTCCATGAGCATCAAAGCAGACAAGTGGATACGGCGCATGGCCGAGAAGCAGGGGATGATCGAGCCCTTCGAGCCGGGTCAGGTACGGCAGAACGCCAGCGGCAGGATCGTGTCCTATGGCACCTCGAGCTACGGCTATGACGTGCGCTGTGCCGACGAGTTCAAGATATTCACCAACATCAACAGCACCATCGTGGATCCTGAAGAAGTTCGACGAACGCAGTTTCGTGGACTTCAAGGGCGAATGCTGCGTGATCCCGCCCAACTCATTCGCTCTGGCCCGCACCGTGGAGTTCTTCCGCATCCCGCGCAGCGTGCTCACGGTCTGCCTAGGCAAGTCCACTTATGCGCGCTGCGGCATCATCGTGAACGTCACTCCGTTGGAACCCGAGTGGGAAGGTCACGTGACCCTGGAGTTCTCCAACACGACGCCATTGCCCGCCAAGATCTATGCCAACGAAGGCGTGGCCCAGATGCTGTTCTTCGAGTCCGACGAGATCTGCGAGACGTCTTATAAGGATAGGGGCGGGAAGTATCAGGGTCAGAAAGGTGTGACTCTGCCCAAAACCTGATCAGCTTCGATCATTTCGCGGTAGCTGCTGTCGCAGCTGTGTTCTCGAAGCTGATGCTGTCCAGAGACAGCGTGATGGTCGCCTTATCCGGTTCCGCCTGCTGGATCTGCAGGGGCAGATAATGGAACGTGGGCGCGAGCCACACGGTGATGGTCCGCCCCTTGATTAGCTCCTTCAGTTCGAGCACCGCGGCATCCACTTCCACCTTGCCCACTTTCATCTTCTGGTCCGGCAGTTTGCGCGGTGTGTAGGTCGTGATGGAGCCGTGGTCCAGCAGCTTATAGCTATCCGCCAGTTTTCCAGAAGCCGCATCCACCGCCAGGATCAACTGGATCAGGAACACGTCGCTCACCTCGGGCGTGAGAGGGTTCTTGCGCTGATGACCGTCATCCTCGCCCTGAGCGATGAGCTTGTTCCAATCGAACTGGATAGAATCTGATTTCTTGTCCTTGCCGGTCTGGGTGTAGCTGTACTCCAGTGGGCGTGGTCGTCCGTTCACGACATCGAACTGGGTCTTCTGGGTCACCGTGATGTTGCCGGCCAAGAGTGCCGCGAGACCGGTGGTCTCAGAGCTTGAGGTATAGGTGTAGCGGCCACCACCACCACCCTGCATCAGGCTGAAATGGGACACGCCCAGGGTCAAGCTGTTGCGGGCCAGGGTGTAGTCCGCATGGTAGGGCGCGAGCACGCCGTCATCCGCCCACGCATCCACCGCGAACAAGAGCACCAGGACCAGGGCGAACGTTCCTGCTTTCAGGTTCTTCATGGCTGATCCTTGTCGTTCCATGGAAATATTCTTGGCATGGTGAGGGGGGTACCGTCAAACATGACATGCCCGCCGTCGTATCCAAGGCGGCCTGCCGCATACCAGCCGATCACCTCGGGGTAGATCATATGTTCGCGGCGCTGTACCCGCGTCCGCAGTGAACTCTCGTCGTCACCGGGTAGCACCGGCACATGAGCCTGGGCGATCACCGCACCGCTGTCCAACTCCTCAGTGACGAAATGCACGCTGCAGCCGTGGAGTGTGTCTCCTGCCTCCAGTGCACGTCGATGGGTGTGCAGTCCCCGATATTTCGGCAAGAGCGAGGGGTGGATGTTGAGCATGTGCCCCAGATGGCGGTGCACGAAGCCAGGGCCGAGGATGCGCATGAATCCGGCCAGCACTACGAGCTGTGGTGCGTAGCGGTCCACGGCGCGGATGAGCGCCGCGTCGTAGGCCTGTTTGTCGGGGAATTCCGCCGTGGTCACCGTCTCCACCGGCACGCCTGCTGCCCGAGCCCGCTTGAGGGCTTCGGCCTCGGGTCGGTCGCTCACCACCGCCTGCACCTGCACGGGGAGGGAGCGGGCGGCATGATCGAGTATCGCTTGGAGATTGCTGCCGTGACCTGAGACCAGCACCACCACCGGTGCCTTGCGGGGAGACATCAGCGGATGACGACGCCGGTGATGCCGCTCTCGATGCGGCCCACGCGCCAGGCTTTTTCGCCGGAGGCAGTGAGGAGCTCCAGCACGCGCGCAGCGTCCGCTTCTGCCACGCAAGCCACCATACCGATGCCCATGTTGAAAGTGCGATACATCTCCGCTTCCGGTATGCCACCTTCCTGCATCAGCCACTGGAATATGGCCGGCCGCGGCCAGGATTTCGCATCCAGCTTCACGCCCAGGTCTTCAGGCACTACTCGCGGGATGTTCTCCGTGAGTCCACCGCCCGTGATGTGGGCGAAAGCATGCACTGGCACCTGGTCGAGTAGCTTGAGCAGCGACTTCACGTAGATGCGCGTGGGCTCCATGAGTAGCTCGATGAGCGCGCGTCCCTCGAGCCGCTGCTCGAACTGCGCGCCGGACACCGCCAGCACCTTGCGGATCAGCGAGTAACCGTTGGAATGGGGCCCTGAGGAGGCGAGGCCGATGATCACGTCACCTGCTTGCACCTTGCTGCCGTCGATGATCTTCTCTTTCTCCACTACGCCGACGCAGAAGCCCGCCAGGTCGTAATCCTCGCCTTGGTACATGCCGGGCAGTTCAGCAGTCTCGCCGCCCACGAGCGCGCAGCCCGCCAGCTCGCAACCGCGGGCGATGCCCTCGATCACTTCCGTCGCCATGTCCACGTCCAGCTTGCCCGTGGCGTAGTAGTCCAGGAAGAAGAGAGGTTCGGCGCCTTGCACCACCACGTCGTTGACACACATGGCTACGAGGTCGGTGCCGATGCCGCTGTGGCGACCGCTCTCGATGGCGAGCTTGAGTTTGGTGCCCACGCCGTCGGTGCCGGAGACCAGCACCGGGTGACGGTAACGTGACGGCAGTTCCACCAGCGCGCCGAAGCCGCCGAGTCCACCGAGCACTTCGGGGCGCAGGGTGCGTTTCGCAGCGGGCTTGATGCGCTCCACGAGCGCGTCGCCCGCGTCGATATCCACGCCGGCATCGCGGTAAGTGAGGGGTTTTTTGACGGTCATTTGGGGATGTTTCCCGGGCAATCTGGCCTTGAAACTGCTCGCTGGGAGGCAGTTTGAGACTGTATATTCTACACGACGCCTGATTTCCGCCGCCGGATGCGGGAGAATATGCCTGTGGATACAACCCGTCGCCCTTTCCTATGGCTCTTGGTCGCCATCCTGTGGATGGCCGCGGCCGTGCCCGCCCATGCTGCTTCCGTCCCGGGGCTCTACGAGGCGCGCGTGCCGGTGGCGGATCAGTCCTCCTCCGCCCGCGCCGCAGCGCTGCAGCAGGCCCTCGCCGTGGTGCTGGTGAAGGTCACTGGCTCACGCACCATGCCTGCCTCCCTGAACGCCGCCCTGGGCGATGCCGCTCACTACATGCAGCAATACCGTTATGAGCAGGCACAGCCCGACCCCACTGCGCAGTCCGGCCAGGCGCCGTCTCTGCTCCTATGGGCGCGTTTCGATCCCAAGGTGGTCAACAGTGCCGTCGGCGCTGCCCATGCACCCCTATGGGGTGCCGAGCGTCCACGCACTCTGGTCTGGCTCGCTCTGCAGGACAGCACTGGCGCGCGCATCTTGCCCGCCACCGACAGTTCCTTCCTGATGCAGGCCCTGACTACCGCGGCTGAACAGCGCGGCATCGTACTGCTGTTCCCCCAGATGGATCCGGTGGATCGCGCCGCCATCGGGGTGCCGGACATCACCGCTTTCTCAGCCGACCGCATCCGCCAGGCTTCCGAGCGCTACAAACCAGATGCAGTGCTAGTGGGCAGCGTCATGCCTTTCGGCGCCAGCCAGTACGCAGCCCATTGGCAGCTCTTGAACGGGGCTGATCAACAGGTCTGGCAGACGCCGCCCGGTGATGAAGTGGCTGCAGTGGTGGATGGCGTGCAGGTTTCTGCCGACCGTTACGCGGCACGTTACGCTATCGCCATGGATGCGGGCGACATCGCTGGCGTGCCGTTGGTGGTGCAGGGCGTCACCAGCTTGGATGTCTATGCCAAGGTCTTGAGCTATCTCAACGGCCTCACGCCGGTGCGCGCGGTGCACGTGCAACGCATGGCGGGTGGCAACGCCTATCTCACCGTGGATGCACACGGTAGCCTGGATAACCTGCAATCCGCATTGATGTTGGGCGGCTTGCTGGCGCCGGCAGACGCTATCGCGCCTGCCGCCGGCACCGGTGCCAACGGAGCGGTGACCCCGGCGCCCATCCCGACTCAAGCTCTGTCCTACCGCTACGTCCCCGGCCCATGAATCGCGAGACGAAGATATGGTTGGTGGTGAGCGGTATATCCGTCTGCCTCCTGCTGTATCTCTTAGGACCCGTCCTCACGCCCTTCCTCATCAGTGCGCTACTCGCGTGGCTCGGCGATCCTGTGGCGGACAAGCTCGAGGCCTGGCATTTCCCTCGTAGTCTCGCGGTAGCGGTGGTGTTCATCGGTACCTTCGTGGTGCTCGGCCTGCTGCTCCTCTTGATCATCCCCATGGTGGGGCGTGAGTTCGCCGAACTCTCCACCCGCGCGCCCCAGCTCGCGGCCTGGTTCCAGGACACCGCCACGCCCTGGCTCGCGGCGCATCTGCGCGTGGATCCGGAACGCCTGCGCATCGAGAACCTGTCGGGTTTCCTCACCCAGAACTTCCAGAGCGCCGGACAGATCGCCAACAACACCCTGGCGACCGTGTTCCATTCGAGCCATGTGGTATTCGTGTTCGTCCTCAACCTGCTCCTGGTGCCGGTGGTGACCTTCTATTGGTTGCGGGACTGGGACATCTTCAAGGCCCGTATCACCGACCTCCTGCCGCGCAGCCATGCCCCCCTCATCGAGCGGCTGGTGCGGGAATGCGAAGGGGTGCTGGCGGCGTTCTTCCGCGGCCAGCTCCTGGTCATGATCTGCCTCTCCAGCATCTACTCCGTGGGCCTGTCTATCGCAGGCCTGCAGAACGCCGTGGCCATCGGCGTGATCGCGGGTCTCCTGGGTTTCGTGCCTTATCTCGGCCTCACCACCGGCATCATCCTGGCGCTCCTGTCCGCGGTGCTGCAGGGCGGGGATGGCTGGCTGCCTCTGTGGGTGCTGGTGGTGTTCGGCGTGGGTCTCAGCCTGGACAGCTTCCTGCTCACTCCGCGCCTCGTGGGCGGACGCATCGGCCTGCATCCCGTGATGGTCATCTTCGCCATCCTGGCCGGCGGCCAGCTCTTCGGCTTCGTGGGTGTGTTGCTGGCCTTGCCCGTAGCCGCGGCCGGCATGGTGCTCGCGCGGCACGTGCGCGACCGCTATCTCGAGACCGAGTTCTACCGCGGTGGCACCCCATGAGCGCGGAACGCGTGCTGGAAGGTCAGCTGCCCCTGCCCATCACTCTCGACGAAGGCGCTACTTTCGAGAGTTTCCATGCCGGGCCCAACGCTGCGGCTGTGGATGCCCTGAAGACTCTTGCGAAGCAGGGCGGTACGCCGGTGATGTTCCTGCACGGTGCTGACGGCACCGGCAAATCTCATCTGTTGCAGGCGGCCTTCCGCGCGGCCACGGCGGCGGGAAGGCGCGCCATGTACCTGCCCATGGGTCAGGCGGTGCTCTTGGATCCTTCCGCGGTGGAGAACTTCGACCGTTATGCCCTGGTGTGCCTGGACGACGTGCAACGGGTGGCCGGCACCGAGCCCTGGCAACGGGCGCTGCTCACCCTCATCGATTCCCTCAAGCAGAACGGCGGCGGCTTCGTGGCCAGCGCCCGCGGCGCGCCTACCAGCATCAAGCGGCTGCTTGCCGGACCTGGTATCACGCCTGTCCTGGGGGCCGGTGTTCCAACTGGAGGTCATGGGCGATGCGGACAAGATCGCCGCCCTGCAACAGCGGGCCCATCGTCGTGGCTTCGAGTTGCCGGAAGACACCGCCAAGTTCCTGCTCAATCGCCTGCAGCGTGACATGAGCACCCTCTGCAGCACCGTGGATGCTTTGGACTCAGCTTCGCTGGTGGCGCAGCGCAAGCTCACGGTGCCGTTTGTCAAATCGGTTATCGAGAAACGTTAGTTCTTCGCGCGTGCTTCGCGCAATGCGGCTGTCGCGCTGAAGAAGAGCAGTATCGATAAGAAGATCTCCACCGCGCCGTAGAGGCTGCGACTGCCGAGCGTCACGGTGATCCCCTGGGCGAAGTAGAACAGCGACAGGAATCCAGCCCAGCCATAACCGGACTTCGCACCTCGGAACAGGAAGGGCGCCAGCAGGGCCAGAGGCAAGAGACTCGCTCCCGCCCAGATCAAGCGTATGTTGGAAGGCGCTGTCGCCAGCACCCCCAGCCAGAGTGCGAGCCAGAAGGCCAACGCCATGAACGCGACGCGCGCCAGGATCCTCCCGGAGAAGTAGCGGCTCATTTCGTCGCGAGTCGCCGCGCCGTATCCGCCACCCGGGCGCCGAGAGCCTGACACAAGCGCTTCTCCATCTCGCTCACGGGCCGATCGTTGTTGGCGCCTGACACGTGGCTCGGCCCATAAGGCGTGCCGCCGCCGGTGGTCTCCATCAGCTCCCGTTCCGTGTAGGGCACACCCACCATCAACATCCCGTGGTGCATGAGCGGCAACATCATGGAGAGTAGCGTGCTCTCCTGCCCGCCATGCAGCGATGAAGTGGAAGTGAATACGCCGGCAGGTTTGCCTGCGAGTTCGCCCGAGAGCCATAGGCCCGCGGTGCTGTCGAGGAAATACTTGAGGGAAGCCGCCATGTTGCCGAAGCGTGTGGGGCTGCCGAGCACGAGGCCGGCGCATTCTTTCAGGTCTGTGAGGGTGGCGTAGGGCGGGCCGTCGGCCGGGATCGAGTCTTCTGTAGCTTCGCTCACGGCCGAGACCGCCGGTACCGTGCGTAAGCGTGCGCGGGCACCTGCCACGCTCTCGACGCCGCGGCACACCTGCCGCGCCATCTCCGCAGTGGCGCCGTGACGGCTGTAGTAGAGCACCAGGATGTCCATGGTCAGACTATCTCCAGCACCGCTTCCGGTGGGCGGCCGATGCGGGCTTTGTCGCCGGCGAACACCACCGGCCGCTCGATGAGGACGGGTGGGCGTGCATGAGCCCACCAGTTCGGCGCGGCTCTTCTTCGGATCGTCTGCGCGGGCCGTACGGTATTCATCTTCGCCGCTGCGCATCAGCTGGCGGGGCTCTAAGCCTAAGAGTTGCAGTGCATGTTCGATCTCCGCAGCTGAGGGCGGAGTCTTGAGGTAATCCAGCACTTGGATTTCCATGTCGCGCTCCTGCAACAGGGCGAGGGTGGCCCTGGATTTGGAGCAGCGAGGATTGTGCCAGATTGTCACTTTTTTCATACGTCGGGGACTGCACGCGGGCAGGGCGGCCCGAGGGCGACACTATAGCGCAGAGGGCGCGCTTGACGGTCATCGGCGGGCGCTGCTAGCGTGGCCTCCGGTTAAGGCATCAACGAATCACGGTGCTCCCCCTGGATATCGCCAAATACATCGCGGCCCGCGCCTTGCGTCTGTTTGTGGTCGCAGTGGCACGCTCATGCTGTTCGCCTGCGCCGGCGCGCCGGTGCAGGAGATGAGCAACGCGCGCCAGAGCCTGGCAGCCGCCCAACAGGCCCAGGCGGAGAAGAGCTCGCCGGTGGATATGGAAAACGCCCGACATTACCTGGACGCTGCCCAGACGGCCCTGGATGCCGGTGACTATTCCACGGCCCGGGAAGACGCACTGAAAGCCCAACAGTCTGCACTGAAAGCCCTCGGAGATTAGTCAGGGACAAGACGTATCTGGCCGCTAATCCGCCGTGAAACTCCCGTGATTTTCCTTATGTTAATGCTCGCTGTTTCCTTGACACCGGAGTTGCCGGAGGGCTAACCTTGCCACTCAATAATGAGTAGATGGGGTCTCCTGTAGCGTGTCCCCATTGCCATTATCTCGCAGAAAAACAATTTTGAGGTCGGAGACAACACCATGAAGAATTTACTCAAGCAATCCGCAGTGCTGTTGCTTGCCGCCGGCCTGATCGCCGGTTGCGCTACCAAGCCAGCGCCTGCTCCTCGCCGCTGCCGCTGCTCCGCAGCCTGCTGCCGCCACCACCCAGGCCATCAGTGATGCCCAGGCCGTGGTCGCGAGCGCCCAGGCGCCTTGCACCGACACTGGCAATGCCGCCGACCTGATCACCCAGGCTCAGGCTGCCGCGACAGAGCGGCGACAACGCCAAGGCCCAGCAGCTCGCCGCCCAGGCGAAGCAGGTGGCCACCGACGCGCAGAACGCGTGCTACTGCGCCAAGGCGAAGGATCTGCCGCCCAGGCCCAGGGCTTACAAAGGCCTCACCGCCGACCAGCAGGCCCGCCTGACCCAGGCCCAGACCGACGACACCAACGGCAACTGCAAGGCTGCCTATGACACCCTCTCGGCCCTGGTCGCCGAACTGCAGGCTGCCAAGATGACCTACAGCGTCGTCAAGGGCGACAGCCTCTGGCGCATCGCCGGCAAGTCCGACGTGTACGGCAACCCCTACCAGTGGCCGCTGATCTACAAGGCCAATGCCGACAAGATCAAGCACGCGGACCTCATCTATCCGAAGCAGGATCTGGACGTGAAGCAAGAACCCGGTCCAGTCCGATGTGGACGCCGCTGTGAACTACGCCAAGCATCGCGGTGCCTGGCGCGGCCACAAGGCCGACAAGAAGGACCGGAAGTACGCTGCTGGCGGTAACTAGGCTCCTTCTTCTTGAAGTCGATAGCGCGAAAAGGCCCCGCAAGGGGCCTTTCTCATTTATTGCGTCAGGATCATCACAGCGGGTCTATCAAACGTTGTTTGGTTTCCGGTCGCAAAGTGCAGGGCGTGTTCTACCGTGCTAGCGCCGCCGAGCGTGCCCGGGCCTTGGTGTCACCGGCTATGCCAAGAACCTGCCAGACGGCCGGGTCGAAGTGCTGGCTTGTGGAGAAGAAGCGAAGGTTAAAGAGTTGATTGAGTGGCTTTGGCAAGGCCCACCGGCAGCGAAGGTCGAACAGATCGAGATCGCTGACGTTCGAGAGACCGAGGAGCTGCCGAGGGGTTTAAGACCGCTGAGAGCTCTCAGTTCCAGGACCATTTCCTGCTCAAGGCCTTGAGCACGCTGTCCGAATAGTCGATCCCTACCGTGGCGCCGTTGTAGCGTTGCAGCGCCTCGCGGATGTCGCCATGGGATTTGCCGAGGTAATACTTCAGGATGGTGCAGCCCATGCGCAGGTTGGTCTTGGCGTGCACCAGACTGTCGTCGGGCCGGCCGATGAGCTTCAGCCAGAAGGGCATGATCTGCATCAGACCCACAGCGCCGGCGTGGGATACGGCATAGGGGTCGAACTTGCTCTCCACCTGGATGAGGGCCAGCACCAGCTGCGGTGGCAGCTGGGCGCGACTCGCTTCCGCGTGGATCATCTTGAGGAGCTTCAGGCGTTCGTCCGGGTCCGGCACGATGTCCGCGAGACGCAGGGACATATCCGTGAGCCAGACCTGCTCGTCGTACTTGTCCGTGAAATCCTCTTATCGTCCTCCGCCTGCTGCACCAGGGCGATGAGCTCCGGATCCGGCGTGGAGAACTTCTGGGCATGGGCGGGGCTGCCGGCCAGGAGGCCGGCGAGCAGTAGACCCCATCCCAGCCCGGTCCGCGCATCAGGCGGCTGCGGCGGGAGCCGCTTCTTCAGGAAGGCCATGAGCTCGCCTGCGGGGATGTTCTGGTTTTCCGCATCGCGCCGACCCTTGTATTCCACCGTGCCCGCATCGAGACCGCGCTCCGACAGCACCAACCGGTGCGGGATGCCGATGAGTTCCACGTCCGCGAACATGGGGCCGGGGCGCAGGTCCCGGTCGTCCATGAGCACGTCATAGCCCGCGGCCTGCAGCTCCTTGATAGAGTTTCTCAGCCGCGGCCTTGAGCTTCTCGGACTTGCGCCATGTTGAGGGGCAGGAGCGCGACGTCGAAAGGCGTCGAGAGGTGCGGGCCAGATGATGCCGCGCTCGTCGTGGTTCTGTTCGATGGCTGCCGCCACCACCCGGGTCACGCCGAGGCCGTAGCAGCCCATCTGCAGAGGCACGGCCTTGCCCTGGTGGTCCAGCACCGTAGCGCCTCATGGCTTTCGCATACTTGGCTGCCCAGGGAGAACACGTGACCCACCTCGATGCCCCGGCCGATGCTCAAGGTGCCCTTGCCATCGGGTGAAGGATCGCCGTCCTTCACCTTGCGCAGATCTTCTACCCGCGTGACATGCGCGTCTCGCTCCCAGTTGGCGCCTTTGTAATGCTTGCCCGCCTCGTTGGCACCGCAGACGAAATCGGTCAGTTGCCGCCGCGGCCCGGTCCACGATCATGGGCATGTCCTTGGGCAGTTTCACCGGGCCGATGAAGCCCGGCTTGCACTGGATGGCTTTCCAGATCTCGGCTCTCGTCCGCCAGCACCGACTCGCCTGGGAGTTCCGGGAGCTTCGCGGCCTTCGCCTCGTTTATCTCGTGATCGCCGCGCAGGCACAGAGCCACCAGACCCTTCTCGCCGCGCACGATGATGGTCTTCACGCACTGCTTCGGGATCGATCTTGAGGAAGGCCGTCAGCTCATCGATGGTCTTCTGGGTGGGCGTATCCACCGTCTCCAGCGTGGCACCCGGGGCCGGGCGCGGGCCGGCGGGCGCCAGGGCTTCCGCCAGCTCCACGTTGGCCGCGTAATCGGAACCGGAGGAGAAGGCGATGGCGTCTTCACCGGATTCGGCCAGCACATGGAACTCATGGGAGGCGTTGCCGCCGATGGCGCCGGTGTCGGCCTTCACGGCGCGGAACTTGAGGCCCAGGCGCGTGAAGATACGCGCATAGGTGTCGTACATGTTCTGGTATTCCCGCGCCAGATCGGTTTCTGTCGCATGGAAGGAATAGGCGTCCTTCATGATGAACTCGCGGGCACGCATCACGCCGAAGCGCGGGCGGATCTCGTCCCGGAACTTGGTCTGGATCTGGTAGACGTTCAGGGGCAACTGTTTGTAGCTCTTCAGTTCCGCTCGAGCCCAATCCGTCACCACCTCTTCATGGGTGGGGCCGTAGCAGTATTCCTGGTCCTTGCGATCCTTCATCTTGAGGAGCTGTCCACCGAACTTCTCCCAGCGACCCGTCTCTTCCCACAGTTCCCGCGGCTGCACCGAAGGCATGAGCATCTCCAGGGCGCCGGCCCGGTCCATCTCCTCGCGCACGATGCCCTCTACTTTAGCGAGCACCCGTAAGCCCAGCGGCGTCCAGGTATAGATGCCGGCGGCGAGCTTGCGCAGCATGCCGGAGCGCAGCATGAGCTTATGGCTCATGGTCTCCGCATCGGCGGGGGTTTCCTTGACGGTGTTCAGCGGGAAGCGGGAGGCGCGCATGGGTGTACTTATAGGTTTTGGAGCGGAAAGACCGTATTCTAACGGCCTGTGCTCCCTGGAGCCTAGCGGCGGCGGACCCCATGCGGCTTTTTTATGACGTGGATACCGATCCGGCTCTGATCCGAGGCCGTCGCGTGACAGTGCTGGGATTCGGCGCGCAGGGGCGCGCCCAGGCGGTGAACCTCAAGGATTCGGCGGTACCGGTCAGTGTCGGCCTGCGGGTTGCATCGGCTGCACGGCCCGTTGCCATCGCTGCGGGTCTCACGGTGGCGGAACCCGCGGAGGCGGTGGCCGCTGCCGACGTGGTGGTCATGCTCATCCCGGACCAGGTCCAGCCGGAGGTATATCGCGACCTTGTGGAGCCTCGCCTGCCCAAGGGCGGCATGTTGGTCTTCGCCCACGGCTACAACATCCATTACGGGCGCATCAAACCCCGGGCTGATCTCGATGTGGTCATGGTGGCGCCCAACGGCATCGGCGAGCAGGTGCGCGCCCAGTACGCCGCCGGCCACGGTGTGCCCGGCATGATCGCGGTGCATCAGGACGCTTCCGGTAAAGCCCGTGCCCTGGCCCTGTCCTACGCCTGGGCTCAGGGCCATGGCCGCGCCGGCATCATCGAATCCAGTTTCCGGGAAGAGACCGAGACAGACCTCTTCGCGGAGCAGGCAGTGCTCTGCGGCGGTCTGACTCATCTCATCGCGCGGGCTTTGAGACCCTGGTGGAAGCGGGCTACGCGCCGGAGATCGCCTACTTCTGCTGCCTGCATGAGATCAAGCTCATCGCCGACATGGTCTATGCCCGTGGCATCGCCGGCATGCGTGAGTCCATCTCTGCCACCGCCGAGTTCGGCGATTACACCCGCGGTCCGCGGGTCATCGGCCCCGAGACCCGCGCCGCGATGCGCATGCTTCCTGGGCGAGATCCAGAGTGGTGTCTTCGCCGCGGCAGCTGGAGACTGAGATGCAGGCGGGCAAGCCCGCGATCCAAGCCGGCCGCGCCGAGGCCCGTGCCGCGCTCATCGAGCGTATCGGCGGGGAGCTGCGTGCGCACGTGGGCCAACCCAAGCGCTGAATCGTCCGCAGCGCAGACAGCGCCCGGCTGTTCATGGCATCATGTTGTCCTCACCGGATCGAGGCCTTAAGGGCATGCAGAAGACAGTCATCCCCGATGAGGATGTGGAGACCGAAGTCGGTCTCGACGAAGTGGAGCCGGGCGCACCTGAGGCGGAAGCCGAAGGTCCGCGCCGTCGCGGCATCTATCTCCTGCCCAATCTCTTCACCACCGCGGGCCTGTTCGCGGGCTTCTACGCCATCGTCGCCGCCATGGCCGGCAAGTTCGAGCCTGCCTCCATCGCCATATTCGTGGCCATGGTCTTCGACAGCCTGGACGGCCGCGTCGCCCGCTGGACCCACACCGAGAGCGCTTTCGGCAGGGAATACGACAGCTTGGCGGACCTGGTGTCCTTTGGCCTCGCCCCCGCTCTCGTCATGTACGAGTGGTCCCTACATTCCCTGGTCGATTACGGCAACTTTCTGGGCAAGCTCGGCTGGATGGCCGCATTCACTTACGCTGCTTGTGGCGCCTTGCGCCTGGCGCGCTTCAACGTTCGCGTCGGGGTAGTGGACAAGCGCTACTTCCAGGGCCTGCCGATCCCCGCTGCCGCCGGCATCCTGGCCGGTGCCGTCTGGTGTGCCGACAGTTTCGATGTGCCGGGCGCTGCTCTCATCATCCCGGCTTTCATCATCACCGTGGGTGCCGGTGCGCTCATGGTGAGCAGCATCGGCTATTACAGCTTCAAGGACCTGAAGCTCCAGGGCCGGGTGCCTTTCGCGATGCTTGCTCCTGGTACCGGTGCTCATCGTCGTCATCTTCCTGTCGCCGCCTAACGTTCTGTTCCTGGCCTTCCTGCTGTATGCCTGTTCAGGTCTGGCCATGGCCTTCTGGCGCCTGCGTAAGCGCCTGAACAAGAAGGCTGCCTGAGCCGCTTCCCATGGATGCGAAACGCCTCGGCCGCCTGCATGACCTCGGCATCACGCCCTGGGTCTCGAGACGCGCTGCCACCGCCCAAGCCTTAAGACCCGCTCGACCCACGCAAGCGCCGGCCGCTTCCGTCAGCGTGCAGCTCAGCGTCGCACCCGGTGAGCGGGCTGCCGCCATCGCTGCCATGGATTGGACCGCCCTCAAGGCTGCCGTGAAGGAGTGCACTGCTTGCGGGCTGCGCGCCGGTTGCACCCAGACCGTGTTCGGTGTGGGTGATGAGAGTGCGAGATGGCTTGTCATCGGTGAAGCGCCGGGGGCCGATGAAGATCGGCAAGGTGAGCCCTTCGTTGGCCGCGCCGGACAGCTCCTGAATTCCATGCTCATGGCCATCGGCCTCAAGCGCGAGCAGGTCTACATCGCCAACGTGCTGAAATGCCGACCTCCCGGTAACCGCGACCCCAAACCGGAAGAAGCCGAGCTCTGCCGCCCCTTCCTGGAGCGTCAGATCGCGCTCATCCAGCCCAAGATCATCCTGGCGGTGGGGCGTATCGCGGCCCAGAACCTGCTGCATACCGACACCACCATCGGCCGTCTGCGCGGCACCGTACATCGCCTAGGTGGCGTGCCTGTGGTGGTCACCTACCATCCCGCCTACCTGCTGCGCTCACCCGGCGAGAAGCGCAAGTCCTGGACTGATCTCAAGCTCGCGGTGCAGACCCTCAAGGAAGCGGCGCCGTGAGCGCGGTAGTGAAGCATGAGTTGCCGGTCTGCCGGCCCATGCACGAGGGGGACCTGCGCCTGGTCATGGAGATTGAGCGCAGCGCCTACCAGTTCCATTGGACCGACGGCATCTTCCGGGATTGCCTGAGGGTGGGTTATTGCTGCTGGGTCTTGGAACTCTCAGGCCAGGTAGCGGGCTACGGCGTCATGTCCCTGGTGGTGGGCGAGGCTCATCTCCTCAACATCTGTGTCTCCCCGGATTGGCAGCGCCAGGGCTACGGTCGGCTGCTCTTGGATCACTTCATGGAGCTGGCCCAGGAACGTGGCGCGGGGCAGATGTTCCTGGAAGTGCGCCTCTCCAACCATCAGGCCATCGCCCTCTACCGCGGGCGGGGCTTCAACGAAGTGGGCATGCGCAAGAACTATTATCCGGGCGAGAAAGGCCGGGAAGATGCCCTCATCCTCGCCAAGGACCTATCCGTAAGCTGAGCCCTGGTATCGGGTAAAATAGCCGGCTTTGTGACCTAACCTCAGGGCTCAGACGGCATGTTGGACCAGGAAATCCGCCGGCGGCGTACCTTCGCCATCATCTCCCATCCGGACGCCGGCAAGACCACGCTGACGGAGAAGCTCCTGTTGTTCGGCGGCGCCATCCAGATGGCGGGCGCCGTGAAAGGCCGTAAGGCCGCGCGCCACGCCACTTCCGATTGGATGAAGCTGGAGCAGCAACGCGGTATCTCCGTGACCTCCTCGGTCATGCAGTTCCCTTATCGCGACTGCATCGTGAACCTGCTGGACACCCCGGGCCACGAGGACTTCTCCGAAGACACCTATCGCACTCTGACAGCTGTGGATTCGGCGCTCATGGTCATCGACTGCGCCAAGGGTGTGGAAGAGCGCACCATCAAGCTCATGGACGTGTGCCGTCTGCGAGACACACCCATCATGACCTTCATCAACAAACTGGATCGGGATGCCCGGGATCCCATGGTGCTACTGGACGAAGTAGAGTCCGTGCTCAAGATCCGTTGCGCGCCAGTCACCTGGCCCATCGGCATGGGCCGGGCTCTCAAGGGCATCTACCATTTTGGTACGGACCGCATCCACATCTATGAGGGTGAGAAGAGCGGACGCCTGGGCGAGACCCGGGTCATCCAGGGCCTGATGAGCGCGGAAGCCGGCGAACTCCTGGGCTCCGACGCCGAGAGCTATCGCGCCGAAGTGGAGCTGGTGCGCGGCGCTTCCCATGACTTCGATCTGGCAGAGTACCTAGCTGGCCGTCTCACGCCGGTGTTCTTCGGTTCCGCCATCAGCAACTTCGGCGTGCGCGAACTCTTGGACGAGTTCGTGGCCCATGCTCCCGCGCCGCGCCCCCGGGCCACCTCCAGCCGGGAAGTGCAACCGGGCGAGGAGAAGCTCACGGGGTTCGTGTTTAAGATCCAGGCTAACATGGACCCGCAGCACCACGATCGCATCGCTTTCGTGCGCCTGTGCTCGGGGCGTTACGTGCCCGGTATGCGCGTGAAACATGTGCGTATCGGCCGTGAAGTGAAGATCGCCGATGCCATGACCTTCATGGCGGCGGATCGCGAGCGGGTGGAAGAAGCCTATGCCGGCGACATCATCGGCGTGCATAACCACGGCACCGTGGCCATCGGCGACACATTCACCCAGGGCGAGACCCTCACCTTCACCGGGATCCCCAACTTCGCGCCGGAGATATTCCGCCGTGCCATCCTCAAGGATCCCGCTGAAAGCCAAAGCCCTCAACAAGGGTCTGGCCCAGCTCTGCGAAGAGGGCGCCACCCAGCTGTTCAAGCCTCTGCGCAGCAACGAGCTGATCCTGGGGGCCGTGGGCCTGCTGCAGTTCGACGTCGTCGCTTTCCGCTTGAAGGAAGAGTACGGCGTGGAATGCATCTTCGAAGGCATCTCCGTGGCCACTGCCCGCTGGGTGGAATGTGACGACGAGAAGCGCCTGGAGGAATTTCGGGACAAGGCCTTCGACAACCTGGCGCTGGATCACACCGGCAGCTTGGTCTACATAGCCCCTACCCAGGTGAACCTGCAGCTCACCCAGGAACGCTGGCCGGATGTGCGCTTCCGTAAGACGCGTGAACACGGTATCGAGACCGCATTAGCCGCGTAAGCCATTCAAAAGCTGCTGCGCTTGCCATGACTTTGTTGCGCTGCGACTCGCCGCCCTCACGTACATAAGAGTACGCACCGGGTACTCGCCTCGCGCGCCTCGTCCTGCCTGCGCTCGCGACGCTTTTGAAAGGCTTACGTGCTAGGCTAACCCTTCCGATTATGGGGGTGAGACATGCTGAAGCTGAGCCGCAAGGTGAAAGGTTGGGCCCTGTACTACTGGGGCAACCACGCGTTCACCACCGCTATCATCACGGTCTTCTTCCCCATCTTCTTCAAGGATTACTGGAACCACGGGGTCGACGCCAGCGTCAGCACGTTCCGTCTCGGTCTCGCCAATTCAGGCGCCAGCCTGATCGTGGCCCTCACGGCGCCCATCCTGGGCGCCATCGCCGACAAGGGCGGGCACAAGAAACGCTTCCTCATGGGCTCGGCTTTCCTCGGGGTCGTCATGGTGTTCGCTTTGCACTTCGTGGGTCTGGGGCAATGGCAGTGGGCCATGTTCTTCTTCATGGCAGCGTCCATCGGTTATTGGTGGGGTAACGTGTTCGGGGATTCCATGCTGGTGAGCGTGGCGGAGCCCGGCAAGTTCGATATGACCTCCGCCATCGGCTACTTCTCGGGTTATCTCGGCGGTGGCCTGTTCCTGGTGCTAGGGCTCGCCATGAGCCAGAAGCCGCAATGGTTCGGTCTCGAAGACGCAGCATCGGCGGTGAAAGTCATCCTCGTGCTCACCGCCGTCTGGTGGCTCCTGTTCTCCATCCCCCTCTGGTTCTGGGTACCGGAACCCATGGCGTCTACCGGCGAGAGTCTCGGCACGGCGATCAAGCAGGGTCTACGGCAGCTGGGCGACACCTTCCGCCATGTGCGCAGCTACAAGCCCGTGTTCATGTTCCTCATCGCCTATTGGGTCTACATAGACGGCGTCAACACCATCATCCAGATGGCAGTGGACTACGGCAAAGCCATCGGTTTCGGTACCAGCGACCTCATCGCCGCGGTTGTACTGGTGCAGTTCGTGGGGATACCGGCAGCCCTGATATTCGGTCGCATCGGTGAGCGCATCGGACCGAAGCACGGCATCTTCATCGGCCTATCTGTCTACGTGTTCGTGTCGGTGTTCGCTTCCTTCATGCACGCCGCCTGGCAGTTCTATCTACTGGCGGCCATGATCGGCTTGGTGCAGGGCGGGGTGCAGCTCTTGAGCCGCTCTTACTACGCGCGTCTCGTGCCGGCAGAGCGGGCTGGGGAGTTCTTCGGTTTCTATAACATGCTGGGTGAGTTCGCCGCCATCATCGGTCCGGTGCTCATCGGAACCGTGAGCCTCATGACGGGTAGCCCGCGGGCTTCCATCCTCTCAGTGATCATCTTGTTCGCCGTGGGCGCCTTCCTGCTATCCCGGGTCGAGTCCGTGAAGGGCTCAGCGAGCTGATCTTGCCGGGCGGAACCCGCGCACGAGCTTATTGAAGTGGTGGCGGTCACCATCGTCGAGATAACGTAGTTCTATGTAGCGGTCTGTGATGTCCAGCACCTGGCGTTCCAGATCTGGACGCGCTCGCGCCACTCGTATCCCGTAATCCAGCGGACCCTCATGGGCCTGGCGCCTGAAGCCGATGCGAGCCAAGCGCGCGCAGAAGCGGGCGTAATCCCGTACTACCGGCGCAGCTCCCGGTCGGCGTCGTTCCCATAGGAGATAGAGCCAGAAGAAGCCGAGGGTCAGGACGATGCAGAGTGCCAGCACCAGGGCGAGCTGCAGCCAATCGCCGTAGTCGAGACCGACCTTCTTGTAGAACTTCTCTTGCAGTTCCGGACCGTAAGCCAGTACCCATTCGTTCCATCCAGTGTTCAGAGCATCCCAGCTATTGCGCACATCCCCGAACCAGGGGTGCGCGATGTAGAAGGAATCCGCTACTTCATCTTCCGGCAGTGAAGCCTCGAGACCCTGTTCCACACGGGCCGGGTCTACTGCAGCAGTGGGGTCCACCCGCACCCAGCCCTTGCCAGCCAGCCAGACCTCCGCCCAGGCATGGGCTTCTTGCTGGCGCACCACGTAATAACCATCCACGGGGTTCAGCTCACCGCCCTGATAACCGATGACTACGTGAGCCGGGATGCCGGCGGCCCGCATGAGATACACGAAGGCACCCGCATAGTGTTCGCAGAAGCCGCGCCGCGTATCGAACAGGAACTGGTCGATCCGGTCGTCGCCGCTCAATACTCCCGGCTGCAGGGTGTAGGAGAACTTCTCCTGGTGGAACATGGTGAGCGCATCCTGCACCACCTGTTCGGGCGACTTGGCGGTGTTGCTCCATTCTGTCGCCAGCGCATGGGCTCGGGGATCGTCTCGGGGCAGCTGCAGGTCGCGCCGCAGCATCCAGTTGGGCATGTTCGCGCCATAGCTGTAATCGGTGTACGACGTGGCGCTATAGAGTTTGCGTTCAGTGACCGGCGTGCGGGTGTCTATCTCGTAGCTGGCCGAGAGCCCTGTATCCTCCGGTATCTTCGACGGCAGGTCCAGTGCATAGAGGATGGAGAGATTGGTGGGCTCCAGGGTGACTTGGTAGTTCACCGCCTGGCCGCGGGTGCTGAGCTCTAGTTGTCGGTGCCAGGGCAGGTTACCGCTGCTCCAGGTCTTGCCGTCGTAGTCATGCAGCACCATGGCGCGCCAATAGAGGGCGCTTGGTCGCGGCGCTTGCCCTTCGAACTTCACCCTGAAGGCGATCTCATCCGATTGGGCGAGTTCGCTCAAGTCTCCCGGCGTCATGCTCGAAGAGAGTCCGGTGACACCCGCGTGCTTCTGGGAAGCGAAACCCCATAAAGGGCCCGAGATGCGCGGGAACAGCAGGAACAATACCGCTGCCAGGGGCAGGGCCGGCAAGAGCAGGCGGCCGGTGGCGCGGAGAGAAGCCCTGAAGCTGCGCTCAGGGTCCGGGTGCCCCACGTTCAGGAGCGCCACGGTGGTGATCCACACCGCGGGGATCATGTAGAGGGCCAATGGCACAGTCTGGTCGTAGAGGAAGTTGGCGAGGCCGATGAAATAGGCCGTGATCATCACCAGGAAATAATCCCGCAAGCCCTTTGACTCCATGAGCTTGAGAGTGGCGAGCAGGAGCAGGAGAGCCGCTCCGGGCTCCGGCCCGTTGATGGTGCGATAAGTGAGCAGCACGCAGACCAGTTCGCCGATGGCAAGTGCCATGAGCAGTTTGCGGGAGGGTAGCGTCCAGCCGCGCCAAGCGCAGGCCACGCGCCAGAAGCCGAGCAGCAGGGCCACGGCGGTGATCCAGGGCGCGATGTTGGGTACATGGGGCGCTGCCATGGCGACGAGCGCCAGCAGCGTCCAACCGAGCCGCTGCTGTTCCATACGCCGTGCGTAATCCAGGGGCTGCTGGTCTGGCGTCATGCAGCCGTTTCCATCGTGCTATCCGTGCCGAAGAGCGCCAGGGCTTTCAGGCAGCGGTCCCGCTGCTCTTCACCGGCAGCGGGCACGATCAGCATGCCGGGCATGCGTAAGCCATAAGCTAACTCTTCGGCGTGGGCTTCCAACACCCAGCGGCACAGGATCGAGAGGCGGGCTTCGTCACCCAGACCGGCAAGTTCAGCCCAATCGAACCAGCGGGCTTCCTCACCGGTGCCAGAGAAGCGTTTGGTGAGCAGCTCCCGTTCCTTGGCAGACGCTTTCCAGGCGATGCGCCGGGGTGAATCGCCAGGCTGGTACGTACGCAGTCCGCTGAAGTCATCTTCTCCCTGGTCGTTAGGTCGGCCGAGGCCCCGACCACCCAGGGGCTCCGGCATGGGGGGCGCCTCGTTCTGCCGGTGCCGGATACACCAGCACCCGCCAATCCATATAGGCCCAACTCCAGGCATGGAACAGTGCCAGCGGATAGGTGGTCTCCACCGCCAGTCTGCCGACGGGCTGCCAGCCGCGGCGTGTGGTGATCGAGCGGCACGGGAGCGAGACTGTCTGAGGCCGCCGGGATATCGTTGGTGATGGTGCGTTCGTCCGCCTCCGCGCCCAGCGTCACGCCAGTGCGCAGCTGGCGGCCGGCGTTGGAGACCTTCACCTGGAAGCGTGCAGTCTCGCCGGCGAACACCGGTTCCACGTTCACCCATCGATCTGCCAGCCCCAGGAGGTTCGCGTGGGTGGCGTTCATGGCCACCATGCCGAGAGACGCCAGGAGGAACACCAGCATGAAGCCCATGCTGTTCGCGTAGTTCATGGAGGCCAGCATCATCACGAACACCGAGACGCCGAAGAGCAGTCCCTGGCCGGTGGGTAGGATGTAGAGGCGACGCTGGGCGATGGTCACGCGCCGGCCATCGGGCCCTTGGCGGCTGCGGGCCCATTCCCGGATGCGGCGCCGGAATCGTGCGCGCAGGGCGGTGAACATGGCTTAAGGGATCGGGACGGCTGTCGAGCAGTTGACGGGCGAGTTGCGCTGCGGGTGGCGCATCCTGGCCACCGCGGGGGCGCAGACGATGACCCACGACACCCGGCAACACCGCTTGCAGGTCTTCCGGCAGCACACCGGGCCGGCCGGCCAGCAGCGCCCAGGCTTGGGCAGCGTGTTTCAGTCCGAGCGCTGCACGGGGCGACAGACCATTCTCGTACGCCGCTGAGTTGCGGGTATGGCGCACCAGGGATTGCAGATAATCCAGGAGCGCGTCGGATACGTGGATCTTGGAAGTCGCTTCCCGCAATGCAGCGAGGTCACGCATGTCCATGGCCGGTTGCAGCGCAGCGAGGATCTCGCGCCGGTCACGGCCCTGCAGCAGTTCGCGTTCCGCATCCTGGCCTGGGTAACCGAGTTCGATGCGCATGAGGAAGCGGTCCAGCTGGGATTCCGGCAGCGGGAAGGTGCCCACTTGGTGCAAGGGATTCTGGGTGGCGATGACGAAGAAAGGCTGAGGCAGGGGGCGCGTCTCGCCATCCACCGTCACCTGTCGTTCCTCCATGGCTTCCAGGAGTGCGCTCTGGGTCTTAGGGGTAGCACGGTTCACTTCGTCCGCGAGGATCAGCTGCGCGAAGATCGGACCCGGATGGAACCGGAAGGTCTCGGTCTGCCGCTCGAAGATGGATGCGCCGATGATGTCCGCCGGCAATAAGTCGCTGGTGAACTGGATGCGCTGATAGGAGAGACCGAGCACCCGCGCGAGGGTATGGGCGAGTGTGGTCTTGCCCACGCCGGGGATGTCTTCGATGAGCAGATGGCCGCCGGCCAGCAAGCAAGCGAGGCAGAGTCGGATCTGTGGGTCCTTGCCGAGCACCACACGATTCGCCTCCGTGAGGGCTTGCTCGAGCTTACGCATATGGGGATGGACTTGGCTTTCATGAGCCACTGCCCGTTTATCCGCGACCATGTGTACCTCCGCGGTTCACCTTAATGCCAAAACCCCTACACCGTCCACGCGTAGACCCACGAGGTCCACGGCGAGCGATCACTTCTCCACGGGTTTGCGGCGGCCTGCGGAGCGTACGAAGGGTTCGATGCCGGCGGCGCGCAACAGTTCCCTGTGGATGCGCGAGACACGCTCCACCTGGCCTTTGGCCGGGAAGCGTTCGTAGAAGCCTTCGGCCCGGAACTGGCGCTTCTGTTCGCTCCAGGGCGCGAGCCGCTTGGCCCAGCGCTCAGCACGGCCGTTCTCTGGCGTCGCATCTTGGGGCGCCAGGTCCGCACAGACGCGGATCAGGGCCTTCAGGGTCACCGAGGTGGTGATCATGTAGGAGTTATGGTTCCAGGTCTCGCCCCAGGCGCCTTCGGCGGCCTTGAGGAAGTCGCGCACGATCCGATAGAAGCGGTCCACTTCCTTCTCATCAGCGCCGCGCCGCTCGATGGCCTTCCAGTCGTTGCTGATCCAGCGGTTGAGCTCGTTGAAGAGCTCTGCCTGCAGGATCCACTTCTGGCGCTGGGCACGACCGCCCAGGCGGTTGATACGGTAGCGCAGGGGGCTGTCACCCTGGGAATAGAGCTTCTCCACCACCTGAGCCGCGAACTTCTTCTCCGGCGCCGCCCAGGAGACCTTCTCATACAGGTCGATCAGGTGGCTCTTGTTGATGCGGGTGGGAGTGGAGTTGATGATGACGAACATCTCCGTCGCGAAGTCCTCGCTACGGCCGTCGAAGATGATGCAGGGCACGTTGATGGTGCGGGCTTCGCCCGGTCGGTCCTTGCTATAGAAATTGAGGGCGGCGAGCCGGTGCTGACCGTCGATGATCAAGTACTTGCCCTTGGGTTCCTGCAGGTGCCCCACGCTCTCGAAGCCCTGCATGGGCTCGAAGTTCAGGCGCTCGTTGGTGAACAGCAGCACCGTGCCGGGGATGGGCGGCTGGCTGGCAGCCGTCTCGTAGAAGTTCTTGAGGGCCGCCACCTTGGCCCGACCCAGCTGGCGCTGGAAGGCCTTGTCGGAATGCTCGATATGGCCGATGAAATCGGCGATCTCGTCGTCTTCGGCGGGCTTCTCGGGAGCGATCTGCTCTCCCTCGCCATAGAAGCGGCTGATGAACCTGACCTTGGCCAGCAGGTCCTCCACGGGGTAGGCCGCGAAGTAGAAAACGCCGTCTTTCTGTCTGACCTGGGTGGCAAGCATGGGTGGCTCCCTAAAGGGGTGGTAATCATAAACTGCGGCGCCCGCTGGGTATACCGGGCGGGCGCGGGGGCTTTATTACATTACCGATTCTTACAGCGATGCGAGGCGGGTGGATTGCTCGCGCAGACCCTGCAGGGTGGTCTCGAATTCCGCGACCCGCTGGCGTTCCTTATCCACCACCGCAGCCGGCGCGTTCTGCACGAAATCCGGCTTGTCGAGCTTGGCTCGGGCCCGGGTGATCTCCCCTTCGATTCGGGCGATCTCCTTGGCGAGCCGCTCCCGTTCCGCACCCATATCAATGAGCCCGGCCAGGGGGATGAGCAGGCGGGCCTTGTCCAGCACCGCGGCGGCGGCCGGCGGCGGTTCTTCCCCCGGAGCCAGGATGCGGATGGATTCCAGCCGCGCCAGGAACTTGAGATAGGACTCGCTGGCCGCGAGGGGGATCTCGTGGCCGGCCGGCAGTTCGATCAGGAGGGGCACGGCCCGGGAAGGGGCAACCCCCATCTGGCTGCGGATGCTGCGTATCTGCAGCACCGCCTGGCACAGCCATTCCACCTCACTATTGCGGCTGCGGTCTGCCTGCACCAGGTCCTTGGAGCGGGGATAGGCCTGACGGGACACGCTTTCGCCCGTGAGCGTGAGCTTCGGCGCCACCTGCTGCCACAGCTCTTCGGTGATGAAGGGCGTGATGGGGTGCAGAGCCCGGAGCAGGGCCTCCAACACATAGAGAAGCGTGTGGCGGGTGGAGTCGGCTGCTGCCTTGTCCTCGCCGCTGAGTGCAGGTTTGGATAGTTCCACGAACCAGTCGCAGAAATCATTCCAGGTGAACTCATAGAGAGCCTGGGCCGCGAGATCGAAGCGGTAATCCCGGTAGTGCTTGTCCAGCTGATCACTGAGGTCAGCAAGCTTGGAGACTATCCAATGCTCTACCGGCGTTTTCAGTGGGGGACGGGTGCCCGTCGGCTTGTAGTCTTCGCAGTTCATCAGTACATAGCGGGTAGCGTTCCACAACTTGTTGCAGAAATTGCGGTAACCCTCGCAGCGCTTCATGTCGAAGTTGATGGTGCGGCTGTAGGTGGCGAGTGCCGCGAAGGTGAAGCGCAGTGCATCGGCTCCCACCGCCGGTATCCCATCCGGATAATCCCGGCGTACCCGCTTCTCCACCTTGTCCCGATCCTTGGTCAGCAGGAGCGAAGCGGTGGACTTGGTCACCAGCTGTTCCAGCGTGATACCGTTGATGAGGTCCAGAGGGTCGATGGTGTTGCCCTTGGATTTGGACATCTTCTGGCCTTCCGCATCCCGCACGATGGCGTTGATGTACACCTCTTTGAAGGGCACGCGCTTCGTGAAGTACTGGGTGGCCATGACCATACGCGCGACCCAGAAAAAGATGATGTCGAAGCCCGTGATCAGCACCGAGGAGGGCAGGAAAGCGTTGAAGTCCTGCCACTCTTTGGCGCGCTCCGACGTATCGCCAGGCCAGCCTAGAGTAGAGAAGGGCCAGAGAGCCGAGCTGAACCAGGTGTCCAGCACGTCCTCGTCCCGGCGTAGCTTGCCCACGGGTTTTACCTTGGCGTGCATCAATGCATCCGCCTCATCCTCTCCCACGAAGATATTGCCCGCCTCGTCGTACCAAGCGGGTATCTGGTGTCCCCACCAGAGCTGGCGGCTCACACACCAGTCCTGGATGTTCTCCAGCCACTGTATATAGGTGGTGCTCCAGTTATCCGGCACGAACTTGATCTCGCCGGAGCGCACCGCGTTGAGTGCGGGCTCGGTGATGGCCTTGCGGCCCTTGTCGCTGGTCAGGTCCAGGAACCATTGATCCGTGAGCATGGGTTCGATCACAGCGTCGGAGCGCTGGCTGATGGGCACCATGAGCTTGTGCTTCTTGATCTCCACCAATGAACCTGCGGCTTCCAGGTCTGCGACGACCTTCTTGCGTGCCGCGAAACGATCGAGACCGCGGTAGGCGGGCGGTGCGTTCTCGTTCACCTTGGCGTCCAGGGTGAAGATGCCGATGGTCGGGAGCTTGTGGCGCTGGCCCAGCACCTGGTCGTTGAAATCGTGGGCTGGGGTGATCTTCACGGCGCCGGTGCCGAATTCCTTGTCCACATACTCGTCGGCGATGACCGGGATCTCCCGGTCCGAGAGCGGCAATTTCAGTTTCTTGCCGATGAGCGCCTTGTACCGCTCATCTTCCGGATGCACTGCCACTGCCACGTCGCCCAGCATGGTCTCAGGCCGGGTGGTGGCCACCACCACGCCCTCACCTCCATCAGCAGCGGGATAGCGGATCAGCCAGAGGCTGCCGTCCCGCTCCTCATTGTTCACTTCGAGATCGGAGACCGCCGTCTGCAGCACCGGGTCCCAATGCACCAGACGCTTGCCACGGTAGAGCAGCCCATCCCGGTACCACTGCACGAACACGCGTTTGACCGCCGCCGAGAGGCCCGCGTCCATGGTGAAACGTTCGCGCGACCAGTCCACGGAAGCGCCAAGACGGCGCATCTGGCGGGTGATGGTGGAACCGGACTCGTCTTTCCACTCCCACACCCGCGCGACGAACTTCTGCCGGCCCAGATCGTGGCGCGTCTGCCCTTGGGCTGCCAGCTGGTTCTCCACGATCTTCTGGGTGGCGATGCCCGCGTGGTCTGTGCCGCCCTGCCACAGCACCCGCTCGCCGCGCATGCGGTGATAGCGGCTCAGGGTGTCCATCAAGGTCTGCTGGAAGGCATGACCCATATGGAGGGTGCCGGTGATGTTGGGCGGTGGTAGCAGGATGCAATAGGGCGCGCCCGAGCCCTCGGGCTTGAACCAGCCTTGGCTCTCCCAAGTCCCGTACCAGCGGTCTTCTATACCGCGGGGTTCGTAGGCTTTCTCCATGATTTCAGCAGGATTTTTGCTAATGCCGGCGCTGCGCGGCCTGCGCATTATATCAGCGTGAATTACTGAACCATGGTATTGATGGAGGCAGGTGCAGGGATGCACCGGCGATTTTTACCTCGGCTTCGCCGAGGTAAAACGGAGAAAAAGCCTGGGTCCGATGCATGCATCGGACGGGCGGCCAGGATGGCTGCCCCGGGCATCCATGCGGAGCAGGAGCGCAGCATGGATGGCCTTTTTCGATCAATCAGTCTTCCTTGCCGTTTTCCTTGAGCGCTGCTTCCACGATGGCGGGGATCTCTTCCCGGAGCTTCTCCCACACCTTGTTCACCAGGGTGGTGTGGATCTCGGCGGAGGCGTCCCTGAGCAGGCGGTCTGTGAGGGCGGCGATGCGTTCCGTGAGCATCTCCGAGAGCAGATCCTGGGGGATGGTGATGACTGGAGGCTGAGGACGGCTTGCGCCTGTTGCGCGGCCGGGTCAGCGGCGCGGTCACGTGCTCATCCTCGTCCACCACCTCCGTGAGCAAGGGGATGTCGAGGCTGGGCGGATGCGGCCTGGCGGTCTTGCGGCTCAGGCTCACAGTTTATGCGTTTCCAGGGGATAACCCCGGTCCTTGTAGAAACGGAAGCGCTCCCGGCCTTTGGCCTTCTGGCCCTCGTCGCCGTCCACCACCTCTGCCACCCGTTCGAACTGGCTGAAGAAGCTCGGGCACCTCCGTCGCCCAGGTTCACCAGCAGGTGGAAGTCCTCGGCGGGTTCGGCACCATAGCCTATGTGCACCGGCGCATCCTCACCGTCGCCGGCGAGGCAGTGGGGCAGGAAGCTGCGCTCTGGAAGGTCCACATGAGGTCGTCCAGCTCCCGGGCGGCACCCTCGGTGCCTGCATGCACGTACACCCGATGGCCCAGGCTGAAGGCTTTCTCCGTCAGGCGGCAGGCGAACAGTGCGCGGCTACGCGGTGCCTTCTCGTCCAATATATAGAAATCTACCTGAGTCATGCCTGCTGTCGAGGAGGTACTGCACCAGCAGAGGCACCGGCCGTCCGTAGCGCCTTTCTCGCCGCCGCCCTTCCAGGCGGTGCCGGCGATGTCCAGATGCGCCCACTGCATGTTCTTGGTGAAGCGTGCCAGGAAGGACGCGGCGGTGATGGCGCCGCCCTCGCGTCCCGCGATGTTGGCGAAGTCCGCGAAGTTGCTCTTGAGGCCTTCCTGGTATTCGTCGTAGAGAGGCAGCTGCCAGGCGCGATCGTCGGCCTTCTCGCCGGCCTGCTTCAGGGACTGCACCAGGCGCTCGTTGTTGCCGAAAAGACCCGATACCACATTGCCCAGGGCGATCACGCAGGCGCCCGTGAGGGTCGCCATGTCCACGATGCTCTCGGGTTTGAAGCGTTCGGCGTAGGTAAGGGCGTCGCACAGGATCAGGCGGCCTTCCGCGTCGGTGTTGAGTATCTCGACCGTCTGGCCGGACATGGTGGTGACGATGTCGCCGGGGCGGCTCGCGTCGCCGCCGGGCATGTTCTCGCAGGTAGGTACCACACCCACCACGTTCATCTTCAGGCCGAGCGTCATCACTGCCTCTCAGGGTGCCGAACACGCTGGCGGCGCCGCACATGTCGAACTTCATCTCGTCCATGGAGGCAGCTGGCTTGATGGAGATGCCGCCGGTGTCGAAGGTGATGCCCTTGCCGACCAGCACCCGGGGTCGCTGGCCCTTGGGGCCGCCGTTGTATTCCATCACGATGAGCTTCGGCGGCTGACGGCTGCCGCGCGCCACCGCGAGTAGGGCGCCCATACCGAGCTTCTTCATCTGCGCCTGTTCCAGCACCGTGACCTTGAGCTTGCCGCCCTTGCCGAGGCGCGTGGCTTCGTCCGCGAGATAACTGGGGGTACACACGTTGGGTGGCAGGTTGCCGAGGGTGCGCGCCAGAGATACGCCACCGGCGACGGCTGCGCCCACACGCAGGCCTTCTTCCAGCGGCCGTACGTGGTCCCGGTTACCCGCGAGCAGAGCCGAGCTTCTGCAGCGTGCCCTGTTCTTGTCCTTGCGTGTGGCCCTTGCACTGGTCGAAGCGATAGGAGACTTCCTCCGCAGTTTCCACGCATGGCGCGCCAGCCAGATAGGGATCCGCATCCTTGAAGCGTGAGCAGGGTCAAGCGTGCTCACCGCTTCCTTCACGCCCGCGTCATTCAGCGCGCGCACCGCTCTTCTGCATCGCCTTGCGATAACCGCGCAGGCTGAGGTCGCCCTCCGAGCCCAAGCCCACCAGCAACACACGTTCCGCCTGCAACTTTCGGCACGTCGAACAGGAGCAGGGTCTGGCCGGCGCGCCCTTCGATGGCGCCGCTCTTGACCAGCTTGCTGAGATAACCGTGGCTCGCCTGGTCCAGTGCATGGGACGCGGCCGGCAGCTTGCCACCCTCGAACAGGCCCACGATCAGACAGGGCGTGGCGAGGGATTCGGCGGCGGCGGTCTTCACGGAAAATTGCATGCGGATCTCCCGTGGAGTATGTCGGTATACCGCTCGGGCTGGCGTATCATGCAAGCCTTGCGGGACGCGCCCTCCTTGGAGGAAGGGCGCCGTCCGGCATTCTAACCCATCGCTGTACCGGTACCGAAACGGGGTCCCTTCGTGATACGCATCGTGGATCGCTATATCGCCAAGGAGACGGCCCTCACCGTAGGCGCCGTCACCGGCGTGCTCATGCTCATCCTGCTCAGCAACCGCTTCGCGGTGCTGCTGGGTGACGCCGCCGCCGGCCGCCTGCCGCGCGACACCGTGTTCACACTGCTCGGCCTCGCTTCCATCAACTACTTCATCGTCGTCCTGCCGGTGGCCCTGTTCCTGGCGGTGATGCTGGCCTTGGGCAGGCTCTACCGCGACAGCGAGATGACCACCCTCATGGCCTGCGGCGTCGGTCCCGCTTCAGATCTACCGTCCACTCATCGCCATCGCCCTGGTGATCGCCGCGGGCCTCGCAGTGCCTGGCGTTGCAGGTCGCGCCCTGGGCGCAGCGCATGACCCACATCATCAACAACGCTGCTCAGCACAACGCCCAGGTAGGCAGCTTCGAGTCTGGCAGCTTCAAGGTGGACGAGGACGGCAAGCGGCGCGCTCTACGCACAGAAGGTGAGTCGCGACGGCCGCACCCTGCAGGACGTGTTCATCCAGGCCCCTAGCGACACTCGCATGGCGGTGGTCACCGCCGCCACCGGAGAACGCCAGGGCACGGAAGATCGATCCGGGTGGCGGCATGCTCATCTTGCACGATGGCTGGCGGTATGAAGGCATGCCCGGCAAGGCGGACTATCGCATCGTGCGTTATGCCATACATGGCATCGTCATCCAGCCGGCCAAGGCCACTTCCAGTGCGAATTACTTCGACGAATATCCCACCCGGGATCTCATGGCTGTGGCAGACCCTAGAGCAGCATCCGAATTCCAGTGGCGCCTCTCGGTGCCCCTGTCGGCGCTCGTGTTGGTGTTGCTGGCGGTGCCACTGGCGCGCACTTCACCGCGCCAGGGTCGTTACGGCAAGCTCCTCGCAGCGATACTCGTCTACGTCATCTACTACAACCTGGGCGTGCTGGGTCGCGCCTGGCTCGAGAAGGGTGTCGCGCCTGCACAGGTCGGTATCTGGTGGGTAGACGTATTGTTCGTGGTGGCGGTGGTGGTGATGCTGGTGCAGCAATACGGCTTCGAAGGGGTATTCGGGGCGAAGAGGTTGCGGCGCACATGAAACGCATGGACCTCTATCTCGCCCGTACAGTGGTGGTGAACGTCCTCTTGGTATTGCTTGTGCTCACGGTGTTAGCGGCGATCATCAGTTTCGTGAGCGAGATACATACTACCTACAACCACGAGCATTACACCCTGCTGGATGCGGCTATCTACACACTCATGAAGATACCCGGCGGCATGTATGACATGTTCACCGTCGCCGTGCTTTTAGGAGCGCTACTTGGTTTAGGCGAGCTCGCGAGCCACAATGAACTCACAGTGTTGCGTGCGGCCGGCGTCTCTGCGGCCCGTCTCGGCGGCGCGGCGCTCTGCGGTGGGCTCTTCCTCGCTGTCATCTGCGTGCTCATCGGTGAGTTCGTGGTGCCCGTCTCCGAGCAGCGTGCTGAGGACCGACGCGCGGAACTGGTGGAAGTGCGGGCCAACCCCCTGGGTGTCGGGGGCGTATGGGCCAAGGACGGCAGCACCTATATCAACGTGCATTCCATGACCTCCCGCGACACCGTGCATGGTGTCTATATATATGATGTGACCCCCCAGCGTGAACTGACCAAGGTCACCTTCGCCGGAGTGGGCAAATTCGACATCAAGGGTTCACACCTCAACAACGTGCATGGCACCACACTGGAGCCGGATGCCGCGGGCTCTGCTGTATTCAATGAGCGACAGATCCCCTGGGATACACTCCTGAGCCCCGAGCTCATCAGTTTGTTTGCAGTGGATACTGAGAGCCTCTCTGTCCGCGGGCTTTACCGCTACATCGACTACACCCACGCGAACCATCTGGACGATCACCGCTACGTGGCAGCGTTCTGGGCGCGTTTGGCCAAACCCGTGGCGTTGCTCGCCATGCTGTTGCTCGCCATGCCCTTCGTGTTCGGCCCCTTGCGCTCCTCCAGCGCAGGCCAGCGCCTGCTCATCGGCATGCTGATCGGCATCGGTTTCTACGTGTTCAACAGCGTCTTCATGCAGGCGGGCATCGTGTTTGGACTTAATCCGCTCATCAGCGCTTGGCTCCCAACATTATTGTTGGTCGCTACGGGCGTCATCGCGGTACGCAGGATCAAGTAAGCCATCTCAAAAGCTGCTCGGCAACTGCTCCTGCGTTGCTCTACCGCCTACATCCCTGTAGGCGTGCGCTCAGCGCCTTCGCTTTTGACCAGGGATGTTCTTATGCCGCGGAAGACATGGATGTCCGAGAGCGGCCGCGACGCTTTTGAGTTGGCTTGAATGAACGAAGAGCGCGGACGCGCTCTTCAGTCTTTCGGGTTGGAGATCACAGAGAACGAGGCTACCTTACGTAGTTCCGTCCCCGACAGTCGGTCATGCCAGGTCTTGTGTTCTGCATCGAACAGCGACCACCAGAATCCCGCGCCCAGCACCACCCAGGACAGGATCGCCGTGAGATAGCGGCCGAGTGCCTGCTTCCAGGTCACGGTGGCGCCATCGCCGGACTGCACGAGTTTCAGCCGCCAAGCGAGCATGCCTAAGGTCTGTCCGTCCCGCACCCAGAACCCGGCGAAGAAGCCGTAACCGATGGCGAGTAGGAAGAGACGATAGAGGAGTTCAGCGAGCGGGTGGTCCGGCGAGACCGCTGCACGGCTCAAAGGCATCACGAGGGCTGTGCCGATGAACCACAGGGCGAGCACGATCAGACCGTCGTAAGACGCAGCCGCCAGCCGGCGCCACAAGGGCACGCCCGCAAGTGAACCGGGACGCTCGGATTGGCTCTCGCTCTGCATCTCGGTGGCAGGCATCAAAATGGCGCTCCCTGCGGGATTCGAACCCGCGTTTAAGCCTTGAGAGGGCTCCGTCCTAGGCCTCTAGACGAAGGGAGCGATGGGCAAGGGGGTGGTATTATACGGACGCGCCGGATTTGCTCAAGTTTGGCGCCAGGAAGCCCTCCGGGAAGCGATAAAACGTGAGCTCACAGGAACCGGCCGTTATCCGACCTTTCATCCTCCCCCGCGCTGACCATAACATTTCGCGGGCTAACATCTCCCAAAACGCCCTCAAGGTCCTGTACCGGCTGAAGGATGCCGGCTACGAGGCATACCTCGTGGGCGGTAGCGTGCGCGATCTCCTGTTGGGCCGGGAGCCCAAGGATTTCGACGTGGCCACCAGCGCCCATCCGGAGCAGGTGGAAGCACCTGTTCCGCAACTGCCGGCTCATCGGCCGCCGCTTCCGCCTGGCCCATGTGCGCTTCGGCGATGAGATCATCGAAGTGGCCACCTTCCGTGCCAGTGGAGCCCCCGACACCTCCGAGGAGGCCCTGGTCGCCCACGGCGAGACCGGCCGCATCCTGCGCGACAACATCTATGGCACGGTGGCCGAGGACGCTGGACGGCGCGACTTCAGGCTCAACGCCCTCTACTACGACATCCGCGACTTCTCGGTGCATGATTTCGTGGGAGGCCTGCAGGATCTGCGCGAAGGCGTGGTGCGTCTCATCGGCGATCCGGAGATGCGCTACCGCGAAGATCCCGGTGCGCATGCTGCGTGCCGTGCGCTTCGCAGTGAAGCTCGGTTTCAAACTGCACCCTACCACTGAGGAGCCGATCGCGCGCCTGGGGCCGCTGTTGGCAGATATCCCCCCGGCCCGCATGTTCGAGGAGATCCTCAAGCTCTTCATGTACGGCTTCGGTGAGCAGGCTTTCTCGGCACTGCGCCATCACGGCCTCTTCGGCCAGCTCTTCCCGCGTACCGAAGCGGCTCTCGCGACCGGTGATCAAGGCTTCGCCCCGATCTTCATCGCCAAGGCGCTGGCCAGTACTGATAGCCGTGTACAGCAGGACATGCCCGTGACCCCGGCCTTCCTCTTCGCTGCCTTGCTCTGGGAGCCGGTACGCAGGATGGCCCGTGAACTGGAAGCCCAAGGCATGCATCCGAGCGATGCCCTGCGGCAGGCCTCCGACGAGATCGTGAGCGAGCAGGTGCAGCGCGTCGCTTTGCCGCGCCGCTTCTCCACGCCCATGACCGAGATCTTCCAGATGCAACCGCGCTTCACCCAGCGCAACGGCAAGCGCCCCCAACGGCTGCTCAGCCATCCGCGTTTCCGCGCGGCTTACGATTTCCTGGTGCTGCGTGCACAGGCGGGCGAAGCGGAACAGGAACTGGCGGATTGGTGGACTGAGTTGCAGACCGGCAACCCCGATGCGCCACAGCCCAGCTCCGCTGCGCCTCGACGCCGTCGTCGACGTCGCCGTGGCGGACGCGGGTCCGGATCTGGATCGGAATCCGGATCGGAGCAGGAGCCCACCTGAAGTGGCAGCGCCGGTCACGGCCTATGTGGGTCTCGGCTCCAACCTGGACGGACCTGCCGCGCGGATCACCCGAGCCTTCGACGAACTCGCCTGCCTGCCGGAGACCCGGCTCACCGTACGTTCACCTCTATATATGAGTCCGCCCATGGGGCCAGCCGATCAGCCGGACTACGTGAACGCAGTAGTGGCTCTCGCGACGGGTTTGGCACCTCTCGCGCTCCTGCAAGAGCTCCTCGCCATCGAAGCAGCGGCAGGGGCGTCATCGCGACGGCAGCGCATTGGGGTCCGCGCACCCTGGATCTCGATATCCTCTTATATGGTGATCTCACTGCTCGAGACCCCGGACTGCGGCTGCCTCATCCCGGCCTGCACGAGCGTGCCTTCGTCCTGTATCCTCTCGCGGACATAGCGCCGGGACTATCCGTGCCCGGTACGGCACGGTGCAGGCGCTTGCTCGCCCGCTGTCGCGATACGCGCATACGGCGCCTGGAGGCTGTAGCCCCGTGAGTGAATCAGGATCACGCTACCTCGTGGTCGAGGGGCCCATCGGCGTCGGCAAGACCAGCCTCGCCATGCGCCTCGCCAAGACCTTCGCGCGGAACTCCTGCTGGAGCGCGCCGAGGAGAATCCGTTCCTGGAACGTTTCTACCGGGACCCCAAGAAGTGCGGCCTTGCCCACCCAGCTCTCCTTCCTGTTCCAGCGCGCGCGTCAGCTGCAGCAATTGCGCCAGGGCGACATCTTCCAGCCCACGCGGGTGGCGGATTTCCTCCTGGAGAAAGACCGGCTATTCGCCCAGCTAAATCTGGACGACGAAGAGCTCAAGCTCTACGAGCAGGTCTATCAGCACTTGACCCTGGACGCGCCGCGCCCTGATCTGGTGATCTACCTGCAGGCGCCAGTGGACGTGCTGTCACGGCGCATCATTGCCCGTGGCATCGGTTATGAGCGGCTCATCCAGCAGGAATACCTGGAGAAAGTCACCGACGCTTACGCGCGTTTCTTCCATCATTACAGTTCATCGCCCTTGCTCATCGTCAATGCCACGGACATCAATCCCCTGGAGAACGAGGAGGATTACGCGTTGTTGGTGCGGGAGATACGCCGTGTCAACAGCGGTAGGCACTACTTCAACCCAACCCCGGCGTCCGTGCGTTAGACTATAGTCCCGACTCCCTGCAGGCGGCCTTAGATGTACACCCAGCCCAAGAGCAGCACGGAAGCGAAACCGGTCACGCTCGCCACTCTCGCCAAGATGAAGGCGGAGGGGCAGAAGATCGCGAGCCTCACCGCCTATGACGCGAGCTTCGCCGCGCTCCTGGACGACGCGGGCATCGATTTCGTGCTGGTGGGAGATTCGCTCGGTAACGTGGTCCAAGGCCATGCCACCACCGTGCCTGTCACGGTGGACGACATCATCTATCACACCAAGAACGTGGCCCGCGGTCTCAAGCGTGCCTTCCTCATGGCGGATATGCCGTTCATCAGTTATCCCCACGCCGGAAGAGCCCTCTTCAACGCGGCGCGCCTCATGCAGGAAGGTGGCGCCAAGATGGTCAAACTGGAAGGCAGCGGCCGTCAGGAAGACATCGTCCGCTACCTTACGGACAACGGTATCCCGGTGTGCGCCCATCTCGGTCTGCGCCCCCAGTTCGTGCATAAGATGGGTGGCTTCATGGTGCAGGGCCGCGCAGCGGCGGATGCGAAGCAGATGATCAAGGACGCACAAGTCCTGGAGCAGGCGGGCGCGGACATGATCCTCCTGGAGCTCGTGCCTAGCAGCCTCGCCGCCAAGATCACCGCGAAAGTGAAGGTGCCGGTCATCGGCATAGGTGCCGGACCCAAAGTGGATGGCCAGATACTGGTGCTCTACGACATGCTGGACATCACCCCGGGCCGCCGGCCGAAGTTCTCCCGCGACTTCATGGCCGATGGCGGCAGCCCGGCGAAAGCAGTGGCTGCGTTCGTGAAAGCCGTGCGCGACGGCAGCTATCCCGCGGCCGAACATACCTTCGACTGACATCCATGCTTACTGAGCACAGCGTCGTGGAACTCCGCCTGCGCATACAGCGCTGGCGCAACATCCGTCAGCGTGTGGCGTTGGTGCCCACCATGGGTAACCTGCACGCCGGACATCTCGCCCTCGTGAAGCGTGCCCATCAGTTGGCAGACCGGGTGGTGGTGAGCATCTTCGTGAACCCCCTCCAGTTCGGTCCGAAGGAAGACTTCGGCGCCTATCCCCGCACCCCCGATGCAGATCGTCTACAGCTCGCTGTAAGCGGCGCAGACCTGCTCTTCACCCCCGAAGTGGAAGAGATGTATCCGCAGGGGATGGACGGAGTCACCAAGGTGGAAGTGCCGTCCCTATCTGGCATCCTGGACGGTGCTTCACGGCCGGGTCATTTCACCGGTGTCGCCACTGTCGTAGCCAAGCTCTTCAATATGGTGCAACCGGACGTGGCCCTGTTCGGCGAGAAGGACTACCAGCAGCTCCTGGTGATCCGCCGCATGACTGCCGATCTCTGCCTGCCGGTGGAGATCGTGGGCTATCCCACGGTGCGTGAGCCGGATGGTCTCGCCATGAGCTCCCGTAACCAGTACCTCACGAAATCCGAACGCGCCGAGGCGCCGTTATTGCAGCGGACCTTGCGTGAGATCGTCGCCGCCCTCAGGGATGGCGCGCGGGACTTCGCTGCTTTGCAGCAGCAGGCCATGCGCCAACTGGACGCAGGCGGCTTCCGCTCTGATTATGTAGAAGTGCGCCAGGCTGACACCCTGGCGGTGCCCGGGGCTGCCGACAATCGGTTCGTGGTACTAGGCGCGGCCTGGCTCGGCAAGGCGCGGCTCATAGACAATATGACCCTGGACCTCAGCGTCCCCGCAGACCGGACCGTCGTCTTGAGCCGGGCCGAGACCGTCGAGTAAAATAGTCTTCCTTCGCGCTCAAACGAATCCCCCGGATACCCCCCATGCAGGTCACTTTGCTCAAGGCCAAACTCCATCGCGCCCGCGTCACCCATGCGGAGCTGGACTATGAAGGTTCCTGCGCCATCGACGGCCGCCTGCTGGATACCGCCGGCATGCACGACTACGAACAGATCCAGATCTACAACGTCACCAACGGCGAGCGCTTCACCACCTATGCCATGCGTGCCGAGGCCGGCTCCGGCATCATCTCCATCAACGGCGCCGCCGCCCATCGGGCCAAGCCAGGTGACCGCATCATCATCTGCGCATACTGCCAGATGAGCTCTGCCGAAGCGGTGAACCATAAACCGCGGCTCATCTACCTGGATGAGCACAACAAGATCACTAGAACCTCCAACGCTATCCCGGTCCAAGCCGCTTAATACCAGCTTCCCAGGCTGGATTTATGTCCCTCCGGTGACAAAGACCGTCACCGCAGGTTAAGTTAAGGCATGTCAGCCATCACCCAGTCCGTCGCCTGGAAGGCGCTCGCAGCCCACCAGGCTGCCTTCGACCGCGCCCGTTTCAGGCAGACCCTGGCTGAAGATCTCCAGCGGCTGGAGGATTTCGCCATCACTGTGGATGGCCTGCACGCAGATTACTCTCGCAGCCTCGCCAGTCGCGAGACCATCGCGTTACTGCTGCAGCTCGCCGAAGCTGCGCAAGTGCCGGATCTGCGTCGCCAACTCTTCGATGGCGCTCTCATCAACAACACCGAGCGGCGCTCTGCTCTGCACACCCTGCTGCGCACTGACCCGAAGGATGTGCCTCGCGAGCTCTCTGGCCAGGCGGGGCAGGTGGCGGAGACTTTCGCCCGCATGCGCAGCTTCACGGAAGCGGTGCATGGCGACGCACGCTTCACTGACGTGGTGGCCATCGGTATCGGCGGTTCCCATCTCGGACCTGAACTCGTGGTGGAAGCGCTCACACCTCTCGCGGGACCGAAGCTGCGCACCCATTTCATCTCCAACGTGGACCCCATGCATGCCGCCCGGGTGCTGGGGGCTTTGGATCCGGCCCATACCCTGGTGGTCGTCATCTCCAAGACCTTCACCACCGAGGAGACCCTCGCCAACGCCCAGACAGCCCGTGCCTGGCTCGTGGCGGCTTTGGGCGAGTCCGCAGTGGCGCAGCATTTTGCCGCGGTGTCCGCTGCGCCGCGCAAAGCCGCCGAGTTCGGCATATCGGGTGAGCGGGTATTCGGTTTCTGGGATTGGGTGGGCGGCCGCTATTCCCTATGGTCGGCCGTGGGTCTGCCTATCGCGCTCTGTCACGGCTATCCGATGTTCGAGTCCCTGCTCCGGGGTGCTGCGCGCATGGACCGGCATTTCGAGGAGACGCCCCTCGAGCGCAACCTGCCGGTGATGCTGGCGTTGCTCGGCATCTGGTATGCGAACTTCTGGCGCTCGGATACCCGTGCCGTCATCCCTTATCGCCAGGACCTGCGTCTCCTGGTGCCTTATCTGCAGCAGCTGGAGATGGAGAGCGACGGCAAACGCGTGCGCCGTGACGGCTCGGCGGTGGATTACGCCACTGCGCCGGTGATCTGGGGCGACGTGGGCACCAATGGACAGCATGCCTTCTTCCAGTTGCTGCACCAGGGTACGGCCCTGGTGCCGGTGGACTTCATCGCCATCCTTAACGACGAGAGCGGTAATACGCATCAGCGCAACATGTTGCTCGCCAACTGCTACGCCCAGGCCGAAGCACTCTTCCATGGCCGTAGCCTGGAGCAGGCCCGCAAGAATTCGGATGCGACGCTGGCACCCCACAAAGTCTTCCCCGGCGGCCGGCCCAGCACCCTAATCACCCTCGAGCGACTGGATGCAGAGAGCCTTGGCATGCTGCTCGCCCTCTACGAGCACCGTACATTCGTGCAGGCCTGCATCTGGGACATCAATCCCTTCGACCAGATGGGCGTCGAGCTCGGCAAGCAGGTGGCTGAGGGTGTCTTGCAAGCCCTGGATTCCGGCGATACTGATGGCCTGAAAGACCCCGTCACCCGGGATGCCGTGAAGCGTTCTCTGGGGAAGTGATGCCATGAACGGGACGGTGAGCCAGTTCAAGCAGAGCGGATACACGGTGTTGCGCCGGGTAGTGAGCCCTGAGAGCGCGCAACTCATGACCACCTACGCGCTCATGCAACAGCAATGGCCGGGTTACTACCAGCCGGAAGACATGTTCCGCGCGGCCATGGGCCGCTACGCTGACGCCATGAGCGAGACCCTGCTGCTGGAATTGAAACCCGCCATGGAACAGGCCGCGGGCTTGAAGTTGCTGCCCTGCTATTCCTACTTACGCATCTATGGCCCTGGCGCCGTGTTGCCCAAGCACCTGGACCGGCCTTCCTGTGAGATCAGTGCTTCCTTGGCTCTAGGTTTTCGCGCTCCTGCCCTCTGGCCCCTATGCGTGCATGCCGATGGAGAAGACAAGGCGCTGGGGCTCGCGCCCGGTGACATGCTCGTCTATCGCGGCGCGGATGTGCCGCACTGGCGTGAACCTTTCACCGGCGAATGGTGTGTGCAGACGTTCCTGCACTATGTAGCCGCTGAGGGCCAATACACGGATTTCAAGTTCGATGGCCGTGAACGCATCGGCCCCTTCGACAAGGCGACCATGCAGCGCCATTTCCAGCGTGACGCGAGCTACGGGCGCGAAGATAAGTTCGCCGCTCCGTCGCCGGATGGTCCCTGCCCCTGCGGCAGCGGCGTCCTCTTCAAGAATTGCCACGGTTCGAAGACCTGAGTCTCTGAGGGTATGAGTATGTTGCTCGAAGGTTCCTGTCATTGCGGCGCCGTGACGTTCAGCGTCGAGACCCAGACACCCTATCCCTACATGCGCTGCTACTGCAGCATCTGCCGCAAGACCGGCGGCGGCGGCGGTTATGCCATCAACATCATGGGTGACGCGGCCACCCTGGAAGTCCAGGGCGAGGAGCACCTCCAGGTGTACCAGGCGATCCTGCCGGACGAGGAGGGTGTGGAGAAGCCGAGTGAAGCCCGCCGGCATTTCTGCAAGGAGTGCGGCTCCGCCTTGTATCTCTTCGACCCCCGCTGGCCGGAGTGGGTCTATCCCTTCGCTTCAGCCATCGATACGCCTCTGCCGAAGGCACCGGAGACGGTGCATATCATGTTGGAGTTCGCCGCACCCTGGACCAACCTCTCGCGGGGGCCGCGTGATGTGCATTTCCCGGGCTACCCCGACGAAGCCATCGTGGATTGGCATGCGCGGCATGGGCTGGATGGGGACTGAACGACGTCTTGTGTCAGGCGGTCACTGACACGATTTTGTAATAATCCCCCTCGATACTCTGTAGCTCCTTAAGCCCCGTACTACAGGAGCATGACATGCCCGCCACCAACCTGTTCATCAATGAGACCGATCCGAAACACTTCAAGGCAGGCGAGCGCATCTTCAATGAAGGGGAGGCAGGCGACTACATGTACGGTGTCATCGACGGGCAAGTGGAGATCCACAAGAACGGCAAAGTGGTGGATACCATCGGCCCCGGCAGCATCTTCGGGGAGATGGCGCTCATAGACCATACGGCTCGTAGTGCGACGGCGGTGGCCAAGACCGACTGCAAGGCGGCGCAGATCGGCGAGAAGCGGTTCTATTTCCTGGTACAGCAGACACCGAACTTCGCTCTGCACCTGATGCGCGTGCTCACGGAGCGGATACGTCACCAGACCAACGCTTAAGGCTAGCCTCCCTGAGCGGCGTGCTGCGACAATGCCCATTGCACGTGTTCCCTCAGTAATTCAGAAGCGTGCGACTCCCTCTGCTTGAGGGCGCGCACCACTTCATCTGAAGTAGGCGCATTGCCGAGACCCACGGCGATGTTTCTGAGCCAGCATTCGTAACCCACTCGTCTGAGGGCGCTGCCCTCGGTCCGCTTCAGGAATTCTTCTTCGCTCCAGCCGAAGAGTTCCGCCAACATCGGTCCATCCAATCCCTGGCGCGGCGCGAAATCTTTCTCTGCGGCTACCGTGGCGAACTTGTTCCAAGGACAGAAAAGCTGGCAGTCGTCGCAACCGAATACCCGGTTGCCCATGGGCTTGCGGAACTCCTCCGGGATCGAACCCTTGTACTCGATGGTGAGGTAGGCGATGCAGCGGCGTGCATCCAGCTGGTAGGGCGCCACGATCGCAGCTGTGGGGCACACGTCCATGCAGGTGCTGCAGCTGCCACAGTGATCCGAGGCGGGCGAGTCCTTCGGCAAGGGCAGGTCGGTGAAGAGCTCGCCTAGGAAGAACCAGGAACCGGCGTCCTTGTTGATTAGGTTGGTGTGCTTGCCGATCCAGCCCAGGCCCGCATCCCGTGCCAGGGGTTTCTCCAGCACCGGCGCGCTGTCTGTGAAGGCGCGGTAACCGAAAGGGCCAGTCTCGTGCTGGATACGGTCGGCGAGCTTCTGCAGTTTGCCGCGCAAGACCTTGTGGTAATCGCGACCCAGGGCGTAGCGGGCGATATAGGCCCGATCCGGTTGTTCCAATAGCTGTTTCACCGGACCGGCTTCCCCCGGCCAGTAATCCATCCGCGCCGAGATCACTCTCAAGGTGCCAGGCAGCAGTTCATCCGGCCGGCTGCGGAGGGTGCCGTGGCGCCGCATGTAGTCCATCTCGCCGTGGCGTCCAGCCTCCAGCCAGGCCAGGAGGCGCCGCTCGTCCTCCGGCAGCTCCACCCCAGTGATGCCCACCTGCTGGAAGCCAAGCTCCATGCCCCAGCGTTTGATGCTGGCGGCGAGGCTCGTGAAATCAGGTATGGCGGGGGGCTGCATAAGGCTATATATAATGCAGTATGCCCGCATTGCCCGAAACACTGTTTACCGCCGCCCAGGTGCGCGAGCAGGATCAGCGCGCCATGGAGAAAGGCGGCATCCCCGCGTCTGATCTCATGCAGCGGGCTGGCGAAGCCGCCTGGAATCTACTCACACTGCAATGGCCGGCCGCTGCCCGCATCCAGGTGCTCTGCGGCGCCGGCAACAACGCCGGCGACGGCTACGTGGTGGCAGAGCAGGCGCTCAAGCAGGGAAGGACAGTCAATCTCATCGCCTTGGGCGATAGCGATCAGCTGTCCGCCAGCGCCGCCGATATGCGTAGCCGTTTCCTCAAGGCCGGCGGAAAAGAAGAGAAGTTCAAAGGCACTCTGCCGGAGGCGGATGTGGTGGTGGATGCGTTGCTCGGTACCGGCCTCGATCGTCCCTTGAGCGGTGATTGGCTGAAAATAGTGCAGATGCTCAATGCCGGAGATACTCCGGTGTTGTCCCTGGATATCCCCAGCGGCCTGAATGCAGACACCGGTGCCGAGATGGGCGCTGCGGTGCGCGCCCAAGCTACCATCACTTTCGTCGGCCTCAAGGCCGGCATGTTCACTGGGGCAGGACCCGGCTGCTGCGGGCTCCTGCGCTTTGAAGATCTCGGTGTACCGGAATCCGTGTCTGGGGATATGGCGCCTCGAGCATTGCGCCTGCGTAGCAGCGGTATACGTGGCTTGCGCCTTCCGCGCCGGTCACGGGATTCCCACAAGGGCGATTTCGGTCATGTGCTGGTGGTGGGCGGTGATCACGGCATGGGGGGTGCCGCTCGTCTCGCAGCAGAAGCAGCGTTACGTTGTGGTGCTGGTCTCGTGAGCGTGGCCACCCGCGCGGCTCATGTGGATGCACTGCTGGCGGGACTGCCAGAAGCCATGGCGCGTAGCGTGGAGACGCCAGCTGATCTCACGCCTCTCCTGGCGCGCGCCAGCGTGGTGGCTATCGGTCCGGGCCTCGGCCAGGACGCCTGGGGCCAGAGTCTGCTGAAGCAGGTGCTGGCTTCTGCGCTTCCCCTCGTGGTGGATGCGGATGCGCTCAATCTCCTCGCCAAGGCGCCTCAGAAACGCGGTAATTGGATACTCACGCCCCATCCCGGCGAAGCAGGTCGTCTCTGGGGCACCGATACCGCTGCCGTGCAGCATGACCGTTACAGCGCCGTGGAGAACCTGGCGCTGCGCTTCGGCGCCGTCACGGTGCTGAAGGGCTCGGGCAGCCTTATCGCCGTAGCCGGCGAGACCACGAGCGTCTGCACCGCGGGCAATCCCGGCATGGCGGCACCGGGTATGGGCGATGTGCTCACGGGTGTCATCGCCGCTCTCGTGGCCCAGGGTCTCAGCCTCGCGGATGCTGCCCGTATGGGCGTGTATGTGCATGCCTCGGCCGGCGATTTGGCCTCACGCCAGGGTGAGCGCGGGCTTATGGCCCGGGATCTCATGGAACCCTTGAAACGTCTGGTGAACGTCTGATGCGGCTCACTCTTGGGGACAGCGCCGCCACTGAGGCGGCGGGTGCGTTCTTGGGCCCCTTGTTGCCGGTGGGTGAAGCGGTGATCTATCTGCAGGGCGACTTGGGCGCTGGCAAGACCACGCTGGTGCGGGGGCTTTTGCACGCCTTGGGTCATGAGGGGCGGGTACCCAGCCCCACCTACACCCTGGTGGAGCCCTATAGCCTCGGCAGCCGCGAACTCAGGCATCTGGACCTCTACCGTATCGCCGACCCGGAAGAGCTGGCCTACCTCGGGATACGCGACATGGCCGGGATACTGCTCATCGAATGGCCAGAGAAGGGCCTCCATTTCCTGCCGCCGCCGGATATGGTCTGCGGATTGGCCGTCAGCGGGTCAGGCCGGGTGCTGGAAGGGGAGGGGAAGACCGCTCTGGGCGAGGCTCTCTGCCGGGCTTGGGCCAAAGCGGCGGGCCAGCAGTCATGAGGCCTCACTCTAAGATAAGCATGTATCTTATTAAATTTAATCATGAAATAGTTGAAAACCATTCCGGATGGTGTATAACTTATAAACACCGGCGGTTCCGGGAGGGTGTTCTGCGTGCGGGGATCGATGTTCACCATGGCAGCGCTGCTGCTAGCCCCCTCTTTCGCTCTGGGAGCCTCTGCTCCCGTGGAGCTTGGTGCTCTGCGTCTCGACGCGAGTCCCGCCCGCACCGAACTCGTCCTCTCGCTCTCCGCACCCACCGAACACAGCCTCTTCACCTTGGTGCGCCCAGATCGCATCGTCATCGATGTGGATGGTGCGACTCTTAAGGCTGCTTTGCCCGCGGGCCAGGGTCTCGTGAGCGCCTTGCGTAGCGGAATGCACGACAACAATCTGAGGCTAGTGCTGGATCTCACCGGCCATGCCACGCCCCGCAGTGTCCTGCGCCAGGGCGTCGCTGGCCCCGAACTCGTCATCGATCTCTATCCCGCCGGTGCCCTGGCCGCTAACCCCATTCCTGTGGTGGCAGCCGTCGTACCGGCCGCCAACTCCGCGAGCCTGACTCCCGCGCCGCCCCTCCACAGTCGCGACATCGTGGTGGCCATCGATGCAGGTCACGGCGGCAAGGATCCAGGTGCTCACGGTCCCCACGGCGCCATGGAGAAGAACATCACCCTCGCGGTGGCCCGGCGCCTCGCCGATCTGGTGGATCAGCAGCCGGGTATGAAGGCCGTGCTGACTCGCGATAGCGATGTCTATGTGGACCTCAAAGAACGTTTCATGCGGGCCCGTCGCGCCAATGCGGACCTGTTCGTCTCCATCCATTGCGACGCTTCCCGTGACCGCAGTGCTGACGGCGCCACGGTGTATGTGGTCTCCGAGCATGGCGCTACCACCGAGCATGCCAAGTTCCTGGAGCGTCAGGAGAACGACGCCTTGGTGGGTGGTGTGGACCTCAAGGGTCTTCCGCCCGAGGTGAAATCCGTGGTGGTGGACATGTCCCAGTCCGCAGTCATGGGCATGAGTTTCGACGTGGGTGACAGTGTGGCCAAGCAGCTGGCTGCCATCGGCGCCATGCACCGCAACAGCGTGCAGCAGGCGGGCTTCCTGGTGCTGAAGGCTCCGGACGTGCCCTCCATGCTAATCGAGACCAACTACATCACCAACCCGCGCACCGCCAAGTTGCTGGAGTCGGCTGATTACCAGCAGCAGTTGGCCAAGGCCATCCTCACTGGCGTGGCGGGTTACTTCACCCGTTATCCGCCCCCCGGCACCGCTCTCGCCATCCAACGGCAGCAGCGCACCGGGCAGCCCGCGGATGTCAGTGTGGACCGTACCGGTTATGCAGCGGACTCCAGCCGCAAGTGATCTGACCGCGGTTTTTCCGTCTCTATCCGCTTGAATCCGGGGCCCAAGGCCCAATCTCCCATGTTGTAAGCTAGGCCTCTTTTTTAAGGCCCGCCGGACCCGCATGCCCATCCGCGAACTCCCTCCCCAGCTCGTGAACCAGATCGCCGCCGGCGAAGTGGTGGAGCGGCCCGCGTCCGTGATGAAGGAACTCCTGGAGAACGCCCTGGATGCCGGGGCCAAGCGGGTGGAGTTGGACGTGGAAGCGGGGGGCGTGAAGCTCATCCGCGTGCGCGATGACGGCGGCGGTATCCCCCAGGAAGACCTGCCACTGGCGGTGGGGCGCCATGCCACCAGCAAGATCAGCAACCTGGAGGACCTGGAGCGGGTCACCACCTTAGGGTTCCGCGGCGAAGCTCTCCCCAGCATCGGTTCCGTGGCACGTCTTTCGCTAACTTCTCGCACAGCGGTATCTGAACATGGCTGGCGTATAGAGGGCGATGGCCACGGCAACTATGCCGCGCCCGCACCTGCTGCCCATGCCACGGGCACCAGCGTGGAAGTGCGGGACCTCTTCTTCAATACACCAGCAAGGCGCAAGTTCCTCAAGACCGAACAGACCGAATTCGGTCACCTGGAGACCGTGGTGCGTCGCGTAGCCCTCGCACGTCACGGGTTGGACCTGGAGTTACGGCATAACGGCCGGCCAGTGCTGGCCCTCAAGGGTTCCGCAGAGGAAGCGGGTATCGCCCGGCGCCTGCAGGAGCTAGTGGGCCCGGAGTTCATGGAGCATGCATTCCATATACGCCAGGTCTCTACGGGCTTGAGTCTCACGGGTTGGCTCGCGCGCCCCACCTTCTCCCGCAGCCAGGCAGACCTGCAATATTTCTACGTCAACGGCCGGGTCGTGCGGGACAAGCTCCTGGCCCACGCAGTGAAGCTGGGCTTCCACGACGTGTTGTTCCACGGCCGACATCCAGCCTATGTGTTGTATCTCGAGCTGGATCCCGCGCGGGTGGATGTGAATGCCCATCCCGCGAAACATGAAGTGCGTTTCCGGGATAGCCGTCTCGTGCACGACTTCGTGTTCCGCACGGTCGAGGAAGCTTTATCCGGCACCACGCCCCAGGTGGCGGGTGGCGCAATGCCCACCGTCGGTCCCACCTCACAACCCACGTATCAGCATCACTACGGTGATACGCCGCGTCCGGGTTCCATGCAGGTGGGGGACATGCTCGCGGCCTATGGTGCCTTGCATGAGACGGGGAATGCGGCACAGGGCTCGATGCCTCATATGTCTGCGGCCGTATCGCCCGAATCCGGTGTCCCGCCCTTGGGCTATGCCTTGGCGCAACTCCACGGCATCTACATCCTGGCAGCGACACCCGAGGGTCTCGTGCTGGTAGACATGCATGCCGCCCATGAGCGCATCACCTATGAACGCATGAAAGCGGCCCTGCAGCAGGGCAGCGTGGTGACTCAACCTCTGTTGGTGCCGACACCGGTGCCCGTGAGCCGCCTTGAAGCGGATCTCGCCGAAGCGGAGAGCGAAGCGTTGGCAGCCAATGGCTTTGTGGTGGAGCGGCGCGGACCGGAATCCCTCGCCATCCGCGAAGTGCCTGCATTGCTGGTGCGGGAAGACGTGGAGAAACTCTTGCGCGATCTCCTGGCCGACCTCGCTGAGCACGGCGAAAGCCGGCGGGTGGGGGAATCCCTGGAGCGTGTCCTCGCCACTTCTGCCTGCCACACCTCCGTGCGCGCCCATCGCGAGCTGACACTCGCGGAGATGAATGCACTCCTGCGCGACATGGAGCACACCCCTCGGGCAGATCAGTGCAACCACGGCCGGCCCACCTGGACGCGGCTCAGCCTTCCGGAACTCGATCGGCTTTTCCTGCGCGGGCGCTAAGTTTGAAGAAGCCTGCCGCGATACTGCTCATGGGTCCGACTGCATCGGGCAAGACCGCTCTCGCAGTGGAACTCGTTAAGCACTTTGGCTGCGAGATCGTGAGCGTGGATTCCGCCATGGTCTATCGCGGCATGGACGTAGGCACCGCTAAACCCGGGCCAGATATCCTCGCCGCAGCACCCCACCGGCTCATCGACATCCTGGATCCAGCTGAGAGTTATTCCGCTGCGCGCTTCCGTACTGACGCCCTTGCTGCTATGCAGGAGATCAGCGCCGCGGGACGCATACCGCTATTGGTCGGCGGCACTATGTTGTATTTCGATGCCTTACAACATGGCTTGTCGGAGCTGCCTCCCGCCGATCCAGAAGTACGTGCCCAGCTGGACACCCGTGCCGCCAGTGAAGGCTGGCCGGCATTGCACGCGGAACTCGCCAAACTCGACCCCGTGGCCGCCGCGCGTATCCATCCTAACGATCCACAGCGCATCCAGCGGGCCCTCGAAGTTTGTTACATTTCCGGACGCCCACTTTCGGAACTCCAGCAGCAGAGCGCGGTCTCACCCAGTGAGTACCGGTACGTCAAACTGGCGCTCGCACCAGTTGAACGTGTGGTACTGCACGAAATAATCGAACAGCGTTTCAGGTCAATGATGGCAGAGGGATTCCTCGATGAAGTCACGTGTCTTAAGGAGCGTGGCGACCTGAACGCAGGACTGCCTTCCATGCGCGCCGTGGGTTACCGCCAGCTGTGGCAACACCTGGACGGCGAATGCGATCTCGACGAAGCGGTACGACGCGGCGTAGTGGCGACACGGCGTTATGCCAAACGCCAACTCACCTGGTTGCGTTCCGAACCTGACGTAACGTGGTTTGACAGCGGTACGCCGCGGCTCGCGGAACGCGCGCGCGCCCACGCCGCGCGGCATCTCGAGGAAACAGGTCTGTAATGTTGCTGTGTTACAATCGGAGCTATCATGTATAGAAATGTTGGCCTGCCAGAACAGTCCAAGTCAGATATAACGACAACAAGGAGAAGCACCATGGCCAAAGGTCAATCCCTGCAGGAGCCGTTCCTGAACGCGCTCCGGCGGGATAAAGTGCCCGTCTCGATCTATCTTGTGAACGGCATCAAACTCCAGGGGCAGATCGAATCTTTCGATCAGTTCGTGATCCTGCTGAAGAATAGCGTGAGCCAGATGGTGTACAAGCATGCCATCTCCACGGTGGTGCCCGGCCGCCACGTGAACGTGGGGACGGTGCCTGAGCATGAAGGTGACGCTCCTGTAGAGGGCGGCGAGCATCATTGAGCGCACTGCGTTGAGGTGTGGGCTTGTTTGAACGCCCGAAGAGCGGCGAACGCGCCGTTCTGGTCCACCTCAACCTGGACCCCGCCACCGGTGCAGCTCTGCTCGCGGAGTTCACCGAGTTGGCGCGGGCCGCCGGTGCCGAAGTCCTCGATACCATCGTCGGCAACCGCCATATCCCTGAGCCGCGTTACTTCATAGGTGCAGGCAAGGCGGATGAAGTGGCCGAGCGCGTCAAGGCGCTCAAAGCCGACCTCGTGCTGGTCAATCATGCCTTGAGTCCCAGCCAGGAACGCAACCTGGAGAAACTCCTGAGTTGCCGGGTGCTGGATCGCACCGGTCTCATCCTGGACATCTTCGCGCAACGCGCGCGTACCTTCGAAGGCAAGCTGCAGGTGGAGCTGGCGCAGCACCGGCATATCGCCACGCGCCTGGTGCGCGGCTGGACCCATCTCGAGCGGCAACGCGGTGGCAGCATCGGCCTGCGCGGTCCCGGCGAGACGCAGCTGGAGATAGACCGCCGTCTCATCGACAAGCGTATCCAGCAACTGGAGAAGCGCCTCGATCGCGTCGGCGATCAACGCGAGCAGGGCCGGCGCACCCGTCAGCGTCACGCCGTGCCCACAGTGTCGGTGGTGGGTTACACCAACGCCGGAAAATCCACGCTCTTCAACGCGCTCACCGGTTCCGGCGTGTTCGTCGCTGACCAGTTGTTCGCGACCCTGGACGCTACCTTGCGCCGGCTCGATCTCGGGGACGCCAATCATGCGGTGCTGGCCGATACGGTAGGGTTCATCCGTGAGCTGCCCCATGACCTCGTCGCAGCGTTCCGTTCTACTTTGCAGGAGACCGGTGAAGCGACACTGCTCCTGCACGTGGTGGACGCCGGCGATCCAGAGCGAGATGCCTACATCGAGACTGTGAACGGCGTGCTGAAAGAGATCGGCGCCGAGAACGTACCCCAGATCGAAGTGTTCAACAAGATAGACCTGACCGGTCAACCGGCCGGAGCTGAGAAGGGACCTGATGGCGAAGTGCGTCGCTTGTGGCTATCGGCTCACACGGGTGAGGGTTTGGATCTTCTGCGCACCGCCATCTCAGAGCGGCTGCGCGGCGATACCGTACAGGGTTGGCTCAAGCTCGGGCCCATGCAGGCTCGCGCCCGCGCTGCGTTCTTCGACCTTGGCGCCGTGCGTAAGGAGAGGGGTGACGATGACGGCGGCTACCTCTTGAAACGTCGAACTGCCGCGCCGTGAATACCAACGGCTCTGCCGGCGCGAGGGCCTGGAACCCTCGGCGCTCTCGGTCTGAGGGCGCGCCATGGTCTGGAAAGAGCCTGGCAAGGACAAGGACCCCTGGCAGGAGAGTGGGTCAGGGTTCACCGGACCTAGAGAAGCTCATGGGTGACCTGCACAAGCGCTTCACGTCGATCTTCGGGCGTCTCCGGCGTGGACGTGGACGTAACCGCGCACTCCTGTCGCTCATCCCTCTGGCTTTATTCGCATGGCTGCTCTCCGGTTGCTACGTGGTGGATGCCGGCGACAGAGGAGTGGAATTCCTGCTGGGACGCTTCCAGTCCGTGACCGCACCGGGTCTCCATTGGCGCGTGCCCTGGCCTCTCGGCAGTGATCAGTTGGTGGGCAACGTGGATCAGGGCACCGATTACCTGCATAGCTATCCGACGCTCCTCACGGCTGATCACAATGCGGTAGCCGCCGAGATCACAGTGCATTACCGCATCACTGATCTGCCGCTCTATCTCTTCGGCAATGCCAGTCCCACAGGCGGCGGCGCTGCAGATATCCTTGGCAACCTCACGGACGCGGCTGTGAGCGGTGCTGTCGCTCATGCAGCCCTGACAGATCTTACGGGCTCAGGCGTGGATGCGGTAGAGGATGCAGTGCACGACCGCCTGCTCACGGAACTCAAGCACTATCCATTGGGGATAGAAGTGAGTCGTGTCACCCTCGCCAAGGTCTCGGCTCCTGCGCCTGTAGCCACTGCCTATGGAGCCGTGCGCCGGGCAGAAGCCGCGGCCCAACAGCAGTCCGATGCCGCGGATGCCTATGCGGCCGATCTCCTGCCCCGTACCCACGGGGAGGCGGACAGTCGCGTCGATGCTGCCAAGGCGTATGCGGCTGGGCAAGTGCAGCGCGCACAAGGGGATGCTGTCGCCTTCGGCGACGTGCTAGTGGCTTATCGCCGCGCGCCGGAGGTGACTCGCGAATCCCTGTATCTCTCTACCTTCGAACAGATACTCGGCCAGGTGGACCGGGTAGTGGTGATGGGGAAGGACGGTCATGTGACCCTGTCTTTCGACAAACCTGGTCAGGTCGGCAAGATCGAACTGCCTCCCGTGAAACCGGCTACGGCTGGGGGAGGGCATCCATGACGTATCGCACTCCACTGAGTATCTTGGCGGCCATCCTGCTGTGTGTACTCTTCTCCCAGTGTCTGTTCATCGTGCCGCAAGGCAGCACGGGCGTGATCCAACGCTTCGGTACGACCACGGCTTTCGATCTCAAACCCGGCGCCCATCTGAAGCTGCCTTTCGTAGAGCAAGCCTTGGTCATGGATGCCGGAGGCATCACTCTGGATGGGGATAATCTGAACGGTGGCTATCTCAAGTTCACCACGGCTGACGGGGAGACCCTGACGGCCAGTTATTTCGGTGTCTGGCGTATCCACGATGCAGCGGCCTTCTGTGCCATGGGGGCTTGTGATGAGAGCGCCGCTGCCCAGGGCCTGAATCGTCTCGTCATCTCGGCCTTGCGGGAGACTTTCGCCAGCCATACCTTGGCGACAGCTCTCGCGGGGCAACAGGACCTCGCCGTGGGTCTGGCTGCGAAGCTCAATCCTGCGGCACTGCGTATGGGTGTGCAGCTCGACGACGTGCAGGTCACGACCGTGGGTTTGCCGGCTGCGGGTCTGGAGGATATCTATACGCGTATGCGCTCCGCCGAAGAGGTGCGGGCGGCCCAGGTAGCTTCCGAGGGCGCGGCTCGAGCGGCCCGCAAGCGAGCCGAGACCGATGCACAACGTGACCAGATCCTCGCAGAAGCCGATGCTGCCGCTGCACGCCTGCGTGCCGGGGGAGAGGCGGATGCAGCCACCATCTACGCTCAGGCGGCTCGCCCAGACCCGGCTTTCTTCAGCTTCTATCAGAACCTGGCCGCTTATCGCCGTAGCCTGGCGGGCAAGACCATACTGATCCTCGACTCCGATAGCCCCTTCCTCAAGTACCTGAAAACCCCGGCGAAGTAGCCTCTTTAAAGAGCGTATAATCCGACCACGGGCCCACTTAAAAATGGCCCGTTTTTTGTGCCCGCAGGGGTGGGCCTTTACTCAAAAGGTTTTCGATGCTGGTGCCGTTCCTGAGTGCCGTGGGGCTCATGCTGGTCATGGAAGGCATCATGCCTTTCCTGAGCCCGCGGGCTTTCCGTCGTACCCTGGCAGCGGTGGTGCAGGCAGACGACCGGATCATGCGGATCGTGGGCTTCTTGAGCATGCTGGTCGGCGTCGCGCTTATCTATTTCGTACGGGGTGGGTGATGGGCAAGAACGTGATCGTGATCGGCGCCCAATGGGGTGACGAAGGCAAAGGCAAAGTGGTGGACTGGCTCACGGATCGCGCCGCCGCGGTGGTGCGTTTCCAGGGCGGCCACAATGCTGGCCACACCCTCGTCATCGGCGGCGAGAAGACCGTGCTCAAGCTGATCCCCTCAGGGATATTGCGCGATGACGTGCAGTGCCTCATCGGCAACGGCGTGGTGGTCTCACCCACGGCCCTGTTCGAGGAGCTGGCCATGCTGGAAGGTAAGGGCGTGCCCGCCCGCCGGCGCCTCAAGATCTCGCCCGCCTGCCCGCTGATCCTTCCCTCCCACGTGGCCCTGGACAAGGCCCGCGAGCAGGCCAAGGGCGCCGCCAAGATCGGCACCACCGGTCGCGGCATCGGCCCGGCCTATGAAGACAAGATCGCGCGTCGCGCCGTGCGTGTGGCGGACTTGTTCCATCGTGAGCGTTTCGCCGCGAAGCTGGGTGAAGTGCTGGATTATCACAACTTCGTGCTCAAGAATTATTTCCGCGCTGAGCCCGTGGCTTTCCAGGCGACCCTGGAGCAGTGCCTGGACCTCGTACCCCAGCTGGAGCCCATGGTGGCGGATATCACCGTCATCCTCCACGAGTTGCGGGAGCGGGGTGAGAATGTGCTGTTCGAAGGCGCCCAGGGTGCCTTGCTGGACGTGGATCATGGCACTTACCCCTACGTGACCTCTTCCAACACCACCGCTGGCGGTGCGGCCACCGGTACGGGTTTGGGGCCACACTATTTCGACAAGGTGCTGGGTATCGTCAAGGCTTACACCACCCGGGTAGGCGAGGGGCCCATGCCCACGGAACTCTTCGACGCCATGGGCGAGCATCTGGCGCGCCGCGGCCATGAGTTCGGCTCGGTCACCGGCCGGCCGCGCCGCTGCGGCTGGTTCGACGTGGTGGCCATGCGCCGCTCCATCATCAACAACAGCCTCACCAGTGTCTGCATCACCAAGCTGGACGTGTTGGACGGCCTCGACACCATCCGTATCTGCGTCGCCTACAAGACCCCCCAGGGCGAGATGCACATCGCCTCCATGGGTGCCGAGAGCTTCGCGGAATCCGAGCCGGTCTATGTGGACATGCCCGGCTGGAAGACCTCCACCGTGGGAATCACCAAGTATGAGGAGCTGCCGGAGAATGCCCGGGCCTACCTCAAGAAGGTGGAGGAACTCATGGGCGTACCCCTGGACCTCATCTCCACAGGTCCGGACCGGTCCCAGACCATCGTCGTGAAACACCCCTTCGATTGATCCTGTCGGCGGAGAGGTAGGCTCCTCTCTAGCTGCATCTTGTTCCTCGCCGCTCCACCGGTCGCTTTAAGGCCGATGGAGACGGGCTTTTCCTAACCCCCCTGTGGTATCAGTGGCTTAGGGCCCTATTGGGCTTGGAGGCTTTCAAGCGCATTCCTTGTATTTAACATAATAATATGTATACTTGATTACGGATCATGGAATCAGAGGGCCTGACCCCGCACCGGGAGAAGGCTGCGAGACAGTGAGGGGTGACGGAGGCTCAAGCCTCACGGATTAAGGGGAACCCGTACTGCCGAATCAGGGATAACCCGATGGCAGGTGGAGAGGTCGACGGGCCTAATGGCAAGCAGAGACGGACATGCACCACAAACCGATGTTCTTGAAGTCTTCTTGGGAGCACCAGCACATGTACGCCGATATCGAGAAGCAGATCCTGAATATGGTCGAGGGGATCACCCTGCGTAAAGTCTCGCCGGATGAGTTGCTGCTCGATTCAGGGCTGGTGGATTCCATCACAGCAGTCGATTTCGTACTGCAGATCGAGACCGAACTCGGTGTCCAGATACCCGCCGAGAAGATCCACGAGTACCTTCGCACGACCCGCAGCCTGGTCAGCTATGTCGTTGCGACTCACCACTGACTATCGGGTACTGCAACACATCACCGCGTTTGCGCTGGCCTGGGTGGCAGCGTCTTACCTGTTCGTGTATGTATTGCGGCCGATCACCGTCCCGCAGCCTGATCCAGGCTATCACGTAGATGCCCTGGGCAAGGGCGAGGCTGCTGTCCGCAACCTCCAATATATGTCTGATGCCCTGCGTGGGGACCACACCATCGTGATTCTGGGCTCATCGGAGCTCGACCCTACGTTCGCCCGGCATTTCACACCCACCACGTTCTTCCCTAAGTCCCACCTCGCCAAGGTCATGACATTCGGCAGGCCGGGGTTTGAGACCCTAGGTATGTACGGGCTCCTATACGCCCTGAGGACACATCTCAATCACGGCAGCCGGCTCGTCATCATGTTATCGCCTGCCTGGTTCAGGATCACCAATCTCGCACCCAAGACGTTCAACGAGGATTTCAACGACAACGTGTTGCTGCAGTTGTACCTGAGTGACGATCCGCGCGCCGTATTCCACGACTACCTAATCTCTCATCAGTTCGAGTTCAGGGACATGACCCCGACGCAACAGATGTTCTTAGACGATCCGGACGGCATCCTCGATTGGAACTTCCCGGGTCTGGTGGCCCGGACCATAAACGCACGTGCATACACGCAGCGGGAAAAATTGGATATAAGCCTGGCACGGCTAACCGGGAGTTCCAGCGTCATGTACGCCGATTCAGGGAAAGGCAAGGACCTACCCTGGGACGAGTATGAGAAGTCGGCGCGTGATCGCGAGGTCGGCATCATCGCCGGGAACGATCTCTGGGTGCGGAACCGGTATTACCCGATCTACAAGAAGCGCCGTGCTGCGGGCATCACCCATTTTTTCCCGGGACGCATGAACGCTGAACCTGAGATGAACAGCCTGAGGCTGCTCCTGCAGCTGCTGAGCACGAGCAAAGTCAAAGCCTTGTTCGTCATGCAGCAGGTGAATCCACGGGTCTATGACGACGTGCCGAACTTCTATGCCCTCGATGCACGTATCAAGGGCCTGTGTAATGAGTTCGGCATGGGCTACATGGATATGTATGCGATGCCTTATCAGGAGGGCATCCTGGGTGACGCACAGCATCCGAGCAACTATGGCTGGGAAGAGATAGACCACGAGATCAGCGAGTATTTTCGGCTATGAAACGCTGGTGTCTCCTCTTCTGCCTCTACCTGATGCTCATACTGGCATTGGTGTTCCTGGCCACGCCGCCGGACCCGGAAGTGGCCAGCGTCAAAGTCACCTTCGAATACCAGAAGTATTGAACTGCCGTGTACGCTGAACTCTCATTCTTCGTCCTGCTGCTCGGCGCCTGCGTGACGCTGCTCAGTTACAAGGCCGCTTCAGTCCATTTCCCCATACTGGTCAAACCCTGGTGGTCGTACCGGCTCACGGCGGTATGCATGGGCGTCGCTTCCTGGATGTTCATCTATCAGGACGATTGGCGCGACCCACTTGGGTTCTTCGTGCTCGACTACGGCATATTCATACTGCTGAGGAGGAAGGCTCTGCCGAAATGGCTAGCGGTATGCCTGACCCTGACTCCCTTACTGCTGGTGAAGAGTCATGCCATGCCGTTCTTATCGATACTCGGACTCTCATTCCTGACGTTCCGGGCCATCGACGCCCTGTTGATGAATGTGGCTGTGGATTCCGCCGACATTGGCGAGTATTTCCTCTATCTATTCTTTCCGCCGGCCATCCTGGCTGGCCCAATGTACCGTTGGCGCGAATTCCAGAATGACCTGTCTGCAGCCTATGACAGGCTGTCAGTGGCCACCATGCTGGATGGGTGGGAGAGCATGATGCTGGGTATCGTGCAAAAATTCGTTGTGGCCCAGCTTATCGACACATGCTTGTTACGCCACCTGGACATCCTGGATTACTCCTTCCGTGGCATAGGTGCCAACGCCGTGGGCTACAGCGTGTTCCTGTATTTCGATTTCGCCGGTTATTCCAACATGGCGATAGGCGCAGCCCGGATCTTCGGTTTCAGCTTGCCGGAGAACTTCAAGAATCCGTTCGCGACCACCAACCCGCAGGACTTCTGGAAGCGTTGGCACGTCAGCCTGTCGGAGTGGTTACGGGACGTGGTCTTCACCCCTCTGTACAAGCATCTCGTGACCAAGGGAGGTATGGGTGATCACAAGCTCATCGCCCAGAACATATGCATATTGGCCACCTTGCTCATCATGGGCATCTGGAACGGACTCGAGCCTCAGTACATCTGCAGTGGACTCATGTTCGGCCTGTACTCGGTGTTCTACAACGAGTTGATGCATGCTTCCCGCTTGAACCTTCGCACAAAAGCTTTCGTCAGCCATCGTGCCGTACGTGCTGTAGGGCGCCTGTTAAACCTGTTCCTGATAGTGATGGCGCTGTACGTCTTCAGCGGCCGTAGCCCGTTGGAGTGAGCTGTGCGTTTCGATATTGAAAACGGCAAGTTCGTCGAATGCGACCAGGATCAGCAACGACCCGCGGTCATCGGCAGCGACGCCGCGCTTAGCTGGGAGGAATTCAGGCGCTCCGTGGGGCGTTGGGTCGCGGAAGCCCGGGGCGTGGGCATAGGTGCTGACGTGCCTGTGGTGATACACGGACATAAGGAAGCGGAATTCATGGTCGCCCTGGCCGGGTGCCTGGAGCTCGGTGCACCTTTCGTACCGGTGGACGAGATATACCCCGAGGAACGGGTACAGCGCATCGCGGCCATCGTGCAGGCGCCGGTGATCTATCGGACGGGGCAGGCGAGTTTCAGGAAGCTCGTGCATGGCACTGCTGGTATGCAGGAGAAGGGGCTCGCCTACGTGATCTTCACCTCTGGTAGTACTGGCGAACCGAAGGGTGTACAGATCGGTCGTGACAGCGTGCTCACTCTGGTGGAATGGATGCACGACTGCTTCGACATGGGCCGCGTCCCGGTGTTCATGAACCAGGCGCCTTTCAGTTTCGATCTCTCCATGTATGAGGTATTTAGCTTCCTGCATGAGGGCGGCACCATCGTGCTCAATTCGCGCCAGATCGTCGCGGACGCTGCCGGGTACTACCCGAGACTCAAGCAGCAAGCCGTGAGCGTCTGGGTCTCCACCCCATCCTTCGCCCATCAGCAGCTCTTGAACAAGCAGTTCACCCAGCAGTATTTGCCGGACCTCAAGACCTTCCTGTTCTGCGGGGAAGTCCTGCCTGTCAACCTGGTACGTCGCTTGCGAGAGCGCTTCCCGGACGCGTGCGTCATCAACACCTACGGGCCCACCGAGGCTACTGTCGCCACCACCTGGGTGGTCATCGACGAGCAGATACTGGCCGCTTACGACCCCTTGCCGGTGGGACGAGCCAAACCCGGCAGCACGGTGCGTATTGAGTCGGGAGACGGAGAGATCGTCATCCTGGGTGAGCATGTGATGCGGGGTTATCTCAACAGTCCGCAGTTGAACCAAGAGAAGCTCTTCCTGGAAGGCGGTGTGCGTGGTTTCCGTACCGGTGATTTCGGCGCTATTGGCGACGATGGCTTGATATTCTGCCGCGGCCGCCGGGACGACCAGATCAAGCTGAACGGTTATCGCATCGAATTGCTGGAAGTGGACAAGATATTGCAGCAGCTGCCCGGTGTCGCACGTTCCGTCGTCGTTCCCCTGCATAAGGCGGATGGCTCCGTGGTGCGGCTCCTGGGCTGCATCGTCGCCGATGGCCAGGGCGATCCCTTGGCGGACGGCCGGCTTGCGGGCTGGAAGGAATTGATGGGCAAGAAAGTCCCGAGCTACATGGTGCCCGCGGAGTTGCAGGTGCTGACTGATCTGCCCGTATCCACCAACGGTAAGGTCGACCGCAAGGCCCTGGAGAAGGCGTATCTCGAATCGGCAAGGCGCGGCTGAAGGGACTCAAGTCCCTGCATCAATCCCTCAAGTCCCACTGCACCTTCAATATCACCTCGTTGCCTGAGGCCACCACCGGCTTGCCGAGACCATCGGTCTCGGTCACGAGACCGTGGTTGTACACCAGGTAGATATTGCTCGCGCCATCCACTATCCAGCGCAGCTGGGTGTTGCTGCTGACGCCCGGGGTCCCGTTGTTGTACTGGAGCTGGGTGGTGATGTAGAGCGTCGGCGTGAACGAATAAGTGCCGGTGACGGTGGTGAGGCGCGTCACCCCATCGCCCTGGGGCGCGTAATAGAAGAACCACTCCTGCTGGGCTGTGAGCACCAGCCGCCCCGAGGGGGTGTTCCAGTTGACCTCCACCAAGGGATGGAAGGAAGTGCCCGCGTAGTAGGTGCCGAGGGAGCCGATAAATTCCCACCACATGGGTTTGGACTGGGGCGAGTTCACTATCAGGCGGGTTCGGTTCCAGGTGTAGGGCCCTGCCGGCACCGGCACATTGGGCACCAAGTCGAAGGCCTGAGTTGGCCGATCGAAGTCCTGATAGATATCCCCTTCCCAATACCAGCCATTTTGCGTGAGCATCTCAGGACCGAAGAACCATTCGGTGCTTTGCTTGCCGTGCTGATCCGTTGGCTCGCCGCCGAAGCCGTCGTATTCCCAGTAATGGCCATAGATCCAGAAACGATGCACCCAATTGAACCAGCTGTCGGCGGGTGGGCGGGGTTGATAGTCCAGTTCGCTGATGTAATAACGGGTGCCAGGACGCGGCAGGAAACCCAGCGCCGGATCTAACCCGTTACCGTATTGGCTGTACTGCTCATGGATGTACCAGAGGTCATTGGGGTATTCCACATCCAGCCCGTAACCGTTGGGGTTGCCGCCCGGCAGGTCACCCGCGGAATGGGCACCCCAGGCCGAGAGGTTCAGGTTCTTGTCGCCCTGGAAGGTGGAGGTCTTCCAGGTCGCATCGGTGCCGACGAAAGTGTTGGAAGCCATGCCGAAGGGGTCACCGTGGGTCACGAGCCCACCCAGTTGCAATTCGGGGTCCACGTTATAGGTACCGCGGCCCACGAACAGGTTGGTGGCGTCGGTCTGGGCGGTGCCGCTGCCCGCCATCTGTGTGTCGAGCAGCGCCAGGGAACCACTATCCGATTGCCCGATGAGCTTCACGCCCTCATTGAGCGGTACTTCCTCGCCGTTCACGAGACCGATGGTGCGTGAATAATAGGGGATGAAGTTGGTGCCCTGGTTGTAAGTGAAGCTGAACAGGTTCGAGCCTTGCAGGAAGAACTGGCGTTTCTCTGGGAAGAATAACGGGAAGCGACCAGTGTTCACCTGCTGTTGATCCGCTTCCGCTTCGGCGAAGTCTGTGTGATAGGTGAACAATCCCGCGAGAGCCGGATTGAAGTTGTACTTGAGATCGAAGCCGGTGTTGCTGGTGGTGCCACTACCGGTCTGGAATTTGGCGAGGCCGTAAGGCTGGAAGTCCAACCCCTTACCCTGTTCCATACCCTGCATGCCGGTGAGAGTGCCTTCACGGGTCAGCTGGAAGACCGAGGAATCGAGAGTCACTCCGGACCAATCCAGGGTGAGCAGGTCGCGGGGGATGTTGCGGCTCACGTTGAAGCCCCAACGAGTGAGGCCGGTGGTGAACTGTAGGCTGCGGGTATCGATGGCGATCTCCGCCACCCAGCCGTGTTCGTTCCGGGTCACGGCCGACTGCCAGATGCCATCCCAGTTGTAGTCCACGCCGTTGTTGCTGTTGATGGCGGGAGTAGGGGATTGCAAACCATCAGCCATGGCGCCGGCAGCATTTATCTGGAACACATAGGCGAAGCGCTTGGTGCCGAAGGTATCCAGCATGAAGATCACGTAATCGTCGTTGGCCTGGTTGCCGTCCCGCACCAGGGTATGGCTCGAAGCTTTGCTCACGTCCGGGTCATCGCAGATCACACCGATATAGAGGGTGTGGCTGTCCCTGAGCAGCAGCACCTTGGTGTGATAGGGAGTGGGTTCGCCCGGCTTGGGGCTCTGTTGGGTCAGGTCTTCGATGACGCCGGCCTGCTGCCAGGCGGGTTCATCCAGATGCCCGTCCACGGTGATGGCGCCGTTCTCCACGACACCTGCCTGGACTTCTGGGGCTTGATCCTGAGCATGCGCGGGCAGGGCGAACCCCGCCAGCGTGGCCATCAAGATCCCGATTGCCGCGTTAACCCAGCGGCGGGGAGTCGACTTTTTCTGCATGCCCATTGGATAGGTGCAGGCGTGAAAAGGTTTAACGATTTGATATAAATCGTTACATATATTTTCGAGGAGGGTAGTGGAAAGAGAAGGACCGAATAGCATCAGACCGCCCCGGTGCGGAAAAGCTCCCGCTTGGGAGGTGATTTTATGATGTCGTTGGCAGGTTTTATGTGCTGGAGAAAAGGATGGTGCCCAGGAGAGGGCTAGGGCGGTTATTTTAGCGCAAGCACAGCTTGCGCTCGCCCTAGCGACAGGACATGGATGTCCTGGCCGGACCAATCGCCATGGATGGCTAAATAAACTCACCTTGAAGCTTTAATCTGGTGCCCAGGAGAGGACACAAACCGATCTCTGGGCCCTTATGGGGCGCGGGACTTAGATGGGCACCGAACCTTGGATGCCCCCAAAAGTACCCCCGTTTTAGTCTCACTAAATGGCTCTAGGGGCGCGCAGCTGTAGGCTGTGGGCTCGCGGCTGGAGGGTTCCGGCAACCATTTCGAGCACTAGGCGCGTCGTCACATCCATTTGGTCTCCCTTGGGCCTAATGCTCGCAGACGGGACCGACGTGACCGACTCGGCGTTCGCTTGCGCAATGCTATACGCCTCCTCCCCCTCGCCCCTCTTCGGTGCAGGTGGAGGAAATCAAACCTCCGACCTACGCACTACGAAAATCGACTTCGATTATTGGTTTCAATCAATTCAGTCGGTTACGGCGCTTGCCTTGTACCAACCTTGCGTAAATTGTCTGCAAACAGTGGTCACTGCATCCTGATTTGATACATCGACCCAGAAAAATAAGCCCCAGGCGTTCCGCCCGGGGCTTTTTTCTTCAACACCTGACCTGAACGGCTAGTGAAGGGAATAGGGGTCAAATCTTCACTTCATATATTATTGAAACCGCTCATACAATGTGTTTACTTGCCTGGCGAGCTGGGCATCGCTGGGCAGCCGATGAACGCCAGTCGCCGAAGCCATCTCGGGCGCGGCCCGCCGGCGCTGCTGCCATGCCACCTCTTCACCCGGCAGGATCAGCGAGGGCGCGCGTTGCGCCCGTTCCGCGCGCAGGGACGCCACTCCGGCCATTGCTTCCGCATGCTGCTTAGCAAGCGCGAGACGATCCGGTGTGGCTTGATCGCCGCGCGAGGCCGTATAGTCATCGGGCATAACCAATTGGCACTGGTACGGCGGCGGTGGGCAACCGCCGCCACCCCCGCCACCGCCTGTACTCACCGTTTCGCTGGCCGTGCTACTGAAGGAACCGCAGGCCGTGTAATTGCAAGCCTGGATCTTGTAGGTGTAGGTGCCGTTGCCCAGGCCACTGATGGCCTGCGAGGTGGTGTTGTTGATCGTGTAGACCCAGGTCCATGAAGCACCGCCATTCGTAGACTGGTAGATGCGGTACTGCTCGAATGGGTATGGCCCGTTCCAGGTTGAATTCCACGACAGGGTAAAACTGCCGCTGGTGCTGGTGCCGCTGGGGCTGAACGTCAGCCCGTTGGGTCCGGTCAGGTCCACCGTTTCCGTGGCCTCGCCGCTGTCGCCGCTGCAGTCTGCTCCCCCTGCCGAGCCCTGATTGCAAGCCACAACGTAGTAGTCGTAACTGCCGGGCGCCAGGTCGGTGAACACGTGCGAAGTGGTGTTGTTGACGGTAGCGGTCCACGTCCAGCCACCGCCGTTGAACGACTGGAAGATCTGGTACTGCTGGAAGGGATACGGCCCGTTCCAGGACGACTTCCATGACAGCGTGAAACTGCCGCTGCGGCTCGTAGCCGGGCTGAGGCTTAAGCTCACCGGTGCCGAGATGTTGACTACGCCGTACACCGTTTGCCCAGGAGCCGGATAGCAGCCGGTGAAGTAGACGTCTTCGCAGGCCTGTACTTGGAACGTATAGATGCCGTTGGCCAGGTTGGTGGTCGTGTACGCGTTGGTGCTCACGGTGGTGATGGTCCAGGGCGCGCCGCCGCCTGCTGCGGACTGGTAAACCTGGTAGTAGTCGGCCACATCCGGGGCCCAGGTCAGCGCGAAGCTGCCGCTTCTGCTAACGCTTGGACTTAAGGTCACGCTGCCCGTGGGCACGATCGACTTGCCGAGCGCGATGTATTCAGGCGCCCATGACGACTCGGCGTTCATTCCATTGGAATCTGAGTCAGCGCTCCACTTGAAGGGCATGATGCCGATGATGCTAGGATCATTTGCAAATTCTTGGTAAAGCGCGGGTGCGCCACCGATGTATGGACCGACGCCACCCGATGCCCAGGTAACAGATGGCACCATGAAAAAATGCTGAGTAGTTCCGCTGCCATAGGGATTATCAGTTATAAATTGCTCCATGTACTGGAAGTCATTTATGTAAGCGCTGGTACCACGCGTGTAATCATCCAGACCGATCCAGTCGAACAGGCCCAGACCTGCTTTTACGGTGTCATAGCTGCCGTTGCCGCCAGTATCCTGGACTATCGTTGCCAGGGGGAAATTCAGCGTATCCGGATTCTGCCTGATTGCGGTGACCGCATTTACCAGCGGGCCATCTGGAACAAGACCGGAGCCACCAGGTAGATCTTGAAGGCAATTATCATTAGGTTCGTCCGCCACGTAGAACGCAATCACCGTGCTGTCTTCCGGGTCATTGGCAAGCAAGGTTCCATCGATTATCAGGTCCTGCACGAGAGTATCAAAATCTCCTCCCACTCCTCCCGCACTATCGTCCCCTTTGTAGCACTGATGCCCACTGTCGGTACCTACCATGAAGACGATGGACTCTACATCCACCATCGCCTTTTCTCCGTTATTTTTAGCTACTTTGGCTCCAGCGCGAACGGCGGCTATTGCATCCGCCACTTGCTGGTCGTGAGGTTCGTTTTCGATCGTTGCCCCGACCATCGTTATGTTCGTGTGATCAGCATTCGCTGACACGTAACTATTGTTGTAGTAGTAGCCGTACCAACGAGGGCCGGCGTTCCCGCTGGTAGGATTGCTGTACCCGTCGTTACGGGCAGGAAAGTTGGCATCCGCCATGGCTGTGGTCGCCGTGAACAAGGCCATCATCAATACACCCCAAGAGCGCAGTCGCATAGGTATTCTCCCTAGAAGTCAGTTTTCTTATGTGCCCAACTATGAAGGCCTATCCGCAATCAAGCGAATATGGACCGCAAGGATGGTCAGTCGGAATAACGGCGGGGATTACAATTTGATCGAGAAGACCGCAATCCCTGCGCCAGATTCCTGGATATTCTGGTACTAACCCAATAACCCCCATTTTTATATTCGCTGTCTTATATCAAGGAGAGAACATTTGGTCAAATGGGGGCAGATTGAATTTGCCCGCAACGTAGCCGTTCTTGGTCCTTATCGCTACCCATGCCCTCTGCATTGATTTTGGGGACTCGAACCTCCGTACGGCGTCTTACGCTGTGCGGGTCTTTGGGCACCATCCTGAAATATGCCCCCAATTATGTCCCCAGTATCGCCTCGCTAGGCAATTCCGCTTACAGTTCAGCAGGTTGCGTAAAACTGGACCCTAAACTGAACTAACAGTGCTAAAACTAGCGTCTGCAGAGGTGTTTGGGCAACCTAATTGCAGCAATGGAGGGCGTAATGGGCATACGTACGACGAAGGTTATAGCTTGGATCGCTGCTTTCTTCACCATACTCGTAGGACTGACCGCTAACGTAAGCGCTGATACGGATGTGACAAGTGAGAAAGGCAATGAACTGATTGGGTACTGCTCGACGAAGAATTACAACGATGATCAACTCCTTTGGAGTGTCTGCGTGACGTGGGTATTTGGTATTGAATCAGGTCTGGAGACGGGTGTGTTTGATGATTTCTCAATGAACTTTATACGCAAAGGCAAAGTACCGACAGCAGAAGATTTGCTCTCGCGTTTCAGGGCTGTAGAAGGATACTGCATGCCGAATGATGTTACGCGGCAACAGATGGCACTTGTTGTGACTAAATATCTCGAAAATCACCCTGAAACTTTAAATCAAGATCAAGCTATTGAAGTGGAGGCGGCTTTCAAGGAAGCATGGCCTTGTTCACACAAATAGTTCGATTTACTTAAACCGTAATCACCGAGCTTGATACGGTATCGAGAGTGTCTTACTTAATAAAAGACTGTGTGAAAGTCGTGCAAAGGTTTTTGCGCGGCAAAACCCAAGCCCGATTAAGTCCTTCTGGGTGGATACTAAAACACGGAGGTAAAGGATGATTCCTCGCTACAAATGGTGCGCTGAAGTATCTGGTGGGGCTTGGCTAGTCACCTGCGTTCTATCTATTATGATCACTGCATGGCAACACAATGATGACAACTTATATTTCTATATTTGCTTAGCTTTTGTGGGACTTACCTTTCTTTCTACAGTTTGTTTTTATCTGTATGCAAAGGGCTACTCAGCATGGTGGGGCATTCTTGCATTATTGCTTAACTTGATTGGTTTATATGTGGTAATGAAGTTGCCAGATAAATACCGAGAACTAGAAACTTAGCTTGGGGAGCGGGAAGTCTGAAGGTGTGCGAGGGAAGGGATTGATCCAATGATTGGATAATAATGGGGGTCTGCACATGAAAAAATACCTCGCCATTCTCTTACTGTCTTTAAGCGGCATTGCATGCTATCCAGTATCTGCTGGTGAGGCACCAAAATTATCTCCGCTCATGCTTAATAAGCACTATCTTTTTTTAAGAACGTGGAAGCACTCTGATACGAGCATTGTCAAGATAGTTAAAGATTGGCATAAGTATTTGGAAGATCAGACGGGGGGCAAAGGATTCACGGACAAAAAAATAATTCGTAGGACACAAGTACTAGTGAATGGGGTCGTCTTTGATGCTGACTATCGAGTGTACAACAATGATGGAGCACAGCAAATCACTCTCCTTTCCAATAAGTTCGGAAAAGATGCCTGCTCCGACATCGAATCATCATTGAATCAAGATCTCGGCACCTCTACCGTAAATGGTAATCGCGCAACTCCAATGCTTCCTGTTACTTATTTACAATGGGATATTGGACAGACGCGAATAACTTATGAGTGTCTTGGGTCGAATGAAAATGATTCATACGCTCCATTAATAGCCTTCATCGATTTTGAAGATAAAGATCACTCGAGGGAAATACTGCCGACTTTGACATTGATCTGTAGTATGACTAGGCGCATGGGCGACGGCCAACATGGGCCTGACGAAGTGTCTGAACAGCCACCCTTAAAGATAATTCTTGATCAAAATGAGAAAAAATTATTTCTCGATGAAGCTGGGTTGATGGGCACAGTCAATGATTACTCAAGTGAAGCGATCGACGAAAGCGGGTCAATGACAACGAAAGATAACGATGAGATGCCTTGGACATTCCACTTAGATCGCGAAACGGGCGCGTATCGATGGCATATCGATAACTCGATAGGATCGCAGTTTCATATAACCACTGACGAATGGGGTACGTGTGAGAAGGTAACTACTGATAAGAAAATATAGAAAAGATTAGTTACGGATAATTGCACTGAACAACTACTTGCTGCATGAACGGAAGTACGCGGTGTGACAAGGTGTGCAATGGAAGTAACCGCAGCTTGAGAGCGGTTAATCCTAGCTAACTGCTTGATTCGACAATGGTGCCCAGGAGAGGACTCGAACCTCCACGGTGTTACCCGCTAGTACCTGAAACTAGTGCGTCTACCAATTCCGCCACCTGGGCTTATAGGGGCGCGAAGGGCGGGCACTTTACCGACCCCTACCACTTGTGTCAATGTAGCTACTGCCTTGAACTACCTCTAAAAATGCCCCTTTACCCCAGTGGCCCACGCTGGTCGATACACCATCCTGTTACGCTAGCATCCTCTGAGGGCAGACCTATCGTCGCCCCCATGCACCTGGATTTACCCTCATAAAGGCCTCCAGGGGCTATCAACGTCTTTCCGTCTTGGATTTCAATGAAACGCAAAAAAAATAGATCCCCTAAGCCGCCGCGCCGGCCCCGCAATACTGGCCGTGCCCGTGGCGCTGACCCCTTCGCCGAGCGCGAAGCCCAGAAATACGCCCGCCCCATCCCCAGCCGCGAAGCCATCGTGCATTGGCTGGAAGAGGTGGACCAACCGCTCTCCTTCGAACGCCTCCTGCATGACCTCAAGCTCAACCAGGCAGAGGACGTGGAAGCCCTCAACCGCCGCCTCGGCGCCATGCTCCGGGACGGTCAGCTGGTGCAGAACCGGCGGGGTGAATATTGCCTGGTGAAGCGCCTGGCGCTGGTGGCCGGCACCGTCATCGGCCACCGGGACGGCTTCGGCTTCCTCACCCCTGATGAAGGGGGTGACGACATCTTCCTGCCGCCGCGCCAGATGCGTGAACTCATGCACGGCGACCGCGCAGTGGTGCGGGTGCAGGGCGTGGATAACCGCGGCCGCTCCGAAGGTTCCGTGGTGGACGTGTTGGAGCGCAACACCAGCGAACTCGCAGGCCGTTATGTAGAAGAGAAGGGAGTGAGCTACCTCGTGCCGGACAACGCACGCATCGCCCACACCGTGCAGATACCGCGGGAAGAGCGCGGCGGAGCCCGCAACGGTCAGATGGCCGTGGCGGAGATTACCCAGCAGCCCAGCAAGCACGGAGAAGTGATCGGCCGCATCACCCGGGTCATGGGCGAACGCCACGAGGCGGGCATGGCGACGGAGCTCGCCATCCATTCTCATGCCTTGCCGCATGTCATGCCGGCTGCAGTGGAGCACGAAGTCCATGGCTTGAGCCCCGAGGTGCCGGAAGTAGCCAAGCAAGGGCGACTCGACCTGCGTAGCACGCCGCTCGTCACTATCGACGGGGAGGATGCACGGGACTTCGATGACGCCGTCTATTGCGAGCGTCAGGGTGAAGGTTTCCGATTGCTGGTGGCCATCGCCGATGTATCCCATTACGTGCTGCCGGGCACCGCTTTGGACCACGAAGGGCAGAAGCGCGGCAACTCCGTCTACTTCCCGGATCGCGTCATCCCCATGCTGCCGGAAGTGCTTTCCAACGGCCTGTGCTCCATCAACCCGCTGGTGGACCGCTTGTGCATGGTTTGCGAGATGCACGTGGGCCGCGACGGCGAAGTGAGTCGCGCCCGATTCCACGAAGCCGTCATGCGCTCCGCTGCACGGTTCACCTATACCAAGGTGGCCGACATCCTGGTGAAGAAGGATCCAGCCTTGCGCCAGGAATACGCGGCGCTGGCCCCGCATCTAGAAGATCTCTATGCGGTGTATCACGCTCTCGCCAAGGCGCGTGGTCGGCGCGGGGCCATCGATTTCGAGACCACCGAGACCAAGGTGGTGTTCAACGACCAGGGCGGCATCGCCGCCATCCGCCCGACCCAGCGCAACGATGCGCACAAGCTCATCGAAGAATGCATGATCGCCGCGAACGTGCAGGCAGCCAAGTTCCTGGCTAAGCACAAGATGCCCACGCTCTACCGCGTGCATGCGGGCCCAGATACCGAAGGCCTGGAGAAGCTGCGTGCCTTCCTCGGTACCCTGGGGCTCAAGTTCGGGGGTGGCATGAAACCCGAGCCGATGCATTACGCGAAGCTTCTGGAGCAAGTGAGAGACCGGCCGGATCGGGAACTCATTCAGACCGTGCTGCTGCGCTCTCTCGCCAAGGCAGTCTATACGCCAGAGAACGTCGGGCATTTCGGCCTCGCCCTCAACCAGTACGCTCACTTCACCTCACCCATACGCCGCTACCCCGACCTCCTGGTACACCGGGCCATCCGTCACGTGCTCCGCGGCGGTAACGACCGCAACTTCGCCTATTCTGCAAGTCATATGGAACAGATGGGTTCCCATTGCTCCATGACCGAGCGGCGCGCGGACGAAGCCACCCGAGATGCGCTGGACAGACTGAAGGCGGAGTACATGCGCGACAAGCAGGGGGAAGAGTTCGAAGGCCTCGTCACCGGCGTCACCAACTTCGGCCTGTTCGTGCAGATCAAGGATCTGTATGTGGAAGGCCTGATACACGTCACGGCCTTGCCCAACGACTATTACACCCATGACCCGGTGGGTCACCGCTTGGTTGGGGAGCGCTCCGGACAGGTGTTCCGCCTCACGGATTCCGTGCGAGTGCGGGTCGCGGCCGTGAACCTGGACGAACGTAAGATCGATTTCGAACTGGTATCGGCGCCTGCGGCAAACCGCTCACGCCGACGCAAATGACGGACAAATCATGAAAGAACTGGAACTCATCTATGGCCTGCATACCGTCACCGCCGTCTTGGAAGGAGGCGGGCAGGTGCATGCCTTGTGGATGCTGGATAGCCGTCACGACGACCGCCTGAACAAGGTCGCGGCCCTGGCCGAGAAAGCTGGCGTGAAGATCATGCGGGTCCCTCGAGCTGAATTAGACCGCATCACGGATGGCGCCCGTCACCAAGGGGTGGCCGCCCAGGCTGAAGGCGCTGAGTTGCGGGACGAGGGGGGTCTCTGGCCACTGTTGGATAAACTGAACGAGCCGCCGTTCCTGCTGGTGTTGGACGGGGTGCAGGATCCTCACAACCTGGGTGCTTGCCTGCGCTCCGCCAACGCCGCCGGTGTGCATGCGGTCATCGCGCCACGGGACAAGTCTGCCGGACTCACGGCTGTGGCCCGCAAGGTCGCTTCGGGTGCCGCTGAGGCCACGCCATTCTTCCAGGTCACGAACCTGGCGCGCACCCTGCGGGAGCTCAAGGACCGCAACATCTGGTTCGTGGGCCTCGCGGGTGAAGCCGACCAGACCCTCTACGAGCTGGATTTGAAAGGCCCGCTTGCCATCGTCATGGGCGCGGAAGGCGAGGGCATGCGCCGCCTCACCAAGGAACATTGCGATTTCCTGGCGAAGATACCCATGGGTGGAACGGTGGAAAGCCTGAACGTCTCAGTGGCGACAGGCGTCGCACTCTTCGAAGCCATTCGCCAACGGCGAGCCAAAAAATAAAGGGCGCCTCCCACGGAGGCGCCCTCTCAGCGATCTCTTAACTCTTGTGCTTGACGAATAGGCAGTCGAACTCCGGCGCCCAGGTCTTGCCGCCGTCCTTCGATGCCACGGACGTCTCCCGCACATCGTCACCCTGCTTAGCCCAAGTGATCTTGTGGTGCACTTCGGTGCTATCCTTGCTGATGGTGGTCGCCGTCATGGTGAGCACACCATCCTTGTCGAAGGTGCCTTCCTGCAACCAGAGGCCGCCGCCGTTGTTGACCCAAGTCTGGTGCCAGATCTTGCGAGATGCCACGTAGACGCTGTAGCTCTGGCCCACCAGGCCATCGGTCTGCTCATAGAGCTCGTGCAGGGCGCAGCCTCCCAGGATGGGCTCTATGTGGGCGCGGGCGATGGAAGGGCCCTTACCGTCCGGATGGTCCGACATGTCCACGGTATCCCAATCGCCGATCCAGAAGTCCAGCTGGTGGAACTCAGACGTGGCGCAGTAGGGGTCGTGGGCGGGAGCGGGTGTAGCAGTCGCGAGACCGGCAGTGAGCAAGAGGGCTAGGCCTAAGAGTCCTCTGAACATGGTGAAGTTCTCCGTAGTGGGCTTAAGACACCCCTTACAGATAACATGTAGCGCAGAGGCTCACCGGCTGCTTTCAGACTTGACCAACTTGCTGTCCGCTGGCCACGTAACAAAGGACGAAGGGTTCCTCCTGTGCAGAGCGCACCGTCATCGGTGTCTCACCCTTTGTGCGTTTTGAAAACGATATCGAAGTAATCGCTCCAGGTCTTGCCGCCGTCTTTTGAGATACGTGCGCTCTCGCGCACGCCGTCATCTTGGGCTTTCCGCATCACCTTGATAAGGTTCCGCTTGCCGTCCTTACCCATAGCGGTGCCTTCCAGGGTCAGCACGCCCTCCTTGAAGCTACCTTCCACCACGATCAATCCGCCGACGCTGCTCATCCAGGTCTGATGCCAGACCCCGCGGCCCTGGTCGTAGATGCTAAAGCTCTCGCCTTTGAGACCGTCGTTCTGGTCGTAGACCTCATGCACCACGCAGCCGCCTAGCATGGCAGTCACCCGATCCCGGGCATCGATCGGGCCCTTGCCGGCATCGTCATAGCTGTCCCAGTCGCCCAGCCAGAAATCCAGTTGCCGGTACCCCGGAGCGCTGCAAGCCGGCATGTCGGCCGCCGTCGTGGCGCCACTGATCACGAGCAAGATGAACAGGCATGAGACTCGAAGCATGGCGGACTCCTAAGGTAGCGTCGTGCTAATGCCTCGAGGATACCCACCCCGCCCGCAATCACGCTGGCTGGTTTCGGACTTCTTAGGTTCAGGCGCCGCTATTTGCCCGCGGCCATAGTCATCAGTGCCGCGCGCGTCTCTTCTTGGGCCTTGGTAGGTGACCAGGCCGCCATCTCCTGCAGCGTGTGGGTCTTCGCCATCTGCCGGATCAGATGCAGTCCGAGCCAGTAGCCGCTGCGATTTGGCAGATCAGCTTGATAGTTCGTATCGTTACCGGCGAACCAGCGGTAATTGGCTTCCGAATTGTCCGCCGTATTGATGGCCAGCTGATCCCCATCGCCCAGGAAGCGTCCGGCCACTTCAGGGAGCCGACTGTCCGGCAGCGCGCCTAAGCTCTTCTGCAGCAGGTATTCGCCATCCGTATGGCCCGGGGAAACAAGAGAGCTCACGTAGGTGGCGAAGCCTTCCTCGAACAAGGGCAGGGTGAGCTTGGCGCCGGGCATCACTCCGTCGTTGGTGATGCCCGCATGGACCGCATCGTAGAGATGGAAGAGTTCGTGGGGTAAGAGGATAGTGAGGTCGGCTTTCTCGAGGATGAGGGTGTCAATCGACAGCGCCAGCATGGGCGTTCCATCTGTCAGGACTCCGCTCTTGGAATCGAAGTCTGGCGCCAACACCACCGCCACCGACGGGTTAGCCGAGGCATCCGGGAACAGACCGCGGAACTTGGCCACCTCGGCCGGGATATCCGCTTCCAGCGCACGCGCGGCCGCCGGGATCTGGCTGCCGATGCGTGTGTAGGCGCCGAAGCGCGCTTTCAGCGCAGCGGTTTTCTCTTTCTGCCAGCCCGGGTTGCCCCGTTTCTCCCAGACCACCCAGTCATACAACTGCTGTCTCGGCTGCTCGATGAGCGAATCCCAGAGCGCCATCTGCTTCTCGAAGGGCTGGCCTTGAGCCGCAGTCCAGAACGTCTCGAAAGAGGTCGCGATGGGCGGCGGCTGATCAGCGCAAAGCGCGCCCGTCTGTAAGCCAATCGTGAGCGCGAGGGCCGCCAAAGGTGATTTGAGACGGGACATGCCGGGACACTCCTGATCGTGAGGTCCGATAGCCTACCCGAAGGCTCGCAGAGTTTTCAGTGATGGGGTAGGAACAGGATGTCGAAATCCTGGCCCCAGGTCTTGCCGTCGTCTTTTGAGGACCAGGCGATCTCTCGCACACCCTTACCCTGGGCTTGCCAGGTGGCCCGGTGACGCACCGGTTTGCCATCGCCGTCGAGGGTGGTAGCCGTCATGGTCAGCACCCCGTCCTTGAACGTGCCTTCCAGCACCCAGAGCTCTCCCCGGTTCGTAACCCAGGTCTGGTGCCAGACTTTGCGGGTGGCGTCGTAGATGTTGAAGCTCTCGCCCATATGGCCGTTGTTCTGTTGATAGTTTTCCAGGATCACGCAGCCGCCCAGGAGGGAGGTCACCCGGTTGCGGGCCTGGGAGGGGCCACTGCCGTCCGGATTGAAGGTGTCCCAGTCCCCCAGCCAGAAATCCAGCTGGTGGTACTCGGGTGCGGTGCAGGAGGCAGGGGCGGCAAAGGCACCCAGGCTCAAGGCCAGAAGGGGGAGGGACAGCAGCCATCTGTGCATGGGGGGCTCCGGAGGTGGTTTAGGGGTGGCATAAGGCCCATAGGGATAGCACGGTCGTTGGGTTGCTACCAGCTGATTTCGGGCCCTGGCACCTGCCGGCCAGAGTCCCTCAAACGGCCGTAAGCCCATGATTTGCAAGCGGCCAAGCCATGCGGCATAATGCGCGCCCTTCCGTCGTGACCCGCCGGAAGCCCTTGCTCCACCGCTTAGTTCGGGGAGCCGGTCAGTCCATAAGGAGTTTCGATTGAGACACTATGAGATCGTGTTTCTGGTCCACCCTGACCAGAGTGAACAGGTCCCCGCGATGGTCGAGCGTTATCGCTCGATGATCGAGTCCGAAGGCGGTCGTGTACACCGTCTCGAGGATTGGGGCCGCCGCCAGCTCGCCTATCCCATCGCCAAGGTCCACAAGGCCCATTACGTGCTCATCAACATCGAGTGCGGCCAGGCCACCCTGACTGAACTCGTGGGCATGTTCCGCTTCAACGACGCCGTGTTGCGCCACCTCGTGGTGCGTCGCGATGAGGCCGTCACCGAGCCCTCCGCGCTGGTCAAGCCGAAGGACGAGGAGAAGGAAGGCCGCCTGGAACGGTTCGATAGCGACGACCGTGACGGCGATGATGACGACTCCCGCGCAGACCGCGGTTGAGTCACCACAAGATCTGAGAGGATAAGCACATGGCACAGCAGCGTTTTTTCCGTAAACGTAAGTTCTGCCGCTTCACGGCGGAAGGCGTGGTCGAGATCGACTACAAGGACATCGCCACCCTGAAGGGCTACGTCACCGAGACCGGCAAGATCGTGCCGAGCCGCATCACCGGCACGCGCTCGAACTACCAGCGTCAGCTCTCGCTCGCCGTCAAGCGCGCGCGCTTCCTGGCGCTCCTCCCCTACACCGACCAGCATTGAGGAGATAAACCATGGAAGTCATTCTCCTGCAGAAGGTCGAGAACCTGGGCAACCTGGGCGATAAGGTCAAAGTGCGTGCCGGTTATGGCCGCAACTTCCTGATCCCCCACGGCAAGGCCAAGCCTGCCACCGCCGCCAACATCGTCGAGTTCGAGAAGACCCGTGCCGAGCTCGAGAAGCACGCCGCGGAGATACTCTCGGGGGCGCAGCAGCGCAAGACCGAGCTCGAAGGCAAGGTAGTCACCATCAACGCGAAAGCCGGCCAGGAAGGCAAGCTGTTCGGCTCCGTCGGCACGGTGGACATCGCCGAGGCTGTGACCGCCAGCGGCATCAAGCTGGAGCGCAAGGAAGTGCGTATGCCCCAGGGTCCGATCCGCGTGGCTGGCGAGCATAAGGTGGAGGTCCACCTGCATAGCGACGTGAACGTGTTCATCACGGTCAACGTGGTGGCAGAGGAATAAGCTTCGGCCCCCAGGGCTAAGCTGGGAAACGGAGGCGAAAGCCTCCGTTTTCATTTCAGGGTCAGGGCGGCTGGCTATTTTTTGTACGATTGGGCGCCCGCCGCAAGTACCTGAAAAGAACGTGCTTTCCCCATGGGCCGCGCAGGCCTGTGGCCACGGACCGACAGGCCCCTTGCTGTCCGCGTTCCGAAACAATTTTCTTGCCCGCCGCCCGGGCCTTGCTCTACATTGCTTTCAGGGAGAATCAGTCTTTGCCTACCGCCTTCAAAACCCTGGATCAGGCCACCGCCTCCGTCATGGAAGCTATGCGCACGCCCCCGCACTCCATCGAGGCGGAGCAGGCGGTGCTGGGTGGACTGATGTTGGACAACTCTGCCTGGGAACGGGTGGCGGACCGCATCACCGAAGAAGATTTCTACCGCCAGGACCATCGCCTGCTGTTCCGGGCCATGAGCGAGCTCTCGGACCAGGACCAGCCCTTCGACGCGGTGACCCTGGCCGAATGGTTGCAAGCTCGCGGCAAGCTGGAACAGGGCGGGGGGCTCGCCTATCTCGCGACCCTTGCCCGTGACACCCCGACTGCTGCCAACGTCCGCGCCTATGCCGACATCGTGCGTGAGCGCTCGGTGCTGCGTCAGCTCATCCGCGTGGGCGGCGAGCTGGCCGAATCTGCCTACCGCCCCGAAGGGCGTGCCGTAGCCGAGCTCGTGGACGAAGCTGAGCGCGCCGTGTTCGAGATCGCTGAACGTGGTGATCGGGCCGGCAAGAACTACGTGCGCATCAACGAGCTCATGGCCAAGGCCGTGGATCGGCTCGACACCCTGGTGCATGCCGACAGCCATGTGACTGGCGTGGCCACGGGCCTCACACGCTTCGACGAGATGACTGCTGGCTTGCAACCCGGCGACCTCGTGATCGTCGCCGGCCGTCCCTCCATGGGCAAGACCACCTTCGCCATGAACGTGGCGGAGTACGCGGCCATCAGTGGCAACCTGCCCACCGCCATCTTCAGCATGGAGATGTCGGGCGAGCAGCTGGCCATGCGCCTGATCTCATCCCTGGGCCGCATCGACCAGCTCAAGGTGCGCACCGGCAAGCTGGACGACACCGATTGGAAGCGCGTCAGCTCCGCCATCTCGATCATGTCCAAGGCGCCCATGTTCATCGACGACACCGGCGCGCTCACCCCCACCGAGCTGAGAGCCCGGGCCCGCCGGCTCAAGCGTGACCACAATCTGGGTCTCCTGGTGGTGGACTACCTGCAGCTCATGCAGGTGCCGGGCACACGCGAGAACCGGGCCACGGAGATCTCCGAGATCTGCCGCAGCCTGAAATCCCTGGCGAAAGAGCTCAAGATCCCGGTCATCGCCCTGTCCCAGCTCAACCGCAGCTTGGAGCAGCGGCCCGATAAACGTCCCATCATGTCTGACCTGCGCGAATCCGGTTCTATCGAGCAGGATGCTGACGTGATCGTGTTCATCTATCGTGACGAGGTGTACGACAAGGACAGCCCCGACAAGGGCACCGCCGAGATCATCATCGGCAAGCAGCGTAACGGCCCCATCGGCATGGTGCGTACCACCTTCCTGGGTGCCTACACTCGCTTCGAGAATTACACGTCCGAGGACGGCGCTTACCCATGAGCCGTGCTACCGGCGCGGTCATAGACCTCGCCGCGCTGCGTCACAACCTGCAGCGTGTCCGTGAACTCGCTCCCCGTTCCCGCGTCATGGCGGTGGTGAAAGCCAACGCATACGGCCACGGCTTGGCATTGACGGCCCAGGCACTAGCTGGCGCGGACGCTTTCGCGGTGGCAAGTCTCGAGGAAGCCCAGACCGTGCGCCGCGCCGGGCTCTCCAACCCCATCGTGCTGCTGGAAGGTGTATTCAGCGACGCTGAGCTGGAGGAGGCGGCCCGCTGGAGCTGTGAGATCGTGGTGCACGATGCCTACCAATTGGAACTGATAGAGAGATCGCTCCTCAAGGATGAGCTCAGCGTCTGGCTCAAGGTGGACACCGGCATGAACCGACTGGGGTTCACCCCCGCAGCGGTGCAAGATGCCTGGAAGCGCCTCAACAAGGCTGCGGCCGTGAAGCAGCCGGTGCGGCTCATGACCCACTTCGCCTCCGCCGACGAGGTCTCCGACCCCAAGACCCAGGCCCAACTCGAGGCCTTCGCCAAATCCACCGAGGGTCTTAAGGCTGAGCGCAGCATCGCCAATTCTGCCGGCATCCTGGCCTGGCCTCAGAGTCACGCGGACTGGGTGCGCCCCGGCTCCATGCTCTACGGCGCTTCGCCTTTCTCCATGAAGTCAGGGAAGGACGATGGCCTGAGACCTGTCATGACCATGGAGACAGCACTCATCGCCGTGAAGGCTCTCAAGAAAGGCGAGAGCGTGGGCTACGGCGGCGCTTTCGTGGCCTCCGAAGACATGCCCCTGGGAATCGCCGCCATCGGTTACGGTGACGGCTACCCACGCCACGCCCCCAGCGGCACGCCCATGCTGGTGCGAGGGCAACGCGTGCCTCTGGTGGGCCGCGTCGCCATGGATATGATCGCCCTGGACCTGCGCGGTATACGTTCGCCCGCGGTGGGAGATCGGGTGGTGGCCTGGGGAGCGGAATTGCCGGTGGAGGAGATCGCCCGGGCAGCCGGTACCATCCCACTGGAGCTGCTCTGCGGCGTGACGCAACGCGTCAAGTTCAATGTAGTCGATGCAAAATAAAAGGCCCGTCGTCAGACGGGCCTTTCAGTCTTCGAAATCTTCTCTCGGGCTTACTTCATCTCGTAGAAGCCCATCTTCACGCCGGCCAGCTCGATGACGTCGTTGTCCTTGAGCTTCAGCGCCTGGGCGCCGATGTCGCCGCCGTTGACCGTGGGGAAGCCCTGGCCCTGGCCACTCTCCACGTGCACTACGAAGAAGCCGTCGGCGCGACGGGTGACGGCCGCCACCTGCACGCCCGGGCGTCCCAGGGTGGTGAGGGCCTTGTTGAGTTCCAGTTCCTTGCCCGCGAAGCTGCCGGACAGCACCTGCAGCTTGGCGCGCGGCAGCGCCGCGGCCTTGGCGCCATCGGCGATGGGGGCGCCGCCCGCATCGGAGATGGCCTTGTTCACGCTGTCCATGCTGGGCACCCCGGTCTGGCTCTTGGTGCCGGGCCGGATGATCATGGTCTTCTCGAAGTCGTCGGCATCGCCGGCGGCTGCGGCGGGTTTGCCGCTCATGTACTTGAGGGCATGGCGGCCGATGGTGATCACATCGCCTTCCTGGAGGGCGTGTTTCTTGATCAGCTTGCCGTTGACGTAGGTGCCGTTGGTGCTGTTCAGGTCCTCGAGGAAGGAGTCCTTGAGGATGTTGATGATGAGCGCGTGGTGTCCGCTCACCGCCATGTTGTCGATGTGGATATCGTTATCAGCCAGGCGGCCGATGGTATAGCGCTCTTTTTCGAGTTCGTATTGCGCCAGTTCCTGGCCATCGAGTGTGAGTATCAGCTTGCCCATGGGTCTGCCTCTTGGTAATTCATTTCTCGTTTAGCCCGACGTGCCCCATACGTGGCTCAAGAGAACCAGTCCGTCAGCCGGTCAAAGAACCCTTTCTGGTTCTCGAACGATTTCAACGGCTTCACCAGGACCACCGATACGTTGTCCCGGCCACCATTGTCGTTGGCCAGCTTGACCAGCTGTTGGCCTGCCATCTCAAGGTTAGCACTAAACGTCTTAAGGGTTAAGTAAATATCCGCGTCCTCGACCATGTCGTTCAGGCCGTCGGAGCAGAGCAGGTAGATATCGTCCTGCAGGACCACGTCCTCCTGGACGTCCACCTCCACGGTCGGCTCGATCCCCAAGGCCCGGGTGACTAGGTTCTTGTTGAGGGACTTACGGGCCTCTTCCGGGGTATAGAAGCCCCGGGCCACCAGTTCCTGGAGCAGGGAATGATCGGTGGTCACCTGCTCGAACTGGCCGTGGCGGATGCGGTAGAGCCGGGAGTCGCCCACGTGGGCGATCGAGATGCGGTTGTCATAGAACAGGCAAGCCACGATGGTGGTGCCCATGCCCTCACACTGGGGCTGGCTCTTGGCGGTCTGGTGGATGATGTCGTTGGCTTTGAGGATCGCGTTGCGCAACAGCACGCTCTCGGCGCTGTAGCTCTCGGCGCCGGCCGCGTGTTTGTGCGCATCCTTGATGCCGTTCGTGACGAACTCCGTCAGGGTCTGCACAGCGATGCCGCTCGCGACTTCACCGGCCTTGTAGCCGCCCATGCCGTCGGCGACCACCACGAGGCCGGTCTCGAGATCGGTGCCGATGCAATCCTCGTTATTCGGACGCACCATGCCCTTGTCGCTGTTGCCGACGAAGTTCAGCTTGCCTTTGTAGCTCATGCGGCAGCCTTTGTTATTACTGGGCTAGATGCGCGGCGCAGGCACGCACATCTTTCGCGAAATCAGCACCGCGCTGATAACGCTGGTCGGGATCTTTCTGCAATGCCTTGTCCAGGATCTTGTCCACGCCCTCGGGCAACTCGCCCCTGATCACGGTCACCTGAGGGTGCTGCTCATTGGCGATCTTGAACATCAAGGTCGCCATGGAGTCTGCCTGGAAGGGCAGTTGCCCCGCGAGCAGCTGGTACATGGTAACACCCAGGGAGAACAGGTCGGAACGGCCGTCCACCTTCTTGCCGGACAGCTGTTCCGGGGACATATAGGAAGGCGTTCCCAAGACCATGCCGGTCTTGGTCTTGCTGGAATCGGTGATCCGGGCGATGCCGAAGTCGGTGACCTTGATCTCGCCTTTCTCCTCGTCATACATGATGTTGGCCGGCTTGATGTCGCGGTGCACCACGTTCTGGGTATGGGCGTAATCCAGGGCATCAGCAGACTTGGCGATGATCTCCAGCACCGTCTTGGCCGTGAGGAGGGCGTTGCCCTTGGTGCGGCTGGTCAGGTCCTTGCCTTTGAGGAACTCCATGGCGATGTAGGCCAGGTCATGCTCCTCGCCGGCGTCGTAGATGGTCACGATGTTCGGGTGGTTGAGGCGGCCCGCGGTCTCGGCTTCGCGGAAGAAACGCTCTTTGACTTCGGTCAGCTCGTCGGCGTCGAACTCCTGCGAGAGGGCCATGGTCTTGATGGCCACCACGCGATTGATCTTGGGATCGCGGCCGAGGTACACCACGCCCATGGCGCCCTTGCCCAGTTCCTTCTCCACCTGGTAGCGGCCGAGCATCGGTTTCTGCACCGTGCCGTCGCCCAGGATCATGGTGCCGCTGGCGCTCGCACCGCCGCCACCGAGGATCACCGTGCCTTCCATCTGCTTGGAGCGGTTCATGCGCTCGGCCACATCGCGGAACTTCGGGTTGTACTCGTTGATGTAGTGATAGACCGAGCCGGCCTTGTTGAATTGCCGCTTGCGCTCGTAGTCCAGCGCCAGGTTGTAGAGCAGGTCGGCGATGGAATCATCCATCGGGCACTTGCGGAACTTCTCGAAGGCCATGTCGAGCTGACCTTGGCCCTGGAAGGCGAGACCCAGCATCTTGTTGCTCTCGGCGCTGTCGGCTTCGCTGCGCACCAGCATCTTGTTCAGCATGCCGGACTGGATGATGGTCACCACCAAGTGGCCGGTGATGAGCAAGAGCACCGGTATGACCAGCGGTATCCACACGAAGCGGCTCTTCATCACACCGAACTCGATCACCAGCGCCACGATCACGAGCGCCAGGCTGATGAGGGCAGCGTGACTGGGTTTGAGGCGCGGCAGACCGACGGCGAGATAGGCGATGAAGGCCAGCAGCATGAAGATCGTCACGTAATGCGTCCAACTGGGCGCCGTGAAGAAGTTCTGCTGCAGGATGCTGGAGATCACGTTGGCTTCGACGAGCACCGGTTGCATCAACGCCGAGGTGGGCGTCGGGAAGCTGCTGGTGATGCCGGGGGCCGTGGCGCCCACAATCACGATCTTGCCCTTGAAGCTGTCGGCCGGTACTTTGCCGAGATATACGTCGGCGTAGGAGTACACCGGGAAGGGCGCGTCGCCATTCAGCCCGCTGTAGTAGAAGTTGCGCATGAACATGCTGGGGTCAGTGCTGATGAACAGCTTGCCGACCTTGACACCCTGACCAGGCATCACTTTCACGTCATCCGGCCCCAGGTTGAGGTACTTCATGGCGACAGCCAGGGAGAACGACGGGTAATACATGTCGTAGTTGCGCAGCACCAGGGCTTCACTGCGCAGCTCTCCATCCGCATCCGGGAACGCGTTGAGGAAACCGATATTGGCGACCTTGGCGTAATCCGCGAGCGGCAAGGTCATGGTAGTGGTGGGCAACGGCTGTATGTCATCCGGCGCGTTCGTCACCGGACCCAGCACGTTACGCATGATGTAGTCGGGCGTCGCCTGGCTCTGGCGGCCGAGGGGGTCGCCCACGGTGAGGAGCATGGGGATGACCACGTTGCCCGCAGCCTTCATGCCGGCGGAGAGTTTCACGTCGGAGTTCAGCGTCTCAGAAGCGGCCTGGATACGCTTACGCAGTTCCAAGAGGTCACCGTGCACCGCGGCTGGCACGCTGATGCTCGGTGCCTTGGCGACCACTGGCGCAGTGCTGCCGGGGACGGCGGGAGTGAAAGGTGCGGCGGCTTGCAACGACGAGCCGTCGTAGAAGTCCTGCATGTCTTTTATATAGACGCTGCCTTGATCCACCTGCGCTTCCGAGAGCAGCACGGTGAAGCCGATGGCATCCGCGCCGGCTTTGCTGAGTTTGTCGAAGAGAGCGGCGTGATAGTCGCGCGGCCAGGGCCAGCGGCCCAGGGTGTTGATGCTAGCGTCGTCGATGGCGATGACGACGATGTCCTTGTCCGGTACAGCGCTCGTCCAATTGACGCCCAAGTCATACGCGGCAGTCTCGGCGCGGCCGAAACCAGTCCCGAAGATGACATAAGCGATTAGGAGAAAGACCAGTCCGTAGGCCAGCCCCGCGAACCAATCGGAGGTCCAGAAGCCTTTCTTCACCCAAACCCCCGCCTAGATGAATTATTAAGCGTGCTCCATACTACCTTGAATTTTCATGGAAATGGAAGGAAAAACCCGCCGGAAGCCCCTTGAGCAGCGTGCTACCATCCGGCCGACCCCAAGCCCCTCTGCACCCATGAAAAAAGCCAAGACCATCTACGTCTGTGATGCCTGCGGCGGGAAGAGCCTGCGTTGGGCCGGTCAATGTCCCGACTGCGGCGCCTGGAACACCCTCACTGAGTCCCAAAGCCTGGGGTCCAATCCTGCCCGGGCGGCCGAGGCCGTCGCCGGGGGGGATACGGTCCTGGAAGGCCTGGAGCGGGCCGGCGAGCGGGAGACACCCCGGTTCCCTACGGGTCTGGACGAGTTGGACCGAGTCCTGGGCGGAGGGCTGGTCCCCGGCTCCGTGACCCTCATCGGCGGTGACCCGGGCATCGGCAAGTCCACCTTATTGTTACAAGCTGCCGCCAGCCTCGCCCGGGGCCGGCCGGTCCTCTATGTGAGCGGCGAGGAATCCCCCGCACAAGTGGGGCTCCGGGCCCGGCGCCTGGAAGTGGCCGATGCTCCTGTGACGCTTGCCGCCGAGACCTGTGTGGAACGGATCCTGGAGGCGGCTCACAAGGCCAAGCCTGGGGTCCTGGTGGTGGACTCCATCCAGACCGTGTTCACGGCCCTCCTGCAATCCGCTCCCGGTGCCGTGGCCCAGTTGCGGGAGAGCACCGCGCTCTTCACTCGCTATGCCAAGCAGAGCGGTACCGCCGTGTTTCTGGTGGGGCATGTCACCAAGGAAGGCGTGATCGCCGGTCCCCGGGTGCTGGAGCACATGGTGGATACGGTACTGTATTTCGAGAATGACGCCGGCAGCCGCTACCGGGTGATCCGCGCCATCAAGAACCGTTTCGGTGCTGCCAACGAACTGGGCGTGTTCGCCATGACCGAGACCGGGCTGAAGGAGGTCAAGAACCCCTCGGCCATCTTCCTCTCGCGCCACAGCGAGCCTGTGTCCGGTAGTGCTGTGACGGTCATCCGGGAAGGCAGCCGTCCCATGCTCATCGAAGTGCAGGCCCTGGTGGACGAGAGTCATATCAATAACCCGCGGCGTGTGGCCGTGGGCATGGATGCGAATCGCCTCTCCATGCTGCTCGCCGTGCTGCACCGCCATGGCGGCATCGCCATGTTTGGGCATGACGTGTTCTTGAACGTGGTGGGAGGCCTGCGGGTGAGTGAGACCGCGGCGGATCTCGCGGTGGTGCTGGCAGTGCTCTCCAGCTTCCGGGACAAGGCATTGCCCCAGGATCTCATCGTGTTCGGCGAAGTGGGTTTAGCGGGGGAGATACGCCCGGTCTATAACGGTGAGGATCGCCTGCGCGAAGCGGCCAAGCATGGCTTCAAGCGGGCCATCGTACCCCGGGCGAACATGCCTAAGAAGAATCCCGAAGGGATAGAAGTCATCGGCGTCCAGCGTCTGGCCGAAGCTATCGCTTCTCTCTAGTTCGCGGTCTTTTTCTTCTTCTTTTTGAGTTTCTTGGTGGCAGACTCTGCGGCCTGTATCGGCGCCGGCAAGAGCAGACGCACTGTCTTCACTGTGTTGCCGGTGGTCTGCACGATCTCGAGGGAATAACCGGCGAGTTTGAAGGCAGTGCCGGTATGAGGGATGGTCTCCAGATACTCCAGGATCAGTCCGTTCAGGGTCTTGGGGCCGTCGGTTGGGAATTTCAGCTGCATGGCTCGGTTCAGCTCCCGCACCGTCGCGCTGCCGTTCACCAGGTAGCTCGTCTCGCTCTCCTTATATATGTCACGGTTTTGTGCCGCGGGGTCGGTAGTGAACTCGCCCACGATCTCCTCGAGGATGTCCTCCAGGGTCACGAGCCCGCGGATGTCGCCGTATTCATCCACCACCAGACCGATGCGGCGCTGCGCCGTCTGGAAGTTCAACAGCTGCCGTTGCAGCGAAGTGCCTGCCGGCACGAAATACGCCTCCCGGAGGATCTCTCGCAACTCTTCCTTGCCGGGGTCCTCCTGGGAGAGCAGGTGCAGCACCTGGCGGGCATGCACGAAGCCCAGGATGTTATCGATTTCGCCTTCGTACACCGGCAGCCGCGTGTGCTGGCTGCTGTAGAGCTGCATACGGATGTCGTCCCATTCCTGCTCGATGTCGATGCCGGTGATCTCGTTGCGCGGCACCATTATGTCCTCCACCGCGATCTTCTCAAGATCAAGGATGCTGAGCAGCATGCGCTGATGGCGTTTGGGTATGAGCCCGCCGGCTTCGGTCACCACGCTGCGTAGTTCTTCGCTGCTCATGGAGTGCAGCGGCATGGCACTACTGCGCAAGCCCATGGCGCGCAGGAGGCCATTGGTGAATACGTTCACCGCCCAGATCACCGGCGAGAACATCCTGAGCAGCGGCACGTAGATGAACGCGGCGGGGAAGCCGAAACGCTCGGGGTAGAGCGCCGCCAGGGTCTTGGGTGTGATCTCCGAGAAGACGAGGATGCATAGGATCAGCACGCCGCCGGCGATGGCCACGGCGCTGTCGCCGCCGATGCGCAGGGCGATGAGCGTCGTGATGGAGGTGGCCACCACGTTGCACAAGGTGTCGCCGAGACGCATGAGACCGATGAGCCGGTCGGGCCGGCGCAACAGCTTTTCCGCCACCACGGCGCCGCGATGGCCCGCCCGCGCCAGATGACGCAGCCGGTAACGGTTGAGGCCCATGAGCGCCGTCTCGGAGCCGGCGAAGAATGCCGAGCACAGGAGGCAGAGCGCCACCACGCCGAAGAGATACAGCAAGGGGATATGGTTCACGGGCGTAAGCCCTTACGCAGCGGACGCCTTCCCGGCGGAGGTTTCAAGGCATGAGCCCCCAATGGCGACCGAGGATCAGCTCCAACACCAGTTTGCTGCCGAAGTAGGCGAGCATCAGCGTGGCGAAACCGATGAGCGTCCAGCGGATGGCGGTGCGTCCCCGCCAGCCGAACTTCCAGCGCCCCCACAGCAGCACCGCGAACACGAGCCAGGCGAGCCCCGAGAGGATCGCCTTGTGTGCCAGGTGTTGCACCATGAAGTTCTGCACGAAGATGAGGCCGGTGAACAGCGAGAGCGTGAGCAGGATGAAACCGGCGGCGATGAGCTGGAACAGGAAACGCTCCATCTCCTGCATCGGTGGCAAGCGGCTCAGTACGCCGCCGGCATTGCCGCGCCGCAGACGCCATTCCTGCAGAGCCAGTACGACCGCTTGCAGCGCCGCCACGGCTAGCAAGCTGTAGGCCAGCAGCGAGAAGAGGATGTGGGTGTCTAGGGGCCAATTGCCGCCATGCAGCAAGAGCACGTCGCTGGTCAGGGTGTCACCGAGGACGATACTCACACCTGCCAGGGGGAAGAGCACCAGCCCCAAGTTCTCGAAGGAGGGTTTCACGAAGGCGGCCAGGGCGATTAGGGCTACCAAGAGCCCCACCAAGGCGAGCGCGTTGAAGAAACCGAGGTCCATGCCCTGTGTGCCGAAGATCAGGGCATAGACGGCGATGCCGTGCAGCAGCACTGCGGCGAGCGCTGCGCTCAAGGCGAAACCGCGACGCTCCCGGAGGAAGTCCGGACCCTTGCCGAACAGCCGCGCGAGCAACCCCAGTGCCGCCAGGAGGTAGAGCGCGAGTGCGAGGGCGGCGGCTCCGGTCAAGAGATGCATAGGATGGTTTCAGCCGGGTTCTTTGGGCGCTTTCATCATCGCATAGCCGCAGTCCCCGGTGAAGGACCGTGAAAACAGCCTGTGATAAGCTTTCTGCAAGGGAGTCGCCAGCGGCGGCAGGGTTCATTTCCATGCGCATCAAGATCCTGGGTTGCAGCGGCGGCATCGGTGCGGAACTGCGCACCACCTCCTTGCTCGTGGACAAAGACATCCTCATCGATGCCGGCACCGGCATCGGCGATCTCACGCTCGATGAGATGCGTCACATCCGTCATGTGTTCCTGACCCATTCCCATCTGGATCACACTGCGGGTCTGCCGCTCCTCATCGACACCATCTTCGATCACTTGAAGACGCCGCTCACGGTGTACGGTCGCCCTGAGACCCTCGACGCAGTCAAGAAGTACATCTTCAACTGGATCATGTGGCCGGATTTCGCCGAGCTACCCGACAAGCAGTCGCCGGTGCTCAAGTACCATCCCCTGAAGCTCGGCCAGCGACAGGACGTGGACGGCCGCAGCATGCACCTCGTGGAGGTGAACCACACTGTGCCGGGTGCGGGCTACATCATCGAGAAAGGTGGCAAGGTCTTCGCCTTCAGTGGCGACACCTTCACCAACGACACGTTCTGGACCGCGCTCAACGCTTATCCGCGAGTGGATGCGCTCATGGTGGAGACCGCCTTCGCCAACAGCAACGAGAAGCTCGCCGATCTCGCCAAGCATTACTGCCCCAAGACACTGGCGGCTGACATCACGAAGCTCAAGCATGATCCCGACATCCATATCACCCATCTCAAGCCCGGCGCTGAAGACTCGATCTTCGCCGAGATCGTGGCCGCTCTTCCCAAGCGCCGCTTGCATCGCCTCATGGGTGGCGAGGTCTTTGACCTATAAGTGAGACTGCGTAACACGCACATGCCATAGGCATGTCGTGAGCGGTCGAACGGGCAGGCAGGGTGAGTAGCACTGCTGCGAACGCCCATAGCTGCCCGCGCAGCCGGGAAGCGAAGCGGGGAAGCTGGCGGCCACCGCCAGCCAGAATCTCTAATCCAGCTTTTATGATCATGTCGCTTCATCCGATTCTTGGGCGATAATCTATGTCTATGTTCAAAGCCTTAAGCGAACGCCTATCCAAGACCTTGGATGCCCTGCGCGGTTCCGGGCGCATGACCGAGCAGAACATCCGCGATGCCTTGCGCGATGTACGCTTGGCTTTGCTGGAAGCGGACGTGGCCTTGCTGGTAGTGCAGGCTTTCACCGAATCCGCCCGCACCCGCGCTCTCGGCGCGGATGTACTGAAGAGCCTCACCCCCGGCCAGGCCTTCATCAAAGTAGTGCATGAAGAATTGCTGCGCGCCATCGGTGCGGCAGCACCTCTCGATCTAAATGCGACGCCACCCGTTGTCATCCTGCTGGCGGGCCTGCAGGGCGCGGGCAAGACCACTACCGCCGCCAAACTCGCGAAACATCTCGTGGATCGCGAGCGCAAGAAAGTGCTCCTGGTCAGCACTGACATCTATCGTCCGGCAGCACGGGAACAGCTTGAGCGACTCGCGGGTCCCGTGGGCGCTACCTATTTCCCTTTCGATAGTAAAGATCCGGTAGCCATCGCTACTGCAGCTCTCACTGAAGCGCGAGCGCGACTCTATGACGTGCTCATCGTAGATACCGCTGGCCGCCAGCATGTGGACGCGGAGCTCATGGACGAAGCGCGTCGCATCCATGCGGCTGTCGCGCCGAAAGAGACTCTCTTCGTCATGGATGCCATGGCAGGTCAGGATGCCGCCAAAGCGGCCACCGAGTTCGGCCAAGCTTTGCCTCTCACGGGCGCTATCCTCACCAAAGCCGATGGCGATGCTCGGGGTGGCGCGGCCCTCTCGGTGCGTCAAGTCACCGGCGTGCCCATCAAGTTCATGGGCGTGGGAGAAGATAGTTCTGCCCTCGAAGTCTTTCAGCCGGAGCGTGTGGTCTCCCGCATCCTCGGCATGGGTGACGTGCTCGCCCTGGTGGAACAGGCGGAACAGAAGCTGGACCGGGAGAAGGGCGCTGAGCTCGTCAACAAACTCAAATCCGGCAAGCGCTTCGACCTCATGGATCTGCGCGCCCAACTCGAGCAGGTGCTGGCCATGGGCGGGGTAGGGGCCATGTTGGACAAGCTGCCGGGCGGGGCTGCCATGGCCGGCAAAGCCGAGGGTCAGTTCGGCCAGAAGGAGCTGAAGCGCCAGATCGCCATCATCAACTCCATGACCCCCGGGGAGCGGACTAAGCCGGATGTCATCAATGGCTCCCGTCGGCGACGCATCGCCCAGGGGTCTGGCACCCAGGTCCAAGAGGTGAACCGCCTCCTGAAGCAGTACGACCAGATGGCAGCCGTGATGAAACAGATGGCCGGGGCGGGAGGAATCGCAAAAATGCTGCGCAATATGAAAGGACAGCTGCCGCCTGGGCGTGGAAGACCCTTTTAGCCGACATGCCGGGGCATGTCGGTCCCGTCCCGGGGGCGGGCAGGGCTCGAAACACAGTTTCGAGCGACCGGACAGGATGTCCGGGCCGGAAGCAGGCCATGGATGGCTAATTTCGCGCATTTATGCCCCTTAAAGTCCCATTTCCCGCTCCCGAAAGCCACGTAAGCCCTTCACTTTTCTTAAAATTCCCGTAAAATACCCTGCTGTTTTTCCGGTGGGCAGCCCCTAAGGCGGCCCCAAGTTTTTTAGAGGACCTGATATTCCATGGTGACCATACGTTTGAGCCGCGGCGGCGCCAAGAAGCGCCCCTTCTATCATCTGGTGGCGACCGACAAGCGCAACGCGCGTGACGGCCGTTACATCGAGCGTCTCGGTTTCTACAATCCTCTGGCCGCGAGCCACGAGGAGACGCTGCGCGTGGACGCGGAGCGCATGAAGCACTGGCTCTCGAAGGGCGCGCAGCCTTCGGACCGTGTGCAGTATCTGCTCAAGGAGCACAAGGTCGCTCTGTAAGCCTGCATGAGCGGTGAGCCCCAGCGCATCGTCATCGGCAAGATCGGGGGGCTGTTCGGCATCAAGGGCTGGGTCAAGCTCCTGTCCTTCACCGAACCGCGCGACAAGATCGTCGACTACCGTACCTGGCAACTGAAGCTCAGCGACGGGTGGCGTGAGTGGAAGGTGGCCGAGGGCCATGCCCACGGCAAGGGAGTGATCGCCCGTTTCGAAGGCATCACCGACCCGGATCAGGCAGCCCGGTGTTCGGCGCCGACATCGCCGTCTTGCGCAGCAACTCAGTAAGACCCGGCCCGGCCAGTACTACTGGATGGACTTGGTGGGATTGGATGTGCAGCTTGATGGGGGACGTTCCCTCGGTGCAGTCGAAGGTTTGATGGCCACCGGTTCGAACGACGTGCTGGTGGTGAAAGGGGAACGGGAACGCCTCATCCCGTTCATCCATGGCCAGGTCATCAAGCACGTGGATCTCGACAAGCGCGTGATCCAGGTGGATTGGGACCCCGATTTTTGAAGAGGCTAGTGTGCATATAGAAGTCGTCACGCTTTTCCCGGAGATGGTGCAGAACCTGCTCCAGTTCGGCGTGACGGGGCGCGCTGTGGAGCGCGGCCTGCTCGAGGTGGGTACCAGCAATCCGCGGGACCACGCCACCGACAAGCACAAGAGCGTGGACGATCGGCCTTACGGCGGCGGCCCGGGGATGGTGATGAAGGTCGAGACCTTGCGCGCGGCGATACACGCGGCGAAGGCTCGAGCCGGCGACGGGGCCAAGGTGATCTACCTCAGCCCGCAGGGTCGGGCCCTTGACCAGGACGGCGTGCGCGAACTGTCGCAGCGTGCCGGGATGGTGCTGGTGGCAGGGCGCTACGAAGGCGTGGATGAGCGCCTGATCGAGGCTGAGGTGGACGAGGAATGGTCCATCGGAGATTACGTGCTGTCCGGCGGTGAGCTGGCGGCGCTGGTGATGATAGATGCCATGGCGCGTCTCATCCCCGGGGCTTTGAACGACGAGGAGTCGGCGGCCCAGGACTCGTTCATGAACGGGTTGCTGGATTGTCCGCACTACACGCGGCCCGAGGAGATCGACGGCCAGCGTGTGCCGGACGTGCTGCTCTCCGGCGACCATGCGGCCATACGCCGCTGGCGCATGCAGCAGATGCTGGGGCGGACCTGGCAGCGGCGCCCGGATCTCTTGCAGGGTCTCGCGCTGAGCGAGGAACAGGAACAGTTGCTCGCGGATTTCATCCGTGCGCAGGGTGTAAGTGAATAACGGTCTTTGCACATAAGGTATGCAGTCATGAACAAGATCATCCAGGCAGTGGAACAGGCCCAGCTGAAAGACATCCCGGCGTTCGAGCCGGGTGACACCGTGGTGGTGCAGGTCAAGGTGAAGGACGGTGAGCGCGAGCGCCTGCAGGCCTTCGAAGGCCTGGTCATCGCCATGAAGCACCGCGGCCTCAACTCCTCCTTCACCGTGCGCAAGATGTCCCACGGCGAAGGTGTCGAGCGCACCTTCCAGACCCACAGCCCCGGCATCGGCGGTATCGAAGTGAAGCGCAAGGGCGACGTGCGCCGCGCCAAGCTCTATTACCTGCGTGACCTGGCCGGCAAGGCCGCACGAATCCGCGAGAAGGTGTAAACCTCAAGGGTCGGAATTCGTTTTAAGGAAACGGGCGCCCAGGCGCCCGTTTTTTCATCAGTGAACCGATGCAACACCGCGCGCGTATAACTCTCATCCTGTCGCTCGCCCTCCTGCTGTCGGCGGGCGCGGGCGCGGGCGCATGGGCTGCACCGGCGAAGAAGCACAAGACCAAGACGCCGGCCGCTGCGACCAAGGCGGTACCCGTGGCAGCCACCGTCGCTGCACCCGCTGCTGCAAGCGCGGCACCCGTGGACCCGAACCTCATCACTCTCGCTACCGTGAGCGGGATGGCCTCTGCGGGGGCACCTAAGCTTGCTCTCAAGCTCATGGACGAACACCAGCCGGATTTCACCGCAGACGCGGTAGGCTGGATGGCGTGGGAGCGGGAGCGCATCTATATATATCAGTCCGGTGGGGACTGGCAGGCGGTGATAGGCCGGGCCAAGCACCTGCCTGGTGATGCGGGTGCAGACTTCCGGGCCTGGGAGGAGATGCAGGCGGCCGACGCCTGGCTGCACCTCAACGATGCCGCCAAAGCTCGGGATCTGCTCCTGCCCCTGGTGTGGGATGCGGGCGCTCCGCCGGATGACCGTGAGCTCGCAGAGTTGCGCCGTCTGCTCATCCGCAGTTACATCGCTGCAGGCCGGTTGGACGATGCCAGTACCGCCGTCATCCGGTATCGCCAGGACTATCCCAAGGACACGGGGGATTGGCCGCTCTTGGAAGCACGCCTGTTCCTCAAGACCCAGCAACCGGAATCTGCTCTCGATGTGCTGCAGGATGTGAACGGGCCCGAAGCGGACATGCTGGCCCTGCTGGCATCGCTGCGTTCCGGCGAGATGACCCCGCCCGATGCGCTCGCCCAAGCGGTCAAGATCGGCAGCGACAGCGACGCCAGCGAGAGCGAACGGGTGCACGCCTGGGTGATCGCGGCAGAAGCAGCGGATGATCTCAAGAATCCAGCGGCGCGCATCAGCGCGTTGCAGGATGGCCTCGGTCTCCAGGCCGGCGTTTTGGATCAGGACGACATCTTCAGGCTCACGCCCGACATGCTGTGGGATGCTTACGTGGCCTACGGCGAAGAGCTCGGCAACGAACTCCAGTTGGTGGTGGGCGACGATCAAGCTTGGTTCCTGGCGGCTTCCAACCGCTTCGATACCGATCCCATACGCGCCGCCTCGTTGTTCAGCGTGGTGGCGTATCAGGCCAGCGATCCCCAGCAGGTGAGCGTGGCCCAATGGCAGTTCGCCGCCCTCATCCAGAAGCAGCGACTGGGGGATGTGCTGCTGCGACGTTTGTATCTCGATTCCTCTCGTTTCAAGGGCGTCGCGGAGATTCCCGCGGACGTGCGCTATCTCCTGGTGGACGATGTGCTGGAGATACCTGATATCGCCCTCGCTTCCGAACTCATGCAGGGCCTGGATACGCCGCCCCCCGATACTGCCGACAGCGCCTGGCAGTTGAAGCGAGCCCACGTGTTCATCCTGGGTGGCAACCCGGATGCAGGGGTGGCAGCTCTCAAGGAATTGCTCGCGAAGAAAGACGCGGCGCCAGCACCCGTCACCGCTGCAGGAGCCAAGGCTGCCACGCCGGCCGCGACCCCCGTGGATGCTGACGATGTATTGCAAGTGCTCTTTGATCTCCAGACCCTGCACCGAGACAAGGACGCCATCCCATTCTTCGAGGCACTGCTCGAGATGCCTCTGCAACCGGAACAGCGACGACAGATGCTCTACTGGACTGCAGATTCCCATAAGGCTCTTGGGGATTACCTCAAGGCGTCGGAGCTATATCTGCGTTCCGCCCTGCTGCTGGATCCCTATGCCATGGATCAGTGGGCCCAGACCGCCCGTTATCAGGCAGCGCAGATGCTGGCCAAGGCCGGCTACATCGATGACGCACGTAATCTCTACAAGGGGTTGCTGAACGCCACCCGGGATCCATCCCAGCAGGCGGTGTTACAGCACGACCTGCAGCAACTCATGCTCATGCCGGCGAGCGGCACGCATCACTGACGAGGCAAAGCGATGCTGGAACGAGATGGGTGAGACTGCTCTAACATGCACATGCCGAAGGCATGTTGTGAGCGTCGAACGGGCAGGCAGGGATAGCCTGCACGGGCCTGCCCGTGTAGCAGGAAGCGAAGCGGGGGAGTTGGCGTCCACCGCCAACCAGAACTCTTAGTATCTAAATGAGCAGCTCGATGTTAGAACGCGATAGTCTCAGGGTTCTCGATGAAGCACTCACGGTGTTGGAGCAGGGGTTCGCTGCCATGCCGGAGTTCAAGCCGGCGCCTCTGCCGGCCCGCACGCGGGAGGTGCTGTTCGAGACGGCCCGCCGCATGCAGGATAACTATCCTTACCCCCATCCGCTCTATGCAGGGCAGATGTTGAAGCCGCCCCATGCCATGGCTCGGATCGCTTACATGCTCGCCCTGTGGATCAACCCCAACAACCACGCCCTCGATGGCGGACGCGCGAGTTCGGCTCTCGAACGCGAAGCCGTGGGGGAGATCGCGAAGATGTTCGGCTACGGCGAGCATCTCGGCCATCTCTCGGCCAGCGGCACCATCGCGAACCTGGAAGCACTTTGGGTGGCACGCCACGCGAAGGCAGAAGGTTTTGTATTGGCTTCGTCCCAGGCTCATTACACCCATGCACGGATGTGTGAAGTGTTGGGGATGCCCTTCAAGAGCGTGCCGGTGGATGGCGCAGGTCGCATGGATCTGGATGCTCTCGAGGATCTGCTGAAGCGCGAGAAAGTGGCCACCGTGGTGGCGACCCTCGGCAACACCGCCTTGGGCGCCGTGGATCCGCTGCACGAGATACTCACGCTGCGCGACAAGTATGGTTTCCGGGTGCACGTGGACGCGGCCTACGGCGGCTATTTCATCTTGGCGGATAACCTAAGCGCCCCGGCCCGGGCTGCTTACGATGCCGTCTCGGGGGCCGATTCCATCGTGGTGGATCCCCACAAGCACGGCTTGCAACCCTATGGCTGCGGCTGTGTGCTGTTCCGCGACCCTTCCGTGGGTCGGTACTACAAGCACGATTCGCCTTACACCTATTTCACCTCTGCCGAACTCCATCTGGGCGAGATCAGCCTGGAGTGTTCACGGGCGGGTGCGGGGGCAGTGGCCCTTTGGGCGACCCAGAAATTACTGCCTATGGTCCGTGGTGGCGAGTTTGCGCAGGGGCTGGCGGCCGGTCGCGCCGCCGCTCTGGAACTGCATCAGGCTCTGACTCGGGATGGCCGCCAGCTACCGGGCCTCGTGCCGGAACTGGATATCGTGGTGTGGACCCTCGCAGGCGCAGGACGTCGGCAGGCGGGCGAGCGGGCCCAAGGCGTATTCGATGCCGCCGCCCGGCACCACCTGCATCTCGCGCTCCTCAAAGTGCCGCATACACTGGCCGAGGCTTGGTGGCCCGACCTCAAGGCGGATGCGGATGCCATCATTGCTCTGCGTTCCTGTCTCATGAAGCCGGAGCACAAGGAGTGGTTGCCCAAGATACTCGAGATACTTGATACATCTTGTAACGAGGTCCTGGCGCATAATTAAACCTGTCCGGAGACGAATCCGGGTCGATATCCAGCTAAAGGGCCCACGATCACCATGAGTGAAAAGAACTTCTTCGTGCATATCTTCGGTGGCATGTGGCGGCTATGGGATTTCCTCTGCCGCGTCGTGATCAATGTGGTCATCACCGTCATCGTCTTGCTGATCGTGCTGGGTGCCTTCGGCGCCCGGCATGTGGTCATACCGTCCACGGCGGCCTTGGTGGTAGATCTGCAAGGCGATCTGGTGGAACAGTTCTCCGGCGATCCCACACAACGTGCCATGAACCGGCTCCTGGGCCAGAAGCAACAGCCTCAGACCCGCCTGCGGGACGTGGTGGAAGCTATAGACATGGGCAGGGATGACAATCGCATCAAGGCCTTGGTGCTTGAGACCGACGAGATGGAAGGCGCCGGTATGGAGCAGCTCCAGTACATCGCCCATGCGGTGCGCGATTTCGAGAAGGCGGGCAAGACGGTGTTCGCCCTCGGCGATTCCTATGACCAGGCCCAGTACTACTTGGCGTCAAACGCCGATGTGATCTTCATCCATCCCCAGGGGGAGGTGTTCTTGCACGGCTTCGGCATCTACCAACCGTATTTCAAGGACGCCCTGGACAAGCTAGGGGTGGATTGGAACGTGTTCCGGGTGGGTAAGTACAAGTCGGCAGTGGAACCTTTCATCCGCAACGATATGTCCCCCGAAGCACGGGAGGATTACAGCGATCTGCTGGGCACGCTGTGGGCTGGTTATCAGATGGATGTCACGCGGGCGCGCAAGCTCCCTGGTGACGCCATCAAGGACTATATAGATGGGGTGCCAGCCAATCTGGCTGCGGTGGACGGTGACGGGGCCAAGCTCGCTCTGGATGCCAAACTGGTAGACAAGATCGCCGACCATGATCAGATGGAAGACGCGGTGGCCAAGGTCGTGGGCCGCGCAAACCACAGCTTCCGTGGCGTCGAGTACCGACAGTATCTGGATGCGGTGGACGGCGACGGACGCGGCCAGACCATGGGCGGCAACAGAGTGGGCGTGGTGGTGGCGGAAGGCGACATCATGAACGGCGACCAACCCCCAGGCAGCATCGGCGGCGACTCCACTTCAGAATTGATCCGCGAAGCGCGCTACGACGATTCCATCAAGGCTGTCGTGCTCCGGGTCGACAGCCCAGGAGGCAGCTCCTTCGCTTCCGATCTCATCCTGCGCGAGATCGAACTCACCAAGGAGGCAGGCAAGCCCGTGGTGGTCTCCATGGGCGATGTGGCCGCTTCCGGCGGTTACTGGATATCCATGGCTGGCGACAAGATCTACGCTAGTCCTTCTACTATCACTGGATCCATCGGCATCTTCGGCATGCTGCCTACCTTCCAGGATTCCCTGAGCAAGATCGGTGTGCACACAGACGGCGTCGGCACCACCAAGCTCAGCGATGCCTTCGACATCACCCGACCTATGGCGCCGGAGATGCAGCAGGCGTTCCAACTCAGCATCGATCATGGTTACCGGGAGTTCATCACCAAGGTGGCGAAGAACCGGCATATGAAAGTGGATGATGTGGATGCCATCGCCCAAGGCCGGGTGTGGGCAGGTAGCGAGGCTAAGCACCTCGGTCTCGTGGATGCTTACGGAGACATGGACGATGCGGTGGCGGAAGCCGCCAAGCTCGCAGACATAGGCAGCCGTTATTCGGTGGATTACATCGAGAAGCAACCCAGCTTCTTTGAACGGGTGATCACTAGCATGGCGGACGATTCGGATACCGCCCTCGGCGGCTTCAGCCTGCCGGGTGCCGCCACTACGGCCCCTTGGTATGCCAGGCTCATGCGGCTCGCAGGTTCGCTTTCGATATTCGACGACCCACGCGGGATCTATGCTTATTGTTTCTGTGATGTACATTGACGCATCCGCCATCATCGCGGAACAAGGAGTGAACACGTGCGCTGCCTAGTCATAGAAGATGAAGACGACGACCGCCGATTACATCCGTAAAGGACTGGAGGAGGAAGGTCACAGCGTCGTGTTATGCGGTGACGGCGGCGAAGGCCTGCGTCTCGGCGTCGGTGGACAATGGGACGTCATCATCCTGGACCGCATGTTGCCGGGCGACGTGGACGGCCTGTCGATACTCAAGTCCGTGCGTGATGCAGGTAAGGCCACCCCGGTGCTGATCCTGAGTGCCCTCGCCAGCCTCGACGAGCGGGTGCGGGGTCTGCGCGACGGCGGTGACGACTACCTCACCAAGCCTTTCGCGTTCTCGGAATTGATGGCGCGCGTCGAGGCTCTCACGCGCCGTACGCTGCAGCACAACGAGCAAGGCCCGAACTCCGGATCGCCGACCTGCGCATGGATCTCGTCAAACGGAAGGTCGAGCGTGCCGGCAAGCCGATCGCGCTCAGGCCGCGTGAGTTCCGTCTGCTGGAGTTCATGGTGCGCCACCAGGGCCAGGTGATCACCCGCACCATGCTCCTGGAAGTCGGTGTGGGACTGCCACTTCGATCCGGGCACCAACATCATCGACGTGCAGATAAGTCGTCTCCGCAACAAGATAGACAGAGGCTTCTCTCCGCCCTTGTTGCACACCTTGCGTGGTGTGGGTTACACGATCCAGGTCCGATGACTAGGCTATGGGATTCGGTCACCTTCCGTATCGCGCTCGTCTGTACGCAGCGTTGATGATCGGTCTCCCTGGGGGTGATATCCGCGACGTTCTATTACGGCACCGTGGTGGTGCAGGCACGTGATATCGATAGCCGGCTCGAAGCCAGCTCCCAGGGTCTGACCGACAGCTATCAGAACGAAGGCCTCGGCGGGTTGAAGAAGGAGATAGATCAGCTCCTGAACGATGGCATGAACCAGGACACGGAAGTCTATCTGTTGCTGGATCCTCACGGGCAAAGGCTCACCGGTAACCTGAACGGCTGGCAGATGGATGATGCGGCGTTCGATACCTAGTGACCGGTTCGGTCACCCGGTATGGCACGGCCTTCCGTAAGCCGACTCCTCTGGCATCGCTTGCCCGACGGGGCTGCTTTGTTGGTGGGCCGGGACATGCGCGACAAGGAGCGCATCAAGGAACTGGTATGGCGTTCCCTGGTGCTGGGTGGCGGTACCGCCCTGTTGCTCGTCTTCGCCGGTGCTTTGCTGTTCCGGCGCCAGTTCGCCAGGAGCATCTCTGCTATCCGCCGCACGGCCCTCGAGATCCAGTCGGGCAACTTGAGTCAACGCATCCCCGTCACTTCCGCTGAAGACGAGTTCACCCGACTCAGCCGCGACATCAACCACATGCTGGATCGCATCGAGCAGCTGATGGAAGGGGTCAGGCATGTCTCCAACACCATCGCCCACAACCTGCGCACACCCCTCGGACGTACTCGCGCCCGTCTGGAGGAAGCCCTCAGGCATCACCGTGATACCACACCGGTCTCCGAGGCTGCCGTCGCCGCTATCCAGGATATCGACGCGTTGATCGTGGTGTTCGAGCGGCTCTTGCAGATGGCCGAAGCGGAATCCGGTGCTCGCCGGCAGCCCTTTGAGCCTGTGGATCTGCAAACAGTCGTCACCGACGTGGTGGAACTCTATGACGCCGTGGCCGAGACCCGCGACATGGTGCTTTCCGCTGAAGTGAGGGACCATGCTGCGATCCTGGGGGACAGGCATCTCCTCTCTGCTGCAGTGGCCAACCTTGTGGAGAACGCCATCAAGTATGCGGACGCTTCGACCACCATCCAGGTCAGGGTCCTGGAGGAGCCGGCGCACATCATCATCGAAGTCGAAGACCGCGGGCCCGGTGTGCCGGCAGATGCCATGGCCAAGGTCACGGAGCGGTTCTACCGTCTCGAGACCCGGGTGCCAGGCAGCGGCCTCGGTCTTTCCATCGTCACGGCCATCGCCCATCTGCATCGTGGGACGCTACAGCTGCAAGATGCTGCGCCGGGTCTACGGGCCCGTATCATCCTGCCACGGGAAGGCGCTGAACTGCCTCCGGATGTCAGTGCCATCGCAGCAGGGTGAAGGCGAAGAGGCAGGGTCTGCAACACTTCGTTGCAATCAGGTCTGCCGGAAATATTCCGTCAACTCGCGTAGTGACCGGCCGTTATATACAGTGTCATACATATGAACCCCGTATCCGCTGGAGGTAGGCCCATGCAATTCCGGAATCAGGTCCCCAAGTTACTCGCCTTCGCCGTGACCATGGCGCTCGCTTCCGGTGCCCTGGCCGACGAGCATCGGCACTTCCCGGTAGTCGTGCATTCTGTAGGACATCCCGTGGATTCACGTGGGGTGGTGTGGGGGCATGGCGATATCCACCACTTCCATGATTTCGATTATGGTGCTTGGCGTGGCGGTTATTGGCGACATGACTGGCACAACAATCACTTCGGCTGGTGGTGGATAGTGGGCGGTGCCTGGGTGTTCTACAGCGTGCCCGTCTATCCTTATCCCGACCCCTATGTGCCTTCCACGGTGATCGTGCAGCAGGCTGCTCCCACCGATGCGCCGCCTGATGGCGCGCCGGCCCCCGCCTTCTGGTATTACTGCGCTTCGGCCCAGAACTATTACCCCTACGTGACCCAGTGCCCGGTGGGTTGGGAGCAGGTGGCGGCGACCCCCGCGGCTCCGGTGCAGGCCGCCCCGCCGCCTCCGCCGCCGGGTAATCCCCCGGCTCCGCCGCCTGCTGGTTCGGCACCGGCTACCACACCCCCGCCGACCGACGCTGACAGCACCTGGTGAACTTAAGCGCTATGGCCCTGGGACGCAGATGCGCCCCAGGGCCATTCTGTTATGGTTGAGTCGCCATGAAGAAACTCAGACACGAAGCGGAGCTGGTGAAGGAGGCGATCCTGGCCGGCGTGAAATACGCCGAAGACCGGGGTGCCGCCGTGTTCGAGCCGACGGATTCGGCTGCCGACAAGATCCTCTACATCTACCGCCTGCTGGTGCACGACAAGCTGATCCAACCGATGCCGGAAGAGCAGGTGTCCCAGCAATCCATGCGGCACAGGTTGGCCATCTGGTATTCCCACAAGTTGCCCAAGGGGCATCCGCTGATCGATTAGCCGAGGAGCCCCCCGAGCTTCGCGCTGGTGCCGATGCCGTCGGGGAACACGCGGCTCATGGCCGTATCGCTTAAGCCCAGATGCCGGGTGAGCACAATGCTGATCACCTGACGGAAATCCGTGGTGACCGCGAGATCCCGGTTCTGATAGAGCTGATCATCGCCGAGACCCGGCCATTCACCGTAGACCTTGCCGCCTTTCACTCTCCCGCCCATGAGCCACATGCTGTTGCCGTGACCATGATCCGTGCCAGCGTTGCCGTTCTCCCGGAAAGTTCGCCCGAACTCCGACATCACCAGGATCACGGTATCGTCATAGGTCGGGCCGAGTCCCTGGGCCAGGGTAGCGAGGCCGCTCCCCAAGGACTGCAGATGCCGTGCCAGCTGTCCGCTCGAAGAACCTTCACCTACGTGGGTGTCCCAACCGCCCACTGCGAGGAACGCGAGACGGATGCTGGAATCGCGGGTCATGAGTTCTGCCAGTCGCCCACTGTCCTGGCTGAAGCCATCCACCGAGGGCGCGCCGTTATAAGAGTCCGACATGTCCTTGGCGAGATCGCTCATGAGTTCGCCGCGCGCCTGCTGCCCCTGTTGGAAAGCCTTGGCCAAGGGCGTGTCGCCTTGGTAGAGCGCACTGAAGGCATCCGCCACTTTGGGTTTGTCCAACGCGATGGGGTGATCGGCGTTGCGGCCGAGCGGCAGGCTGGAGACGCTGTTGGATCCGGTGAGGATGCGCGGCAGGGTGGGGCCGAGGTTCAAGGCCTCGGTGGGCGAGCGCGGTCCAGGTAACGCGCCCAGGAGACGGTTCATCCAGCCATCGGGTGTCGTGTTCACTCCAGGCGTGCCGCTCTCCATGAACGCTTGGGCTTCGAAGTGGGAGCGGCTTGGATCCGGTGAACCGCTGGCCTGCACGAAGGCCAGGGTCTTCCCCTGCCAGTAGGGCAGCATGGCAGCCAGAGATGGATGCAGACCAAAGTAACCATCCAGGTCCGTGACGCCGCCAGTCTGGCCCGGCTTCGGCACGGCGATGGTGGGACGTGCCTCGTAGTAGCGCCCATCCGCCCAAGGCACCACCACATTGAGACCATCCACCGCGCCTCGCAGGAATACCACCACCAGGCGTTTGCCGTTCCCGGCCGAGTCGGCGAGTTGGGCTGCCCAACCGCGGCTGCCTACCGAGAGTAGAAGGCCGCCCGAAGCGAACATCAGATGACGGAGGAATGCGCGACGGTCCATGAGTGATCTCCTATCAGCGATACATGAACTGCGGGCTGCCCAGTATCAGCGCGGGCCGCAGTTCCTTGGTCTGTGAATCGATGGTGGCGATCTCCTCCGCGCTGAAGAGCCCTCGCAGGGTCGTATAGAGATCAGCGGCGTGCTGTTCCGGCTTCTCCGTGTCCATGGCGTTCGGGTCCAGGGGCAGGTTGCCGTGGCCCAGGGAGGTGGCGAAACTCAGGCGCTGGGTCATGGCCTCAGGGTTCAACCAGGCATCCTGGGTGTTCTTGTAGCCGTCCGGCGTGACGCAGCCGAAGAGCGGCATGCCGAGCTGTCGCAGGCTGCCGAGCAGGGGACGCGGGTCGCTCACGGAGACGCCATCCGCGCGCACCGCTGATACCACGTATTCATAGGGCGTCTTGAACTTGTTGCCGCTGTTGTTCGCCGACCAGAACTCCGGGCTTTGGAATACCTCGCCCAGCACTGCAGCCATGTCGCCATCAGTAGCGACCCACTTCTGCACCATCCGGTCCACCAGGGCAGGGGGCGGCGTGTCGGCCACGAAATACTGGGCGAGCTCATAGCTCACATGTCTTGCGGTCGCGGGGCTCGCGGCCAGGATATTGAGGGCTTGCTCCGCTTCCCGTTCATCACCGCCTGGGATGTTGTGTCCCAGGAATACCTGGTCTGAGTAGTCGTGACGCTTGTCATCGAAACAGAACGCGCCGGGGTCTGCGTGACGGCCTTTGCGCGGGCAGAGGCCCCAGCCGGTGAGGATGTGCGCGAGGATGGTGACATCCTGCTGCGTATAGCCGCCGTCCACTCCCAAGGTGTGCAGCTCCATCACTTCCCGGGCGTAGTTCTCGTTGATGCCTGAGAAGCGCTTGCGGGAGTGGGGCGCGCCGGGTTGGCTATTGAGCCAGTTGTCGAGATAGAAGAGCATCGCGGGGCTCCTGGCGGTCGCGTACAGGAGGTCGCGGAAATGGCCGAGAGCATGCGGCCTGATGGCGTCGCGTTCGTATGCTCCCGACCCAGATGGACACGAGACCCTTCTGGTCGAACACGTTGAAGTGGTTGAACCAGAAATTCACCATCACTTCCTGCAGCTGGCGCGGGCTCTCGATGGCCAGCAGCAGATGAGAGTCCATGGCCTGTTCCGCCACCATGCGGTCCCGCTGCTTCAGGGCTTTGAGCTGCTCAGGGGTGAGGTCGCCGCCTTGCTTGCGCTCAGGCGGGCCGTATTTCTCGAAGAGTTCAGTAGGAGAGAGCTTCAGGGTATCCAGCGCGTCCAGTTGTTGCTGCAGGTCTTCCGGTAGGGGCATCGAATCAGGATGCAGTTGCTGGGTGATATAAGCATCCACACCCATGGCATCCACCCGCTGCACGTCGTCTGGGCGCGGGCCGAAGGCCATGCGGTTCAGCACGTGCAGCGCCTGGGTGTCGTCGGAAGCGGATACGCCCGCCGACATCACCAGTAAGGCCGCTGTCAGCAGCCCGTGCCGGTATCTCATGGTGACTTCCTGCATGTGCTGACCTTGGGAGGGAGGCTTCCCAAGCAGCAACGGTCCGGCTCCGGGGCCGTTGACCCGGGTGACATGACATGTGGGTTAAATAAGGTCTTGGGGCAGCTCAAAAAAAGAGCGGCGGAAGGGGAGCCCCTCCGCCGCCCGTGCATATCACCATGCCTATTTGGGTTGTTTGCTCTTCCAGTCCTGGATGGCCTTCAACGTGTTGGCCACGTGTTGGTCGGGGTCCATGGCGGTGTAGGTGTAGATGACCTTGCCATCCGGCGTGATCACATAAGACGTACGGTTGGCATAGGCTTCGTGGCCCGGCAGCGCCGCGCCGTAGGCATGGATGACTTTCAAGTCCGGATCTGCGGCGACCGCGAACTTGTTGCGGCATTCGCTCACGGAGAACTTGTCCAGTTTGTCGATCTTGTCATGGGACACGCCGATCACTGTGGCGCCGAGGGCCGCGTATTTGTCCGTGGCCTCAGCGAATTCATGGGCTTCGATGGTGCAGCCTTTGGTGAAGGCTTCCGGATAGAAATACACCACCACCGGACCTTTCTTGAGGGCATCCGCCAGGTTGAAAGTGAATTCTTTGCCGGCCAGGGAGGCCTGGGCCGTGAAGTCAGGAGCCGTGTCGCCGACGCCGATGGCCGCGAAGGCGGGCAGGGTGATGAGAGCGAGCAACGCAGAGAGATAGATGACTTGGCGCTTCATGCTGGACTCCTCGGATTGAGAGCTGGTGGTTATAGACCCCGCGAGACAGGAGTTTATTCCCGTTTGCGCAATCGGGCGAATTCACCGGCGCAGTATGCCACGCCTCCTGCGGGCCATTTGACTAAATGCAGAAACGACCATCTCTCGCCGTTGATTGGGATGTACAGGCCCATGCCGGCATCGCGTGATGCAGGTGGTGCGTCTTATCGCCGAACCCATGATCCTGACCGGCGAATGCCAGCACCTCGCCCAGGACTTGACGCGTGCGGCAACGCGATACGACTCGAGATGGGGCCTCACTAGTTTCCTGATTTCCAAGTCGCATACGTGGGATAGGGCTGCGTCCGAAAGCTGCTAGCAAACACCTGCCTGCCGCATATATTTGGATCGTGAAACCATTTCTGCTGTTCGTGTGATGCAAGCCACTCAGTCTGGTGGCGCATTGCCCGAAAAAAAGGAGTACACCATGAAAAATTCTCATCACAAGCTTTGCCATGATCATCGCGATGCTGTTGGTCAGCACTGCATATGCCGATGCAGTCAGATATCGCATCGTGGATCTTGGTGCACCGCTAGGTGGCACCGGTGTGCCGTTCGGCATCGGCAATGTGGGTAACAGCATCAACGATTTTGGGCTGATAGCCGGCGAAGCAGACCTACCAGGAAGCACGAACATCCACGCCGAATTATGGATCTACGGTGTCCCCGTCGATTTAGGCACCCTCGGTGGACCGAATAGTGCAGTGGCTTGGCCGAACCGCAACGATGATGGTGTGGTCGCGGGCATCTCAGAGACAGCAGATATGCAGCCTCTGGGTGAGCAATGGAGCTGTGCACTCGCCATATTCTATTCTGCTCCCGCCGATGGGCATGTGTGTCGTGGTTTCGTCTGGCACGACGGGCATATGATGCGACTCCCGACTCTCGGTGGGGACAATGGTTTCACCACGGGCATCAACGACGCGCGCGAGATCGTGGGTTGGGCTGAGGACACCATCCACGATCCTACCTGCACGCGTAACAATCAGGTGCTGCAGTTCGAAGCTGTCATGTGGGTGCAGAAGGGGGGCAATTATGTCGCTGAAGAGCTACCCCCTTACACCGGGGATCAGGACGGAGCCGCGACAGCTATCAACCAGAAAGGCCAGGTAGTAGGTATCTCGGGCGTCTGTGGCGGCGCCGTCGGCGCCGATACCGCCGAGCACATGGTTATCTGGCAGGGCGGCAGAGTGACAGGCACCATCCCCACACTCGGCGGCGCCTATTGGAACACACCCATGGATATAAACGACCAGGGCGAAGTGACGGGCTTTTCTGACCTCGCCGGCGATGGAGTCGGCGCGCCCAATTTCCACGCCTTCTTCTGGTCGCCCAAGCCCTTCATGTGCGATGGCGCGATCACCACCGCGACCTGCGATCTGGGTGTGCTCGATGGAGATGTCGTGAGCGAAGGTCTGGGTGTCAACAACCACGGACAGGTGGTGGGGATATCCCTGGGCTCGACACCCTACGGACAGGCTTTCATCTATCAGGGGGGCAAAATGGTGAACCTGAACAGCCTAATGCTGCCGGGAACGACGTTGATGCTAACCGATGCTCAGGATATCAACGATGAAGGCGTGATCACCGGACAGGCCTACGACCCGTCCAGCGGCGTGATTAAGGCGTTCATGGCGATCCCGGTCGCGACCGGGAAATGATGGAAGCGTCTCTGGCGAGGGCAGGGCTGCCTGCCCTCGCTTTTCAGGTCGGCGCAGGGCTCAGTTCCAATCCAATACCACTTTCCCGGATTTCCCCGAACGCATCACGTCGAAGCCTGCCTGGAAGTCGTTCACCTTGTAGTGGTGCGTCAGCACAGGGGTGATGTCCAGGCCGCTCTGCAGCATGCTCACCATCTTGTACCAGGTCTCGAACATCTCACGGCCGTAGATACCCTTCAGGAACAGGCCCTTGAAGATCACCTTGTTCCACTCGATGGCTGCATCCGGCGGCAGGATGCCGAGCAGCGCGATCTTGCCGCCGTGGTTCATGACGTCGATCATCTGGCGGAAGGCTTGGGCGTTGCCGGACATCTCCAGACCCACGTCGAAACCTTCCTTCATGTTCAGTTCTTCCATTACGCCTTGCAGTTTCTGGTTGGTGACGTTCACGGTACGGGTGGCGCCGAGCTTACGGGCCAGTTCCAGGCGGTAGTCGTTCACGTCGGTGATCACCACATGGCGTGCGCCCACGTGCTTGGCGATGGCCACCGCCATGCAGCCGATGGGGCCGGCACCGGTGATGAGCACGTCTTCGCCCACGAGATCGAAAGAGAGGGCGGTATGAGTGGCGTTGCCGAGCGGATCCAGGAAGGCGGCCACGTCGTCGGAGATGTCGTCCGGCAACGGGAAGGCATTGACGGCGGGGATGGCAAGATACTCGGCGAAGCAGCCAGGACGATTGACGCCCACGCCCACGGTGTTGCGGCAGAGATGACGGCGGCCCGCGCGGCAGTTGCGGCAATGGCCGCAGGTGATGTGGCCTTCGCCGGAGACCCGGTCGCCTACTTTGAAGCCCTGTACCTCGCTGCCGATCTCCGCCACCACGCCTACGAACTCGTGTCCCACGGTCATAGGCACCGGGATGGTCTTCTGTGCCCATTCATCCCAGTTGTAGATGTGGATGTCGGTGCCGCAGATGGCGGTCTTGGCGACCTTGATGAGCAGGTCGTTGTGGCCGATCTTGGGCTTCGGCATGTCCTGCAGCCAGATCCCTTCTTGAGCTTTCGCTTTTACGAGTGCGCGCATTGCTTAAGACCTCTGAAGATTATTTGATGACGCCGAGCTTGCGGCCGATCTTTCCGAAAGCGGCGATCGCTTTATCTATATGTTCGGGTTCGTGGGCTGCCGACATCTGGGTGCGGATACGCGCCTGGTCCTTAGGTACCACGGGGAAGGAGAAACCGATGACGTAGATGCCTTCCTTCAGAAGTTCATCCGCCATGCTCTTGGCGAGCTTAGCGTCCCCCAGCATCACCGGGATGATGGGGTGGTCAGCGCCGGCCAGGGTGAAACCGAGTTTCTGCATGCCCGCGCGGAAGCGGCGGCTGTTCTCATGCACCTTCTTGCGCAGGCTGTCGTCCTTCTCCAGGAGGTCCAGCACCTGGATGGACGTGGCCGCGATAGTGGGGGCGAGAGTGTTGGAGAAGAGGTAGGGACGCGAACGCTGCCGCAGCCACTCCACGATCTCCTTGCGGGCAGAAGTGTAGCCACCGGAAGCGCCGCCGAGAGCTTTGCCAAGAGTGCCGGTCAGTATGTCCACCCGGCCCATCACGCCGCGGAACTCGTGGCTGCCACGGCCGCCTTCGCCCATGAAGCCCACCGCGTGAGAATCGTCCACCATCACCAGGGCATGGTACTTGTCCGCCAAGTCGCACACACCCTTGAGGTTGGCGATGATGCCGTCCATGGAGAACACGCCGTCGGTGGCGATGAGTTTATAGCGGGCGCCGGCGGCGTCGGCTTCTTTGAGTCGCGCTTCCAGGTCCGCCATGTCGTTGTTGTTGTAGCGGAAGCGCTTGGCCTTGCACAGGCGCACGCCGTCGATGATGGAGGCGTGGTTCAGTGCATCGCTGATCACCGCATCCTGTTCGTCCAGGATCGTCTCGAAGAGGCCGCCGTTGGCGTCGAAGCAGGAACCGTAGAGGATGGTGTCTTCCATGCCGAGGAACCTCGAGAGGCGCGCCTCCAGTTCCTTGTGCACTGTCTGGGTGCCGCAGATGAAGCGCACCGAAGACATGCCGAAACCGTATTTAGGCAGGGATTCCTGGGCAGCCTTCACCAGGGTAGGGTGGTCCGAGAGCCCAAGATAGTTGTTGGCGCAAAAGTTCAGCACCTCAGAGCCACCGGCCACCCGTATCGTCGCCTGTTGGGGCGTGCTGATCACGCGCTCTGCCTTGTAGAGGCCTGCTTCGTGCAGGGCGGCGGTCTGCTGTCCGATGTGCTTGAGGAAGGCCTGGTTCAAGGGCGGGCTCCGGGGCGTGCGATGCGGAGCGGATTATACCAGCGGGGCTTTTGGTGGCGAATGTTATGATGCAGACCAGCGACGGCGGCTGGATGCGCACCGGCTCCCTCTCGAAGAGGGGGTCCTTGAGTCGCCCCGGCCGTCACCCTTGATAAACAGCCACCCGCGACGATAACCCGATGCCTTCAATGACCGATCTCCGCCGTAACCCCGATCTGGATCTGGCAGACGCTGAGTACGCGCGTTCCCTGCAGAACGACCCTTCCCTGGTGGATGCCTGGCGCATGCGTTCCAGGATCGCCCTGGAGCAGAAACGGGATGCAGACGCGATCAAGCTGCTCGTCCAGGGCCTGGAATACAATCCGGAACAGGACGTGCTGGCAGCGGATATCCTCAACCTGCATCTGTTGCGCCGGGATACCACCGCGGCTCGCCCCCTGATGGAGCGGCTCCTGCGCGTCGATGCGGAGAAGGCGGAGTACATATTCTCCCAGGCTCGTCTCCTGTGGATGGAAGGGGATTACGAGAAAGCCCTGGATGCTTTCCGTAAGGCGGTGGATAAGAACCCGCTGGAAAGACGCTTCGCCATGCCCTTGGTCAAGTCCCTCGTGAGCCTCGATCACATACCCGAGGCGCTCACCCTCCTCGAACGCTGGCAGAGCGGCGAAGCCAACGGCGACATGTTCGCCTTGCTGGCGCTCCTGCGCTATGACTTGGCGGGCCTCGATACCGCCTTGCACATCGTCACCGATGGTCTCGCCCGTGGTGCCCGCCACCCTTACCTGACTTATCTGAACGCCGCCTTGCTCACTTTGGCTGGTGATGCTGCGAAAGCGAAGCGCGCCGTTGCGGCGGTATTGGACGACGAATCCATAGAGCCGCGCTGGCGTGGTTTCTTGTTTGCCCGCAAACAGCGTGGCGATAAGCTTTTCTGCGGTGAGGAATCGTCCCTGCTCACCCGATCCCTGCAGGCGGCGCCTGCCACCGGCGCGGTGCTGGAATTCGGCGTCTATCACGGCTTGTCCCTCCGCAAGATCGCGCGGCATGTGGGCGGCCCGGTCCACGGTTTCGACAGCTTCGAAGGTTTGCCAGAGGATTGGAAACCCGGGGAGCCTCGCGGCAGCTATAGCACCGCCGGCCGCATCCCAGCGATGCCAGCCCACGTGAAACTGCATCGCGGGTGGTTCCAAGACACCCTGCCCAAGTTCGTGGCCACCGAGAAAGAGAAGCTGCGTTTCGTGCACGTGGACTGCGACCTCTACAGCTCCACCAAGACTGTGCTGGAAGGCTTGCGCTCTCTGCTGCAGCCCGGCACCGTGTTCTTGTTCGACGAATACCTCGGCTTCGATGGTTTCGAGCAGCACGAGTACCGCGCCTGGCATGAGTTCGCAGAGCAGCACAAGATCAAATACGAGTACATCGGTTTCACTCTCATGGCGAAGCAAGTAGCCTTGAGGGTCACTGCTTTGTGAGAGCCGTGGCAGGCACCCTGACTGCCAGATTGGATAAATGGCTCTGGTGTGCCCGCCTGTTTAAGACCCGGAGTCTCGCCGCTGCAGCCGTGAATGGCGGCAAGGTGCATGTGAACGGCGTGCGGGCGAAAGCGGCGCGGGAGCTCAAAGCCGGCGACAGTCTTTCCATCACCCGCGGTCCTGAGCATCTCGAGATCATGGTGCGTGCACTGGCAGAGCGCCGTGGTCCTGCTGCCGAAGCCCAGGCGCTCTACGAAGAGACAGTCGCGAGCCGCGCCGCCCGTGAACTGCGTCGGGAACTGGGACGCGCCCGAGCGCTCACCAACCCGGCTCCAACCAAACGGCCGGACAAGAAGAGTAGGCGCCAGATCATCCGCTTCACCCGCAGGAGTGCCGGATGACCCGCCTCGTCACGCCGCTCCTCGCCGCTGACGTGATCATCGAACTCCTGGACGAGCCGGGCAGGCCCGTGGTGCTCATCGAGCGGCGCAATCCACCCCTTGGCTGGGCCTTGCCCGGTGGCTTCGTGGAAGTGGGCGAGAGCCTGGAGCGGGCCGCGATGCGGGAGGCCGAGGAGGAGACCGGCCTCAAGGTGCGTCTCAAGACCTTACTGGGCATGTACTCCGATCCGGCCCGGGATCCACGCGGTCATACCGTCACGGCGGTCTATATAGGTGAGGCCCACGGCAATCCCAAAGCCGGGGACGATGCGGCCAAGGCCCAGGCTTTCGACCCCCTGCGTCCCCCAACACTCGTCTTCGATCATGCCTTGGTGCTGGCGGACTATCGACGCTACCGTGAATTGGGCCAGCTCACCCCACTGCGACCTTAAATGAGCGACACCTCATTCCTGGAATATGTACTGGAGCAAGTGAGCAGCACCGCTGCGAACGCCCGTGCAGGAGAGCACGGGCCATGCTGCCGGCGGAGCAGGATGCGGAGCCGGGCAGGTGGCGCAGCCACCCAGTATCTTGACTCTTGGGGGCTGAGACTCGACCTATATGGCTGATACCTCCTTCCTCGACTACGTGCTTGAGCAACTGGCGGAGGCCAAAGCACTAAAGACGCGCGCCATGTTCGGCGGCCATGGCCTATATCTCGGCTCCAGCTTCTTCGGCATCGCCCACAAGGGCACGCTCTACTTCCGCACCGACGAGGCGAGCCGTCCGGCTTATCTCAAGAAGGGCAGCCATCCCTTCAACCCCAGGGGTGTGAAGGAGTTGCACCGCTATTACGAAGTTCCGGCAGAAGTGCTCGAAGATGCCGACCTGCTTCTGGAGTGGGCGCAGATGGCGGCCCGGACCCATGACTGAGTTCCGCGGCTAAGTCCCGGGCCCACCGCGAAAAACCCGGGTACCTACTATATAATTCGCAGCTTCCCCCACGCGGCGTAGCCCTTACTATGGTCATGACCCTGCGCGCGCGAGTCATCCTGGCCGTCGCCCTCCTGACCGCGGCTTGGTTCACGGGCCTGGGACAGCGCGACCTGTTCCAGACCGATGAAGGCCGATACGCCGAGATCCCCCGGGAGATGCTGGTCACAGGCGACTGGGTCACCCCGCGTCTGGACGGCCTCAAGTATTTCGAGAAACCACCGCTCCAGTATTGGGCTACTGCCGTGGCCTACGAAGTCTTCGGCGCCAGCAACGGCAGCTCCCGCCTGTGGACCGTACTCACAGGCTTCCTCTGCATACTCATGACGGTATTCACCGGCGAGCGGCTCTTCGGCCGGCGCGCCGCCTGGCTAGGCTCGCTCACGCTCCTCGGCAGCCTGTACTTCACCATCATGGGGCACTTCAACACCCTCGACATGGGGGTGACGTTCTTCATGTGCAGCAGCTTGTTCGCATTCCTGCTGTCCATGGATGCGGAGACATCTCGGCCGCAGCGCGGGTGGATGTACGCAGCCTGGGGCTTCGCGGCTCTCGCCACCTTGAGCAAGGGTTTGGAGGCGGTGGTGTTGCCGGGCGCCGTGTTCCTGCTCTACGTGCTCATCAAACGCGACTGGGCACGTTTCAAGCGACTGCATTTCGTCGGCGGTCTGCTGATCTATCTCCTCATCGCCGCTCCCTGGTTCCTGCTGGTGAGCCTGCGCAACCCGGAGTTCCCGCAGTTCTTCTTCATCCATGAGCATTTCGAACGCTTCCTCACCACCGTACATCACCGCGTCGAGCCCTGGTGGTTCTTCATACCCATCCTGCTATTCGGCCTCTGGTGCTTCCTGCCTCAGTTCATCCGCGCACTGGTGCGGTTCGTGAACTACGAGCTCGTCACGGGCTATCTGCGCCGAGGGTCGGATGCGACGATCGGAAGCGAGCCCGAGACAATGCCGGCGACAGGGCGTTTCGACCATGGGCTCTTCCTGTGGTTGTGGTGCGGGTTCATCTTCCTGTTCTTCTCCCTGTCGGATTCCAAGCTCGGCAGCTATATCCTGCCCATGTTCCCGGCCCTGGCCTTGCTCCTCGGTCGCGAGCTTGCACGGCTCGGGCGTCGTGATGCGATGCTGAGCGCGCTACTCGGCATCGCACTGGCCATCGCCGCCCTCTGGCAAGCCCCTGAGTTGCAGCAGCACGGCGGCAGGGTGCCGGTGGAGCTGTATCAGGCTTTCCTGCCCTGGCTCATGGCAGGCTCTGGCTTGCTGCTGCTCGCAGCCATCGTAAGTTTCCTGCTCGCCTATTTCTCGCGAGTGACCACGGCGCTGGTATTGCTTGCGGCAGGCATGTTCCTCGCGACCCAGACGGTGGCAGCGGGGGCCCAGGTGCTGGCACCGGTGTACTCTCAGCACGCCCTGGCCTTGCAGATGGCGCCCTACAGTAAACCCGGCGTACCTATATATAGTCTCAACGATTACCCCCAATCCCTACCTTTCTACCTGGGGCGTACCATGACCATCGTGGCCTACCAGGGCGAATTGGAGTTCGGCATCGGCCGCGAGCCCACGAAATGGATCCCTGACCTGGATCGTTTTGCCGCAGAATGGCGCAAGCAGGGCGATGCTTTGGCAGTGATGCCACCCGAGACCTACACCCAACTCGCGGCCGAGGCCCTGCCCATGAGCGTCATCGCCCGCGACCCCGATCACATCGCAGTGAGAAAACCATGAACCTCATCAGTTTCACCCTAGTGCTCACCGGCGTGTTGCTGAACGCGGCAGCGCAGCTATTACTCAAGGCTGGCGTCAAAGATATCGGCATCATCAAGTTGGATGCATCCAATATCTTCTCCGCCGGTATGAAGCTCGCCCTGGAGCCCCATATCTTGGGCGGACTCACCTGCTACGTCATCAGCGTGGGGATATGGATCCTCGCACTCTCACGGGTGCAGGTGAGCATCGCTTATCCGATGTTATCCCTGGGTTATGTGGTGACCGCTTTCATCGCCTGGGCTTTCATGGGCGAATCAGTGAACGCCATGCGCATGTCCGGCATCGGCATCATCATCGTCGGCGTATTCCTCGTGGCACGTAGCTAAATTCAAGGTAGTAGAGATGAACAGTAATTACCTGCCGTTCACCCGGCCCACCCTGGATGACGAGACCATCGCTGGCGTAGTCGAGGTGCTGCGTTCCGGCTGGATCACCAGCGGCCCCATGGTGGAGAAGTTCGAGAAGGGCCTCACCGACTATCTCGGCGGCAAACGCTTCCTGCGCACCTACCTGCATGCCACCGGTGCGATGGAAGAAGCCTTGGTGATGGCCGGCATCGGTCCCGGCGACGAAGTGATTGTGCCTGCGATGACTTTCGCTGCCACTGCCAACGTGGTGGTGCGCGTCGGTGCAAAACCCGTGCTGGTGGATGTGGACCTGAAGAGCCGTTCCATCCTCATGGACCAGGCGGCGGCGGCGGTGACGTCCAAGACCCGCGCCATCATGCCCGTGCATCTCAACGGTCTCGCCGTGGATGTGGATGCGGTCTATGCGCTGGCGGCCAAGCATAAGCTCAGGGTCATCGAAGACGCGGCCCAGGCCATCGGTACCGCCTACAAGGGGCGCAAGATCGGCTCCTTCGGTGACATCGTGGTCTTCAGCTTCCATGCCAATAAGAACCTCACCACCATCGAGGGTTCTGCGGTCTCCGTCGCCACGCCGGAGGAGGCGAGGCGTCTCGAGATATTGCGCTTCCACGGCATCACCAAGCACCCCGACGGCACCATGGACGTGAGCGAAGCCGCCAGCAAGCACAACATGACCGACGTGGCCGCCCGGGTAGGTATAGGCCAGCTCGCGCACCTGGATGAGTTCAACGAGAAGCGCCAGGCCCTGGCGTACCGTTACCTGGAACTGCTAGGCGACGAAGAGCTCGGCGTGGTGCCGGCCAAGGGAGATGCGGGCCACAGCTGGCATATGTTCACATTGCTCCCCCATTACAAGAAGTACAGCTTGGATCGCACCGGCTTGAAGCAACGCATGCATGAGCAGGGCATAGGCCTCGGCATCCATTACCAGGCCCTGAACCAGTTCAGCTTCTATCGCAATATGGGGTATCGTGAGGGTCAGTTCCCCAACGCCGAACGCATCGGCAGCGAGACCCTGACGCTGCCCTTGTTCCCGACCATGCAGATGTCCGACGTGGACAGGGTGTGTACGGCCCTTAAAGCATGTCTCAAAGGTTCCTGAGGGAGTGGACACCATGAGCGAGAAGACCAACAACAAGAAGAAAACTGCCGGTACCCCGGAGCTGTCCGTGGTGATCCCCGTCTACAACGAGCAGGAATCCCTCAACACCCTGTTCAAGCGCATCTATCCGGCCCTCGATGCCCTGAAGCGCAAGTACGAGCTCATCTTCGTAGACGACGGCAGCGCGGACCGCTCTGCGGCTATGTTGCGCGACCAGTTCGGCAAGCGCCAAGACGTCACCCGTGTCGTGCTCCTGCAGAGCAACTTCGGCCAACACGCGGCCATCCTCGCGGGCTTCCACGCCTCGCGCGGCGACAAGGTAGTCACCCTGGATGCAGACCTGCAGAACCCGCCGGAAGAGATCGGCAAGCTCTTGGCCAAGATGGATGAAGGCTACGACTACGTGGGTACCATCCGCCGAAGCCGGCGCGACGTGTGGTGGAGGAAGTATGCCTCCCGCATGATGAATCGCCTGCGTGAGCGCATCACCAAGATCAAGATGACCGACCAGGGCTGCATGTTGCGCGCCTACTCCCGCGGCATCATCGATGCCATCAACAGCACCAGCGAGATCAACACTTTCATCCCGGCCTTGGCCTATCTGTACTCGCTTAAACCGGTAGAAGTGATTGTCGAGCACGACGAGCGGATTGCGGGTGAGTCCAAGTATTCGCTCTACAGTCTCATCCGCCTGAACTTCGATCTCGTCACCGGCTTCTCCGTGGCGCCGTTGCAGTTGTTCTCCTTCATCGGGGTGCTCATCGCCGGCGGTTCGTTGCTGTTGTTCCTGTTGCTGATCGGTTATCGCATCTTCTATCCGGAAGGCACCGTGCAGGGCGTGTTCACCTTGTTCGCCGCCGTGTTCTTCCTCATCGGTATCATCCTGTTCGGTATCGGGCTGTTGGGCGAATATATCGGTCGCATCTACCAGGAAGTGCAGCGCCGCCCGCGCTTCCTCGTCCGCGCAGTGCTGGAGAAAGGTAAGAAGTGAAATCCGTCGTCGTCTTCGCATACCACGACGTAGGCGTGCGCTGCTTGTCGGTGCTGCTTGCCCACGGTGTACGCGTCTCGCTGGTGGTCACCCACGAGGATGACCCCGGTGAGAACATCTGGTTCGGCAGCGTGAAGCGCTTGGCTGAGCTGAACAACATCCCCGTAGTGATGCCGGAAGACCCGAACAAGGACGACTTGGCTGCGCGAGTCGAAGCCCTGAAGCCCGACTTCCTGTTCTCTTTCTACTACCGCTTCATGTTGGGAGAGCGCTTCCTCGCGGCGCCTAAGCATGGCGCCCTCAATATGCACGGATCTCTGCTACCCAAATTCCGCGGCCGTGTGCCGGTGAACTGGGCCGTCATCCACGGCGAGCGCCAGACCGGCGCCAGTCTGCATTACATGGAGAAGAAGCCGGACGCCGGCGATCTGGTGGATCAGCAGGCAGTGCCTATCCTGCCCGACGATACCGCTAGCCAGGTCTTCGCCAAGGTCACCGTGGCCGCCGAATGCGTACTGGACCGCAGCCTGCCAGGGCTCCTGCTCGGTAGTGCGCCGCGCCACAAGCTGGACCTCAAGTCCGGCAGCTATTATGGCCGTCGCCGCCCCGAGGATGGGCGTATAGACTGGAACCTGCCGGCCTGGACCGTGCATAACCTGATCCGCGCCGTGGCGCCGCCTTATCCTGGCGCGTTCAGTGCAGTGGCCGGCAAACCCCTCAAGGTGTTGCGCAGCCATTATCCGGATCAGCCTGCCAAGCATGGCAAGCCCACTATGTATGCTGATGCCGGCCGTTGCTATGCCGACTGCGGCGATCGAAAACGCATCGAGATACTGCAACTGGAATGGGACGGCCGGGTCATGGAAGCTGCCGAGTTCGTGCAGCGCCATGCCGCCAACCCGTCCCCACTGGGAGAGTGAACGTGAAGAAGATATTGATCCTGGGCGTGAACGGTTTCATCGGTCACCATCTGAGCAAGCGCATCCTCGAGACCACCGACTGGGAAGTGCATGGCATGGACATGCTCTCGGACAAGGTGTCCGATCTCATGGCCAATCCGCGTTTTAATTTCTTCGAGGGTGACATCACCATCAATCGGGAATGGGTCGAATACCACGTGCGTAAGTGCGACGTGGTGCTGCCGCTGGTGGCCATCGCCACGCCTGCCACTTACGTGAAGGATCCGCTGCGGGTGTTCGAGCTCGACTTCGAGGCGAACCTGCCCATCGTGCGTCAGTGCGTGAAGTACAAGAAGCGCGTGCTGTTCCCGTCCACCTCCGAGGTCTACGGCATGTGCCGGGATCCGGGTTTCGATCCTTATACCTCTGAACTCATCCTCGGGCCCATCAACAAGCCGCGCTGGATCTATAGCTGCAGCAAGCAGCTCATGGACCGTGTCATCGCCGCGTACGGCGACCGCGAAGGCCTGGCCTACACCCTGTTCCGTCCGTTCAACTGGATCGGGCCAGGGCTCGACTCCATCTACACGCCGAAGGAGGGCAGCTCCCGCGTGGTCACCCAGTTCCTGGGCCAGATCGTGCGCGGCGAGACCATCAAGCTGGTGGACGGCGGTGCCCGCAAACGCGCCTATACCTATGTGGACGATGGCATCGACGCGCTCATGAAGATCATCGAGAACAAGGGCGGCGTGGCCGACAAGCGTATCTACAACATCGGCAACCCCAAGAACAGCCATTCCGTGAAGGAGTTGGCAGACATGATGTTGAAGATCGCTCGCTCCATGCCCGAGTACAAGGTGAACGCCGAGAAGGTGAAGCTCCTGGACGTGAGCGCCGACGACTACTACGGTAAGGGTTATCAGGACGTGGAGAACCGTCTGCCCAGCATCGAGCACACTCGCAAGGAGCTCGATTGGGAACCCACGGTCACCATGCAGACGGCTTTGCAGAAGCTCTTCGAGTTCTATCGGGGTGATGTGGGCAAGGCACGGGAGCTGGCGGAAGAGGGCAACACCGGAGGTTGAGCATGTCCGGGAGCTTCACGCGGATACTGGGCTACCTATATCTGTCATCAGCCGTGCTGCTCGCTGGCTGCGCCACGGAGCCTGATTACACGTCGCTGCAGACGGAAGGCACCGCGCGGCAGGTGCCTTTGCTGATCTATGACACCTCCTGGAACAATCCTCGCGGTGGCTGGGGTAACCGTATGGGTGGGCCGGTGCCTCCGGGCCAGTTCTTCGTGGAACTCATGGATACCCAGCCGCAAGAGATCACCACTGTCATGGTGTATGTGGCACGCTGCGGTGCCAAGGCCAGCAAATACTTTGGCAGCTGGTTGATGCTGCAAGGGCCGTTCGCTGCGGGCAAGGGCAGTAAGGTCGTGCCGGTGCCAATCGGCGAGAGTGTGGAAGCCTTGCTACCGTGGAACCAGGTCAACCACCTGCTCATCACTGAGGTGCGGGTGCAGGATGCTGCCGGCAAGACTTACGACTACAAGACCGACGTGGCGAATGTCCTGGGGCCGGCCATATCGAATTTCTGCGTCACCAACCCCTGAGCCTGCATCATGCCGAGACTCGCCCTCAAGATAGATGTCGACACCCTGCGCGGTACCCTCGAAGGCGTGCCGCCGCTGGTGGCCATGCTCAAGAAGCATCAGGCCCGAGCCACTTTCTTGTTCAGCCTGGGGCCGGATAACACCGGTCGGGCTTTGCGTCGGGTGTTCCGTCCGGGCTTCCTCAAGAAAGTCTTCCGCACCAACGTGGCGGGCAACTACGGTCTCAAGACCCTGATGTACGGCGTGCTCATCCCGGGGCCGGATATAGGCAAGAAAGGCGCCGCTGCCATGCGTGCTGTGCGTGATGCGGGCTACGAAGTGGGCATCCACACTTGGGACCACATACGCTGGCAGGATTTCGTGGCGCGCCGCGATGCTGCCTGGACCCGTCATGAGTTCGTGCAAGCGGTGGAGCGGTTCCGGGAGGTGTTCGGCACTGACCCTAAGACCTTCGGTGCCGCTGGCTGGCAGATGAACTTCGATGCTTTCGAGCTGGAGCATGAGTTCCACATGCAGTATGCCAGCGACACCCGCGGTACCGATCCTTTCCTGCCTGAGATGCGTGGTCGGGTGTTCAGCGTGCCCCAGATCCCCACCACCTTGCCGACCCTCGATGAGTTCGTGGGCGTCAACGGCATCACCGTGGATAACGTGGCGGAGCACCTGTTGAAGCTCACCGAGAAGGATCCGCCGCAACACGGCCATGTGTATACCTTGCACGCAGAGCTGGAAGGCATGGCTTTGAGCCCCGTGTTCGACAAGCTGCTCTCCGGTTGGCGTGCCCAGGGCTATGAGCTGGTGGCCACCGAGACCATTGCCGCAGGGCTGGACCGCAAGACCTTGCCCATGCACACCGTCATCATGGGCGAGCTGCCCGGTCGCTCAGGCACGCTGGCGTTGCAAGCCACAGCCTGCGTACCTCGTACGGTATAATTTCGCGCTTTCGACCCTCCACTTTTGCCCAGAGGAATGCCATGTCCTATAAGCACGTGAAGCTGCCGGCCGGCGGCAAGAAGATCTCGGTGGTCAACGGCAAGCTGGATGTACCGGACAACACCATCCTAGGTTACGTGGAAGGCGATGGCATCGGCGTCGACATCACTCCCGCGAGCATCAAGATCTGGGACGCAGCCGTGGCCAAGGCTTACAACGGCAAGCGCAAGATCCACTGGTGCGAGATCTACCTGGGTGAGAAGGCCCAGAAACTCTACGACGGCAACTATTTCCCGGATGAGACCCTGGCCGCCATCAAAGAGCTGGTGGTCTCCATCAAGGGTCCCCTCACCACGCCGGTGGGCGGTGGCTTCCGTTCCCTCAACGTCACCCTGCGCCAGGATCTCGACCTCTATGCCTGTGTGCGCCCGGTGAAGCATTACCCCGGTGTGCCGTCGCCGCTCAAGAAGCCTGAGCTGGTGGACGTGGTGATCTTCCGCGAGAACACCGAGGACGTCTACGCCGGCATCGAATACGAAGCGGGCAGCGAGAAAAACAAGAAGCTCGCCAAGTTCCTGCGGGAAGAGCTGGGCGCCAAGTTCTTCGAGAACGCCGGTCTCGGCGTGAAGCCCATCTCGGCCTTCGGTTCCAAGCGCCTCGTGCGCATGGCCATCCAGCACGCCATCGATTACGACCGCAGCTCTGTGACCCTGGTGCACAAGGGCAACATCATGAAGTTCACCGAGGGCGCGTTCCGCCAGTGGGGCTACGATGTGGCGAAGGAAGAGTTCGGTGCCACCTTGCTGGACGGCGGTCCCTGGATGCAGCTCAACAACCCCAAGACCGGCAAGCAGATCATCATCAAGGATCAGATCGCCGACATCATGTTCCAGCAGATGCTGCTGCGTCCGGATGAGTACGCGGTACTCGCCACCCCGAACCTGAACGGCGACTACCTATCGGATGCGGTGGCGGCGGAAGTGGGCGGCGTGGGCATCGCCCCCGGCGCCAACATCGGCGACAACCTGGCGGTGTTCGAGGCTACCCATGGCACCGCACCCAAGCATGCGGGCCTGGACAAGGCCAACCCCGGTTCGCTGCTGTTCTCCGGCGTCATGATGCTGGAATACATCGGCTGGCGCGAAGCGGCGGATATGATCCAGAAAGCCTACGCCAAGACGGTGGCATCGGGTGTGGTGACCTATGACTTCGCCCGCCAGATGAGCAATGCCAAGGAAGTGAAGACCAGTGCTTTCGCAGATGCCGTCATAAAAAACCTGTAATTGCGGCTACAAGTCTGCTATGCATGGTAACGGCGGCCTCGGCCGCCGTTACCTTTTCTGCCCCAGAAATGAATCAGGCATATTTCAGTAAAAGCACAGGCGTGGCCGCGCCGATGTGTCTATAACTACCCCATGCGATACATCTGCCGTACCTGTCTGATGGCTTGCCTGCTGCTGGCGTCCATGCCTGCATCAGCCGATACCCCGCGCACCGGTGCCTACCAGACCACGTTCGACCAGACCACACCGCTCGCCGGCGGAGTGGAGATCTTCAAGCGCATGCTGCACCCCATGGCTTACGAGCGGGAGACGGCGAGATACCACCCGCCGATAGGCCAGGTCATCGACCCCGCCCAAGAGCATTGGCAGGTGTACGTGCCGGAGGACTACGACGGCAGCACGCCTTACGGCGTGCTGGTGTGGGTGGCGCCCTGGGACGTGCTCGGTATCCCTCCGGGCTGGCAGAGCATCCTGAAGGCGCACCACCTCATCTTCGTCGGCGCCGGGAACTCAGGCAACGACCAGAGCGTGCCCATGCGCCGTGTGCCCCTGGCGCTCACTGGCCTCGTCAACATCGAAGCGCGTTACAAGACCGACCCGGCACGGCTCTACATCGCCGGGTTCTCAGGGGGTGGCGTCGTCGCCAGCGTCATGGCCGCCGCCTACTCGGATGTCTTCACCGGCGGCATGTTCGTGAGCACCAGCTACGGTCTCGGCACCGAGGACGAGCCGGTACCGCCCCTGGACCGGTTCAAGCTCATGCAGGATCGCGGCCGCTACGTGTTCCTGGTGGGTACCGAAGACTCAATAAACGAGGCCGTCACCAACCGCGCCTCCTCGGCCTACGTGGACCACTGCATGCTCAGGGTACGCAAGCTCAGCATGCTGAACGAAGGCCATCGTGACGTGGATGCCCGTTACCTGGCGAGCTCGCTGAATTACCTGGATTCCCCTCCCGAGGTGAAGTCCGATGTCCAGGCAGCCTGCGACGACAAGCTGCTGGGGCGGAAGGCGGATGCGGTCGCTGGCGTGCGCGCGTCGCTCGCGGCGGATGACCGGGATAAGGCCAAGGACGCGCTCCGGGACCTGGAGATGGTGTACGGCCCCATGGCCGAACCGGAATTCAGCACGCTCTCTGCCTGTGCCACGGGCGAGGCGGCGCCGCATACCTGCGCCGGAGGCGCGCCCTGACGCTATTCAGTAGAATGGCGCGGCAGCCGCCGAGCCTGATCTACGGAGTACGCGCATGGCCAAGGGCACCCACGATTACGTCGACGACCCGCGCAACGCCGCCATCCTGATAAGCATCAACGGCAAGCTCTACCCGCGTGCCGAGGCCAAGGTCTCGGTGTTCGACAGCGGCTTCATCCTGGGTGATGGCGTCTGGGAAGGCTTGCGAGTCCACGACGGTGGCCTGCCGTTCCTGGGCCTGCATCTCGACCGGCTCTACGAAGGCGCGAAGACCATCGACATGGATATCGGTCTCACGCGGGAGACGCTCACTGCGCAGATCCTCGCGGTGCTGCGCGCGAACAAGATGCGCGAGGGCGTGCACATCCGTCTCATGGTCACCCGCGGGCTCAAGGCCACGCCCTATCAGGATCCGCGCGTCACCGTGGGTCCGGCCACGGTGGTCATCATCCCCGAGTACAAGCAGCCCCTTCCCAAGACCGTGGAGCAGGGCATACGTCTCTTCACGGTACATGTGCGTCGTGCCGCGCCTGACACCCTGGATCCAAAACTCAACAGCCATTCTAAACTCAACGACATCATGGCCTGTATCCAGGCAGCCAAGGCCGGCTGCGATGAAGCCCTGATGCTGGATCCCCATGGCTTCGTGGCCACCTGCAACTCCACTCATTTCTTCATCGTGCGCAAGGGCGAGGTGTGGACCTCTTCCGGCAAGTACTGTCTGGGCGGGATCACACGTGCCAACGTGCTACGCATCTGCAATGAGCAGGGCATACCTGTGTTCGAGAAGGACTTCAGTCTCACGGACGTATACGGCGCCGAGGAAGCCTTCGTCACCGGCACCTTCGCGGGTTTAGTACCCGTCACGGAAGTGGATGGGCGGGCCATCGGGCCGCGTGGCCCCGTGGTGCAGCGCCTCCAGGGTCTCTACATGGATATCGTGAAGCGCGAGAGCGCCCAAAGCCCGCGTGTCTAATCAAGCGCCCGAAGGTATGACATCCGGCCTGCGGGTCGCCATGTGGTCCGGCCCGCGCAACATCTCCACCGCCATGATGCGCGCCTGGGAGAACCGGGAAGACACGGTGGTGGTGGATGAGCCTCTCTATGCCCATTACCTGCTGAAGACCGGCGTGGATCACCCCGGCCGTGAGGAGGTCATGGCTTCGCAAGCGAGCGATTGGCACGTAGTGGCGAAGACGCTCACAGGACCCATCCCAGGTGGCAAGCCCGTCTGGTACCAGAAGCATATGACCCAGCATGTGCTGGCCGACATGCCACTCGATTGGCTGGATGGTCTCGTGAACTGTTTCCTCATCCGTAGCCCTCAACAAGTGGTCGCGTCCTTCACCGTGCAGCGGCCCGATGCCGCTCCCTGGGAACTGGGTTTCGAGCAGCAGGCGCGTATCTTCGATCACCTCCGTGAGCGGCAGGGTGCTGTCCCACCGGTATTGGATGCGGAAGACGTGCTCAAGGATCCTAAGGCCATGCTGTCGCTGTTGTGCTCGCGTCTTGGCATAGGCTTCAGCGAGCGCATGTTGCACTGGCCCGCGGGGCCACGCGCCAGCGACGGTGTCTGGGCGCCGCACTGGTACCACGCCGTGGTGCGTTCCACCGGTTTCGAGCCCTACCGAGCTCAGGAACCCCGGCTCGACCCCTTCCAGGCGCGCTTGGCGGAACACTGCCAGCCCTATTACGAACGACTCGTCGCCCATCGTCTCAAGGCGCCCTGACGGCCTTCCGCCGCTGCTAACAGAGGGCAGGGGCATTTCCCGGGCCGATTCAGTAAAATAAGGGGCTTTTCCGCGGGTCCCCGCGGCCGCCTCTTCCCCCGGAGTGTGCATGTATCAGCCTGCTGAATCGGTGACCGTCTCCAACCCGAAATTCGTCTTCCCCGGCATAGCCCCGGCTCTCAAGCCGCTGCGCGCGGCCATCAACGAACTCTTCCTGGCGGACGAGACCCGCTGCGTGGAGACGCTGCTCGGTGAAGCGCGCCTGGACGAAGCTGCCCGCCGGAGCATCCAGGCCCGCGCCACAGGTCTCGTGGAGACCGTGCGCAAGAACCGTAGCACCAAGGGTGGCATCGAGGAATTCCTGCGCCAGTACGATCTGTCCTCCCAGGAAGGCATGGTACTCATGTGTCTCGCCGAGGCGCTGCTGCGCATCCCCGATGCCGAGACCGCCGACAAGCTCATCCGCGACAAGATCGTCACCGGCAATTGGGAAGAGCATCTGGGTGCCAGCCCCTCGCTCTTCGTCAATGCTTCAACCTGGGGGTTGATGCTCACCGGCAAGCTCATCGAGCTCGATCAGACCGCCGAGAAGAACCTCTCGATCTACATGGCCAAGCTCGCGACGCGGGTGGGTGAGCCTGTGATCCGCACCGCCTTCCGCCAGGCCATGCGCATCATGGGTCACCAGTTCGTCATGGGTCGCAGCATCGAAGAAGCACTGAAGCGAGCCAAGAGCAGCGAACACACGAAGTTCCGCCACTCCTACGACATGCTGGGTGAAGCGGCTTTGACCGCCAAGGATGCGGAGCGGTATTTCCAGGCTTACAGCACTGCCATCGACGCCATCGGCGCTACAGTAGAGAAGGGCGCAGCGTATTCTCCGCCCCCAGCATCTCCGTGAAACTCTCGGCGCTGCATCCCCGCTATGAGCTCGCCCAGCATGAGCGGGTCATGCGCGAACTCACGCCTAAGCTCATCGCCCTGGCGGAACGTGCCAAGAAATATGGCATGGGCCTCACGGTGGATGCGGAGGAGAGCGAGCGTCTCGATCTCTCCCTCGACGTGATCGAAGCGGTCTATCGCTCTCCGGCCCTCGCCGGTTGGGAAGGTTTCGGTCTCGCGGTGCAGGCTTACCAGAAGCGCGCAGCACGGGTCATCGATTGGCTCATCGCTTTAGCTAAAGAGGGCACGCGCCGTATCCCCGTGCGCCTCGTGAAGGGCGCCTACTGGGACAACGAAGTGAAGCGTGCCCAGGAGCGGGGCCTGCCGGGTTATCCGGTGTTCACCCGTAAGATCAACACCGATGTCTCCTATCTCGCCTGTGCCCGCAAGATGCTGGCTAACCGCGACGCCCTCTATCCCATGTTCGCCACCCACAATGCCCAGACTCTCGCGAGCGTCATGGAGATGGCTGGCGGGGATCTCAGCTTCGAGTTCCAACGCCTGCACGGCATGGGTGAGGAGTTGTATGGCGAAGTGGTGGGTCCTGACAAGCTCAAGCTCAACTGCCGGGTGTATGCGCCTGTGGGCAGCCATGAGGACCTGCTGCCTTACCTCGTGCGCCGGCTCCTGGAGAATGGCGCCAACACTTCCTTCGTCAACCGCATCATCGACGAGAAAGTACCGGTCTCAGCCATCGTGGCGGACCCCGTAGCGGAAGTGGAGGCCCTCACGGTCAAACCTCATCCGCGCATACCGCTGCCGGCGGATATCTACGGGACCACACGCAAGAATTCCCGCGGCATCAATCTGGCGGACGAAGCCTGGCTCGCCGAGTTGGCGAAAGACATGCAGCAATCCTTCAAGCGCGAATGGACTGCGGCGCCCATCGTGGGTGGCAAGGTGCTCACGGGTGCCGAGAAGCCTTCCCTGAATCCGGTGGACAACCGCGAGGCAGTAGGCATGATCCACGTGGCGGACGCCGACACCATCCGTCAGGCGGTGGACATGGCCGTGGCGGCCCAGCCTGCCTGGGACATGACGCCCGCTGCGGAGCGGGCACGAATCCTCTGCAAGGCAGCCGACCTCTTCGAATCCCACACTGCGGAACTCATGGCACTCTGCGTGCGAGAAGCCGGCAAGTCCATCCCCGACGCCATCTCGGAAGTGCGCGAAGCGGTGGACTTACCTGCGTTATTACGCCGAGCGGGCCGTGGAAGATTTCGGCAAGCCCTTGCGCATGCCAGGTCCCACGGGTGAATCCAACGAACTGTGGCTGCAGGGTCGCGGCGTGTTCGTATGCATCTCGCCGTGGAATTTCCCGCTGGCCATCTTCACCGGCCAGATCGCCGCGGCCTTGGCTGCAGGCAACGCGGTGCTTACCAAGCCCGCGGAGCAGACATCCCTCATCGGTGCGCAAGCCGTGCGCCTCATGCACGAGGCTGGTATCCCCGGTGCGGTCTTGAACTTCATCCCCGGTAAGGGCTCCGTGGTTGGCCAGCACGCGGTGGCGGATCCGCGCATCGCGGGCGTGGCTTTCACCGGTTCCACTGAGACCGCCAAGACTATCCACCAGACCCTCGCCAATCGCGATGGCATCATCCCGGCTCTCATCGCCGAGACCGGCGGCCAGAACTGCATGCTGGTGGATTCCTCAGCGTTACCGGAACAGGTGGTGCTGGATGTCGTGGCGAGTTCCTTCAATAGTGCCGGCCAGCGTTGCTCTGCCTTGCGGGTGCTGTTCGTGCAGGAAGAGATCGCCGACCGGGTCGTCGAAATGCTGGCCGGCTATATGGATGAACTCAAGATCGATGACCCCGCCTGGCTATCCACCGACGTGGGTCCGGTCATCGACAAGGCCGCCAAGAAGGTGCTGGACGACCATAAGACCTGGATCAAGACCCAGGGCAAAGTGATCCGCGAACTCACGATCCCCGACGGTCTCGCCAACGGCACTTACGTCGCGCCCATGGCCATCGAACTCCCGAGCCTCGATATCCTCAAGCAGGAAGTCTTCGGTCCTGTGCTGCATGTGATCCGCTTCAAGGCTTCTGAATTGGATGCGGCCATCGATAGCATCAACCGCACGGGCTTCGGGCTCACCCTGGGCGTGCATACCCGCATCGATAGCCAGGCCCAGTACATCCAGCGCCGTATCCGTGTGGGCAACGTCTACATCAACCGCAACATGATCGGTGCAGTAGTGGGCGTGCAGCCTTTCGGGGGCCAGGGCTTATCGGGCACCGGCCCCAAGGCGGGTGGCCCCCACTATATGCATCGCTTCGCCACAGAGCGCACAGTCACCATCAACACGGCGGCAGTGGGGGGCAACGCCAGCCTCCTGTCGCTGAAGGAAGATTGAGCATCCCATGACCGCCGTCAGCGTCTTCGACATCTTCAAGATCGGCGTCGGGCCTTCCAGTTCTCATACCGTGGGGCCCATGCGTGCGGCGCGCCAGTTCCTGCTCGATCTGGAGCAGAAAGGGCTATTCGAGCGCACGAGCCAGGTGGCGGTGCAGCTATATGGTTCCCTCGCTCTCACGGGCAAAGGTCATGGGACTGATAGAGCAGTACTCTTAGGCTTAGAGGGTGATACTCCCGATGGCATAGACCCCGACACCATCGAAGCGCGTCTGCAGCATATCCGTACGACGCATCGTATCAAGCTCCTGGGCAAGCGCGAGATCGCCTTCGACGAGGCCCTCGACCTCCTCATGCACCGGGACCAGGTATTGCCGAAGCATTCCAACGGTATGCGCTTCACCGCCTTGGATGCGGGGAAGCAGTCCCTGCACTCCGAAGATTTCTACTCCATTGGCGGTGGTTTCATCATCCGCGGTGACGAGGGCCAAGGCGGTGCGGCCGCGGATGTGACCCTGCCTTATCCTTTCACCTCCGGCGACGAACTCCTGGCCCAGTGCGCGAAGCACGAGCTCAGCATCCCCGAGCTCATGTTGGCGAACGAGAAGAGCTGGCGTCCTGAAGCTGAGACCCGCAAGCGCCTGCTCAAGATCTGGCAGGTGATGCAAGCCTGCGTGGCCCGCGGTACCCGTGAGACCGGTGAGCTTCCAGGCGGTCTGCACGTGCAGCGTCGCGCTCCCGTGCTGCATGCACGCATGAGCCAACAGAAGAAGAGCACCGCGCTGGATGCCATGGACTGGGTGAACCTCTGGGCGCTGGCGGTGAACGAAGAGAACGCGGCCGGTGGACGGGTGGTCACAGCCCCCACCAACGGGGCCGCAGGCATCATCCCGTCAGTGATGCATTACTACGTCCGTTTCGTGGAAGAGGCGGACGAGGAGGGCATCCTGCGCTTCCTGCTCACGGCTGCTGCCATCGGCATACTCTACAAGCGCAATGCATCCATCTCGGGCGCCGAGATGGGTTGCCAGGGGGAGGTGGGTGTCGCCTGCTCCATGGCCGCGGGCGGTCTCGTATCCGCCATGCAGGGCAGCGATGCCCAGATCGAGAACGCTGCGGAGATCGGCATGGAGCACAACCTGGGCCTCACATGCGATCCAGTGGGCGGGCTGGTACAGATCCCCTGCATCGAACGCAACGCCATGGGCTCCGTGAAAGCCATCAATGCCGCGCGGCTAGCCATGCACGGTGACGGCCAGCACCGAGTCTCCCTGGATCAGGTGATCTCCACCATGCGCCAGACCGGACTCGACATGCGCAGCATTTATAAGGAGACTTCCCTCGGTGGGCTTGCGGTAAACGTCCCCGAGTGCTGAAGCCAAGCCTGGGTAAATTTCGCTCAATATTGGGACAGTAGTCCCGCCCCCTGCGTATATGTTAAAAACGGGGTTGTCTCGCTGACATTTAGGGAGCCCCGGGATGGGATTCGTGCGCGCCGGTAAGGCGCTCGGCAGCGTGCGTGGCAGTTATTTGGTAGCACTGGCGGTGCTGGCCGCCGGCCTCACGTTCACTGCCATCAGCTATCGCATCACCCGTGGCAATGAGGCAGTAGCGCGCCAAGCGCGCTTCACCCTGTATGCGACGCAGGTGGTGAACACCATCAACGCGCGTTTCACCCAGTATCTAGCCTTGTTGGATAGCAGCACCGGCTTGTTCGTGGTGGCCGGTGACGTGAAGCGAGCGGACTGGCGCACCTTCTCCGATGCCCTCTCGCTCCCCAGCAAGTATCCGGGCATCTCCAGCCTGCAATATCTCGCCTACGTGCCCAATGCCCGACTGCAGTCCTTCCTGGCGGCCACCCGGGCTGACGGCGCGCCGGGGTTCAACATCCGTCCGGCCGGCACCCGCGAGTTCTATTGCCCCATCGTCTACGTCGCGCCTCCTGAGCCAGGCGACTTCACCCAGGGTTTCGACCCTTGCCAGGTATCCCATGCCGGCGCACAGGTGCTGATGCTGGCGCGGGATAGTGGAGACAGCACCCTGTTGAGCGCACCGCTTAAGCTCACCGACGAACAGAAGACGGTGCACCGGGGTGTGGTGGCTGTGCGTACTCTCTATCGACCGCACATGGACATATCCACGGTCAGTGGGCGGCGTGCGGCCCTCTCTGGCTGGGTAGCCGAGACTCTGCCGGTGGACACCATGGTGCAGGATCTCTTGCCGGCCAGCCTGGTGATGAACCTGGACATCCGCGACGCCGGCGTGCCGGGCGCGGACGGTTTCGTCTTCAGCCGCGGCGACATGCAGCAGGAACCTGATCATTGGTGGATGCTGGCCACGGTCAACTCCACCTACACCACCACCATCGACCTGGGTGGACGCCAGTGGACGCTGGATTTCACTGAACACTCGAGCATCGCACTTGCCTCCCTCTTCACGGTGCTGGCCGGCATCATGGTCAGCATCCCTCTGGCACTCCTGGTGCTCAACCTTGGCCTCACTCGCAGCCGCGCCTTGCGGCTCGCCGCCCGGATGACGGTCTCTCTGCGTGAGCAGCAGCAGTTGTTGTCCTCCATCACCGGCAATATCTCCGACGGCATCTACCGCAGCACTCCCGATAAGGGAATGATCTACGCTAACGATGCACTGGCACGCATGTTCGGCTACGCGACCGCTGCAGAGCTCATGACCGTGGCTGGTCCGATCCTCTACGCTAATCCACGTCGCCGGCAGGAACTTGAGCGGCTCTTGGACGACAAGGGCCAGTACCACAATGAGGAAGTGGAATATCAGCGCAAGGATGGCAGTCGTTTCTTCGGTGCCAACAGTGCCATCACCGTCAAGGGCGCCGATGGGGTACCTCTGTATTTCGACGGCGTGATCGCGGACATCACCGATCGCAAACGTGCCGAGCAACAGGTCTATCAGCTTGCTCATTACGATAGCCTTACGGGCTTGCCTAATCGCGCGCTCCTGCGGGATCGCTTGGGCCAAGCCATCCATGACGCGCGTAGGCGCGATGCCAGGCTCGCAGTGCTTTTCCTGGACCTCGACAGCTTCAAGACTGTGAACGATTCCTTGGGACACGAGGCCGGTGACAAACTGCTTCAGGCCGTGGCCGGCCGCCTGCGGGACAACATGCGCGACAGCGACACCATCAGCCGCCAGGGCGGCGATGAGTTCCTGCTCATCCTGCGCGATGTGACCGATGCCCATGCCGTGGCGCATTTCGCCGAGAAGCTGCTGGAAGTATTCGCAGTGGCCTTCAGCGTCGGCGAGTACGAGTTACACATCAGCCCCAGCATCGGCATCAGTCTGTTCCCGGATGATGCGACGGATATAGACGGTCTGGTGCGCAACGCCGATGCCGCCATGTACCAGGCCAAGGAGAATGGCCGCTCCAGCTACCAGTTCTTCACCCAGGAGATGAACAGCAGGGCTTACGAGCGCCTCTCTCTGGAAAGCAGCTTGAGGCTCGCCATGCAACGCAGCGAGTTCGTCCTGCACTACCAGCCGCAGATAGACCTGCAGTCTGGACGCATCGTGGGCGTGGAAGCGCTCTTGCGCTGGCACAGCCCGGGTAAGGAGCCCGTCCCGCCCACGGTGTTCGTGCCGGTGCTGGAGAGCAGCGGCATGATCGGTGAAGTGGGCGAGTGGGTGCTGCGGGAAGCTTGCCGGCAGAACCGTGCCTGGCAGCAGGAGGGACTGCCCAAGATGCCCATGGCGGTGAACCTCTCGGCCATCCAGTTCAACCGGCGCAACATGGCGGACATGATCGCCGAGATACTGAACGAGACCGGTCTCGATGCTCCCTATCTGGAACTTGAGTTCACCGAGAGCGCCGTGATGCGCGATACACGTGATATAGGCAATACCATCCGCCGCTTGGGCGAACTGGGCGTGCGGCTCGCGCTGGACGATTTCGGTACGGGTTATTCGAGTTTGAGCTACCTGCGACGTTTCCACCTGGACAAGATCAAGATAGACCAGTCCTTCGTACGCGACTATGAGCCTCGATCCGGACGACGCGGCCATCACCGTCGCCATCATCGGCATGGCGCAGAACCTCAAGGTGGCGGTGGTGGCGGAAGGTGTCGAGACCCGCGAGCAGGGCGAGTTCCTGCGCAGCCACGGCTGCGACGCCATGCAGGGTTTCTACTTCAGCAAACCTCTGACTGCAGAAGCCTTCGCTGCGCTCCTGCGCAGCGATTACCGGCTCGGGTTCTAGATCTCCTGCGAGTGTATGACGATGTATCGCAACCTGGCCGGGTGGGCAGCCTTGGCTTTGAGCCTCTGCCTCACCGCGCAAAGCGCACAGGCCGACGATGGGGATGTCCAAGCCATGCCCGGGGCCCTCGGCAGCTATCCCATGACTCGCGAAGCGTCCGGCACCAGCTGGCAGCCGGATGACTCGTCCATGGACGGCATCATGTCCATGCAGAGCGGTTGGATGACCATGCTGCATGGCTACGTGGACCAGGTGTATGACCACCAGGGCGGGCCCCGGGGCGCAGACGAGAATTTCTCCGAGAGTATGGCCATGGCCATGGCAGAGCGGCAGTGGGGCGCCGATACCGTGGGCTTCCGCTCCATGCTGTCCCTGGATCCTCTCATGGGCAAAGACGGGTATCCCTTGCTGCTGCAGAGCGGTGAGACCGCTGATGGAGTGCATCCCCTCATAGATCGGCAGCATCCCCATGACTTCTTCATGGAACTGGCTGCCACCTGGAGCCATGATCTCGGGGATGCTCAATCGTTCTATGCTTATGCAGGGCTGCCCGGTGAGCCGGCCTTAGGTGCCCCCGCTTTCATGCACCGGGAGTCGGGCATGGATGATCCAGAAGCACCCATCTCTCATCACTGGCTCGATTCCACCCACGTGAGCGATGGCGTCGTCACCCTAGGCTATGTGATCGGCAGCGTGAAGCTGGAAGCCTCCGCCTTCCATGGCCGCGAGCCTGATCAATTCCGCTGGAACATCGAGACCGGCCGCCTGGATTCCGCATCCCTGCGTCTGTCCTGGAATCCGGATGAGCATTGGTCCCTGCAGGTGAGCCGCGGCTACATCCATAGCCCGGAGCAGTTACAGCCGGAAGTGGATCAGGACCGTAGCACAGCATCTGTCATGTACGCCCAGCCGCTCTATGCCGGAGGCAGTTGGGCGAACACCGTGGCCTGGGGGCAGGACCGGGACAAGCCGGGGCACACCCTGGATGCCTGGCTCGCCGAGAGCGAACTCATGCCCGATGCCCGCGATACCTTCTTCGCCCGGGCCGAACGGGTGCAGGAAGGTGAATTGGTCACCACCGGTTCACCCCTGGCGGGGGAGGTGTTCGGCGTAGGCAAGCTGAGTGTCGGTTACATACGTGATTGGCTCATGACAGCGCATCTCAAGTTTGGGGCGGGTGGTCTCGTGAGCGTCTACGCGCTGCCGGGCCAGGTCGAGACTGCCTATGACAGCCCTCGTTCCTATATGCTGTTCCTCCGCTTGAAACTCGATTGATGGAGGAGACTCCCATGAACACTGCATTCCCGCGACGCAAACTCGGCAGACAGGGCCTCACCGTCTCGGCGCTCGGCTTGGGCTGCATGGGCATGTCGGATTTCTACAAGGGCGGGGAAGGCGAGCAGGAATCCATCGCCACCATCCATCGGTCCCTGGACCTCGGCATGGAGTTCCTGGACACGGCCGACATGTACGGCCCCTTCACCAACGAAGAACTGGTGGGTAGAGCCATCAAGGGCAAACGCGACCGCTATATCATTGCTACCAAGTTTGGCAACCAGCGCACCGCCGACGGCAAGTACTTAGGCGTCAACGGCCGACCCGAGTACGTGCGCACCTGCTGCGATGCATCCCTGAAGCGTCTCGGTGTGGATTACATAGACCTCTATTACCAGCATCGGGTGGATCTCAGCACCCCCATCGAGGATACGGTAGGCGCCATGGCCGACCTGGTGAAGCAGGGCAAGGTGCGTTACCTCGGGCTCTCGGAGGCTTCGTCTGCCACCATCCGACGTGCCCATAAGATCCACCCTATCAGCGCCCTGCAGACCGAATACTCCCTCTGGACTCGCGATCCTGAAGACGACGTGCTCGCCACTGTGCGGGAACTGGGCATAGGTTTCGTGGCTTACAGCCCTCTCGGTCGTGGGTTCCTCACAGGAGCCATCAAGAGATACGAGGATCTCGCGCCGGACGATTGGCGGCGCAACGTGCCCCGTTTCAAGGACGATAATTTCCAGAAGAACCTGGACCTGGTGGCTCAAGTGGAGAAGGTGGCGGCCGAACATGGGGTCAAGCCTTCGCAGGTCGCGCTCGCCTGGGTGTTGAGCCGAGGGCAGGACATCGTGCCCATCCCCGGCACCAAACGCCGTAAATACCTCGAAGAGAATGGCGCTGCCGTGTCCATCACTTTCAGCCAGGATGAGCTGCAGCGCATCGACGCGGCTTTTCCCAAGGGCATAGCTTCAGGTAATCGTTATGCGGACATGAGTACGGTCAATCGCTGATACCCATCCTGCGGAGAGATATGTGGACAAGCTCGAACTCATCATCGGCAACAAGACTTACTCTTCTTGGTCTCTGCGTCCCTGGCTCGTGCTGAAGCATGTGGGTACCGCCTTCACGGAGACCCGGGTGGTGCTGTACGTACCAGGATTCAAGAAGGAGATCATGCGTTACAGTGGTGCCGGTAGGGTACCGGTGTTGAAGCACGGTAACCTCACCATCTGGGATTCCCTCGCCATCTGCGAATACCTGGCGGAGAAGTTCCCCACGGCGCGGCTCTGGCCCGACTTCCTGGCAGATCGCGCCGAAGCCCGCAGCGTGAGCGCTGAGATGCATTCGGGCTTCAACCTCATCCGTAGCCTCATGCCGTTCAACTGCCGCGCCGATGGCCGACGAGTCATCCGGGACCGGAGGTGGATGGGGAGATCGCACGGGTGGAAGCCATCTGGAACCATTGCCGTGCCCAACACAAAGGTGGAGGTCCCTGGCTCTTCGGCCGTTTCACCATCGCGGATGCCATGTATATCCCCGTGGCCTTGCGCTTCGTCACCTATGGTGTGCAACTCCGGGGCGAGGCTCAGGACTATATAGAGCAGGCCAAAGCCCATCCGCAGGTGCAGGAATGGATAGATGATGCGCGGCAGGAGAAGGAAGTCATGGAATCCAGTGAAGTGGGCCGGTGAGCGCGACACTCGCGGATAGCGCGCCTGGCACTGCTGACGCCGACGTGAATACCAGCTCCTGGCAGCACCGGCGCTCCAGGTGGCGGCGGAGATGGCGGCCCAACGGGGCGATCCTCACCTCTACAACGACATGCCGTCCATGTTGGCGCTCCTCGGCATGGTGAGCGCCCTGGTGCATGCTTACCTGGAAGACCACAGCCAAGCCTGGGGATGCTTCACCGCGGCCGCGCTGGAAGCGGCACCCCTCGCGGTCTGCGCGCTGATCTTTACTGAATCGGGTCTCGAGGTCCCTGAGGTGGATGCCTGTCTCAAGGCCCTCACCGCAGCCTATCTCCAGTTGCTGCGCCAAGGCATCCTGGGTCCCCAGGATGCCTATGTGGAGAAGGCTTATGGAGAGCTCAGCCGGGGAGAGCGCCCAACGGGTAGCCAGAGCCTCAAACAGGCTGCTTTTGCCATGACCCGGGCAATCGATGCTTGGGAGGCGGCTCGAGAGGAGGGGGAAAGGCCATAAGGCCATCAATGGCTTGCAATCCATCCATACCTGTATATAATCACAGAAGCTGTAATTTTAATCAGGTATAGGTAGGTCCCCCATCATGGCCGGTACCACTGCACGTCAGCAGGAAATATTCGAACTTATTCAGCGGGTTATAGAAGAAACCGGCATGCCGCCTACCCGCGCCGAGATCGCCGACACCCTGGGGTTTAAATCTCCCAATGCAGCCGAGGAACACCTCCGTGCCCTCGCCCGAAAGGGTATGATTACCTTACTGCCCGGCGCTGCCCGGGGAATCCGCATTACCGATCCTCCCGGTCTCCCGGTAGTCGGCCGGGTAGCGGCGGGCAGTCCTATTTTGGCGGAACAGCACCTGGAAGGCCGGGTACGCATGGATCCGCATATGTTCCACCCCAAGCCCGACTTCCTGCTGCGCGTGCGCGGCATGAGCATGCGCGACGCCGGCATCATGGACGGTGACTTGGTCGCCGTCAGCCGCTCTGCGGACGTACGCAATGGCCAGATCGTGGTGGCCCGCCTGGGGGACGAGGTGACGGTGAAGCGTTACCGCCTGCAAGGCCCTGAAGTGCACCTCCTGCCCGAAAACCCCTCTTTCAACCCCATCGTGGTGGATGTCCGCAGCCAGGAACTCCTGATCGAGGGGGTGGTGGTGGGGGTGATGCGGGATGCCAAGGTCCAATAGGGCTTTTTCGGCCACCACTGGCACGTCACAGCCTTTGGAGTATAATTTCGCGCCCCTGACATGGGGTTTCTAGCGAACTTATTGATTCTATTGAATTAAATCAACCGAATTGATCCGCCGGCTGGTCCTCGCTTCGAGACCAGCCGGTTGCTTTTTGGGGATGCGGGCAGCCTGAACATGTCGCACAACAACGAACAGACCTCCGAAACCACCAGCCGCCGCAATGGCTACGGCAACGGGAATGGTGACGGCCACATGGACCGCAAGCGCTTCTTTGCTCTGGGCTTGGGTGCCTTGGGCGTGGTGTTCGGCGACATCGGAACGAGCCCCCTCTATACCCTGAGCAGCTGTTTCTCCTCCGCCAACGGCCTCGCCATCACCCCCGAGAACGTCCTCGGCGTGTTGTCTTTGGTGTTCTGGTCGCTCGTCATCATCGTCTGCCTTAAATACCAATCGTTGGTACTACGCGCTGACAACAAAGGCGAGGGCGGCATCCTGGCGCTCCTGGCTCTCTTGGATCCATGGGGCCGGAGACATAAGCGCCGCGCGCGCCTGCTCATCGCTCTCGGCATCTTCGGCGCCGCGCTCCTGTACGGCGACGGCATGCTGACGCCGGCTATCTCGGTGTTGAGCGCGGTGGAGGGCCTGCAGCTCGGCTCCGTCGCCCTGTCTCGCACGCACATCATCCTCATCACGGTGGTGGTGCTGGTGATCCTATTCGCCATCCAGCGCAACGGTACCAGCCGGGTGGGCGCAGTGTTCGGCCCGGTCATGACTGTCTGGTTCATCGTGATCTCGGTCTTGGGCGTGAACGCGATCCTGCATTACCCCATGGTGATCATGGCTCTCAATCCGGCCTATGCCGTGGGATTCATCTTCCATCACGGCTTCGCGGATATCCTGGTGCTAGGTGCCGTGTTCCTGTGCGTCACCGGGGCGGAAGCCTTGTACGCGGACATCGGTCATTTCGGCCGTGGTCCTATCCGCCTCGCCTGGTTCTGGTATGTGATGCCAGCTCTGGTGCTGAACTATCTCGGTCAGGGTGCGGCGTTGCTCGCCCATCCGGAGCACGGTGCGCAACAGCTCTTCTACAGCCTCTCGCCCGCCTGGTTCCTGTATCCCCTGGTGGCGCTCGCAACCATCGCCACGGTGATCGCTTCCCAGGCGGTCATCTCCGGTGCCTTCTCTCTAATGGGTCAGGCCATCCAATTCGGCCAGAGCCCGCGCCTCACCATCGTGCGCACTTCCATGGACGAGAAGGGACAGCTCTACGTACCCGCCCTCAACTGGGTACTTATGGTGGCGACCATCGGCATCGTGCTGGGCTTCCGCACCTCGGATAATCTGGCCACGGCCTACGGCGTAGCGGTCAGCTCCACCATGGTCATCACCACGGTGCTGATCTTCTTCGCCATGCGTGATCAGTGGAAATGGAGCCCGCTCGCGGTGTATCCCATCACCGCAGGCCTCCTGGTCGTGGACCTGATGTTCTTCTTCGCCAACATCTACAAGATCTGGGATGGCGGCTGGTTGCCGCTTCTAGTGGGCCTCATCGGCTTCACCATCATGTCCACGTGGAGTACCGGTCGCAGCAACCTCATCGAGCGCCTGCGCGAGAGCACCGAACCCCTGGATGTGTTCCTGGAGCACATCAAGCGCATCAAACCGGTACGGGTGCCGGGCACGGCTATCTTCATGGCCGCGCCGAACCTGGGCACACCACCCATGTTGCAACGCCACCTGGAACTGAACCAGGTGTTGCATGAGCAGGTGATACTCCTATCGGTGCTCACGGATGACGTGCCTTTGGTGCATCCTGCCCAACGACTGGAGTTCCAGAAGATGGACCAGGGCTTCTACCGGATCTACGTGCACTATGGCTTCATGCAGATACCGAACATCCCGAAGGCCTTGTCAAAGGTGAAGAACTTCGGCCTGAACATGGACCCAGAGAAGGCGACCTATTACATCGGCCGCGAGACCCTGGTGTCGGGTCTCAAGAACGCCCGCTCCATGTGGGCTTGGCGCGAGAAACTCTTCGCCTTCCTCTCGCGCAATGCCCTGCGGGCCACGGACTTCTACCAGATACCGCCGGACCGGACCATGGAGCTCGGTATCCGCCTGCAACTCAATGACCTGCGCGTCCGCCGACTTTCCCGCGGCGAAGACCGGCACTGACCCATGCTCGGTAAACTGCTGGCGGGTCTCGCTACTTTCATCATCGGCGTGATCTCATCCCTGGGCTACGGCGGCATCGTCTTGCTCATGGCCATCGAGAGCGCCTGCATCCCGCTGCCTTCTGAAGTCACCATGCCGTTCGCCGGGTATCTGGTATCGCGCGGAGAACTCTCTCTCTGGGGCGTGGCCCTCGCTGGCGCCATCGGATGCGTACTGGGTTCTCTGGTGGCCTATGCGGTGGGCGTCTGGGGCGGGCGCCCTCTCGTGCAGAAGTATGGTCGGTATCTCCTCATCTCCCATCGCGATCTCGATCTCGCAGACCGCTGGTTCGCGCGGCACGGCGACATCATCATCCTGATAGGTCGTCTCCTGCCTGTAGTGCGCACCTTCATCGCCTTCCCTGCGGGTGTCGCGCGCATGAGCATGGGCAAGTTCATCGCCTACAGTTTCATCGGTTCTCTCATCTGGTGCTGGGCCCTCGCCTGGGTGGGTGAGCGCTTGGGCGAGCAGTGGGGCAGCCTGGGAGTGTATTTCCATCGTTTCGATGCAGCGATCGTCGCCATCATCCTGGCGGGAGCGGTCTGGTGGATCTGGCGCCATCTCAGGCATCTCAGGGAGGATGCGGGCCATCATTGACAGATAGCCTTATATATCCGATACTTACGTCATAGCGCCGATTTGAGACTCAGCTTGCGGGCGCTCTATAAATGCAGCTAAAGCGGGATCGCCGTACGAACCTGCTCTAGCTCCCACTTTTTTAAGTGGTGGAAAGCTGAGCAGGTTTTTTTGTGCCTGGTGCGGAAGGCATCGAACATCGCCGTTTAAGTGACAACTTGCAGGGCGATACGGCGGTCAGTCCGCCGACTGCTAAAGAGTCAGGAGCCTATCAGGATGAACCCTCTCTCCACTGCCTGGGACAGGCATGCCTTCCCCGTGGTGCCGGCCATCTCCTTCGAATTCTTCCCGCCTAGCGATGCGGCCATGGAGCAGAAGCTATGGCAGGCGCTATCGCGTCTGGCGCCGCTCTCGCCTCGCTTCGTCTCTGTCACCTACGGTGCAGGGGGTTCCACCCGGGAGCGCACTCACGATACCGTCATCGCTATCCGCGAGAAGCTTGGCTTAAGGCCAGCGGCCCATCTCAATTGCGTGGGAGCGAGCCGCCAAGACATCGATGGCGTGGCCCAGCGTTATTGGAATGCGGGTGTGCGCCACATCGTGGCCTTGCGCGGCGATCCCGCCGGGGGCGGACGCTATGCGCCACACCCCGAAGGCTACGAGCGCGCTGCTGAGCTAGTGGCGGGCCTGAAGCGGGTCGCCGACTTCGAGATCAGCGTCGCGGCCCATCCCGAAACCCATCCGGAAGCCCTCTCGGCGGATGCAGACCTGGATAACCTGAAACGCAAGGTGGATGCGGGGGCGAGCCGCGCCATCACTCAATATTTCTTCGACGTGGGCGTGTATCTGCGCTTCCGTGACCGGGCTGCCGCGCGTGGCATCACTGTGCCCATCGTGCCTGGCATCCTGCCGGTCACCAACTTCAAGCAGGTGAAGCAGTTCAGTGCCCGCTGCGGCGCCAGCGTGCCGCGCTGGCTAGCCGACTTCTTCGACGGACTGGACGACGACCCGGAGACCCGCAAACTGGTGGCGGCCCATGTGGCAGGTCAACAGTGCCGCATGTTGCAGGAAGAGGGCGTGCATGAATTCCATTTCTACACCCTTAACCGCCCGGAACTGACGCGTGCCATCTGTCGCCTACTGGGGGTGCGCCCGACCGCCACCTCCGGCGACGCGGTCAAGGCTACAGGGACCTGAACTCCATGGATTGTCTCGCCAGACTTGAAGAGCTCATGTCCGAGCGCATCCTGATCCTGGATGGCGCCATGGGTACTATGATCCAGACTCATGATCTCGGCGAGCAGGATTTCCGCGGTTCACGTTTCGCAGCTCACGGAAGGGATCTCAAGGGCAACAACGATCTTCTGACCCTGACGCGCCCCGACATCATCGCTGGCATCCATCAAGCATATCTGGATGCTGGCGCCGACATCCTCGAGACCAACACCTTCAACTCCACGGCTACCTCTCAGGCGGATTATGGCACTGAGGCCCTGGTCTATGAACTCAACCTGGAAGCAGCGAAGCTTGCCAAGAAGTTGACGGTGGAAGCGGGTGCCCGCACTCCAGATCAACCGCGCTTCGTGGCGGGAGTGCTGGGCCCCACCAGCCGTACCGCATCCATGTCTCCAGAAGTGAACGATCCCGGCTTCCGCAACATCAGTTTCGACGAGTTGCGCGAGACCTATGCCGTGGCTATCCGCGGCTTGCTGGACGGCGGAGCCGATCTCCTCCTGGTAGAGACCATATTCGACACCTTAAACTGCAAGGCAGCTCTGGCGGCCATCCAGGAGCATTTCGAAGCGAGCGGTGCCCGCGTGCCGGTGATGATCTCCGTCACCATCACGGATCTGAGCGGACGTACCCTGTCGGGGCAGACCGTCGAAGCGTTCTGGAACTCGGTACGCCACGTGCAGCCCTTCAGTATCGGCTTAATTGCGCCCTCGGCGCCGAACAATTGCGTCCCTTCGTACAAGAGCTCTCTGCGCTCGCGGATTGCTACGTGAGCTGCCACCCTAACGCTGGGCTGCCTAATGCTTTCGGCGGTTACGACGAGACGCCCGCCCATATGGCACACCACATAGGCGAATGGGTGAGCGAGGGGCTGGTCAACATCGTGGGTGGCTGCTGTGGCACGACGCCGGAACATATACATGCGCCAGCGTGGCGGTAGTCGCCACCGCCGCGTCAGATGCCCGTGATCGAACCTCGTTGCCGGCTGGCCGGGCTCGGAGCCTTTCAACATCGGTCCTGACAGTCTCTTCGTAAACGTGGGCGAACGTACCAACGTCACTGGTTCCGCCAAGTTCAAGAAGCTCGTCCTGGCGGGCAACTACGAAGCCGCGCTGGATGTCGCCCGAGAACAGGTGCAGAACGGCGCCCAGGTCATAGACGTGAACATGGACGAAGGCATGCTGGACGGCGTGGCTGCGATGAACGTTTCCTGTGTCTCATCGCCGCGGAACCGGACATCGCCCGGGTGCCGGTGATGCTGGATTCCTCGCGCTGGGAGATCCTGGAGAGCAGGTTCAAATGCGTCCAGGGCAAAGCGTGGTGAACTCCATCAGCCTCAAGGAAGGCGAAGAGTCCTTCCTGCGGCAGGCGCGACTCGCCCAGCGCCACTGGCGCGGCGGTGGTGGTCATGGCCTTCGACGAACAAGGTCAGGCGGATAACCTGGAGCGACGCGTCGCCGTCTGCGAACGGGCCTATGGGCTCCTCACTGGGAAACTTGGTTTCCCCGCCGAGGACATCATCTTCGACCCCAACATCTTCGCGGTGGGCACCGGCATCGAGGCCCACAACGCCTATGCGCTGGATTACATCCAGGCGGTGGCCGAGATCAAGCGGCGTCTGCCCGGGGTGCTGGTGAGCGGCGGCGTGAGCAACGTATCCTTCGCCTTCCGCGGCAACAACAAGGTACGCGAGGCCATGCACGCGGCCTTCCTGTACCACGCCATCCGCGCCGGCATGAACATGGGTATCGTGAACGCCGGCCAGCTGGCGGTGTACCAGGAGATACCCAAGGAACTCCTGGAGCACGTGGAAGACGTGCTGCTGAACCGCCGGCCGGATTCCACGGAACGGCTGCTGCAGTTCGCCGCCACCCTGGAGCAGGGTGGCGCCCGTCAGGTGGTGGATCTGGCCTGGCGCCAGTTGCCGGTGCGTGAGCGCATCGTGCATGCCCTGGTGCAGGGTATCGCCGACTATATAGAGGAAGACGCGGAAGAGGCGCGCCGCCTCCGGCCCGGCCCCTGGACGTCATCGAAGGTCCGCTCATGGACGGCATGAACGTGGTGGGCGACCTGTTCGGTGAAGGCAAGATGTTCCTGCCCCAGGTGGTCAAGTCCGCCCGGGTCATGAAGAAGGCGGTGGCCTACCTCACACCCTATATAGAGAAAGAGAAGCAGGGTGAAGTGAAGCCCAAGGGCCGGATACTCATGGCGACCGTCAAGGGCGACGTGCACGACATCGGCAAGAACATCGTGGGCATCGTGCTGCAGTGCAACAATTACGAAGTGCTGGATCTCGGCGTCATGGTGTCGGCGCGCAAGATACTGGAGACGGCGCGGGCCGAGCGCGTGGATCTCATCGGCCTCTCCGGGCCTCATCACCCCGTCCCTCGACGAGATGGCGCACGTGGCGAAGGAGATGCAGCGGGAGACACTTCAGCCTGCCGCTGTTGATCGGCGGTGCCACCACCTCCCGTGCCCACACCGCGGTCAAGATCGCGCCCCATTACTCAGGCGCCGTGACCTATGTGAAGGATGCCTCTCGCGCCGTGGGTGTGGCGGCGGGCCTCCTGGGCGAGGGCCGCGCCGAAGTGATCAAGGCCATCCAGGCGGAATATGCGAAGTTGCGGGTCGAGCATGCGCAACCGCGGCCAGGATGAACGCCTGGCTTAGCCTCGAGCAGGCCCGGGCCAACCGCACACCCATCGATTGGAACAGGTATGCGCCGCCTGCACCGCCGAGCCTCGGAGTGGAGGTGCTTGAATGACTATCCGCTTGGAGATCCTGCGCTCCTTACATAGATTGGACGCCGTTCTTCCATGCCTGGCAGATGAAGGGCAGCTATCCCAAGATCCTGGATGATCCGGAGAAGGGCGACATCGCTCGGAAGCTGCTGAAAGACGCAGAAGCGATGCTCGATCGAGTGCATCGCTGAGAAATGGCTCACTGCCCGAGCGGTCTATGGCTTGTTCCCTGCCAACGCGGTGAACGGCGACGACATCGCGGTGTACTGGGACGAGGCGCGAGAAGAGTGCCAGATAACCTTCCGTTTCCTGCGCCAGCAACAGCAGAAACCCGCCGGCCGACCCAACCGCTGCCTGACGGATTACGTGGCGCCCCGTGATACGGGCCTCGCGGATCATCTGGGTGCTTTCGCGGTCACCGCCGGCATCGGCCTCGAGGCGCGGGTGCGGGAGTTCGAAGCGGACCACGATGACTACAACGCCATCCTGTTGAAGGCCCTAGCGGACCGTTTGGCCGAGGCTTTCGCAGAACATCTGCACTCGCGGGTACGGCGCGAGTTCTGGGGTTACGCTCGGGACGAGCACCTCGACAACGATTCCCTGATCCGCGAAGAGTACGCAGGCATACGACCCGCACCAGGGTATCCCGCTTGTCCAGAGCATACCGAGAAGGGCACCCTCTGGGAACTGCTGGGTGCAGAGCGCGAAGGCCGGGATCCGTCTCACCGAGAGCTACGCCATGTGGCCTGCCGCCGCGGTGAGTGGGTTCTATTTCTCACATCCCGAATCACGCTACTTCGCTGTGGGTCGCATAGACCGCGACCAGGTCGCTGACTATGCCTACGTAAAGGCATGGATATGGAGACCGCCGAACGCTGGCTGGCGCCGAACCTCGGCTATACGCCATAATCAACTTTTGGGGTCAATTGTCTATATTACAAAGAGGAGTTCAAGTCATGAAACGCTCTTTCACTTTAGTCGCTGCTACGTTATTGGCGCTGGGGGTCTCTTCATTGGCGCTGGCTGATAGCAGCGCACCTGCCGCTTCCACCTCGGTAGCTCAGGAGCAGAGCAACATCCTCAAAGACCATCAGAAGATAGTTAAGCAAGGCGATAACGCCCAAAACGAACAAGTGGATATAAACAAAGCGAAACAGACGCGCGCCGCCGACGGTGAGAAACTGCGCAAAGATGAGAGGGCTGGCAATGCTGCCGCTGTCGCCGCAGATAAGAAAGCGATCGCCCAGCAAGGCAAGAATATCAATAAGGACCAGCAGACCATCAATGCGGATAATCGCAACATCAATAAGGATAAGAAGGACATCCAAAATTCTCACCAGGACATCAGTCAGGACAAGCAGCAATCTGGGAGCATTCCGGTGCCGGCAGCCAGCACGGGCTCTGGCCAGCCCAACGGTTGATATCTGACTTAACGCCCTGACGTAGGTTTGAGCCTACGTCAGGGCGATTCATTTATGCTCGGCCGCTGCCTTGGATGCAGGCGGTTTCCGCTACGTTTTAACCGCCGCCCGGTTTACACTCACTCCAAGATTTATTGGCTTCAGCGCGAGGTCAACTCTAGAGGGCTACTCCCCGTTGTTGTGGCTAAGGGCGGCATAAAGCCGCACCCCTCGAAACCCACAAGGAGATAGCTATGAAAAGATCACTCGCCATCGTCTTCAGCACCCTCTTGGCCCTGGGCGCCGCATCTGCTGCCTTCGCCGATGGCACCGCCCCGACACAGGCTCCCCAGGCTTCCGCGGCTCCTGCCGCTCCGGCCGCCAAGCCGGCCAGCACGGTCCAGAAGGGCAAGCACACTGTCCGCAAGACCCGCCAGCCGCGCAAGACCAGCAAGAAGGCCACGTCCAACGGCACCGGTGGCAAGAAGTAACTGATGACTGCACCGCCGCCGGTATCGCAGGGTACCGGCGGCGGGTTTCATCTGATGGTCACATTCCGCTGTTAGCCTTCGCATCCATTCATGCCCATGAAGATTCGTCCGTGTAAGAGAAATTTTTCTTGACACATGACGATCCTGGACTACACTTGCGCCGTCTCGATCGAACGGAACATCCATGGACAGTAGCCCTAGAAACGAAAACCAGGTCCGGTGAGGCCGCGGGCGCGAATTCCATCCTCTTTCCCCTGCCGCTGTCTCGCCGACGAATGACGAGGCAGCGCGCTTCCTGACCGCCCCACCAGGGCGGGTCTCAAGATACCTCGATAGTGTGCTGCGGAATGAACGGATCGCTTCCGACGCAATGGTCTGCCCGCCAGCGTGGTCTGTGCGGCGGCGGTGTCCGTCACTGCCCGGAGAAGGTGGCGCATGACGATGCATGGCAAGAAATTCAGAGTCTCGGACCGCGGCTATTGGCCGCTGGCGGCTTTGGTGCTGAGCCTCAGCCCGTGGCTGGCCGCCTATGGGGATGAATCCCAAGCTCCGGCACCGTCTCCTGCTGCCCAGGCCTGGGAACCCGTGCTCCTAGCCGCCCAGTACAACGGTATCTATCAGCATCTGGAACCTTTCAGCGCGGCTTACTCAGGCCCACAGAGTTTCCCATCTAATGGGGATGATGCTACCAGCCAAACCTTCGGGGTCTATTTCGGCATGGCCATCAGCTCCCGGTGGCAGAGCTATCTGGATATAGAGCGCTTCGTGGGCGATGGCTTGGGCAATGCCCAGGGTCTCGGCAGCCCGACGGACGGTGACGTGGTGCGGGCCGGCACCAGCCTACCCAAGGATGCTTATATAGCGCGCGCTTACCTGCAGTACCTGTTACCCCTGGGCGATGGAGTCGCGCCCGTGGCCCGTGCGCAGGATCAGCTGCCGGGGGAGACACCCACCCAGGCCTTCCTGTTCAAAGCCGGCAAGCTCGCGGTAGGAGACGATTTCGACCAGAACCGCTATGCCAACAGCGCCCGCACCGAGTTCGAGAGCTGGGCGCTCGTCAACGATGGGGCATACGACTATGCGGCAGACACCCGCGGCTATACCGATGGTCTGGTGTTCGGTTACCTGCAGTCCACCTGGTCATTGAAGTTCGGCATCTATCGCATGTCCCAACGGGCCAATCAGGAAGCCCTGGAATGGCCGCTGCCCCGGGCCCACGGCGACAACCTGGAGCTGGACCTGATGCCGGACAGCTCCGGCACCGTGCTGCGCTTCCTGCTGTACCGGAACGTGGCACGCATGGGCATCTATCAGGATGCGATCGACAAAGCCCTGGCGACAGGCTTGACGCCGGATGTGGCGTCGGACGATGCGGATGGCCGTGAGAAACACGGCTTCGGGTTCAACCTGGAACAACCCCTGGCGGACGACGGCGATACCGGCCTGTTCCTGCGGGCCGGCTGGAACGATGGCCAGACCGAGACCTTCGAATTCACCGAAGTGGACCGGACCTTGAGCCTTGGCACGCAGATCTCCGGCACCCATTGGGGCCGGACCGCCGATCGGCTCGGGGTGGCGGTGGTGATCGACGGCATATCTGCCGTCCACCAGCGCTACCTGGAACTGGGCGGCTGCGGCTTCGAACTCTGCGATGGACGTCTCGACTATGGCCATGAATCCGTCATGGAAGCTTATTACCGTGTGCAGGTAGGGGAGTACGCCCAGATCAGCCCGGATATCCAGTTCATCGAGAACCCCGGTTACAACAGAGACCGGGGCCCGGCGCGTGTCTATGGACTGCGCCTGCATCTGCAGTATTGAAAGATGGTATGCATCCATAGTGAGCCATGCCCTCTTAATAAGGACATGGCGTACAGTGTGGATGCCCGTCCCCGCCGCGCCATCCGGTCCGGCGGGGCTCATATGAAATTCCGTGTAACGGGTGATGTATGGAAATGAAGGTAGCTGGCACAGTGCAGCGCATCATGGGTTTCTTCCGCGGCAGTGATTCCGCCGGGGGGCAGGCTGGCGCGCGTGTGTCTGAGCGCCTGGTGGCGGTCAGCCGCATGGCGGCAGACGACACCTTCGATGAGTTCCGCACCAGTATCCAGGGCCTCATCGAGTCTGAGGCCGAAGAGCGCATCGCAGAATACGGCCGCAATACCGTGGTCCGGGAGGAGAAGAAGAGCTTCCTGAAACAGCTCTTCACCCGTCTGGTGAACCCGCTCAACATCCTCCTGATCGTGCTGACGGTGGTCTCCTTCGTCACCGGGGATATCGACGGCGGTGTCATCATCGGCTTCATGGTGTTCCTGTCGGTGGTGCTCTCTTGGGTGCAGGAAGCGCGCTCCACCAATGCGGCCGAGAAGCTGCGGGCCATGGTGAAGACCACTGCCACGGCCTTGCGTCGTGAAGAGGTGGAGGAGCCCGAAGACGAAGAGGCAGGAGAGGGCGTCGAAGAGGACGAAGAGAAGAAAGCCGAGAAGCGCAAGTCTCGCATCACCTACAAAGCGGTGCGCAAGCAAGTGCCCCTGGACGAATTGGTGCCAGGCGACCTGGTACAGCTCTCTGCCGGCGACATGATCCCGGCGGACGTGCGACTGCTCTCGGCCAAGGACCTGTTCATCAACCAGGCAGCCCTGACCGGCGAATCCCTGCCGGTGGAGAAGACCGCCACCGCCCTGGAGGAGGCGTCCGGCAGTCCACTCGATCTTCCCAACCTATGCTTCATGGGAACCAACGTGGTGAGTGGCACCGCCATCGCCATCGTGGTCATGACCGGCGCCAACACTTATTTCGGCGCCTTGGCCAGCACCTTGGGAGTGGACCGCACCCAGACCAGTTTCGACAAGGGCATCCACAAGTTCACCTGGCTCATGATCCGCTTCATGGCCGTCATGGTGCCCACGGTATTCCTCATCAACGGCCTCACCAAGCACGCCTGGGGTGATGCCTTCCTGTTCGCCATGGCCGTGGCCGTGGGTCTCACTCCGGAGATGCTGCCGATGATCCTCAGCAGCAACCTGGCCAAAGGGCGCGCTGGTGATGTCGCGCCACAAGGTCATCGTCAAGCGCCTGAGCTCCATCCAGAACTTCGGTGCCATGGACGTGCTCTGCACCGACAAGACCGGCACCCTCACCCAGGACAAGGTGTTCCTGGAGAAGCACGTGGACATCCACGGTATCGAGAGCGAGCGGGTGCTGGAGTTCGCCTTCCTGAACAGTTATTACCAGTCCGGTCTGCGCAATCTCCTGGACGTAGCGGTACTGGAGAAGGTCGACATGTATGCCGATCTGCACCCGGAAAAGAATTACCGCAAAGTCGACGAGATCCCTTTCGACTTCCAACGCCGCCGCATGTCGGTGGTGGTGGAAGAAGAGGAAGCGCGCCATGTGCTCATCTGCAAGGGAGCCGTGGAAGAGATATTCAGCATCTGCGACCGGGCCGAGATAGCGGGCGAGATCGAGCCCCTGGTACCGGAAGATCTGCTGCGCATCCAGGACGTGACCCTCGCCCTGAACGAGGACGGTTTCCGGGTCATCGCGCGTGGCTTACAAGGAGACCATCGAGGCCAAGCGCGCCTACAGCGTCGCTGACGAATCGCGGCATGGTGCTCCTGGGTTACATCGCCTTCCTGGATCCGCCCAAGGAGAGCGCCGAACCCGGCCATCGCCAAGCTCCACCAGCACGGCGTGGCGGTGAAGGTGCTCACCGGCGACAACGACACGGTGACCCGCAAGATCTGCTCGCAAGTCGGCTCTCGAGGTCTCGCATATCGTGCTCGGCCGAGATCTGCGAAGGCATGAGCGACGAAGAGCTCGCCGACAGCCGGCGGAGACGACCTCGGTGTTCGCCAAGCTCGTCGCCGGACCAGAAGGCGCGAGTGATCCGCGCCTTGCATCGCAAGGGCCACGTGGTGGGCTTCCTGGGTGACGGCATCAACGACGGCGCCGGCCCTCAAGGCCGCCGACGTGGGCATCTCCGTGGACACCGCGGTGGACATCGCCAAGGAATCCGCCGACATCATCCTGCTGGAGAAGAACCTGCTGGTGCTGGAGGAGGGCGTGCTGGAGGGCCGCAAGGTCTTCGGCAACATCGTCAAGTACATCAAGATGGGTGCCAGCTCCAACTTCGGCAACATGTTCAGCGTGCTGGGCGCGAGCATCTTCCTGCCGTTCGTGCCCCTGGTGCCCATCCAGGTCCTGGTGAACAACCTGCTCTACGACTTCTCGCAGATCGCCATCCCTACGGACAACGTGGATCCGGAATACCTGGAGAAGCCGCGCCGCTGGGATCTACGCAACATCGGCTGGTACATGCTGGTGATCGGACCCTTGAGCTCGGTGTTCGACTATGTGACCTTCGGCGTGCTCATCTACTTCTATGGTGCATGGCACGACGAGAAGCTATTCCAGACCGGCTGGTTCATCGAGTCCATCGTGAGCCAGACCCTCATCGTGCATGTGATACGCACCGGCAAGGTGCCGTTCCTGCAGAGCTGGCCCAGCTGGCCGCTCTTGTTCACCACCATCGCGGTGTGCGCCATCGGCATGTGGTTGCCGTACAGCAACTTTGCTCACGGCTTGAGCATGGTGCCGGTGCCCATGTCGTTCCTGCTGGTGATGCCGTTCATCATGGTGGGGTACATCACGCTGACCCAGTGGGCGAAATCCCGTTTGACCCGACGCTTCGGCCTCAATTGACCTGAGGTCTGGCCAAAAATCCGCCGCCGCGGGATGCGCGATCCGCACCTCCGGCGGATTGCGTGCGCCGTCGGTGAGCCGGACTCCGCTCCATGCCAAGGCCCATCGGGCCCATCTGCCTCGATTGTCATATTTGTGCCATATTTCACCCCTAGACTGCCCCGACCACCACTCGGGGCGGCGGTAACGGCAAGTTCCTGAGGCCGCGCGAGCCCGATCCTTCAAGCCATTACCGGTGAGCATGTGTTGTCTGAAGAGCTACTGGAAACGGAAACCCATGCCGTGAGCGGCTCGAGCCATACAACCCGCTGGCGCGATTCTCTGGCTGACCTGCTGTTCCGCGGGCTCACCCAGGTGGCGGCGCTCACTGTGCTGGGATTGATCCTCGCCATCATCGGCGTGCTCATCACCAAAGCCTGGCCAGCGTTCCATACCTTCGGCTTCCATTTCTTCACCGGGACCGAATGGGACCCGGTACTGGGCAAGTTCTCGGCCCTCACGTCCATCTACGGCACTCTGGCGACCTCCCTGGTCGCCATGATCATCGCTTTGCCCGTGAGTTTCGGCATCGCCCTGTTCATCACTGAGCTGGCGCCTGCCTGGCTGCGCCGCCCGGTGAGCACGGCAGTGGAACTCCTGGCAGCTATCCCCAGCATCATCTACGGCATGTGGGGCCTGTTCGTCTTCGCGCCCATCTTCGCCGATAAGGTACAGCCCTGGATGATCAACCATCTGGGCAAGCTGCCGCTCATCGGCGGCCTTTTCCAGGGCGTGCCCATCGGCATCGGCGTGTTCACCGCGGGCCTGATACTCGCGATCATGGTCATCCCCTTCGTCACCTCGGTGATGCGCGACGTGTTCGAAGTGGTACCCACGGTGCTCAAGGAATCGGCGTACGGCCTCGGCTGCACCACCTGGGAAGTCATGTGGAACGTGGTGTTGCCGTATACCCGGGTCGGCGTGATGGGCGGCGTCATGCTGGGCCTGGGACGCGCCCTGGGCGAGACCATGGCCGTCACCTTCGTCATCGGCAACAGCCATGACATCAGCATGCAGCTCTTCATGCCGGGCAACACCATCTCCTCGACCCTCGCCAACGAGTTCTCCGAGGCGGTGGGCCCCTTGTACACATCTTCACTCATCGCCTTGGGCCTCATCCTGTTCCTGGTCACGTTCGTGGTGCTGGCCATCGCCAAGTTCATGTTGATGCGCATGGCGGCCCGGGAAGGATCCCGCACGTGATGAACAAGAGCGCCAGCCGCCGGTACCTGTTCAGGCGTGGTCTGAACGTCTTCAATCTCTTCATGTCCATGGTGGCCACGGTATTCGGTCTGTTCTGGCTCGCCTGGCTGCTCTGGACGCTCATCAGCCATGGCGTGAGTGCACTCAATCTCCAGCTGTTCACCAGCGATACGCCGCCGCCAGGTGCCCCGGGCGGTATGGCCAATGCCATGATCGGCTCACTCCTGCTCACCGGCGTCGGTGTGCTCATCGGTACACCGGTAGGGCTGCTAGCAGGCACTTGGCTCGCGGAATACGGCCGGGCCAACCGTCTGGCGTCCCTGATCCGCTTCATCAACGACATCCTGCTGAGCGCGCCCTCTATCGTCATCGGCGTGTTCGTTTACGGCGTGGCGGTGGCACCTCTGGGGCACTTCTCCGGATGGGCCGGCGGCATATCCCTGGCCATCATCATGATGCCGGTCGTGTTGCGCACCACCGAGGACATGATGCGGCTCGTGCCTGACCAGATGCGCGAAGCGGCAGCAGCCCTAGGCGCGCCGCGCTGGAAAGTGACGGTATTCATCGTGCATCGCGCGTCCCTGGCCGGCATGCTGACAGGCGTGATCCTGGGTGTCGCACGCATCAGCGGCGAGACCGCGCCACTCTTGTTCACCGCCCTCAATAACCAATTCCGCACCACCGACATGGCCCAGCCCATCGCCAACCTGCCTGTGATGATCTTCCAGTTCGCCATGAGCCCTTACGAAGGCTGGCAGCAGCTCGCCTGGGCCGGAGCGCTGATGATCACTGCCGCCATCCTAGTATTGAGCATCACCGCGCGCTTCCTGTTGCGCACACCTTCTTTCGGAAAGTGACACCATGAGCAGCCCGAACATAGAGAACCCCAAGATCGACGTCCGCAAGCTGGACTTCTACTACGGGAAGTTCCATGCCCTGCACGGGATCGAGATGCGTATCCCCGAGAAGCAGGTGACCGCTTTCATCGGCCCTTCCGGCTGCGGCAAGTCCACGCTGCTGCGCACCCTAAACCGTATCTACGAGCTTTACCCCGAACAGCGGGCCGCTGGCGAGATACATCTGGATGGCAACAACATCCTGGCCAGCGGCCAGGATCTCAACCTGCTGCGCGCCAAGGTGGGTATGGTTTTCCAGAAGCCGACACCGTTCCCCATGTCGGTCTATGAGAACAG
>CAWFOE010000007.1:0-30700 GCA_963817285.1 uncultured Pseudomonadota bacterium | reverse complement strand
ACGAGACCGGCTTCGCAGATATACGTGCGCAACAAGCGTCAGGCCTGCGAGGAAGTGGGCTTCGTATCCAGGGCCTTCGACCTGCCGGCGGAGACCCCCGAGAACCTAATCCTGACCCTCATCGACGAGCTGAACCGTGATCCCGCCATCGACGGCATCCTGGTGCAGCTGCCCCTGCCCGCCCATATCCGGACGGAACAGGTGATCGAGCGCATCCGCCCGGATAAGGATGTGGACGGGTTCCACCCCTACAACATCGGCCGCCTGGCTCAGCGCATCCCCAAGCTCCGCCCCTGCACCCCCTATGGCATCGTCAAGCTCCTGGAACATTACGGCGAGAAGTTCATAGGCAGGCATGCAGTGGTGGTGGGTGCATCCAACATCGTCGGCCGGCCCATGGCACTGGAGCTCCTGCTCATGGGCGCCACGGTCACCGTCTGCCACCGCTTCACGGCCCATACGGATCAGCATGTAGCCGAAGCAGACATCCTGGTGGTGGCCGTGGGCAAGCCTGCGTTGGTGAAGGGTGCGTGGGTGAAACCCGGCGCCACAGTGATCGACGTGGGCATGAATCGACTGCCAAGCGGCAAACTCGTGGGCGATGTGGAATTCGAAGCGGCACGGGAGAGAGCCGCACTCATCACGCCAGTACCGGGAGGCGTCGGCCCCATGACCGTCACGATGCTACTGGTGAACACCCTGACCGCCGCAGAACAGCACGACGGCAAATAATCACTTACGGCGCCAAGTTGTACCACCAGCCCCATCTTCGATCACGATCCCCGCTGCATCCAGCTCCGCTCTGAGACGATCCGCTTCCTTCCAATCCTTGGCGACTCGCGCTGCCTTGCGCGCCGCGATGAGTCTCTCCACCTCTTCCGCCGTCAGGCCATCTTGCACGGCTCCTGCCTGCAGATAAGCTTCAGGATCCGACTGCAAGAAACCCAGCAGTCCGCCCAACTCTTTCAGCAGTGCAGCAAGGGCTTGAGCTTCTGCGGGCTTACTGTCTTTGAGCGTATTGACCTCCCGGGCGAGATCGAACAGCACGCTGATGGCAGCGGAAGTATTGAAATCATCGTCCATGGCTGCGGCGAACTTCGTGCGGTACTCGCTGTCCTTGGGTGCGGTCGCGACCGGCATGTTGCGTAGAGCTATATAGAGGCGGCCCAGACTGCTGCGTGCCTGATCCAGCTGCGCATCGGAATAATTCACCGGGCTGCGGTAATGGCTCGCCAGTATGAAATAGCGGATGACCTCCGCCGGGTACAGCTTGAGCACATCCCGCACCATGAAGAAGTTGCCCAGGGATTTGGACATCTTCTCGTCATCCACATTGACGAACCCGTTGTGCATCCAGAGGTTCGCGTAATGCTCACCAGTGGCCGCCTCGGACTGGGCGATCTCGTTCTCGTGATGGGGGAACTGCAGATCCATGCCACCACCGTGGATGTCGAAGTGGTTGCCCAAGGCTTGGGTGGACATGGCCGAGCATTCGATATGCCAGCCTGGCCGCCCAGGACCCCAGGGAGATGGCCAGGAGGGCTCACCAGGCTTGGCGCTCTTCCACAGGACGAAATCCAGGGGATCGCGCTTGTGGGTGTCCACATCCACCCGTTCACCGGCTCGCAGATCTTCGAGACGCTTGCCAGAGAGCTGGCCATAGTCTTTGAACTTGGCCACAGCGTAGAACACGTCGCCATTCGTCCCCTGGTAGGCGAAACCTTTGTTCACGAGCTCCGCCACCATATCCACCATGGCCTGGATGGATTGGGTGGCACGAGGCTCCATATCCGGTGGCAGCACACCGAGGGCGCGCTCATCCTCTTGCACACACCCGATGACGCGACGGGTGAGCACTTCCACGCTCTCGCCGCTCTCGGCGGCCCGAGCGATGATCTTGTCGTCTATATCAGTGATGTTGCGCACGTAGGTCAGCTTGTAACCGTTGGCCCGCAACCAGCGCGTCACCATATCGAACACCACCAGCATGCGCGCGTGTCCGATGTGCATGTGGTCATAGACCGTCAGGCCGCAGACGTACATACGCACTTCCGGCGGGCGCATGGGCTGGAAGATCTCTTTCCGGCGACTTAAGGTGTTGTGTATCTCGAGCATGTGCGTCGCTTATTTGTTGTAGTCGAGAGCCCGAGCGAAACGCGCCTCGATGCGTTCTGCGGGCATGAGTTTCCAGAGCTGCTCCATCTCGGGCCCATCTAGGCGCCCCGTAAGCACGGCCCTCAAAGGTTTGAACAGGTCTTTTCCAGAGAGACCCGCCGCCGCGCCCACTGCCTTGGCGAAAGGTTTGAACTCCGGAGCCCCGGCTTTAAGCGCATTTAATGCTGCTTCAAAGAGTCCCTTTCCTGCGGCCCTTAGAGCTTCTCCCGCCTCGTCAGTCACTGGCGGTAGATCATCGTAAACGATATGGGCCCAAGTGACGCCGTCGCTCGGCCGACTGAGATTGCCCCGCACCGCTTCCACGAACGCTATCCGCTCGGCTGCTGGCACGAGTTGCTCTAGCTCCGGATGGGCGGAACTCATCCACTGCCACATACCCTTGGCATCCCGATGGCGTAGCGCCTCTCCCTGCCAGTGCTCGAGCTGCTGCTGATCGAAGTGAGCGGGGGAATGTCCCAGGTGGCTGAAATCGAAATCCCGGCCGAGAGCCACGAGATCCATGAACTCGTTGCTCGTATAGGTATGGCCCAAGCGCGCCAGATAGTTGAGCAGCGCTTCCGGCAGGATGCCCTCAGCCCGCAGCTCCTGCAGGCTACCGCCACCTTCGCGCTTGGATAGTGGTGCTCCGCCCTGTCCCACGATCAAGGACAGGTGAGCATAGACCGGCGCCGTGAACCCGAGGGCCTCGAGCAGCAGGAGCTGACGCGGCGTGTTGGCAAGGTGGTCTTCGCCGCGCAATACATGGGTGATGCCCATGAGCGCATCGTCCACTGCATTGCTGAAGAAGAAGGCGGGACTCCCGTCGGCGCGGCGGATGATGAAGTCACCGATATCCCGGTGAGCGAAAACCTGCCGGCCCCGCACCATATCCTGGAACACCGTCTCGCCCGCTTCCGGCACCCGGAAGCGCAGCGCCGGCTTCAGGCCCTTGGCGAGGCGCGCCTCGATCTCGGCGGTGCCGAGCTTGGCACAGGTACCGGCATAGCGCGGTGGCCGGCCGGCAGCGAGCTGCGCCTTGCGTGCCATCTCCAATTCCTTGACGCTGCAGAAGCAGGGGTAGACGAGGCTCTGCGCTGCGAGTGTCTTTATATGCTCGTCGTAGAATGCAGCCCGCTCCGACTGGCGGTAAGGCCCTTTGGGGCCGCCCACGTCGGGCCCTTCCTGCCACTGCAGCCCGAGCCAGTGCAGGTCTTCCCGCAAGGCTGTCTCGAAATCCTCGTGGGAACGCACCGCGTCCGTATCCTCGATGCGCAGGATAAACACGCCGCCATCCCGGCTCGCCAGTAGCGCGCAGAACAGCGCCGTACGGGCGTTGCCGACATGTAGATGGCCAGTGGGGCTGGGTGCGAAACGGGTACGGGTCGCCATGATGGCCGGCATTTTATCAGGCGCGGGCCCTAAGACCGTGGAATTGCCCAATTTGGGTATGATGGCGCATCGTCCAGGGGAGACCGCCATGCGTAGATTGCTCATCGGACTCGCGCTGCTCGCCCTCGCCAGCTGCAGTCAAGTACCGGTCCAGCAGCGCGCTCCTGCGCAAACAGCGCCAATGACGGCTCCACCGCCGGCCCCAGCCACTACCCCTCCTCCCGTACCTGCTGTCACCCCGCCGCCGCAGGTACAGCCGGCCGCACCCAACGCACCTCCGCCGGTGCGGGAAATACCGGTAGACAAGGATCATCGTGAGGTGCTGATACACACAAACTATGGTGACATCACTGTCCAGCTGGATGCCACCCAGTCGCCGCTCACGGTCAAGCACTTCCTGGTTTACGTCAAGGAACGCTACTTCGACGGCAGTGCTTTCTACCGGGTGATACCCGGGTTCGTGATCCAAGGCGGCGACTACGCGGCCAATCTGGACTATCACACGCCCAAACACAAACCCATCACCTTCGAGCGAAACACGCTGACCAACCTGCGTGGCAGCATCTCCATGGCGCATGACCAAGACCCAAACAGCGCCAACGCCGCGTTCTTCATCAACTTGCAGGATAACGTCCAGCAACTCGCTCCAGACGCAGGCAACCCCGGCTACGTGGTGTTCGGCCAGGTGGTCGCAGGGATAGACGTGGTGGACAAGATCGCCGCCGTGGATACCCACAGCGTGACGCTGTTGGATGCGCCAGCGCCATACGACGATGTGCCGGTGAAGCCGGTGAAGATCCTCAAAATCAAGCTGCTGCCGATACCGCTTGCAGTCAAGCCGTGACGATCCTATATGATTGCGGACTGAACTACCGATAGGGGATGATCATGCGCGTATCGCTCGCCGCCTTCCTGCCCTTGCTCCTGCTCGTCGCCTGCAGCCAGGTGCCGGTGCAACCTGCCGTCGCTCCGGCTTCGACGCCGGTCCCTGCTCACCCGCTGGTGAAGATCGAGAACAAACTATGGCGATATCACCGTGCGACTGGATGGGACCCGCGCTCCACTCTCGGTCAAGGACTTCCTGACCTATGTGGGCGAGCACTATTACGATGGAAGCAGTTTCTACCGGGTGGTGCCCGGTTTCGTGATCCAGGGTGGAGACTACACGTCCGACCTCAAATATCACCAACCCGGTCATCCCTCGATCCCAAACGAATCTGGTAACGGACTAAGCAACCTGCGCGGCACCATCGCCATGGCCCGTGACAATGATCCCCACAGTGCGACTGCCACCTTCTATATAAACCTGGTTGACAACAAGAAGTTGGACCCGCGAGCGGACCGTTGGGGTTACGCCGTATTCGGTCAGGTCATGACCGGCATGGACGTGGTAGACAAGATCGCTGCTGTACCCACAGGCACGGTGCCCGTGGGCGCTGATACCTTCAACGATGTACCTAGCCAGCCGGTGAAGATCATCAGCGTGACATTGCTGCCCGACGAGGCTCAATGACCACCCTGCTCATCTCGGACCTGCACCTGGATCCATCGCGGCCCGGGATCACGGAGCTGTTCCTGAAGCTCTTGCGTGAAGATGCCCGCCGAGCGGAGCGGTTGTACATCCTGGGGGACTTCTTCGAGGCCTGGGTGGGGGACGATGACGACGACCCCCACCATGCCCGCGTCATGGGAGGCTTGAAGGAACTCACCGCTGCGGGTGTGCCGGTGCTGCTCATGCACGGCAACCGGGACTTCCTCATCGGTGAGGCCTTCGTGCAGAAGGCCGGCGTGACTCTGCTACCGGACCCCACTCTGGTGGACCTCTACGGGCAGCCCACTCTCTTGATGCACGGCGACACCCTCTGCACAGACGACAAGGAATATCAGATGGTGCGCCGCATGCTGCGGGATCCCGCCTGGCAGAAAGACTATCTGGGGAAACCCCTCTCGGAACGCCGGAAGATCGCCGCTCATGCCCGGGAGCAGAGCAAGCTACACACCGCCTCCAAGGCGGAATACATCATGGACGTGAACCAGAAAGCAGTGGAAGACGCGATGACCCACCACCAAGTCTCACGTCTGATCCATGGCCATACCCATCGACCTGCGGTGCATCACTACACCAAGGATGGCATGAAGAAAGAACGCATCGTGTTGGGCGACTGGTACGAGCAATCCAGCCAGCTGAACTGGACCGCAGAAGGTGGCCGACTGCTGGACATCCGGGTGAAACACGGAAAAGCCGACTAAACTGCTATCGGTATACCACTATGAGTGAGGCCGGAGCTTCACGCGAGCACGGCTCGCGCCCGGCCGAACGCCCAAGCAGGGACGCTTGGGCGAGACCATACACCAGGGACGGGTCAGTGAGTTGAATTAGTAGGCACCTGGGGTATCCCGCTATGGAAGCGGAATTCTTGATCTGAAGCCTTTATCAGCTCAGCTTCCGCTTCTGCAATCACCTCGATCCTCTCATCCACGTCATCTACCCCGTACTTCCTCGCCATACTGAGATAGAGCTGGAAGTGCCGCGCCTCGACAGCATGCAAGCCACGGTAGAAATTCCCCAATTCCTCATCCAGCGCAGGAATCACAGCTTCGAAGCGTTCACAGGAGCGAGCCTCGATGAAAGCGCCGATCACCAGTAAGTCTGTTAGCCGCTCCCGCTCTGGCTTGCGCAGATGCTTACGTAGCCCCTCCGCATAGCGAGCTGCAGTCAGAGGCCGATAAGGGATGCCCCGGCGCCGCATGATGCGGGTCACCTGCTCGAAGTGCCGCAGCTCTTCCCGGGCGATCTTGGACAAGGCATCCTGCAGGTCCGGTAGCCGTTCGCCATAACGGAAGATGAGGTTCATGGCCGTAGCGGCCGCCTTCTTCTCGCAGTTGGCGTGGTCTATGAGCAGGGTATCCAGGTTGCGAGCAGCTGCCTTCACCCAAGCCTTTGGAGTCGGGCAAGCCAATAGCTCACTGACCGTGATGAACATCTTGGACATGGGGAAGCCTTCAATCCACCGTCAATTTCACTTCCACGTTGCCACGGGTGGCACGGGAATAGGGGCAGACCTGGTGGGCATCATGCATGAGTCCTTCCGCATCCTTGCGATGCACACCGGGGAACACGCCGTGTAGCTCCACCGCAAGGTTGAAGTCCCCTTCATCGGTCTTGCCGATGGTGACCTTCGCCGTCAGGGACACGTCCGTCAGGGTGATCTTCTTGCGGCGTGCCACCAGACCCAAGGCGCTCTCGAAGCAGGCGGAATAGCCCGCCGCGAAGAGTTGCTCAGGGTTGGTGCCGCTGCCGCCGGCGCCACCCATGCTCTGGGGCACTGTAAGAGCGAGATCCAATACACCGTCGGAGGAATGTACCCGGCCTTCGCGCCCGCCTTTGGCGGTGACTGTCGCTGTGTAGAGTGGCTTCATGCTCTGACTCCTTTGATGGAAGGATTGATCCGGATCAACGCTTGCCCTGGCCGTCCAGAGCTGCCTGTATGTATTTCATCAGCCCTTCGGTACCGAAGGACACGTCATGCAAGGTTCCGTTCACATAGAACGTGGGAGTGCCGCGCACGCCGCTCTTCTTGGCGCCAGCGACGTGTTCCTGCACTCGTTGCAGGTAGATGTGATCGCCCAATTCAGCGTCGTAACGGGCCATATCCAGCCCTAGATCCTGGGCGTAGCCGCGCAGATGTTTCTCGTCCAGATGCGCCTGGTGTTCGAAAAGCTTGGCATGCATCTCCCAGAACTTGCCCTGGGCACCGGCCACTTCTGACACCTCCGCTGCCAGTTCCGCATGGGGATGCACGGCGGTGAGGGGGAAGTGACGATAGACGAAGCCGATGCGGTGGCGAAAATGGTCTATCAGCATCTGGGTCGCCGGATATACTCGTTTGCAATCAGGGCATTCGAAGTCTCCATATTCCACCACCGCGACCCCGGCAGTATGAGGGCCGAGTATGTGGTCCGTGGAGTTCACAGCCACGCTCAGGTGGAAACGGTCCGCATGGTTCTCGCTCATGGTCGTGTCCTTATGTTTTGAATCCGATCATCAGGTCCATGACATTGGTGCCGGTGGGTCCGGTATGGACCAGGTCGCCGCTGGCTTCCAGGAAATCGCCGGCATCCGCACGCTTAAGGCAATCCTCTGCATCGTAACCCCCGTCATCGCCCCGCGCCATGCTGTTGCCATCCACCAGGGCGCCCGCGTCATCGGTGACGCCGTCGGATCCGTCGGTGCCGGCAGCCAGGAACAGGATATCGCTGCAGCCGGCTAGCGCTATAGCAGCAGAGAGTGCGAGCTGCTGGTTGCGACCGCCCTGCCCCGGGTTCTCCGGCAAGATGACGGTGGTCTCGCCACCCCAGATATGCACACCGGCGGGTCCAGTCATGAGCGACTCGGCCATGGCCTTGCCGCAGGCAGCCGCATCGGTGGCCGGCAAAGTGCTATGCAGATGCACCGGGACTCCTGACTGTCGGGCGGCAGCAGCTACGGCAGCTTGGGCCAGGCTGTTGGAAGCGATGATGTGAGCATCCACGTTAGAGGAAGCTGCGACTCTCCCTTTCAGGTAAGGCAATCCGGCGAAGCGCGACGGCAGTTCCGGCAGGGGTTGTTCATCGCCGGGCAGCAACAGACCCGAACCGATGTGAGATGGCACATCTCCTGGCACATCGGATATGAGCAGTAACGTAGCCCGCCGCCCATGAAGACGGGATGCCAGGCGCCCGCCCTTGATGCGCGAGAGCGCTGCGCGCACCCGGTTGATGTCGCCGATGGGCAGGCCGCTGCCTAGGAGCCAGGTGTTGAGCTGCTGCAACTGTTCGAGACTCACGCCATCCACCGGCACTTCCACGGTACTGGAGGTGCCGCCAGAGACCAAGAACAGGAACTCCGCATCCGCGGGTGCATCCTGGAGGAACAACAGGAGTGCGTTACCGGCCGCGAGGCTCTGGGCATCAGGCAAGGGATGGCCGGCTTCCAGGGAGACGATGCGGGGATCCCGGTACACCGGGGTATCCAGGAAACCATAGCGGGTCACCACCAGGCCAGCGGCAAGCTGGGGACCGGCGGCATCCAGGGCTCCGGCGGTCATGGTATCCGCTGCCTTACCGAGGGCCACCAGATGGAACTGTCCTGCCGGGGGATGGGCCTGCAGCCATCCATGCACGGCGCTGCGGCCATTCACGGCGGCGAGTCCCTGACGGAAGAGATCCAGGAGCAGATTACGGGAAGAGGCTTGCACGTCGCGCATCATGTTCCGGCGGCGCGCCTTCGGTCAGGAGACGTTGTACATCTCGATGACGGATTTGCCACCCTTGCCGCGTTTCTCCTTGGCCTCATCGGAACGCTCACGCTCGAGGGAAGCGAGGTAATCCCGGGTCACGTCGCCGGTCACGTAATCTCCCGAGAAGACGGAGTTGTCGAAACGCTGGATGCGCGGGTTGCCGCGGCGCACTGCGTCGATCAGGTCCGGCAACTCCTGGTAGATGAGCTTGTCGGCACCGATGAACTCGGCCACCTGGTCCGGATCCTTGTCGTGGGCGATGAGTTCCTTGGCGCTCGGCATGTCGATGCCATAGACGTTGGGGAACTTTACCGGCGGCGCGGCCGAGGCGAAATACACCTTGTTGGCGCCCACGTCACGGGCCATCTGGATGATCTGGCGCGAGGTGGTGCCGCGCACGATGGAATCGTCCACCAGGAGCACGTTCTTGCCGTGGAACTCGAGATCGATGGCATTGAGTTTCTGGCGCACGGACTGACTGCGCAGCTTCTGCCCCGGCATGATGAAGGTGCGCCCGATATAGCGGTTCTTGATGAACCCTTCGCGATATTTCACGCCCAGCATGTTGGCGAGCTGCAAGGCACTGGTGCGGCTGGTATCTGGGATGGGGATGACCACGTCTATGTTGTGGTCAGCCCATTCCCGCTGGATCTTCTCGGCCAGCTTCTCACCCATGCGCATGCGCGCCTTGTGGACCGAGATGTCATCCATGGTGGAATCAGGACGCGCGAAATACACATATTCGAAGATGCAGGGGGAATACAGCGGCTTGTCTGCGCACTGATGGGTATAGAGGTTGCCGTCCTTGTCTACGACCACGGCCTCGCCGGGTGCCACGTCGCGCACCAGCTGGAAGCCACACACGTCTAAGGCGACGCTCTCGGAGGCCAGCATGTATTCGGTGCCGGCATCGGTCTCGCGCTTGCCGTAGACCAGCGGGCGGATGCCGAAGGGATCGCGGAAACCCACTACCCCGTAACCCGCCACCAGGGCCGTGATGGCATAGGCACCGCGGCAGCGCCTGTGCACTGCGCTCACCGCCTTGAAGATCGCGTGCTGGTCCGGCTCCACGCCGCCGATGCGCTGAAGCTCGTGGGCAAACACGTTGAGCAGCACCTCGGAATCCGAATCCGTGTTCAGGTGCCGCAGGTCCTCCTTGAGCAGCAGGTCCTTGAGCGCATGGGAATTCGTCAGGTTACCGTTGTGGCCGAGGGCGACACCGTAAGGGGAATTGGTATAGAACGGCTGTGATTCGGCGGAATGGGGGTTGCCGGCAGTCGGATAACGGGTGTGTCCGATGCCCATGCTGCCCTTGAGCCGCAGCATGTGCCGCTCGTGGAATACGTCGCGCACCAAGCCGTTGCTCTTGCGCAGGTGCAGACGGCCTTCTTCGCCGGTCATGATGCCCGCGGCATCCTGGCCGCGGTGCTGCAGCACCAGCAAAGCGTCGTACAGGAGCTGATTCACATCACTCTTGCCGACGATACCGACTATGCCGCACATGTGACCGCCTTGGAGCTTGAGGGTTAGCCAGGATCCAGATTCACGGACACCGGCTGCAGCGGATGGAAGTCCACTTTCGCCGGTACCACCCGCCGCACGACCTTCACCAGCGGTGCGGAATAGGGTATGAGCTTCGAGTCGCGCCACCAGCGTGGCTGCGGAGTGAGCACCATGCTGCCGAGCAGGATGAGGGTGGTGACGATCACCACACCGCGCACCGCACCGAATAGGGTCCCGAGGGAGCGATCGCCGACCCCGGCGCCGGAGCCCTCCACCAGCTTCTTGAGCAGCATGCCGACCACAGTGCTGGCGATCAGGACCGCCACCAGGATCAGCACGTAACCGATGATCAGCTTGTCCTCGTCGCTCTTCACGAAACTGAAGGCATCGCCCAGCGTCACGGCATAGCGCACGGCCAGCCAGAAACCGAGCATCCAGATGAGTAGCGACGCCACTTCACGCAGGAAGCCGCGCAACAGGCCCAGGAGGGCCGAGGTGAATATGATGGCGAGAATAGCGAAATCGGCCCAAGTCATGCGCGCCCCGCCGCGGTGTGCCGCTGCGTAACCCGTCGGACGCCTATTTTACCAGAGCGGTCAACAGGCCGTATCACCACCCTAACCGGCTCAGGAATTCGGCGCCACGTCAGCCTTGCCGCCGTAAGCCCGCGCCACCGCCGGTGCCACCTTGTCAGCGGAAGCACGGTCCCCATAGGGGCCGACACGCACGCGGAAATATGTCTGGCCACCCTTGGTGAAGCGGGTCACGTAGGCGTGATATCCGTGCTGCGCCAGGGTGTTGACCACTTTATTGGCATTGGCTTCGCTGCCGTAGCTGCCTGCCTGCACCACCCACTTGCCCGTGGGGGCTGGGGCCTGCTGGCGGTCGATGCTGTGCACCACGGGTTTGGCCGGTGCCGGCTGGACTGCCGGTGCCGCAGTGCTGGCCGCCGGGGCCAGGGCGGCACTGGTGCCTGTACCGGCCGAGGGTGTCAAAGCCATGCTGTATTGCTGAGATACCGCCGTGGCGGAGGAAGGCGGCAGGGTCACGGATTGGCTCACGCCGCTATCGGGCGAAGAACCCTTGAGGAAGAAGGGGATGATGATGATGCCCAATACCACCAGCACCACGGCGCCGATAAGGCGTTCTTTGAGTCCGATCTCCATGCCAGGCTCCCGGTCTCGACGGTCAAGATTGCGTCGCGCCGGCAGTATAGCGGTTTCAGAAATCCTTGAGTATGGAGGCTACCGTCTGGAAGGAACCGAAGATCACCACCCGATCGCCGGGTTCGGCCTGATGTCGCGCTGCCGCGTAGGCCGCCGCTACTGACCCATGCTCTTCGGTCTCAGCCCGCGGCACTGTCTGATGCACCCGCGCTGCCAGTTCGACGGCACTCTGACCCCGTGGGCCGTCGATGCCGCCCAGGTACCAGCGGTCCAGACGGGGCGCCAGGGCCAAGGCCACCTCCTCCGCTGCCTTGTCCCGGAACATGCCCATGACGCCATAAGTGCGGCCCTTCGCGGGCCAGGCCCGCAGGTTATCCGCCAGCACTCGTGCCGCATCCGGGTTATGGGCCACGTCGAACACGCATTCCACCTCGCCGGGGATGCGCTGGAAACGCGCAGTGATCTCAGCGTGCTTGAGCCCTTCATGGATGGCCAGTTCCGGGAGAGGCAACACATCTTGCAGTGAGCGCAGGGCTGCCAACACCGTGGACGCGTTGTCATACTGGATGCGGCCCGGCAGCGCGGGTGTCGGCAGATCCCGCAAAGTCTCTCCCGGCCCACGCCATGTCCAGCGATCGCCGTCCAGGCGCCAATCGAAATCCCGGCCCAGCAGCGCGAGCTGCGACCCTATGCTGCCCGCATGCTGCAGCAACGAAGCTGGCGGCGAGCGGTCTCCATATAGAGCGGGTCGGCCACGTCTATAGATGCCGGCCTTCTCGAAGCCTATGCTCTCCCGGTCCGGCCCCAGCCAATCCATGTGATCCAGCCCCACGGAAGCCACCAGGGCTGCATCGGGATCCACCGCATTCACAGCATCCAACCGCCCGCCCAGGCCCACTTCCAATACCGCAGCTTCGACGCCGCGGATCGCGAAGATATCGATGGCTGCCAGGAAACCGAATTCGAAATAGGTGAGGCTCACCTCGCCCCGGGCCGCGTCAATGCGCGCGAAGGAATCGCAGAGTTCCTGATCGGAGACCTCAGCCCCTTCCACCCTTATGCGTTCGTTGTAGCGCAGGATGTGCGGTGAGGTGTAGGCACCCACACGGTAACCACCCGCCCGCAACATAGCTTCAGCGAACGCGACGCTGGAGCCCTTGCCGTTGGTGCCACCCACCGTGAGGATGCGATACGGCGGGACGCTGAGCTTGAGGATCTCCAGCACACGCTTGACGCGCTCGAGACCGAGATCGATGGGATTGGGGTGCAGCTGCTCCTGCCAGGCCAGCCACGCTTGCAGGTTGTCGAAACGCATGGGATCGCGCGTCAGCGGCGGCTCACTCGGCCTGGCTTTCGCTCTCTTGGGGGGCTGGTTGGCGCGTGAGCGTAGCGATCAGGCTCGCCAGGCGGTCGCGCATCTCGCGCCGGTCGATGATCATATCGATAGCACCGTGATCTACCAGGAACTCACTGCGCTGGAAGCCTTCAGGCAGGGTCTCTCGCACGGTCTGCTCGATGACACGCGGTCCGGCGAAGCCGATGAGCGCCTTGGGCTCCGCCGCGTTCACGTCACCCAGCATGGCGAGACTGGCGGATACGCCGCCCATGGTCGGGTCGGTCATGATCGAGATGAAAGGTATACCGGCACGTGCCAGCTTGCTGAGCACGGCGCTGGTCTTAGCCATCTGCATGAGGGAGAGCAGCGCTTCCTGCATGCGCGCACCACCGCTGGCCGAGAAGCATATCAGCGGCGCGCCATCTTCCAGGGCCGCATCAGCGGCGCGCAGGAAGCGCTCACCCACCACCGAGCCCATGGAACCACCCATGAAGCGGTATTCGAAAGCGCAGGCCACCACGCGCATACCCTTGAGTCGGCCACGCATGGCTACCAGCGCGTCTTTCTCGCCGGTGGCTTTCTGGGATGAGGTGATACGGTCCTTGTATTTCTTGCTGTCGCGGAAGCGCAGTGCATCCACCGGTTCGATGTTCTCGCCGATCTCGGCGCCGCTACCCGGATCCAACAAGGCATCCAGCCGCTGACGCGCGGTGATGCGCATGTGATGTCCGCATTTCGGACAGACGTAGAGGTTGCGTTCCACCTCTGCGCGATAGAGCACCGAGTTGCACTCGTCGCATTTGGTCCACAAGCCTTCGGGCACGCTACGCCGTGCGGTGCGCGCTTCGGTGTTGATGCGGGACGGTACGAGTTTCTTGAACCAGTTCATGCGTATGCCTTTTGCGAATTCAACCGGTAGTCCCCGTGGCGCGTGCCGTATCCATAGCCTGACGCAGCTCTGCCACGAACGTGCCGAGCACGGCAGCGGCCCGTGCCGGGTCACCCTTGTGCTCGGCGATGCGGCTCACGATGGCGCTGCCCACGATCACAGCATCCGCCACCTTGGCCAGCGCTGCCGCCGAAGCGGCATCGCGGACCCCGAAGCCCACACCCACCGGCAGATCGGTCGCGCGGCGGACACCGGCGAGCCGCGTACGCACTTCGTCCACATCGAGCCGGGCAGCCCCGGTCACTCCCTTGAGGGAGACATAATAAACAAATCCGGAGGCGGTTTCGCAGATGTGCCGCACCCGGGCCTCGTTGGTGGTAGGTGCCAGCAGGAAGATGGGGTCCACATCCCGGGCACGCAAGAGGCCCGCCAGGGGTTCCGCCTCTTCCGGCGGCATATCGACGGTGATGACCCCGTCCACGCCCGCTTCGGCAGCAGCCCGGGCGAATGCCTCTGCTCCCATGGCTTCCACCGGATTGAGGTAGCCCATGAGGATCACCGGCGTCTCTTTATCCCGTGAGCGGAACTCCCGCACCATCTGCAACACGTCTTTGAGAGTGGTGCCGGCTGCCAGCGCACGCTCACAGGCCGCCTGGATCACCGGGCCATCGGCACTGGGATCCGAGAACGGCACACCGAGCTCCAGCAGATCGGCACCCGCTACCACCAGGGCATGCATGATGGGCACAGTCGCATTCTTGCCGGGGTCCCCCGCTGTGATGAAAGGCACCAGCGCGGTGCGTCCTGCCCGGCGCAGTGTCACGAAACGTTCCGTGATGCGGCTCATAGCACGATCCCTTCCCGCGCAGCCACGGTGTGCACGTCTTTGTCGCCGCGACCCGAAAGGTTCACCAGGATGATCTCGGCCTTGCTCATCTTGGGGGCGAGACGCATGGCGTGGGCCACGGCGTGGCTGGATTCGAGGGCGGGCATGATGCCTTCGCTCTTGGTGAGCGCATGGAATGCATCCAGCGCTTCGGTATCCGTGACGCCTTCATAAGTCACACGACCGATGTCTTTCAGCCAGGCATGCTCAGGACCGACACCTGGGTAATCGAGACCAGCAGAGATGGAATGGGTCTCGGTGATCTGCCCTGCGGCATCTTCCAGCACATAAGTGCGGTTGCCGTGCAGCACGCCGGGGCGGCCGCCGTTGAGCGAAGCCGCATGCCGTCCAGTGGCCAGCCCATCGCCCGCCGCTTCCGTGCCGTAGATCTTGACGGGATCATCGAGGAAAGCGTGGAACAGGCCCATGGCATTGGAACCACCGCCCACGCAGGCCACCAGCGCATCGGGCAGGCGTCCTTCCGCCGTGAGCATCTGCTGACGCGCCTCTTCACCGATGCAGGCGTTGAAGTCACGCACCATCATGGGGTAGGGGTGAGGCCCGGCCACGGTACCGATCACGTAATAGGTGTTATCCACGCTGCTCACCCAGTCGCGCATGGCTTCGTTGAGCGCGTCCTTGAGGGTGCGGGAACCCGCAGTGACCGGCACCACCTTCGCGCCCAGGAGGCGCATGCGATACACGTTGATGGCTTGGCGACGGATGTCCTCCTCGCCCATGTACACCACGCATTCGAAACCGAAGCGCGCGGCCACCGTGGCAGTGGCCACGCCGTGCTGGCCGGCGCCGGTCTCGGCGATGAGTCGGGTCTTGCCCATGCGCTTGGCCAGGAGCGCCTGGCCCAAGGCGTTGTTGATCTTGTGGGCGCCGGTATGGTTCAGGTCTTCGCGCTTTAGATAGATGCGTGCGCCGCCGCAGGTCGCCGTGAGACGCTCCGCCTGATACAAAGGGGATGGACGACCGACGAAATCCTTCAGATGCCGTTTCAACTCGGTCTGGAACTCCGTATCCCGCCGGCAGCGCTCATAAGCCTGGCGCAACTCTTCCACCGGTCCCATGAGAGTCTCAGCCACGAAGCGTCCACCGTAAGGGCCGAAATGGCCGGCGCTGTCCGGCAGCGCGCGCAGCGACTCCTTGAGGCAGGGGTGTTTAAGCAGACGCGACATCGTTCACCTCATGTACGAAAGCAGTCATCTTCGCCAGATCCTTGATGCCCGGAGCACTCTCCACGCCGGTCGCTACATCCACCGCATAAGGGCGGACCTGACGGATTGCCGCGGCCACGTTCTTAGGATTGAGCCCACCCGCCAAGATCAGGCGCGGCCCGTCCAATTTGGGGATGGACGACCAGTCGAAGCTGGTACCAGTGCCACCTTGTTGGCCTTCTGCATGGCTGTCCAGCAGCAAACCCAAAGCCGATGCATGTCTGCGGCTGTATTCACCGATATCCACGCTGCTGCGCATGGGCACCGCTTTTATATAAGGACGGCCGAAGCCGCGACAAAATTCCGCTGATTCGCTGCCGTGGAACTGCAGGAGATCGATGCGTGTGCCTGCCAGCACCTGGTGCACCGATTCTGCTTCGGCATCCATGAACAGACCCGTCACCGTCACGAATGCCGGCACACTCGCCACCAACTCGTTCGCCTGCTCGATGCTGACGTTCCGCGGGCTCTTGGCATGGAACACCATGCCTATGGCATCCACGCCGAGGCGGACTGCCACGGCCACGTCTGCACTTCGAGTCATCCCACAGAACTTGATCCTGACCCGCACGCGATGCTCCATCCCGGATGGGCTTTACAGGTTAGCAGAAAACAGCGCCCCTTCAGGCAGGGGTATACCGTAGTGTTGCGGGTAACTCACGGCCATGAGACTCAAACCCGCCGCCGGCGCGGTCACACCGCCCAAGCTGCGATCGCGACCTTCCAGCACTTCCCGCGACCAACCCGTCTCCTGCCTGCCCTCGCCCACCGCCAGCAGCACACCAGTGATATTGCGCACCATGTGATGCAGGAACCCATCGGCGACCACGTCGACGATGATGAGCTCGCCCTCGCGCCGTACATCCAGATGCTTGAGGGTACGCACCGGTTGCTTCGCCTGGCAATCCACCGAGCGGAAAGCGGAAAAATCGTGGCGGCCCAGGAGATGCCGCGCCGACTCCCGCATGCGCTTCGCGTCGAGTGGCTGGTGCACCCAAGTAAGCACCTCGCGACCGAGAGCCGGGCGTGTCAGGCGATTGAGTATCACGTACCGATATTGGCGCGCCTCGGCACTGAAGCGCGCGTGGAAGTCTTCCGCCGCTTCCTGTATCCAACCCACAGCCACATCCGGCGGCAGGTTGGAATTGACGCCCAACAGCCAGCCCCGCAGGTTGCGCCGTGCTTCGCTGTCGAAATGCACCACTTGCCCATGCGCATGCACGCCCGCATCGGTGCGCCCCGCACAGGTGACTTCCACGGGATGGTCCGCGACTTTGGTGAGAGCTTCTTCCAGGCATGCTTGCACGGTGCGTCCGGGATGGATCTGGCGTTGCCAGCCCATGAATGCGGTGCCATCGTATTCGAGACCGAGAGCGTAGCGGGTCATGTCGTCAGTTTAGCGCCGTAAAGTACTGCGCCGCCCAAGGGCGGCGCAGGAACAGGTCTTATGGATCGTAGTCGGCTCAGGATACGTGCTTCAAGAGCTCCTGGGCTTCCTGCTTCTGCTGGGCATTGCCCTCGCCGATCACCTCGGAGAGGATGCTCTTCGCACCGTCCGGATCGCCCATGTCGATATAGGCGCGGGCCAGGTCCAGCTTGGTGCCGATCTCGCTGATGCTGCTGGCCGCAGGCTCGTCGCCGCCGGCCGCCATGGCCGGTGCCGGAGCGTCATCCATGGACAGGCTGCCGATGGAAGGCTCCGCCGCCTCGGGCTGGGCCGGGACGTTGGTATTCACGAAAGCCGCCAGATCGTTCAGGGCCTTGTCGAACTCCACCTGGGAATCGGTACCGAAATCCGTCGCCACCGTGGGCTCATCCGTACCCAGGGTGGGCGCAGCTTTCTCTACCTTGGCCTTCGCCGGGGTGGGCTCGAAATTCAAGTCGCCCAGGTCGAACTCCATGCCGCCCGCAGCGGGCTTGGGTGCTTCGTGGGAAGGAGCATCGCACGATCCTGTGGCCGGCGCCGGCTCGATATCCGGCAGCGAGAATTCCATGAGGTTGTCGGACGCCGCCGGGGCGGGTGCCGGTTCAGGAGCAGGTGCCGGCGGCGGGCTAGCGCTGAAAGCGTCACCCAGGTCGCTCACCACGGTATCGGTACCACCGGCACCGAGCGCGATGTCCACCGCCGCGCTGCTCGGCGCACCAGAAGACGTGAACAGGGTCTCATCGGGCGCCACCTGGCGACCCATGATGGCCACGCTCTCCCAATCCTTGCCCGGCGCGGTGCCCATGGACTGGCGCAGCTTCTTGGCTTCGCTCACGAAATTGTTGCGATCGCCGGCGGTGAAGAACACTTCCAGCAGCTTGACCTGGATATCCTGGCGATCAGGTGACTGCCGCAGCGCTTTGCGCAGCACGTCCGCCGCCTGGTCGTAGAGACCATAGGCCATGTGGAAATCCGCTTCCGCCATCGGGTCGGACACGTCGAGCTGAGAACCGCCTCCGCCACCACCGATCATGGTGTCCTGCATCGGCGCGGCGGCGAGGACATGAGCATGGTCTTGTCGCTGTCGTCGCTGCCGGCCGCCTCGGTGGGCGGGTTCACCAGGACTGTCTTGTCCTCAGGCTTGTCTTCCTCGATCTGCTTCGCGGCTTTCTTGGCCTTGGTGCGTGTGCGTGTCGTGGAAGACGACGCGGTGTTGTCGCTGTCGCCACCCGCCTGCTCCTGCTTCATCCAGTCGGCGCCCTTGATGCGGGCCGTGCCGGTGGGATTGAAGGCGCTGGGCGCGGACTTTCTTGCGCTTCTTGAGCAAGACGCCGAGAGCCACCACGATGATGACGACCAAGAGTGCGCCGATCACGTAGACGTTCAGGATCGCATCCAGGAAACCACCGCTCGATTCCTGCGCCTGTGCAGGCTTCGGCGTGAGCACGGAGCGGGTCTTCAGCGGCTCGTTCTTGGTCGGTCTGCGGCGGAGGCAACAGGCTCGGTGAGGGCTGCGCGGCCTGCTGGGCTGCCTGCTGCTGCACGGCGGCCAAGGAATTGTTCTTCACCGCGAGCGGCGCCTGGTTGGCAGGCGGTGCGGCGGGGCGGCGGGCTCGCCGGCGCTTCGTCTGGTCTCCGGACGCAGTCTCGGGCTTCCGGCGGAAGCGACTGCTTCGCCGTTGCCTTGTTTGTCAGCGCCGGGTACCGATGCGCTGCTGTCAGCGGCGGAACTCGGTGCCACCAGCTGCAAGGCCGGCTGCGCGGCAGCCGTGGTGGATTCGGCAGGTGCAGCAGCGACGGCGCCGCGGTTGTTACGCCAGGCTTCCATCTGCGCGCGCACTTCGGCGTTCGCATCGGTGACGCTCACGGCCTGCGCATCGCTCGCGGTCGGCATGCGCAGGATGTAGCCTGCCTTCATGCGATTGATGTTGTGCGTGAAGACTTCCGGAGTTCGCCTGGTAGATGGCGACCATCATCTGGTTCAGCGTCACGCCATCGGGACGCACCTGCTTCGCGATGCCGGACAGGGTCTCGCCACGATGAATCGGGCCGTAATTAGCGCCAAGCGCCCGCTGGGCGGGCGCCGGTTCGGACACGGGCGCGGGCGCTGGTGGCGGTGAAGCCGCCGGCTGCGGGGGCGGGTTGTTCGGTCGGCGGCGACGGTCGCTTCGGGTGCAGGTGCCGGAGTCGGTGCCGGCGTGCTCACCTGCGCAGGAGCGGCCACCACCGGAGCAGGCAGCGCGGCAGCGACAGTCGCGGCTGCGGGAGCCGGTGCGGCTTCGGTCTTCGGTGCAGCTGCGGTCTGGAAGGTCGGCGGATTCAGCAGCACCGTGTATTCACGGATCAGCTCGCCGTTGTTCCAGTTCGCATCGATGAGGAAATCCAGGAAAGGCTCATGCATGCCCTGGGTGCTGGTGATATGCACGTACGCGGTGCCATCACCGTTGCGCACCACCACGAATTGCAGCTGGCCCAAAGCTTCCGGATGATCGAGACCTGCCTGGCTGAACTGCGCGAGGCTCGCGAGTTTCACATCCAGACTGTCGAGTTCGTCGCTGGTAGCGCCCACGATCTGGATATCGGCGCTGAACTTGTCATTGAGCGCGGAGTTGAGCTTGATCTCGCCCAGGCCGAGGGCATACGCCGCGCCAGGCAGCACTGCCAAAGCCAGGGTCAAAACCAATGTCAGCTTCTTGCTCATAATTCTCCCCCAACCCTACCGTCCCCCTGGGGTATCCTGGGGGCCGGTATTGTCGCCTCAAGCTAAGAACGCTCTTTACAATGATGGGCTAACTATAGCTTATAAATAGCTTTTCACCAATAACTCAGCTATCTGGACGCTGTTCAGGGCAGCCCCCTTCCGGATGTTGTCCGCCACCACCCAGAGGCTCAAACCCCGGGGGTGGGACAGGTCTTCCCGGATACGGCCCACGAAGACCTGCGTCCTGGCTGGCTGCCCTCGGTGACTGGCGTGGGGTAGCCCCCAGGCTTGCGCTCATCCAGCACCTTCACCCCGGGGGCCTTACCAGCAAGGCCCTAGCCTGCCTCGGCGGTCAGTTTGTCCCGGGTCTCCAGGTGGACCGCCTCGGAATGGCCATAGAAGACCGGCACCCGGACGGCGGTGGCATTTACCTTAATACCCGGGTCCTCCCAGGATCTTCTGGGTCTCCCAGACCATCTTCATCTCTTCCCGGGTGTAGCCGTTGTCCTGGAACTCATCCACCTGGGGCAAGACGTTGAAGGCGATCTGCGCGGGGGAACTTGCCCGCCCTTCTCGATGGGTTTGCCGTTCAATAGCAGTGCCGTCTCCCGGGCCAGCTGCTCGATGCCCTGGCGCCCGGCGCCGGACACCGCCTGATAAGTGGCGATGTTGATACGCGCGATGCCCGCCGCATCGTAGATAGGCTTCAAGGCCACCATGAGTTGCATGGTGCTGCAGTTGGGATTGGCGATGATGCCCCGGGCACGGAAACCGGCCAGGGCTTCGGGATTCACTTCCGCCACCACCAGGGGGATATCCGCCTCGTAACGGAAGCGGGAAGTGTTATCCACCACCACGCAACCGGCGGCGGCGGCCTTGGGCGCGTACTGCTCCGAGACGGCGGAGCCGGCGGAGAACAATCCGATCTGGGCTTTATGGAAATCGAAGTCCGCCAGGTTCTCCACCTTGAGTTCGCCGCCGGCGAAGGCCACGCGCTCCCCTACCGAGCGTTCGCTGGCGAGGGCATAGACCTTGCCGTAGGGGAACTTGCGCTCAGCGAGGATCTCCAGCAGGGCGACGCCCACTGCGCCGGTCGCGCCCACCACGGCCACGTCGAAAGTCTTCAAGGGGACTCCACCATAAAGATACCGGGCATATGGCCCAGGCGATTCATTCTAACAGGCCCATACACGTACCTGCAGGCAGCCGAAGCATGAGATAAGTGCACAGCTAGCCTTGAACCTCGGTATCACTGCTCAAGAGATGGCACTGGGCGGGATGGGTTTGAGAGGCGGCTGCACCCGGGCATTCTGGCCTCGATGCCGCAGCGCGTGATCCAGGAGCGTGAGCGCCAGCATGGCTTCCGCGATGGGCACTGCACGGATGCCGACGCAGGGATCATGCCGACCGTGCACGCTCACCTCGGTGGTCTTGCCGTGCACATCCACGGTCTGGCCGCTGAGGCGGATGCTGGAGGCAGGCTTGAGCGCGAGGCTCACTACGATGGGTTGGCCGCTTGAGATGCCGCCCAGGATGCCGCCAGCATTGTTGGAAAGGAAACCTTTGGGGCTCATCTCGTCCCGGTGCTCGCTGCCCTTCTGGGTCACAGCGGCGAAGCCTGCACCTATCTCCACACCCTTCACCGCGTTGATCCCCATCATGGCATGAGCGAGATCTGCGTCCAGCTTGTCGAACACAGGTTCGCCCCAGCCGGGTGGCACACCCTCGGCGCTCACCGTCACCCTGGCGCCGATGGAGTCGCCGGATTTGCGCAAAGCATCCACATACTCTTCCAGCTCCTGCACGCGGGAGGGATCTGCGCAGAAGAACGGGTTCGCGTCCACGGCGCTCCGGTCCTTCACGTCCAGTACCAAGGGCCCGAGCTGGGAAAGCCAGCCATGGATGGTGACACCGAAATGTTCCCGCAGGCACTTGCGCGCGATGGCACCCGCCGCCACCCGCATCACTGTCTCCCGCGCGGAGGCGCGGCCACCGCCGCGGTAATCGCGACGGCCGTACTTCATCAGATAGGTGTAGTCCGCATGCCCAGGGCGGAAGGCGTCCTTGATGGTCTCGTAATCCTTGGACTTCGCATCGGTGTTCTCGATCAACAACCCGATGGCGGCACCAGTGGTTTCCCCCTCGAACACGCCGGACAGGATTTGCACTGCGTCGGCTTCATGTCGCTGGGACGTGTGTCGCGAAGTGCCGGTGCGTCGACGATCCACGTCATGTTGGATGTCGGCTTCTGAGAGAGCGAGCCCCGGCGGGCAGCCGTCCACGATGCAACCCAAAGCCGGTCCATGACTCTCGCCGAAACTGGTGATGCTGAACAGTTTGCCGAAAGTGTTACCGGACACGCTGCGCCTTCTTCTTCGGTTCGCCGATGGCTGCCACTTGATCCGCGGTGAGCAGGAACACTTCAGCCTGGCCGCGCTCGAACTCGAGCCAGGTGAACGGCACCTGGGGATACGCTTCTTCCAACGCCCAACGGCTATTGCCCACTTCCACCACCAGGATGCCGTCTTCGGCGAGATACTCACCGGAGCGGGCCAATATGCGGCGCACGATATCCAACCCATCGCCACCGGCGGCGAGCCCTAAGGAAGGCTCGTGCTTATGCTCGTCCGGGAGGGTCGCCATATCTTGTGCATCCACGTAGGGCGGATTGCTCACGATGATGTCGTAGGGTGCCGGTGCCAGCCCCTCGAACACATCCGACTGATGCAATAGCACCCGATCGGACACATGCAGCTTCTCCACATTGATCCCCGCCACGGCCAGGGCATCGGAAGAGATATCAGTGGCATCCACTGCCGCATCACCGAAGGCATAGGCGCAGGCGATGGCGATGCAGCCACTGCCGGTGCAGAGGTCCAGCACCCGGGCTACGCGCGCGGGTTCGATCCAAGGCTCGAAGCTGGCTTCGGCAAGCTCGCCGATGGGCGAGCGCGGCACCAGTACCCGCTCGTCCACATAGAAATCGAGGCCGGCGAAGCGGGCTTGGTTAGTGATATAGGCATAGGGCTTACGCTCATCCACCCTGCGACGCAGCAATCCGTAGACCGCCTGCTTCTCGGCCTGGGTGAGACGCCCATCCAAGAGCCAGGGCGGTATCTCGTGATCGAGACTCAAGGCATGCAGCACCAGGTTCAGGGCCTCGTCCACCGCGTTGGCGGTACCGTGCTCGAAGTGCAGCCCGGCGCGGTTGAACGCGCTCGCGCCCCAGCGGACGAAGTCCTTAGGCGTCTTCAGCTGTGTGGCGATGTCGTCGAAGCCTTCCATCATGCTGCACCTCGGTGTCGTCCGCATATCATAAAGGAGTACTGCAAGGCGCCGCTAACGCTGTGGCATAATCCGCGCATGAAATCCAAGGCTTTTCTCCCTTACGCAGGGCTCCTGCTGCTGGCGCTCGCGGTGGGCGTCCTTGCCAGCTATCTGGTCTTCGGCACCCGCCCCCCGGTGCGCCCCCGCACCGACGCGTTGATGCTGCACGCACCCAAGCCCCTGCCCGATTTCAGCCTCACGGACACCGGCGGCGCAGCGCTCACCCGTGCCCAGCTCATGGGTCATTGGAGCCTCCTGTACTTCGGCTACACCCATTGCCCGGACGCCTGCCCCACCACCCTCGCCGCCCTGGACAGGATGTCGCGGATGCTCGGCAAAGTGCCAGCGGAGAAACGGCCCCGGGTGTATTTCATCTCCGTGGACCCCAAGCGCGATGATGCGCAGTTACTCAAGAACTACGCCCTGTACTTCAACCCGGATTTCATCGGTGCCACCGGCAGCGTGGAAAACCTGCGCGCCCTCACCACGTCCCTCGGCGTGGACTTCTCCTATGAGAAGCCGGATGCCAAGGGCAACTACGGCGTCACACACTCCACTGCAGTGATCCTGGTGGATCCCCTGGCGGAGGAGACGGCGCTCTACACTCCGCCCCTGGATCCGAGACGCATGGCGGCGGACTACGTGAACATCATCCGTTATTACGGAGAACAATGGTGATACGCCGCTTATTCCCTATCCTCGCGCTATGCGCGTGCTTCATGCCCGCGGCCCTGGCCACCGACGGCCCGACGGTGCGTGCGAGCCATATCTGGATACGCGAACCCGCCCCGGGCGTGGACGTGTTGGCGGGGTATTTCGTGCTGGAGAACCTCACGGACCAGCCCCTGGCCCTCACCCAGGTGGGCAGCCCGGATTTCGCCGCAGTGATGATGCATGAGAGCGTGGTGAAGGATGGCCAGGAGAGCATGCAGGAAGTGGAACAAGTGGTGATCCCGGCCCACGGTAGCGTCGAGTTCAAGCCCGGCGGTTACCACCTCATGCTCATGCAACCCAAGAAGAGCATGTACTCCGGCGACATGGTGACTCTCATGCTCACCTTCTCCGATAAATCGGGCCTCACCATCATGGCCTACGTGCGCCGCGAGCCGCCCGCACACTGAATGAACCATGGATAGCGCGTCTCTCTCGGACTACATAAAGGCTTGGTTGCAGTACCCCTTGCCGCAGCATGCGCTCTCGCGCCTGACCCACCGCCTCACCCGCATCAGCACGCCCGCCATCAAGGATTGGGGTATACAGGATTTCGTGCGCCACTTCGGCGTGGACATGAGCGAGGCCGCTGAGCCGGACATCCGTGCCTACCCCACTTTCAACGCCTTCTTCACTCGCAGCCTGCGTACCGGGGCGCGACCCGTGGCCATGGAGACAGACGCCATCGCTTCACCGGTGGATGGCGCCGTGAGCCAGATGGGCATGATCGAGGGTGGTCGCATCTTCCAGGCCAAGGGACGGGAGTTCAGCACCTTGGAACTACTGGGCGGCGATGCAACCGCCGCCGCGTCGTTCCAGGATGGCAGCTACACCACCCTCTATCTCTCGCCTAAGGATTACCACCGTATCCACATGCCGGTGACCGGAAGCCTGTACCGGATGCTGCATGTGCCGGGACGCCTGTTCAGCGTGAACCCACCCACCACCCGCGCCGTGCCAAGACTGTTCGCGCGCAATGAACGGGTAGCCTGCTTGTTCGATACCGACATCGGACCCATGGCCCTCGTGATGGTGGGCGCCATGAACGTGGCCAGCATCGAGACGGTGTGGGCCGGCGAAGTCACGCCGCCAGAGCGGAGCGCGGTACAGGTCTGGGATTACAAGGAAGGCGACGTGCGGCTGGAGAAAGGTGCGGAAGTGGGCCGCTTCAACATGGGCTCCACAGTGATCCTGTTGTTCGCGAAAGACCGCATCCGCTGGGATGTCGCCTACGGACCTGGCAGCGTCGTCCGCATGGGCAGAAAGATCGCCGAGACTATCTAAGCGCCTGCAGGAAGGCCTGCGCCAGCGCTTCGACTCCCTGTTTGTCATCCTGATCGAAGCGCGCGAGCTTCGGGCTGTCCATATCCAGGACTCCCAGCAGCGTGCCGTCCTTGATGAGCGGCACCACCATCTCAGACAGGGAATCCCCGTCGCAGAAGATGTGGCCGGGGAACTTGTTCACATCCGGCACCAGGAGGGTCTCGCGCTGCTGGGCTGATGCGCCGCAGACACCTTTGCCGAGGGCGATATGCACACAGGCGGGCTTGCCCTGGAAGGGCCCCACAAGCAGTTCGCCATCCTTCATGAAATAGAAACCCACCCAGTTGAGATCCGGCAGGCTGTGATAGAGCAGCGCGGAGAAGTTCGCGGCATTGGCCACGAGGTCATGCTCGTCGTGCAGCAGGCCCTTGGCCTGGGTCAGGAGTTCGGCATAGAGTTCGCTCTTGCCGCCAGCCTGTATCTTCTTCATCTCGAACATCGCTGCTCCTCGGCTTCAGGCCCTGTCAGACGGAAATGCAGTCACTTCATCTATAGATGCGGCGCGAGCCGCGATCATCACTAACCTGTCGAAGCCCAAGGCTACTCCAGAGCACTCCGGCAAGCCGTGACCTAAGGCAGCCAACAGGGACTCATCCATGGGCACGTCCATGAGACCGTGGGCCTGGCGATAGGTTCTATCGGCCTCGAAGCGCTGCCGCTGCTCCGCTGCATCCACCAGCTCATGGAAACCGTTGGCGAGTTCCATCCCGTCCAGGAATGCCTCGAAGCGCTCCGCCACCGGCGGGTCCCCGGGGCGTATCCGGGACAGGGCCGCCTGGCTCGCCGGGTAATCATATATAAAGGTGAGGTGCCCCTTGCCCAGTGCAGGGTATACCCGCAAACCGGCCAGGAGATCTAGCCAGCCATCCCTATCCAATTCCCCTTCTGCAGGCAGCTGCTGTCCGCCCTGCCGCAAGGCAGCGATGCAGTCCTGCTTGGATGCGGTGAAAGGGTCGATGCCTGCATGGCGCTGGAAGGCTTCGCGATACGTCAGGTATTCCGGCGCTGATCGGATGCCCGGGATGAGTGCAGTGATCAACTCCGCCGTCTCGGCCATGAGCCGATGATGATCGAAATCCAGCCGATACCATTCGAGCATGCTGAATTCGGCATTGTGCCTCTGCCCTGCTTCCCCGCTGCGGAACACCTTGCAGAGCTGCCAAATGTCGCCGCTGCCGGAAGCCAGGAGTCGCTTCATGGGGAATTCAGGAGAAGTATGCAGATAGAGAGAACCACCCCGCCCATCCTCTACCCGGAAACTGTGGATATGGCGGTCGGTGGTGCCAGCGCGGGACAGGGCCGGCGTATCCACTTCCAACACACCGCGCGCGGCGAAAAACTGGCGGAGCTTCGTGAGAAGCTCCGCCCGCAGTTTCAGGTTGTTGAGAGATGCTGTCGGCTGCCAGTCATTCATGACTGACTACCATGCCGTTACTTGGCGCGAGCGACATACTCAGAGGAGCGGGTGTCCACTTTGATCAACTCGCCCTCGTTGATAAAGAGGGGCACGCGCACCGTGGCGCCGGTCTCGAGCTTGGCGGGCTTGTTGCCGCCGGTGACGGTGTCACCGCGCACGCCCGGATCGGTCTCGGTGACCTTGAGGATGGCGAAGATGGGCGCGGTCACCGCCAGGGGCTTGCCGTCCCACAGCATGATCTTGCACAGCTCCTCGCCCTTCAGCCAGTTCTTGGCATCGCCCATGGCGATGGCGTCGGCGGCCAGCTGCTCGAAACTTTCGGGATTCATGAAGTGCCAGAATTGGCCGTCGCTGTACAGGTACTGCACGTCCAGCTCGGCGATGTCGGCAGCTTCCACGGTCTCGCCGGACTTCATGTTGCGGTCCAGCACCTTGCCGCTCTTGAGGTTGCGGATCTTCACCCGGTTGAACGCCTGGCCCTTGCCGGGCTTCACGAACTCGTTCTCCACGATGGTGTAGGGGTCGCCGTCCATCATGATCTTGAGGCCGGCCTTGAATTCGCTGGTGCTGTAACTCATGAGATATCCCGCTGTCCGCAAGTGATAAAATACGGGGCTTAGGCCCCGCAAAAGCGCGTAATCATACCCTACCGCCCGTCTCCGGGCAGCCTCTGAAAGAAGCACATGAGCACCCGTTGGCAGACTGAAATGGCGGAAGCGGTGCGTGACCCCGCAGAGCTCTTGGGTCTGCTGGAGCTGGACGGCCGTTGGCTGGAGCCCGCCCGGCGGGCAGCGGCTGCCTTCCCGCTGCGGGTACCCCGTGGCTTCCTGGCACGGATGCGCAAAGGCGACCCTCAGGACCCGCTGTTGCGGCAGGTGTTGCCACTGGGAGAGGAACTCCTGGAAGTGCCGGGATACACCCGCGATCCCGTGGGCGACATGCCGAGCCTCGCGGCCCGGGGCCTGCTGCACAAATACCAGGGGCGGGTGCTGCTCATCGCTACCGGCGCCTGTGGTGTGCATTGCCGCTACTGCTTCCGGCGCCACTTCCCTTATTCCGACGAGACTGCACGCAGCGAAGACTGGCGCGAGGCCCTGGATTATCTACGCTCGGACGCCAGCATCAACGAAGTGATCCTGAGCGGTGGCGATCCGCTCACCCTGAGCGACGAGCGCTTGGCTGCATTCGCCGAAGCTCTGGAAGGCATCCCTCATATAAAGCGTCTGCGCCTGCATACCCGCCAGCCGGTGGTGCTCCCCTCCCGGGTGGACGATGCCCTCATCACCTGGCTTTCCGCCTGCAAGCTGCAGAAGGTGGTGGTGCTGCATATGAACCACGCCCGGGAGATGGACGGCCCGCTGCGGGATGCCTGCGCCCGCTTGCGCGGCACCGGAGCACTCTTGCTCAACCAGTCAGTCTTGCTCAAGGGGGTGAACGACTCGGCGGCCGCCCTGGCGGAGCTCTCCGAAGCCCTGTTTACCGCCTCGGTGCTGCCCTACTACCTCAGCCTGCTGGACCCGGTGGCGGGCGCCGCCCACTTCGACGTGTCGGAAGGCCGGGCTGCCGAGATCATGTCAGAACTGCGCGGCCGGCTGCCGGGCTACCTGGTGCCCAGGCTGGTAAGGGAAGTGCCGGGCGCCCCCTCCAAGATGCCGATACCGGACGGCCCAGGGCCGGAGCCCATCGCGGACTGACCGGCGAAATCACTGGAAAAACCCCCGGGGATGGGATAAAAGTACCCGGCAAGAACAACAACTTACCGCGCCAGCTTGAGGAGATATCTTGTCGCCACGTAGCGCCCTTCCGGTCTTAGTCGTTGCGCCATCGCAGAACGACGCCGAGATGCTGAACAGCACGCTGCGTAATGCGGGTCATGCCGTGCGTCCCATCTGGGCGGCGAGCATGGACGACGCGGAGAAGAGCCTCAAGCAGCAGAAGCCGGACCTGATCCTCTGCTCCACCAGTGTGCCATCGGCGCCGTTCAAGGACATCGTCCGCTTGAGGGACATGACACTGCCCAACGTGCCGATCATCGCCATCGGCAAGACCCTCACCCCGGCCATCGTCGCCGAGATCATCAACACCGGCGCCCGGGACCTCGTGTCCATGGAGCAGGTTGAACACCTGCAGGCCGTGGTATCGCGCGAGCTGGAAGTACTGCACCTGGCGCGCGACTTCGAGCAGACCAGCATCAAGCTGCATTCCTACGAACAGCGCATTAACCTGGTGGTGAAGGAATCCAAAGACGCCATCAGTTACGTGCACGACGGCATCATCCTCTCAGCGAACCCTGCGTTCCTGGAGCTCTTCGGCCACAAGGAGAGTTCTGACGTCGAAGGTACGCCGATACTGGAACTCTTCGAAAGCGAATCCCAGGGACACCTCAAGGAAGCGCTGAAAGCCATCGCCAAGGGCCAGGAGCTCGAACCCCTGGCCGTGAAGGGCAAGTACGTCGGCGGCAAGCCCTTCGGCACCAAACTCGAATTCGCCAAGGTGGAAGTGGATGGCGAAGCCGCCATCGCCATCTCCATCCGTGACGACCAGACCGCGAAGCAGGCCCAGGCCCAGAAGCACCAGGCCCAGGAGCTGGCGCTCAAGGTGCATGCCAAGGCCCAGGAACAGGCCGGCACGCTCAACCAGCAGCTCGAGGCCCAGGCCCAACAGATAGACCAGCTCAACCAGAAGCTCGCTGCCAGCGTGCAACAGCTCACTACTTACCGGAACCTGGACCTGTTCACCGGCCTCATGAACCGCACCTTCTTCCTGGAGGCGCTGGCCGCCGCCATGCAGCGCCCGCCCAAGGAAGGCGTGTTGGGTCTCGTCATCATCAAGCCAGATAAGTTCACAGCAGTGGCTGAGAAAGTCGGCGTGCTGGCCAGCGACACCATCATCAAGGCCCTGGCGGACCTGATCCGCAGCCTGAGCGCCAAGGAAGACCGCATCGCACGCTTCGGCGGCACCGTGTTCATGGCCCTGGTGGTCCGCCCCAAGATAAACGACGTGGCGGACTGGGCCGATCGCCTGCGCACGACCGCTTCGAGCCGCATCTTCCAGGCCGGCGGCAAGTCCACCAACATGACCGTGAGCCTCTCCTACGTGGAAGTGGATTCGGGCCGCAATAACGTGGAGAAGCTGTTAGAAGACGCCGAGCAGGCGCACCGCACGCCCTGCAGCAGGGCGGCAACAAGGTGATCGGCTGGACCCCGCCCACGGTGGATGCGGAAGGCCGCGTCACCGACATCGAGTGGCAGCGCCGCCTTACCGAGGCCCTCAAGAACAACAAGTTCATCCTCGCCTTCCAGCCGGTGGCGAGCCTCACCGGCGAGCCCACCGACCTGCACGACGTGCTGGTGCGCATGCGCGGTGAAAAAGACGAAGAGATACCGCCCAACGACTTCCTGCCAGCCGCCGAGCGCATCAACATGATGACCGCCATCGACCGCTGGATCCTGGAGAGTCTCCATGAGCGTGATCCAGGAGCGCGTCAAGCAGGGCCGCAACAGCAGTCTGTTCGTGCGCCTCTCGGACCAGTCACTCACGGACAAGGGCCTCTTGCCCTGGATCGAGAAGCTCCTGGCCAACGCCAAGGGCGTCAACCCGGCAACCTGGTGTTCGAGATCCCGGAGAAGTCCGCCGAGAAGTACCTGACCGACACCAGGACCTTCGCCGAGAGCGTGCGCAAGATGAAGTGCCGCTTCGCCCTGGAACACTTCGGCATCGGTCACGATCCCATGCACACCCTCGAACTCATCAAGGACGTGGACTTCCTGAAGATAGACGGCTCCATCAGCGCCGTGCTGGCCACGGATCCGAAGAAGCATGAGATGGTGAAGATCATGGTGAAGAAGGCCCAGGACAGCGGCATCAAGACCGTGGCCGAACGGGTGGAGAAACCCGAGACCATGGCGGTGCTCTACACCCTCGGCATCGAATTCATCCAGGGCAACATCGTGCAGGAAGCCGAGGT
>CAWFOE010000006.1:0-4917 GCA_963817285.1 uncultured Pseudomonadota bacterium | reverse complement strand
TACGGCAAGCAGCGTATGGGCAAGGACGGCACCATCCCTGCGCATCTGCTGGGCAACATGTGGGCCCAGGAATGGACCGCTATCTATCCACTGGTGCAGCCCTATCCTGGCGCGAAAGTGGCGGACGTCGATGGCGTGTTGAGTCGCCAGTACGACGTGCTGGAAGCGAAGCTGTTGGCCAAGGCTCCGAAGAACGACATCGTCGCGCAGTCCGACGCCATCCATGAAGCACGGCTCGAGATGGCGCGACAGATGGTGGGCATGATGCCGGATGGCAGCCAGGCACCGGGCTCGGCTGAAACTTTCTATCAGTCCATGGGCCTCGAACCCTTGCCTGCCAGCTTCTGGGAGCGTTCGCAGTTCATCCGGCCGCGTGACCGGCAGGTGGAGTGCCATTCCAGCGCCTGGAACCTGGATAGCGGCACCGACCTGCGCCTGCGGGCCTGCCTGCATCCGACCGCCGAGGATCTCTACACTGCGTACCACGAACTCGGCCACGTGCACTATTATCTGGCCTATCGCGAGCAGCCCTATCTCTTCGAGCAGGGCGCGAACGACGGTTTCCACGAAGCCATCGGCGACACCGTGCGCCTCGCCATCACACCGGAATACCTGCATCAGGTGGGCCTCACGCCTGCTGCGGAAGACAGCCGCGAGGCGGTCATCAACCGGCAGATGCAGATGGCCCTGGAGAAAGTCGCGTTCCTGCCCTTCGGCAAGCTCATCGACGAATGGCGCTGGAGGGTCTTCGACGGGGAAGTGAACTCAGATAGCTACAACGCCGCCTGGTGGCAGCTGCGCCGCGATTACCAGGGCGTGTCTCCGCCGCTCATGCGGGACGAATCTGATTTCGATCCGGGCGCCAAGAGCCACATCGCCGCCAACGTGCCCTACATGCGCTATTTCCTGGCGGACATCTACCAGTTCCAGTTCTACCGGGCCTTATGCCAGGCCGCGGGCCATGAAGGACCCGCTCTATACCTGCAGCTTCTATGGCAGCCGGGATGCGGGCAAGAAACTGGAACAGATGCTGGCCATGGGCGCGAGCAAGCCCTGGCAGGATGCCATGCAGGAATTGACAGGCCAGCGGGACGCGGATGCTTCCGCCATCATCGATTACTTCGCGCCTCTCAAGACCTGGTTGGACGATCAAAATAAATCGCAGACCTGCACTTGGAAATGAAAAAGCCGTCGCGGTGATCGCCGCGACGGCTTCGTCAATAAGCTTTCAATTTAGGCTGATTACGCCAGCTTCTCGGTCCAGCGGTACAGCAGGAAGGTCACCACGCTGAAGGCGATGCCGCCTATCCATAGGCCGGCATTGTTGAAGCTGTCGCCCACTATGCCGATGGGGTAGGGGTTGGCGGTGAACACCACCAGCGCCGAGAACACCACGCCCAGGACGCTCTCACCCACGATGAGGCCGGAAGCCAGCAGTACACCCAGCTGCTTAGTGGCTTCCGCTTTCTTCTTGGGCTGCTGGTCTGCGCGCTTGTCGAACCACCAGCCCACCACGGCACCCACGGTGATCATCAACGTGGAAGCGGTAGGCAGGTAGATGCCGAGGCCCACGGCCAGCGGTGGCAGGCGCACGGATTTGGTGGTCTTGGCCAACACTGCGTCCACCACGATGCAGCCGATACCGATGAAGACGCCGGTGATGATCAGCCACCAGTCCACGTTGTTCTGGATCACGCCTGAGCCCAATGCGGAGATCAATCCCGCCTGAGGCGCGGGCAGCGCATGGATGCCGGCACCGGGTGCCCCCACGAAGCCATAAGCTTTGTTGACGAGGTCCAGCACCGGCGGGATCACCAACGCGCCGGCGAGCACGCCGATCACGAGGGCCCACTGCTGCTTGTAAGGCGTCGCGTCCACCAGCTGGCCGGTCTTCAGGTCCTGCAGGTTGTTGTTGGCGATGGCTGCCACGCAGAACACGATGGCCGTGACGAAGAGCGAATAAGCCACCAGCGCCTTGCCCATCTCCGGCGGCAAGACCGACTTGACGGTCGCCACCAGGAAGAGCGCCGTGATGGCGACCACCAGGATGCCGATACCGGAGAGCGGGCTGTTGGAAGCGCCGATGAGGCCGGCCATGTAGCCGCAGACCGTGGATACCAGGAAGCCCACCACCACCACGATGAAGATGCCGCCGATGGTCAGCAGCAGCGCATGCTCACCTAGACCCGCGCCGGTGGCGAAGTTCCACAGCAGCCAGCAGATGGGCAGGATGCAGAGCAGGGAGACGATGCCTACCTGGTCCACGGGGATGTCCAGTTCGGTGCGCGCCAGTCCAGCGCCCTTGCCGGTCTTGCGTGCCTTGGAGGAGGCCATGGCGCCCTTCAAGCCGCCGATCACCGGCTTGATGAGCTTGATGAGGGTCCAGATGGCGGAGATGGCGATGGCGCCAGCCCCCACGAAGCGAACGTAATGGCTCCAGGTACCTTGGGCCACCGCGTCCACGGCTGCGCCAGCCACCGGGTGCAGCGCGCTGAAGTGGGGCACGCCCCAGACCCAGCCGATGATCGCGCCCACGAACATGGCGATGCCCACGGTGATGCCCACCAGGTGGCCGATGCCGAACAGCGCGAAGGAGAGGGCGAAGTCGAAACCGCTGGTGGGAGCCTTGTCGTCATCACCGAAGCGGAAGAATTGCACCACGTCGCTGGCGAAGAGCCGTGTCTGCACCACCGTGAGGAAGAGGGCAGAGGCGAGGGTGCCGGCGATCACCGCCTTCAAGCCCTTGCCGCCGGACTCCACCGAGTCATCACCCTTACCGGAGCCGGAGCCTACTTTGATCACTTCGGCGCAGGCAGTGCCTTCGGGGTAGGGCAGGTCGGAGTCGGTCACCAACGCGCGGCGCAGGGGGATGCTGTACATCACGCCGAGGATGCCGCCGGTGGCGCAGATGGCGGCGGATTCCCAGAACGGGAAGCCAGTCCACCAGCCGATCATGATGAAACCCGGCAGCACGAAGATGATGGAGGAGAGGGTGCCGGCCGCCGAAGCGACGGTCTGCACGATGTTGTTCTCCTGGGCAGTGGCGTTGCCGAGCCAGCGCAGCAGGGCCATGGAGATGACCACGGCGGGGATGGAGGTAGAGAAAGTGAGGCCGGCTTTGAGGCCGAAGTACACGTTCGCGGCCGTGAACACCACGCAGAGGATGATGCCGATGATCATCCCGCGGATGGTGAATTCGACGAGCGGCTTGTTGACCGGCTTGTTGAGCGGTTTGGCGCTGGTACGCGATTTCTTTTTCATGGATGTTTCCCCGATTATCGGTACGCTGTGTCCCCGTCTGTTGGACGAGACCCGCCCCGCCGGTCTCTGGCCGCCGGGTTGGCGTGTACCATAGCGCATCCACCCCTGGGGTGTCTTGTTCCAAGGGCTTCAGTCCATGTCCAGTGACGCACGCCAGCGCCTGCGCCTCATAGCAGCGTTCGCAGTGGTATATGTAGTCTGGGGTTCCACCTACTTCGCGATCCGTGTGGGCGTGCAGGATGTGCCGCCCTTCCTCTTGGGCGGTGCGCGCAACACCCTGGCGGGCCTGACCCTCATGCTCTTCGCCATGAGTCGCGGACAGCTGCCGCCCTGGCGCTCACCAGACTGGGCCATCGCCATCCCCGTGGGTCTACTCATGATCACTCTCGCCAATGGACTCACCACCTTGGCGGAAGTATGGGTGCCCTCGAACCAGGCCGCGCTCATCGCAGTGTGTTCGGCTCTCTGGACCGCGTGGTTCGGTACCTTCGGTCTACGCGGCCATCCTCTGAGCGTGCGTTCACGTCTCGGTCTCGCTGTGGGATTCGCCGGTGCGCTGCTGCTCCTGATACCGGGACATGGTTTCAGCGTCGAGCACTTGGGCGCACAATCTCTGCTGCTCATCTCCACTCTCTGTTGGGCCGCAGGCGCCATGTACGGGCGCGCTCGCGCGCCGTCCACGCCGCCGTTGATGCTCGCGGCCATGCAGATGTTCGTCGGTGGTGTCGTGCTGCTGGTGCTCGGCTTCGGCACCGGTGAAGCGCCACAATGGCATTGGACTGCGCGAGGCGTGGGTGCAGTGCTGTATCTCGCGGCCTTCGGCTCCTGCCTCGCCTACACCACTTATATATGGCTCATACGGCATACCACACCGGATAAGCTCAGCACCATCGCCTACGTGAATCCGGTGGTGGCAGTGGTCTTGGGTTGGATCGGTCTGGATGAGACCTTGAGTTGGCCTCAGTTCGCGGGGATGTTGGTGCTGTTCACTGGCGTGTTGTTAATCAACACGCCATCAAACGGGGTTTTCACAAAGTTCTTTGCAAGAACTCTGAGCTTTAGTAAATAACGGAGTGCGAATTCGGCAGAGGGTTAATCTTTGTCCAGCCGGAACTGCCTCAAAAGCGTCGCGAGCGAAGGCAGAGCGAGGCGCGGGAGGCGAGCCCCCGGAGCGTGCTCTTGTGCACGTGAGGACGGCGAGCCGGACCGCAACAAAGCTATGCCGAGCGCAGCAGCTTTTGAGATAGCTCAGTCGGTGTCGAACTGTTCCCACCAATCGACCGGCGAGGGATCAGGTGTCTTCGGTATGGGCATGCTGGCAGCCGCCTTGTTCACCCGGAAGAGCACCATGGGGTCCTCCGCTTGCGCTTCCATCACCTGGGTGAAGTAGGGTTCTGCCGGCGCGGGTATGAGCTTGGTACTCACCTGCTCGTCACCCACCGGCAAGTCGTACTTGTCCACCAAGATGTATTCACCGGGTTTGATGTTGCCGGCGTGGATCGCGGCGTAGAGGTCACGGCTGGAACGCATGTAGGGCATGGGCGCCCCCAGCACGTAGAGCGTCATGGAGCGGGGCCAGCGGAAGTTCACCACTGTGGCCGGGGCTTCCGCCACTTGGGCCTTGATAGCTTTGAAGCCGTCTATGCCGCCCAAGTT
>CAWFOE010000005.1:0-69214 GCA_963817285.1 uncultured Pseudomonadota bacterium | reverse complement strand
GTGCCAGCGTTATGGCCGGCGATGTCCCAGGTGTTGGTGGCGTCTACGTCAGGCCGTCGGCCACCGTGCCGCCAACGATGGTGTCGATGCCGGTGAACCCGGCGACGATCGCACCGCCGTGCCGGTGTAACCGTTGGCCGTGGAGCTCGTCAGTGCTCCACCGTCGGTCGCCGTGGTGTACGCGCTCAATATCCAGGGTGTCCGCGCCGCCGCCGTTCACGGTCCCCGCCAGGGTCTTGCCGGCGGCGCCCCAACAGGCCGAAGTCGTCCGTGCCGCCGCCACCTGGGCCGAGCAGCTCCACGCGAGGGTCGCAGTCGATCCGTTCAGCGTGCCGCCGTCGTTCCCGGTGATGTCCCAGGTGTTCGCCGTGTCTCGCCCGTCAGGAGCTCGCCGTGCCGCCGCCTGTTAGACCGCCGATGTTGCTGAACCCGGCGGTGATGCCCACCGTCCGTGCCCGCTGTACCCGGTGGCGCCCGAACCCGTCAGGGTCACGTTCACTGCGGGACCGGTGTAGCCGCTGTAGCTCAAGCTGTTCACGCCTGCGCCGCCATTGATGGTGCCCGTCAGGGTCTTGCCGTTCACTGTGAACGTGAAAGCTGTCCGCGCCGCCGCCACCCACCAGGGTGCCGAAGCCGCTCCAGTTCAGGGTCGCCGTGCTGCTCGTTCAAAGGACCCGGCATTGTTGTTGGTGATATCCCAGGTGTTCGCCGCGTCCTCGCCGTCAGGCTGTTGGCTGCTGTGGCGCTGCCGTCCAGGACGTCGATCCCGGTGAACCCGCCAGTGATGCCGCCATCCGGCGCCGCTCACGACCACTCGGCCGTGGAGCGGCCGGTCAACACGATGTCGGTCGCCGTGGTGTAGGCGCTGTAGTCCAGGGTGTCGTTACCGCGTACCGCCGTTCAGCGTGCCCGTTGGAGGGTCGCTGTGTCGAGACACCGAAGTCGTCCGTGCTGGTCCCGCCGTTCAGAGGCCGAAGCCGCTCCAGGTCAGGGTCGCCGTGCTGTCGTTCAGCGTGCCCGCTGTTGACAATGGTTCAGGTGTTCGCGGCGTCAATCCCGCCGTCAAAGTGCTCGGCGCCGCTGCCATCGTTGATCTGGGTGATGTCGGAGAACCCGCCCGTGGGGTCGGTCGCTCCAGCGGTGGTGCCGGTATAACCCGTGGCGCGGAGTCGCCAGCGCCTCACGTTCACTGCCGTGGTGTAGGCCGACATATCCAGGATGTTCACGCCGCCCAAGCCGCCAGCCACCGTCCCAGACAGGGTCACGCCAGCGCTGAACACGAAGTCGTCATCGGCCGTTCCACCCACCAGCGAACCGAAGTTGCTCCAGTTCAGGGTCGTGGTGCCGTCGTTCAAGGTGCCAGCGTTATGGCCGGTGATGTCCCAGGTGTTGGTGGTGTTCTCACCCGTCAGGCTGTTGGCCACCGTGCCGCCAACGATGGTGTCGATGCCGGTGAACCCGGCGATGATGGCACCCGCCGTGCCGGTGTAACCGTTGGCCGTGGAGCTCGTCAGTACGATGTTGGTCGCCGTGGTGTACGCGCTCAGATCCAGGGTGTCCGCGCCGCCGCTGACGGTCCCCGCCAGGGTCTTGCCCGCGCTGAACACGAAGTCGTCCGCGCCGCTGCCACCGCCTTCCACAGGTCCGCCGAAGCTGCTCCAGGTGAGGGGTCGCAGTCGTATCGTTCAGCGTGCCGCTGTGACTTCCCCGGTGATCGCCGTGTTCTCGCCCGTCAGGGAGCTTGCCGCGTGCCGCCCGTCAGAGTGCGCATGTTGCTGAACCTGGTGGTGACGCCCACCGTCCGTGCCGCGTACCTGGTGGCGCCCGAACCCGTCAGGGTCACGTTCACCGCACCAGTAGCCGCTGTAGCTCAAGCTGTTCACGCCTGCGCCGCCATTGATGGTGCCCGTCAGGGTCTTGCCGTTCACTGTGAACGTGAAGCTGTCCGCGCCGCTGCCACCGTTTGAAGGTCCCGAAGCCGCTGTCCAGGTGGAGGTTGCAGTCGTATTGTTCAGCGTGCCGCTGTCGTTCCCGGTGATGTCCCAGGCGTTCGCGGTGTTCTCACCGTCAGGCCGTCGGCTGCGCGGCGCTGCCGTCCAGGACGTTGATCCCGGCGAACCTGCTAGTGATGCCGCCATCCGTGCCGCTCAGACCATTGGCCGCGGAAGTGCCGGTCAACACGATGTCGGTTGCCGTGGTGTAGGCGCTGTGAGATCCAGGGTGGTCGTTACCCCAACCGCCGTTCAGCGTGCCCGTCAGAACGTGTGTCGCAGACCAAAGTCGTCCGCGCCGGTCCCGCCGTTCAGCGTGCCGAAGCCGCCCATCAGGTCAGGGTCGCCGGCTGTCGTTCAGCGTGCCAACAGCGGCACGCTGAACGACAGCACGGCGACCCTGACCTGGAGCGGCTTCGGCACGCTGAACGGCGGGACCAGCACGGACGACTTCGTGTTCTCCGACACAGCGACCCTGACGGGCACGCTGAACGGCGGTGCGGGTAACGACACCCTGGATTACAGCGCCTACACCACGGCGACCGACATCGTGTTGACCGGCACTTCCGCGGCCAATGGTCTGAGCGGCACGGATGGCGGCATCACTGGCGGGTTCACCGGGATCAACGTCCTGGACGGCAGCGCCACGGCGGCCAACAGCCTGACGGGTGAGAACACCGCGAACACCTGGGACATCACCGGGAACAACAGCGGCACGCTGAACGATACGACTGCGACCCTCACCTGGAGCAGCTTCGGGACCTTGAACGGTGGCAGCAGCACGGACAGCTTCACGTTCACAGTGAACGGCAAGACCCTGACGGGCACCATCAATGGCGGCGCAGGCGTGAACAGCTTGAGCTACAGCGGCTACACCGGTGCGGTGAACGTGACCCTGACGGGTTCGGGCGCCACCGGGTACAGCGGCACGGACGGTGGCATCACCGCCGGGTTCAGCAACATCGGCACTCTGACGGGCGGCAGCACGGCGAGCTCCCTGACGGGCGAGAACACGGCGAACACCTGGGACATCACCGGGAACAACAGCGGCACGCTGAACGATACGACTGCGACCCTCACCTGGAGCAGCTTCGGCACCTTGAACGGTGGCAGCAGCACGGACGACTTCGTGTTCAGCGCGGGCAAGACCCTGGCGGGGACCGTCAACGGCGGCGGCGGCGCGGACACCCTGGATCTGAGCGCGTACACCACGGCGACCAACATCGTACTGACGAGCTCCACGGCCAACGGTTACACCGGCACGGCGGGTGCGATCATCGCCGGGTTCACCGGCATCGACACCATCGTTGGCGGCACGGTGGCCAACAGCCTGACGGGTGAGAACACCACCAACACCTGGGACATCACCGGCCATAACGCTGGCACCTTGAACGACGGCACCACGACCCTGAACTGGAGCAACTTCGGTTCGCTGGTGGGTGGAACGGCCAATGACGACTTCGTGTTCAGCGCTGGCGTGACCCTGTCTGGGACGGTGGCTGGCGGCTTGGGCGGCGTGAACATCCTGGATATGTCGGCCTACACCACGGCAGTGAACGTGACGCTCGCGAGCTCCACGGCCACGGGTTATACCGGCACCACGGCTGGAGCGACCAACCCCACGGGCGGGTTCTCCAACATCACCCAGATCAACGATGGCAGCGGCGCCAACAGCTTGACGGGTGAGAACACCGCGAACACCTGGGACATCACCGGTGCCAACAGCGGCACGCTGAACGACAGCACGGCGACCCTGACCTGGAGCGGCTTCGGCACGCTGAACGGCGGGACCAGCACGGACGACTTCGTGTTCTCCGACACAGCGACCCTGACGGGCACGCTGAACGGCGGTGCGGGTAACGACACCCTGGATTACAGCGCCTACACCACGGCGACCGACATCGTGTTGACCGGCACTTCCGCGGCCAATGGTCTGAGCGGCACGGATGGCGGCATCACTGGCGGGTTCACCGGGATCAACGTCCTGGACGGCAGCGCCACGGCGGCCAACAGCCTGACGGGCGAGAACACGGCGAACACCTGGGATATCACCAACAACAATGCCGGTACCTTGAACGACAGCACGGCGACCCTGAACTGGAGCGGCTTCGGCACCCTGGTGGGTGGCAGCAGCACGGACAGCTTCACGTTCACAGTGAACGGCAAGACCCTGACGGGCACCATCAATGGCGGCGCAGGCGTGAACAGCTTGAGCTACAGCGGCTACACCGGTGCGGTGAACGTGACCCTGACGGGTTCGGGCGCCACCGGGTACAGCGGCACGGACGGTGGCATCACCGCCGGGTTCAGCAACATCGGCACTCTGACGGGCGGCAGCACGGCGAGCTCCCTGACGGGCGAGAACACGGCGAACACCTGGGACATCACCGGGAACAACAGCGGCACGCTGAACGATACGACTGCGACCCTCACCTGGAGCAGCTTCGGCACCTTGAACGGTGGCAGCAGCACGGACGACTTCGTGTTCAGCGCGGGCAAGACCCTGGCGGGGACCGTCAACGGCGGCGGCGGCGCGGACACCCTGGATCTGAGCGCGTACACCACGGCGACCAACATCGTACTGACGAGCTCCACGGCCAACGGTTACACCGGCACGGCGGGTGCGATCATCGCCGGGTTCACCGGCATCGACACCATCGTTGGCGGCACGGTGGCCAACAGCCTGACGGGTGAGAACACCACCAACACCTGGGACATCACCGGCCATAACGCTGGCACCTTGAACGACGGCACCACGACCCTGAACTGGAGCAACTTCGGTTCGCTGGTGGGTGGTTCGGCTGACGACACCTTCGTGGTGGCGACTGCCGGTAGCCTGACTGGCAGCCTCAACGGCGGTGGCTTCACCACTGGAAATACCCTGAGCTACGCTGGTAATGCCAACACAGGCATCATCGTATCGGCAAGCGGCGGCGGCACCTCCATCGCGGGCGGCTTCAGCAACATCCAGGACCTGATCGGTAACGATGGCACCAGCGGCTCGGGCTTCACCCTCGTGGGCGACAACAGCGTGGGCGGCGATATCTTCGATATCACAGGCCAGAACAGCGGCACGCTGTCTTACAACTCCGGTGGCAGCAGCCTGATCTTCTCGGGTGTGGGCAACCTCACAGGCGGTACTCAGAACGACGCATTCATATTCGGCGCCGCCGGTTCTCTCGGTGGCACCATCGATGGCGGCGCGGGAGTCAATAGCCTCGATGTGAGCGCCTTGGGTACGACCACTGTGACCTTGACCTCATCCGGTACTGGCAACGGCTACAGCGGCACCTCCGGCGTGGGCGTAGCTACCTTCAGCGACATCTCCAGCATCACCGGCGCGAGTGGCAGCACGCTCACGAGCAGCCTCACGGCTGCCGCCAGCACCTGGACGATCACCGGTGCGGACACGGGTACAGTCCAGAACAACGCCCATAGTTTGAGCTTCGCCGGCTTCAGCAACCTCACGGGCAGCACCGCCGACGACACCTTCATCCTCTCGGGTGGCAGCATCAGCGGCACCATCGACGGTGGCGGCGGTTCGGGTGTGGATACCCTGGTGGGTGATAGCACCGGTGACTACTTCGACATCACCGGCTCGGATGCCGGCAGCGTCGGCACGAGCTCGGGTACCCCGACCAACCTGGTGAACCAGTTCACCGGCATCCAGAACCTCACGGGCGGCGTGGGCAACGACACCTTCGCCTTCCAGGGCTCCAGCGGCATCACCGGCACCATCGATGGCGGTGGCGGTAGCAACACCGTGGACTACTCGGGTTCGACCGTGACTTCGGTCACTCTGGGCGCGGCCCTACCTGGCGCCGGCAGTATCACCAACATCCAGCAGTTGATCGGCAACGCATCGTTCACCTTGATCGCTGATGGCTTTGGCGATGTCTTCGACATCACCGGCGGCGATTCAGGTAACGTGAGCTATGGCTCCGGCGGCAGCAAGAGCATCATGTTCAGCAACGTGCCTAACCTTGAAGGCGGTGCAGGCGTCGATGTCTTCGAGTTCACCACAGTCACCGCTTCCATCGGTAACATCATTGGTACCGGCAACGACGAACTGGATTACAGTGGCTATACCGGCGGCACCATCTCGGTGGACTTGGCTACCGGCACGGCTACGCTGATCACCGGCACCTTCAGCTTCATCGATGACCTCGTGGGCACCGGCACTGGCGACACCCTGACGGGCGCCAACGGCGGCAATGCCTGGAGCATCACAGGACTCGACAGCGGCAAGATCAACGGCACCTTCACCTTCAGCGAGATCGCCAATCTGGTGGCTGGTACCGGCAGTGACACCTTCACCCTGGCCGGCGGCAGCATCGATGGCAGCATCACCGGTGGCGGTGGCAACGATACGATCATCGGCAACAACAGCGGTGACTTCTTCACCATCAATGCGGCCAATGGCGGTACGGTGGGGACGACCCTGGGTGGGACCGATCTCATCAACAGCTTCAGCGGGATCAGCAACCTGACTGGCGGCACGGGTAACGACACCTTCGCCTTCGCCAACGGCGCGACCTTGAGCGGCACGATCGATGGTGTATCGGGCACTGACACGATCGACTACAGCGCTTATACCAGCGGCGTGACCGTCACCTTGAACAGCTCCGGGACCAACGGCTATGCCGGTACCGATGGCGGTATCAGCGGTGGCTTCAGCAACATCGACAAGCTGATGGGTAGCACCGGCAGCACCCTGCAGGGTGAGACTGCGGGCAGCTGGAGCATCACGGGCGCCGACAGCGGCACCTACAACGACGGTGGCGGCCACGGCAACCTGATCTGGAGCAGCTTCGCTAACCTCACCGGTGGTACGGGTAACGATACCTTCACCATCGTGGTGGGTGGCAGCATCGACGGCACCATCAGCGGTGGCGGCGGCAGCGGCGTGGATACCCTTATAGGTGACGCCAACGGGGATTATTTCGACATCACCGGCGCGGACGCGGGTAGCGTCGGCGCGAACTCAGGCACGCCGACTAGCCTGGTGAACCAGTTCACCGGCATCGCGAACCTCACGGGTGGTGCGGGCGCGGATGACTTCGTCTTCGCCAGCGGCGCGACCTTGACGGGTACGATCAACGGCGGGTCCGGTAGCAATACCATCGACTACAGCGCCTATGCCACCGGCGTGACCGTGACCTTGAACAGTTCAACTGCGAATGGTTATACCGGTGCGGATGGCGGCATCAGTGGCGGCTTCAGCAACATCAGCACCTTGGTGGGCAGCGCCGGTAGCACCTTGATCGGACGCAACGTGGGCAGCACCTGGACCATCAACGGCGTCGATACCGGCACCTATAGCGATGGCACGGACACCTTGGACTTCCAGACCTTCGCCAACCTCACGGGTGGCACGGGCACTGACAGCTTCGACATCGTCACCGGCGGCTCCCTCTCGGGCGCCATCGACGGCGGCACCGGCGTGAACACCCTGAGCTACTCAGGTGATGGCACGGCGACCGTCGCTGTACAGCTGACCGGCGCCAATGCGGGTACTGCCACATCTACCGGTGGGTTCTCGAATATCAGCGTCTTGGTGGGCGATGACAGCACCAGTAGGGCGAATACGACCCTGATCGGTGACAGTGCGAACGACACCTTCACCTTGACCAGCGTCAACGGCGGCACCCTGACCTATGGCAGTGGCAGCATGACCTTCTCAGGTGTCGGCAACCTCACTGGCGGCTCAGGCAACAACATCTTCCATGTGGGTAGCGCGGGCGGCCTGGCGGGCGCCATCGATGGCGGTACGGGCACCACCGAGACCCTGAGCTATTCAGGTGATGCCGGTGCGGTCACGGTGACATTGACCGGTGCCAATGCAGGCACTGCAACCTCCATCGCTGGCGGGTTCTCAGACATCAACACCCTCGTGGGTGATGACGGCACCAGCGGGACCAACACCACCCTGGTGGGCGACAGCGCCAACGACACCTTCGCCCTCGGCGGAGCCAACAGCGGTACCCTGACCTATGGCAGTGGCACCTTCGCCTTCTCCGGCGTGGGCAACCTCAGCGGCGGCTCCGGCAACAACACTTTCACCATCGGCGCGGGATCCCTGTCGGGCGCCATCGATGGCGGCACCGGCACCACCGAGACCCTGGACTACAGCACCAGCACCGGTCCGGTCACCGTGACATTGAGCGGTAACGAGGCAGGTTCCGGCACCTCTGTCGGCAGCTTCAGCAATATCAATACGCTGGTGGGTAGCAACAGCGCCACCAGCGATACCTTGGCGGACAGCGCCGCTGGCGTGACGTTCGACATCACCAGCGTGGATGGAGGTAGTGTGAGCGGCGTCGCATTCAGCTCCTTCGAGAAGCTGAAAGGCACGGGTGGTGGTGACACGTACAGTCTGAACGGCGGCTATGTGACCACCATCGCCGGTGGTGCCTCAGATACCATCATCGTGCAGACCGCCACCAATGCGGGTGCACTGGCACTGTCCTACAGCGCTGGCACCATCGAGAGTGCCGCTGCGGGGGATGTACTCACTGCTAGTAGCCTGACGTTGTCCGGTCTTAGCACCACTGGCGGCGGCGTCGGTCTGGAGACGAACGTCTCCAACCTCGCCATCAATAACAGCACCGGCGGTGCTGCAGTGATCACCAATGCGGGTGCACTGGTCTTGAGCAACATCGACCTGACCGGCGGCAGCCTCAATCTGACGGTGGATACGGGCGATCTCACCGGCGGCACCATTACCGCTGGCAGTGCGACGCTGACGACCGACAACGGCAATATCGGTGCTTCTGCATCCTCGCAGTTGAGCACCAATGTGGGGAGTCTCACTGCCTCAGCGACCGGCGGCTCCATCTGGGTGAAGAACGTTGGGACCGGAAGCTTGGCTGTGGGGAATATAACCTCGACCGGCAGCATCAGTATCGATGACACCGGTGGCAATATGTCGCTGACTAGCGACACCCTGACCTCTGCCACCGGCACTACACTGACCACGACCGCTACCAATGGAGCCATGACTCTGGATGGTGTGACGGTCGTGAACGGCCTCACCCTGACCAATAGCGGGACTCTCACCATCAACAGTGGTGGCTTGCACCTGACCACCAACGGTGCGGCTCTGACCCAATCTGGTACGGGCGGTACGGTGTTGAACGGCAACATCCAGACCAATAAGGGCAATGTGTCCTTCCGTTCCGGCGTGACCGTCAATGGCAGCATCGGCGTCACCACCGGCGGTGGCAGCGCGTCCTTCTCGGGCACCATCAACGGCGGTGGCGGTTCGGCCTTCAGCCTGAACACCGGTGCCGGCAACATCCTGCTCGCGGGTGTGAGCCTGTCCATGTCCTCCGGCACCTTGGCGCTCATGAGCACCGGCACGGTGACCTTCGACTCCAACGTCGCGGCCTCCAACGTGAACCTCACTGGCGTCACCAACAAGCTGGCCATCGGTGGCAACCTGTCCATCAGCACGGGCAACACCAACCTGGATCTCGGCAAGATCGCGGGTGGCATCGACGATACGGCTGCCGGTACCCATGGCCTGACCATCAACACTGGTAGCGGCAGCGTGTCCTTCGGCAGCACCAAGGTCGGCAGCGTCCGGGCCCTCCGGTCCCTGACCATCAAGGCAGCCAGCATGTCCCTCAATAGCGTGGGCACCACCGGCGGCCAGAGCTACACCGGCATCACCCAGCTGAACGGCAACCTGACCAATAGCGGCGGCGGCAGCATCTCGCTGCAGGGCGGGGCCGTGACCCTGGCTCAGAACGTGACCTTGGATGACACCGCCGGCAATATCTCCATAGCGAGCACCGTGAACGGCAGCCGTGCCCTCACCTTGGACTCGGGTGGCGATGTGAGCCTCACCGGCGTCGTGGGGGGTTCTGCCTTGCTGAGCAGCCTCACTGTCACCGGTAAGGGCATAACCACGGAAGCCGTGGATACGACCGGCAATCAGTCCTATACGGGTACGCTGTCGCTCAAGGGTGATCTCACCAGCGACAACGGCATCCTGGACTTCAAGGGCAAGGTGCAGGTGCTGAACTCGGTGACCCTGGTGGCGAACCAGATGAATTTCTCCGGCGGCGCCGGCACCGTGAGCGGTACCAAGACTCTGACCATCTTGCCCAAGACGGCGGGTTATACCGTGAACCTGGGCAGCGGTGGCTCCAGCAGCACGCAACTCATGCTCGACTCTGATGCCTTCGACGGCTACCAGGGCACGCTCTACATAGGCGGCACCCCGGGTACTGTGAACGATGCAGCCAGCAGCCTGGCGGGTCTCCCGACCGCCGGCAGCGTACTGGTGGATGGAGACATGAGCCTGGGCGCCAGTGGCACCTTGGTCATCGTCTCGAAAGGCGATCTCACCCTGCAGAGCGGCACCATCAGTGCAGGCACCGTGATCTTGGGCGCCAGCAATGACCTGTTGAGCGCACCCACTGGCACCAGCCCAGCCACGGTGGAAGGCAACGACATCTACACCATAGCCACCCAGATCGGCCAGAACGGCACCGGCCAGGCCATCGACGTGGGCAACTTGCCGAGCGGTGCGCCAGCCCAGCTCTTCATCGGTTCGAAGAATAGTTCGGTGTTCTTCGTGGAAGCTCCCGGTACCCAGGAGAATAAGGACCCGAATGAGCAGACACTGGTGGACTTCGCCGATGCTCTCGATGTCTCGCCCTTGAGCGGGAACGTCACGGTGACCAACTCTGGCCAGCAGACGGCTGCCAACCAGCAGACCGGCGGCTTGCTGACCAGCGGCTTCATCGACGTGTCGGTGTTCCAGCAGATATCGCTCTACGACGTGAGCGGCAGCGGCATCGCCCTGCCGGGCGACCAGTGCGAGGAAGAGTCGTCTGGCTCCAACGGTGTCTGTGGCGCCGGCGGCCAGTGATATCGGAAATGTGAAGGGCATCAAGGTTTTAGCCGGGCTGGCGCGTTAAGCTGGCGGCGTGGAAATACACAGCCCGGTGACCTCATGACCATGCGTACCGCCATCAGGGTATTGGCCTCCGGCTTACGCCGATCCTGGCCTCTGCGACTGGACATCGGCGGCAACTGGCAGGTGTTCCAGAACGAAGCGCAGTACGGCAACTTCCTCGCCGAGCGCATCGAGATGACTGCTAATCGCATCGAGGACCTGACGGCCCTCGATGGCCACGCAGTGCAGCGTGAGCTGCGCCACACTCGCCGTTCCCATCAGAACTCCGTGGATATCCTGGTGCGCGCCATGGAGACCCACACCCGTCTGCGTTATCTCTGGGGCCTTCTGGACGTGAGCAAGGTGCCGGACGAGCACGACTGGCCCTCGATCCTCTTCGCGGTCGGCAGCGCGGACAATACTTCAGAGCCAGCGCTGCGCCTGACCCTCACCCAATACGTGCATTATCTGGAAGCCCGCCGGGAGATCCTGGAGAGCATGGGCCGGGAATGGCGCTCTGCGGCCTTGCGTGGCTCGGGGCGGCCCGTCACGCCGAAAGCCATGCGCTCGGAATTGAGCCCGGTATCGCGTTTCACCACTCGACGCAACCAGCTCTACTCACGCCTGCCGCGGCGCCGGGCCGTGAACCTGGATCTCAATGCCCGCCGGCAGATCACTCTCTACCTGGCGCGCAACCGCTTCGTGCTGCGGCTGGAAGACGGCTACATCGTGTTGCAGCAGAACGACGGGGTGGACCACACCCTCAAGATAGGCCGCAACATGGTAGGGCGCTCGGCCCAGTGCGAGGTATGCGTGGATCAGGGTCACAGCGACATCTCCCGCCAGCACCTCCTGATCGAGGTATCGGAGGGCAGCCACGTACGCCTCACGGACCTGTCATCCCGGGGCAGTTACATGCCGCCGGACATGCTGGACCGTATGGATAGCAGCACTACTTCTCGTCACGTGCATTGAATTTCACTGCAGATATGAAAAAGCCCCGCTCTCGCGGGGCTTTTCCTTTCCAGTCGCCTTGGGCGCTCAGCTCTCCAAGGCCTTGGTCACTTTCCGGTGTTCCGCTTCGAGAGCCTTGGGCAGGCGCTCGCCGAAGCTGTGGAAATACTCGCCCAGCTCCTGCATCTCCTTGCGCCATTTGGCCGGTTCGATGTTGAGCAGAGTGTGCAGCACAGTCGGGTCGATGCTGAGGTCGTGGAGGTCGAGCGCGCTGTCTGCCGGCACGAAGCCGATGGGGGTATCCACCGCCTGGGCTTTGCCTTCGCAGCGGTCGAGTATCCAGTGCAGCACCCGCAAGTTCTCGCCGAAGCCCGGCCACATGAACTTGCCGGCCGCATCCTGGCGGAACCAGTTCACGTGGAAGATCTTGGGCAGCTTGTCGGACTTGCCACCGAAGGAGAGCCAGTGGGCCCAGTAGTCGGCGAAGTTGTAGCCGCAGAAGGGCTTCATGGCCATGGGGTCGCGGCGCACCACGCCCACTTTGCCGGCAGCCGCGGCGGTGGTCTCGGAGGCGACACTCGCGCCCACCATCACGCCGTGGTTCCAGTCCCGGGCTTCGTACACCAGCGGCGCCACGTCAGCCCGGCGTCCGCCGAAGACGATGGCCGAGATAGGCACGCCCTGGGGGTCGTCAGAGTGGGGTGAATAGCTGGGATTCTGCTTCGCCGAGACGGTGAAGCGGGAGTTCGGATGGGCCGCAGGGCCGTTCTTGGCGTCGTAGGGCCGGCCCTGCCAGTCCTTCACCGGCGTGCCTTCCTTCAACCCCTCCCACCAAGGGTGGTTGTCGGCGGTCACCGCTACGTTGGTGAAGATCGCGTCATGGCGGATCATCTCGTAGGCGTTGTGGTTGGTCTTGGAGTTGGTGCCGGGCACCACGCCGAAGTAACCGGCCTCCGGGTTGATGGCCCACATGCGTCCATCTTTGCCGATGCGCATCCAGCAGATATCGTCGCCCACTGTCCATACCTTCCAGCCTTTCTGGGAGGCGGGTGGGATCAGCATGGCCAAGTTGGTCTTGCCGCAGGAGGAGGGGAAGGCTGCCGCCACGTAGCGGGTCTCGCCCTCGGGGCTCTGGATGCCGACGATGAGCATGTGCTCAGCGAGCCAGCCTTCGCTGCGCGCCTGCCAGCTGGCGATGCGCAGGGCATGGCACTTCTTGCCCAGTAGGGCGTTGCCGCCGTAGCCCGAGCCGAAGCTCTGGATGCTGAGCTCTTCGGGGAAATGCATGATGAAACGGCGCTCGGGGTCGAGGGTGCCGGTGGAATGCAGACCTTTGACGAAGTTGCCTTCCCGCTCGATGCGCTTCAGGGCCGGGGCGCCCATGCGGGTCATGATGTGCATGTTGGCGACGACGTAGGGGCTGTCGGTGATCTCGACACCGCAACGCGCCAAGGGTGAATCCACCGGGCCCATGCAGTAGGGGATCACATAGAGAGTGCGGCCCTTCATGCAGCCCTTGAACAGGGCGTCCATCTTGGCGTGGGCCTCGGCCGGCGCCATCCAGTGGTTGTTGGGGCCTGCATCGGCCTCATTTTGGGTGCAAACGAACGTCAGATGCTCCACCCGGGCCACGTCCGAGGGGCTGGAGCGGTGCAGGTAGCAGCGGGGGAAGTCCTTCTGTTCCAGTTCGAGCAGCGACCCGCTCTTCAGCATCTCGGCGACCAGTCTCTGGTATTCGCGCGTCGGAGCCGTCGCACCAATGGATGCGTTCGGCTTCGGTATGTCGCGCCATATCCGCGACCCAATCGGCGAGGGCTTTATTACTGGTCATTATGGGATCCATGCTGTCAGTCGTTAAGGGGACGTGCGACGAGGGGCCTCGAAGCCCCGCTCCGGGCAGGATTGCCTATTATATAGCTTGCGCCGTTTGCCGCATCTGTCACGGTCCGCCCCGGGCCGGGATGCTAGAATGCGCCGCAACATCACCGTTAAAGGCACGAGGCAGGTCCATGGGGGAGCACACTATCCGGGAGATTCTGAAGCGCCGCAGCCCGGAGACCCAGCGGGCCATGCAGCGTCGGCGGGATCTGGCTTCCGGCGGCTCCGCCACCAAGGCCTGGATGCCGAAGCTGATCGTGGTGCTGGTGGTGCTCGGGATCCTCGCGGGAGTGGGTTATCTCGCTTACATAGCGCATGGCGCCGACGACCGATTCTTGGCCGACAAGGCTTCCCGCAACAGCCCCAATGCACTGACCGTGGCCGGCACCACTGAATTCCTGCCCAACACCCTGCTCGCGGCGGTGGACCCGGCGTTCTATGGCTCCAGTGGCCTGCACGGCGCAGAGCTGACCCATCGCCTGCTGAAGCTCGTATTACCCGCAAGCCTCGGATCTCGAGATCCAGGTCATGGCAGTGGCTCTCGAAGCCCAGTATCCCAAGACCGCCATCATGGAAGCCCTCATCAACGACGTGCCTATGAACAGCGATGCAGCACATCCTGTGAAAGGTCTCAGTGCTGCATCCGTGTCCTACTTCGGCAAGCCTTTCGCCCAGCTCGCGCCACAAGACATCGCCCTCTTGGTGGCGATCATGAAAGATCCCAGCTTGGACCCGCGCAGCCATCCGGAGAAGGCGCTGTCCGCGCGCAACGACGTGCTGCAGGCCGACTTGGAGCAGAACGTGCTCGCCCAGGCCCAGGTGGATGGTCTCACCAAGCTGCCGCTGGACGTCACCCCCCCGACCACTCACTGATGCCGCTGCCAGGCGCCGGTACGCGGCTCTCGCATGCATGATCTCGAAGACCTGCTGAGTGCCGAGGGTCCGCTCGCCGAGCGCATACCCGGCTTCTCGCCGCGCCGTCAGCAGCAGACCCTCGCAGTCGCCGTAGGTCATGCCTTGGAAGGCGGTGAGGTGCTGGTGGCAGAGGCCGGCACCGGTACCGGCAAGACCTTCGCGTATCTCCTGCCCGCGCTCCTCTCCGGCAAGCGCGTGATGATCTCCACCGGTACCAAGACGCTCCAGGATCAGCTGTTCCACCGGGATCTGCCGGCGGTCCAGAGCGCCATCGGCGCCCCGGCGCGCACGGCGCTGCTTAAGGGCCGCTCCAACTATCTTTGCCGCCAGCGCCTCGGCGTCACGGCCGAGCAAGGTTTGTTCGATAGCCGCGAGCGGGTGCGTGAACTGGAAGCCGTGCGCAGCTGGGCGGGTGTCACTCGCAGCGGTGACATCGGCGAACTCGACACTGTGGCGGAGAACTCCAGTCTCTGGCCGCAAGTCACCTCCACCCAGGATAACTGCCTGGGCACTGAATGCCCGAGTACAGCCGCTGTTTCGTGCTGGAAGCGCGCCGCGCTGCCCAGGAAGCAGACGTGGTAGTGGTCAACCACCATCTTCTCTTGGCGGACATGGTGCTGAAGGAAGACGGTTTCGGCGAACTGTTGCCAGGCGTGGATGCGGTGGGATCGTGGATGAGGCTCACCAGCTCCCCGAAGTAGCCACCCAGTATTTCGGCTTGAGCATATCCACGCGCCAGCTCGGTGATTGGCTGCAAGACCTGCGAGCCGAGTACCTGCGTAGCGCTGCCGATATGCCCGAGTTCGAGCCAGGTCTCGCGGATTTCGAGCGAGCTTTGAACGCTCTGCGCGGCGCTGCCAGCGAAGGCATGGGGCGGCAGGAGTGGGATGCCTTGCCGGATCGCACCGCCGTGCGCGGCCGACTGGAGACGGTGCAGGCCATGCTCACCGCCTTGAAGCCGGTGCTGGACGTGCTGGCGCCGCGTTCCCGCGGTCTTGAGAGTCGCCGCGACCCGGCGGAACTCATGACTTCGCGTCTCGCCGCTTTCTTGGACGATGATGCCCGTCGCCAGGTGCGCTGGGTGGAACACCGTGGCCGACAATCTATCTTCAATGTCACGCCCCTGGATGCCGCCGAGCGCTTCGCCGCGCGTATGCAGGAGAACCACAGCGCTTGGGTGTTCACCTCTGCGACCCTCTCGGTGGGTGGCGGTTTCGCCCATTTCCGCGAGCGCCTCGGAGTAGCAGAGAGCTGCAGGGGCTGCTCCTGGGCAGCCCCTTCGATTTCGAGCGCCACGCGCTCCTCTATCTCCCCAGAGCGCATGCCCGCGGTGGATACCTCCGGCTACACCCGGGCGGTGGTGGAGGCGGCCCGGCCGGTGATCGAGGCGAGTGGCGGACGGGCCTTCATGCTCTTCACCAGCCACCGGGCCTTAAATGAGGCGGCGGAACTATTGCGCGGCGAGCTGGATTACCCTCTATTGGTGCAGGGCGAGATGCCCCGCCGACGTCTCCTGGAGACCTTCCGGGAGATGGGTAACGCGGTGCTGCTCGGCACCTCCAGCTTCTGGGAGGGAGTAGACGTGAAAGGCCCGGCCCTGTCGGTGGTGGTGATAGATAAGCTGCCTTTTGCATCTCCGGGCGATCCGGTGCTGAAAGCACGCCTCGATCTCATGCAGAGCGAAGGGCGCAACCCCTTCATGGAATACCAGTTGCCCCAAGCGGTGATCGCCCTGAAACAAGGTGTCGGCCGCCTGATACGTGATGCCACGGACAAGGGCGTGATGATGATCTGCGATCCGCGCCTCACGGGGAAACCCTATGGCCGGGTGTTTCGGGAGAGCTTGCCCCCCATGCGGCCTACCCGCGATCTGGGTGAAGTGCAGCGCTTCCTGTGGCAGGTCTTCACGGAAGAGACCGAGACCGCCCCATGAAACTCTTGGCGCTCGATACTGCCGCTGCCAGCTGCTCCGTGGCTCTGCTCACGGATGCGGGTCTCGTGGAGAGCACGATCCAGGCTGAGCGGGTCCATGCGGAGACGGTGCTGCCCATGGTGGAGAAGCTCCTGGGCGACGCAGGTCTAAGGCTGGGTGAATTGGATGCCCTAGCTTTCGGTCGTGGACCCGGTGCGTTCACGGGCTTAAGGGTCGCCGCCTCTGTGGTCCAGGGTCTCGCCTATGGAGCGAAGCTCCCGGTGGTCCCGATCTCGAACCTGGCGGCCTTGGCCATGGCCGCCCATGGGCGTCATGGTGCGACACGCATCCTGGCTTGCCTGGATGCGCGGATGCAGGAGGTGTATTGGGCTGCCTACGGCATCCGGGGCGATTCCCTGGAGCCCTTAGGCACCGAATCTTTGTCGCCGCCGGGCGATCTTTCAGCCCCTGGGGATGGCCCTTGGTTCGGGGCAGGCTCCGGCTGGGGCGCCTACCCCGAAGCGCTCAAGGCACGCATACCCGGTCTTCAGGGTACGGACGCTACCCTGACAGCCAGTGCTGGGGATATCGCCAGATTGGCATTTAAGGCGTTCAAGGCGGGTTCGGCGGTGGTCCCAGAGCAGGCTTTGCCGGTTTATCTGCGAGATAAGGTCGCTACGCCCAAGCTTTAACCAATCTGTCATGTTACCTTGCTTTAATATTCCGCCGGTAATTTCCTGTAGCCGGGCGGGAAAAGCATGGAAGAGAAACGCATCCTAGTGGTGGAAGACGAGCGCGCCATCCGCGAGATGGTGACGTTCACCCTTAAACGGGCGGGCTTCGCCGTGAGCGAGGCGGAGGACGCCTCCGCCGCTCGCCGGGCCCTGGTGGACCATAGCCCGGACCTGGTCTTGCTGGACTGGATGCTGCCTGACCTCTCAGGTCTGGAGTTGGCCCGCGCCTTGCGCCGGGACCAGGCCACCAAGGAACTTCCCATCATCATGCTCACTGCCCGGGCTGCCGAGGATGACAAAGTCATGGGCCTCGAGAGCGGTGCCGATGACTATCTCACCAAGCCTTTCTCCGCCCGTGAACTGGTAGCCCGCATCCAGGCCCTGCTGCGCCGCGCCGCTGGTGCCGATGGCGAGGCCCTGGCCCTCGGTGGGCTGCGTCTCGATCCCGCGAGCCATCGGGTGAGCGCGGAGGGCACGGAAGTGACCCTCGGCCCCACCGAATACCGCCTGCTCAAGTTCTTCATGTCTCAGCCGGAGCGGGTCTTCAGCCGCGCCCAGGTGCTGGACCGGGTGTGGGGCGGCAACGTCTACATCGAAGAGCGTACCGTGGATGTGCACATCCGCCGCCTGCGCAAGGCACTGGCACCCCACGGCTGCGATGCTTACATCCAGACCGTGCGTGGCAGCGGCTACCGCTTCTCGCCCCAGGGTACGGTGCAGTGAATCCGGGCTGGCGACAGGAGGTCATGAGCTTCCTGTTCCTGCTCTTGCTCGCCGTCATCGGCGGACTGGTGTTCCGCCATACCTTCGCTTGGCTCTTCATCTCGGCGGGCGTCTATCTCTTCTGGCACCTCATCAACCTCTATCGTCTGGATACCTGGCTGCGGCGCGGGCGCCAGTTCGCCACGCCCTCATCCCTCGGGGTGTGGGGCGAGATCTTCAACCACTTCTACCGTCTGCGCCGTCGTGACCGTGAGCGCAAGCGGCGTATCGCCTATCTCCTGCGCGAGTTCCGCAACTCCACCTCCGCCATGCCGGATGCGGTGGTGGTGGTGGACTCTCTCTGGGAGATCATCTGGTTCAACGATGCTGCCAGCCGCCTCCTGGGCCTGAGACCCGGCTCGGATCTGGGACGACGCATCGGCAACCTGATCAGGCATCCGGATTTCGTGGGCTACCTGCGCCACGGGGATTTCGAGGAGCCGGTGAACATCCCGGCCCCCGCCGCACCCGGCGTGCATATCGCCCTCAGCATCGTGCCTTATGGTAGTGATCAAAGACTGCTCTTGGCCCGGGATGTGACCCGCCTGCGCCGCCTGGAAGAGATGCGACGGGACTTCGTGGCCAATGCCTCCCATGAACTGCGTTCACCCCTCACGGTGGTGAGCGGTTATCTGGATGCCATGCGCGCCGACGCGCGGCTGGAAGGCGACTGGGGTGCGCCGCTCGCCGAGATGGAGCACCAGATGCAGCGCATGTCGGCCATCATCAAGGATCTGCTGGAGCTCTCACGGCTTGAGACGGAAGCCCGGGAAGCCCCCTTCGCGCCGGTGGATGTGCCTGCACTCCTGCACCGCATCCAGCGGGAATCCCAGGCTCTGGGCTATGGTCCGCGGGACGTGTCGGTGCAGGTGGGCGATGCCCTGTGGATATTGGGCGCCGAGAGCGAGCTCTACAGCGCCTTCTCCAACCTGGTGTTCAACGCCATGCGCTACACCCCGGACTCCGGCAAGGTGGTCATCCGCTGGACATCGAACGGGGAGGGCGCGGCCTTGAGCGTCAGCGACACCGGCGTCGGCATCGCCCCGGAGCACCTGCCGAGACTCACGGAACGCTTCTACCGGGTGGACCGTTCCCGCAACCGTGACAGCGGCGGCACGGGTCTGGGGCTCGCCATCGTGAAGCACGTGCTGCAGCGGCATGCCGCCGAGTTGGACGTGGAGAGTGAACCGGGCAAAGGCAGTGTGTTCACCTGCCGCTTCCCGGCGGAGCGGGTGACACGGGAGGCGAGGATCGCCTGAGATTCGGATTTCGCCGCGGCCGCCAGGCGTATACTGGGGTCACCGCGGCATTGACTTAAACGCGGGTAAAACTATGGACAAACTGAACCTCACACACCACATCTCGCAGAAGTTCAACGAGGAACTCGAGGACGTACGCAACCGCGTGCTCGCCATGGGTGGCCTCGTGGAACAGCAGATCGTGGATGCCCTGCGCGCCCTCACCGAGGGTGACAGCGAACTCGGTCGCGCCATCGAGCAGCATGACTACAAGGTCAACCAGCTCGAAGTGGCCATCGACGAGGAATGCAGCCGTATCCTGGCCCGCCGCCAGCCTGCCGCCAGCGACCTGCGCTTGATCCTCGCCATCATCAAGACCATCACGGACCTCGAGCGCATCGGCGACGAGGCAGAGAAGATCGGCCGTTTCGCTGCGCGTCTCGCCGAGCAGGAGCGCCCCAACACCAACTACCGCGAGATCGAGCATCTCGGCAACCACGTGCGTGGCATGCTGCACGACGCCTTGGATGCCTTCGCGCGCCTGGACGCGGAAGCTGCAGTGCGCATCGCCAAAGAAGATGAGCGGGTGGACGGGGAGTACGACGCCCTGTCGCGCCAGTCCATCACCTTCATGATGGAAGACCCGCGTACCATCCGCCGGGTGCTGGACGTGATGTGGTCGGCTCGCGCTCTGGAGCGCATCGGCGACCATGCCAAGAACATCTGCGAGTACGTGATCTACCTGGTGCGCGGCAAAGACGTGCGGCATAGCGGTTTCGAGGCCATGGAGCGGGAAGTCCTCGAGCGCCCCTGATCCGGATGCGTCATCCCGGATACCGGGATGACGTCTACCCTTGCCTTACTCTTTATATATGGGCATCCTTTAACCGGTCTTAAGCACGCCGGAGATGCCTCCCATGACCTTGTCACGCCGCCAGACCAACCTGGCCGGTTTCCTCGTCTGTGCCGCGCTCCTCGCTTTCGCGTATTACTCCCAGTTCCATGACCATCTAGAACCTTGTCCCTTATGCATCTTCCAGCGCATCGGAGTCATCGTTCTCGGGATGTTGTTCCTGGCCGCTGCGGTACAGCACCCTAAGGCCTGGGGCGCGAAGATCTACGCTTGCCTGATGTTGCTGGCTGCCGCTGCCGGCGGCGCCGTGTCCATCCGCCACATCTATATCCAGCACCTGCCGCCGGAGATGGCGCCGCCCTGCGGTCCCGGCATCGGTTATCTGTTCGCTAATCTGCCCTTCAGCCAGTTCCTAGTGAAGGCTTTCACCGGCAGCGCTGATTGCTCCGTGGTCACCTGGAGTTTCCTAGGCTTGACCATGCCGGAGTGGGTGCTGATCTGGTTCGTGATCTTAGGCGTGGGTGGTCTCGTCCTGAACTGGCGCAAGTCAGCCAAGTAAGCGCTGCAAGACTCCCTGGTAGATATCCACCAGCTGTTCCAGCTCGGTGACGTCAACGCATTCATCTATCTTATGGATGCTGGCGTTGCGCGGGCCGAACTCGATCACCTGGGCGCCGGTGGGGGCGATGAAACGCCCGTCGGAAGTGCCGCCGCCGGTATCCAGTTTGGGGCGGATACCTGTGACTTTCTCCACCGCTTCCTGCATGGCTGCGCTGAGTTCCCCCGGCGACGTGAGGAAGGGGTCGCCCATGGGGCGCCAGTCGATCTCGTAGCGCACTTTCATCTTATCCATCACCGCGTGGACCCGCTGCTTCAGTTCATCTTTGGTCACGGCACTGGAATAGCGGAAGTTGAAGCGCACCGTGGCATCGCCGGGGATGACGTTGCCAGCTCCGGTCCCGGAATTGAAGTTGGAGATCTGGAAGCTGGTGGGAGGGAAGAATTCGTTGCCGGAATCCCAGCGGGTGGTGGTCAGCTCTGTGAGGGCTGGGACGACGCGATGGATGGGGTTATCGGCCCGTTCGGGATAGGCCACGTGACCCTGGATACCGTGCACCTTCAGGATGCCAGTGAGTGATCCGCGCCGCCCGTTGCGCAGGGTGTCGCCGAAGCGTTCCAGGCAGGAAGGCTCGCCCAGCACGCACCAGTCGATCTTCTCGCCGCGCTTCACCAGGGCTTCCATCACTTTCACGGTGCCATCCACCGAGGGGCCTTCTTCGTCGCTGGTGATGAGGAAAGCGATGCTGCCTTTATGATTCGGATGCTCGGCCAGGAACTGCTCTACTGCCACGGTCATGGCGGCGAGACCACCTTTCATGTCGGCGGTGCCGCGGCCATAGAGCCGGCCGTCTTTCAGGGTGGGGGTGAAGGGTCCCGATGACCACTGTTCCACCGGGCCGCTGGGCACCACGTCGGTATGACCGGCGAACACCAGGAGCGGGCCGCTCTTGCCGCGCCGTGCCCAGAAGTTGTCCACGTCGCCGAAGCGCATGGGCTCTATCGTGAAACCGATCTTCTTAAAACGCGCTGCCATGAGTTCCTGGCAGCCTGCATCGTCCGGCGTCAGTGAGCGCCGTGCCACGAGTTCCTTGGTGAATTCCAGTACCGCGCTCATGGGGCCCTTCACTGCGTGTTGCGCAGGAGTTCGTTGATGCCTACTTTGGCGCGGGTCTTGGCATCTACCCGCTTCACGATCACGGCGCAGGCAAGGCTGTAGCGCCCATCGGCGGAGGGTAGGCTGCCAGGCACTACCACGGCGCCCGCCGGTACCCGGCCATAGAAGGTCTCGCCGCTCTCCCGGTCATAGATCCGGGTGCTCTGGCCGATGAACACGCCCATGGAGATGACGGCACCCTGTTCTACCACCACACCTTCCACGATCTCAGAGCGGGCGCCGATGAAGCAATCGTCCTCGATGATGGTGGGCGCAGCCTGCAACGGCTCCAGTACGCCACCGATGCCGACACCACCGGAGATATGCACTTTGTTGCCGATTTGGGCGCAGGAACCGATGGTGGCCCAAGTGTCTACCATGGTGCCGGCACCTACGTAAGCGCCGATGTTCACATAGGAAGGCATGAGCACCACATCAGGTGCGATGTAGGCGCCGAGCCGCACGGTGGCAGGCGGCACCACCCGGGCGCCTTCTCTCGCGAAGGCAGCTGCGTCATGTTGAGAATACTTGAGGGGCACCTTGTCGTAGTAACGGGCGTTTCCGCCATCTATGAGTTGATTCGGGTGCAGGCGGAAATACAGCAGCACTGCTTTCTTGAGCCATTCGTTCACGACCCACTGGCTGCCGCGCTTCTCGGCTACTCGTGCTTCGCCCCGGTCCAGGAGGCCGATAGCCTCGCCGATGGCTCTGCGCAGGGCGGCATCCCGGTGTTCAGGAGTGATGTCGGCACGCTTCTCGAAAGCGGCCTCGATGAGGGAGCGGATTTCGTCGTTCATGGTGGTTGTCATTCTATATCTAAAGGTAAGTCGCAATCAGCCGTTCTCACCTATGCGCGCCAGCAAGGCATCCCGCAGCTTCTCCCGGGCAGCCGTATCGTCCAGGGGATGATGCGCCGCATCGGTGATGAAGAACACGTCCTCGGCTCGCTCGCCCACGGTGGTGATCTTCGCGTTCTGTAGCCGCAAACTGCAGGCCTTGAGGGCCTGGCCGATCTGGGACAAGAGTCCAGGCCGGTCGCCAGCTGTGATCTCCAGCACCGTGCGGCCGTTGCGCACGTCATCGCTGAAGGTGATGTGGGTCGGGGTGGTGAACATCCGCACTTGTCGCGGGGCACGCCGGGTCACGGTGATGGGGGAGGCGTTCTTGCGGTTGATCTCCCGCACCAGCACCCGTTCGATCTCGGCCAAGCGTTCCGGATCCTCAATGGGCGCGCCCGTGTCCTCTAGCACCGCATAGGTGTCCAGGCTTGCGTCCTCACCCAGGGGCACGATACCGGCGTCCAGGATGGTGAGACCGAGCTGAGACAGGACCGCTGTCATGCGGCCGAAGATGAAATCATCATGGCGCGAATACACGCAGATGGCGGTGCCACCCCGCTGAGTCTGTTGGCGCAACAGCACCAGGGGTACATCACCTTGCAACCGCGCCGCGAGGCCTTCCGTATGCCAGGCGATCTCTTCCGGATTGTGACGCAGGAAATATTCTTCCGAGAGACGCTGCCATACGCCCGCGACAGCTTCAGGGTCCAATCCCCGTTCCGCCAGTAGCGTCCGTGCCCGGCCCTGGGTTTCAGCGATGAGTTCATCTTTATCCAGGGGCGCTTCGGTACCGCGGCGTAGGGTCTGGCTCGCCCTCTGGTAGAGCTCGGTGAACAGGCCCGCCTTCCAGGAGTTCCACAGGTCAGGATTGGTGGCGCGCACGTCCGCCACCGTGAGTACGTAGAGATAGTCCAGATGCAGCGGATCGCCCACCTGGGCAGCGAAGGTCTGGATCACGTCTGGGTCGCTGATGTCTTTCTTCTGGGCCGTGATCGAGAGGAGCAGGTGGTTCTGCACCAGCCAGGCGGCGAGCCGGGCTTCATAGCGCGTGAGGCCGTGGTCAAGGCAGAACTGCTCGGCTTCCACTGCCCCTAGTTCGGAATGGTCTCCGCCCCGGCCCTTGGCGATGTCGTGGAAGAGGCCGGCGAGATAGGCCACTTCGGGTTTGGGCAGCCCCTGCATGATGCGGCTGCAGAGGGGATATTCGTGGTCATAGCGGGAGAGGGCGAAACGCCTAAGGTTGCTCACCACGAAGAGGGTGTGCTCGTCTACAGTGTAAGCATGGAACAGATCGTACTGCATGCGGCCCACCACAGCACCGAAGGCGGGCAGGTAGCGGCCCAGCACGCCATAACGATTCATGCGTCGCAGTTCATGGGTCACGCCCTGGGGTTCCCGCAGGATGTCCATGAAGAGCGCCCGATGAGCGGGGTCAGCCCGGAAGTCTTCATCTATGCCAGGCAAGGCGAGGCGTATGCGGCGAATGGTCTCAGCGCTCACGCCCTTGAGGCGCGGATGCTGCTCCAGCACGTGGAACATCTCCAGCAAGGCCGCGGGCTTGCGCTCGAAGAGGTCTGGCGAGCGTGCAGTGAGGAAGCCCCCATGATCGGTGAAATCCACGCTGAGAGGGACCGCTTCGCCATGCACGGGGTTCAAGATGGCTTCGTCGAAGAGCTGTAGCAGCATCTCGTTCAGGCGTGAGACCTGCATCACCGTGCGGTAATACTGCTGCATGAACTGCTCGACGCCTAGGTTGTTGAGCGCATCCTTGAAACCAGCCTGGCGTGAGAGTTTGATCTGGGCGTCAAACAGCAACCGGTCTTCCCGTCGCCCGTGGAGGAGATGCAAGGCGAAGCGAACCTTCCACAGGTAGTTCTGACCGGCGGTGAGGCTCTGGTATTCCTCCTCCGTGAGGAAGCCGTGTTCCACGAGGCCATGGAGCGTCCCGGCGCCGAAATGCCGTTTCGCCACCCAGCCGATCATCTGGATGTCCCGCAGACCGCCGGGGCCCTCCTTCACGTTCGGTTCCAACCGGTAAGCGGTGTCGTGGTACTTGGCGTGGCGTTCCTGCTGCTCACGCCATTTGGCGGCGAAGAACTCCTGGGAGGTCCAGATGCGGCCAGGGCCGGTGGCGTCCACCAACTCCCTGAACAGCGATAGGTCGCCCTTGAGCAGGCGTGCTTCCATGAGGCTCGTGGCCACGGTGATATCGGCAGCGGCGTGGCTCACGCATTCGTCCAGGGTACGTACGCTGTGGCCCACTTCTAGGCCGATGTCCCACAGGGAGGTGATGAAGGCGGCGATGCGCTCACGCTGAGGGCCACCACTCTCTTGGCGTACCAAGAGCAGGATGTCGATGTCGGAGGAGGGGTGTAGTTCACCGCGACCGTAGCCGCCCACGGCTATCAGAGCGAGTTCGGCTTCGAGGCCGGCGAGATGCAGGGTGAAAACTTTTTCCAGCAGCGCATCCACCAGCGCTGCGCGATCCCGCACCAGGGATTCCACCGCCACACCCTGTTCGAAGCGGTTCTTTAGTTCCGCATCACCCAGCTGGAGGATGCGTTTGAGTGCGGGGAGAGGTCGGCTGCCGGAGTCCAGGCTCCGTTCCAGCGCAGCGGGGTCGTAGAGAGGGGCGGGACCGGCCGGGACCGGCGGGCTCGCGCGCAAGTGTCAGACTTCGCCGTTGGCGCGCGTGGTGAGGATCTCGTGGCCCTTGTCCGTGACCAGGATGGTGTGTTCCCACTGGGCGGAGAGGGAGTGGTCCTTGGTGACCACGGTCCAGCCGTCCGGCAGCATCTTCACGTGACGCTTGCCGGCATTGATCATGGGTTCGATGGTGAAGGTCATGCCGGACTTGAGTTCCAGGCCCACCCCCGGACTGCCGTAGTGCAACACCTGCGGATCTTCGTGGTAGACCCGGCCAATGCCGTGGCCGCAATACTCACGCACTACCGAGAAGCCGTGTCCTTCGGCGAACTGCTGGATACCGTGTCCGATGTCGCCCAGGCGCGCACCGGGGCGCACCATCTCGATGCCGAGCAGCATGGCATCGTGAGTCACCTGCACCAGACGCCGGGCCATCACTGAGGGCTCCCCCACGAAATACATCTTGCTCGTATCGCCGTGGAAACCATCCTTGATGACCGTCACGTCGATGTTGATGATGTCCCCGTTCTTGAGTTTCTTGTCGTTGGGGATGCCGTGGCAGACCACGTGGTTCACGGAGGAGCAGATGGTCTTGGGGAACCCGTTGTAGCCCACGTTGGCCGGGATGGTCTTCTGGGTGTTGACGATGTAGTCGTTGCAGATCTGGTCCAGCTCGTCAGTGCTGACCCCGGGCTGTACGTGGGGGCCGATCATGTCCAGGACCGCGGCGGCCAGACGGCCGGCCTCGCGCATCTTGTCCTGTTCCTGGGGGGTCTTGATGGTGATAGCCATGGGATTCTTGGGAGTCCAGGCGGGGGGTATGGGCGTAAGCCCTTGCCCGCGTTGCATTTTAACGGCTGCTTATGGTATAAAGCGCGGCGTTTTTTCGCAAATCAGGCCGGTTATGACCTCGATATGAGGGCACAACCGGTGTTTTAAAACCCACACATACGCCGTAACCGTTCGTGGGGTGCCCGCCGGTCCTTCGGGACCAGGGTCACGACACGGGGCGTATGGAGGCCTAACCCCGGGAATCTTCCCTGCTTGCAGGGCGTTTCCCATTCAGGAGAAAGATTACATGGTTACCATGTCCATGCGCGAGATGCTGGAAGCCGGCGTCCATTTCGGTCATCAAACCCGTTTCTGGAACCCGAAGATGGCCCCGTACATCTTCGGCGAACGCAGCCGCATCCATATCGTCAACCTCGAGAAGACGCTGCCGCTCTATAACGAAGCCTCTGACTTCGTGAAGCGCCTCGTGTCCGACGGCGGCACCATCCTCTTCGTCGGCACGAAACGCGCCGCGCGCGAGTCCATCGGCGAAGAAGCCCGCCGTTGCGGCATGCCCTGCGTGAACCAGCGCTGGCTGGGCGGCACCCTCACCAATTACAAGACTGTGCGCCAGTCCATCCGCCGCATGAAGGAACTGGAAGCCCAGTCCATCGACGGAACCTTCGAACGCCTCGGCAAGAAGGAAGTCATCCGTCTGCGCCGCGAGATGGAGAAGCTCGAGAAGAGCCTCGGCGGCATCAAGGAGATGAACGGTCTGCCGGACGCGCTGTTCGTCATCGACGTGGGCCACGAGAAGATCGCCATCAGCGAAGCCCGCAAGCTCAACATCCCCATCGTGGGCGTGGTGGACACCAACAATTCCCCGGACGGCATCGACTACGTGATCCCCGGCAACGACGACGCCATCCGCGCCGTGCAGCTCTATGCCCAGGGCATGGCTGATGCCGTGCTGTCTGGCCGTGAAGCCATGCCGCAGATCGGCGGCGATTCCGAAGACGAGTTCGTGGAGCTCGACGAGAACGGCCGCCCGAAGGCGCGTCGTGGCCGCAAGAAGGGCGCTGCCCCGAAGAAGGCTCCGGGTGCTGAAGGCGAGGCTCCTGCCGCCGCCGCTCACGACGACAAGGGCGACGCCAAGAAGGCTGCTGCTCCTGTGCACAAGAAGAAGGCTCCGGCGCGCAAGAAGACCGGCGGCCGCAAGTCTGACGCGGGTGCCGACGAGTAATCGTCGGTCCTGCACGGGACTGTAGTCATAACGTTCAACATCCAGAGTCCAGGTAACAAGGCATGACGATCTCAGCTTCGATGGTCAAGGAACTGCGCGAGCGCACCGGCGCCGGCATGATGGAATGCAAGAAGGCTCTCACCGAGTCCAGTGGTGATCTCGATCTCGCGGTCGAGAACATGCGCAAGGCCGGTCTCGCCAAAGCAGACAAGAAAGCTGGGCGCGTGGCCGCCGAGGGTCGCATCGCCATCGAGCAGACAGGCGACGCCGTGGCCATGGTGGAAGTGAACTGCGAGACCGACTTCGTGGCCAATGGCGACGAGTTCGGCGCTTTCGCCACCGCTGTGGCCAAGGCTGTGTTGGCCTCGGCTCCCGCCAGCCTCGAAGCGCTGAACGATGCCAAGCTGGACAGCGGTGAGAGCGTCGATCTGGCCCGCCGCAACTTGGTGGCAAAGATCGGCGAGAACATCACCGTGCGTCGCATCGAGCGTTATCAGACCAAGGGCGGCGTGTTCGGCGCCTACATCCACGGTAGCCGCATCGGCGTGCTGGTGGAGCTCAAGGGCGGCACACCTACGCTCGCCAAGGACATCGCGATGCACGTGGCGGCGAGCCGCCCCTTGTGCGTCAAACCTGACCAGGTACCTGCCGAGGTGCTGGAGAAGGAGCGCGAGATCATCCGCGCCCAATCCGCTGACAGCGGCAAGCCCGAGGCCATCATCGAGAAGATGGTGGAAGGTCGCCTCAAGAAATACCTGGCGGAAGTCACGCTCCTGGGACAGCCCTTCATCAAGGACCCGGATCTGACCGTCGAGAAGCTCCTGGCTAAATCCGGTGCCGAAGCCCTGCGCTTCGTGCGCTTCGAGGTGGGCGAAGGCATCGAGAAGAAGCAGGAAGATTTCGCTGCTGAGGTCATGGCCCAGGCACGCCGAAGCTGAGACCACGGGCCCCGCAGGGGGCGGTTTACGGTACAATTTGGACGCCCACAGGAGCCCCGCTTTGCGGGGCTCCGCATAACTGGACGCCAGCGCAACCGAACGAAGACGCCATGGCAACCCACGCCCCAGCCTACAAACGGATATTGCTGAAGCTCTCGGGCGAAGCCCTCATGGGCTCGGGCGACTATGGCATCGATCCCGCCGTCATCAAGCGTTTCGCTGGCGAGATCCGCGACGTACGCGATGCCGGTGTGCAGATCGGTCTCGTCATCGGCGGCGGTAACATCTTCCGCGGCGCGGGCCTGGCCCGGGCCGGCATGGATCGGGTCACCGCCGATCACATGGGCATGCTCGCCACCATCATGAATGGCCTCGCCCTGCAGGATGCCCTGGAACGCATGGGCGTATACGTGCGGGTCATGTCGGGCATGAGCGTGAACGACGTGTGCGAGGACTACATCCGCCGTCGCGCGGTCCGGCATCTCGAGAAGGGCAGGATCTGTATCTTCGCTGCCGGCACGGGAAACCCGTTCTTCACCACTGACACCGCGGCCAGCCTGCGCGCCATCGAGATCGGCGCCGAACTGCTCATCAAGGCCACCAAGGTGGACGGCGTGTATTCCGCCGACCCCAAGACAGATCCCAAGGCGGTGCGCTACGAGCACCTCACCTATGACCGCATCATCAACGATAAACTCATGGTCATGGACGCCACCGCCATGGTGCTATGCCGTGATAACGACATACCCCTGCGCGTGTTCGACCTGTCACGTGCCGGTGATCTGATGCGCATCGTGCAGGGCGATGGTAGCGTCGGTACGCTGGTGGACAATGGAGGCCCGAAATGATCGAGGACGTGAAGAAATCCGCTACGGCCCGCATGCATAAGAGCGCCGAGACCCTCAAGGACGCGCTCGCCAGGTTGCGCACCGGTCGCGCCAATACCGCCATGCTGGATCACCTGCGCGTGTCTTACTACGGCTCCGACGTACCCCTCACTCAGGTGGCCAACGTGGCGCTGGGTGACAGCCGTACGATCACCATCACTCCGTGGGAGAAGCCCATGATCGCGGTGATCGAGAAGGCCATCATGACCTCCGATCTCGGCCTCATGCCTGCCACCGCAGGCAACGTGATCCGCGTGCCCATGCCCGCTCTCACGGAGGAGCGCCGCAAGGAGATCATCAAGGTGGCACGCCAGGAAGCCGAGGCCGCGCGGGTCGCCGTGCGCGGTGTGCGTCGCGATGCCAATACCGAACTTAAAGCGTTGCTCAAGGACCGCAAGGTCACCGAGGACGACGAGCGCCGCGCCCAAGATGAGGTGCAGAAGCTAACGGACAAGAACATCACCGACATCGACAAGATACTGGCCGCCAAAGAAGCCGAGTTGATGGAAGTCTGACCGGTCCCTCGAGGGCGGAACCCGAACCAGCATGACCGACAGCAACACAGGCGCACCGCCCGCGCATATCGCCATCATCATGGACGGCAACGGCCGCTGGGCCAAAGGCCGCGGGATGTTGCGGCACGTGGGGCACAAGGCTGGCCTGGATACCGCCCGCAAGGTCATCGAGCATTGCGCGAAGCTAGGCGTCGGCACCCTCACCCTGTTCACCTTCAGCAGCGAGAATTGGCACCGGCCCGAGAACGAAGTCAGCCGCCTCATGGAACTGTTCCTGGTGGCTCTCGGCAAGGACGTGCGCGAACTGCATGCCAACGGCATACGCCTGCGCTTCATCGGCAAGCGCGAGATGTTCTCCGGCAAGCTGCAGCATGGGATGCATGATGCCGAGGAACTGACCCGCGGCAACAAGCGCATGTTGCTTAACATCGCCGTGGCTTACGGTGGTCGCTGGGACATCGTGGAAGCGGCGCGACGTTACGCCGTCCGGGTCGCAGCAGGCGAAGCGAGCCCCGAAGACCTCAACGAACACGCTCTGACCCCAGGTCTAGCCCTGGCCGAATCCCCCGATCCCGATCTCTTCATCCGCACCGGCGGCGAGCGCCGCATCAGCAACTTCTTGTTGTGGAACCTGGCTTACAGTGAGCTCTATTTCAGCGATCTCCTGTGGCCGGATTTCGGCGAGCAGGCAGTGGACGAGGCGGTGCAGTGGTTCAACACCCGTCGACGCCGTTTCGGCCGTATCGATGAGCAGCTGAACGGAGAGCAGGATGCTTAAGCAGCGCATCATCACAGCACTCATCCTTGCCGCTATCGTATTAGCCCTCATATTCTTCGCGCCGGGCTGGTTGTTCGCTGGCGCCATGTTCTTCATGGCTCTTACGGGTGCCTGGGAGTGGTCTGCTCTCGCGGGCAGATCGGACAGGAACTCACGGCTCACCCTCGTAGTGCTGTTCGGAGCGCTGGCCTTGGCAGGCGCTTGGTTGCAGTACCGGCTGCCGTATCCGACGGGGCTACTCTTATATAGCGTGTTCGCGCTCGCCTGGTGGCTGTTCAGTCTGGTGTGGATAGCTTTCTGGCGCGTCGAATTCAGCCGCCCGGTGAAGATCCTCTGCGGGGTACTCACTTTGCTGCCTTCTCTCGCGGCAGTGGTAGTTATCCGCTCTTTCAGTCCCTGGTATTTGGTGATGCTCTTGCTGGTGACATCGGCGGCGGATATCGGCGCCTATTTCACCGGTCGGGCCATCGGCCGCCACAAGCTGGCGCCCCAGGTGAGTCCCGGCAAGACCTGGGAAGGGGTCGGCGGAGGTGTCGCCCTGGTGGCGTTGGTGGCCGCGGTGGCGGCCCATTGGCTGCCCGTGAACCTGGGGCTTTTCGTACTCCTATGTATATGTGTAGCGCTGCTCTCGGTGGTGGGTGACCTCTCGGAGAGCCTGTTCAAGCGCCAGGCTGGGATAAAAGACAGCGGCACGCTGTTCCCGGGCCATGGTGGGGTGCTGGACCGGGTGGATAGCCTGACAGCTGCTGCGCCTCTCTTCTGGCTGGGCATGATGCAGCTCCTGGGGCTCCTGTAATGATCGGAGTCACTGTCCTCGGTTCCACCGGCAGCGTGGGTGTGAGCACTCTCGATGTGATCGCGCGGCATCGTGACCGCTTCCGGGTCGTGGCGCTCACCGCCCACCGGGACGTAGATGGCCTCTTCAAGCAATGTCTGGAGTATCAGCCGAGGCTCGCCGTCATGGTGGAGGAGGCCGCTGCCAAGCGCCTGGAAACTCTTGTACGGGACAGCGGTCTCAAGACTGAGGTGCGCACCGGTCGGGCCGCGCTCCTGGAAGCTGCGGCGGCGGAAGACGGCCGCTATGTGATGGCGGCCATCGTGGGTGCCGCCGGCCTCGAAGCGACCCTCGCGGCAGTGCATGCCGGCAAGCGCGTGCTCCTCGCCAACAAAGAAGCGCTGGTGATGGCCGGCACGATATTCATGGATGCCGTGCGTAAGCACGGCGTGGAACTCATGCCCATAGACAGCGAACACAACGCGGTGTTCCAGTGCATGCCTGGCGGCTTACCACCCTGGAGCCTGGCCCCAGGGCGTGCGCCGCATTCTGCTGACCGCTTCCGGCGGACCGTTCCGCGGTTGGCCCCAGGAGCGTCTCGCCGAGGTCACTCCGGCGGAAGCCTGCGCCCATCCCAACTGGAGCATGGGACGGAAGATATCGGTGGACTCCGCCACCATGATGAACAAAGGTCTCGAAGTGATCGAAGCCTGCTGGCTATTCGATACGGACCCGGACCGCATCGAGGTGATGGTGCATCCCCAGAGCGTGATCCATTCCATGGTGGAATATGCAGATGGTTCTGTGCTGGCCCAGCTCTCCAACCCTGACATGCGCACGCCCATCGCCCACGGGCTCGGCTGGCCTGAGCGCCTCGACGCCGGCGTTGAGCCCTTGGACATGCTCGCCCGCGGCAACCTGGATTTCGAACCGCCGGATATGGATGCTTTCCCTTGCCTTCGTCTCGCCATGCAAGCGGCGCACGCTGAGGGTGGCGCACCGGTGATCTTGAATGCTGCCAACGAAGTGGCGGTGGCGGCCTTCCTCGCAGGTCGCTTGCCGTTCACCGGCATCGCGGAGCTGGTGGACACCATGCTGGATAAGCTGGACGCAGCCCGTGCCGAGACGCTCGAAGCGGTGCTGGCACTGGATCGGCGCGCGCGGGATGCCGCCGAGAACTACTTGACGGCTCTCGCCTAGGAGTCGGTACACCATGCAATTGCTCATCAGCATCCTCGCTTTCCTCGTCGCCATCGGCATCCTGGTGACGGTACATGAGTTCGGCCACTTCATCGTGGCCCGGAGTCTCGGCATCAAGGTGATCCGCTTCTCCATCGGCTTCGGCAGATCGCTCTTCACCTGGCACCGCCCCAACGACGAGACCGAGTACGTGGTGGCGGCTTTGCCTCTGGGCGGTTACGTGAAGATGGTGGATGAGCGGGAAGGGACGGTGCCGGAGGCCGATCTACCTCGGGCCTTCAACCGCCAATCCCTGCCGAAACGTCTGGCGGTGGTGCTGGCGGGCCCGGCTTTCAACCTGGTGTTCGCAGTGCTGGCTTACTGGGTCATCTTCATGGCCGGCATCCCCGGCATCAAGGCCGTGGTGGGGGATATCACTCCCGGTTCGCCGGCCGCGGTCGCCGGGTTCACGCCCCAGGATCGGATAGTGTCAGTGGCGGGGCATGCGACCGAAACCTGGGATGCGGTGCAACTGGACCTGTTCCAGCAGATATTGAACGGCCATGAGGTACAGGTGGGCGTCCAGTCCGCCCAGGGTGCTGAGCGCGTACTGATCCTCAAGGTCACCGATACCCTAGCCCTGACTGAGCCCGGCAAGCTCCTCACAGGCCTCGGCCTCTCGGAATGGGACCCGCCCATCCCGCCGGTCATCGGAAAGTTGACGCCGGACGGCAGCGCGTTGGCTTCGGGCTTGCATGAAAGCGACCGTATCCTCACGGTGCAGGGCAAGCCCGTGGCCGACTGGCAATCACTGGTATCCCTGATCAAGTCCGTACCGGGAAAGACCCTCGACATCGGCATCGAACGCGGGGGCAAGCAACAGCCTCTGGTCTTACATGTGGGGACCCTGGCCGACGATGGTGGAAATGTTGGACATATCGGCGCGGCCCCGAACATCCCCCCGGACTTTTATGCGGGATTACAGGCGGAACAACGGTATAATCCCCCGGCTGCCCTTTGGCAGGCGCTCACGCGCACCGCGGATCTGGCTTGGCTGACGCTGGATGCCGCCTGGAACATGGTGCTTGGCAACGTGTCCTGGCGGAACATCAGTGGGCCGATAAACATCGCCCAGTACGCGGGCTACACCGCCGAGAGCGGTCTGGTGCCTTTCCTGGCGTTCCTCGCCATCGTCAGCATCAGTCTAGGTGTGCTGAACCTGCTGCCGATCCCGGTGCTGGACGGCGGGCAAGTGCTGTATTTTGCGATGGAATTCGTCAAGGGTTCGCCCCTGACGGAGAGGGTGGAAGTGATGGGGCAGCGCGTCGGTATCGCATTGCTCCTGGTGCTCACGGGCTTCGCCATCTTTAACGATCTCGTGCGCGTGTTCAGTTGAGGAGGACGTCATTTTGGGAAATTTGAAACGCGCCGGGTCGATCCTGGCCGCTCTCATGCTCCTGGCGTCAGCCTCCATCGCGCATGCAGACGACTCATTCGTAGTCAAGAAGTTCCAGCTGGAGGGCCTGCAGCGCATCTCCGATGGGACCCTGTTCGATTACCTGCCAGTGAACGTGGGCGACACCATGGACCCCGCGCGCGTGCAGCAGGCCATCCGCGCCCTATATAAGACCGGGTTCTTCCGCGACGTGGAGATGCGCCGCGATGGCGACACCCTGGTGATCCTGGTGAGGGAACGCCCCTCCATCGCTCACTTCATCGTCACCGGCAACAAGCTGATCAAGAGTGAAGATCTCAACAAGAACCTGACGAAGGTCGGGCTAGTTGAAGGGCAGATATTCAACCGTGTGACCATGGATGGCCTGATCCAGGACCTGTACGACCAGTATTACAGCCATGGCCACTATGGCGTGACCATGAAGACCACCATCAAGGAAGTGGGCGATAACCGCGTGGATGTGACGGTAGCCATCGCCGAAGGCATCACGGCGCGCATACGTTCGATCAACGTGGTGGGTAACCACGAGTTCACTGAGGAAGACCTGCAGGAGGCTTTCCAGCTCAAGGTCGCCACCTTCTGGACTTACTTCGGCAGCTCCGACGAATACGAGCGCGAGAAGTTGGAGGGCGACCGGGAAGCCCTGCGTTCTTTCTATATGGATCAGGGCTATGCGGACTTCAGTATCGACTCCACGCAAGTCGCGGTCTCACCCGATAAGAACAGCGTCTATATAACGATAGGCATCACCGAAGGTGCCGTCTACAAAGTCAGCTCAGTCAAGCTCGATGGTGCTTTCCCGGTACCTGAGAAAGAGCTGGAGCGGTATGTGCTATTGCATGAGGGCGACACCTTCTCCCTGAAGCGCGCGGTCGCCACCGCCGACCTCATACGCAAACGCCTGGGCGTGGTGGGCTATGCCTTCGCCCAAGTGAACCCTGTCCCTCAGATCGATCGCGACAAGAAGCTGGTGGGCATCACCTTCTTCGTGGATCCGGGTGAGCGCACCTATGTGCGGCACATCAATTTCGAGGGTGCGCCGGGTACTGATGATGAAGTGTTCCGCCGCGAGATGCGCCAGTTCGAAGGCTCATGGCTCTCGAACGTGGACATGGAGCGTTCGCGCATCCGCTTGCAGCGGCTGCCATGGGCTGAAGACGTGCAGGTCAAGACCACCAAAGTACCGGGCAGCTCGAACGAAGTGGACCTGGACTATTCCATCAAGGAACGTCCACCCGGCACCGCCAACGTCGGCATCGGTTACGGCAGCCAATCCGGTGTCGTGATCGATGGGCAGATCGCCAATGCCAACTTCCTGGGCACCGGCGATTCCTTGTCGGTGCAGGCGAGCCATACCGCCATCGGCCACAATTATAACGGCCGGTTCACCGACCCGTACTTCACGGTCGACGGCGTGAGCCGCACCTGGAGCCTGTTCCAGAGCCGTGTCTCGTCCTTCACCATCAACACTGCGCCGCTCACCACGGTTCGTATGGTGTCGGCCTGAGTTTCGATATACCCATAAGCGAGTACAGCGCCTGGGGCGTGGGCGCGACCTTCACGCATAGCGCCCTGTTCTCCACCTGGGGACGTCGCAGTCGTATCTGGACTTCATCACCAACCCCAAGAACGGTACGATCTTCTACACCCTGGGTGTCTGCGAAGACGGAGGCTCTTCGGGTTCACCGTTCTTCTGCCAGCAGCCGGGTCTGCGCTATAACACCCTCGACGCCACATTGTGAGCTTCATACGTAACACCGAGAATCGCACCATATTCCCGACCAGCGGCAGCGAGGAATCCCTGTGCCTGACAACCGCCGTGCCGGGTGGCGACCTGCGTTACGCCGTCTTGAGCTATCAGCAGTACGCCTTCCTGCCGCTGCCCAGGAACTTCATCTACGCCCTGAACGGACTGTTCGCCTATGGCGCTCCCTACGGCGGCACCTACCCGTTCCCGCCGTTCAAGAACTTCTTCTCCGGCGGTCCGGATACGGTACGTGGTTGGGAGCCAAACACCCTGGGGCCACGGGATGTGAACAACAACCTTCCCGTCGGTGGCCGCGAGCAGTTCTACGCCCAGAACGAGTTCGTGCTGCCGTCCTTCAGCAAGCAGGACCAGGCCGAGGGTACTTACACTTCCTCCAGCCGCTTCGCGTTCTTCGTGGACGTAGGTAACGTGTTCGCCTATCCGGGCGATTTCAGGTTCCGGGACCTGCGCGCCTCCTACGGCATCGCGGCCACCTTCCTGACCCCCCTCGGGGCCATGAAATTCAGTTATGCTTTCCCGATGAATGCCAAGCCGGGTGACCAGACCGAGCGCTTGCAGTTCACCCTGGGAGCCTATTACTAATGCCTTCAGGAGCAAGAGTCGTGAGCAGAAAATCGTATCTCATATATAGCGTGTTGGCCGCGGCCGCGATGACTTTCGCCGTGCAGGTCCAGGCTGCCGACATCAAGATCGGCGTGGTCGACATGTCCAGCCTGCTGCAGAAGTCGCCGCAGGCCCAGACCGCGAGCCAAGACATGGCTAAGAAGTTCGACAGCCGCAAGAAGGATCTCGTGTCCGAGCAGGACAAGATCAAGAACATGCAGGACACGCTCAACAAGAACGGCGCGGTCATGAGCGCGAGCCAGCTGCAGGACGCACAGGCTCAGCTCGACGAGTTGCAGCGCGATTTCAGTCGCAAGCAGAGCGACTACATGGATGACGTCAACATGGAGCGTAACGCTGCCTTGAGCCGCCTGCAGCAGGAAGTGCTGAAGGCCGTACAGGAGTTCGCCCAGGCCCAGAAATACAACCTGATCGTCGGCGACGGCGTGTTCTACAAGGACAACACCGTGGACGTCACCGATCAGGTGCTGGCGCAGATGCAGAAGGACTACAAGACCGAGAACGCCGCCAGCGGCAACTGAAGCGCGCATGGGGGCCGATTACACGCTGGCTGAACTGGCGGCCCGCTGCGGCGGAGAAGTGCGGGGCGACGGCAACGTGCGGCTGCGCACCGTCGCCACCATCCAGAACGCGGGTTCCGGTAGCATCGCGTTCCTCGCCAACCCCCATTACCGCAAGTTCCTCGCCGGCACCGGTGCCAGTGCCTTGATACTGACGCCGGCCGATGCGGAAACCTGCACGTTGCCGGTCTTGGTCACGCCCAATCCCTATCTCTTGTATGCGCGCATCGCCGCTGTGCTCGCGCCGGCTCCGGCTGCGCGCAGCGGCGTGCATCCGGCAGCCCATGTGGATACTGCAGCACGGGTCGCGGCGGACGCCTGGGTAGGGCCGGGCGCAGTGGTGGAGGCGGGCGCCGAGATCGGTCCCCGCGCCAGCATCGGACCTAACTGCGTGGTGATGGAGGGCGCACAGGTGGGGGAGGCGAGCCAGCTCACGGCTTCGGTCACCCTTTGCCATCACGTGAGCGTGGGCAAGCGTGCACTGCTGCACCCTGGTGCGGTCATCGGCGCCGACGGCTTCGGCATCGCGCGCGACAAGGGTGTCTGGGTCAAAGTGCCGCAGCTCGGCTCGGTGCAGATAGGCGATGACGTGGAGATAGGCGCTAGCACCACCGTAGACCGGGGCGCCCTGGAAGACACCGTCATCGAAGACGGAGTCAAGCTGGATAACCAGATACAGGTGGGTCACAACGTGCGTATCGGGGCCCATACCGCCATCGCGGGCTGCACGGCCATCGCCGGCAGCGCGGTCATCGGCAAGCGTTGTATGATTGCTGGTGGGGCCGGCATCGCCGGGCATATAGAGATCTGCGACGACGTGACGGTGACCGCCATGACCCTGGTGAGCCACTCCATCACCGAACCCGGGGTGTATTCAGGCAGCTTGCCGATGGACGGCGCACAACAGTGGCGCAAGAACAGTGTGCGTTTCCGCCAGCTCGATTCCATCGCGCGGCGTCTCGCCGATGTGGAAAAGAAACTCAAGGATTAAGCCATGGCCCAGGAACCCTTTCTCGACATCCACGCCATCATGCGGCAGTTGCCGCACCGCTACCCATTCCTGCTCATCGATCGGGTGCTGGAATGTACGCCCGGCGAGACCCTTACGGCACTCAAGAACGTGACCATCAACGAGCCGTTCTTCCCGGGGCATTTCCCCCAGCGTCCCGTCATGCCCGGCGTATTGATACTCGAAGCGATGGCCCAGGCCACCGGGCTCCTGGCCTTCGCCAGCATCGGTCATGCCCCTAGGAGAATGAGCTCTATTATTTCGTCGGCATCGACAAGGCCCGCTTCCGTCAGCAGGTGGAACCGGGTGATCAGCTCATCTTCAAGGTCAAGGTGTTAGCCACCAAACGCGGCATCTGGAAGTTCGCCGGTGTGGCCGAGGTCGATGGCCGCGTGGCAGCCGAGGCCGAGCTCATGTGCGCAGCACAGCAGCACGAGTGACCATGGCGGGCATCGACGCACGGGCGGTGATAGACCCGAAGGCGCGGCTCGCGTCCGACGTGAGCGTGGGCCCCTTCAGCGTCATCGGCGCCGACGTGGAGATCGGCGCCGGCACCGTCATCGGGCCCCATGTGGTCATCCAGGGCCCGACCCGCATGGGACGGGATAACCACGTCATGCCCTTCGCCTCCCTGGGCGGAGCACCGCAGGACAAGAAATACGCCGGTGAGCCCACTTTGCTGGAGATCGGCGACCGCAACAGCATCTTCGAATCCGTCACCCTGAATCGCGGCACCGCTCAGGATAAGGGCACCACCCGCATCGGCAGCGACAACTGGCTCATGGCCTACGTGCACGTGGCCCACGACTGTATCCTGGGCGACAACATCATCATGGCCAATAACGCCACCCTGGCCGGGCACGTGGACATCGAGGACTGGGCGATCCTGGGAGGCTTCACCAAGATCCACCAGTTCGTGCGCATCGGCGCCCATAGCTTCACCGGCATGAACGTGGACATCACCCGCGATGTGCCGCCCTACGTCATGGTGTCGGGGACACCAGTGGAGCCCCACGGCATCAACAGCGAAGGCTTGAAGCGGCGCGAGTTCAATACCGAGCAGATCCGCAACATCAAGAACGCCTACCGCGTCCTGTACCGCTCCGAGCTGCGCCTCGAAGAGGCTCTGGAGCAGTTACGCGTCCTCGGCGCCACGCAGCCGGAAGTGGCCCTCATGGTCCGGTTCCTGGAGCGCAGCGAACGCAGCATCACCCGCTGAGAAGCGAGGGAGAGAGGATGCGAATCGGCATCGTCGCGGGCGAGACTTCGGGCGATATCCTGGGAGCAGGGTTGATCCGTGCCATCCGTGTACGGGTGCCGGATGCACGTTTCGAGGGAGTGGCCGGTCCCGAGATGCTGGCGGCCGGTTGCGAAGCGCTGTTTCCCGCCGAGACTCTCTCCGTCATGGGTCTGGCGGAAGTATTGCGGCATCTGCCTCGACTCATGTCCGTGCGACGCTCTCTGCGCCGTCATTTCCTCGCCAACCCACCCGACGTCTTCATCGGCATCGATTCCCCGGATTTCAACCTGGGTCTCGAGCTCATGTTGCGCAAGGCTGGCATCCCCACGGTGCATTACGTGAGCCCATCGGTGTGGGCATGGCGTCCGAAGCGCATATTCAAGGTGGGACGCGCCGCGGATCTCACGCTCGCGCTCTTGCCGTTCGAGCCACCGCTCTATGCCGAACATGGCTTCAAGGCTGAGTTCGTCGGACACCCGCTGGCGGATGCGATCCCCGCGAAGATAGACCGCGATGCACTACGTCGCGAGTTGCATCTGCGGGAAGAGGACAAGATCGTGGCGCTACTGCCCGGCAGCCGGTTCACGGAAGTGGAGCGCTTAGGCAAACTGTTCCTGGATACCGCAGCCTGGCTCTCCTCCCAGCGGCCCAATTGCCGCTTCGTGATCCCCGCCGCCACACCTGCCCTCAACCAGCTCATCAAGCACCAGATACGCATCTACCAGCCGGACTTGCCTATCACCTTGGTGGAAGGCCACTCGCGGGATGTGATGGGCGCCGCAGATGCAGTGTTGCTCGCTTCCGGCACAGCGACCCTGGAAGCCATGCTGCTCAATTGCCCTATGGTGGTAGCGTATCGGCTCGCGGCTCTGAGCCACGCCATCGTCCGCGGCCTGCATCTCCTCAAGATCCCTTATGTCTCCTTGCCCAACTTGCTGGCAGGCAAAGAGCTGGTGCCTGAGTTCCTGCAATACCGCGCCACGCCGGAATTCATGGGTGAGGCACTGCTGCGGCTGCTCCTGGAGCCCGCCACCCGTAAGATCCAGCTGGACGGTTTCCGCGCACTCGCGGGCGTGCTGCGGCGCGGGGCAGACGAGCGGGCCGCTGAAGCAGTGCTGGCGCTGGTCGCCGCCCGCCGCGCGCCCAAGGGTTAGAATGGCCGGAGCGATGTGGGCGCATACCGGTATGCAGCTGGATAACACGTGGGAAAAACTCCCGGAAGGGACAGCAGGCGTGGACGAAGCGGGTCGCGGGCCCCTGGCCGGCCCGGTGGTGGCGGCCGCCGTGATCCTCGATCCGAATCGACCGATCGCCGGTCTCAAGGACTCCAAGCAGCTCTCGGCAAGCCAGCGGGAAAGCCTGGCAGAGCAGATACGCGAGCATTCCCTCGCCTGGGCTGTGGCCTGGGCGGACCATGAGGAAATCGACCACTTGAATATCCTGCAGGCGAGCCTGCTCGCCATGGTGCGGGCAGTGGCAGCGCTCACACCCCAACCCTTGCAGGTGGTGGTGGATGGGAACCGCTGCCCCGCAGTCCCACAACCGGTGACGGCCATCGTGAAAGGCGATACTAAAGTGCCTGCCATCAGCGCCGCGTCCATCCTCGCGAAGGTGGAGCGGGACGCCGCCATGTGTCGATTGGATATCCTCTATCCCGGTTATGGTTTCGCCGTGCACAAGGGGTATCCCACCGCTGCACATCTGGCAGCGCTGGATGTGCAGGGCGTCTGTGCCGTACACCGCCGTACTTTCGGCCCGGTACGTCGCACGCTCCTGAAGAGGACGGGTTCGTGACCCCCGGTTTCGTGCACCTCAGGCTGCATACCGAATATTCCCTAGCGGATAGCGTCATCCGCGTGGCGGACCTGATGCAGGCTGCCTGCAAGCTGGACATGCCGGCTCTGGCCCTCACGGACCAGGGCAACTTGTTCGCTCTCATCAAGTTCTATGAAGAAGCCCAGGATGCAGGCATCAAGCCTTTGGTGGGCGCAGATCTGCGCGTACGAGACGGGGATAACGGCGAGACCGCCCTCATCACGCTCTTATGTTGTGACCACAAGGGCTATCTGAACCTTTCAGCGCTCATCACCCGCAGCTACCTGGAGGGGCAGACCCGCGGCCAGCCCCTGGTGGAGCGGGAATGGTTCGCTGAGCGTAGCAACGGCCTCATCGCGCTCTCGGGCGGACGGGAAGGGGACGTGGGCCGCGCACTGCTCGCCGGCCGTGACGTAGATGCGCGGACGCGGCTCGCGGTCTGGCAGAAGCTCTTCCCCGGACGCTATTACCTGGAGCTGCAGCGCACTGGACGTGAGTCGGAAGCGGAATACCTGGATGCTGCGGTGCATCTCGCTGCCACCGAAGCCGTGCCGGTGGTGGCCACCAACGACGTGCGATTCATCACCGCCGACGATTTCGAAGCCCACGAAGCCCGGGTCTGCATCCAGGAAGGCCGGGTGTTGGATGATCCGCGCCGGCCCAAGCTCTATAGCGAGCAGCAGTACCTCAAGAGCGCCGCAGAGATGGCTGAGCTTTTCGCAGACCTGCCGGAAGCTCTGGAGAATTCCGTCGAGATCGCCCAGCGCTGTAACCTGACACTGGAACTCGGCAAGAACTATCTGCCGGCATTCCCGGTGCCGGAAGGCCATACCGTCGAGAGTTTCCTCAAGAGCGAGGCGGAGCGGGGGCTCAAGCTACGCCTGGAGAAGATACTGGCGAAGGCCGGTGCCCAGCGCGAGGCGCGAGAGCGCGAATACCGGGAACGCCTCGACCTCGAGCTCGGAGTGATCGCCGGCATGGGTTTCCCGGGTTACTTCCTCATCGTGGCGGACTTCATCCGCTGGGCCCGGGAGAACGGCGTGCCGGTGGGTCCGGGTCGCGGCTCCGGTGCCGGTTCCCTCGTGGCATATTCCCTCGCCATCACCGATCTCGATCCCATCGAACACGATTTGCTGTTCGAGCGCTTCCTGAATCCAGAGCGCGTGTCCATGCCGGACTTCGACGTGGACTTCTGCATGGAAGGCCGCGACCGTGTGATCGACTACGTATCCGAGCGCTACGGTCACAAGCGGGTTTCCCAGATCATCACCTACGGCAGCATGGCGGCCCGCGCCGTCGTGCGCGACGTAGGTCGAGTGCTGGGTCACCCTTACGGATACGTAGACAAACTCGCCAAGCTCATCCCCATGGAACTGGGCGTGACCCTGGATAAGGCGCTCGAAGATGTGAGCGAACTAGCGGAGCTCTATAGATCTGACGATGAGATGCATCAGCTCATCGATCTCGCCAAGCGGCTCGAAGGCTTGGCGCGTAACGCGGGCAAGCACGCCGGCGGCGTGGTCATCGCCCCCACGGAGCTCACGGATTTCACGCCGCTCTACTGCGAAGCCGGCGGCAGCCATCCAGTCACGCAGTTGGACAAGGATGACGTGGAAGCGGTGGGCCTGGTGAAGTTCGACTTCTTGGGGCTACGCACTCTTACGATCATCGATCGGGCGGTGCGCACCATCAACGTGGAGCGGGCAGAGCGCGGCGAGCCGTCCCTGGATATCAGTGCGTTGCCCATGGACGATACGGCGACGTATACGCTGCTCAAACGTTGCCAGACCACCGCGGTATTCCAGTTGGAATCTCGTGGTATGCGCGACCTGGTGCGGCGCCTGCAGCCGGACCGCTTCGAAGACATCGTGGCGCTCGTGGCACTGTTCCGCCCCGGCCCGCTGCAGTCGGGCATGGTGGACGACTTCATCAACCGCAAGCACGGCAAGCAGAAGGTGGATTATCCCCACCCCAAGCTCGAGCCCATCCTGAAGCATACCTACGGCGTCATCCTCTATCAGGAACAGGTGATGCAGATCGCCCAGGTGCTCGCCGGGTACACCCTGGGCGGTGCCGACCTCCTGCGCCGCGCCATGGGCAAGAAGAAACCGGAGGAGATGGCCAAGCAACGCAGCATCTTCACCGATGGCGCCATCAAGAACGGTGTGGAAGGGGCGCTCGCTACCTATATCTTCGACTTGATGGAGAAGTTCGCGGGTTACGGTTTCAACAAGTCCCATTCCGCCGCTTACGCCTTGCTCTCTTATCAGACTGCCTGGCTCAAGGCCCACTATCCTGCGGCTTTCATGGCGGCTGTGTTGTCCTCGGACATGGATCACACGGACAACGTGGTGACGTTCATCCACGAGTGCCGACAGATGGAACTCACCATCCTGCCGCCGGACATCAACCGCTCGAGCTATCGTTTCGCCGTGGCCGATGCGGAGACCATCCGCTATGGCCTCGGCGCCATCAAGGGCGTGGGTTTCGCAGCCATCGAAGGCGTGTTGGTGGAGCGCGAGACCAACGGTCTCTTCAAGGACCAACAGGATGTCTGCCGTCGCATCGACTTGCAGAAGGTCAATAAACGGGTGCTGGAGGCGATGATCCGCGCTGGCGCCATGGACGGCCTAGGACCGAACCGGGCCACCCTCATGGCGCGACTGCCGGATGCCTTAGGCCTGGCTCAGCAGCACAGCCGCGCGAGCGAAGCGGGGCAGAACGACATGTTCGGGCTCGCCGCCGCGGCAGCGCCGGATAAGCCAGCTGCCTCCACCGTGAGCCTGCCGGATTGGGATGAAGATGAACGGCTGCGCGGAGAGAACGAGACCCTGGGTCTTTATCTCACCGGCCATCCCATCAACCGCCATGTGAAAGAACTTAAGGAAGTCGTGAGCGACCCCTTAGGCGACCTTGCCAGCGAGTCGCCGCCACCGGAGCCCAGCGGCGAGCGTAACTATGCCTATAGCCCGCCTCGCAACGTCACCATCGCGGGTCTCCTGTTGGGCGTCCGCAAGAAAGGCAACCGGGTGATCCTGAACCTGGACGACAACACAGGACGGATGGAAGTGGTGTTCTTCGAGGACGGTTTCGCCAAGTACCGCAACGTGGCCCTCAAGGACCGTATCCTGGTGGTAGAGGGAAACTGCTCCTTCGACAGCTTCAACAATACCTGGCGCATCAACAAGGTCAGGGACATGTATGACATGGACGCCTTGCGGGAACGGCGGGTGAGCCGCATGGACATCGTCTGGGATGCGGATACCGCACCTCCGGACTTCGCCGCTAAACTGAAAGAGCAGCTGAAACCCCATCTAGGGGGGCGATGCGCCGTCTGGGTGCATTTCCGGGGTGCCGCTGGCCGGGCACCTCTGTCTTTGGGCGATGCCTGGCGGGTGCACCCTGTGGAGGCCCTGACCCGGCGCCTGGAAGGCTGGGTAGGTCCCGACAAGCTGGCCCTGCAGTATGCCAGCCGACCCATGGCTCGCCCGGCTGAAGCGGTAGGAGCCTGAGTCAAGGATCCAGGGGCTTGTCCCCCGGCACCGCAACCGGTAACGTTTACAGTCTCTTGGGATACTTATTAAAGAATGAACCTCAACTTTCTCGAATTCGAGCAGCCCATCGCCGAACTGGAAGCGAAGATCGAAGAACTTCGTTTCGTGGGCGATGAGTCTGCCATCAGCATCACCGATGAGATCGAGCGTCTCCAGGCCAAGAGCCGTACGCTCACCGAGAACATCTTCTCAAACCTCTCTGCCTGGCAGGTGGCTCAGTTGGCGCGCCATCCGCAGCGCCCCTATACCCTGGACTACGTCCAGCGCCTGTTCACTGACTTCGAGGAACTGAAGGGCGACCGCGCTTACGCGGACGACCCGGCCTTGGTCTGCGGTGTGGCACGTTTCGACGGGCGCCCGGTGGCGGTCATCGGCCAGCAGAAGGGCAGGGATACGAAGGAAAAGATCCGTCGCAACTTCGGCATGCCGCGCCCAGAAGGCTACCGCAAGGCCTTGCGCATCATGAAGCTGGCGGAACGGTTCCGCCTGCCCATCCTCACCTTCATCGATACCCCTGGGGCCTATCCCGGCGTGGGTGCCGAAGAGCGTGGCCAGAGCGAAGCCATCGCACGCAACCTGTTCGAGATGTCGAGCCTTCGGGTGCCCATCATCTGCACCGTGATCGGTGAGGGCGGCTCCGGCGGTGCCTTGGCCATCGGCGTTGGAGATAGGGTCTTGATGCTGCAGTACAGCATCTATTCCGTCATCTCCCCGGAAGGCTGCGCCTCGATCCTCTGGAAGAGTGCCGACAAGGCATCTGAGGCCGCTGAAGCCATGGGCATCACTGCTGAGCGCTTGAAGAGCCTGGGGCTCATCGATGGCGTGCTGAAGGAACCCTTAGGCGGAGCTCACCGGGACATGGATGCCATGGCTGCCACCCTGAAGAAAGCGCTCATGGACAACTTGGTGCGGCTTGAGCGCCTGTCCGTGGATGAACTCCTGGAAGCCCGTTACAAGCGCTTCACATCCTTCGGCAGTTTCAAGGAATGACCCCAAGGCGGGCCCTCCCTTGTCTTTCGTCCCCGAAAACCTGATCCATACCCTGCGCGGCCTTCCGGCCGCGCAGCGCTATTGGGTCGCCCTGAGTGGGGGTCTGGATTCCACGGTGCTCCTACAGGCTCTTGCCTTGCACCGCACCGACCTACCGGGCGAACTCCGGGTCGTGCATGTGAACCACGGGCTCAATCCCAAGTCGACATACTGGCAGCGCCACTGCGAAGATCTCTGCGCCTACTTGGATGTACCTTTCCAAAGCCGAACCGTGCAGGTGCAGCCGACGACTGGCGAAAGCCTGGAAGCTGTGGCCCGTGAACAGCGTTACGCTACTTTCCGCAAGCTGCTGGGGCAGGGCGATCTCCTGTTACTGGCCCAGCACCAGGACGATCAGATGGAGACTTTCCTCTTGCAGGCCCTGCGCGGTGCCGGGGTGAGGGGGCTCGCGGCCATGCCGGAAGAATCGATGGTAGATGGTCTGCGCATGGCGCGGCCTTTGCTCAGGTATAGCCGGGCGGAGCTGGAAGCTTGGGCTCGCGAACAGGGGCTTAGCTGGGTGGAAGATCCCAGCAACACAGACACAGGTTTCGACCGCAATTATCTGCGTCACGAGGTGCTGCCTATGCTCAAGGCCCGTTGGCCCGCTGCCAGCGATACCCTGGCGCGCAGTGCACAGTTCGCCGCGGAGGCGGATGGTCTCCTGAAAGAGCTGGCTACCGAGGATAGTGTCCGTTATAGGGTGGAGGAGACCTTGCCCTTGCGGGCTTTGAAGGAGCTATCGGCACCTCGGGCACGCAACCTCCTGCGCCACTGGCTACAGGCGAGGCAGTTGCCCCTGCCGCCGGCCCACAAGCTCGCGGAGATCCTGCGCCAATTGGATGCCAGGCCAGATCGTAACCCTTGCGTGGATTGGGAAGGGGCGGAAGTGCGGCGCTACCGTCAGCGCCTATATGCCCAGCGCCCCATCCCAGCGGCACCCGCGGGGTTCAGGCTGAAACCCGGTGTGCCCCATGAGCTAGGGGTGGGCCTTGGGCAGTTACGGCTTGTACCTGCTTCCGGCGAGGGTCTCAAGGCTGCGCTCTGCGGCCCCAAGGGCTTGATTGTGGCGTTCCGCCACGGCGGTGAGAGCTGCCAGCCTGCGGGCCATGGGCACGAACGCCCCCTCAAGAAATGGCTGCAGGAGCTGCATGTGGTGCCGTGGCTGCGGGATCGCTTACCGCTTCTGGAGATGGATAAGGAACTCCTGGCGGTGGCGGGGCTCTTCGTCTGTGCTCCCCATGCGGCCCAGCCCGGCGAGGCGGGTTTGCGCATCGAATGGCTCGATCACCCGCCGTTGCACTGAGCCACGGGCGTTTTCTCCGGGAAAATCGCCGCATGACCCGCGCGGAGCTTTTTAAACTTCGGCACTTCTGATAATCTGTCTTCCCGATTTCGTAGCGCCGTCCCGGCGCCGCGTCGGGAGTCCAGAATGACCCAATTTGTATTCGTTACCGGTGGTGTGGTTTCCTCTTTGGGGAAAGGCATCGCCTCCGCTTCCTTGGGCGCGATCCTCGAGGCCCGTGGCCTCAAGGTCACCATGGTCAAGCTCGATCCCTATATCAATGTGGACCCCGGCACCATGAGCCCGTTCCAGCACGGCGAGGTGTTCGTCACCCACGACGGTGCCGAGACCGACCTGGATCTGGGCCACTACGAGCGCTTCGTGCGTGCCCGCATGGGGCGCAGCAACAACTTCACCACCGGCCGCATCTACGAGAACGTGATCCGCAAGGAGCGCCGCGGCGACTACCTGGGCGGCACGGTGCAGGTCATCCCGCACATCACCGACGAGATCAAGCGCTGCATCCGTGAGGGTGCGGGTGACGCGGACGTGTGCCTCGTGGAGATCGGCGGCACCGTGGGTGACATCGAATCCCTGCCGTTCCTGGAGGCCATCCGCCAGATGGGCGTCGAGATGGGCCGTAGCGGCAAGTGCGTGTACATGCACCTGACCCTGGTGCCTTACATCCCCACCTCCGGTGAGACCAAGACCAAGCCCACCCAGCATTCGGTGAAAGAGCTACGCTCCATCGGCATCCAGCCGGACATCCTCCTGTGCCGGGCGGCGGCGGAGCTGCCCCAAGATGCACGCCGCAAGATCGCTCTCTTCACCAACGTGGAAGAGCGGGCCGTCATCTCCGCTCCGGACGTGGACGACATCTATAAGATCCCCCTGGTACTGCACGAGCAGGGTCTGGACGACATCGTGGTGGATCACCTGCGCATGAACGCCCGCTCCGCCAACCTCTCCGACTGGCGCAAGGTGGTGGAAGCGAGAGCCAACCCGGAAGCCACCGTGAACGTGGCCATGGTGGGCAAGTACGTGAACCTGGTGGACGCCTACATGTCTCTCAACGAGGCACTGCGTCATGCCGGCATCAAGACCCGCACCCAGGTGAAGATCCATTACATCGATTCCGAAGAGATCGCGAAGAACGGCACCGGCGCGCTGAAGGGCATGGATGCCATCCTGGTACCCGGCGGTTTCGGCGAGCGCGGCATCGAAGGCAAGATCGCGGCTGCGGGGTATGCCCGCGAGCACAACATCCCTTATCTCGGTCTCTGCCTCGGGCTGCAAGTGGCAGTCATCGAATTCTCGCGCAACGTGGCGGGGCTCAAAGGCGCTCATAGCACTGAGTTCGAACGCAACACGGCCCATCCGGTCATCGCGCTCATCACCGAATGGCAGGACCAGAGCGGCAAGCTGGAGAAGCGCGACGACAAGTCCGACTTGGGCGGCACCATGCGCCTGGGCGCCCAGGAATGCCGGTTGAAGTCCGGTACCCTGGCCCACAAGTGCTACGGTAGCGACACCATCATGGAGCGCCACCGGCACCGCTTCGAGTTCAACAACAACTATCTCGAACAGCTGGAGAAGAAAGGCATGGTGTTCTCCGGCCGTTCCGTCGACGGTCTGGTGGAAGTGGTGGAACTGCCCAGCCATCCGTTCTTCATCGCCACCCAATTCCATCCGGAGCTCACGTCCACCCCGCGGGACGGCCATCCGCTGTTCACCGGCTTCATCAAGGCGGCTCGCGCTTATGCGCAACAGTCAGGGCAGACCCTGAAGGCGGCCCGGGCATGAAACTCTGTGGTTTCGAAGCAGGATCCGACAAGCCGTTCTTCCTCATCGCCGGCCCCGACACCCTGGAGAGCGAGCAGCTCGCCCTGGACGTGGCTGGCCACTTGAAGGAAGTCACGGGCAAGCTCGGCATCCCTTATATATTCAAAGGCTCCTTCGACAAAGCCAACCGCACCTCGGGTAAGAGCTACCGTGGTCCCGGCATGGAAGAAGGCCTACGCATCCACGCCAAGGTACAGAAGCAGATCGGTGTACCGGTCCTGACCGACGTGCACGAAGATACGGACATCGAAGCGGTGGCTAAGGTGGTGGATGTGATCCAGACGCCGGCCTTCCTGTGTCGCCAGACGAATTTCATCCAGCGCGCCGCCAAGGCGGGCAAGCCGGTCAACATCAAGAAAGGGCAGTTCCTGTCTCCTTGGGAGATGCAGAACGTGGTGGATAAGGCCCAGGCCACCGGCAATAAACAGATATTGGTCTGCGAGCGCGGCTTCTCCTTCGGCTACAACAACCTGGTGGTGGACATGCGCGGTCTTGCGGTCATGCGCGCCACCGGCTGCCCGGTGGTGTTCGATGCCACCCATTCGGTGCAGTTGCCCGGCGGGCAGGGTGGCAGTTCGGGCGGCCAGCGCGAGCACATCTCGGTCTTGGCGCGTGCTGCCATCGGTGCCGGTGTCGCGGGCGTGTTCATGGAGACCCATCCGGACCCGGACAAGGCGCTCTGCGACGGGCCTAATTCGCTCAAGCTCGCCAACATGGCGGGGCTCCTGGAAGTGATGAAAGAACTGGACACGGCGGTGAAACGCCGTCCTTACGCCGAAGACCGGCTTTGATATCCACGCTCTGAGAAGGAAAGCGACGCACATGGCGAAGATCGAAGATATACGCGCCCGCGAGATCCTGGACTCCCGCGGCAATCCCACGGTGGAAGCAGACGTGCTCCTGGATAGCGGCCATTGGGGTCGTTCGGCAGTGCCCTCGGGCGCTTCCACGGGTAGCCGCGAAGCAGTGGAGCTGCGGGACGGCAACAAGAACCGTTACGGCGGCAAGGGCGTGCTGAAGGCCGTGGCCAACGTCCGGGGTGAGATCAAGAAAAGATTGAAGGGTTTCAAAGTCGAAGAACAAGCGAAGCTCGACCGGGCGCTCATCGAACTGGACGGTACCGAGAACAAGGCGCGTCTCGGCGCTAACGCCATCCTGGCCGTATCCCTCGCTGCCGCCCGCGCCGCAGCCAACCAGAAAGACGTGCCGCTGTTCGAGTATCTCGGCGGCAGCCGCGCCGTGAGCCTGCCGGTACCCATGATGAACATCATCAACGGCGGCGCCCATGCGGACAACAACGTGGACATCCAGGAGTTCATGATCCTGCCTGTGGGGGCGCCGGATTTCGCTGAAGCCCTGCGCTATGGCGCCGAGATCTTCCATGCTCTCAAGAAAGTGCTGCACGAACGCGGTCTCGCCACTTCCGTGGGCGACGAGGGCGGTTTCGCCCCGGACCTGCCTTCCAACGAGGCGGCGCTCATGGCCATCATGGAGGCCATCGAGCGGGCCGGTTACAAACCCGGCAAGGACATCTATCTGGGCCTGGATGCCGCCAGCAACGAATTCTATAAAGATGGCCGCTATCACCTGGAATCCGAGCGCCGTCAGTACAGCTCCGCCGAGTTCGCCGATTATCTGGCGGGCCTGGTGAAGCGCTTCCCCATCATCAGTATCGAAGATGGCATGGGTGAGGACGACTGGCAGGGTTGGAAGATCCTCACGGACAAGTTGGGCAAGCAAGTGCAGCTTGTCGGCGACGACGTATTCGTGACCAACACCAAGATATTGAAGGAAGGTATCGCCAAGGGTGTGGCCAACTCCATCCTCATCAAGGTGAACCAGATCGGCACCTTGACCGAGACCCTGGAAGCCATCGACATGGCCGTGAAGGCCGGTTACACCGCCGTGGTGTCCCATCGCTCCGGCGAGACCGAGGACTCCACCATCGCCGACATAGCGGTGGGCAGCCGCGCCACCCAGATCAAGACCGGATCCCTGTCGCGCTCCGATCGCCTCGCGAAGTACAACCAGCTCCTGCGTATCCAGGAGACCCTGGGCGCGCGGGCGCGCTATCACAGCATGGGTGCATTCCCGGCGAGGCTGGGTCTGAAGTGAAGCTGCTGCGCGGCTTCGGCTGGAGGCAGCTCGTACCGCTGCTGCTCCTGCTGTTGCTCGTGCTGCTGCAATATCAACTTTGGTTCGGCGTCGGCAGCGTGCCTTCCGCCATGCGTCTCAAGGGCCAGGCGGAAGCCCAAGCCACGGAGAACGCAGGCTTGAGCAAACGCAACGCGGCCCTGACGGCTGAAGTGGGGGACCTGAAACAGGGCCAGGCCGCCATCGAAGAGCGGGCCCGCGCCGAGCTCGGCATGGTCAAGAAAGGCGAGAGTTTCTACCAGATAGTGCAGGCCCCACCGCCTGCGCAGAAACCTTAAGGTGCAGCCATGACACCACGTTACTGGGCGGTGATCCCTGCCGCCGGCAGTGGGGCGCGCATGGGCGGCTCCATACCGAAACAATATCTTTCCCTGGCCGGGCACACTGTCATCGAACATGTGTTGGACATCTTGGAAGCCGAACCGAATATCGCCGGCATCACTGTAGCGGTGGCGGCAGATGATCCTTATTGGCAGCGTTATCTTTTGAAGCCCCGCAAGCAGCCGGTGCGCATCGCCTCCGGTGGCGAGACCCGCGCCCACTCGGTGCTGAACGCGCTCATCAGCCTGCGGGATGAGCTCAAGGACGACGACTGGGTGCTGGTGCACGACGCAGCGCGTCCCTGCCTGCATCCTCAAGACCTCTCCATGATCATCCAGGTCTTGGGCAAAGATCATGTGGGCGGCATCCTCGCGCGGCCCATGACCGACACTCTGAAGCGGGTGAATGACGAGAAACAGGTGACCGGTACCCTGGATCGTAGCGACGTATGGCGCGCGTTCACGCCCCAGATGTTCCGCTACAAACTCCTGATGAATGCGTTGGAAGCTGCCATCCGCTCCGGCGACGTTCCCACAGATGAGGCTTCCGCCATGGAACGCCAGAAGCACGAAGTGCGAGTGGTGGCGGGGCGCAGCGATAACATCAAGATCACCCGGCCTGACGATATCCCGCTGGCCGAAGCCATCCTGGCCCACCGCGCGGGAGTGCGCTCATGAGAGTGGGTCACGGCTACGACGTGCATGCCTTCGCGACCGGCGACCATGTGATGCTGGGCGGTGTGCGCATCCCCCATAGTCGCGGTATCCGGGCTCATTCCGATGGCGATGTGCTCCTGCATGCGCTCTGTGACGCGCTCCTGGGTGCCGCCGCCTTGGGCGATATCGGCCGGCATTTCCCCGATACGGACGCCCGCTGGCGTGGAGCCGATAGTCGCGTCCTGCTGAAAGAAGTCGTGAAGCTCCTGGCGGGTCGCGGGCTCAAGGCCCTGCAAGTGGATACTACGGTCGTCGCGGAGGTGCCCAAGCTTGCACCTCACGTGGCCGCCATGTGCGCGAACATCTCGACAGACCTGTCGCTGCCTCTCGATTGCGTCAACGTGAAAGCGACCACCAGCGAAGGCTTAGGCCATATCGGTCGCGGCGAAGGCATCGCGGTCCATGCCGTAGCCGTGGTGGGCCGCGCCGGCGAATCGGCCTGAGCCCATGAGCGCTGGCTTACCAGACTGGGCCCGGGCCCACGGTCCTGTCGATGTCCGCGGACGCCTAAAGGCCACTCCCGAAGATTTCCGTGTGGATGAGGTGCTGGGCTTCGACGCCGACGGTGAAGGGCCCCACGCGATGCTCACCGTGGAGAAACGCGGCGCGAACACCCGTTGGGTCGCATCGGAACTAGCCCGTTACGCAGGGCTGCAACCCCGGGACGTGGGTTATGCAGGACTCAAGGATCGCCACGCGGTCACCGTGCAGCATTTCACCGTACCCATAGAAGGGCGTACTGAACCGGATTGGAGCGCCATCCCGGCCGGGGACTTCCGGGTGCTCAAGGCTGTGCGCCAGCGGCGAAAGCTCAAGATCGGTGCCCTCAAGGGCAATCGCTTCCGCATCACTCTGCGGGAGCTCTCAGGGTCTGTCGCGGGTCTGCTGCCGAAGCTCGATGCCATCGCCCGACGTGGAGTGCCCAATTATTTCGGGCCGCAGCGCTTCGGTCACAACGGCGGCAACATCTCCAAGGCAGAAGCCATGCTGATAGGCGGTCGCCGTATCCACGATCGCCGTCTGCGCAGCATCCTTCTGTCTTCCGCCCGCAGCCTGATATTCAACGATCTGCTCTCCGCGCGGGTGCAAGCGGGCAGTTGGGACCAGCTGCTCATCGGCGATGTGTTGATGCTGGACGGCAGTCGCAGCGTGTTCAGGAGCGATGCTGCGGATACCGCCTTGCCTCAGCGTCTCGTGGAAAACGACGTGCATCCCACCGGGCCCCTGTGGGGCCGGGAAGCCCGCCACCGCCGGTGATGTGCGTGCCCTGGAAGACAAAGTGGTGGAGACCTATGTGGCGCTTGCCAAGGGCTTAGAGTCGGCGGGCCTTGAAGCCGCGCGCCGCGCCCTGCGCCTGCCGGTGCGAGAGCTGGCCTGGGAACAGCCGGATGCCCATACTCTGACCTTGAGTTTCTTCCTGCCGGCTGGCGCCTATGCCACCACGGTGTTGCAGGAGTTGATAGAGACTGAGATGACCGTGGAGGAAAGCGATGCTAACGAAGACTGAACACGACGGCATCCTCGAAATTAGATTCGACCGCCCGCCGGTGCATGCGCTCAACCACGCACTGGTGAAGGAGCTGCGCGCCGCCATCGAGCAGGCACCGGCCGCGGGCGCCAAGGCCATCGTGCTCTCCGGCTCTCCGGGCATGTATAGCGCGGGCCTCGATGTGCCGGAGCTCCTCAGTTATGACCGGGCCACCATGAGCCACTTCTGGCAGGACTTCTTCGCGTTGCTGCAGAGCATCGCGCTCTCGCCGGTACCGGTGGTCGCTGCCATCACCGGCCACAGCCCTGCGGGCGGTGCGGTACTCGCCATCTTCTGCGATCACCGGGTGGCGGCGGAGGGCAAGTTCAAGATCGGACTCAACGAAGTGCAGGTGGGCCTGCCGGTGCCGCGGGTGATCCTCGCGGCCCTGATCCGCCTCGTGGGTCATCGCCAAGCGGAGCGCCTAGCGGTGCACGGCATGCTGGTGACGCCGGAGGAGGCGCTGGCGGCGGGCCTCGTGGATCAGGTAGTGCCGCAAGACGAGGTGATCCCCAAAGCCATCGCCTGGTGCCGTGAAGGCATGAAGCTCCCACCCTCAGCCATGGATATCACTCGCCGCAGCCTGCGGGCAGATTTCAGGGCCTTGTTCGATGAGTTGAGCGAGAGCACCCGGGAAGAGATGACCGCGGTCTGGTTCAGCGAAGAACCCCAGAAGACCTTGCGGGCGCTGGTAGCGCAGCTGTCCGCGCGCAAGAAATAAGGATCAGCTCTTCCCCAGCAGGACGTAGAGGGCGCCGCTGCCGCCGTCCATGGGCCGTGCGGAGCAGAAGGCCAGCACGTTCTTGCGCTGTCTCAGCCAGCCACCCAGCTTCTGCTTGATTACCGGTCCCTTGGGGCCTGAGCCCAAGCCCTTGCCGTGCACGATGCGCACGCAGCGGAAGTTCTGTTGGGCCGCGTCGTAGAGGAACTCCGCCACGGCCACCCGCGCGTCCTCGCTGCGCAGGCCGTGCAGATCGAGTTCGGCCCGGGTGCTGAACTGGCCACGACGCAGCTTGCGCATGAGGGCATGCTGCACGCCCGGCTTGGCATACCAAAGCTCGTCGCCAGTGAAGGTATCCGTGTCCTGCACGTCCAGCCTGAGGCTTTCTTCCAGCACCGCGCGCCGCTCTGCATCGGCGAAGCGTGCCCGCGGCGCCGGTTTGGCACGGCGTGATACCGGCTTCTTCTTGGCCTTGATGGGTTTCGCCCCAGCCACCGATTGCCGGAACAGCTGTCGCTCTTCTTCGCTGATGGTGGGTTTTCGGGTCATGGCGCGACGACGGTATCGATAGAGATTTTTACAGTATCCTAAGCATACATATGTGGGGATATTAAGTTGAGGATATTGCTGAGCAACGACGACGGCTGCCATGCCGAAGGACTGCGCTGCCTGGCGGAGGCCCTCAAGGCTTTCGCCAAGGTGACGGTCGTAGCCCCGGACCGCAACCGTAGCGGCGCCAGCAACTCCCTGACCCTGGATGCGCCCTTGAGGCTCCGCCAGGATGCGCCGGGACTATTCTGCGTGGATGGCACCCCCACGGACTGTGTGCATCTGGCCATCACGGGGCTTTTGGACGAGGCCCCGGACATGGTGGTCTCAGGTATCAACGCCGGTGCCAACCTGGGGGACGATGTCCTGTACTCCGGCACGGTGGCCGCAGCCATGGAAGGGCGCTTCCTGGGCTTCCCGGCAGTGGCGGTATCTCTGGTGACCGATGAGGCTCGGCATTACCCCACCGCGGCACGCTTCGCCTGCGAGTTGGTTAAACGACTCGTCTCCCATCCGCTACCGGCGGACACTATCCTCAACGTGAACGTGCCGGACCTGCCCTGGGAACAGATAAAGGGGGTGGAGGCGACGCGCCTCGGTCACCGGCACCGTTCCGAACCCGTGATGAAAGACACGGATCCTCGCGGCCGGCCTATCTATTGGGTAGGGCCTCCGGGCGCAGAGCAGGATGCAGGGCCCGGTACCGACTTCAACGCTTTGCGCCACGGGTGCATCTCGGTCACACCCATCCAGGTAGACCTGACGCGGCATTCTGCCGTGGATAACCTGTCCCAGTGGCTGAGCGGGATATCGCTGCCATGAGTACGGGACCGGCGCGCGGCATAGGCATGACCTCGGCCCGCACCCGCGAGCGCCTGGTGGCGCGCCTGAAGGAGCAGGGGATAAAAGACCCCATGGTGTTGAACCTCATCCGCTCCACGCCACGTCACCTGTTCGTGGACGAAGCCCTGGCCACCCGGGCCTACGAAGACACGGCGCTGCCTATCGGCCTCGGCCAGACCATCTCCCAGCCCTACGTAGTGGCGCGCATGACCGAGGCGCTCATGGCGGCTGGGCCACTCGATAAGGTGCTTGAAGTGGGCACCGGCTGCGGTTACCAGACCGCGATACTCGCCGCGCTGGTGAAGCGGGTCTATACCGCCGAGCGGCTCGCTGCGCTCTCCCAGCGTGCTCGTCAGACCTTGGCGGAGATCGGCGTGCGCAACGTGTTCTTCCGCCACGCTGACGGTGTCTGGGGTTGGCCCCAGCACGCGCCCTACGACGGCATCATGGTCACTGCTGCGCCGGAAGAAGTGCCGTCGGCCTTGCTGGAACAACTCGCGGTAGGCGGTCGCATGCTGATACCCGTCGGCCCTGGTGGACGCCAGGACCTGCTCTTGATCACGCGCCGCGATCAGGAACATTACGACCGATCGATGATAGAGCACGTGAGTTTCGTGCCGCTCTTGGGGGGATTGGAGTGAAACGCGGTCTCGCGCTCGCCCTGCTGTTCCTGTTGACCGGTTGCGCCGGTGCCTTGCAATGGACGCCCCAGCAGGACGGCGCAGCCTTGGAGGCTGCGCCGGCATCTTATGTAGTCAAACAAGGCGACACCCTGTTCTCCATCTCCTGGCGCTATGGACTCGATTATCACGACGTGGCGTCCTGGAACCGGTTGGGTCGGGATTACCTCATCCATCCTGGCGACAAGCTGATCCTGGCGGCGCCGGCCTCCAGCTTGCATGCCGCCACGTCCGCAGCGCCTGTCGCCACCACACACCACGCCGATGCGAGTGCCGTGCCTTCTGCCAGCGCACTGCAATGGAACTGGCCTGTCACCGGACAGGTGGTGCGTCTGTATCACGCCGGTAGTTCACTGGCGAAGGGTATAGATATCACCGCCGCCCAAGGTACAGACGTGCTGGCCGCCGCCACCGGCAAGGTGGTGTATGCTGGCAGCGGCATCATCGGTTATGGCAAGCTCATCATCATCAAGAACAGCGAGAGCTTCCTCTCCGCTTACGCCGACAACGACGAGATACTGGTCAAGGAAGGCGATAGCGTCCGCATGGGGGATCGCATCGCCACCATGGGGTTGGGTCGTGACGGCAGGCCGTTGCTGCACTTCGAGATCCGTTACGACGGCAGACCCGTGGATCCACTGAGTTACTTGCCACGACGCTGACTTGCATATGAGCCGGCACCGTAGGCAAGATTGAGGGCGACATCGCTCGGTCCAGTCGTACGGAACGTCATGGTAAACGGCTCGAATCGCGACGGCGAACCCGGAAGGGACGAAGACATCCTGCTCGAGGCTGAGGCCGAGGGTACGCCCCCGGTCGAGGAACTCGTGGCTGAGGATGCCGCTGAGAGCTTGCTAGCCGATGAACCCGCGATCCCGCTGGATGCTGAAGAAGAAGAGGAAGAGAAAGCTGAGGCCACGCCGGTGCCCGCCGCAGCCCAGCTGGATGCTACCCGCATCTATCTCTCAGAGATCGGCTATTCGCCGCTCCTGTCTGCGGAAGAAGAAGTCTATTTCGGCCGCCTCGCGCTACGGGGTGACGAATCCGCCCGTCGTCGCATGATCGAGAGCAACCTGCGGCTCGTGGTCAAGATCGCGCGTAAGTACATCAACCGGGGACTGCCGCTGCTAGATCTCATAGAAGAGGGCAACCTCGGCCTCATCCATGCGGTGGAGAAGTTCGATCCAGAGCGCGGTTTCCGCTTCTCGACCTATGCGACGTGGTGGATACGCCAGACCATCGAGCGCGCCATCATGAACCAGACCCGTACCATCCGTCTGCCCATCCACGTCATCAAGGAACTGAACCTCTATCTGCGGGCAGCCCGCAAGCTATCCAACGGACTGGACCGGGAAGCCACTGCCGAGGAGATCGCGATGGAGATGGACAAGACGCCGGAAGAGGTGAAGCGGGTATTGGGCCTCAACGAACGTGTGACCTCCGTGGATTCTCCCATCAGCCGCGATGGGGATCGGTTGCTGCTAGACGCCATCCCAGACGAGAACAACACCGACCCCTCGCGCATGCTGCAGGATGCGGACATGCAGACCATCATCGAGAAGTGGCTGTCCCGGCTCAACGACAAGCAGCGCCAGGTGGTGGAGAAGCGCTTCGGGTTGAACGGTTGCGAGAAAGGCACTCTGGAGGATGTGGGAAACGCCATCGGTGTCACCCGTGAGCGGGTACGGCAGATACAGATGGATGCCTTGAAGAGGCTGCGTCAGATACTCGAGAGCGAAGGCTTGTCCGAGGATTCCCTGTTCGGCTAGCCCGCAGCTAGATCATCAATAGTGCCGCCACCACCTTCCGGTCTTCACCCAGTAGGATGTTATAGGTACGGCAGGCAGCCGCCGTATCCATCACTTCCACGCCTATCCCTTTGGCGCTCAACTCGGCCAGGAGGCTGCCCGGCAGGAAGCGCTGCGTGGCGCCGGTGCCGATGAGCAGGATCTCAGGCTCAAGAGCCAGGGCAGCATCCAGATGAGCAGCTTCCAGGTCTTCGAAGCGCTGGGGTGGCCAATCCTCCAGCACCAGGGTAGGTGCCAAGATGAAGCTCTTGGTGAGCATCACGTCGCTCACGTTGATGCGGCCCGGCGCATAGGCGCGTATCACCTTGGTGTCGCGGCTCAGGTTTTCTTTCGCTATTTTCATGCCACTAGGGTAGGCCAAACGGCATAATGCCCACAAGTTAAGGCTACCGACCGCACATGGCTTGCATCGTCTTCATCCCCGAGTTCCAGCGTAGCTTCGCGTCGGCGGGCGAGCCAAGGCTCGCCGCACTGGAACGCATGGCTGCACGGGGCAGGGTGGAGGAAGCGCCGTCCCAGGAAGCCTTCCTTGCGCCGCGTTTCGGCCTGGAACCTGCGCAACTCGCCCCAGCACCCTTCATGCGTCTCGCGGACGGCGGCGGTGCGGATGGGGCATACCGCCTGTGCGCTTCTTTCGTGCATCTCGCCCCGGACCGCGACCAACTGGTGTTGATGCCGGGATCCCTGCTGGAAGTCACGCCGGATGAAGCGGCAGCTCTGGCGGCGGCTTTCAATGCGCTCTACGGCGCTGAAGGTTGGACACTCGAACTCATTAGCCAAGGCCGGGCCTACCTGCGCTGCCCGAAGCCATTGGACGTGGTGACCCACGCACCGGCGGAGACAGCGGGTCAGGCGGTACTGGATCACATGCCCACCGGGGCGGATAGCATGAAGCTTAAGCAACTCATGAACGAGACCCAGATGCTGTTCCATGCCCACGGCGTCAACAGGGCTCGAGAAGAGGCAGGCAGACCGCTCATCAATAGTCTGTGGTTCTGGGGTGGCGGGGTATTGCCGAAGGCCAGCAAAGTGCGCGTTCCCTCCAGAGTGGCGAGCGATCTTCCCCTGGTGCGTGGCTTAAGTATATGGGCAGGGCGCACGCCGGAATCTCTCAGCATGCCATCCAGCGACGAAGACCTGCTGCTGGCCTTGATGACGAGCGATGATCTCGCGTCCATGGAAAAGAATTGGTTTGGACCTTTGTTCACGCTCCTCAGATCTAGCAAGCTCCATCAGCTGACGGTCTATCTCGGCGGCATGAGTCTCATCGAATTGGATAGTGCTGCTCCCCGGCGGTTCTGGCGCCGAGCCCGGCCCTTGGTGATGCCATGAAAGCCCGGCGCATCGAGCGACGCGCAGCCGGCATGGAGAGTGGACTCCCAGGCGAACTCCATCCTCTGTTGAAGAGGCTCTATGCAGCCCGGAGCATCGAGACTGCGGCGGATCTCGATCTGGCTCTCACGACCCTCGTGGATTACCACACCTTGGGCGGCATGGATCGCGCGGTGACGTTACTGGCAGAGCACATCACGGCACAGCGCCGCATACTCGTGGTGGGGGATTTCGATGCGGACGGCGCCACCAGCTCCGCTCTATTGGTACGAGCCCTGCGGCGGTTAGGGGCAGAGCATGCGGATTATCTCGTGCCTAACCGGTTCGAGTATGGCTATGGCCTCACGCCTGAGATAGTCGCTCTGGCCTCCGAGCGCAAACCGGATCTCATCATCACCGTGGATAACGGTATCTCCAGTCACGCCGGTGTGAGCGCTGCTCGGGAACGGGGAGTACGCGTGCTAGTGACGGATCATCACTTGCCTGGCGCGACCCTGCCGGACGCGGACGCCATCCTCAATCCGAACCTGAAGGGCGATGGCTTCCCGAGCAAGCATCTGGCCGGCGTGGGCGTGGTGTTCTATCTACTCACAGCCTTGCGGGCCCACCTGCGTGATGCCGGGTGGTTCGCCGCCCGCAAACTATCCGAACCCAATCTCGCTGAGCATCTTGATCTGGTGGCTCTCGGCACTGTGGCGGACATGGTGCAGCTGGACCATAACAACCGGGTGTTAGTGGCGGAGGGTATGCGGCGCATACGGGCCGGCCGTTGCATCCCCGGCATACGTGCCCTCATGGAGATCGGCAATCGCGATCTCAAGCGCCTGAGCGCCAGCGATCTGGGGTTCACCGTCGCGCCCCGCTTGAATGCCGCAGGTCGGCTCACAGATATGTCTTTGGGTATCGAGTGCCTGCTTACGGATGATCCGGCCCGGGCGATGGAGCTTGCCCTACGACTGGATGAACTCAACCGTGAGCGCCGCGAGATCGAGACCCGGATGCGCGACGAAGCCTTCGCAGTGCTGGCTCATCTCGATTTCAGTTTGGGTGATCCGTCATTGCCTGTGGGCTTGAGTCTCTTCAACCCCGATTGGCATCAGGGTGTAGTGGGTCTAGTGGCCTCCAAAGTGAAAGACCGGGCCCAGCGGCCGGTGATCGCCTTCGCCCGGGCCGAGGATGGCAGCCTCAAAGGCTCCGGTCGCTCGGTCAAAGGCATGCACATCCGCGATGCCCTGGAAGCCATCTCCACCCGACATCCGGGTCTCCTGGGGAAATTCGGCGGCCATGCCATGGCGGCGGGCTTGAGCCTGGAGGAGTCTCGTTTCGAAGAGTTCCGCCAGGCCTTCGATACCGAAGCGCGCCGCTGGCTCACCCAGGATGACCTGGCTGGGGTGCTACATACCGATGGGAAGTTGGAAGCGGGCATGCTTACCCTGGAATGCGCCCAACTCCTACGGGAAGCGGGGCCCTGGGGCCAAGGTTTCCCCGAACCGCTGTTCGATGGTGAATTCCGCCTGCTGGAACGGCGTGTGCTGGGCGGCGCCCATCTCAAGCTCGTGCTGGAACATATCTCGGGTGCGCCGCGCTGCGAAGCCATCGCTTTCGGTCAGACCGGCGAACAGCTCCCCGCCGACTGCAACCGGGTGCTGATCGCCTATAAACCCGATGTGAACGAATACCGGGGCGAGCGCAAGCTGCAATTACTCATCGAACATATCGAGCCGGTGTAGCGCCTGTAGTACCATAAGCGCTTCGGAACCGAGAAAAGCCTGAGAATCACGTGGAAGACATCAATCCCATACGGAACAAGATCACCGACCTCCAAGGGCCGCTCAACCGCTCTTAGGGGGTATCTTTGAGTATGACGCCAAGCGTGAGCGCCTCCAGGAAGTAAACCGCGAGCTTGAGAGTCCCAAGGTCTGGGATAAGCCCGACCGCGCCCAGGAACTGGGCCGCGAACGGGCGCGCCTGGACGAGGTGGTGACCCTGCTCGACAAGCTCAGCCAGGGCCTGGACGACTCCCGGGAACTGCTGGAGATGCTGGTGGAGGAAGGGCGACGCTGCCGGCGTGAGCCGACGTGGCCACGGACGTGGAGCGCATGGAGCAGCAGGTAGCGGACATGGAGTTCCGACGCATGTTCTCCGGCGAGATGGATTCCCACAACGCCTTCCTGGACGTGCAAGCCGGTTCCGGCGGCACCGAGGCTCAGGACTGGGCGAACATCCTCCTGCGCATGTACCTGCGCTGGGGTGAGCGGCGCGGCTTCAAGGTGGAACTCGTGGAGGTCTCGGCGGCTGAGATAGCCGGCATCAAGAGTGCCACCGTGCGTTTCGAGGGGCCTTATGCCTATGGCTGGCTGCGCACTGAGACCGGCGTGCATCGACTGGTGCGCAAGTCACCCTTCGATTCCAATGCCCGCCGGCATACTTCCTTCGCATCCATCTTCGTCTCGCCGGAAGTGGACGACGAGATAGAGATCGAGATCAACCCTGCTGACCTGCGGGTCGATACCTATCGCTCTCAAGGCGCCGGCGGCCAGCACGTGAACAAGACCGACTCCGCCATCCGTATCACCCATATACCCACGGGTATCGTAGTGGCCTGCCAGAGCGAGCGCTCCCAGCACAAGAACCGCGCCACCGCCATGAAGATGCTCAAGGCGAAGATGTACGAGATGGAGATGCAAAAGCGCCGCGAGGAGCAGCAGAAGCTGGAGGACAGCAAGGCGGATATCGGCTGGGGCAGCCAGATCCGTTCCTATGTGCTGGACCAGTCCCGGATCAAGGACCTGCGCACCGAATATGAGACCGGCGACCCCCAGAAGGTGTTGGATGGCGCGCTGGACCCGTTTATTGAGGCATCATTGAAGCAAGGCTTATAAACAAACGATGGTATTCCGGGGATAGTCATGTCAGATCAGCCAGACGATAACAGTTTGATTCTCCAACGCCGCGAGAAGTTGGCGAAGTTGCGTGAGAAAGGTGCGGCTTTCCCCAACGACTGCCATCGGGATGCCCTGGCGGCGGACCTGCACGGCCTCTACGGCACACGCAGCGGTGAATCCCTGGAGCAGGAGAAGATCCGGGTGAAGGTGGCAGGGCGCATGATGGGCAAACGCATCATGGGCAAGGCGAGCTTCGTCCACATCCAGGACAGCTCAGGCCGACTTCAGCTCTTCCTGCAGAAAGACACCCTGGGCGAAGAACTCTATGAGGACTTCAAGGCCTGGGATGTGGGCGACATCGTCTCCGGTGAGGGTGAGCTCTTCAAGACCAAGACCGGCGAGCTCTCGGTGCGGGCCGAGAAGCTCCGGCTCATCTCCAAGTCCATGCTGCCGCTGCCGGAGAAGTTCCATGGGTTAGCCGATACTGAGACTCGCTATCGTCAGCGTTATCTCGATCTCATCATGAACCCGGAGTCCGCGGCAGTGTTCCGCACCCGCACCCACATCGTGCAGCACGTGCGGGATTTCATGAATGCCTTAGGCTACCTGGAAGTCGAGACGCCCATGATGCAGCCCATCCCAGGCGGTGCTACAGCACGACCCTTCGTCACCCATCACAATGCGCTCGACATGCAGCTGTATCTGCGCGTCGCGCCGGAGTTGTACCTAAAGCGGCTCGTGGTGGGCGGTTTCGAGCGTGTCTTCGAGATCAACCGCAACTTCAGGAACGAGGGCGTATCTACGCGGCATAACCCCGAGTTCACCATGATGGAGTTCTACCAGGCCTATGCCACCTACGTGGATCTCATGGACCTGACCGAGAACCTCATGCGCAGCCTCGCCCAGGCTCTGAAGGGTGGCACCAAGATCATCTATCAAGGCGAGACCTACGATTTCGGTCCGACATTCCGCCGTCTGTCCATCGAAGAAGCCATCACAGAGACCTGTCGCTTGGACAAGGCGCGCCTGCGTGATCCGGGTTATCTGCGTGACATGTGCGCTCGGCACAAGATCCCGGTGAAACCCACCTGGGGTGCCGGCAAGCTGCAGTTCACCCTGTTCGAACATACAGTGGAACCCAACCTCAAGCAGCCCACGTTCATCATCGACTATCCGGTGGAAGTCTCGCCGCTCTCCCGCAAGAAGGACAGTGATCCCTTCCTGGTGGACCGCTTCGAGTTCTACGTGGGCGGGCGCGAGCTGGCCAACGGCTTCTCGGAGTTGAATGATCCGGAAGACCAGGCGGAGCGCTTCAAGGCCCAGGTGGCCGAGAAAGACGCTGGCGATCAGGAAGCCATGTTCTACGACGCCGACTACGTGCGGGCCCTGGAATACGGCATGCCGCCCACCGCGGGCGAGGGTATAGGTATAGACCGGCTGGTGATGCTGTTCACGGATTCCGCTTCCATCCGCGACGTGATCCTCTTCCCCCTGATGCGACCAGAGTGAACAAGCACGCGGCGACACCCGAGATACGCCACGGCCGTTCAAGACTCAATCAGGCTGCCGAACTCCTGGGCGCCATCCTTTCGGAAACCCGTTCTGCGGCAGACCGCATCATGGATCAGTATTTCCGTGCCCATCGCCAGATGGGCTCCAAGGACCGGGCCTTCGCCGCGGAGACGGTCTATGGCTGCCTGCGCCGCAAGGGTGAGCTGGAAGCCCTGGCTGCACCCTGCATGTCTGAGAACCCGGACCTCGAGCAGCAGGTCTATTTCCTGGTGGCAACGTATCTACTGAAGTATTCCGGCTGGAGCGCCCGGGCCCTGGATGAAGCAGGTTTCGAAGGAGACGCAGAAGCGCTGGTGATGCGGGTTCGGACGGTCAAGAGCGAAGAGCTGCCGTTCAGTGCGCGTATCAACATGCCCGAGTGGTTGGCGGCCAAGTTCACGGCTCAATACGGCGAAGCGGAAGCGATCCAGCTCAGTGAAGCCTTGAATCGTGCCGCTCAAGTCGGCATTCGCACGAATACCTTAAGGACCGACCGGGATACCTTGATGGCGAAGCTCGCCGCAGAAGAGCATCCCTGCGAGCCCATGAAGTATTCGCCCGTGGGTCTGCAGCGCGACAAGCGTGGCCCCCTGTTCAACACGGAAGCTTTCCAGGAAGGCTTCTTCGAAGTGCAAGACGAGGGAAGCCAGCTGCTGGCTTTCATGACAGAAGCGGCGCCCAAAGAGAAAGCAGTGGATTTCTGTGCCGGCGCAGGCGGCAAGACTTTGGCGCTGGCCGCCATGATGCAGAACTCCGGCGTGCTCTATGCCTGCGACATCTCGGAAGGGCGCCTGGAGCGCCTGAAACCGCGTCTCGCCCGGGGCGGTGCCTATAACGTCCAGCGCTTCGTGATACGTGATGAGAACGATCCCGCCCTGAAGAAACTGGAAGCCACTGCCGATGCAGTTTTGGTGGACGCTCCCTGTTCCGGTACCGGCACGCTGCGCCGCAATCCCGATATCAAGTGGCGTTCCATCGACCTCGAGATGTTGACCCGCACTCAGGCGAGCATCCTGGAGGCTGCGAGCCGTCTGGTGAAGCCCGGCGGACGACTGGTCTATGCCACCTGTAGTCTCTTGCAGGAAGAGAATGACGCTGTGACAACTGCGTTCCTCTCAGGTCATCCCGAGTTTCAGGTGCTCCCTGCGACCGAGATCCTTACGCGGCAGGGTGTGACCGTGCCGGAAGGATTGGGAGAAGATGGAGCTTTGCGACTTCTAACCCACCGTCATGGCACCGACGGCTTCTATGCCCTGGCGATGCGCCGCAAGATTCCTGTTTGAGGCCGGCCTCGTTCTTTCCCTTTCATAAGGGGCGCGCCGCGAACCACGTAATACGCGCTTGATCTTGGATTTAATTGCCTAGGACTTGTGGGGCGCAATAATGTCCGGACATTCTTTAATTGCGGGCAGTTTTGATGGACATTTTGGATAAAGTTTTTCAACTTATCTTCGCTCGATTCCGTCGCAAGTACGGCGATTCGCAAATTGCGTTTGCGTGGAGAAGGGCTAGTTATAGGATGACGATGTATACGGGGTTGACAGTAGTCGCTTGTGTGGCAATGTTCGTGATTGGTGGTTATTCACTGTTTAAAATCGGCACGGCTGCAGAACATAGAAAGTTAGGTGGGATTGCCGCAGGCGTAGCTGTCTTAATAACTTCTTTTCTATTGGATTGGCGTTTCAAGAAATATTTAGCATCGCCGCCACCCTTGTCCTCGCAAGAGACAAATGCAGAGACGAGATATATATTTTATTTTTGTGTCGCTTCCGTGGGCATATTTGTATTGACCTGTCTAATAGGATACCTCTTGCACAAAGTCGGGTGGATTTTTGGAGAATAGGGGAAATTGAAAGAAGGGTCAGGTTGGAGTTCCCAGGATTTAGTGGATACTCTACTGGCGAGTCTTGTGGATCGCCTCGAACTCCTCGGGAATGATGCCGCTCAGATGGCTATGGCGGCGCTCTGTAGGACCCTGCTTGAGATTCGGAGTTGTCGTTTCCCGGCGCTACGCGAGGCACAACGGATAGGGGGAGGGTAGTCAGAGCGACCGGGCTGTGTTGCAATCCAGCGTTATCGAGGTCAGGGAGGTTGTCACAAAAAATTCATAAACTTTTTCGTTGGAATTTATTGTCAACAAGACCGTTAGCTAGGCCAACCTCGGTTCATTTCACTCCGTAGGGGCTTCCGTCAGTTTGGCGAAGTTACGCTATCGTCACCGTCGCGTCGCTGGATGCATGCACTAACGCCGCCTCGCGGGCGTCATCCTGTACTACCAGGAGCATCTGCCAGGCTCCCTGGGTGTCTCGCCGCGCGTCCACGATCTCTGCCACTGGTGCTCCATTCTCCTTGGCATGGATATCCATGCCAGGTTTCAGCTCGATGGAGGTCTCGCTCCGGGCGCGGTGCAGGTGACGCTTCACCGCGCCCCGGTAATGGGCCCGGGCGATGACTTCCTGGCCGATGTAGCAGCCTTTCTTGAAATCGATGCCACCCAGTTTGTCGAGATTCGATCATCTGGGCCACGAAATGTTCCGTGGTCTCCGGATGCACGCTGGGCTCCCCTGCGAGGATGCGTCTCAGCACCCAAGCATCGTGACCGGCGGGTTGAGCGCCCAGGGTCTCCAGCTTCTCCCAGGCGGCGCTCAAGGCGGGCACAGGTCCCTTGACGGTGTAGCGGGGCACTTGGCCATGGAGGCGGATCACTTGCAGCTCGCTTTGGTTAGTTACGCTATATACATCCGCTGGAACATCCATGTCGGCTTTAGCGAGCAGGGTCTTCGCATCCACGCCGGCCAGGCCGAAACGTGCAAGGCGGTCGCTGGCGTCCGTGAGAGTGACCTTGGAGCGCAATACGTACATGGACAGACGTTTCAATACCGCGGGGAGCAACGGGGCGGGAAGTGCCATATGGATGGCATCGTCTTGCCGGAAGAGATGGAACAGCGTCACCACTCGGCCCTTGGCGTTGCTCCAGGAGCTCAACTGGTAATTATTGTCGTTGAGCTTCTCTATGTCCGTGCTGAGCTGGCCTTGCAGGAAGGCCACTGCGTCGGCGCCTTCGGCGCGGATGAGTCCCGCATGGGAGATATCCGCCAATACGGCATCGGCAGGAGGCGCATGGCCACCGCCGGAAGGGGCGCTGCGCGCCAAGAGGAATTTCTGCCAGTCGGTTTGCATCGGCGTCCGTGCGGGAAGTTGGCGCTATTTTACCCTTTCACGGTAGGGGTGACAGACAGACACACCTTTGGGTGTAAAATGGGGACATAAGATCAAGGTATCCTCATGTCCCAGCAGGAAAACAAGCAACCTGCCGCCACGGAATCGCGGCCACCTGAGAGTGGGACGCAGGATCCGAAGCCCCCGCACCCGAAAGAATTGAACGGTCCCGAAGGGACCGGAACCCACGCGTTACGGCGATTGGGAAAAGAACGGTCGTTGCATAGACTTTTGAATCCGGCTGCGCGCGCAGTTGGATGAGGTGAAGCATGGCTATCGATAAACGCCCCCGGTCGCCGCACTCGGCATCTACCGCTGGCAGATCACCATGACCATGTCCATCCTGCACCGCGCCACCGGCGTGGCGCTGGCGGTGGGCAGCCTGGCCCTGGTCTATTGGTTGGTGGCGGCAGGTATGGGCCCTGATGCCTATGCCGACGCCCAAGCGCTCTTCGGCAGCTGGTTCGGCCAGCTACTCCTCTGGGGCTGGACCTTCTCGCTCTTCTATCACCTCTGCAACGGCATCCGGCACCTGGCCTGGGATGCGGGCTGGGGCTTCGAGATCAAGACGGTCTACATCACCGGATATACGGTATGGGTGGTGGCGGCCTTGCTCACGGGTGCGGCACTGTGGATGGCCTACGGCGCGGGAGGTGCAGCATGAATCTGCGCAACCCTCTCGCCACCGCAAAAGGACTTGGCTCCGCCAAACCGGCACCAGCCATTGGTGGGCCCAGCGTGTCACGGCCGTGGCCCTCATCCCGCTGAGCCTGTGGTTCGTCGTCTCGGTACTCGGCCTCGTACGCGCCGATTACGTGGGGGTCATCGCCTGGCTGCATGCGCCCTGGACGGCGGTGTTCCTGAGCCTCTTCCTCTTCACGCTCTTCTATCACGCTTACCTTGGCGTGCAGGTGGTGGTGGAAGATTACGTACATAGCGAGTGGCTGAAGATAACCACCCTGGTCCTGATCAAGTTCATCTGCATCCTGCTCGCAGCGGCCGGTGTGTTCACCGCCCTGCGTATCGCCTTCGGAGCCTGACCGTGACCCAAGCCTACAAGACAGTCGATCACATCTACGACGTGGTGGTGGTGGGCGCCGGCGGCGCTGGCCTGCGCGCCACCTTCGGTCTGCGCGGAAGCAGGGCTCTCGACCGCTTGCATCACCAAGGTGTTCCCCACCCGCAGCCACACCGTGGCGGCCCAAGGCGGCATCAGTGCAGCTCTGGGCAACATGGGTCAGGACGACTGGCGCTGGCACATGTACGACACCGTCAAGGGCTCCGACTGGCTCGGGGACCAGGACGCCATCGAATACATGTGCAAGGAAGCGCCCCAGGCGGTCGATCGAGCTGGAGCATTACGGCGTGCCCTTCTCCCGCACCGAAGAAGGCAAGATCTACCAGCGGCCTTTCGGCGGCATGACCACTCACTACGGCGAAGGTATCGCCCAGCGCACCTGCGCCGCCGCCGACCGCACCGGCCACGCCATGCTGCACACGCTCTACCAGCAGAGCCTGAAGCACCAGGCGGAATTCTTCGTGGAGTATTTCGCCCTGGACCTGCTCATGGAAGGCGATGCCTGCCGTGGCGTCGTGGCCTGGGATCTCGCCACGGGCACGCTGCATCGTTTCATCGCCCAACAGACGGTGCTCGCCACCGGCGGTTACGGCCGCACGTATTTCTCCTGCACGTCGGCCCACACCTGCACCGGCGACGGCAACGGCATGGTGCTGCGCGCCGGCTTGCCCTTGCAGGACATGGAGTTCGTGCAGTTCCATCCCACGGGCATCTACGGCGCCGGCTGCCTCATCACCGAAGGTGCGCGCGGCGAAGGCGGTTACCTCACCAACTCCGCCGGTGAGCGCTTCATGGAGCGCTATGCGCCCAACGCGAAGGACCTCGCGTCCCGCGACGTGGTGTCCCGCGCCATGACCATCGAGATCCGCGAAGGCCGCGGCGTCGGCCCTGAGAAGGATCACATCCACCTGCATCTGGAGCATCTCGGTCCCGAGGTGATCCATGAGCGCCTGCCGGGTATCGCCGAGACGGCGCGCATCTTCGCCGGCGTGGACATGACCAAGGAGCCGATCCCGGTACTGCCCACGGTGCATTACAACATGGGTGGCATCCCCACCAACTATCATGGCGAAGCCCTGACCCTGAAAGACGGCAACCCGGATAGTGTGATCCCCGGCCTGATGGCCATCGGCGAAGCGGCTTGCGTCTCGGTGCATGGCGCGAACCGCCTGGGGTCGAACTCGCTCCTGGACCTGGTGGTATTCAGCAATTCGTGG
>CAWFOE010000004.1:37500-120208 GCA_963817285.1 uncultured Pseudomonadota bacterium | reverse complement strand
CGCTGCAATCGCCGATGCAGCCGCCGGAGACCTTATAGCGGATGTTGGTGTAGCGCACGCCGAAGAGCCAGTACTGGTACTGCAGCATCACGCCCGTGGCGTTGCTGAAGTCCGTGTTGGGGCCGAAGCCATCCAGGTCCAGACGGGGCGCGAAGTGCTCCGTCACGCCGAAGCCGATGTGGCTGCGGCCGATGTTGTAGATGGCCAGCACGTCCAACGGATAGCGGTCGAAAGACTGGGTGCCGTTGCGGGCGCCTACCGCCCAGTCATCGAAACCGAGAGTGGCTTTCAGGCTCCAGTCCGTGTCCGAGAGGTTGCGCTGCACGCCGAAGTCCGCGAACACGCCATCACCGGCGTAGATGGAGCGGGTGTCGCCGTTGGTATAGACCGCGGTGACGAGCTTGTCGCCGCCGAAGCCGAAGCCCGCATCCACCACCAGCTTGGTGGTGCCGGGATCGAAGCCATCGTCGCCGAAAGCATGGGCGGAGCCGAAAGCCAGGAGGCAGAGAGTGCCCGCGAGGGTGATGATGATCTGTTTTGTCATGTTACTTCTCCTTGTATGACGGCTCAGAACGGGTAGTTGAAGAACACGCCTATGCTGCTGCCGTTGCGCCGGCAGTTGGCGCTGCATCCGCTGGAGATCTCATAACGGATGCTGGTGGCGCGTATGCCGAACAACCAATACTGGTATTGCACCATCACGCCGGTGGCGTTATCGAAGTCCTCGTTCGGCCCGAAGCCGTCGAGTTTCAGCCGCGGGTCGAAGTGTTCGGTCACACCGAAGCCGATGTGGCTGTCGCCCGAGCTGTAGATGGCCAGCAGGTCCAGCGGATAGCGGTTGAAGGTGATGCGGCCGTTGCTGCCGCTGACGAAGTTGTAGTCGAAGCCGAGGGTGGCTTTCAGGCTCCAGTCGGTGTCGGCGAAGTTACGCTGCATACCGAAATCGCCGAATAGGCCGTTACCGGCATAGATGCCGCTCGTGGTGTCGTCGCTCCAATTGATCGTGGCGAGGGTGTCGCCGCCGCCGTTGATGCCGGCGTCCATCACCCAGTGGTCGCCGGGGGTCCAGCCATCGTCGCCCACGTCCGCCTGGGCGGACCCGAATACGAGGAGAGAGAAGGCACAGATGGAGCTGGCCAGGATTCCCTTTGTCATGTGACTCGATCCTTAGGATTATCTGGATTTAGGCAGGGCAGGAAACGTGCGGCACTATACGGAAGGAGGGTGAGGTCGGTAAAGATGCGGCCCCTCAGGCCTCGGCGAGCCGTTCCTCGGCCCAATCCAAGATATGTCGTACCCGTGGCGTCACCAGGGCCACTGCCTCCTCGCGTCTGACCCAGCGGTATTCCATGTGCTCATGGATGCCGGTCTGGGGGTTGGCGGCCAGGGTCACCTGCTCGTGGTGGGTACGTGCCAGGTAATAACGCGCGACCTTGCCCCGGGCATACGGGGCGGTCTCCCGGAAGACTTCGCCCCAGGCGAATTCCAGGGCGTCTATGCCCGTCTCTTCGGCCACCTCACGGCGTGCCGCGGCGAGGGGCTCCTCGCCGGATTCGACCATGCCCTTGGGGAAATCCCAGTGCTTATAGGCCCGCAGCAACAGGTAGCGCAGGCCCTCGGCGGTATCGCGTACCACCACCACACCGGCTGACAGTCGTCTGCTAGTGGCGTCCATGGCACGGAGTATAGGGCGCGCGACGCGCGCCTCGCGGGGCTCGTGACATAAGCAGGGGGCTCAGGCCGCGTGGACCAGCTGTTTGCGGTACTGCTGCAAGTCCCGTACGGACTCCAGCTTCACCTTCAGGATCAGGGACAGGTTCTGCAGGATGCGTTCGATGACCCGGCCCTGCCAGTCCCGGTCGAAGTCGATCTGCTGGTTGAGCCAGCGCTCCATCCAGCCCGGCTCCGGCACGCGGCTCTGCACCGTGTCGTTGGGGATACAGCTTCTTGTTCACGTGCAGGTTGGTGGGGTGCAGGGCATGGGAGGTGCGGATGCTCGCCATGAGCACGCCCATGCGGGCGAAAGCCATGCGCGCCGTGTCGCCTTGGCGCTCGATGGCCCGCTCCATGAAGCGACGGTAGCAGCCGCCGTGGCGTGCCTCGTCCTGGGAGATGAGGCCATAGATGTGTTTGATCACCGGTTCCGTGTGCCACTCGGAAGCGCACTGGTACCAGTGGGTGAGACGGATCTCACCGCAGAAATGCATCATCAGGGTCTCCAGCGGCGGCGCCGGATCGAACTCGAAGCGCACCGCGTGCAGCTCCGCTTCGGTGGGCAGCATGTCCGGCCGGAAGCGGCGCAGGTATTCCTGCAGCACCAGCGAATGCTTCTGTTCTTCATAGAACCAGATGGACATGAAGGCGGAGAAATCCGAGTCGCCCTGGTTGTCGCGCAGGAACATCTCCGTGGCCGGCAGGGCCGACCACTCGGTGATGGCATTCATCTTGATGGTGTGGGCCTGCTCGTCCGAGAGCTTGCTGCCGTCGAAACCGCTCCAGGGCACGTCCTTATCCATGCTCCAGCGGAGCTTCTCCAGGGAACGGAAGAGTTCGGGGTAGAGCATGGTGCTTTTGTGTCGGGACATGGGCGGTTCCGTATGGTCTTCGGGACGGTCTCACCGGTGGATACGCCGGGAGGCGGCTAGAGGAGGCACGCCTCCATTCTAGGGACTTCCGCGTATTACCGCTTAGTGACGGTGAGGCCGGGACCTCGCTGTCACAAAATCCAACATATACAACAAGTTAGGAAGACAGGACGGGGTGAGCCCATGAAGATCGCAGTCATCGGAAGCGGGATATCGGGCCTGGCCGCGGCCTGGCTCCTGCGCCGCCATGCGGAAGTGCGGGTCTACGAGAAGAACGCCTACGTGGGCGGTCACACCAACACCATCCAGGTGCCCGGGGGTCCGGCGGTGGATACGGGCTTCATCGTGTTCAACGAGCGCAACTACCCCGAGCTCACGGCCATGTTCCGCCACCTCAAGGTGGCGAGCCAGGCCAGCGACATGTCCTTCGCTGCCTCCATCGGCGGCGGCCGGCTGGAGTATGCCGGTGACAACCTCAACACGCTCTTCGCCCAGCGCTGGAACCTGTTCGACCGCTCCCACTGGCGCATGCTCTTGGACATCACCCGCTTCAACCGTGACGCGAAGCGCGCCTTGAGCTCGGGCCTGCAACTGGACCAGACCTTGGGCGACTTCATCATGCAGGGCCGTTACGGCGATGAGCTCAGCCGGCGTTATCTCCTGCCCATGGCGGCGGCCATCTGGTCCTGCCCCGTGGGCGCCATGCTCAAGTTCCCGGCGGCGAGCTTCCTCAAGTTCTTCGAGAACCACGGCCTGCTGGATCTCATGGATCGCCCCCGCTGGCGCACCGTCACTGGTGGCAGCCGGGAGTATGTGAAGAAGCTCTTGGAAGACTTAGGTACTCGCGTGCAGCTCAACACCGCCGTCACCCAGGTGCGCCGCGCACCGGAAGGCGTGTGGGTGCGGGATACCAGCGGCAACGAAGCCCTCTATGACCGGGTGGTGATGGCCGCCCACGGCGACGAGAGTCTCGCCATGCTGGCGAGCCCCACTGCGGAAGAGCGCAAGCTGCTCGGCGCCTTCGAATATCAGGAGAACCGGGCCCTGCTGCACACCGATGCAGCTCTCATGCCCAAACGTAGAAACGTATGGGCCAGTTGGAACTACATGACGGATGCGAACCAGGAAGAGACGCAGGTGTCAGTCACCTATTGGATGAACCGCCTGCAGAACCTGTCTGGCGATCGGGAGTATTTCGTCACCCTCAATCCCTTGACCGAGCCCGCCCCGGGCAGCGTCATCTACGACACTCTATATATGCATCCGGTGTTCACCCGGGAAGCCATGCGGGCCCAGCAGGAGTTGCCCGCCATCCAGGGCCGGGATCGCATCTGGTTCTGCGGCGCCTGGTCCGGCTACGGCTTCCATGAAGACGGCCTGCGTTCCGCCACCCGTGCCGTGCGCAGCATGGGCTACAGCATCCCCTGGGAGCAGGGGTCCCACGGGGAGGTCTCCGCGCCTGATCCCACCCTCTGGGCGCAACCCGCCCTGGAAGAGCGGTGAGCGGCAGCGCCCTCTATTTCGGCGAGGTGATGCACCGGCGTCTGGGCCAGGTGAGCTATCGCTTCGTCTATAAGGTGTTCAGCCTCTACGTGGACATAGACGAGCTACCGGCACTGCATCGCCGTCTGCGCCTCTTCTCCTACAATCGGTTCAATCTCTTCAGCCTTAAGGACCGTGATCACGGCCCTCGGGATGGCTCGGCCCTGCGTCCCTGGCTGGAGCAGTTGCTTAAAGCCAATGGCGTGGACTTGGAAGGCGGCAGCATCCATCTGCTCTGCTTCCCCCGGATACTGGGCTATGTGTTCAATCCCATGTGCGTCTGGTATTGCCGCCATCGGGATGGGAGCTTGCGGGCCATCGTCTGCGAAGTGCGCAACACCTTCGGTGAGATGCACCACTACGTGCTCACCTCCGGCGGCGCGGCCATGGCATGGGATGCGGAGTACCGCGCCCGCAAGGTGTTCCATGTGTCCCCCTTCATCCAGCCGGAAGCGGAGTACCGCTTCCACTTCCGGGAGCCGCAAGAGCGCGCACGGGTGTTCATCAATGAATATGTTGAAGGTGCCCCCCTGTTAAAGGCCTCCATAGCCGGCACACGCTTTTCCCTGACAGACGCTAAACTCTTATATATGTTCCTGCGCCTACCCTTCATGACGCTCCAGATCATGGCGCTCATCCATTGGCAGGCCATCAAGATATGGCTCAAGGGCGGCAAGTTCCACCGTATGCCCAAGCGTGGTCTCTACGTCGGTGACCAAAAGGTGAGTCAGGGATGGATGACGCAAGGAAAGTGATCACCGGAGTAGACAGAAATCAGCCGCTGGCTTTGCGCCTGCTGTTGAAGTTGCTGACCCGCATCCGCGTGGGCAAGCTGAAAGTGGTCGCGCCCGACGGCAGCGTGTTCCTGTTCCAGGGCGAGCCGGGACCGGAGGCGACTGTGATCCTGCGTCACGTGGATACAGCCCGCCGCATCATGTTCGGCGGCGATCTGGGCTTGGCCGAGGCTTATATGGACGGCCAGTGGGAGTCACCCGACCTCATGGGCTTCCTGGAGATGGGCCTGCTCAACATGCGTGCCCTGGAAGTGGATCGGCCGAGCCTCTTGCGCCGCATGCTCGATTCCCTGGTGCATGCCTTCAGGCGCAACACCCGCAAGGGCGCTCGCCGCAACATCCGATCCCACTACGATCTCGGCAACGCTTTCTACAAGCTGTGGCTGGATGAGACCCTCACCTATTCCAGTGCCATATTCGATACGCCGGATCAGCCTCTCGCCGACGCACAGCGCAACAAATACCAGCACCTGCTGGATCTCCTGCAGCTGAGACCCGAGCATCACCTGCTGGAGATTGGTTCCGGCTGGGGCGGTTTCGCCCTGCATGCGGCCCGGGAGACCGGTTGTCGCGTCACCAGCATCACCCTCTCGGAAGAGCAACTGAAGGAGGCCAGGAGCCGCGCCGAGGCAGCCGGCCTTGCCGGACGGGTGAAGTTCGAGCTCGTGGATTACCGCGACGTGCAGGGCCAGTTCGACCGCATCGTCTCCATCGAGATGTTCGAGGCGGTGGGCGAGCAGTACTGGGATGACTACTTCAAGACCGTGCATGACCGGCTCACGCCCGACGGCCGCGCGGCCCTGCAGATCATCACCATCCGAGATTCCGCCTTCGAGCGCTACCGCCATACCGTGGACTTCATCCAGCGCTACATCTTCCCGGGCGGCGTGCTGCCGTCCCCCTCGGTGCTGGAAGCGCGGATGCAGCGCGCCGGCCTCAAGACCGAAGCGAAGCAGTTCTATGGCGAGCACTATGCCCGCACCCTGAAGGCTTGGGATCTGAGGGTGCAGGCTGCCGAACCTGACATCGGTCGCCTCGGCTTCGACGGCCGCTTTCTCCGCATGTGGCATTACTATCTCGCATACTGTCATGCGGGTTTTGCGACAGGCCACGTCGATCTATTACAGACCCTGCTTACAAGAGCTGACTAAAGCCAAGTATTATTGGTTGATGAAAACCCTGCTGGCGGTTCGCCACGTTCCGTTTGAAGATTTAGATTCCTACGCGCTGATATTGGCGGAGGCGGGCTACGCCATCCGTTATGTGGACGCCGCCACGGCGGATTTCGCCGCTCTCGGCAAAGAGAGTTGGGATCTCCTGGTGGTCTTGGGCGGGCCCATCGGCGTGAACGAGGGGGAGGATTTCCCCTTCATCGCGCCGGAGCTCAAGTTCGTGGAGTCGCGCCTCAAGACCGGCGCACCGACTTTGGGCATCTGCCTCGGCAGTCAGTTCATCGCCAAGGCGCTGGGCGCCAAGGTCTACCGTTTAAAGAGTGTCGAGATCGGCTGGAGCCCCTTGAAGCTCACGGAAGCGGGACTCAACTCGCCCCTTAAGCATCTCTCGTCGCCAGTGTTCCACTGGCATGGGGAAGCCTTCGATCTGCCGGCGGGTGCCACGAATCTCGCCTATACCGCGCACACCCCTCACCAGGGCTTCTCCTGGGGTAAGAACACCCTCGCCATGCAGTTCCACCCGGAAGTGACGGCTCGGAATCTGGAGCAATGGTACGTGGGGAATTCCGGGGAGCTGAAAGAACTGGATCTCAAACCCGGCGAGCTGCGGCGTGCGACAGCGGCCCATGCGGGCGCCATGCAGTCTCAGGCAGCAACACTATTGAAGGAATGGCTTGGTACTATCTAGGAGGGGTAGGTCAAGCAATCGGGGAGGCAGTCATGGGCAGCCAAATCGACGCATTCCGTGCATCGTCCAGCGTAAGCCGTCTCATATCCAGTATCGCAGCCGCGACGCTGCTCATCACGCCACTGGCGGGCATGGGTGACGAAGCGGATACGCGCGTACCTGAGTCCGAATGCCATGGGCACCCGAATTGGTGCTTGAAGGTCGCCAATGAGACGGATACCACCGTCAAAGTGCTGATCGATGGTGAGGATATCTGGCGCATGGCGCCGGGCGAGAAAGACTGGTTCCCGTTGCCTGGCGGCGAGCACTTGGTCAACGTCTGTCTGTTGTATGTATTCAGCGGCGATAAATGTCTGGCGCCTGAGAAGATGAAAGACGGCAGCGATTTCGTGGTCATCGTCTATCCGCAGTAGGCGGCCGATATCACGGCTTGTCTGATTTACGGTTTGTCGGGCGTCTCATCCTCACCCTCACCCTCGTAATCCACTCCCGGCGGTTTCTTCTGCCAGGCTGAATCCGCCTGGGTGCCCAGGGAGAAGCCCACGTCATAGAGCTTGCTCATGTAGACGGGGTCGAAGAGTTCCTTGGATTTCGCGTCGAAGGAATCCGGGATATACACCAGGTTGAAATCCATGCCGTCGCGCACCGCTCCCACGTACAGGCGGTAGAGATCGCCTAAGGCCTGGTTCTTGGTGAAGGTCTCGAAGGAGCGGCTGGTGAGCGCGAAGAGGCTGAGTTGTTGCTCGGCGTATTGCGGCACGATCTTGCCGTTGCGCAGCACGTAGAGCCGGCGCTGCAGGTGCTGGCTCTTGAACTCGTCTATCACGCTGCGCTTTATCTTCAAAGGGTAGATGAAGACCTGGGAGACCACGCCGCCGTCCGCGTGGATCTCGTCGTAATGCTTGTCGCCCACCTGCACGTTGATGAAGACCGGCTCGAAGATGCCCGGCACCGAGACCGAGGCCAGGATGATCTTCTGGATCAGCTTGAGCGCGCCCGGGTTCCCGCTGGTGGCGATGGCGCCGATGTCCCAGATCACGCCCCGTTGGGCTTCCATGTTGGTGGTGCCGATGAAGAGCCGCTTGCCCTTCTTGTACTCCACGGCGATGGCCGCCATCACTTCCGGCGTGATGTTCTCGTCGATCATCTTCACCAGGGGTTTATTGTCCGTGACCGCAAGGCCGCCGGTGAGGCCTTCCAGCAGGCTGAACAGACTGCTGTCCAGGATGCCGTTGGTGTGGGTGTTGGTATAGAGCGTGCGCAGCTTGTCGTCGTACTGCGGACCGATGAACACGAAAGGCGCGATTAGCGCTCCCGTGCTGACGCCGGTCACCATGGCGAAATCGGGCCGCGTGCCGCTGGCCGACCAGCCCGAGAGGAAGCCCGCACCGAAGGCGCCGTCGTCGGCGCCGCCGGAGATAGCGAGGTAGTTCAAGGGCGGGTAGGAGCCATGGGCCGCGTAGTAATCCGCGTGCGCCGCGCGGTACTGATCCAGCCTCTGGCTGATGATGGTATCGGCGAAGGAGGGGGCCTCGTCCGCCCAGAAGCGGATGTCCGCCGGGAATCCCGTGACCACCGCCTGGGATGTCTCGGCGGCAGGCACCGGATGGTGCAGAGGCACGCTGGAACAAGCGCTCAAGCCCATGAGCGTCGCACCCAGCACTATCGCGATTGGAGACCGCATGGATGGCTGCCCGGATCCAAGAGACTCAGTCAGTCCCGGATTATATCTCCACCCATGGCCGCGGGCATAAAGCGGCTTAGGCGGTCTTCTTCATATTGAGGAAGAGGTTCACGGCGAACACCAGGATCGCGATGCCCATGGCTCCGCCCAGCGCACCCGCCACCGGATCCAGGTCCGGATGGCCGGCGTACAGGCCGAACAGCACGAGCATCAGCGGCGGCAGCAACAGGTTGTGCAGCCAGAAGTGCAGGATGCCGAGCTTGCTGCCACCTGCGCGCGGATAGCGCTCATAGATGAGCCCCGCCAGCGCCATCGTGGCCCAGCCCAAGAGGTTCACATGGGCGTGCACCGGCGCATATTGGAACTCGTGGGTCCCACCCATGAAGGCTCCGAGGCCGAAGCCCACCACGAGATAGATCACCGCGATCAATATCCACAGGCGCGCCATGCGTGCGCCGCGTGCTTCGATCTCGTTAGCCATGTCGTACTCCCTTGGTTCATGTCGTGCCGCGAGTATACGCCGCAAAATCCCGCGGATTTATCCGGGTCGGATGCCGCCATGTCCCGGTGTTGCCCGGCCAGACATAAGGTGTATGCTTTAGCACGCATGCGGCATACGAGCATCCCAGCTGTATCCTGCGCTGGCTCCCGCTTCAGCAAGCCGCTGTGCATTGCTGTCGGAGCACCTAAGTGAAACCCACCGACGTCTCGAACCCGGATTACTTCCACAAAGTGGTGGATTGCCAGTGGGGCTGCCCGGCCCACACCGACGTCCCCCAATACATCCGCTTCATCGCCCAAGGGCGTTACACCGACGCCTACATGCTCAACCGGGAATCCAACGTGTTCCCCGGGATATTGGGCCGCGTCTGTGACCGGCCCTGTGAGCCTGCCTGCCGTCGCGGCCGGGTGGATGAGAAACCCGTGGCCATCTGCCGCCTGAAGCGGGTAGCGGGCGATCTCAAAGACGACGTGCGCGCGCTCCTGCCCAAAGTGCCCAAGAAGAAGAACGGCAAGCGCATCGCCTGCGTGGGCGCCGGCACGGCTTCCCTCACGGTGGCGAACGATCTCCTGCCGTTGGGTTATGAGATCGTGATGTTCGAGAAGCAGCACGAGCCCGGCGGCTTGATGCGCACCAACATCCCGGCGTTCCGTCTCCCGCCCGAAGTGCTCGCGGACGAGATCGCCATGATCGTGGAGATGGGGGTGGATCTGCGCCTCAATACCCCGGTGGCCAGCATGCAGGAGCTCCTCAAGCAGGGCTTCGATGCGGTGTTCGTAGGCAGCGGCGCGCCCCGGGGCAAGAACCTGGAAGTGCCGGGCCGCTACGACGATCCAGCCCACCTGCACATCGGCATCGATTGGCTGGAGTCCGTGGCCTTCGAGCACGTGGACAAGATAGGCAAGAAAGTCATCATCGTGGGCGCCGGCAACACCGCCATGGATTGCTGCCGCACCGCGCTGCGCTTAGGCGCCAACGACGTGAAAGTCATGGCCCGCAAGCCGCTCTCGATGCTCAAGGCTTCCGATTGGGAGCTGGAAGAAGCCATCGAAGAGAGTGTGGACATCATCGAGTGCTACAGCCCCAAAGATTTCGTCATCGAGGGCGGCCGCATCAAGGGCATGCATTTCGAAGTGCTGGAGTATTACGAAGAAGGCGGCAAGCAGAAGTCCCGGGTGAAGGAAGAGAAGTTCTTGCCCGCCGATGATGTGATCCTGGCCATCGGCCAGGAGAACGCCTTCCCCTGGATAGAAGCGGACGTAGGCATCGAGCTGGATAAGTGGCATGTGCCGGTGGTGGATGCCAAGACTTTCCAGTCCACCCGCAAAGGCGTGTTCTTCGGCGGCGATGCCGCTTTCGGCCCCAAGAACATCATCTGGGCGGTGGAGCATGGCCACCAGGCCGCCATCTCCATCCATAAGTATTGCCAGGGTACGGATATCGCCGAGCGCCCCAAAGACAGCATGGCCCTCGAGAGCACCAAGATGGGCATCCACGAGTGGAGCTATAGCAATGGCTACGACGGCGCCGAGCGCCGCCTGATGCCCCACGTGAGCCTCAAGGAGCGCTTCAAGAAGATCAACATCGAGGTGGAGTTGGGCTTCGACCTGGCCCAGACCCAGGTGGAAGTGGAGCGCTGCCTCAACTGCGACATCCAGACCGTGTTCTTCGCGCCGAAGTGCATCGAATGCGATGCCTGCATCGACATCTGTCCCACCCAGTGTCTCACCATCACCCACAATGGCGAGGAGGATGATCTCCGCACGCGCCTGAAGGCGCCGGCGGATAACCGCCAGCAGCCGCTATATGTCTCGGACACCCTGAAGCAGACGGGCCGAGTGATGGTGAAAGACGAAGACCAGTGCGTCCATTGCGGACTCTGCGCCGAGCGCTGCCCGACGGCCGCCTGGGACATGCAGAAATCCACTCTCAAGGTCACTTACGCGGGCGGGGACGATGCCGCTCCCGCGCCCCTGAAGCGGGTCGCCTCGTGAGCAATCGCGTCAACGATTTCGTCATCAAGATCGCCAACGTGAATGGCACGGGCTCCGCCAGCGCCAACGGCCTGCTCATGAAGGCCATCTTCCGCATGGGCATCCCGGTGGTGGGCAAGAACTTCTTCCCCTCCAACATCCAGGGCCTGCCCACCTGGTTCGAGATCCGAGTGAGCAAGGAGGGCTATCTCTCCCGCTCCGGCCGCGTGGACATCATGGTGGCCATGAATGCCCAGACCTACGCCCAGGATCTGGCGGAAGTGAGCCCCGGCGGCTACCTCATCTATGACTCCACCTGGCCCCGGGATAAGCAGCTGGCCAGGGACGACATCACCCTCATCGGCATCCCCCTGGCGCAGCTGGTGAACGGCAAGTTCGAGAACATCCGCGCCCGCATCCTAATGAAGAACGTCTGCTATCTGGGGGCCCTGGCAGCGCTCCTCAGCATCGACATGGCGGTGATCGAAGAGCTGCTGAAAGAGACCTTCGCGGATAAGCAGAAGCTCATCGCCGGGAACCTGGAAGCCATCGAGCTCGGCTACAACTACGCCAAAGAGCATTTCACCTGCCCGCTGCCCTTGAAGCTCGAGCCCATGAAGGCCACCGAGGGCTGCATCATGATCGATGGCAACACCATGGCAGGCTTGGGCTGCGTCTATGCCGGCGCCACCGTGGGCGCCTGGTATCCCATCACGCCGTCCACCTCTCTCATGGATGCTTTCAAGGAATTCTGCGAAGAGACCCGGGTGGACCCGGTGACGGGCAAGAACAAATACTGCATCGTGCAGGCGGAAGATGAGCTGGCCGCCATCGGCATCGTCATGGGGGCGGCCTGGAACGGCGCCCGGGCCTTCACGCCCACCAGCGGCCCCGGCATCTCCCTCATGAACGAGTTCATCGGCTTCGGGTATTACACCGAGATACCGGCGGTCATCTTCGACGTGCAGCGGGTGGGCCCCTCCACCGGCATGCCCACCCGCACCCAGCAGGGGGACTTGCAGCTCTGCGCCTATGCCTCCCATGGCGATACCCGCCATGTGCTGCTCTTCCCGGCAGACCCGGCGGAGTGCTTCCAGTTCGCCGTGGCCGCATTTGATCTGGCCGAGCGGCTCCAGACCCCGGTGATGGTGCTGTCTGATTTGGACATCGGCATGAACGACTGGATGGTACCCAAGGTGAAGTGGGACGAGCGCTACACCCCGGATCGCGGCAAGGTCTACACCAAGGAGCAGCTGGCCGAGATGCAGGTGTTCCACCGGTACACCGACGTGGACGGCGACGGCATCTGCTTCCGTACGCTCCCGGGCGTGCACAAGAAGGGCGCGTATTTCGTGCGCGGCTCCGGCCATAACCGCCGCGGTGCCTATACCGAAGACGCCGCCGAGTACCAGGATGTGCTGGATCGACTGCGCCGCAAGCATGATTCCGCCAAGCCCCTGGTGCCGGCGCCCATCGTGAAAGTGAAGAAGGGCGTGAAGACCGGCATCGTATCGATCGGCAGCAGCGATGGGGCCGTGCGGGAAGCCATGGACATCCTGGCCCGGGAAGGCACGGAAGTGAATTACATCCGCCTGCGGGGCTTCCCCTTCGACAAACAGCTGGACGAGTTCCTGGAGCACCACGAGCGGGTGTTCGTGGTGGAGCAGAACCGGGATGCCCAGCTCAAGAACATGATCTTGACCGAGACCCAGGTGGACCGGCGCAAGCTCATCTCCATCCTGCATTACAGCGGCATGCCTATCGACTCCCGCTGCATCGTCCAAGGCGTGAACCAGGCGCTTTCAAAGGGTGCGGCGGCTTAACCGTCGCACCTAATCCTTCTTGATAGGTACTGCTGTATGACCTTCATCCAAAAGCCTAAGACCCTCATCACCAAGCTGCCCAAGAATGAACTCAACCTCACCATCCGGGACTATGAAGGCAGCATGTCCACTCTCTGCGCCGGCTGCGGGCATGATTCCATCACGGCGGCCTTGGTGCAGGCCTTCTGGGAGCTGAACATCGAGCCCTATCGGGTCGCCAAGATGAGCGGCATCGGCTGCTCTTCCAAGACCACGGCCTATCTATTGGCGGATGCCCACGGCATCAACGCCGTGCATGGCCGCATGCCGTCTGTCGCCACCGGCGCCAATGCCGCCGAGCGGGACATGTATTACGTGGGTATCTCCGGAGACGGGGATTCGCTGTCCATCGGCCTGGGCCAGTTCGCCCATGCTCTGCGCCGCAATCTGAACATGCTCTATGTCATCGAGAACAACGGTGTGTATGGCCTCACCAAGGGCCAGTTCTCGGCCTCCGCAGACGTGGGCAGCAAGGCCAAGAAGGGCGAGGTGAACCAGCAGCCGCCCATCGATCCCGTGATCACCGCGCTGACCATGGGCGGCAGCTTCGTGGCCCGCAGTTTCTCAGGCGACAAGGATCAGCTGGTGCCGCTCCTGAAGGCCGGCCTCATGCATCGGGGCTTCGCCCTGGTGGACGTGCTGTCCCCCTGCGTCACCTTCAATGACCATGAGGATTCGACCAAGAGCTACGCGCATACCCGGCAGTTCTACCATCCGGCCATCCATGCGGACTTCGTGCCTTCCAAGCAGCCCATCCGCACCGCCTATGACGAGGGCGATGTGATGCCGGTGGAGCTGCACGACGGCAGCACCGTGCTGCTGCGCAAGGTCTCCAAGGACTACAACCCCCAGAACCGTGCGCAGGCCTATAGCTATCTGCATGATCATCAGAAGCTGGGAGAGGTGGTGACGGGGCTGCTTTATATAGATGAGAAGCAAAGAGATATGCATGAAGTCAGCAACACGGTCGCGCAACCGTTGCGCGACACCCCTTTCAGCGAACTGAACCCTGGAAGTAAGGTTTTAGAAGAAATTCAGAATCGATATCGCTGAAAGGGGTTAAACGCCGCGGGCGTTGCCATAACTTCGTTCCGCTCCGGCTCGCCGTCCTCACGTACATAAGAGTACGCTCCGGGTGCTCGTCCTCGCGCGCCTCGTTCTGCCTAACGCGCGCGACGTTTTCTGATTCGGCAGCAGGGGGTTTAAATGAACTGGCTTCCTCATGACTTTGTCAGTTTCATATGGGGGTTGGTTGTTGCTGGACTTGCGGCGCTCCTTTCCGGCTTTTTTCAGGGAATTGGCAAAGATGGATGGCAATCGCTAAAGCGCAAGCTATTTCCTAAGACCCCAGATCCCATAGAAGTGGAGCGCGACTATAAGTCGCTGGGATATGCACCTGGTATGTGCGAGTGGGTGCGTGAAACGACGCTTCACGATCGTCTGGAAGCTGGTTTCACGTACTACATACATCCCGATCGTCATGCCCGCTGCTTCCGCTTTCCAGATCACAACCGACAAGTCAGGGAATATCTAATGGTTAAACCCAATTAAGAGTTCCGCAGGTGTGGAGTGATATCTAGTACCTTTCGCTCGGTTTCTTGCGCTGCGAATGGGCCAGGATGGCTTTCTACTGACCGTTTGCGGCATGCGGCGAACCCTCATGTGCGTAAGAGCACGCTCCGGGTGCCCCGGCATTTTTCCTAGCCAGCGCCGCAAAATCTCTGGCCTTTGTGTGGCCGCTATATATGGAGGAGCGGGTAGAGAGAAATGCATGGGTGCAATAAGGCAGCGATGCCGCTGAGGGAGAGCCCTTTCACCGAATAGAGCAGAATATAATTGCAGTATAATCATGCGGTTACGTTACATCACGAAAACTAAGATCACACAGTTGATCTTAGTTCATAGGAGACTATAATTTAGCATCAAATATTTGATCTTAATTAGGTCATCACCAAATGCCGATGAAGCAAGTTGAAGAAGCAGAACTCGTCGCACGAATAGCATTCGATAACCCCTGGTGGCGCGAACCAAACGGTATCGACAAGCAGTACCGTGAATGGCCGGAACGGGACTATCTGCCTTCATTTCAGCGACTCGTCACAAACACGCAAGTGCATCGTGCCGTAATCCTCCTTGGCCCTCGTAGAGTTGGCAAAACCGTTATGGTTTACCAGACGATTCAAAGGTTAATTACAGAAGGAATAGCTCCAAGTCGAATATTGTATATCTCCCTTGAGACTCCTCTGTACATCGGATTAAGTCTAGAGCGGTTATTGAGTCTATTTCGATCATTACATTCTCATAGTTCCGATGAGCGGTTGTATATATTCTTTGATGAAATCCAATATTTTAGAGATTGGGAAATTCATCTTAAATCCATGGTCGATTCCTATAAGAACATTAGATTTATTGCGACAGGTTCAGCAGCAGCGGCACTTAAGTTAAAGAGCCAAGAATCTGGTGCGGGCAGATTTACTGAATTCATGTTGCCGCCACTAACTTTTGCGGAATATTTACGCTTCATAGAAAGAGATGACGAATTAATTGATCGTGATGCTTCATTGAAAGATAGAAATTTCTATATTGCGAAGGATGTAAATGAATTAAACAAGGAATTTGTGAGGTACCTTAACTTTGGCGGGTATCCCGAAGCTGTCTTTATTAAAGATGTACAACAAGAAAGTAGTCGCTACATTAAAAGCGACATTATTGACAAAGTACTGCTAAGAGATTTACCAAGCCTATATGGCATAGAGGATATACAAGAACTAAATAGACTTTTCACAACCTTAGCTTACAACACGGGAAACGAAGTAAATCTAGAGGGTCTTAGTCAATCTTCCGGCGTAGCGAAAAATACAATAAAAAAATACCTGGATTACTTAGAAGCCGCATTTCTCATAATTCGTATTACACGAGTAGATCGAACAATAAAAAACTTCAAGAGAACACGTGCCTTCAAAATATATCTAACGAATCCATCTATGAGAGCTGCTCTTTTCGGCCCTGTCCATGAAGGATCTGCAAGTATGGGAGATCTAACAGAGACAGCGGTTTTCTCCCAATGGTTTCATGATGACAACGTAACTAGTAAATTGCATTATGCACGTTGGAATGATGGCGAAGTGGATATTATTTCTCCCGATGCTTCTTGGATCATTGAAGTTAAGTGGAGCGATAGGTTTTTTGAGAATCCGGATGAACTAAAGTCATTGTTAGAATTTGTAAAAGATAAACCGAAGTTTAAGGAAAGAGAAATTCTTGTAACTACTAAAACTGCGCGCGGAATCAAAAAGATTGGAGACGTGACTCTTGCATTTAAGCCGAGCAGTGAATATTGCTATACGGTTGGAAAGAATCTTGTTTTTCACAAGACTTCTCTCTCTAATGCTCACCTGCAGGGTCAAGAGCCAAAACCAAGAAATTAATAGAACTATACGGGCACGCGCAATTTGGTAAATGAGCTTGAAAACAGTTACTACGATGTTTGCATATACAGAGAGCTAAGCATTGCCCTGTGAGTAGCTAGGTTCAAATGTAAGTTAGGGATGGAATGAATCATGGATATATTGTCAGCACTCATGACTAATAAAGAATGGATATTCTCAGGGATTGGAGTACTAATTATCGCTGGGCTCTCTAAGCTTTTTTGGAAAATTGTAATTGCGCGAAAGCCTCATGTTGGAGAGAGTGGCGGAAACTCTAATCAGGCGAACATTAACGAGGGTAGTGCAACGGTAACTGGGAATATCGTCGTGACGCAGGGAGATGTGCATGTGTACGCTCCATCTGCCGATAACAAAAAACGCACTCGTGCTCGATCTGCTAGACGTAGCAAGACATCTGGGACCGCACCTAAAAAGCCAGCAACCAGCATTCAATTTAAGGAAATTAACGAGTCTATAGCGGCGACCCCTCCTTTTCAGCAAGCGCAAGTCGCGAAGAATTTTGACGGAATTAAGGTTGAGTGGAAGATGCGCCTTTTCAGTATCCATTCCCCTACAAATTACGAAAAAAGAACGCGTCTGTCATTAAATCCAGATGGGTTCGGGTCGGCGTTAGTGACGGTTTTTGTAAATATCGAAGATTACCCCGAACTCAAGGTTGCACATGCGGGTGTCTCCGTGATCGTGACCGGAATAATATTTAAAGCGGAGCGTTTCGGTTGTGAATTGACGGATCCAATCTTGGAAGTATTGAAGTGACTGCAGAGGGGATGGGGTCAGGTCTTGACTTAATGCATTTACGTGGTCAAACCCGCTACGGAATAAAGGTGACGCTACCCTTTATCTGCATTAAGAGGGAGGGGCTAGTAATTTGATTTCTGCTTGACCAGGATTTGATTCCTTTGGCCGTGGAGCGCGGGCAGTTAAGACATCTAAACTTCCACTGTCACAAAAAATACATACATTCTGACCCGGTCTCATATCGTCAAATCCGCAGATTGAAGACAGGGGGTAGTAATTCGATTGTGCTCCGCCCAGCATCACCCATTGAGGAGTAGCGTATGGCCCCGAGATTGACAGCGGTATTGGCGGCCTGCTTCGTGATCAGCATCCCTGCGTACGCGGATTCCCAGAATCCAGTGCCGGATCAGACGGGCGCATTCGTCACCTACTGCGCCGGGCATTTCGCGGACTGCGAGGCGCAGATCCTCGCCACGGACATCGCGATGCTGGCGGGTATCGCATTCGCCGCGCCGGGCACTCAACCCTGCACGATCCCCAAGGGCGTGAGCCCGGACGACGGTACAAAGCAGATCCTCGCATGGCTGGGCGCGCACAAGGATGCCGGCAGCATGAAGACCACTGATGGGATCCGGGCCGCCGAGAAAGATATATGGCATTGCGTCGCTCAAGTGGGTGACGGCACGGAGCCGGGAGGTCCGCCGGCGAAGACGGGCGCTTTTGTAGCCTATTGCGCTACCCACTACGCTAAATGTGCAGACGAGATGGTTGCAGTGACGGTCTCCGTCATGGTCCCCGATCCGCCCGTGCATTGCGCACCACCGGATTCCGTGACTACCAAGCAGATGTACGATGCCGTATTCCCCTGGCTGAAGCAGCATCCGGAGACCTACGGTTTGGATACGGATGACGGCATCATGGCCGCGTTCGATAAGATCTGGCCTTGCCATTGAGGGGACGGCGGAGCACGCGCGGTTAAGAAATCTAAAAAATTAGGTGTCAGCCGTCGCTCTAGGGCTTCCTGCCCTCCGCGACGTTAGGACATCCTTGTCCGTCAAAAATACATACAATTTCGGTGCGCGCTTATCGTCAAATCCGCGGATTACCGAGGGGCACCATCGTGGCGAAAGCGATTAGGGGTCAAGTTGACCTTAGTAGAGTAGCTAACAAAATAGCATTTAAACTGGTGCCTTAGTTCTTTTGAGAGTTTAGGAGTCTCTAATGCAAGGACCATACGAAGCTGGATCTATTGATAGTCATATACCGCCATCGGCGGAAAGCTGGGAAAGTAGGCACGGATTGATCCGCGAGAAAAGATATCGCGTGATGAAGGATTTTATTGATTTGGATGGTGACAACCATCCTTCTGGTGAGGAGTGGTTATTTGTTGCCGGGCTATTCTCAAAGTTTGATGATGAGATCACTATCTGCATTCGTCGGGATGGAAATGATGACTGGAAGATCCCATTAAGCTGGAATGCTGAGCAACAGCAGCACGTAATTGAGAATATTGCGGATTACGTGAAGCGCATATAAGGAGAATGAAAGGGGACGCTACCCTTTTAGGGCACAGCGCGAGAATCAGACTTCCATTGGAAGAGCAGGAATAAATAGATTCCGACTGCGATCAGTTGTAGCGCTATGCCGCTGGCTGTGACGGTCGGGAAATCGAAGAACCCATAGAATTCTTGCATGGCCGAGATAGTCAGCCAGACCGCCAAGATGAACGTCAGGATGCTCAGCGGCTTTAGCCCGGGTACAAAGAATGCGCGTATCGAGCCGATCCCAAATATCGCCGAGAAGACGAAGTACTTATGCAAGGCCACGAATCCCATGGCGTCATGTATGTGCGACGATCTGAACTCCGCCGTATTCTGGATATCAAACTTTTCTGCATAGGACATGAGCTGTATTGATTCGATCACGTAGCTGGCGAATAGACTCGCCATAAACACCAATAACATCGTCGCTGTGATCGCTGCCTGTTTCTGCTTGCTCATGTTTGCCATGAAGCCGCGTTGGAAGATCATCGAATGTGTCCTCATGGCTCAAATAATCAGGGATAGCTCACAATAGCACTCTCATCCAGTAAACGTCAGCGCGGCATCGATTGCTCCGATTCGTATCACCGCTGCGCATCCGCATGATCATTTTGCTGTGCTGCCGACGGTTGTTGCGTCTTTCTGCAGCCAAACACATGGCCTGCAGCATCGGCTTTCGCCAGCATTCCGACCCCTGTAAGGAAGAACCCGACAAACACCAGTGTCCCGGCGCCCAGGACCAGGTAACGCTTGATCCGCGTTGATTTTATCTTATGTTCTTTGATGGCGGAGGGTGAACTAAGGTTCACTTTGCTGGTGTGTGGCAACATCCCGATGAACGCGATGATCAGCGCGATGAAAAAAGCCATGATGATGTATATCTTATAACTGGGATTGATGATCTTCTCATCGAGAAACACGACTGTTCCGCCGAGCAGCGTCGAAGTCAGCGTGACGAGCTGCCGCAACACATCGTTCAGGAGCCTAAGGTTGTTCCGCAGCGATTCACGTCCCCAGTCGAGATAGAACTTATCATCCGAAGATACGACTTTACCGGTGACCGGTGCGGGACCCCTTGGTTTATCGCCCGTCTTGGCCGACTTCCTCTTGCGGTTTGGCCCGCTGTCAGCCATTAGCCGGGACCTTGTTCGGAGTGCCGCAGCCAGAACAATGTACGACGAACTCCTCCTTGGGCCTGCTTGCTTCCTTAGGGTTGAATTGAGCTTTGAACTCGATGAGCTCGGATATCATATTTTCTTCTGGCCCTCCGACGTCTGTTATGTTGCGCTTGCGGCAATTCATGCATATCCATTCTATTTTCATGTTGGCCTCCGATCATCTTTCTTTCAACATTGGCGCGGTCATGAAAGACGCACCGACGCGCATGGTTACCCAGTTATTCTATTAATCCCTGAACAGAGTCTCTCCTTTCACCAGCCACGAGACACCGAAGAAGAAGATAGCGATGGCCTCACCCCAGAATATGGGGTTCATGCTCGTCAGCCACGACTTCAAGGGTTCCAGTCCCATCGCTTCTACGACGAAATCCAGGATCATGCCGACGAGGCACACGATCATGATCCAGCCGCAAGTCCTGTATATCCGGTTCCTGGTCTTCTTCTGCGGCGTGAATTTGCCGCTGGTGCGAGTGAACTCGAATAGCGAGAAATAGATCAAGACGATGAAGAAAGCGGTGGCACATGCGTAATGCAAATAGCTGGCCCAGGGATGTGGGCATAACCAGGGGTCGGTGAAGGGCATGGGGAAGAGAGTGATGCCGACTGCGAAGATCCCAGCGAGTGGCCCGATGTAGCGGTCACGCAGCTCATAGCCCCGGTAAGCGGACAGGAAAACGCCGATGGCGAACAGGAGACCCACGAAGAGGTCACGCATGTCCGAATAATAGTATTGGCTGAGCGAGGGTTTGAGGCCCAGGCAAAATAATGCCTTGCCTCCGACCGCGATTATGAATGGGAAAAGCATGCCGAGGAGGCCGACAGTCCTTCTCAGTTCGCGATAATGGATTACAGCGGGCTTTAAATTGCTTGGCATATCACTCTCCTTGTGTCTGGCTCGCGTGAGCCAACTATGAAGCTTTTAAGGGTTGATCACTTCATCTCCCATCCTGTAAATGCCAGTAACAGCGTGACCATCTATAGGGACGCACGCCTACACGGATACAGGAGGTACGACCGCATAGATGCCGGAGGTGGAGCAGTGTCTGGAACGAATGCCGGGAACAAGCCGTCGAGAGGCCCACAGCACGCGGCGCGATTTCTGGTAGGTAATACGGAAGATTAACTGAGCCCGGCGCGTCCATGCCCACCCCTTTAAACGATCCCTGGATAGTTATAGACCTACCAAGGCTGGTTGGCGAGGCTGAGTGAGATGCCATGCTAAGCCCCTGATTCCCTTGTATCATCCGCTCGGGAATCTGTAAGGGGATCATGGGATGAACAGACTGCGTCTTCTCTTCGCGGCCGGCTTGGTAGCCTGCCTCGCTGCCTGCTCTTCCTTGGAAGTCGCGCCGCCCTATGTGGCGGCTGGGAACAACATCCCAAAAGATCAATTAGCGCAGGTCATCGTCCACAACGAGGCTGACACGCCGCCTTCGAAGGTACCCTATGAATGGATTGCTTCTTCCTACGCAGTGGTGACCCGTCTCGATTACAAGACACTCGGGAAAAGCGGGGCGATGCTGGGGTCCGCCATAAGCGGCGACTATTACTACCCGAACGAGGTGGCTATGCCTGCTGGGCACCACACGGTGACTGTCGGTGTCATGACGGGTTGCGGGCTCATGGAAGTGGATAATGAACTGGACGCCAAGGCCGGCGTGATCTACGACGTATACGGCGTCTTCAAGTCCTCCTACGCCGTGGCGAATGGCGTTATTGGCGGTTGCCAGGCGATAGGCATAACGCAGGAACGCAAGCCGGACGATTAAGAACAAGAGAAATGCGCAAGAGAAATAGGGTTAGGTCTCAAAATATCAGTTTCTTTGGAGTTTTGAATAGATGGATCTGACTTGCCCGCATTGCCATAAATACACATTCAAACCCTGGCAGTTGGTTGGCTCGCGGATGGGTGGCCGAGAATACCCAAAGACCTGTCCGAAGTGCGGTGAGATGTACATCCTGGATAAGAAGCAGGGCAACATCATCAATCTCATCAGTTTTGTAGCCTTCTTCGGCTTTGTGGCGATCTGTATGCCGTCGATGATTGGCCACCAGCATGATGCACTAAAGATTCCATTCGCCTTCTCAGCGGTCGCGGTGCTCTATGCAGTTAGGATCATAGCCATACAAAAATATGGGAAACTCGAATCATTCAAATATGTGACCGACCCTGAGGACGAATACCCGCACATCAAGCTCGACCAGGTTGCGGGCGAACTCGAATGGCTCAAGAAAGCCAAGACATTCGTGGTGTTATTCGGGCCCGATGACAGTGGTTATCTGTCTGTCTATTACCGTAATGAAGGCTATGTGATCGATCTGTCCTTCACGAGCGCGAAGCTTGAAAAACTGAAACATAAATTCACAGAAGCATTGGGTAACGTAGGCGCGAAGCCCAGGCCGTTTGGAGGCAAACGATTGACTGGCATTGAGGCTGATCTGGACGGGGACTTATCAGAGGCGTCTGGCAAAGTTCAGAAGATCATGCGCGATGTGTTTCATCTCGCCGAGGGAGACGAAATCGGTGTGATGCGCGAGCGCTAATCGCAGGCGTCATCAATAGTCGGGGGTATCATGCCCCTTCGTACCGTGATGGATAAAGGGGTAAAGGGATGATCCGTATCTGTGCAGGATTCTTGTTGATCGCTGTGATCCTATTGGCTGGATGCGCAACCCCGAACATCAAGCAGCAAGATCTCAGCGCCCTCGGACCTACGCCGACGGCGGAGGACGTGAGCAAGATTGCCCATGGTCCGCCGCTCACCCGGCTGGATTACCTGGTGGATGGTCAGACCTATACCTATGAGGTCTATGGGGTTGCGGATGCCGGGAAGGATTACGGTTTGCTGTTCCAGGGCGGCAAGCTCAGCGCCGTGAACATATTCGACAGTCACACCTACAAGCCAGAGCCGCGGACCTGCACGCTCTTCCCGCCCAAGCCCAATTTCGATGTAGAAGATTGCCTGAGGAAAATCACCCAATCTCTGAAAGACTCGGCGGTGGACCTGCAGCAGCAGGTCACGCCGGATCAGAAGACCCAGGAAATGGAGAATGACAACAAGGCAGGTGACGTGGCGGAAACCGCAGTGACCGCGGCGCTGTTTGCGCCGATCCTGCTGCCCGCCGCGGTCGTCATGTTGCCGTTCATCGGGGCCGAGAGCGCGAGCCGGAAATCAGCGCAGGATTCACTCGGCGTGAAGCTCGGCGATTCCTATCAGGACATCCAGGCGAGGGTAGAGCAGATACCGGAGAAGCAGCGATCAGTGGTACAGGGCAGCGGTACTGTACTCGTGTCCGCTGGCTTGACTGGGCTGCCTGCGGCGGCCTTCGGCCTGCAGGACGGGAAGGTCGTCTGGCTCCAACTCGATCCTCCGGCCTCTTGTCAGATGGGGGGTAATGATTGCCGGATGGGAGACCGGGGCTCCCGTCCCAAACAGAATCTGAGGGCGAAGACTCCTTCTGTCATAGATGAGTGGGAGAACCTCGCCCTCTATTATTCCCCGCCTGCCAACTACGAGGTGATAGGCCCGGTATCAGGCAAGGCTTCGGGTTTTTCGAGCAGCAGCAGGATCGGGAACGCCGTCGAGGACATGAAGGGTTGGGCCCGCAAGGAAGGCGCCACCGGCGTGCTAGTGGACTCGAAGCCCGATACTCCAGACCAGGAGCCGACCGCCGCGCCTGCGATGGGCACAGGCTCTCCTGTCTATGGTGCCGTCAGCACGCTGCCGTTTTATGGCCCCTGGGTCCATGGATCAGCGATCTATGTACCTGCTGATGCAGACGCGTTCCTGAAAGCCTCGCAGGCCCACGGCGTCACCTGCGATGCCCTGTCCCAGAAGAAAGACGATGCGAAGGATGCTTATAAAGCGATCAAGGGCAGCGGCGCGCCGGCGGATATCGCCGCCGCCCAGGCGAAGCTGCAATCGGCGGAAGACGCCGCTGACGCCGCATACTGTGGCGACGATGATTGGTATGCAGAGCAGATGACGGGCCACAAGAATTGATGGATCGATGCAGACGCTCGTCGGATGGGCGCCTGATTGCGATAGGGAAATTATTGGCTTGACTGAAGAAGTCAATCAAAAGCGTTACGAGCGCAGCTACGACTGTAGGGATACAGGAGGTAGAGCAACGCAGGAGCAGTTGCCGAGAACGAGGCGCGCGAGGGTTCGGCGATTCGCCGAACGGGCGCATAAGGACATGCGCCCTGGAGTTCAAGCTGCGCAGGAAAGCGCAGCGTAGAATAGGAACCGGAGCGGTCGCCGCTCCCGCACATCCCTGTGCTCCGCGGCATGTAGGCATCCTGCCCCGAACAAAGTTATGGCAAGCGCAGTAGCTTTTGAAAGCGGAAAGATTTATACGCTGAGCTTAGACCAAGGCGGCCACGCCAGCCGCGCGCTCGTGTTCGACCAGAGCGGGCGGCTCACGGCCAGCGCGGAATGCGACATCCGCACCCGCACCAGTGGCCGGTTGCGGGTGGAGCATGCGCCCCAGGCGCTGCTGAAATCACTACAGAAAGCCGCGGATACCGCTCTCAGGAAGTTACCGCGCGGCGCCGAAGTCCAGGCCGCGGCGCTCGCCACCCAGCGCTCCAGCATCGCCTGTTGGGACCGGCGCAACGGACGCGCTCTCTCGCCGGTGATCTCCTGGCAGGATCGGCGTGCTATCCGCCGGGTCGCGGCCCTCGCACCCCATACCCAAGAGGTGCGCGCGCTCACGGGCCTCGTGCTCTCGCCCCATTACGGAGCGAGCAAGCTCGCCTGGTGCCTGGAACATCTGGCAACCGTGCGCCTGGCACAACGTCGTGGGCAGCTCGCCGCAGGCCCACTGGCGAGTTTCATCGTCGCCAACTTGGCTTCGGAGCAGCCCTGCGTCGCCGATCCCGTGAACGGTGGCCGCACCCAATTGCTGGATGTAGAGCGAGGCGCGTGGTCCCCGCGCCTCTGCGAGATCTTCGGCGTGCCGAGGGAGATCCTGCCGGACTGCGTGCCCAATGCTCACCGATTCGGGCACCTCAAGGCCGGTGGTCGCAGCATCCCGCTGACTGTGGTCACCGGTGACCAGCCAGCAGCCTTGTTCGCCTTAGGACAGCCGCGGGCCGACACCGCGTACGTGAACATCGGTACCGGCGCGTTCGTGCAATGCTTAAGAGCCGAAGATGTACCCGGTCTGCTGCACAGCCTCATCTGGCGCTCGCCCCAGGAAAGCCTCTACGCCCTGGAAGGCACCGTGAACGGTGCCGGTGCGGCACTGCAATGGCTCGCGACCCGATCCCACCTGCCGCTCGCGAAGGCGCTGCGCCTCTTGCCGCAGTGGCTCGATGACGCGCAAGAACCGCCGCTCTTCCTCAACGGTGTGGGCGGCCTCGGCGCGCCCTATTGGCGACCCGCGTTCCGCTCGCGCTTCATCGGCAAGGGTGGTGTACCCGATAAGATGGTGGCGGTATTGGAGAGCGTGGTCTTCCTGCTGCTGGAGAACCTGGAACGCATGCAGCAGGGCGATGCGCATATCCGGCGCATCGTGGTGAGCGGCGGTATCGGGCAGCTCGACGGCCTCTGCCAGCGGCTCGCGGACTTGAGCGGGCTTAGCGTCTACCGACCGGAGCTGCATGAAGCCACCGCCCTGGGTGCAGCGCGCTTGGCGGGCGGAATCCTGGGCATGGCACCACCGACAGAGGCAGAGTTCGGGCCGAGAGAGAATAAGGCCTTAAGGCACCGGCAAGCTCGGTGGCGGGAAGCGATGCACTCTGCACTACGTGGGAGTCCATGATGGGTGCGAGTGCAGAGCATGGGGCGACTGTCGGCGTCGTCGAGCACGGCAACTCGGCGGTACTCGTCACTATCAGTTCTGGCGGCGAATTCCTCGATCGCCGGCACATCGACCTCACTCGTGGCCTGCCGACCCATCCCTACCACCACGAAGGCTCCTGGGCGATCGGCCGTTACGTGAACAGCCCGTGGGCGAAGAAGATTTCCCTCCCCGATGCCATCGCGCTCGTAGAGCGTGTGCGTGAAGCCGCTGCGAAAGGCGCCCGTGAGAGCTTGGAGGCACTCGCTGCGGCGGTACCTGTGCCGATAGGGAGCATCGCCATACGCCTGATCCCTGAGCTTCCACCGACGACGGAAGAGCGAATCGCCGACACTCGCGCCGCGAGCTTCGCTGACTCAGCCATGTACCGCGAGGCTCTGGCCGTTGCAGCCGAAGCGCGCGGCTGGCGAGTGGTTTGGTATGACCGCGACTCCGTCTTCAGCGAGGCTTCCAAAGCGCTCGGCGGCAAGGATGTGGATGCTTTCCTCAAGGCCATGGGCAAATCCATCGGCCCGCCCTGGCAGGCTAAGCACAAGCTTGCGGTGGCGGCGGCTCTTGCAGCGCAGTGATGTCGCATTCGCGCAGGGTTTATGTCGCGCGTGGTACTAAATAGCCCACCGCGCCTGCGGTCTTCCTCCTGCATCTCTCCCGCTCTGGGAGCAAGATAGGCCTCCCCGCCGGGAACGCTTTGTGTCTACCCGGGTCTTAATGGGGGCTACACCCCCGTAAAGCGCGGGACACCTTGAACAAAAAGCGGAGGATTCACCGTGAAACGATCACTGCTGTTGATATCCCTATTGCTGGCCGCGAGCGCCGGCAGTGCTTTCGCGGACAGCCCTCCGAAGGATGCGGACAAAGCGCCTGCCGCGCCCGCTGACACCGCGTCCACCAAGCCACAGAGCGCCGTGAGCCATGGGAGCGTGACGGTAGGCGGCACGACCGTCAATTACACCGCCACCGCCGGCACTCTCATCCTCAAGAATGACGACGATAAGCCCATCGCCAGCATGTCGTATGTGGCGTATACGAAAGACGGCGTATCGAATCCCAACTCCCGCCCGATCACTTTCCTCTACAACGGCGGCCCCGGTTCTTCGACCATCTGGCTGCACATGCTCGCCTTCGGACCCCAGCGCGTCGAGGTCGGCAACGGCACGCTCACCCCGCACGCGCCTTATAAGCTCGTCAACAATGAAGACAGCCTGCTGGATGCGAGCGATCTGGTGTTCATAGACGCGCCGGGCACGGGTTTCGGCCGCGTGCTCGATAAGGACCATGGCGGCGAGGGCACACCCAAGGATGTGTACGGTATAGATGAAGACGCGAAGTCCTTCGCCAAATTCATCACCCAATACCTGACCGACAACAACCGCTGGAACTCGCCCAAGTTCCTCTTCGGCGAGAGCTATGGCACCACCCGTTCTGCGGTGCTCGCCAACATGCTGGAGACTGACGACGACGTGAGCCTGAACGGCGTGATCCTGCTGTCTTCTATCCTCAATTGGAACATCAGCGTGGATTTCCCGCAGATCGATCCGGGCATCAACATCTCCTATGCTCTCGGCCTGCCGAGCTACGCCGCCACGGCGTTCTATCACAAGAAGCTCCCGCAGCAACCGGCTGATCTGCAGACTTTCCTGACGGAAGTCGAGCAGTTCGCGACGGGCGACTACACCCGCGCCCTAGAGCAGGGTGACCAGCTGGATGCGGCCACCAAGCAGCAGATCGCGGAGAAACTCCACCAGTACACCGGCTTGCCGACGGCCTACATCCTCAAGGCCGACTTGCGCGTCACCGGTGGGCAGTTCGCCCAGGAACTGTTCGGCGACGGCGAGACGATCACCGGGCGCCTCGACTCGCGTTACAGCGGCCCGGCGATAGACCCCATGTCGGAATCCGCTGAATACGATCCGTTGGATTCAGCCATCGATGCGCCCACCGTGTCCGTGTTCAACCAATACGAGCGCGAGACGCTGCATTTCGGCAAGGACATGACCTACAAGCCCGAGATCAACGTGTTCCCGATGTGGGACTTCAAGCACCAGCCGCCGGGCGCGCCGTTCGCCCTGCCGTTCACTCCGAACGTGATGCCGGATCTGGCTTCCGCCATGAAGCATGACCCCGACCTCAAGGTGATGCTGGCGGGCGGTTACTTCGATCTCGGCACGCCGTTCTATGCGGCGCAGTACGAGATGCACCAGCTCACGCTCACGCCGGACCTGCAGAAGAACATCAGCTATCACTTCTTCCCGTCCGGTCATATGGTGTATCTCAACCCGGAAGTGCATAAAGAGCTGCACGATGCGGCGGCGAAGTTCATCGACACCAACTACGTGCATTGACGTATCGGGATGCCACAGATATCCAAGGGGCCCTGCGGGGCCCCTTTTCTTTCGAGGGTGAGGTGGATTATCGGGGGGTACCTTGAGCGGCATGTGAAACATCGCCGATACTATCGGTCGCCTGCACACCTATGGACGTGACTATGCATAAGCCTAAAGGCCATCTCCGTCTCTCGCTGGCTGCCACAGCGCTCCTGATGTCCCTGTTCTCAGCAGCTTCATCCGCTGCCAACCCACCCCTCTGGCAAAAGCTGGGGAAGGCCACGTACGTGACCGAAGGGGCCAAGCAGCCCCAGCATCTCTTCTATGTGATCACCGATGCGAACTGCCCCTACTGCAACGAACTCTGGAGAGAGCTGCAGCTTTTCTATGGGCAAGGGCTCCAGGTCCGCTATGTGATGGTGGGTATCTTGTCGGATAGCAGCCCTGGCAAGGCCGCGGCGATCCTGGAGGCTAAAGATCCTTCCGCAGCTCTCGATCAGGATGAGGCGCAGTACGGAAAGCTCACCGATGATCTCGGCGGTGGCATCGTGCCTCTCGCAAATCCCAAGCCCAAGACTCTCGCCGCGCTGAAGAGCAACGAGAAGCTGATGCGTGACCTCGGAGTACAGGGCACGCCAGCGCTGATCTATGTCGACTCTCATGGGATGCTGCAGACCATCCAGAGCGTGCCGACTTTGGCCTCACTAGGGACCCTCGTGAGCGATGCCGCCAAATGAGCTGCTTACCGGCTAAGATACAGCCCATGTCGACGATCAACTCGATACTCCGCTGGACCGCACTGGCCCCGATGCTGCTGTTGGCGGCTTGCGCCTCTTCCGCTCCTGTGCGGGAGTTCCAATACCAGTCGCGCTCTCCTGTGCCGCCAGGCATGGCGCTCGTGTATTTCTACCGCGAGTCGTCTTTCTTGGGCGGCGGTCTGAACATGAAGATGCACGATGGCGACAAGATCATCGGTACATTGGAGAACGGTTCGTATTTCGTGGTGCCCATGACTCCCGGGCTGCATAACTTGACTCCGATGGTCAGAGACCCAGATAGCATAAGAGGAGTCGGGAATGTCCCGACTCTTGAAGCCGGCAAGATCTATGCGTTCAGGGCGTATTTCTCCAGTGACGACACCTCACTAGGTGCTGCCATGACAGGTTCGGGAAGGATAGTCACGCTTAGCGTCGTCGAGCCATCGCTGGCGTTCACCAAGATGACCAGCTTGGATAAGACTGACGATACGTCGGATTTCTGAGCGCCTGGGTTAGTCAGACTTTCCGGATCACGATCTCCGGCTCGATGCGGATATCGGTCTTCAGGCTGTTGGCTATGAAGCAATAGCCATGGGCCAGCTTCACCATGCTTTCGACGGTGCCGGGGTCTATGGTCCCGTCGATGACGATGCGGGGCTTAAGCATGATGCGGACGATACGCACCGGCTTCTCGCTCTCGGGCATGTAGCCTTCCGCCTTGTCGTCGTACTCCACCACGTTCACCTGTTTCTTCGCGGCCAGCGCGAGGAAGGAGAGCATCTGGCAGGAAGAGGCGGCCATGACCAGGAGCTGCTCCGGGTTCATGAGCGAGGGGTCGCCCCGGAACACAGGGTCCGATGACAGCGTGATGGGTGTCTTCACAGAAGGCGCAGCCACCTCGTGAGTCCGGGTGTACTGCTCGTAACCCGCGCCGGTGCTGCCGCGCCAGCTGCAGGTGACGTTATAGAGATGCTCGCGGGGCTCGGCCATGGGAACTCCTAGCGCCCGGTGAATTTCTTCATCATCGGGAAGTAGATGGAATAGGGAAGGATGCGGAAGAACTTGAGCAGGATGACGAAGCGGGTGGGGAAGGCGATCTCGAACTTGCCCTTGTAGATGCCGCGCTTCAAAGCTTCCGCCGCTACATCCACCTTCATCAGGAAGGGCATGGGGAATGCGTTCGCTTCAGTCATCGGCGTCTCCACGAAACCCGGGTTGCAGACCGAGATGCGGACGCCTTGCCGCTCCAGCATGGATTTGAGGGATTCCGCCAGGTTGATGAGCGCGGCCTTGGTGGGGCCGTAGGCAGAGGCGAGAGGCAGGCCACGATAGCCTGCGACACTCGCCATCAGCACGAGATGGCCCTGCTTGCGTTGGCGCATGGCGGGGATCAGCGGGTCCATGCAGTTCACCACGCCCTGGTAGTTCACCCGCATATGGTCCGCGAAGGTCTCGGCCTTGAAGGTGTCGAGTTTGACGCTGGTGAACATGCCAGCGTTGAGCACGGCCAGGGTGATGGCCCCGTGCTTCGCCTCGATGGCCGGTACCGCGAGGCGCACGGCGGCGAGATCCGATACATCGAGGGGCCAGGCATGCACGTTGCCCGGCGTGGCTGCCGCTGCGGTCTCGGCCAGTGGCTCTAGCCGCCGACCCGATACCACCACCTGCCAGCCATCCGTCGCCAAGCTCAAGGCGAGCGAGCGGCCGATGCCGGTGCCGCCGCCGGTGATCCAGGCCACTCTCTTCAGTTGCATGTCCATGGCCCATTCTAAGGGCAATCCCGCGCCCATGCCCGTGGCTGCTGCGGTATGATTCAGGCCAGTCACGGTCTAGGGGATACCTGTGGAAAAGCTCTGGCTCAAGCAATATCCCGCGGGCGTGCCCGCCGAGATCGACGTCAACCGTTATAGCTCCGTGAAGCACATCTTCGAGGAGCACAGCGCCAAGTTCGCGCATCTCCCGGCCTTCGTGAACATGGGCGTGGAGATGACCTACGGTGAGCTGGACGCCGCCAGCGCCAAGTTCGGCGCCTGGCTGCAGAATGAGCGCGGCTTCAAGCGCGGCGACCGGGTCGCCATCATGATGCCGAACCTCCTGCAATACCCCGTGGCCCTCTTCGGCATCCTGCGCGCCGGCCTCACGGTGGTGAACGTGAACCCTCTCTACACCGCCCGTGAGCTGGAGCACCAGCTCAAGGACTCCGGCGCCCGCGGCATCGTGATCCTGGAGAACTTCGCCCACACCCTGGTGGACCTGCACGGCCGGGCGCCCCTGGATACGGTGGTCACTACCCAGATCGGCGACTTGTTCCCGGCGCCGAAGCGCCAGCTCGTCAACTTCGTGGTGAAGAAGGTCAAGAAGATGGTGCCCGCCTGGAGCCTGCCCGGCAGCAGCAGCTTCCGGGATGCGCTCTCCGCCGGTGCGCGGCACAGCCTGCAACCAGTGGATGTCACCCATAAGGACATCGCCTTCCTGCAATACACCGGTGGCACCACCGGCGTATCCAAGGGTGCGATGCTGACCCACGGCAACATGGTGGCCAACGTGCTGCAAGCCTCCGCTTGGCTGGGCAAGGGCCTGGAGCCCGGCACGGAGACGGTGATCACTGCGCTCCCGCTGTATCACATCTTCTCCCTCACGGCGAACTGCATGGTGTTCATGACGCTGGGCGGCAAGAACATCCTCATCACCAACCCGCGGGACATGAAGGATTTCGTGAAGACGCTGTCGAAGTATCCCTTCAGCGTGGTCACCGGCGTGAACACGCTCTTCAACGGCCTGCTGCATGCGCAGGGTTTCGAGCAGCTGGATTTCTCGCACCTGAAGCTCGCGCTCGGCGGCGGCATGGCGGTGCAGCGCGCCGTGGCGGAGCATTGGAAGAAAGTCACGGGCCGGCCCATCGTGGAGGCCTATGGCCTCACGGAGACTTCGCCCGCCGCCTGCATCAACCCTCTGGATCTCAAGGATTACAACGGCAGCATCGGCCTACCCATCCCCTCGACAGAGCTCTCCATCCGCGACGACGACGGCAAGGAGCTGAAGGTGGACGAGGTGGGCGAACTCTGCTTCAAGGGCCCCCAAGTGATGGCGGGCTACTGGAACCAGCCGGCGGAGACCGAGAAGGTGCTGGCGAAAGACGGCTGGCTGCGCACCGGCGACGTGGGCCGGGTGGACAAGGACGGCTTCGTCTACATCGTGGACCGCAAGAAAGACATGATCCTGGTGTCGGGCTTCAACGTGTACCCGAACGAGGTGGAAGACGTGGTGATGATGCACCCGGGCGTGCGCGAGTGCGCTGCTGTCGGTGTGCCGGACGAGCACTCCGGCGAAGCGGTGAAGATCTTCGTGGTGCGCAAGGATCCGAACCTCACGGCTCAGGAACTCATCACCCACTGCCACAAGTACCTGACGGGCTATAAGGTGCCGAAGCACGTGGAGTTCCGCACCGATCTCCCGAAGACGAACGTCGGCAAGATCCTCCGCCGGGAGCTTAGAGACAAGCATTGATCCCGGCTGAGCTTCCTATCGGCATCTTCGACTCCGGAGTCGGCGGCCTCACCGTCCTCAAGGCGGTGCGCGCGCGCCTGCCCCAGGAGCATCTCCTCTATCTCGGCGACACCGCCCGCCTGCCTTACGGCACCAAGGGCCCGGAGACGGTCTCCCGCTATGCGGTGCAGGCCGCGTCTCATCTGGTGGAGCGGGGCATCAAGCTCCTGATCGTCGCTTGCAACACGGCCTCTGCCGTCGCCATGCCGGATCTCGCCCGGGAGTTCGCGCCCCTGCCGGTCATCGGTGTGGTGGAAGCAGGCGCCGAGGCGGCGGTGAAAGCCTCCCGCAGCGGCCATATCGCGGTGCTCGCCACTGAGAGCACGGTGCAGGGTGGCGCCTATGAAAGGGCCATCACCCAGCGCCGGCCCGATGCCCAGGTGTATTCCCAGGCTTGCTCCCTCTTCGTGGCCCTGGCAGAAGAAGGCTGGGTGAAAGGCCCCCTCGTGGAATCCGTGGTGCGGGAATATCTGCAGCCCTTGCTGGATGAGAAACGGCGAGACGGTCTCGATTGCCTCGTGTTGGGCTGCACCCATTTCCCGTTGATGAAAGACGCCATCGCCCAGGTGGCGGGGCCAGACGTGAAGCTCGTGGATTCAGGCGAGACGGTGGCGGAAGCGGCCGCCGAGATGCTCAGCGCCGCGAAGCTCGCCCGCACTTCAGGCAAGGGCGACGCGCGCTTCTTGGCCACCGATGGTGCTCAGCGCTTCGCGCGAGTGGGGAGTCTCTTCCTAGGGGACACGATCAAGCCCGCCGACGTCGAGATCGTGGACCTATAAAAACTACGCCGCCTTTCGGCGGCGCAGTGTCTTTCGGTATCCAGAAGGATCAGTGGAAGGTCTCGGCCGTGGCGGCTTCGAGATGCAGGGTCTTCCAACCGGTCTTGATGCCCCAGTAATAGAAGCCCAAGCCCACCAGCGCCACCACCAGCAGATCCCAGCCGAAGGGGATGAGGTTCAAGCCGCCGAAGTTGCTGCTGCCGATATAGGACAACAGGGCCACGGTGGGGAGATACAGTACCAGCCACCAGGCGCCGCGCATCTGCTGCTTGAGATCCTGCCAACCGGCTTTGGCTTCATAGTAGAACCACAGGGGCAGCACACCCAGCATCACCACGATCACTTCACCCGTGAGAGGCCAGCGGGCCCAGTAGAGCACCAGAGTGCCCAGCATGAAGGCCGCACCGGCGATCCACTGCAGGGCCGGTATCTTCAAGGGGCGCTTCATGTCCGGCGCCACGCGCCGCAGCACCACCACGCTCACGGGTCCGATGAGATAGGAGATGACGCAGGCCACGGAGGTGACGCTGGCACCCGTATCCCAGCCCTTGAACCAGAAGAAGAATACGAAAGCGATCACCAGGTTGAGCCACATGGCCGGACGCGGGATGCCCCACACCGGGTGGATGCTGCCGAACACCTTGGGCAGGATGCCGTTCTTCTCCATGCCGTAGATCATGCGGGCGCTGGAGGCGGTGTACGTCGAGCCGGTGCCGCTCGGGCTCACGAAGGCGTCTGCGTAGAGGAAGAGCGCCAACCAGTTGAGGTTGAGGGCCAAGGCCAGCTGCGCATAGGGCGAGCTGAAGTTGATGCCGCTCCAGCCGGACTTGGTCAGGAGATCCGGCGACACGGCGCCGAGATAGGCGAACTGCAACAGCACGTAGATGCCGGCACAGATGAGGATGGAGCCCACTACCGCGAGCGGCACGTTGCGCCCGGGATTCTTGGCTTCGCCGGCCAGGTTCACCGGGCTCTGGAAGCCGTTGAAGCTGAACACGATGCCGGCGGTGGCCACCGCCGTCAGGATGCCGGCGATGTCCGTAGTATGGGCGCCACCGTGGGTGCCCACGTCGAAGTTGCTGTGGTGGAAACCGGCCGCGATGAGCGAGAGGGCTGTGGCGGCGGGGATCACCAGCTTGAAGCTGGTGATGACCGCATTGGTGCGGGCGAAGAGCTTCACGCTCCAGAAGTTCAGCAGGAAATAGATGACGACTAAGACTGCGCCCACCCACATGCCGGAGGTGGTGAGCTGACCGTTGCTGAACATGTCCCCCGCCCAGGGTTGCGCCCAGTCCCAGGGCCAGGAGGCCATGTATTGCACTGAGGCATCGGCTTCCACGGGGATCACCGACACGATGCTGATCCAGCTGGCCCAGGCAGCCAGGGAACCCGTGAGGGTGCCGTGGGTATAAAGGCCGTAGCGCACCATGCCGCCGGACTCTGGGAACATGGCACCGAGTTCGGCATAGGCCAGGGCGATGATGAGGATGATGGCGGCACCGATCATCCAGGCGAAGATAGCATCGGGGCCCACGAGCCGGGCCGCTTTGGCGGCGCCGAACAGCCAGCCGGAGCCGATGATGGAGCCGATACCGGTCATCATGAGGGCGAAGGCGCCCACGTCCCGGCGGATGGCAGAGTTCTTGGCCATGTACTGTTCCTTAAGAATAGTTAAGGTGTCTTTCGGGATGGGGCAGGCCCCAAAGCTGCCCCATCATGGCAGGGCCCGATGGGGCTGTCACGAGGGCGGGCCCGCACAGTAGACTGCCCATTCTCCCAAAAGTTTCGAGATTAGGCATGACCGATACCGCGGACAAGGCGCTCCTGGAGAGACTGGCACGCATGGCGCTGGCCAATATCGGCCGCGAATACCCCAACCACATCCAGCACCTCATGGATGGGGATCAGGACGCGGCCACACCCCGCGCGCTGCATCCGGTCTTCTGCGGTGCCTACGATTGGCACTCGGCGGTGCACAACTACTGGATGCTGGTACGGCTCTTGCGGCTCATGCCGGACAGCGCCTTGGCCGCCGAGATCCGCGCCCTCATGGCCCGGCGTCTGAACGAAGCGGACGTGATCGAAGAGTGCCGCTATTTCGACGATCCGCGCCGCGCATCTTACGAGCGGCCCTACGGTCTCGCCTGGGTCTTGCAGCTCGCGGCAGAACTCAAGGAATGGGGTCATGGGGATGGGCAGCGTTGGCGCGCGGCCTTAGCACCTCTGGAAGCCATCGCTCGCGCCCGTTTCGAGACGTGGCTGCCCAAGCTCCAGCATCCCATCCGTAGCGGCGAGCACTCTCAGACCGCCTTCGCGTTCGGGTTGGTGCTGGATTGGGCCCGTGCCGTGGACGATGCGTCTATGAGCGCGCTCGTCCGCGCCAAGAGTGTCGAGTTCCATGACGCCGATGTGCAAGCGCCACTCGCTTACGAGCCTTCAGGCCAGGATTTCCTTTCACCGGTATTGGCCGAAGCGGATCTCATGCGCCGCGTGCTGCCGCCAGCGGATTACGCCCGCTGGCTCGCCGCTTTCTTGCCACAGATCGCCGAAGACGGTGATGGCCGCTGGCTTCTGCCGGTGGTGAGCCGCGATCCTTCCGATCCCAAGCTCGCGCATCTCGACGGACTGAACCTGAGTCGCGCTTGGATGCTGGAAGGCATGGCGGCCGGATTGCCCCAGATAGATGGGCGCCGCGCCGCGCTCATGGATTCCGCCCGACTACATGAAGAAGCGGGTCTCGCAGCCATCCGGGAAGAGGCCTACGAAGGCAGCCACTGGCTGCCGAGCTTCGCGGTATATCTTCTCACCCAGCGCGGCCTCAATCCGTGAACGCAGTCGTAGCTCCGCTCTGGCGTCGCCTCATGGGCCGGGCCTTCGCGCTCCTGTGGTTGTGGTTCCTCATGACTGCCGTGGGGGTCGCGTTCCGGGGTGCCGTGAACCCGTCCACCACGGCTTTCATGCAGGAGAAGCAGCTGGAGCTCATGGCCCACGGTGTGCACGGTCGGTACATCAGATATCAGTGGGTGGATTACGCGGACATCGCACCTTACATGCGTCTCGCGGTGGTCACGGCAGAAGACCAGAACTTCGCCTATCACCACGGCTTCGACTGGAGCGCCATGGATGCGGCCTTCCAGCGCAACAGCAAGGGCCACCGCATCCGCGGCGGCAGCACCATCAGCCAGCAGACCGCCAAGAACCTATGGCTATGGCCGGGCAGGAGTTATCTGCGCAAGCTCGTTGAAGCCTGGTTCACGGGTTTGATAGAACTGGAATGGCCCAAGCAGCGGATACTCGAGACCTATCTCAATGTGGCGCAGCTGGACGATTACACCTTCGGCGTGGGCGCCGCGGCCGAGACTGCTTTCGGCGTGCCACCTTCGATGCTCAGCGCCGAGCAGGCAGCCTTGCTGGCAGCGGCGCTGCCGGAGCCGGATCGCTTCGACGTGAACGAACCTTCCGCCTATCTGCAGAAGCGCCAGGCCTGGATATTGGATCAGATGGCAGGCTTGGGTGGGCTGAGCTATCTCGAGGACATCGAGGGACGTTAAGCTCTCTCGAGCACCGCGATGCCGCTGAAGCGGCGCATGCGCTCTCGGAAGCTGGGGCTCAGGCGCAGCATCAGGCCGGTCGTGAGTTTCATCATGAACGGTATCTCGAAGCGCTTCAGGCGCGCGGCTTCCTTGCCCATGGAGAGGAATCTCACTGGCTTCCAGCCTAAGGGCTGGAAGAACTCCATGCTCTCGGCAGGCGCGAACTTGAACCGCACGTCCTCATTCTTCAGCAGGTTGCCACGGTGCTTCCGCGCGATATATTTCAGCATCTCCGGTGAAGACAAGTCCGTGAGCCAGCGCTTGAACGCCACCTGCTGATGCAGGTCCGCGGTCAGGCTCTTCACTTGCTCTTCGTCTAGATAGATCAGCAAGCCCCTCGGTGATGACCAGCACCTTGTTGGCGGCAGCGCCCACCCGGGTGAAGAGGGCGCGGCGTGCCGTGGAATCCGCCAGATCCACCGCGTGGCGCTCCAGGCGACAGAAACATTTGGCGTCCTTCAGGATGCCATTCTTGTACTCGATCATGGGAGGGAGATCCGCCTCCACCCAGCGCAGGGTGGCGGGCAGGGCTGAGGCGATAGGGGCGGGTGTCCAGGCCCGCGGCCAGGTTCAGCACCGTATCGTAGCCGTCTTCTTCCACCGCCTTCAGGATCAACTCATCCAGGATCTGGGTGCGGACCACGATGGGCCAACCCGGCATGCCGATCTGCTTGGCGATCTTCTTCACCCCGTTCACCGGCGAGCACGCGTGCATAGGGATCGTAGAACAGCGCGTCCGCCCGCTCACTCTCCATGGCGCGGTACATCGCCACCCAGAGCGCGGTGTCGGACACGTTTCTGATCGCCGCTTCTTTCTCTTCGTTCATGCATTCCCCAAAGCTGATTTTTGAGCCATCCAAGCGTCGCGAGCGAAGGTATGGCTAGGCGCGGGCATGCGAGAAAGTGGAGTGTACGTTCTAGTACATGAGCATTTCGAGCATGCCCGCAACAACGCCATACCAAGCGCAGCAGCTTGGGGGCTCAAAAATAGAAAGGGGTGCAAACAATGACGACGGGTCAGGGGTTCCGAAAGCCGGCCTGGGCAAGAGGGAGGGGCCCAGACACAGGGGGTTGGCACATTCGGTAATCCCGCCGTCATAGGGTTTGCACCCCTTAGACCGGTGACTTTGCGCCCCTGTCTTTCGACAGGTTTGCCTTTATCGTGTCCAGATTAAAGTCTAGCACGCCGCAGGGCGATTACAACGACCGGTCATCCCCTTGCTGATCAGCGATCTTGCGCAGGAAATCCACCAGTCCCAGGCGCCTGCCTATGGCCAATGCCGCCTCGGGCGAGAGGGCCCGCAATGCCATAAGTAGCCGTACTGGCTTGGGATTTACCACTACTTCCACCCGGGGTTTATGCAGCATATCCAGCACTGCTTTCACCACGTCTTCCGGCCGGGAGGCGCCGAGGGTCCTGGGTGCTGCCACATGTTTGCGGGAGAACATGCCCGTATCGTTCACGAAACCGGGGCAGATGACCGAGACGGCGACGCCTGTGCCGCGCAATTCCGCCGCCAGGGAGATGCTCCATTCCGCCAGTCCACCCTTGCTGCCGGAATAAGCGGCGCCGAAGGGCATGCCGGTGCGGCCTGCCAAGGAGGCGATGTTGATTACCTGCCCGCTTTTGCGCGCCAGCATCTCCGGAAGCACTTCCCGCGTGAGTAGCATGGGGGCCAGGAGATTGGTGGTGATGATGCGCTCAAGAGTCGCCGGATCTTGCGTGCTGTAATGCCCCAGTTCTTCGACTCCAGCATTGTTGATGAGAACATCAATGTGCTCGAACTCGCGGCGTGCGAAAGCCAGGAGCGCGGCACGATCTTCGGCCGATGTAATGTCGGTCTTTTTTACGACCTTGATACCTTCGCCGGGTAGATTGCCGCCCAAGTCAGCAAGTTTTTGGATAGAACGCGCGGCTAAGACGAGATGAGCTCCTTCCGCCGCGAGGCTGCGCGCCATCAGGGCGCCCAGCCCCTGGGAAGCGCCGGTGAGGATGATGGTCCTGCCGCTTAAGTTCTGCATGGGGCAGATAGTAGAACGAAAAAGCCCCGCAGGAGCGGGGCTTTTTCCATCAAGGGCGATCCCTGCGGGATACAGCTATCAGTGGCCGCCCTGGGGGATGCTGTGCAGCGGGCCCGGCAGGCTGGCGAAATATTCAGCCAGGTTCAGGATGTCGTCATCCGTCAGGTCCGCAGCCATACCCTTCATGATGGGGTTGGTGCGCTGACCGTTCTTGTACTCGTGCAAGGCCTGGATGAGGTAGTCCTTGTACTGCCCGGCGAGCACCGGGAACTGGTCGGAGGTGCCGAGGCCGTTCAGGCCGTGGCAGGCGGCGCAGGCCTGGGCCTTGTCCTTGCCCGCAGCGATGTCGCCGTCGGCGCAAGCAGCCTGGGTGGCCAGCAGGAGGCCGGCGGCGGCGAGGATCGTGAATGACTTATTCATGCTGTGCCCCTTCACTGCGGGTCGGCCGGGGCATTACCCAGGCTCGCGAAGTACGCAGCGATATCCTGCATCTGCTCATCGGACAGGGAAGACGCCTGGGCGTGCATGGTCCGATGGGCGCGGTCGCCGCTCTTGTATTCCTTCAGGGCGGCCAGGATGTAGGCCGCATGCTGGCCAGCCAGCTGGGGCACCCGGTAAGTGGGGTACACGTTGGTGTAGTTCGGCACGCCGTGGCAGCCGATGCAGGTGTAGGCAGCGAGCTTGCCCTTGGCCGGATCGCCGTCGGCGCGGGCGGTGAGGCTGACAGCCGCCGCGGCGCAGGCGAGGACGATGGCGAATACGCGAATCCGCATCGGAATACTCTCCCTATAGAAGGGTCTGGATGAGGGACCGGGTGGCCGGGTCCGGAGGGCGCCTAGGTTACCAAAACCGGCGCCATACCTGTAGCCCGGGCGGGGATAGACGCCTCCAGTGCATACTTTAGGCCGGTAATAGGCCGCCCTGGGGCCGGGTCTATATGAGGTCTTGCGGGGCAGGGTTCACCGCCCCATATAGGTCAGTAATCCACGGAGGACCCCATGCAGAAGATCAAGAAGACCGACCAGGAATGGCAGGCGGAGCTCAGCCCCGAGCAGTACGCCGTGATGCGCAAGAAGGCCACCGAGCGCCCCTTCACCGGCAAGTACGTGGATAACCACGAGGCGGGCATGTACCGCTGCGCCAGTTGCGGCACCCCCCTGTTCTCTTCCGAGACCAAGTTCGACTCCGGCTCCGGCTGGCCGAGTTTCACAGCCCCGGCAGAGGGCGCCAACGTGGCGACCCATTCCGACAGCAGCCATTTCATGCAGCGCACCGAGGTGCTATGCGCCAAGTGCGATGCGCACCTGGGGCACGTGTTCGACGACGGCCCCGGCCCCGAGGGCTTGCGCTACTGCATCAACTCCTGCTCCCTCGACTTCAAGAAAGACGAGAAGAACATGACCGAGCTCCTGTTCCGCGCCGATGCCTATGCCACGGAGTTCGAGGCGGGCGTGCTCGCGGCGGAACCGGGCGGGTGGTGCTGGACCGGACGCTCTTCTATCCCGAGAGCGGCGGCCAGCCGGGAGACACGGGGCTGCTGAAGCTCCCGGACGGGCGCGAACTGAAAGTCAGCGATACCCGCAAGGGCGTCACCCCCGGTGAAGTGGTGCATCTGCTCACGGATACTGCGCTCACGCTTAGCCCGGCACTCGCTTGCGAGGCGCCTCGATTGGGAACGCCGTCACCGGCTCATGCGCATGCACACCTGCCTGCATCTTTTATCGGCGATCATCATCGCGCCGGTCACCGGCGGCGCCGTGGGCGACGGCTACGGCCGCCTGGATTTCGACCTGCCCGAGAGCCCCGAGCGGGCAGAGGTGCAGACCCGAGCTCAACGAACTCATACGGCGCGACGCGCCCGTGGCCTTCCGCTGGATCAGCGAGGCGGAACTGGATGCGCGACCGGAACTGGTCAAGACCATGTCCGTGCAGCCGCCCCGCGGCCGGGGCCAAGTGCGGCTCGTGGAGGTGGAGGGTATAGACCTGCAGCCCTGTGGCGGCACCCACGTGCAGCGCATCGGCGAGATCGGCGCAGTGGTCATCTCGAAAGTGGAAAAGAAAGGCAAACAGAATAGACGGGTGAGATTGGAATTCCCCGATACCACCCCTACACTGGTTGAACGATAACTACACAGGGAGACCCGGCATGAGTTCCACCGACGGCGGCCGCACCATCACCATCGTCGCCTACATACTGCATCTCCTCGGCGCCATCACCGGTCTGCCGAGCATCGTCGCGCTCATCATCAACTACGTGGTCAAGGGCGACCATGGCGACATGATAGACAGCCACCAGACCTGGATGATCAAGAGCTTCTGGTACGCCATCCTGGGCTGCATCGTCTGCGGCATCGCTTTCATCACCGTCATCGGCATCTCCTGGGCTGGCTCGGTTTCCTCGTGATCTGGATCTGGTACATCTATCGCCACATCCGTGGACTTATCGACCTGGCTGAGAGCAAGACCATGTCGAGCAGTTCGCTGCTCTGAAAACACAAAAAGCCCGCTCAAGCTGGCTTTTTCTTGCCGTCGCTTGACAGATCAGGAAGCGGCTTTAAGGCGCCCCATTTCCTTCAGCACCAGTGCGATGCGCTCCACCGCCCAATCCAGTTGCTCGCGGGTCACCACCAGAGGCGGCGCCAGGCGCACCACCGTGGCATGTGGGTCTCCTTGCTCAAGATGCCCTGAGCCATTAGGCGCTCGCAGACTTCCCGGGCCCGGCCTTACGCGAGTCGATCTCCACGCCGACGAAGAGACCCTTGCCGCGCAAACCCTTGATGAAGGGGCTCTTCAAGGCAGCGAGCTTGTCCAGGAGATAGCACCCGAGCTCCGCGGAGCGCTGCGGCGAGCTTCTCCTCCACCAGCACGTTCAGAGCTTCGAGACCCACGGCTGCCGCCAGCGGCGTTGCCGCCGAAGGTGCTGCCGTGGTCGCCCGGGGTGAACACAGCCATGACGTCGCGCCGCGCGAGGAACGCGGACACGGGCAGGAGACCGCCGCCCAGCGCCTTGCCGAGGATCAGGCCGTCGGGCTTCACGCCCTCGTGATCGCAGGCGAGCAGCTTGCCCGTGCGGCCGAAGCCCGTCTGGATCTCGTCGGCGATCAGCAGGACGTTGTGCTTGCGGCAGAGCTCCGCGCACTTCTTGAGGTAGCCCGCGGGCGGCATCACGATGCCGGCTTCGCCCTGGATGGGTTCCACCAGGAAGGCGGCAGTGTTCGGGGTGATGGCTTTCTCGAGAGCTTCCGCATCGCCGTAGGGGATGATCTTGAAGCCCCCGGGGAAGGGGCCGAAGCCGTCTTTATATTGTTCTTCGGACGGACATGCCCACGATGGCGATGGTGCGGCCGTGGAAGTTGCCGCTGCAGACGATGATCTCGGCCTTGTCGGCGGGCACGCCCTTGACCTTGTAGGCCCATTTGCGCGCCGCCTTGAGCGCGGTCTCGACGCGCTTCGGCGCCGCTGTTCATGGTCAGCGCCATGTCCATGCCCGTGAGTTCGCAGACGACGCTTCAGGAAGGCGCCGAGCTTCTCGCTGTGGAAGGCCCGGGAGCAGACCGCGAGCTTCGCCGCCTGTTCGGTGAGCGTCTTCACCAGGCGCGGATGGGCGTGGCCGTGGCTCACGGCCGAGTACGCGCTCATCATGTCCAGGTACTTGTTGCCCGCGTCGTCCCACAGGTACACGCCTTCGCCGCGGGTGAGCACCACCGGCAGCGGATGGTAGTTGTGGGCGCCGTACTGGCTCTCGAGTTCGATGGACTTGTTCATGGGAGTGCTCGTATGAGGGGATTGCAGGTGCGGACCGGAAGCGAACACTTATTATACAGCAGCCTAAAAAACGGCGGCTTCCCCCTCCCCATGAGCGACAAACAGCTCACCGAAGCCTGCCTATTCAGCGGCCCCGTGGGCGATCTGGAGGGGCTCCTGGACTTCCCGGAGACCTGCCGCGGCGGTGGGCGTGGTCTGCCATCCGAATCCAGTCCAGGGTGGCGGCATGCAGAACAAGGTGGCGTACATCCTCGCGCGCGCGTTCGCCGACATGGGCGCGACTCTCGCTGCGCTTCAACTTCCGCGGCGTCGGTAAGAGCGCCGGCGTGTTCGACGACGGCGTGGGCGAGGTGGGCGATGCGCTCGCTGCCATGGATTGGCTCATGACCCGTCAACCCCTCTCCCCCTTGTGGTTGGGCGGTTTCTCCTTCGGCGGCTACGTGGCCTTGCGCGCCCAGAGCGAACGACCCGTGCAGCGCCTCGTGACCGTGGCGCCTGCGGTGCATCGTTTCGTCCAAGGCCCCCTCGCGCCACCTGTCTGTCCCTGGTTGCTGGTGCAGGGCGATGCGGACGACGTGGTGCCGCCCAAGGAGGTGCTGGATTGGGCGGCGGGGCTCGCCGCCCCCACAGCTCGCGGTGCTGCTGGGGCCGGACACTTCTTCCATGGCCGCCTGACCGAGCTCAGGGAGGCCGTGGTCCGGGCTTTCTCGACGGGCACCCTGGGCCTTGGTTCGCGTACGGTGCATCCTTGCAGCGCTGAAAGCCCGGGTAAACTGAGGTTTCGCCCACGCGTTTTGTTAGACTTAACCTCGCCGATACGGCCAATTAACCGTTCTCAGGAGACACCCATGATCCGTCGCGTCCTACTGGCTTGTGGCCTGCTGGCCCTGTCCACCAGCGCCTTCGCCGACGATCACATCACCATCCCGGGTCTGCGCCAGACCGACTTCAACGGCCTGTCCCAGGACTTGGGCGCCGTCACCAGCTACAAGCAGATGGAAGGCGCGAGCTCCGAGGGCATCACCGGCTTCGACGTAGGCCTGAACTCGGTGACACCCAAGTGGGCCATGAGACCGCATGGGAAGACGCCACCCAGCAAGAGTAGCGTCTCCAGCGTGCCCTTCGCCGACTACATATCACCAAGGGACTGCCCTTCGGTTTCGACATCGGCGGCCAGTACAGCACCGTGCCGGGTTCTAACATCAGCGACTACGGCGTCGAAGGTCGCTACGCCATCCTGGACGGCGGCATCGCCGAGCCTGCGGTCGGCGTGCGCGCTGCCTTCACACACCTGACGGGGGTGGATGACCTCTCCTTCAACACCAAGACCCTGGATGTATCCATCTCCAAGGGCTTCGGTCCGGTCACACCCTATGCCGGCGTGGGCGAGGTGTGGACCAACAGCACGCCCGATGCCTCCACGGGTCTCACCAGTTCAACTCCAGCAACACCGAAGTGTTCGCGGGGCTTCACCTTTGACCTCGGTGTGCATCTCGGCCTGGAGTACAACCACCTGGCCGGCAACACCACCTACACTCTGAAGATCGGTTTCGGCTTCTGATGTCGCTGATCCCCCGCCGGCTTCGCCGGCGGGGGTATCTTCCGGGCCCTTCGGGGCTGCTGCATGGGTCCGCGCGAAGACTGAACGTCATGTTCTCCTCACTCCTGACCTTCCTCGAGCAGCGTCTGGCGGGCCCCGGCCCCGACGCGGTCTCCCACGACGATCTGCGCATGGCCGCCGCCGCCCTGCTGGTGGAGATGGCCCGCGCCGACTTCAACGAAGACGAGACGGAACTCACCCGTGCCCGGGAACTCCTGGCGGAACGCTATGGCCTGACGCCCGCGGGAGCGGATGAGCTTCTGACGGCAGCCCGGCGCGAATCCGACCACTCCGTCTCCCTGTTCCGCTTCACCCACCTCATCAACCAGCAGCTGGAGATGCCGGAGAAGCTCGCGCTGATGGGGATGCTGTGGGACGTGGCCTATGCGGACGGGCGGCTGGACAAGCACGAGGATGCGCTCATGCACAAGCTGGCGGATCTCTTGTACGTGCCGATGATGGATCTGATGAAGGCCAAGGAAATGGCCCAGAAAAAAATGCGAGAGAGATAGAGACCGCCGGCGGCGAAGCCGGTTCTTGCAGGGTAAACCATTCAAGGACCGGAGCCGCACCCCTGTGCGACTCCGGTCATGAATGGCTTACTTCACCATGTCCTTGAGGCCCTTCAGGGCCTGGACCTTGACCACGTTCCGGGCGGGCTTCGCCTTGAAGATGGTCTTCTCGCCCGTGAAGGGGTTGATGCCCTCACGTTCCTTGGTGGCCGGCTTGCGCACGACCTTGATCTTCATCAGGCCGGGCACGACGTAAAGGCCGGGGCCTTTCTTGCCGATGCTCTTGCCGATGAGGCCGGCCAGGTTCTCGAAGATCGAGGCAACCTGCTTGCGGCTCAGGCCCGTGGAATGGGCGAGATAAGCGTAGGTCTCGGACTTGGTGAACGGCTTGTCAGCAGACACTGCCGGGGCTTTAGCGGCCTTGGCAGCGGTCTTCGCGACAGCCTTTTTCTTTGCAGCCATTTAGGTCTCCTCTTGGATGGCTAATGCAGATACACGCCGCGAAATCTAGCACATGCAAGACATTAATGTAGGTTTTTACCGGGGAAAACACGGTTTTTTTGCTTCGAGGGGGCGGTTTTCCCCGGGGGAAAAGCCGCTTCGCCGCATGTGGCTCAGCGTACCTCGGGCTGAGGGCGGCGCCGGAAGCTCGCGTTCAGACGATGGGCCAGGCGAGGGGCAAGAGCAGGTTGATGACCTGCAGCACCAGCATGACGAGGAGCGGCGAGAAATCCAGGCCCGAGGTAGGCGGCAAGATGCGGCGGGCGGGTCGCAGCAGCGGTGCATTCATCGGCCGAGCAGCCCATCGAGGGGGCTACGGCCCTGACCGAGCCAACTGATGACCGCTTCCATCAGGATGCTGAAGAAGTACAGGTTCACCAGGATGAAGATGAGTTTCAAGATCGTCCAGAAGACGAGGAGCCCCAGGTGTAGAGCAGGGGCTGTCGCTACCCACATCACCAGCAGCACGTTCGCGAACTGCACCACCAGCATGAGCACGAGGGCGGCGCTGTCGATCTTACCCCAGGCAGGGATCACCCGACGCAGGGGCAGGAGCAGGGGGTTCGTGGCCTTGACCACGGCCTGGGCTAGGGGGTTATAGAAGTCTGCGCGCACCTGCTGCATCAGGAAGCGCAGCAGCACGCCGGCGGTGTAGAGCCCGAGCAGCGTGTTGATGACGAACACGAGAGCGATGATGGAGCGGCTGGCGATCATGGTTTGTTTCCCTTGGCGGATTCTTTAGAGAGTTCCCGGCCCCGGTCCCGCGCCGCGGTGAGGGCGCGCTGCACGACAGTCTTCAATTTGGCGTCGTCGAACACCGCGAGGGCGGCGGCCGTGGTGCCGCCGGGGGAGGTGACTTGCTTGCGTAGAGTGGCCGGTGCTTCGCCGGATTCCAGCGCCATGCGCGCGGCGCCGTAAGCGGTCTGTTGGGTGAGGCTGCGCACAGCGTCGGCGGGCAGACCGAGTTCCAGGGCTGCCGCTTCCATGAGTTCCATGAGCAGGAAGAAATAGGCAGGGCCGCTGCCGGAGAGCGCAGTGACTGCATCCATGAGGGATTCATCCTCGATCCAGAGGGCGGTGCCCACCGCTTCCAATAGAGCCTGCGCGATGGCCCGCTGGGCCGGCGTCACGGAACGGTTGGCATAGAGCCCTGCGGCGCCTGCGCCGAGCAGGGCCGGGGTGTTGGGCATGGCCCGCACGATGGCCGCGTCGCCGCCGAGCCAGCTCCGCAGGTCGGGCTCCGCGACGCCGGCGGCGATGGAGATGATGAGGGGGTGCCGGGTACGCACCTGGCCCACGAGGCCTTCGGCCGCGGCGTGCAGCACTTGGGGTTTCACAGCGAACACGATCACATCGGCGCCTTCAGAGGCTTCGAGGTTGTTCGCGGTGGTGCGCACCGAGAAGCGCGTCTTGAGCAACGCGAGTTGTTCCGCGCTCGGGTCCGACACGCTGATGCGCGTGGGATCGCAACCCTTCTGCACCAGGCCGCCGATCAAGCTCCTCGCCATGTTGCCGCCGCCGATGAAGGCGAGGCGCAGGTCTTGCAGCACGTGAGACTCCGGGTCGGGCTTCAGCACAGGCGTAAAGAATACCCCATGGCCATGCGTCTCAGGTCGACCGCGGGCCGAAGATGGCAGTGCCCACTCTCACCAACGTCGCTCCCTCGGCGATGGCGGCTTCGAGATCCTCGGACATGCCCATGGAGAGGGTATCCATGTGATGTCCCCGGCCGTTCTGCTCCTGCATGAGTTCCCTGAGCAGACGGAACGGCGCGCGCTGCGTCGCTTCGTCCTTGGCCGGCGCCGGGATGGCCATAAGACCCCGCAACTTGAGCCGGGGCAATGTGGCCACTGCGTCTACCAGCACCGAGAGGCGTTCTGGCGCGATGCCGCCTTTGCTGCCTTCCCCGGAGACGTTCACCTGCAGGCAGACGTGCAACGGCGGCATCTCTTCCGGTCGCTGAGCTGCGAGCCGCTTGGCGATGCTCTCCCGATCCAGGGTGTGCACCCAGTCGAAGCGCTCGGCCACGGCCCGGGTCTTATTGGATTGCAGGTTGCCGATGAAATGCCATTGGATGTCGCGGTCGGCGAGTTCAAGGAGCTTGGGCAGGGCCTCCTGGAGGTAGTTCTCGCCGAAATCCCGCTGGCCCGCATCCCAGGCTCCGGCCAGGACCTCGGCTGGCTGCATTTTGCTCACGGCCAGGAGGCGGATGCCCCCGGGGTCACGCCCGGCGCGCTGCGCCGCGTCTTCTATACGCATGCGCACCGCCTCCAGGTTCCGGGCCACGTACTCCAAGGCTGCCTCCTCATATAAGCCCACGGCAGGGCTGTCGCGGGCGTTCATATGCACATAAAATGAGTTCGCTATACTCTAGCCCACATGCATGCGGCCATACCCGGGACCTTCAGGCGTCCTGGGCCGCCCAAGCCGCCCATAAGCTCAGGGGACATACATGGCAGCTGATATCTCGCAACTGCTCGCCTTCGGCGTCAAGAACAAGGCGTCCGACTTGCACCTCTCCGCCGGCGTGCCCCCCATGATCCGGGTGGACGGCGACGTGCGCCGCATCAACATGCCAGCGCTGGAGCACAAAGACGTACACGACATGGTGTACGACATCATGAACGACAAGCAGCGCAAGGACTACGAGGAATTCCTCGAGTGCGACTTCTCGTTCGAGATCCCGAACCTGGCGCGTTTCCGCGTCAACGCTTTCAACCAGAACCGCGGCTCGGGCGCCGTATTCCGGACCATCCCGTCCAAGATCCTCTCCCTCGAGGACCTGGGCGCGCCGGCGATCTTCAAGGACATCTCGGACAACCCGCGCGGCATCGTGCTGGTGACCGGCCCCACGGGCTCGGGCAAGTCCACCACCCTCGCCGGGATGATCAACTACAAGAACGAGAGCGAGTTCGGTCACATCCTCACCATCGAGGACCCCATCGAGTTCGTACATGAGTCCAAGAAGTGCCTCATCAACCAGCGCGAGGTGCACCGCGATACGCTCGGCTTCAGCGAGGCGCTGCGCTCGGCACTGCGAGAAGACCCGGACGTCATCCTGGTGGGTGAGATGCGCGACCTCGAGACCATCCGCCTCGCGCTCTCAGGCGCCGAGACCGGCCACTTGGTTTTCGGCACCCTGCACACGAGCTCTGCCGCCAAGACCATCGACCGTATCGTGGACGTGTTCCCCGCTGCCGAGAAGGACATGGTGCGGTCCATGATCTCGGAGTCGCTGCGCGCGGTGATCTCCCAGAGCTTGATGAAGAAGATCGGTGGCGGCCGTGCCGCGGCCCACGAGATCATGATCGGCACGCCGGCCATCCGTAACCTGATCCGCGAGAACAAGATCGCGCAGATGTATTCCGCGATCCAGACCGGCCAGCAGCACGGCATGCAGACTCTCGATCAGTGTCTGCAGGATATGGTGCGCAAGGGCATCGTCACCAAGGAAGAGGCCCGCAACAAGGCCACCCAGAAGGAAATGTTCACCTGAGTACGGGCACAGGGGCTCGTACGGAGACTTGAGGCATGGAAAGAGACCAAGCAATAAAATTCATGCAGGACCTGCTGCGCGCGATGATCGGGCGCAAGGGCTCCGACCTGTTCATCACCACCGGTTTCCCGCCGGCCATGAAAGTGGACGGGCAGATCACGCCGGTCACCGACAAGCCGCTCACGGCGGAGCAGAGCGCCATGCTGGTGCGCGCCATCATGAACGACCGGCAGACCAAGGAATTCGACGCCAGCAAGGAATGCAACTTCGCCATCAACCCGCCGGGGATCGGCCGTTTCCGCGTCAACGCTTTCGTGCAGCAAGGCCGCGCTGGCGCGGTGCTGCGTACCATCACCACCGAGATCCCGGACTTCGACAAGATGGGGCTACCAGCCATCTTGAAGGAAGTCGTGATGTCCAAGCGCGGCCTCTGCATCATGGTGGGTGGCACCGGTTCCGGTAAGTCCACCTCGCTCGCGGCGATGCTGGGCTACCGCAACAAGAACACCAAGGGCCACATCATCACCATCGAGGACCCCATCGAATACGTGCATCCGCACCTGGGCTGCCTCATCACCCAGCGTGAAGTGGGCGTGGACACGGATTCCTGGGAGATCGCCCTCAAGAACACCCTGCGCCAGGCGCCGGACGTGATCCTCATCGGTGAGATACGTGACCGCGAGACCATGGAGCACGCGGTGCAGTTCGCTGAGACCGGGCATCTCTGCCTCTCGACCCTGCATGCCAACAGCGCCAACCAGGCGCTCGACCGTATCGTCAACCTATTCCCGGAAGAGCGCCGCCATCAGTTGTTGATGGACCTCTCGCTCAACATCAAGGGGATCATCTCCCAGCGCCTGCTCAAGAAGCCGGACGGCAAAGGCCGCGTCGCGGCCCTCGAGATCATGCTGAACTCGCCTTTGATCTCCGACCTCATCTTCAAGGGCGAAGTGGCGATGATCAAGGAGATCATGGCCAAGTCTACCCAGCTTGGCATGCAGACTTTCGACCAAGCGCTGTTCAATCACTATGAGGAAGGCAACATCAACTACGAGGAGGCGATCCGCAACGCCGATTCGCAGAACGAACTGCGTCTTCGAATCAAGCTGGAAAGCAAGCGCGGCAAGGCCCCAGTGGATGAAGGCATCGAGTCCATGCAGCTAGTGGATCCAGGCAAAGGTCAAAAACTCTAAGGGGTGCGCGCGGCGCGCCGTCCTGACACAACGATATAACGACGGAAGCGGACCATGAACATCAGCCCCTATCTCAAGCTCATGGTGGAGAAGAACGCCTCCGACCTGTACTTCACCACCAACGCGCCGGTGAAGATCAAGATGGAGGGAAAGCAGGTGCCGGTGGGCAAGACGCTCCTGACCGCAGAGATGGTCAAGGAAGCCGCCTACGGCATCATGAACGAGAAACAGCGCAAGTCCTACGAGGTCAAACACGAGTGCGACTTCGCCATCGCCGAGGAAGGCGTGGGCCGCTTCCGTGTGAACGTGTTCGTGCAACGTGGCCAGGTGGCCATCGTGATGCGCTACATCCCTTCCGAAGTGCCGAAGTTCAACAACCTGGCCTTGCCGCCCATCCTCAAGGACCTGATCCTGCACAAACGTGGACTGCTCCTGATGGTGGGCTCCACCGGCTCCGGCAAATCGACCACTCTCGCGGCCATGATCAATCATCGGAATGAGAACCAGGCGGGGCATATCCTCACCATCGAGGACCCCATCGAGTTCAGCCACCCGAACATCCAGTCCATCATCAACCAGCGCGAAGTGGGCCAGGACACCTTGTCCTACGCCAACGCGCTGAAGAGCTCCCTGCGCGAAGCGCCGGACGTGATCCTCATCGGCGAGATCCGTGACCGCGAGACCATGGAAGCCGCGATCGAGTTGGCCGGTACCGGCCATCTGGCCATCTCCACGCTGCACGCCAACAACGCGCACCAGACCATGGACCGCATCATCAACATGTTCCCGCAGGAACTGCACAAGCAGTTGTTCATGGATCTCTCGCTCAACCTGCGTTCCATCGTCTCCCAGCGCCTGGTGATCGGCAAAGACGGCAAGCGCGTGGCGGCGGTGGAAGTGATGCTCAACACTCCGCATATCGCCGACCTGATCCTGAAGGGCCAGGTGGACGAGATCCGCCAGGCCATGGAAGAGAGCCCTGAGGGCGGCATGCAGACCTTCGACCAGGCGCTGTTCCAGCTCTACAAGGACGGCCGCATCGATCTGGAAGAAGCGCTCAAGAACGCCGATTCCCGCGCCAACCTGGAAGCCAAGATCAACTTTGGGTGAGCTGCGAAGCAGCGAACGCCCTGCCGGGAGCAGGGCCGGAAGGTCACAGGGATGTTCGTGTCACGCCGGTATCAAGAACCCATGACTGTGTCAGCGAATATCAAATAACGAGACCCTTGAGAAAAGGGCATCTGTGTTTTCTAAGGACAGACTGAAGGGGATCCATATGTTGCGCAGCTTTTTGATGGGGTTCACCCTCTGCTTCATCGCGGGCACCGCTCTGGCGGATACCGGCGCACCGTTCCCGGTAGAGGCGTTCTTCAGCTATCCCCAGATCTCCGACGTCAAGATATCGCCGGACGGCAAGTATCTGGCGCTGGTGGTGGCCGATCCCAAGACGGGAGATAACCGCAAAGGACTGATCGTCATGAGCGCTGCCAGCGATCACAAGGTGACCGTATCGTTCAGCGTGAAGAACTATCAGATCATCTATCAGTTCTGGTGGACCCTGGATGACCGTATCCTCGCGTCTACCGCGACCGAAGATACGGGTTTCTTTGAGCTGCCCGCCCTGGATGGACAGCTCTATGCCATCAATGCCGACGGCAGCAAACAGATGCAGTTGATGCCGGGGACACCGGGGGCCAAACAGAAGATGCTGGGCGGTACCGCCCATGACGAAGCCGAAGTCTATTTCGGTGGCCCCCTGCATATGCAGAGCGACGATCCCAAGCATGTGCTCATCTATGGCTTCACTTACGGTCTGAATCACGGTTACCACGGAGTCGCACAGGCTTACCTGTTGGACGTGGATACTGCGGATTTCCGTCTGGTTCTGGATTCGCCGCTGCAGGATGGTGGGTTCGAAGTGGACAGCAGCGGTGCGATCCGTCTTGCTACGGGTCAAAATCTCAAGACTGGTGATAGGGAACTGTTCTACCGTGTCGGCGACGACAGCCGGGATTGGAAGGATATAAGCACCGCTCTCCTGGGCGATGATCCTGCGCAAGCAGAGAACGGTGCGATCGGGATCGAGCCTGACGGCAAGAACCTCTATTGGCGGGGACGTACCGCTACCGGCACGCTGGGGCTTTATTCCTTCGACGTGGACTCCACGAAGTTGACGGAGCTCTATTCGGATCCTGACACAGATATGGGCGGACTGGTCTGGTCGTTCGATTGGATCAAGCCCCCGAAGATCATCGCCGTGGATACCATGCCCGGATTGCCCTCCGTACATATCCTGGATGGAGACGATCCCAAGGCCCAGGACTTGGCAGGGCTCTATCAAGCCTTCGAAGGCCAGAGGGTGCATATCACCAGCAACACTAGCGATGGTGCTGTGATGGTGGTCCATGTCTCGAGTGACAAGAATCCGGGGGATTACTACCTCTTCAACGGCAAGACAGGGCAGGCCGCGTTCCTGTTCAGCGCGAAACCCGAGATCGATCCGAAGCTCATGGCCGACATGCGCCCCATCAGCTTCCAGTCGCGGGATGGCTTGACCCTGCACGGCTACCTCACCTTGCCTCCGGGATCAGATGGGAAGAGCTTGCCACTGATCATCAATCCCCACGGCGGCCCCCACGGCATCCGGGATGAGTGGCGGTGGGATCCGGAGGTGCAATTCTTCGCCAGTCGCGGCTATGCAGTGCTGCAGGTGAACTACCGCGGTTCTGCCGGGTATGGTATGAAATTCCAGGATGCGGGATATGGGCAGTGGGCCGGCAAGATGCAGGACGATCTGGCTGACGGGGTCCAATGGGCGGTGCAGCAGAAGATCGCGGACCCCAAGCGGGTATGCATCTATGGAGCCAGTTACGGCGGCTATGCAGCTATGGAGAATGCAGAGCGCTACCCCGATCTCTACAAGTGCATCGTCGGTTACGTGGGCCTGTATGACCTGTTGACGATGAACGACAGCGATTTCTCCCACTATGCCTCGGGCAAGCATTACACCGGAGTCTCCGTGGGACACGACGATGCCGTGCTCAAGGCGGATTCGCCCGTGAATGGGGCAGATAAGATCGCCGCTCCGGTGTTCATCATCTATGGTGGCCAGGACAAGCGCGTGGTGCCGGCCAATGCGGAGGAGATGATGGCTGCCTTGGACAAGGCGGGGAAGAAATACGAGAAGCTATATCAGCCGCTGGAGCAGCATGGCTTCTATAAACCAGAGCACAATTACGAACTCTATACCCAGATGCTGGCGTTCTTCGACAAGTACATCGGTCCGAACGCGCCCAAGAATTGAGCGCTCTCGATCTTCGGAGATAAATAAGGCGCTTAGAGCGCCTTATTTATCATCGAGGATTGGATTCAGGGCGCGGGGAAGACGCTCGCGCCATCGAACACGGGCCCGTCGACGCACACCCGTTTCATGGCTGGACCCTCCGGCGTCTTCACTTCCACCGTGCAGCCAGCGCAGCCGCCCACGGCGCAGGCCATGAACTCTTCCAGTGACACCTGGCTCGCGATGCCGAACTCCTGGGCCAAGAGCGCGGCGGCCTTGAGCATGGGCGTCGGGCCGCAGGCGAAGATCTCCACTTCTGCGAGTGCTTCCTTGGGCAGGCTCTTCAGCCAAGCGCGGGCGAGGTCGGTGATGTAGCCATCGAAGCAGCCGGCGTAGCCCTGCTTGCTCGCGAGGCGGCTCGGGAATCCCCAGTCTTCCATGAGCGGCATGCAGCCGATGACGCCCTTCCGGCATGCCTGGCACGAGGATGGTCGAAGGCCTGGTCTTGAAGGGGAAGGGTACTTCCGAGCCCATGAGCACCAGCGGCTTCCAGGCAGCACGCTTGTCCTGCCGCAGTGCATCGGCGATGAACACCATGGGGGGGATGCCCACGCCGCCGCCGAGCAAGAGCGGGCGCGGTCTGTCCGGATGCAGCACGAAGGGCTTGCCGATGGGTCCGAGGCAAGAGAGCACATCACCGCGTTTCCTGGCCGCGAGGCCAAGCGACTGCCTTCGCCCACTGCCTTATAGAGGCATTCCACCCAGCCTTCGGTCGGCGACACGCGCATCAGGGACATGGGCCGGCGCATGGGTAGGGCGGCGTCGCAGGACAAGTGCACGAAACTTCCCGGCAGTGCTTTCGCGGCACACTGCGGCGCTTTCAAGCGCAGCACGTGTTGCTCGCCGGCGAAATGATCATGAGAGAGTATCTCGGCGTCTTCCAGGAAGATGGTGCCGCGCTGGGGTTGGTGGCTCATGGATTCACTTAGGGGTAGAAGGCGCTTAAGACCGCCATCCGCACTGCCACGCCGTTGTTCACCTGCTCGCGGATCACCGACTGGCGACCGTCGGCTACCTCGGAGGAGATCTCCACATCGCGGTTCATGGGGCCGGGGTGCATCACGATGGCGTTGGGCCTGGCTTTCTTGAGCCGCGTAGCATCGAGGCCATAGCGCTTGAAGTAGGCGCGGGCGGTGGGTACCGCCGTCTTCTGCATGCGCTCCTTCTGGATGCGCAGCATCATGACCACGTCGGCGCCGGCGATGGCTTTGTCGGCGTCGGTGAAGAGCTCGCCCATCATCTCGCCCTTCTTGGGCAAGAGGTTCTTGGGACCTGCCAGGCGGATGTCGCGGGTGCCGAGAGTGGTGAGGGCCTCCACTGCGGAACGTGCTACCCGGGAGTGCTTGATGTCTCCCACGATGGCTACGCTCAAGGCCGAGAGGTTCGGCTTGTGGCGGCGGATGGTGAAGGCATCCAGCAGGCCCTGGGTGGGATGGGAGAGATGGGCCTCGCCGGCGTTGAGCACGTGCACGTGGGGGGGCGCGTGCTGCGCCAGCAGCGCCGGCACGCCGGTATCTTTGTGGCGCACCACGAACACGTCCGCGTTCATGGCTTCGAGCGTGTAGAGCGTGTCTTCCAGGGACTCGCCCTTCACCGCGGAGGAGAGGGCGATCTCGAGGTTGAGCACGTCCGCGCCCATGCGCCGTGCCGCCAGCTCGAAGGAGGAGCGGGTGCGGGTGCTGGGTTCGAAGAAGAGGTTGACCACGGTCTTGCCGGCGAGGCCGGTGTGGCGGCGAACCCGTTCACCGGGCGGCACGCGGAAGCGTTCGGCTTGGTCGAGCAGCGCAGTCAGGATGGAGCGATTCACGCCCTCCAGGGTCAGCAGGTGGTGCAGGCGGCCTTGGGGCGAGAACTGTATGTCGCTCATTCGCTGTGCGTGCCTTGCTTGGAGTTGAACCAGCTCTCCAGGATCACGCAGGCCGCCGCGCCGTCGATGTCTCGCGGGTGATCCGCCGCCGGCCCTGCTGCCGCTGTTCCTTGAGCGCGGCCTCGGCTTCGCGGGATGAAAGGCGTTCATCCACGGTATGCACGGGCAACGGGAAGCGTTCGGTGAGCTGTTCGGCGAAGTGGCGGGCTCTATGGGTCATGTCCTGCTCGCTTAGGTCCATATTATAAGGCAGACCCACCACGAGCGCTCCAGGTCGCCATTCCCGGATTAGGCCCGCGATGGCCTCCCAATCCGGCTCGCCGCTGCGCACGGCCACCACTCCCAAGGGCGAGGCGCTGCCGGTCAAGCTCTGGCCTACGGCGGCGCCGATGCGCTTCATGCCGAAGTCGAACCCTATAGCCGTCTGTACCGCCTCAGGCATGACCGGAGTCGCCCGAGAGTAGCGACACGTCCACGCCGATGAGGCGTGCTGCCGCTTCCCAGCGTCTTTCCACCGGTGTGTCGAAGATGATGGCGGCATCCGCCGGCACCGAGAGCCAGGAGTTGCTCTTGATCTCCTCGTCCAACTGCCCCGCACTCCAGCCGGCATAGCCCAAGGCCACGAAGGCGCGCTTCGGTCCACCGCCGGCTGCTAGCGCGGCCAGCACATCACGGGAGGTGGTGACCGCGAGGGAGTCGCTCACTTTGAGAGTGGCTTCCCATTGGCCTTCGGGTTCGTGGATGACGAAACCCCGCTCCGGCTGCACGGGTCCGCCCATGTGCACAGGGGTGATGCCGGTGGTGAGGTCCTGGGCCGTGAGGGAGAGCTGTTTCAGGATGTCGTCCAGCACCACGTTCATGGGCCGGTTGATGACGATGCCCAGTGCCCCCTGGGCGTTGTGCTCGCAGATCAGGGTGACGCTCTCGCGGAAGTTCGGATCCTCGAGGGTCGGCATGGCCACTAGGAAGTGGTTGGTGAGGAAGTCCTGGGACATCTGTTTAGTATCCGTACCGGGCTTGGATGACACAAGCGGGCCGGCTGGATAGGGGCTTGCGGGGGCTATTTGATGCTCTCGGTCGGCAGGCGGATCCCGCCGCTACGGGTATCCAAGCGTCCGCCGTTGAACCGCCACACGTACACGAAGCGCAGCACCGCGGTGTCGCGCCTGAGGTTCTCCGGGAAGGCGGCGAAGGGCGCGGCCATCTTCACGATGTGCAGAGCCGAGTCATCCAGGAGTGGCTGGTTGGAGGGTTTGGTCAGGAAGAGTTCGCGGATGCTGCCGTCACTGTTGAGCGCCACTTCGAGAGCGAGGGAGCCTGTGAGTCGGTGGTCGCGGATGGCCGCCGGGAAATTCAGGTTGCCGATGTGCTCCACCTTGCGCCGCCAGGCATCCAGGTAGGGCGCGTAGCGGGATTCCCGGGCGTTCACCGAGACGAAGCTCTCTCGCGGCTTGGCATCCGTCGCTTGCGGCAATTCCAGCCCGTCGTCGTTGGGCATCAGGGCATCGTCACCGGGGGTCAAGAGCCGCGCCACCATGATCCGGGGTTCGTCGCTCAAGGGTGCTGCGGCATTCTTGGCATTAGCGATGTTGCCCGTGAGAGCCGTGGTGGTGACGGCTGCCGCATGGTCGGAGCTGTCCTTGTGGTTCATGCCGTGGCTGTCACCCGAGGAGGTGCTGCGGCCGGGATTGTCCGCGAGATCAGGCGCGTCCGGTTGGCCCGCGTTGTTCACTGCCGCCGGCATGGACAGCGGGCTCTCGGGCCGCACCAGTTCCTTGGTATTGCCCTCGCCCTGCTGGTTCGCCTGGGCGATGTAATCGGCGTGGGAGGGCGGCACCACGTTGCGGGTCTGGACCATGGTGACTTCGAGGGTCGCGCTGCCCTTGGGTTTCTCGGGGCGGAAAGTGATGCCGAGGATGATGATGCCGTGCACCAGGGCCGCGAAGAACAGCGTGGTCACCAGCCGGTCACGGGAGGTGACGGCGGGGGATTCGAGAGGACTGCGGTTCATGCTGGCTTGGCGTGTCGACATATATGCAGCTGTGAGTATATCGGTCCGTGCTTCAGCGCTTCTTCGCCAGCATGTCCATGAACTGCCCGCCGATATCCAGGCCGTAGAGCGCGTCCAGTTCCCGCACGCAGGTGGGGCTCGTCACGTTGATCTCCGTGAGCCAGTCGCCAATCACGTCCAGGCCCACGAACAGGAGACCTTTCTCCCGCAGGGCTGGCGCCACTTGCGCGCAGATCCAGCGGTCACGGTCTGTGAGCGGCACGCCGACACCTTTGCCGCCGGCCGCCAGGTTGCCCCGGGCTTCGCCCGGCGCCGGCACCCGGGCGAGGGCATAGGGCACCGGTTCCCCGTCGATGAGCAGGATGCGTTTGTCCCCGTCTTTGATCTCAGGGATGAACTTCTGGGCCACGGCCAGGCGCTCGCCGCTCTGGGTGAGGGTCTCCAGCACCACCGAGGTATTGGGATCCCCTAAGGCGAGCATGAAGATCATGCTGCCGCCCATGCCGTCCAGGGGCTTCACCACGATCTTCTTGTGCTCCTCCAGGAAGGCCCGTATGCGGCCCATCTCCCGGGTCATGAGGGTCGGGGGGCAGCATTGGGGGAACCAGGCGGTATAGGCCTTCTCGTTGGCGTCCCGGAGCGCCTGGGGGCGATTCACCACCCGGACCCCGGTCTGTTCGGCCCGTTCCAGGATGTAGGTGCTATAGACGTATTCCATGTCGAAAGGCGGGTCTTTGCGCATGAGGATGAGGTCGAGGCCGCTCAAGGGCCCGTCGATCTCCGCCCCCAGGCTGAACCAGTCCTTGGGGTCGTCCCGCACCGTCAGGGGCCGCTGCCGGGCCCGGGCTTCGCCCGCCATCAGGTAGAGATCCGGCTGCTCCATATAGGAAAGGACCCAACCCCGCGCTTGGGCCGCCAGAAGCATGGCCAGTGTGGTGTCTTTGTAGGGCTTGATGGACCCGATGGGATCCATGACGACCCCGAGGGTAGGTTTGCCGGACTTGGGCATGGAGAGCGCCTCGTTTAGGGTCCTTACTATCAGGCCGGACCGGGTCTATGAAACTTATTGCATTCAAGGGATTAAGCGCGGATATTATGCTTAAAGCCCAAGTTTGGCAGCCAGTAGGGTGACTTTTTAAAGCACCCCAGCCGGAGACCCTAGTGCGGGCTGCATGTCCCGCCGTTTGAGAATAATATGTCAACGCCGGCCCGCGGAAACGCCGCCGGTAGGGGCTTATGCGCGGAGGTGAAGGTGGCTGAGAACAATCCGGATGGCGGTTTGCAGGGCCTCAAGGTCCTGGTGATCGACGACAGCAAGACTATCCGCAAGACGGCCGAGACTTTGCTCTCCAAAGAGGGTTGCGAGGTGGTCACGGCGGTGGATGGTTTCGAAGCGCTGTCCAAGATCGCCGATCACAAGCCGGACATCATCTTCGTGGACATCATGATGCCGCGTCTCGACGGTTATCAGACCTGCGCGCTCATCAAGCACAACCACAATTACAAGCAGACACCGGTGATCATGCTGTCCAGCAAGGACGGCCTGTTCGACCGCGCGCGCGGCCGCATCGTCGGCTCCGAACAGTACCTGACCAAGCCTTTCACTAAAGACGAATTGGTGGGCGCGATACACCGCCATGTGGTGCGGAAATCCGCCTGATCCCTAAATCGAGTGCCTGGACATGAGTCCAGGCGTGTATGTAACCAGAGGAAGCAGCAGACATGTCTACCGTGCTCATCATCGACGACTCCCCGACCGAGGTCCATGTCCTCAAGACGTGGCTCGAGAAGAACGGATTCAGCACCATCATCGCCGAGAGCGGTGAAGAGGGCATCGAGAAGGCCAAGTCCGACAAGCCCGACGCCATCATCATGGACGTGGTGATGCCCGGCATGAGCGGTTTCCAGGCCACTCGCCAGCTGTCCAAGGATCCGGATACCTCCCGCATCCCGGTGGTCATGGTCACCACCAAGGACCAGGAGACCGACAAGATCTGGGGCATGCGCCAGGGCGCCGTCGCGTACCTGCCGAAGCCCGTGACCGAGAAGCAGCTGGTGGACAAGATCAAAGAAGTGATCGCGGGCTGAACATGGCAAGCGCACTCCTCGAACTGCGCGAGCGGCCATTCGAACTCCTGAAGGAGCTCGAGCGGCGCAGCCGTATCGCCGCATCCGGCCGTGGCCAGGAGAGCGGTCAGCAGGAAGAGTGGGTGGGCGTCGGCTTCCGCGTCGGCAGGACGCGGCTCGTGGCCGAACGTCAGGAAGTGCGCGAAGTGCTCACTTGGCCGGGCGTCACTGCCTTGCCGGGCGCCAAGCCCTGGTTGCTCGGCCTCGCCAACGTGCGCGGCCAGTTGCTGCCGGTCACCGATCTCGCCGCCTTCTTCGGCGGCGAACCGGCGACCATCGGCCGCAGCACGCGGATCATCATGGTGAACCACGCCGACATCCCCTCGGGGCTGCTGGTGGACGAGGTGCGCGGTTTCCGCCGCTTCGTAGCGTCGGAGAAAGCTGAAGTGATGCCGGAGACGCTGCCGGGCATGACGCCGTTCCTGGCGGGCGCCTATGGCACGGACGACGACATCTGGGGAGTGCTGGGTCTGCACGGGCTCGTGGAGAGCACCGTATTCCTGCAGGCAGCACGTTGATGGGGCGCGCGGCCTGAGCCGTCCGCGTCGCTGTTAGAGATCGAGAGGCTCTTAAACCTTTTCAAGGTGAACTGATATGGCTGACAACGAGAAGCGATCCAATACTGCCCTGGTGCTCTTGCTGGCGCTGTTCGCGCTGTCTCTGGCGGGAGCGGTTTGGAATTTCGTGAACGTCGGACTGAATGCCGGTCGCGACAAGGAGTTCCTCGGCCTGTCGGCGCAACAGTCGCTGATATCCCAGAGCGTGGTGCGCGCCGCCGACGAAGCGGTAGCGGGCAACTCCGACGCCTTCCAGCAACTCCTGAACGGCCGTGACCAGTTCGACAACAGCATCAGCCTCATGGGCAACGGCGATCCCCAGACCCTGATGCCGGCGGCCAGCGGCGAAGTGCTCTCGGAAGTGCAGGTGCTGCAGACCCAGTGGGGCCAGGTGCGTACCTCCCTGCAGACCATCCTCGCTGCCCATGACTCCATCCTGGTGGCCAACCAGGCTGCTGCCAGCATCCGCCAGACCATGCCGGACCTCTTGAAGGCCTGGGACGGTTTCGCCGACGAAGCCAACAAGCGCAACGCCAGCCATAACACCGTGTATTACGCCGCCAAGCAAGGCTACTACGGCCAGATGATCCTGCGCGACGTGAACCAACTCACCACCGGCGGCCACGGCGACGTCTCCGCCATCGCCCAGGAACTGCCCGACACCATCCAGAACTTCACCCGCATCACCCGCGGCATGCTGGACGGCAACCCGCAGCTCGGCCTCTCGGCGGTGACGGATGCCGCTCTGCTCACCCCGCTGCGCCAGATCGAAGCCCTGTCGGACAAGGTGAACAACAGCCTGAATTCGCTGACGCCCATGATCAGCCTGCTCGGCAACGTGCAGAAGGCCAACGGCACCATCCATGACTTGAGCGACCAGCTGCTGACCAACGCCCAGGCCATCAACACCAGCTACGAGCGCTCCGTGAGCGAGCGCCTGTTCCGGCCCATCGTGGGTTACATCCTGTTCGGCATCGCTGTGTTCCTGCTCTTGTTGATCCTGTGGATGTACGTGCTGGGTGGTGACGCCCGCCGCGCCGCACAGATCCAGCAAGAGACCAACGAACGAAACCAGCAGGCCATCTTGCGACTCCTGGACGAACTCGGCTCACTGGCCGACGGCGACCTCACCGTGCAGGTGACCGTGACGGAAGACATCACGGGCGCCATCGCCGACTCCATTAACTACGCACTGGAAGCCCTGCGTGGCTTGGTCGCGACCATCAACGACACGGCCGTGCAGGTGGACGCCGCCGCCCGCCAGACGCAGGCGACCACGACCCATCTGGCCGAAGCTTCGGTGAACCAGTCCAAGCAGATCAACACCGCATCCCAGTCCATCACTGAGATGGCGAAGTCCATCGAACAGGTGTCTGCCAACGCCGAACGCTCGGCGAAGGTGGCCGCGCAGTCAGTGGAAATCGCGCACAAGGGTGGTCAGGCGGTGCGCCGCACGATCGACGGCATGAACTCGATCCGCGAGACGATCCAAGAGACGTCCAAGCGCATCAAGCGACTGGGCGAATCCTCGCAGGAGATCGGCGACATCGTGGAACTGATCAACGACATCGCGGAACAGACGAACATCCTGGCACTGAACGCGGCCATTCAGGCATCCATGGCCGGCGAAGCAGGCCGCGGTTTCGCGGTGGTGGCCGACGAAGTGCAACGACTCGCAGAACGCTCCGCCAACGCCACGCGCCAGATCGAAGCGCTGGTGAAGACCATTCAAACCGACACGAACGAAGCGGTCATCTCGATGGAACAATCGACCGCGGGTGTGGTGGGCGGAGCCCAGCTGGCCGAGAACGCAGGTTCGGCACTGGACGAGATCGAGAAGGTGGCAAACCACATCGCAACCCTGGTGCAGAGCATCTCCAACGCGGCACGCCAGCAGGCGCAGACCGCCGGTGAAGTGTCCCGCACCATGAACGTGATTAGAGAGATCACCGCGCAGACCACCGAAGGCACCAACGCCACGGCAGTCAGCGTAGGTAAGCTCGCCGCACTCGCCACCGAGATGCGTAAGTCGGTCGCCGGCTTCAAGCTGCCCAGCAGCCGTGCCCAGGAGACCATGGTGATCCGTCCGGGCGAGGCGGCCTGAAGGCCCGTCGTAGCAACCCAGGAAACGTGACGCACGCATGAGCCAGGTCGCTTCAGACTCGTTGATGTGGATCAAGAATGAGCTTGATCACACGCTCGTGCGTGCGCGTCAGGCTCTCGAGACCTACGTCGAGAAGGCCGAAGACAAGGAAGCCCTGAGCCAGTGCCTGGAGCTCCTGCATCAGGTGCAGGGCACGCTGCGCATCGTCGAGGTCTATGGCGCCGCCATGCTCGCCGAAGAGATGGAGTCGGTGGTGCGCGGCTTCGACTCCGGCGAAGTCCAGCGCAGCGACGCCGCCTTCGAAGTGCTCATGCGCGCCATGCTGCAGCTCCCGGATTACCTGGAGCGGGTCATCGGCGGCCGGCGCGACATGCCGCTCGCATTGCTCTCCCTCTTGAACGACCTGCGCACCGTGCGCGGTCAACCGCTGCTCTCCGAGAGCGCGCTCTTCGCCTATAACCTCGCTGGTCGCAGCACCGCCAGCATGGCGGCGCAGGTGCCCGCGCCTAAGGCTGTGGACGTCAAAGGCCTCGCAGCCAAGGTGCGGCCCAAGTTCCAGTCGGCCCTGCTCGGCTGGTACAAGGGTGACGATTCGGCCAAGCACCTCGCGGTGCTGGCGGACGCTGCCGAGAAACTGGAACAGGCCGCCACCACGCCGGCGGTGTTCGAGCTCTGGTGGATCGTGGGCGGCATCATCGAAGGCCTGCGGGAGGGCGGCATCCAGGCGGACGTTAGCCTGAAGCAGCTGCTCGGCCAAGTGGACCGGCAGATGAAGAAGCTCATGGAGCAGGGCGAGGCCCTGGCGGCCGAAGAACCAGCCCAGGAACTCGTCAACAACCTTCTCTATTACATCGGCCGCGCCGATACCGCCGGCAAGCGCATCCTGGCCATCAAGGAATCCTTCAAGCTCGGCGATCTCCTGCCCCATGAGAGCGAGCTGGCCGAAGCGCGCGACAGCCTCTCCGGCCCCAACGTCAACCTCATGCGTACCGTGTCCGGCGCCATCCGCGAGGACATCAGCCGCATCAAGGACACCCTCGACATCTTCGTGCGCATGGGCAAGTCGGACACCGGCGAGCTCGCGCCGCTGGACGAGCTCATCAAGAAGGTGGGTGATACTCTCAACGTGCTTGGCCTGCCCAAGCTCAACGACGAGCTGGAGGACCAGCGCAAGAACCTGCAGAAGCTGCTCGCCGCCAAGCGTGCGCCCGAAGAAGCCGAGCTCATGGAGATCGCGAGCGGCATCGTGCGCGTCGAGAGCGGTCTCGACGACGCCATCAACGCGCTCATCTCACCGGACGGCCCCAAGGGCGGCATCGGTTCCGACAGCGGCTCCCAGGCCGAGATGCGTGAAGTGCAGTCGGCGGTCATCCGCGAATCCATCATCAACATGGCGCGGGTCAAGGAAGCCATCGTCGAGTTCGTCAACGACCCCGCCCACCGCGACGTCCTGAAACCCCTGCCGCGCCATATGCGCGAGATCCAGGCTAGCTTCCGCTTCCTCGAGATGCAGCGCGTGGTGGAGCTCCTCGCCAGCCTGCGTCAATACATCCTGAAGCGCCTGCTCTCCGGCAAGGGCGCGCCGCCCCAGAACGAACTGGACCGTATGGCCGACGCCATCGTCAGCATGGAGTTCTACCTCGAGACCGTGCAGCAGGGCCGCGGCAACCCGCTCTCCATGCTGGACAACGCCGAAGCCTGTGTCGCCGCTCTCGGCTTCCCGGTGGGCGAGGAGTATCCGGAGGAAGACGATCCCTACGTCTCCACCGGCACGGGCACCGCGTCGGGCAACGCCGATGAAGCGTCGGGCGAGAGCATCGTCATGGAAGGCCTGGCGGTGGAGGAGATATCCCTCTCTGAAGGCCCGAGCGAAGACCCCACGATCATGAAGGAAGAGCCCACCATCATGGAGGAGCATGCTCCCCCGGTGGTGAAACCCAAGGCCGCGGCCAAGCCGGCGGCTGCTCCGAAAACGCCGGCCCCGGCGGCCCCCGCTCCCATGACGGGCCCCGCGGTGGTGATGAGCGCCGACGTGGACCCCGAGATCGTGGAGATATTCCTGGAAGAAGCCCAGGAAGAGATGAACTCCCTGCGCGAGAGTTTCCCGCGCTGGCGCAGCAACCCGGCAGACCGGGAAGCCCTCGCCACCCTGAGACGCTCCTTCCATACCCTGAAGGGCAGCGGCCGCATGGTGGGCGCGCGCCTCATCGGTGAGTTCGCCTGGTCCATCGAGAACTTGCTGAATCGCGTCATCGACCAGACGGTCACTCCGTCCGACGACATGTTCGCCCTCATCGACATGTCCATCGCCGCGCTGCCCGAACTGGTGGAGCAGCTGGAAGTGGGCACCGCGCCCAAGGTGGACGTGCAACCCATGATGGATACGGCCCTCGCCATGAGCCGCGGCGAAGAGCCAGCGCTGCCGGGCGCCGCCCAACTGGTGCCGACGCCGACCGAAGAGCCCACCATGATCCGCCCTGCAGGCATGCAGATCTCCGGCGCGGAAGAGCCCACCGTCATCATGCCCCGGGTGGAAGTGCTACCCCCGGCGGTGGCCATGGACCCGGTGCTCTACGAGATATTCAAGCGCGAAGCGGCAGGCCATCTCGCCGTGGTCGAAGCGTTCCGCCAACAGGCCATGACCGACCGCACCATCACCGAAGACGTGGTGCGCGCCTTGCATACCTTGCATGGCAGCTCGGCCCTGGCTGGCGCCACGAACCTCGCGACCCTCACCGAGCCCCTGCACCGTTATGTGGCAGCCCTGCATGAGCAGGCGCTGATGTTGCCCCTCGAACACATCGCCCTCATCGGCGACTCCATGAAGACAGCTCACGCCATGCTGGTGGCCTTAGGTTCGGGCCAGACCCTGCCTGTGCCCAAGGGTCTCATGGAGCGCCTCAAGAACCTGAAACTCGAAGGCCTCGCCGAGAGCATGGGCGAAGACATCGTCATGTCCGGCCCGGCGGAAGTAGAAGCGGCGCCGGCGCCCAAGGCCAAGGGGAAACCCACCGCCAAGGGCCCTGAGAAGCGCGACCAGCCCCTCAAGTTCGTGCAGCTTTCCGAGCTCAAGGATTTCGACCCTGACCTCGCGGCCATCTTCTTCGAAGAAGCCAACGAGCTCCTGGAGTCCACCGACAACTGTCTGCACCAGTGGTCCCAGGACAAGACCGAATCCGGTCTCGTGACCCAGTTGCAGCGCAACCTGCACACCCTGAAGGGCGGCGCGCGCATGGCCGGCCTCACCCCCATGGGCGATCTCAGCCATGAGATGGAGACCGTGCTCACGGACGTAGTGGACGGCCGCATCGCCGCTTCCACCGAGATGTTCATCCTGCTGAACCGCTCCGTGGACCGCCTGCACCGCATGATGGAGCAGGCCTACGCCAACCAGCCCATATTCGACGCTGGCGACCTCGTCCTCGACCTGAAGCGCGTACACGGCCACACCGTGGACGACGAGCTGGAGCCGCAGCCCGCCGAGGATCGTTTCGAGAGCATCACGCTCTTGTCGCCGCCGCCGATCATCGATCACACGACGGAAGGCGTGCAGACCCGTAGCAGCCCCGGCCGCGCCTCGCTGCCGGTGCAAGCTGAGGCCCCGACTCCGGAGCCCGAGGACGAAGCTGCGGCAGAAGCGGCCTTGGGCGGGGACAGCGAGCGCCGCACCGGCTCGCGTATCCAGTACGAACTGGTCCGCGTCCGCGCCGACCTCCTGGAGAACGCGCTCAACTACGCCGGTGAGGTGGGCATCTACCGCTCCCGCCTGGAACAGCAGGTCAACACCATCAATTTCAACCTGGGCGAACTCGAACAGACAGTGGTGCGTCTGCGCGACCAGCTGCGTAATTTGGAGATCGAGACGGAAGCCCAGATCCGTTCGCAATACGTGAAGGACGCGGGCGACCAGATCAACCCCGATTTCGACCCGCTGGAGCTCGACCAGTTCTCGACCCTGCAACAGTTGTCCCGCGCGCTCGCCGAGTCCGTGGGCGACTTGGTCAGCATCCAGGGCCTCTTGACCAACCAGGCCCGCGAGGCCGAGACGCTGCTCCTGCAGCAGTCCCGCGTCACCACCGAACTGCAAGACGGCCTCATGCGCACGCGCATGGTGCCTTTCTCCCGCCATGCCCAGCGTCTGCGCCGCGTGGTGCGCCAGACCGCGGACGAAGAGCACAAGCAGGTGGAGGTCAAGTTCATCGGCGCAGAAGGCGAGATGGACCGCCAGGTGCTGGAGCGCGTGCTCGCGCCCCTGGAGCACATGCTGCGTAACTCCGTGGTGCACGGCATCGAAGACGACAAGACCCGCAAGCAGCGCAAGAAACCCGCTGCCGGCACCATCAGCATCGCCCTGCACCGCGAAGGTTCCGAAGTCGTGATGGAAGTCATGGACGACGGCGCGGGCCTGAACATCAAGGCGATCCGCAAGAAGGCCGAAGAACTCGGCATGACCACCAGGGACGCCAGGCTCTCCGAACGCGACATCATGCTGTTCGTGCTGGAGCCCGGCTTCTCCACTGCCGCCAAGGTCACCCAGTCCGCCGGCCGCGGCGTGGGCATGGACGTGGTGGCGAGCGAGATCAAGCAGCTTGGCTGGCACGCTGCGCATGGATTCCACCGAAGGGCAGGGCGCCAAGTTCACCGTGCGCCTGCCGTTCACCCTGTCCATCACCCAGGCCTTGCTGGTGCGCGTGGCCGATCAGCCCTATGCGGTGCCGCTGCCCGCCATCGAGGCCATCGCACGCATCCCGCGCATGCAGCTCGAACAGCTCATGGCCGGCGAAGACCCGGTGTACGTATACGGTGGCCGCCAGTACCGCTTGCGCCACCTGTCCGTGCTGCTCGGCATCGGAGCGCCCCAGTTCCCCGAGGACCTCACCGCCATCCCGCTGCTCCTGGTGCGGTCCGGCGATTCCTCCATCGCGCTCATCACCGAAGGCATGCAGGGTAGCCGCGAGGTGGTGGTGAAATCAGTGGGTCCGCAGGTGGGCAGCATCCGCGGTCTCTCCGGCGCCACCATCCTGGGCGACGGCAGCATCCTGCTCATCCTGGACGTGACTGCGCTCGCCCGTACCATCGCCATGCCCGAAGCCGAGCGTATCGTGGTGGAGGAGCGCGAAGTGCCCCAGGAAGACGTGCGTACCTTCGCCATGGTGGTGGACGATTCCATCACCGTGCGCCGTGTCACCCAGCGCCTCCTGGAGCGCTACAACATGCGGGTCATCACCGCGAAGGACGGCGTGGACGCGCTCGCCCTGCTGCAGGAGAACATCCCGGACGTCATGCTGTTGGACATCGAGATGCCACGTATGGACGGTTACGAGCTCGCCACGCACATGCGCAACGACGAGCGCTTCCAGAAGATACCCATCATCATGATCACCTCGCGTACCGGTGAGAAGCACCGTAACCGCGCCATGGAGATCGGCGTGAACAAATACCTGGGCAAGCCTTATCAGGAGACCGAGTTCCTGGAGAACATCCAGGAACTGGTGGGCACCTTCAACCCGCAACGGACCACCTGGTGATGCATGGTTGACCAGTTCGACGAGGTCTACAGCCTGCTCATCCCCATCACCGGGGGCAAGCTGATATTGCCGCGCGTGTCCGTCACCGAGGTCACGGGCTTCCTGCGTCCCAAGCCGGTGCGTGGCGCCCCTGATTGGCTCATGGGCCTGGTCAGCTGGCACGGCCAGGAGATACCTCTGGTGTCCTTCGAAGGCCTCTGCGGTCGCAAGGTGCCCGAGCGCGCCAACCGCACCCGCATCGCCATCACCCATACCATCGGTGAGCAGATCAACCCGCCGGTGGTCGCCATCCTGACCCAGGGCTATCCCTACCTCGTGCGTGTGAACCCCATGGTGCTGTCGGTGGACACCGAGAACGATTTCGCCACCGATGGTCCGGTGCTGAACCGCGTGCGCATGGCCAACGAGCGGCCCTTCGTGCCGGATCTGGAAGCTATCGAAGAGAAGCTTGCTCGAGATCATGCCGGAGCGGAGATTCACAGATACTTCGACGGGATCAGGTACTGCTACAGAGATACCCCTTCCTCCAGCGTAAAAGCTGCTGCGCTTGGCAGGATGCCCCACACTCCGATGACTGACCCGTCCCTGGTGTGCCTTCCAGCCCCGCCATCCCTGGCGGGTCGTGCGCCGCATGCGGCGAACCCCTCTACTCGCCTCCCACGCCTCGTTCTGCCTTCGCTCGCGACGCTTTTACTTGTGACTCTAGCGGAAAAATTGCCGCATGAATAAGCGATTTCCTGATATTGCAAAGCAAGCATTTTCATTTCTAGAAAATGTCGGTTACGTTCTGACGGAACGTGATGCGAATTGCTTGCAGTGCGAAGCCGAACGAACCTTAATCACGGTAAACCGTGACCCTCGTTCAGGTGAGATTAATGTAATGTTCGGATTAAAGGCCGGCAAAAGCCAAGAAACAGATGCTTTTTCCCTCACCGACCTGTTGCGTATGGAAGATGTCGATGTGCCTGAAAGGAAGATGCCCTTCCAAGTTTATGAAGAGTCGGAGCTTCCCTTATTTCTCAATCAGTTAGCTAAAGACATACAGCTTTACGCAAAACACGCATTGGCGGGCGACCGCATGTACTTCCGTCGATTGCAGATATTTCGGAGCGGGCAATCGTTGATAGATGCTAAGGATATGCAGATTCGGCGGATTCGAGCGCAAGCTGATGAAGCCTGGCAGAAGCGCGAGTTCGATAAGGTGATTACCTTATACACGACGATCGAAGCTGAACTTACTGCTGCGGAGAAGATGAAATTGATGAGCGCGAGAGACAAGTCGGGCAAGTAATCGATTCAATAACGTCGCTAATCCTCAATTTTTAGCCTAAGTCTCCTCATTGGGGTTGCAGCAACCTTAAGGCCAACAAAGCTGCGCCTCGGGGCGCGAGACAGTTCAGTCAGCCGACGGCGTGTTGTAGAGATAGCGTAGCAGCGTGCTGAAAGCGCCCAGCAGCAGTAACAGGAAGATGCCGCCCAGGCCGAGCAGGCTCAAACCTCCCAGGAAGAACAGCACCAGCGCCGCCGCCCCGCAGAAGCCCAGCAGGCACAGCATCGTGATGGCCCAGGTCTCGGGGCGTATGGGGCTGTGACGTTTCTTGGCGGCACTCATGGCAACGACGCCTTAGCCTAGGTCGCCCCATTTCGATTGCAACAGGCTCAAGGCCACCAGCGCCGCGGTCTCGGTGCGCAGGATGCGCGGGCCGAGTTTGAGACCTGTGAAACCCACGTGAATGGCCAGCGCCACTTCCTTCTCGCTCAAACCGCCTTCGGGGCCCACCAGCAGCAGCAAGCGATTGTCTGATGGCTTGGGTATCTCGTTGGTGGTCTTGCCGCCCAACGGGTCCAGTAGGAGCTTCAGGCCCGCGTCGCGTTTGGCGGCGAGGAAGGCATCCAGCTTCAGAGGCAAGTCCACCTGGGGCACTTGCACCCGGCCACTCTGTTCGCAGGCGCCGGTGGCGACCGCTTGCCAATGCTCTTGTCGGGCCAGCGCCTTGTCCGCATCCAGCTTCACCACGCTGCGTTCTGTGAACACCGGCGTGATGTGGGCGACGCCGAGCTCCACCGCCTTCTGTACGGTGTAATCCATGCGCTCGCCCCGGGAGATGCCCTGGGCGAGGGTCACCTGTAGTGGTGATTCCACCGTCGGCGAGCGTGCGCCCTGGATAGTGACCCAAGCGGTGTTCCGCTGGGGTATCTCCACCCGGGCATCGAATTCCTGACCCGAGCCGTCGAAAAGGATCACGGACTCGCCGGGTTTGAGGCGCAGCACCATGAGGAGATGATGAGCGGCGTCGAGGTCTAGCTCGACCCGCGTGAGGCCGGCCAAGGGAGCGCCGTGGAAGACCCGGGGTATGCGCATGTCAGTCCGCCGTCGCGAGGGTGATGCCTTCGGAGGCCACCTGCACCATGAAGTCGATCTCCTCAGGCGTGATGACGTAAGGCGGCATGAAATACACCACGTTGCCCACAGGGCGCAGTAGCACGCCGCGTTTCAAGCCATGCTTGTATACCCGCAGGCCCCGGCGCTCCTGCCAGGGATAGGCCCGGCGGGCTTTCTTGTCCCGCACCATCTCGATGGCCAGGATCATGCCGTGTTGGCGCACTTCCGCCACATGTCGCAAGTCTTGCAGCGGCGCCGCAGCTTTGCCCATGCGCTCCGAGAGCGTCCAGTTGCGAGTGATGACGTCGTCGTCTCGGAAGATATCGAGCGTCGCCAGCGCCGCCCGGCAGCCCAGGGCATTGCCCGTATAGCTGTGGGAGTGTAGGAAGGCGTTGAGCTTCGTGTAATCGTCGTAGAAGGCGTCATACACCGCCTCCCGGGTCATGACCACACTCAAGGGCAGGTAGCCCCCCGTGAGGCCTTTGGAGAGGCAGAGGAAGTCCGGGGTGATGCCCGCGTGCTCCGAGGCGAAGAGGCGGCCCGTGCGGCCGAAGCCCACGGCGATCTCGTCGGCGATGAGATGCACGCCGTAGCGGTCGCAGGCTTCACGCAGGAGCTTGAGATAGACCGGGTGATACATGCGCATGTTGCCGGCGCATTGAACCAGGGGTTCCAGGATCACGGCGCAGACTTGCCCATGATGCCGCTCCAGGGTCTGTTCCATCTCCTGGAACATCCGGCGGCTGTGGGATTCCCAACTCTCACCCGCTTCCCGCTCATAGCAATCGGGGCTCGTCACCGTGATCACGTCCATGAGCAGCGGCTTGTAGGTCTCTTTATAGAGCTCCACGTTGCCCACCGCGAGAGCACCGAGGGTCTCGCCGTGATAGCTGTTGCTCAAGGTGATGAAGCGGGTTTTTTCAGGACGACCTAAGTTCTTCCAGTAATGGAAGCTCATCTTCACTGCCACTTCCACAGCGGAAGAACCGTTGTCGGCATAGAAGCAGCGGGTGAGGCCTTTGGGGGCGAGCTGCACCAGGCGCTCCGAGAGTTCCACCACGGCCGTATGGCTGAACCCGGCCAGGATCACATGCTCCAACTCTTCCAGCTGCTGGGTGAGGGCCGCGTTGATGCGCGGGTTGGAGTGGCCGAAGAGGTTCACCCACCAGGAGCTGATGGCGTCGAGATAGCGGTGGCCTTCGAAGTCTTCCAGCCACACACCCTGACCGCGACGGATGGGCACCGGTGGCAGCTGCTCGTGGTCCTTCATCTGGGTGCAGGGATGCCACAGCACCTTGAGGTCGCGGCGTATGAAGGCGTCGTTCTCGCTCATGGGCGGCAGTGATGCCTCAGGCGCGAGCGGCGGTGGGAGACTCCGCCACGCAGAAGCGTTGGATGAGCCGCTCCAGCAGCAGCTGGGTGGGTTCCACCATGGCGAGAGGCAGGGATTCGTTAGGTTGGTGCGCCACGTCGATGTCGCCGGGTCCGAGGATCACCGTCTGCATGCCCAGCGCCTGCAGGAAGGGACCTTCGGTGGCGAAGGCCACGGCTTCCGATTTGTGCCCCGTGAGTTCTTCGGCGAATTTCACCAGCTCCGAGGTACCCGGCGTCATCAAGGGGTCGCTGCCCTGGAAGAGGCTGCGGAACTCCACGTCGAAGCCGTGGCCATCCAGCGCTGCGCTCAGACGTTCCCGTGCCTCGCTCCGCACTTGCTGCGCGGTCATCCCTGGCAGGATGCGGATGTCGAAATGCAGCTCGCAGTCCGCGCAGATGCGGTTCGGGTTGTCGCCGCCTTTGATGTGACCCAGGTTCAAGGTCGGTGTCGGTATCTTGAAATGATCGTCGTGATGGTGGGCCTGCAGCTCACCCCGATAGGCGAGGAGCCCTGCGATGGCGCGATGCATGCCTTCAAGAGCGTTCTTGCCGAGAGAAGGATCGCTGGAATGACCCGAGCGGCCGATGATCTTCACCGCCTCCATGAGGATGCCCTTGTGCATGTGCACGGGCTTCAACAGAGTCGGTTCGCCGATCACCGCATAGCGGGCCTTGGGCCGGCCAGCGGCCACCAGGGCGCGTCCGCCAGACATGCTGCTCTCTTCATCTGCGGTGGCGAGGATGATGAGCGGTTGCGTGAAGTCTTTGGCTTTGTGACGGGCGGCGGCTTCGATGGCGAGCCCGATGAAACCCTTCATGTCGCTGATGCCAAGGCCGTAGTAGTTAGCGTCCCGCTCCGTGAGAGTGAAGGGATCTGAGTCCCAGCCCTTCTCATCGAAAGGCACCGTGTCCATATGGCCGGCCAACACCAGGCCGCCGGAGCCTTGTCCCAGGGTGCCGATCACGTTCAGCTTGCCGGTCGCTCCCGGTATCTCTTGCAACTCCACGCCGAAGCCTAAGGATTCCAGCCAGCCGGCGATGCGCTCCGCCGCCGGGCGGTTGCTCATGTCGAACTCGGGGCTGACGCTGCTCACGCTGGGCGCGCCGATGAGGCCCGTGAGCATCTCCCGGAGTGAGGGCGCGGTGCGGGTCTGGGGCATGGGGGCTTCCGGGGAGGCGGTACGCGAAGTTTTGCGCATTTGACCGCGGGTAGCAACCTTTGGCGGCCCGTCATGCCCGGCACTCGCCAGATGAGATAATGGCACCATGGGACATACGGTGGATGCACTCACGGGGCTCATGCAGGGCGCGAAGTACCTGGCCTCTCCCCATTGCGATGCGCGGCCCACGGGCGTGGATATCGACCTGCTCGTCATCCACGGTATCAGCCTGCCGCCGGGCGAGTTCGGGGGACCCTGGATAGAGCAGTTGTTCCTGGGCACCCTGCAGCAGGGCACCCATCCCTATTTCGCTACCATCGGCTCCCTTAAGGTCTCATCCCACGTGGTGATACGCCGCGACGGCGCGCTTCTGCAGTTCGTGCCCTTCCACAAACGGGCCTGGCATGCAGGCGTATCAAGTTTCCAGGGCCGGGAAGCCTGCAATGATTTCTCCATCGGCGTGGAGCTGGAAGGCACCGATGAGCTGCCCTACACGCCGGAGCAGTACACGCGGCTCGCGGCGGTCACCGTCGCCCTGATGCGGGCCCATCCCGGCATCACCCCGGCACACATCGTGGGCCACAGTGACGTGGCCCCAGGGCGCAAGACCGATCCCGGCCCCGCATTCGACTGGGCCCGCTACCGGGACATACTTGCAAGCCAGCCCCGGCACGGGTTAACTACGCAACCATGAGTTTCATCGCTGCCTTACTCGCCCTGATCCTGGACCAATGGTTGCGGCATCTGGAGCCCATGCGCGGACCGCGCTGGCTGCATGCCTATGCCGAGGCCTTCGAGCCCCTGAGCCGGAGCACGGACCCGGTGCGTGCCACCGCCGGTGCGCTCTTCATCGTGCTGGTACCCGCGGTGGTCGCTCTCTTCCTGGGCGATGTGCTCACCCATATCTGGGCGGGCTTGGGCTTCGTCTATGCCGTGGCCTTGTTCCTCTTCTGCTTAGGACCCAAAGACCTACACGATGAAGTGCAGCACTATATAGATGCAGTGCAGTCGGGGGATGAGGCGCGCGCCAGTGAGCTCGCGGCCGAACTCCTGCCGGGAGTGCCAGCGGACCCGGCGGAGCGCACCGAAGCCGTCACCCGGGCCCTCCTCATGGAAGCCAACGAGCGGCAGTTCGGCGTGCTCTTCTGGTTCGCGGCCTTAGGGCCTGCGGGAGCGCTCCTATACCGTTCGGCAGATGTGCTGCGGCGCGAACCCGGCGACAAGGTGAGCGCAGAGTTCCACACCGCAGCAGCCCGCCTGCACGGCGTGCTCGCCTGGTTGCCGGCCCATCTCACTGCCGTGGGTTATGCCCTCGCGGGCAGTTTCGAAGACGCGGTCTCGGACCTGCGTAGCTACTACAGCACCTGCAATCTGCATTTTTTCCAGGTGAGCAACGACGTGCTCCTGTGCACCGGTCTCGGGGCGCTCAGGGCCGCGGCGGGTCAGGAAGCGGGAGTGGTGCGGCTCAAGTCCGCTCTCGGCCTCGTGCGGCGGACGCTCTTCATCTGGTTAGTCATATACGCTCTCATCACTTTATTCGGATGGTCTTGGTGAGTGCGCTGCATGCAGCGCACGCCCCGCCAGGGATGGCGGGGCGAGACAATGCACCAGGGATGGGCATAAACCACAAGCTCCTCTTTATCTTCCTTTTTTCACTCCTGCCATTTTCTGCTTCAGCTGAGATCCAGCTGAAGGGCGCCGACGACGTAGCCCTCACGCTTAATGCTCCCGCCGCCCGGGTAGTGACTTTAGCGCCGGATTTCGCCGAGCTCGTCTACGACGTGGGCGCCGGCGCGACGCTCGTGGGTGCCATCGACTACAGCGATCATCCGGAAGCAGCCAAGAAGATCCCGCGGGTGGGAGACGGTTTCCACGTGGATGTGGAGAAGATCCTGACCCTGAAGCCTGACCTGGTGCTGGTCTGGCAGGGCGGCACCCCCCAGGCTCTCATCGAGAAACTCCGCTCTCTCAAGTTACCGGTGCTCTCCATCGGCTCCCATACGCTACCGGACATCGCCACCAACCTGGAGATCTTAGGGAGAGCCACCGGCCATGAAGTAGAAGCCGGCAAAGCGGCGGCGGACTACCGCACCCAGCTGGCAGGTTTGGAGAAGCAGTACGCCTCTGCTTCCCCTATCCGCGTGTTCTACGAGATATCACCCCAGCCGTTGTTCACCGTAGGTGGCGGTCAGATCATCAGCAGCCTGATACAGCTCTGCGGGGGCAAGAACATCTTCGCGGATTTGAGCGCGCTCGCGCCGGTGGTGGGCATGGAAGCGGTACTGGCGCGGGATCCCCAGGCTATCGTCACCGGTGATGGGGAAGGGGATGTGGCGGCGCGCTTCAAGCAATGGCAGCAATGGCCGCAGCTCTCAGCGGTGCGTTATCAGAACTTGTTCGCGGTGGACGATGGGACCATCTCTACCGCTACGCCTCGGCTGCTGGATGCAGGTCGGCAGGTGTGTGAGGACTTAAACGCATCTCGCAAGCGGCTCGCCAGCAAAAACTAGTCTTAGCTCTTCTTCCTCTCGTGCTTCCAGAGCACTTCCTGTCCTTTGTCTTGCCGGGATATGACCCGCGCCATCACGAACAAGAGATCCGAGAGGCGATTGAGATAACGTAGCGCTTCCGGGTTCACGCTTGCCTCTTTCGAGAGGGTGTAGCTGCGGCGCTCAGCCCGGCGGCACACGGTACGGGCCTGGTGACAGGCGGCGGCAGTGCGGCTCCCACCCGGCAGGATGAATTCCTGCAGGGGTGGCAGGTCCGCATTGAAGCCGTCCAGTTCCTGTTCGAGGCGCTCCACGTGAGCAGCAGTGATGGCCATATGGCCGGGGATGCAGAGCTCACCGCCCAGATCCAGGAGTTCGTGCTGCACCCGCGTGAGGCAGGTGGCGATGTCCGCTGCGGGCTCTTCCGCCAGCAGCATGCCGATGACGCTGTTGAGTTCGTCCACGGTGCCATAGGCTTCGACGCGAGCATCGTCCTTGGGCACGCGCGTGCCATCGCCGAGGCCTGTAGTGCCGTCGTCGCCGGTGCGGGTATAGATTTTAGAGAGTCGGTTTCCCATGTTTCTATCCAATAGGCCTCTTCTATTATTCTAAGCCCATAAAGTGTCTTTCAACCGTCGCGAGCGAAGGCAGGGAGAGGCACGCGAGGCGAGCAGGAGGGAGCGTACTCTTGGGTACGTGACCGACTGCGAGTCCGAAGCGTAACGAAGCCATGTCGAGCGCAGCAGGTTGAAAGCTACTTTTGGCAGTTGGGGCAGTAGTAAGTCATGCGCTGACCAGTGACTTTGGCGACGATAGGCGTACCACAGCGCTTGCAAGGCTGGCCTTCCCGGTCATAGACCCGAAGGCTCAGGTAGAAATAGCCCGGCTCCCCGTCTTCCTTCGTGAAATCCCTGAGGGTAGTACCGCCGGCCTTGATGGCCGCTGTGAGCACTTTCTTCACGGACCTGGCGAGGGCCACGTAGCTTTCCCGGGAGACCCGTCCGGCCAGGCGTTCTGGATGGATGCGGGCCAGGTACAGGCTCTCGCTGGCGTAGATGTTGCCCACGCCCACCACGATGTGGCTGTCCATGAGGAAACTCTTGATGGCCGTCTTGCGGCCCCGTGACTGTTTGAAGAGGTAATCCCCGTCGAGCCCCGCTTCCAGAGGTTCAGGCCCCAGGTCCCTTAGTAGCGTGTGTTGGGTTGCATCGCCCCGGGTCCAGAGCAGTGCGCCGAAGCGGCGCGGATCCCGGAGCCTGAGCAGCCGCCCGTTGTCCATCACCAGATCCACATGATCGTGCTTCTGCGCTGGAGTGTCTTTAGGCAGCACCCGCAGGCTGCCGGACATGCCGAGATGCAGGATGGCGGTGCCGGCCTTGGTATGCAGCAGGAGGTATTTGCCGCGGCGCGTCACGCGGGTGATGCGTTGCCCTGGGAGTTCCCGCATCAATGCAGGCGGGATGGGCCAGCGCAGGCGGCGTTCCCGCACCGTGACGGCTTTCACGCGATGACCGAGCACATAGGGCGCGATGCCGCGGCGGGCGGTCTCTACTTCAGGTAGTTCAGGCATAGGCGATCAGTGCGCGGCTTTCGCCGTGTGATGAGCCAAGCTTAACAGTGTATCCCTGAGGCTCAGATCCAGTTCGTACTGCAGCCCGAGGTCTGGGCGTGCCAGCACCAGGAAATCCTTGTCCTTGAGGATGGCGAAGCGGATCGGCTGAGACGTGTTGGCGAGGGACAGGGAGACTTCACCTTCTTCGGGGTCTTTGCCGATGGGTTCTACGGCGATGGCCAGATTCTGCTGCCAGGCATCCATGAGTTTCTGGATGTCATCTGCTGAGACCGAGGCGTCGGCGGGAGCCAGCTGCCAGGCACCTTGTTTGTCCTGGGTCAGGGTCAGCTCAGGCAATTGCAGGGCAGTGATGTGGGCACCTAAGGGCAGCAGGCCCTTGTCCACCCACCAGTACGGATCATGGGCGATGCGGTAGTAGAGCGCGCTATTGACGAGAATGGATGGTGCCGTCGTTAAGCACGTATTGCAGGTTGTCCACCGGCTGCAGGCCACCGAAGTCATACTCCGCGCCGTTCAGCATGAGCTTGCCCACGGGTTTCTCGAGGCCGAAGCGCGCGAGATCGCCACGCGCCCGGAAACTGTCCTGACTCTGGGCATCGAGATAATCCAGCAGGGTCTTCACCATGTTGGGATCGGCGGGCATGGTGAGGGGTGCGGTCATCTGCCAGCCGCGGTCTCCCAGGGTGAGCGCCACGGGTTTCTGCCCCGGAAGCTCGATGCGAATGTCCTTGATTTCGACGGGCTTCAACTGGATCAGCGGCGCGGTGACCGGCGCGTGCTTGGCACCGGGCCGGAAGTGGCTCAAGGTGGCGAGGATCACCACGACCACCACGAGCACCAGGTTGATGCGGTTACGCTTGTTGAACGCCATGGTCGCGGCTTATCTGCGCCGGCGGCGCAGCCACACACCGATGCCCGCGGTGAGCAAGATGAGCGGCAGGGCCAGGAGGAAACCGAAACCGATGAGGCCTTGTGCAAGAGGCGAGAGGAAGAGCGTCAGGTCTGGCGCAGGTCTCGGATCGATACTGATATAGCTGTCGTCGTGGGCGAGCCAATTGAAGATGTTGAGGCCGAGAGTCAGGTTGCCTGCGTTGCCGAGATAGGCGTTGGAGATGAAGTCCCCGTCGCCCGTCACCACCACCCGCTGCTCGGCGGGAGCACCGCCCTTGCCGGTGGCTTTGAGCGTACGGGTGAGGCTCACGCCGATGCTCAAGGGACCCAGGCGGTCACCGTGTTTCGGATCGTAGTTCACCTCGCCTTCCAGCTTGCCGGTCTCCAGCCAGCTGCGGGGCAGGGTCTGCAGGAAGGCGATCGCCTGCCAGCCACTGTCTTTATCTACATCCACCGAGGTGGCGGCGGGGAAGAGAGTAGCAGTGGTGAAATCCTTGGTGATGGCGCTGTCGTCGCCGTAGTTGGGGACCAGGCACGATCTTGGGGTCGTTGACACCGAAGAGCTTGGACTCCGGGTCCACGATGGTGCCGGCGCCGAAGCTTAGCCCGAGATCTTTCGCCAGGGGTTCGAGGCCGTAGAGGGAGCCCGGATCATCCAGCCACAGGAGGTTGCCGCCCCGCTTCACGTAGGCGCGGATGATATTGACCATGCCGGGCAAGAGGGCCGCCTGGGGACCTGCGATCACCAGCACCGAGGTGTTCTCGGGGATGGTGGGATTGGCGGCGAGGCTCAAGCTCTGCACCTTGAAACCCTTGTCCTGCAACTGTTTGCCGAAATCGCCCAGATCGAAGTTGTGCTGGCCTAAGGGGTCGCGCTCGCCGTCCCCTGTCAGGAACACCACGTAGCGCTCCGAGGAGCGAGCCAGACGCTGGATGGCGTTGCCGAGGCTCGCTTCGTTGATCTCCGTGAGTTTCTCGCTACGACCGGCATACTTCACTTCCAACTCACCGTCCGCAGTGATGCCGGCGGCCCGGGCGGCATCGGGATCCGTGTCCGTATCCACGAAGTGCAGGCTCGTGTCTTTCTTCACGTCCTGGTACTTGCCCACGAAGCGACGCAGTGGATCCTTGAGGCCCGAGTTGTCCCGCACGTAGGCAGTGAAGGCGAGAGGCTGATCCAGGGTCTGCAGCAGCTTCACGCTGGCAGGCGAGAGCGAATTACGGTCGCCGTAGGTCCAATCCGCTTTATAGACGTACTGGGTGCTGAGCTTGGCCAGGATGCCGATGCCTGCCAGGAACAGCAGCAGGAACAGGACGTTCTGGATGACGACCTGGGAGCGGGATTTGCGGGTGACGCGCATGGTGTTTGCCTCCCGCTCAGTGTTGCAACCGCTGCCCATCGAGGCGGCGGATGCTCAAGGTGAGGAAGGTGGCGATGAACAAGAGGTAATAGATGACATCGCTGCTATCGAAGGCACCCTGCAAGAGGGAGCTGTAATGGCCTATGAGCGATATGTAGTGCAACAGCTCGCTGTAGTGGGCACTGCCCTGGCCGAGCCAATTCACCACCCAGAGGAACAGGAACAGCCCGAAACTGGATATGGCCGCCACCACTGGCTGGCGGGTGAGGGTGGACATATAGAGTCCGCCTGCTGCGAAAGCTCCCAGGAGCAGCACCATGCCGAGCATATCGGCGGCCAGCTTGCCGTAGTCCAGATGGGTGCCGAGGGCCAGCGACAGTGGCATGAGGGTCAGCATGAGCACCATGATGATGAGGAAACCGAGCAAGCCTAAGTACTTGCCCAGCACGATCTCGCTCATGCGTATCGGCGCCGAGAGGAGCAACGCCAGACTGCCGCTACGGCGTTCTTCCGCGAAGAGCCGCATGGAGAGGAGCGGCACCACCAGGAGCATCACGATGCTGGAGATGCTGTAGAGGCCGGCCACCACGGTGTCGGTGACGCCGACCACTGCCGCGGGGTTGCCGTGGAAGTTTTCCACCGAAGCCAGGAACATCCACGCCAGGATGAACTGCACCACCGCCAACACGCACCAGGCGAGCGGCGAGAGGAACAGGTTGCGCAGCTCGCGCCAGGCGATGCGGAAGGCCATCATGACGTGGCCTCCGTGACACTGCGTTCATCGGAGGCGGTGAGTTCCACGAAGATCTGTTCCAGGGTTTTGTATTCCGGGGTGAGGGCACGCAAGCCCCATTTGCCGCGTACGGCGCGGGCGGCGATATCTTCCACCGGGTCGCTGCCGGCGGCTATAACGCAGCCTGAAGCGGCCCGTGCCTAGTTTCTCCACCGCTTCGATCCCCTCGATGGCTTTCAGATCCTTGAGGCTGGGCGGCTCGCGACATTCCAGCACCAGGCTCGTGACCTGCATGCGTTCGTTCAGGCCTGCGAGATCGTCGCTGAACACGAGCTTGCCGCGGTGGATGATCTGCACCCGGCTGCACACCATCTGTATCTCCGGCAGGATGTGGGTGGAGAGGATCACGCCGTGTTCTTTCCCAAGCTCAGCGATGAGTGTGCGTATCTCGCGGATCTGGATGGGGTCGAGGCCCACCGTGGGCTCGTCCAGGATCACCACCTTGGGGTTATGCAGGATGGCTTGCGCGATGCCGACGCGCTGTTGATAGCCTTTGGAGAGGTTGCCGATCAGGCGCCGGCCCGAGTCCTTGAGGCCACAGCGCTCCTTGGCGCTGCTGCAGGCGGCGGGGATACGGCGCGTCGCCAGACGATGGAGCTCAGCGCAGTAGCGCAGGTATTCGTCCACCGTGAGGTCGGGGTAGAGAGGCGGGATCTCCGGCAGGTAGCCGATGGCGGACTTGGCCTTGAGGGGCTCGTCCAGCAGATCCACGCCGTCGATGGTTATCTGGCCGGCGGAGGGGGCGAGGTTGCCCGAGAGCATCTGCAGGGTGCTGGTCTTGCCGGCGCCGTTCGGCCCCAGGAGCCCAAGGATCTCGCCCTTACGTAGCTCGAAGCACAGGTCCTGGACCGCGCAGCGGCGGTCGTAATAGCGATAGAGGTTTTCGACCCTGACGAGCGTGGCGTGGTTAGGCATAGATATTCGGGCTAAGGGGGCTTGTCCAGCGGCGAAAAAATCCCCACCTCATATATGGACGCTTTTTGCGCATCCCCCGGGGCGGGCACCGGCCTTTTTACGGCCTCAGGCCCCGGATTGCAAGCATCAGGGGTTCCCCGATGGACTGGGTAACCCCCATGCCCTATAGTTTTAACGTAATCACAGCGCGTAACGCAGGGTTTTACATTGCAAATCATCCTTCACGGCCTGCTCGGCCTGCCCGTCTGGGGCTATTTCGTCCTGGCGGCCTGCATGATCCACTTCACGATCGTCAGCGTCACCCTCTACCTGCACCGTACCGCGACCCACCGGGGCCTGGATATGCACCCGGTCGTGAGTCACGTGATGCGCATGTGGCTCTGGCTCTCCACCGGCATGCTCACCAAGGAGTGGGTGGCGGTGCATCGCAAGCATCATGCCCACTGCGAGACGGACCGGGATCCCCATAGCCCGAAGGTCAAAGGCCTGCGTAGGGTGGTGCTGGAAGGCGCCGAGCTCTATCGCGAAGAAGCCAAGAACCCCGAGACCCTGGAGAAATACGGTCGCGGCACGCCCGATGACTGGATGGAGCGCCACGTCTACAGCCGCCACGGCAAGCTCGGTGTCGGCATCCTGTTGGTGACGAACCTGGTCCTGCTTGGCATCCCCGGCCTCACGGTCTGGGCCCTGCAGATGATCGCCATCCCCTTCCTGGCGGCCGGCGTGGTCAATGGCCTCGGCCATTTCTACGGTTACCGCAATTTCGAGTGCACAGACGCTGCCACCAACGTCTCCCCCTGGGGCCTGATCCTGGCCGGGGAAGAGCTGCACAACAACCATCATGCTTTCCCGAGCTCCGCCAAGTTCGCCTTGCGGCCCTGGGAGTTCGACCTCGGCTGGTCCTACATCCGGCTCTTGGGCTGGTTCCGCCTGGTGGAAGTCCGCCGTGTGGCGCCGAAGCCCCGTATCAATGCTGAGCCTCAGGTGGATCTCGACACCGTGCGCGCGGTCATCCTGAACCGCCTGCATGTGCTGCGCCATTACGGCCGCGAGGTGATGCTGCCGGCCTTGAAGCACGAGCGTAGCAACGCCTGTGCCTACCGCATGCGGCTCCTGGCGGGCGTGCGCCGCCTGCTCATCCGTGACCGCGGCTTGCTCACAGCCGCCGACCAGCGCCACCTGCGTCTGGCCCTGGCCCGCAGCCAGGCGCTCGAGACGGTGTATGAGTTCCGCCTGCGGCTGGAGAAGCTGTGGGAGAACGGCGCCCAGAGCAACGAGACCCTGTTGCAGCATTTCAAGGAATGGTGCGTGGAGGCTGAGGCTACCGGCATCGCCTCCCTGCGGGAGTTCTCCGCTCGTCTGCAGAGCTATGCCCTGACTACCGCCTGATATCCCCCGGATTCTGGCAATAAAAAACCCGCTGCGAAGCGGGTTTTTTCATTGATCCTGATCGGAAGCCTTACTTGATCTTGGCTTCCTTGTACTTCACATGCTTGCGCACGACCGGGTCGAACTTGCTCACTTCCATCTTGTCCGGGTGCAGGCGCCGGTTCTTGGTGGTGGTGTAGTAGTGGCCGGTGTCGGCGCTGGAGACCAGTTTGATTTTTTCGCGCATGGTTACTTACCTTAGACCTTCTCGCCACGGGCGCGGATGTCTTCGATCACGGCTTCGATGCCGAGCTTGTCGATGATGCGCATGCCCCGGGAAGAGACACGCAGGCGCACGAAACGCTTCTCGGTCTCCAGCCAGAACCGATGCGTATGCAGGTTCGGCAGGAAACGGCGGCGCGTCTTGTTATTGGCGTGCGAGACGTTGTTACCGGTGGCGGGGCCTACGCCCGTGACCTGGCAGACTCTCGACATGACTTGATCCTCTTAAAAACGCTGCGCCCCCGGAAGCCAGGGGCGAAAGGGCGGCTATTTTAGCAGCCGGGCCCCATTAAGCAAGCCATGGATGCCGTTTGGGCCCACCGTTACCCGCGCCGGAAGGCCCCAAAACCACCGGCCCCTTGAGACACCCTCTGATACCAAGGGCCTAACCGGTCCCCTAGGCCCATACCAGGGTCCCCCCTATCCGCATATGCGGCCCGACCCGATGCCGGTTTTTGGGGGTCTGGCCAATACTTTGACCGTCAGCACTAAGGCCATCCATAGGGACTTGGAGGCAGACAGGGACAGGGCCATTAGGAAGGCCCTTCATGAAGGAGAGGGGGAAGCGGGTGCCAAGGAAACGCACCGTTCCCCGCCGGGCCGAACCCCGGGTCAGTGAAAACCCAAAACTTAAGGAGTGAGTGTCATGAAAGCCAGGAACTTCATCAATTTGGGCCGCTTGATCTGCGTCGTACTGGGGGCCAGCTACGCCCTCAACGTCTCGGCGGCCACCCCCAGCTTCGCTACCGAGCAAGCTTTCAGCACCGGCAGCACCCCGTGGCGCGCGATCACGGCGGACCTGAACGGCGACGGCATGCCCGATCTTATCGTCGCGAACTGGACCGATGGCACGGTGTCGGTACTGATGAATACCGCCACCCCCGGCGCCACCAGCCCCAGCTATGCGGCCCAGCAGACGTTCGCCGTCGGATCCGGTCCCAACTTCGTGACCGCGGCTGACGTGAACGGCGATGGGC
>CAWFOE010000004.1:0-32500 GCA_963817285.1 uncultured Pseudomonadota bacterium | reverse complement strand
ACAGTCGCTGGTTGTAGACCCGAAACCGGGTGATCTATCCATGGCCAGGGTGAAGGTGGGGTAATTCCCATTGGAGGCCCGAACGAACTTCCGTTGAAAAGGCAGTCGATGAGCTGTGGATAGGAGTGAAAGGCTAATCAAACTCGGTGATAGCTGGTTCTCCCCGAAAGCTATTTAGGTAGTGCCTCGTGTTTCACTCCTGGGGGTAGAGCACTGTTACGGCTAGGGGCTCGTCTAGAGCTACCAAACCGTTGCAAACTCCGAATACCAGGAAGTGCAATCACGGGAGACACACGGCGCGTGCTAACGTGCGTCGTGAAGAGGGATAAAAACCCAGACCGCCAGCTAAGGTCCCCAAATTACGGCTCAGTGGTGAACGATGTGGGAAGTCATAGACAGCCAGGAGGTTGGCTTAGAAGCAGCCATCCTTTAAAGAAAGCGTAATAGCTCACTGGTCAAGTCGGCCCGCGCGGAAGATTCAACGGGGCTTAAGCCGTATACCGAAGCTGCGGATTCATGCGCAAGCATGAGTGGTAGGGGAGCGTTCTGTACGCCTGCGAAGGAGGATCTGTGAGGACCTCTGGAGGTATCAGAAGTGCGAATGCTGACATGAGTAACGATAAAACGGGTGAAAAACCCGTTCGCCGTAAACCCAAGGTTTCCTGCGCAACGTTAATCGGCGCAGGGTGAGCCGGTACCTAAGGCGAGGCCGAAAGGCGTAGTCGATGGACAGCAGGTTAATATTCCTGCGCTTTGTATCAATGCGATGGGGTGACGGAGAAGGCTAAGCTATCCGGGCGATGGTTGTCCCGGTTCAAGCGTGTAGGCAGATCTTCCAGGTAAATCCGGAGGGTCGTTAATGCCAAGACGTGACGACGAGGTCCCTTGTGGACTGAAGTAGTTGATGCCACGCTTCCAGGAAAAGCCTCTAAGCTTCAGTTGATGCAAAACCGTACCGTAATCCGACACAGGTGGGTGAGGAGAGAATCCTAAGGCGCTTGAGAGAATTTGGGTGAAGGAACTAGGCAAATTGGCACCGTAACTTCGGAAGAAGGTGCGCCCTCGGTACGTGAAAACCTTTACGGTCGTAGCGGATGAGGGTCGCAGATGCTAGGGAGCTGCGACTGTTTATCAAAAACACAGGACTCTGCAAACACGAAAGTGGAAGTATAGGGTCTGACGCCTGCCCGGTGCTGGAAGGTTAAGTGATGGGGTCAGCCGCAAGGCGAAGCTCTTGATCGAAGCCCCAGTAAACGGCGGCCGTAACTATAACGGTCCTAAGGTAGCGAAATTCCTTGTCGGGTAAGTTCCGACCTGCACGAATGGCGTAACGATAGCTCCACTGTCTCCACCCAAAACTCAGTGAAATTGAAATCGCAGTGAAGATGCTGCGTTCCCGTGGCAAGACGGAAAGACCCCATGAACCTTTACTCTAACTTTACACTGAACTTTAAACATACTTGTGTAGGATAGCTGGGAGGCTATGAAGTCTGGTCGCTAGATCAGATGGAGCCACCGTTGAAATACCAGCCTGGTCTGTTCGAAGTTCTAACCTAGGTCCGTAATCCGGATCGGGAACAGTGTATGGTGGGGAGTTTGACTGGGGCGGTCTCCTCCTAAAGTGTAACGGAGGAGCACAAAGGTACCCTCAGCGCGGTCGGAAATCGCGCACGGCGTGCAATGGCACAAGGGTGCTTGACTGCGAGACGTACATGTCGAGCAGGTACGAAAGTAGGTCATAGTGATCCGGTGATTCTGTATGGAAGGGTCATCGCTCAACGGATAAAAGGTACTCTGGGGATAACAGGCTGATTCCATCCAAGAGTCCATATCGACGATGGAGTTTGGCACCTCGATGTCGGCTCATCACATCCTGGGGCTGTAGCAGGTCCCAAGGGTATGGCTGTTCGCCATTTAAAGTGGTACGCGAGCTGGGTTCAGAACGTCGTGAGACAGTTCGGTCCCTATCTGCCATGGGCGTTGGAGATTTGAGGGGAGCTGCTCCTAGTACGAGAGGACCGGAGTGGACGTATCTCTGGTGTACCGGTTGTCACGCCAGTGGCATTGCCGGGTAGCTATATACGGACGGGATAACCGCTGAAAGCATCTAAGCGGGAAGCCCACCCCAAGATTAGATCTCCCTGGACTCTTGAAGTCCCTGAAGGTCCGTCGAAGACTACGACGTTGATAGGCTGGGTGTGTAAGCGCAGTAATGTGTTCAGCTAACCAGTACTAATTGACCGTGAGGCTTGGCCATATAACCTCAAGCGGTTTGTGGCACGAGATTTGTCTGGTGATTGACCGCAGACTGACATACGTAAGCACCAACAACTTTCCACGGCAGGCGCGATTGAGCGTCCTGCACAGTGAACCGGTTTGCCTGGCGACCATAGCGAGTGGGAACCACCCGATCCCATCCCGAACTCGGAAGTTAAACTGCTCAGCGCCGATGCTAGTGTGCGGTCTCCGCATGCGAAAGTAGGACATCGCCAGGCTCTATATATAAAACCCCGTCATGTGAAAACATGACGGGGTTTTTCTTTGTGGCCTGGCGATACTGATTGACTACATGCGGAGCCCGCACGGCTGATTGACTAGTGTGCGGTCGCGTCGCCGCGCAGTCCTGCGCGGCTAGCTCCCCAGCCCAGCCATCCATGGCTGGGCGTTCGCCAGCACGAAGCGGTGCTTCGCTCGGCTCACCCGCATGCGAAAGTAAGCCGATTCTGGGCTACTTGACAAATATCTATACGTACTATACTTTGAAATATCATACGTATGAGCTTATGAACATGTATGTGAAGCCCGAAGAAGTCGTGTCGCCGAAAACACGTTGGCAACTCATTGCGGTTTTATTGGACCGTGGTGGAGACGACTGCTCTTATGCCTTAGGTAAATGGGATGGAAATCCCTGCATTGGATTTCGCTGGAACGGAACGGATGATAATCCGTTAGGTAATCCTCAAAGTCGTGGACTTGCTACGTGGGTAATTCTTGATCCTAATTTGCACCATGCAGTGTTATCCCTGGTGTCCTCAGATATGCGTGTATTAGCGCGAAGAATATTGCCAACGAGCCTGCATTTCCAAGTAAATCTCCAAGGTGAAGGAGCAGATGCCGTGGTAGGTTTGTGGGATACACGCCCACAACCGGCAGTTGCCGCTAAGATCGATTGCGCAACTATTCGCGCCCTTATTAAGAACTCATCAATTTCCAATGATGATTGTCGTCTTTTAATGCAAGATGAAAATAATAAAGACCTTGTGACCGAGATCGCTGAGGGAATGCTGAGTAATGGACTGTTTACTGAAAAAAGAGATATGAAGATTATTGAAATCGGGGAAAAGGAGTTAAAACCCATCGCAACTCGTCTCTCAACGAGCGTATTAGAACTGCGCCCAAAGTGGATAGGTTAAAATGAGCAACACGCAGAAATTTAAAGCGATTTTTAGATTTTAAAAAGCCGTTCGAGCCAATCGGTAACCGCCTTCCACGCCGCGCCCTTCGGATCCAGATGCTCGTAATGCCCGGCGCCAGGGAGTTCCACGTAGTCCACCTTGTCGCCCGCTTTGCGGGCGGCGGCCACGTAATCCCGGCTCATCTCTACCGGCATCGTATCGTCCTCGCTGCCATGGACCAGGAGTTGCGGCACACCCTGGGGCAAGAGGGCCCGCGGTGAAGCCGCGGCATAGCGATCCGGGAATTGCTTAGGTGGGCCGCCCAGGAATTCCAGCGCCACGTTCTTGGAGAGACCGAGTTCATAGACCCGCACGAGATCCGATGCGGCGGCCTGACCCACGCCTGCCATGACCCGAACCTTCGGCGGTCTCGAATCCAGGGCCAGACGCCGGGAGGCGGCTGCCCAGAGCGCGAGATGTCCGCCGGCGGAATGTCCCACGGTCACTACGCGCTTGAGATCGATGCCGGCCCCGTGATCATGGAGTTTCGCCAGGAGATCGATGCCGTCGTACACATCCTGGACGGTGCTGGGCCAGCCGCCACTGGTCTCGCCGATGCGGCGGTATTCCAGGTTCCAGGCGGCATAGCCGCGGCGTACCAGGTCTTCCGCCAGGGGCGTCATCTGATCCCGCGCATAGGGCAGGCGCCAGAAACCGCCGTGCAGGAGGCAGATCACCGGTGCGCGTGGATTAGCCGGGAGATGCAGGTCGCCCACCTGGGACTCGGCGGGCCCGTAGCGGAAAGTCTGCATAGGATTTAGTTCAGGTGCCCACGGTCCGGTATTCCACCGGCGCGACGCTCTGTCCTTCACCGAAGAAGAAGCCCAGCACCGCATAGCGCTTGCCCTGGGTCATGGGCATCACCTCATGCAAGAGAGAGCAGGAGAAGATCGCGGCGCCGCCCTGTTCCGGCTCGTAGAGGTCGGGCCCGAATTCGGGGAAATGCAGTTCGCCGCCTGTATAGGCACCGGGGTTCAGGTTCAAGGTCATGGCGAAGCGGCGATGCTGGGTATCGCGCGATTCGTTGTCACGGTGCGGCCGGAAGTACCCTGCGCCGGCGTCGTAGCGGATGAGTTTGAACACTTCGTGTTGCGTCACCGCGAAATTGAAGCAGCGCTGGATCTCCGGCAGCGCGCGCCGCACCAGCCCATCTTTGAGCCGGTCAAGCCACACGCCTTCCTTCAGATAGACATCCCGGCGCATCTTCACGGAGGGGTCCGGCTTCCAATCGGCGGTATCGCCTTTGACGTAGGCAGTGCCGGAGGGAGTGCCACCGGTCTCTTCGAAGTGGGCGATCAGACCGGCACAGAGCGCCGCATCCAGCACCCGGGGGATGAAGAGTACCGGCGCCTGCTGGCGGAGTGTCCGTGCTGCCGGTACCGCTCGGGTGGCATAGCTCTTAGCTATCTGTTGCGCGAAGGCCTTGAGATCGCCGCTCGCGGGCAGGCGTTCGGTGATGCGCAGGTTGTCGTCCAACAAGAATGCAGTCATACCCGTGGCAGGCGCGCCCAGGAGATGCCCGCTCAAAGCGCCGTCATCGGTCAGCAGAGTGACGCCGGGAGAGAGGTCTTTCGCGAGCTCGGCGCATTCAGCCGGCGCACCCAGGACGACCACCACCCGGGTGACCTTGCCCCATCCGGCATCGGTATTCAGGGCCGAGAGGGCGGCACGGGTCTCGGGAGCATCTGCATGCCCGCAGACGAACAGCGCCATGGGCTGACCGAGGTGCAAGTCGTAGAACATGACCGATTTGCCGCTGGGGTCCGGCCGTGCGAAATCAGGTATGCGGTCACCCGGCGTCAAACCCGCCATGCTGCCTGCTCCGTCGAAGGGGATGGGATACGAGACAGCCGATACTTTAGCATCCGTAACAGTACGACAGCCTGGGGCGGGGGTTTGAGGTAAGATTCCCGGCCGTCCGGCGCCTCAAGGTCCGCGCATACGCCCCCATGAACACTGTCCCGGAAAACCAAGCCGCCTCCGCCGTACTCATGATCCGGCCGGCCAACTTCGGCGCCAATCCGGAGACGGCCCTTTCCAATGCGTTCCAGACCAGCACCGAGACCGGCGATGCGGTGCAAGTACGCGCCGTCGCTGAATTCGACGCCCTGGCAGCCGCGCTCATGGCTGCCGGCGTGCAGGTGGAGGTGTTCGAGGACCGGGCCGAACCCGTGACGCCCGATGCCGTCTTCCCCAACAATTGGGTGAGCTTCCACGCCGACGGCAGCGCCTGGCTCTATCCGCTCTTGGCCAACAACCGTCGCTGGGAGCGGCGCACCGATATATTGGATGCGCTCAAGCTAGAGCGCGGTTATAAGCTGGACGAGATCCGGGATCTCTCCCATGCCGAGTTGGAAGGCCGCTTCCTGGAAGGCACCGGTAGCCTGGTGCTGGACCGGCCTAACCGGGTGGCCTATGCCGGGCTCTCCTCCCGCACGGACGGGCGCATGCTGGATGAGTGGACCCGGCGCGCAGGCTACGAAGCCATCTCCTTCCACGCCCGCGACAGCCGCGGCCGGCCCATCTACCACACCAACGTCATGTTCTGCATCGGCGCCCGCTTCGCCGTGGTCTGCCTGGACTGCATCGTGGAGCCGCCCGCCCGCGAGCGGGTGCAGAAGCGCCTCACCGACACCGGTCATGAAGTGATCGCCATCAGCCCTTATCAGATGGAGGCTTTCGCCGGGAACATGCTGGAGCTGACCGGTCGCGGCGGCCGCAGCGTGCTCGCCATGTCTGCCCGGGCTGAGCGCGCCCTCAATCCGGCACAGCGCACCGCCCTCGAGAAGCACGCGCGCATCATCGCCGTACCTATAGACACTATCGAAGCCTGCTCCGGCGGGAGTGTCCGCTGTATGCTCGCTGAGATACATTTGCCCAAAGCCTGAGGCCTGCGATGACCAGCAAATCCCTGCAAGAGACGTACGCTCCTCACAACGCCTGCTTCGGCTGCGGTCCTGCCAACCCTAAGGGTCTGCACGTACGCAGCTTCGTGGAAGGCGATCAGGTGGTAGCCGAGTGGCACGCCGAGCAGTATCACGAGGCTTTCCCCGGCGTGCTGAACGGCGGCATCGTGGGTTCTCTGCTGGACTGCCATTGCAACTGGACGGCTGCCTGGCACCTCATGCAGAAAGCCAGCGCCGCTTCGCCGCCTTGCACCGTCACCGCCGAATACTCCATCACCCTGAAGCGGCCCACCCCCACGGACGGCCCCATCACTCTGCGTGCCCGCATCGTGTCTTCCACGGAGGATAGGGCAGTGGTGGACGGTGAGCTGTGGGCGGGGGGCAAGCTCTGCGATACCTGCCGCGGCACTTTCGTCGCAGTCAAAGAAGGCCATCCCGCATTTCATCGCTGGTAATAAAAGCCTGTCAAAACCTGCTGCGCTTGGCATGACTTTGTTGCGCATCGGCTCGCCGTCCTCACGTACTTAAGAGTACGCTCCGGGTGCTCGCCTCCCGCGCCTCGTCTTGCCATCGCTCGCGACGCTTTTGAAACGGCTTTTGGGAATTAGATATAGAATCGAGAGCATCAGGGGAGGGGTCTCGATGCCAAAGCGGATGGGGTTCAAGGGCAGGCCGCTGCTACTAGCACTCTTCGTGGCGCTCATCCTCGCGGACTTCTTCCTCCTGGGCGGCATCACCACCCTCGAGCACCCGCTGCAGGACTTCCTGGTGCATATCCATTCTGCTACTCGCGCGCCTGATCCGGGCGTCGTGGTGGTGGATGTGGATGACCCGAGCTTATTGGCGGCCCAGAAAGAGCTGGGCATCAGCTGGCCCTGGCCGCGCTCCATCTACGCAGACATGCTGAATGGCCTCATGAAGCAGGGCCCTAAGGCCGTCGTCTTCGACATCTACTTCGTGGATCCGGACAACCTCCGCCCGGATAACGACCGCTATCTCATCCAGACTGCCGCTCCCGATGACCGGGTGTATTTCCCGGTGGTGCGCCTGGAAGGCGCCGATGACAGCAAGGCCGCGGTGGAACTCAAGGACTATCCGCCGCAGTTCGGCTTCGAAGCCGGTCCCGATGCGGACCCGGATGCCCGTGCGGCCATGCTCTTCCCCTTGCCCCAGCTTGCCATCACCGGCCGCGTGGGCGTGGTGAACTTCCTGCAGGATGGGGATAAGGTAGGCCGCCGCTACTATAACTACTACGACGCTTACGGCTGGCGCCTGCCGTCCCTGCCGGCGAAGGTCGCGGCCGGACTCGGCTACACCGTACCGCCGGGGGATTCCTTCGTGCTCAACTGGCGCGGCCGTGCCGGCGGCGTACCCCACGTACCCTTCTACGCTCTCTACGCCGACATGCAGCGGCGCGTCTCGGCGCGACCGCCGAACGAGTTCAAGGACAAGATCGTCGTCATCGGCACCAATGCTGCGGGCCTGGGCGATGCCCACCCGACACCACTCTCCGCTGCTTATGGGGGTGTGGATATCCTCGCCACTGCACTCGCCAACATCAAGGACGGCGATTGGCTGCGCCGCAGCCCGCCCTGGTGCGGCGCCTTGCTCGCCCTCGCGCTCGTCTTTGGTCTTTCCGGGCTCTTCGCCCGCGGCCAGGGGCCGTTCCCCACCGGCATCGCGCTCATCGTCGCGACAGCGCTCGTCATCGTCTGCGATTACCTGCTCCTGCAGTTCCGCTGGCTCATGCCCGTTATGCAGCCCCTGATCTTCGCCTGGCTGTTCTTCATCAGCATGGCGCTGGCGGAATACCTGCGTGAGCGGCGCGAGCGCCAGGTAGCCATCGGCATGTTCGGGCGCTTCCTGGATCCACGTGTGGTGGCGGATCTGGTCAAGAGCCAGCGCAACCTGCTGGACGAAGGCGCCAAGAGCCGCGAAGTCACGCTCATGTTCTCGGACATCCGCGGGTTCACCACTCTCTCTGAGAGCCGCACGCCTGAGCAGGTGGTGGCCATCCTCAACCGCTATTTCACGTTGCAGGTGGACGTGGTGTTCCGTCACGGCGGTACCGTGGATAAGTTCATCGGCGATTGCATCATGGCCTTCTGGGGTGCGCCGCTGCCCGATGAAGACCAGGCCAAGCATGCAGTGGCCGCATCCCTCGAGATGAGCAGTGTCCTGTTGGAGTTCCGCAAGGATCTGGGCGACCTCGCCGAAGTGTTCGACGTCGGTATCGGCATCCACACGGGCCAAGCGGTGGTCGGCTTCATGGGCTCCGAGAACAAGCTGGATTACACCGCCATCGGCGACGCCGTGAACCTGGCGAGCCGCATCGAAGGCCAGACCAAGGGCATCGCCCGGGTGCTGGTGTCCGCGGCCACCCGTGAGCGTTGCGGCGATGCCTTTGACTTCGTGCTCCGCGGCACTTATAAAGTGAAGGGCCGGACCGAGCCGGTGGAGCTCTACGAACCCCTGGAGAAGCCATGAGACGTCCGTTGTTCATCGGTGTACTGCTGCTCCTGGTACTCGGGGTGGTGCAGGCCGATTCCGGTTCCACGGCGCAGACCGTGGTCGCTGGCAACCTGAACGATGGCCCCTATTCGGATGCCAACGTCATCGCCAGCCTGCCGGTCAACACCAACGTCACCATCGTCACGCGCCAGGGTGGCTGGTATCAGGTGCACACCGCCGCGGGCCAGAGCGGCTGGCTGCCCATGACAAGTCTGCGACTCGGCACTGGCCCGGGTGCCGGCACCAGCAGCAACACCAGCACCAGTTCCAGCTTCGCCAGTCTGTTCGACAGTGGACGTTCTGGCGCCGCTGGCACCACCGCCACCACCGGCGTGCGTGGACTCAACACCGGCGACATCGCCAACGCCACACCCGATCCCCAGGCGGTCACCGAGCTCGCTAAATGGACCGCCAAGCCCAAGGACGCGACCCAGTTCGCTGCAGCACTACCGGCGAAAGCCGCGAAAGTGGATTACCTGCCGAAGGTGAAGCCGTGAACCGCCGCGCTGCATACCTGCTCGCAGTGTTGGCTTTGGGCGTGCCCACCGTCGCCAGCAGCATCGATATCGGCGGCCTGTTCGACAGCGTCAAGCAGGTAGTGACGCCCGACAATCTAAAGACCGCCAAGCAGGCGATCACGCCCGCCGATCTGCAACAGGAAGAGGATATCGGCGCCGCCGCGGCCGCCACCCTGCTAGGTGCGTCCAAGCCCATCACCAATGCCGCCGTGCAGGACTACGTGAATAAAGTGGGTCTGTGGGTGGCGCTGCAGAGCGATCGACCGGACTTGCCCTGGCATTTCGCCGTAGTGGATTCGGACGACATCGATGCCTTCGCAGCCCCGGGCGGATATGTGTTCCTCACCCGCGGCCTCCTGCTGCACATGCACAACGAAGCCGAATTGGCGGGCGTGCTCGGCCACGAGATCACTCACGTGGTCCTGAAGCATCATCTCAATGAGTTGCAGCGTGCTGCGCGTCTTGACCTGGCGACCCAGGCAGCCCAGGCGGGAGTGCAGTCCCAGGGTTACAACAGCAGCTTGGACCAAGCGGCTTTCGACAAGGTCTCCAACGCCACCCGCAACCTGTATTCCACCGGTCTCGACAAGGGCGACGAGTTCGATGCGGACCGCGCCGGCGTCGTGCTGGCGGCGCGCGCCGGGTATGACCCTTACGGATTGCTGGCCGTGCTCCAGACCCTGCAAGGGGTGGACCCGAAGAGCAGCAGCATGCAACTCTTGCTCGCCACCCATCCTTCGCCCTCGGACCGCATCGCCGCCTTATCCGCCGCCATGAATACGGGGCACATGGATAAGTACGGCAACCAGGCGGAAGGCCAGGACCGTTTCATAAATACCGTCAAGGTATTGGTGACCGTGAAACCGGCACCGGCTGCTAAGGACTAGAAGATCGGGTCTTTAGCTCGCGCTTTCAGCGAGCATCTCGTCCATAAAGTCGATGGCCCTACGCATGTGGGGTATGACTATCGTCCCGCCCACTACCAGCGCTACGCTCATAGCTTCGACTATCTCTTCTTTGCTGCAGCCAGATTCGATGCACTGGCCGATGTGGTAGCTCACGCAATCGTCACAGCGCAGCACCATGGAAGTGGAGAGCCCCAGCAGTTCCTTGGTCTTCTTCGAGAGCGCGCCTTCCTGATAGGTGAGGCTGTCCACGGAGAACACCCGCTTGATCACGCGGTTGTCTTCCGCGAGGATGCGTTCGTTCATGCGGGTGCGGAATTCGTTGAACTCTTTGACGCGCTTGCCCATGTATTCTCTCCGTGAGGAGGTCTAGTGAGTGATTACTAAAAGCGTCGCGGCCGCTCTCGAGCGTCCTGCCCTCCGCGGCATAAGACCATCCCTGGTCAAAAGCGCAGCTGCCGAGCGCACGCCTACAGGGATGTAGGCGGTAGGGCAACGCAGGAGCAGTTGCCGAGCAGCTTTTAGAGAATGGTGCGGCCGAGAGCGGATTGGATGAGCCAAACCGCAAACTTCCCGGTCTTGTTTTCCATATCCATGGTGGGGTTCAGTTCCACCACTTCCATGCCCACGAGCTTGTTGCTCTTGGAAAGCACTTCGCAGACCAGATGGGATTCGCGGAAGTTGAGGCCGCCGGGCACCGGCGTGCCGACGCCCGGTGCCACCGAAGGATCGGAGCCGTCCAGGTCGTAGGAGAGATGGATGCCGGCGCTGGCTTTGCCGAGTATCTCCATGGCTTCTTCCAGGCAGTTGCTGGCACCACGGGCGTCGATCTCGCTCATGGTGAACACCCGCACGCCCAGTTCCTTCACCACCTTGGCTTCTTTGGCGTCCACTTGGCGCACGCCGAAGATCACCACGTTCTCAGGCTTGAGGGCGGGCTGGCCGCCGCTGATGCCTGTGAGCTCCGGGAGGCCCTTGCCCAGCAGCACCGAGAGGGGCATGCCGTGGATGTTGCCCGAAGGGCTGGTATCCGGCGTGTTCATGTCCGTGTGGGCGTCGCACCAGAAGATGCCGAGGTCCTTGCCCTTGCGCCGGTAGTGGCGGGCCATGCCGGCCACGGTGCCGATGGCCTGGGAGTGGTCGCCGCCCAAGACCAGAGGGAACTCGCCGCTGTCGAGCGTGCTCTCCACCTTGTCCGCCAGCTCGCGGCAGACACTGTTGATCACCTTGAGGAAGCGGGCGTTCTTCTCGCCGATCTCGGCGGCCTCCATGGAGACCTGGCCGATGTTATGCATACCGACCACTTCGTGGCCGATCTTCTTCAGCGCGGGCACCACGCCGGCCACGTGCATGGCGGAGGAGCCCATGTCGGTGCCGCGCCGCCCGGCGCCGAGGTCGAGATGCACGTTGGTGATGCGAATCTTTTTGGAAGCCACGGGAATAACCGCTGAAATACCGGGAAATGCGGACCTAAGATTGTAGCACGGGCCGCATGACCGAGGCATGCGACCTGATGCGCGTATTGACAGCCCTATGTATGTACGGGTCTCATGTCGCCAGGTGACTTAAGGGGGATGGAGATGCTTCTCAAGCTAGAAGGGTTGTTGACTACCGCCGAAGCCGCGCGCATCCGCGAAGCGCTCGCCACCGCCACGTTCGTGGATGGGCGCGCCACTGCAGGCGATGCCGTGCGCAACGTGAAGAACAACCTCCAGGCCAGCGGCCAGGAGAAGCTCCTGGATGAATCGCGGCAGATCGTGGCTGCGGCCTTGCTCAAGAACGAGGCATTCACCCATCGGGTGTTGCCGCGGCGCATCTTGCCGGCCATGTTCAATCGCTACGATCCCGGCATGGATTACGGCGGTCACGTGGACAACGCCATCATGGGCGGCGGCGACCCCCTGCGCGCTGACGTCTCCATCACCGTGTTCCTGGCGGATCCCGCGAGCTACGATGGCGGCGCCCTGGTGGTGGATAGCGACGGCGAAGGCCACAAGATCAAGCTCGGCGCCGGCGGCGCCATCGTGTATGACTCCACTTCCATCCACAGGGTCGAACCCGTCACCCGCGGCACCCGCTATGCAGCCATCATCTGGGCCCAGAGCTTCGTGCGGGATGACAGCAAGCGCGAGATACTCAATGAACTCTCCGACGCCGCCCGTTGGGCGCGCACTGCATCTCCTGGGTCACTTGAAGCCATGAAGATCAGCAAGGTACGTGCCAACCTCATGCGCATGTGGGCGGAGCTATAATCAGGGTGTCATGAGTCTTCCCTACAGAGCTTTGCCGCTCAGCCTGGTGCCCTCCGGCACCCATCTGGCACGCTCTGCTCACGAGCTCCCCGCCCAGGCCACGTCCATGAGCCCGGCCCTCGACGCCATGACCGATCTCACCCATGTCACCCCTGCCGGTATCGAGCTCGATGCTTCGCTGCACAAAGCCGAGGAGAGGATGAAGCATGCCCAGGTGCGGCTGCTGTTCGTGTTGGACGGGAGCCACAGACTCCTTGGGCTCGTCACCCTGAACGACATCCACGGTGAGCGCCCGCTCAGGGTGCAGCGCGATCTCGGCATCACCCATGCGGAGATCCGCGTGCGGGACATCATGACTCCCATCGGCCAGCTCGAGACGATGTCCATGCATGATGTAGAGGACGCGCGCATCGGCGACGTTATCCTCACGCTCAAGCGCAGCGGGCGCCAGCACGCGCTGGTGGTGGAGCGTACCCCGGAAGGCACCGCCATACGCGGCATCTTCTCCGTCACTCGCATCAGCCGCCAGCTCGGCATAACGGTGGATACCAGCGGCATTGCCTCCACGTTCGCAGAATTGGAAGCAGCGCTTACGCATTAAAGCTGCGCAGCCCGAATCAACAACAGGCATAATAGTGTTTCCTGAGCCTTGCTCAGGCTAATATCGCTTTTGTGCTCCATCCTGTTCGCAGAATGATTCTGATTTCTGGGCACCTCTAGAAATTAGAGATTTTGCTTGCGGGCAAGGCAAAAATATCCGAGAAACCGGAGTGTACTTTTCGGTACATGAGGATTTTGAGGATGTTTTTAACGCCGCACGAGAGCAAAAGATCAATTTATAGGGGTGCCCGAAGATGTGGCAGTTGGTGCTGGGCGCGATCTTGATCAGCTTCTCGCCCGTGTTCGTGAAGCTCGTCAGCGTGCCGCCCAACGTCAGCGCCTTCTACCGCATGTTGTTCGGCGGGAGCATCCTGCTCGGCATCATGCTCTGGCGCCGTGAGCGCCTCGACTTCAAGCCCAAGGCGTTCCTGATCCTGTGTCTCGCCGGGCTGTTCTTCGCCCTGGATCTCGCTTTCTGGCACCGCAGCGTGCTCTACGTGGGGCCCGGGGTCTCGACTCTGCTCGCCAACTTCCAGGTATTCGTCTTGGCTGGGGTTGGGGTCTTGTTCTTCAAGGAGCGCTTGAGCATCCAGCAATGGGTCGCCATCGTGCTCGCCTTGCTCGGTCTGGCTCTCCTGGTGGGGTCCGGCTGGAGCCGGGTATCAGACCAGTATCACCTGGGCGTCATCCTGGCCCTGCTCACTGCCGGTTGGTATGCCGCCTATCTGCTCACCCTGCGCAGCGCCCGCGTCGGCCGCGAATCCGGCTCCCCCTATGCCATCATCACCGTGATCTCGCTCGTGACGGCGCTGATCCTCGCCGCGGGCATGGGTGTGGAAGGCGAGTCTTTCGTCATCCCTACTTGGCAGGACGCCGGCTGGCTCCTGCTCTATGGACTCGTGCCCCAGGTCATCGGCTGGGTGCTCATCTCCCACAGCATGGCCAAGGTAGGCACAGCCCAAGTGGGCCTGGTGCTGCTGCTGCAGCCGGCTTGCGCGCTGATCTGGGATGGTCTGTTTTTCGGGCGGCATTTCAGCGTGCCGGAACTGGTGGGCGCGGTCATCGCACTTGCCGCCATCTACCTCGGCAGTCTCAGATCTCGCATTAAGTAGGCGGTCAAAGCAGTCCTGAAGCGTCGCGAGCGAAGGTAGGGCTAGGCGCGCGAGGCGAGCAGGAGGGAGTGCACTCTTATGTGCATGACCGACTGCGAGTCCGAAGCGCAACAACGCCCTGCCGAGCGCAGCAGCTTCAGGCGATGACTTCGAGTTTCTTCGGAAGTAATTCGATATCTAATTTTGTCGGGCCTGTGTAATGCAGCTCCCCATCCGCATGCACCGGCAGGGGCTCGTCGGATTCGATGGTGAGCCTCGCGGTGCGGAACTTCATCACTTTCGGGTGGCTCATATGTTGGCCCTTAAGCACCTGGGGCAGGAGCTGCAAGATGCCCATGCGGCCCATGCCCTTGGCCACCACCACATCGAACAGCCCGTCATCGATCTCTGCATCCGGTGCCATCACGAAAGCCCCGCCTTCCACCCGGCCGTTGTTCACCGTGAGCAGGGTGATATCCGTCTCGAATTCCTCGCCGTCGTGGCGCACCTTCACCCGGGGCCGGGAATGTTGCAGCAGCAGGATCTTGGCCAGCGCGATGCCATAGACCGCGTTGCCGCGGATCCAACGGATGTCGTTGGCCTCCAAGGCCACCTGCGCATCGAAGCCGATGCCTAAGCCGTTGGCGAAGTAGTAGTCGTTACACCTTCCGGCATCCACTAGGCGCGTATCACCCCGCACGATGCGCCAGCAGGCTTCCCGCCAGTCGTCCGTGAGGTCCAGCATCTTGGCGAAATCGTTGCCCGTGCCCACGGGGATCACCCCGAGCGGCGCGCCGCCGCCGGCTTTCAGCCAGCCGTTCACTGCCTCGTGCACCGTGCCGTCGCCGCCGGCGATCACCACCACCTGCGGCTTCTCCTGCAGGGCCGCGCGCACCTTCGCCTCCACGTCGCCCTGGCCGGTGCTGTTCAAGATGCGGGTGGGAAGCCCAAGCTCGTGCAGATAGCGGCCCACGGCGGGGCCGAGTTCGCGGCCCAAGCCGCGACCGGCTTCGGGATTTACTATTAGAGTTGCCCGCATGTCGTACTTCTGCTGATTGCGAAGCGCGACGCAAGCTTACTGGATTACAGCCGCATGTCACGCGGCTGCAGCTGACTCAGCGTTTGCGGGCCTTGGCAGTGCCGTAGGAGTCTTCTTCCATCATCCGGGCCACGTTGCCGAGGGCGCGGCGGATGGAAGCCTGCTCATCCGTGGGCAACTCCAGCAGTTTGGTGCCGAAGCGTTCCTGGATGGGGGAGGGAAGTTCCTGGGACATCTGTTTCCCGTGGGCCGTGAGTGAGACCACCACCCGGCGTTTGTCCTCGGGGCGGCGTTCCCGGCTCACGAGGCCACGCATCTCCAGGCGATCCAGGATGCCGGTGAGGGTGGCGGGGCTCAAAGCCACCGCGAGGGCGAGGGTGCCTGTGGTGAGCGATACCTGTTGGGAGATCTCCCGCAAGCAAAGCATCTGGGGTCCTGTGAGCCCGTGGCTGTCCGACAGCTGGCGGCTGTAGACGTCCATGGCGCGCATGATGCGTCGCAGGTCCATGAAGATATCTCTCATCGGGTCGTAGTCCATTCCCATGCCCTCTCTCACTTCGTGTACGTAGCAGCCCTGAACCGAGATGCGCCATTATTATGTAATATAACATAATACATTACAAGTCTCAAGGTCAAGTTTTAGCCACACCCCCGGCATCTGGGCTTTTGCCGGGCCTTTTGAGGCCCCCCTGATAGAATGGCCGTCATTCCCCCTAAATGACCCGACGGCCACCCCATGATCGCGATAGGCATCCGTTGCCTCCTGGCCTACCTCGTTGGCTCCGTCCTCGGCAGCCTCATCGTGGGCCGGGTTTACGGTGGCGTGGATATCCGCACCCAGGGCTCCGGCAACGCCGGGGGTACCAATGCCTTGCGCACCCAGGGCAAGGTCTTCGCCTTCTGGGTCATGGTCATAGACATAGGCAAGGGCGTCCTCGCCACCTCCCTGGTGGCCCGTATGCCGCTGCCCCTGCACATCGAACCCGTGGACGTGGACTCAGGCTGGATCATCGCGCTCTGTGGCGCGCTCGCCATCGTCGGCCACGTGTACCCGGTGTTCTATGGCTTCAAGGGCGGCAAGGGTGCGGCTACTTATCTCGGCGTGCTCAGCGTCATCGCGCCCATCGCCCTCATCCCGGGCCTGCTCGTGTTCGCTCTCACCCTCATGTGCACGGGCTATGTGGGGCTCTCCACGGTGCTCTCGGTCTGGGGTGTCGCCGCCTTCCTGCTCGTCGCCTGCGGCCCGCTCTCGTCGAAGTTCGCGTTCGGCCTCGCCATGGCGCTCTTCATCCTCTACACCCATCGCAGCAACATCCAGCGCCTCATGGACGGCACCGAGAACCAGTTCACGCGGGCCATGCTGCTGCGTAAGCCGAAGTAAGACACGCACATGACCTCCCGCGCGGAAGACCGCAGTCATCAGCTCTTGCACGCGCTGGCCGACGGCCAGTTCCACTCCGGCGAGACCTTGGCCGGTGTGCTCGGTGTCACCCGCGCCGCCGTCTGGAAGAAAGTGCACGCGCTCGAGAAGCTCGGGCTCTCCGTGTTCCGCGTGCCGGGCCGGGGCTATCGTCTGGCGGATCCCCTACAGCTCCTGGATGCCGCCGCCATCACCGCCGCCTCGCCGGCGAAGCACCGTGTACGGCTCGAAAGAGATCACCGTGCTCCCGGTGGTGGATTCCACCAACACCTGGCTCAGCAACCATCCAGGCGAACCCGCGGTCTGCCTCGCGGAGTTCCAGTCCGCAGGTCGCGGTCGGCGTGGCCGCGGTTGGGTCTCGCCGTTTGGTGCAAATCTGTACCTGTCACTCGCCTGGCGTTTCGACTGAATGGCCGCCGGGCTTTACTGCCTCGGCATGGTCACCGCCATCGCCACCGTGCGCGCTTTGAAAGGTCTCGGCATCGACGGCGTCGGGCATCAAATGGCCCAACGATCTCGTGGCCGCGGGCCGCAAGCTCGGCGGCGTACTCATCGATATCCAGGGCGAGCCGCCGGGCGCCACCCGTGCTGTCATCGGCGTGGGGCTGAACGTGCGCATGCCGTCGCGAGCGGCAGAAGTGCATAGACCAGCCTTGGATGGATCTCGTCACTTTGTCTGATGGCAATGCCGCCGGAGCGCAATGCGCCTGGCCGCCGCACTCATCGCCGAGCTCAGCACCGCTCTGGATGAATTCGCGGAGCGCGGGCTTCGCGGCGTTCACCGCCGATTGGCAGGCGCTGGATCTGGTGGCCGGCCGCGCCGTGGCCCTGCATTCCCACGAACAGACCGTCACCGGCATCGCCGCCGGGGTGGACGAGCAGGGCGCACTGCTCCTGCGCACCACCCAGGGCGTCAAGCGTTTCGTCTCGGGCGACGTCTCCTTGAGGGTCGCCACGTGATCATGCTGCTCGACATCGGCAACACCCGGGTCAAATGGGCCCGGCTCGAAGGTGGCCAGCTCGCCGGCCAGGACGCGGCCTCGCACCTGGAACAAGACGTGGAAGCGGTGCTGCGATCGCGTGTTCGACGGTGCCAACCCCACCCGCGTGCTGGCCTCCAACGTGGCCGGGCCGCTGATCGCCGTCGCCTTGAGCGAACTCTGCAGCAAGCGCTATGGCTTCCGACCCGAGTTCCTCATCCCGGCGCCTGAGACCTGTGGCGTGAAGAACGGCTACACGGATCCGGCGCGCCTGGGCGCGGACCGCTGGGCCGCGGTCATCGGCGCGTTCAACCGATACGGCGGTCCGGTCTGCGTGCTCGATGCTGGCACCGCCATCACCATGGATGCGGTGGACGAATCAGGGCAAGCACCTCGGCGGCCTCATCGCCCCCGGTCCCCAGACCATGCGTCGGGCACTCGCCGGCGCCACCGCCTGCCTACGTGATAACGGGGAAGGTGAGTTCGGTCTCTTCTGCCGCGAGACCCGTTCCGCCATCGCGAGCGGTGGCTGGCACACGGCGGCTGGGTTCGTGGAGCGTATCCACGGTCTCGTGCGGTAAGAATTGGGTCTCGAGACCCGTTTCCTGCTCACGGGCGGCGATAGCGAGCGGCTCGCGGAACTGGTACCTGGGCATTTCACCTTGAGCCCGGATCTGGTGCTTCAGGGTCTTGCGGTGGTAGCAGGGGCGAAGCCGTGAAGCGCGCCCTCCTCCTCCTGCTCATCCTGGCGAACTTTGGGTTGCTTGCCTGGCACCGCTGGTACTCCTTGCCGGAAGACGCAAGCGTCACCCTGGCGCCGCCCTCGACGGCAAGCCCCTGCAGCTCGCCTCCGAACTGGGTCCCGCCGCGCGTAAAGCGCTGGCCACAGCAGCACCGTCGGCCGCCACTGCCGCGACGACGGCTCCCGCGCCGGCCGCATCCACCTCAGCGCTCGCTGCTGCCGGCAATGCCTGCGCGAGCTATGGGCCTTTCTCCAGCGACGATGTAGTGCAGCAAGCCGCTGGCCGCTTGAAGCCTTTGGGCCTGCAGACGAGCGAGCATCTGGTGCCCGGCAAGGCGAAGCAGGGTTACTGGGTGTATCTGCCGCCTTTCAGCTCCAGGCACGAGGCGGATGCCGCTGAGGCGCTCCTGAAGAAGCGGGGTGTGGCGGATATCTACGTCGTGACCGACGAAGCCAACCGGAATGCCATCTCGCTGGGCGTCTTCACCCTGCGTACGGGTGCCACGGAGCGGCAGAAGCAGATGAAGAAGCTTGGGTTTCATGCCTTGGAATCTGAACGGTTCAGGGATGAGCCACGCTACTGGCTGGATGCACGCGGCCTGGCCGGGGCGCTGCCGGCGGCGACGGTGTTCAACGACCTCGCCGAGGAAGGCTCACCTATAGGGAAGGCCACAGCGCTTTGCGCCGGGTAAAAAGCCGTTCTTTTGTCCCCCGGCGTCGCTGAAAATCCCCTCGGCGTCCTCACATACCCTCAAAGTATGCTCCGGGTCCTCGGGGATTTTTGCCTAGCCGGATGGCCAAAACTCCTGGCTTTTTCTGTGGCCTGCTAAAATCTATCGGTCCAAGACTGCAGGGAGTAGCAGTTCGTGCCCATCGCCCGGGTAGCTCAGTTGGTAGAGCATCTGATTTGTAATCAGGTGGTCGGGGGTTCGATTCCCTCTCCGGGCACCAATCTTGTTAGCTCAGCTGGTACACCGACAGGCATTCGGCGGAGCGGCGCTTTTGTAATGAAGGTCGGCGAGGGCAGGATGCCCGAAGGTAGAACAACGCAGGATGCAGTTGTCGAGGGTTCGACTCCCTCTCTGGGCACCATTTTCCACGAACCCACGATTACCCCTGCGCCGCTCGCCAGAGGCGCCTTACTGATTTACGAGCATCTGAGTTGTAATCAGGAGTCGGCGAGGCCATGGAAGGCCGAAGGTAGAGCAATGCAGGATGCAATTGCCGAGGGTTCGTCGGTCGGCTGCGCTGTCCTGCTTCGCCGCCCGATCCAGGGCAACCATCCTTGGCTACCCGCTCGACCAGGCGCGGGTACCCCCGCGCTAAATCATCGGTCTCGCCCCTCTCCGGGCACCATTCCTATATCTCAACTAGTATCGCTGGAAAGATTCCCGCCTACATTTATGTGGGTAATAAAGCATCAGTGCGCCGAACACATGTGAACAGGAGATGGCGCGATGAAATGCCTATATAAAGCATTGATCGCATGAAAAAGAAGCAGCCGCGACTACTCAAATCCGAAGCTGAGATTAAACAGCACGTCCGCCTGTTTCTACAGCGGGCGCCGACAATTCTTAAGAATTGGTTTCCAACCATTTCCTTCATTACATTATTTGTCTGTTATGTTGTCGGCTACTTCACCTGGCGGATATTTTTTGGCCAATTCGATCTCGACATTGGTGATTTCTTTTCGTTAGTAGATTATGCGTTGCTCCCGATCAATCACCCTGCATTCTTGGCATTTATCTTTGTATGGATTTATACGCAAATTTTAATATTTACGTTAGCCGACAAAGAACGTGATCTGAAGCCGAGATCAGGCCTTGTATTCATTTTCGCAAATATTGCAATGCTTGGGTGCGTACTCGGTCTTTCTGGGGGAGTGGCTTGGGTTACGGCATTAAATGTTACAGGCGGTTATAGCGCAGCATTTGATGTTTACATTTCTGGAGATCCAGCGCCTATAAAAGAATGCGGCTTCATAGCGGAAACGTCAAAGTATTATTTCTGCTACGACTATTCGCAAAACAAGCCGTTGATCATCAATGCTCAGCTAATCCAAAAACTCGTTCTTGTAAGAAAACCTACAAAACCAGAGTGCAAGGGTGATGACTGCGATCAACCCCCGTAACTTATGTTCTCTTTATCTTTTTCGCGATACTTGACTCCACTGAGTGAAGAAGCCACGAATTAGCGGTGTCATACACTTCGCAAACAACCGAATAGACTCCTTTAGTGAACTTTAAAGGCTTTGCTCGTTCACGGCCAAATTGGCCCGGATGAACGTAATTGCGAACCTTGCGTATTTCATGCACAAAACCCGCAAGCGTAGTCCGCTTTCCCGCCCAGGTAAATTTCTTTGAGGGAAACCATCCTACCTCATGAGCTATGTTGATGAGCTCGTACAAATTAAATTCAAATACCTTATATCGTTTTTTTCGAAACCGTTTGCCCTGATACACTTTCGTCCGCTGTATGCGTTTATGGTAGAGAAAGCAAAGCGCTTGAAGTGATGCCTCAAGGGCTGATACTTCCATTACCGTTGCGCCGAAATATCCCCTGCCACTTACGCACTTACGAGCTTCTCTTTTGTAGAGAACTATTAGATTTGTTAGACGATCGACTACGCTCATAATGACTCCTGATTTTTAGCCGCGCGCAACTCAAACGATGCGAGTGAAAGATTAGGGGTCAGGTCTTGTCTTAATACATTTTCAGAATTGGATGTCCTTATCCGTGATCACCATCTCTCCTGCGAATCCCGTCGTGACGTTTATCAAGAGGTCGTCGAGACCTATTCTGCCAGAGTAAATAGTCTCCAATTGTCTTGGAACATCTGGCACTGTCATTTTTTGGCTTTGAGAAGCTTCCTACGCTGATATGCGCGGGCACGTCCGAGGAGGCGGTTTTACCCCTATGCGCAGGAAGGCATAGATGATGGCATCCGCCGAAGTTATGGGTCCGTTAAGGCAATCTGCGGTGTGGAAAAGCTTACGCAACTTGGGGATTGCCGGTTTGGCTCGCGGTCCGAGGTTCCCAAGCGCGATAGCTCCCCAGTACCGTATCAGGTCATCGTCGGAGTCCAGCAGGGACTCCATGCTCTCCAAGGTTTTATCGTCTATCTCCTTGGGATCTATCCTGTTTGTCAGATGATTAAGATAGGGGCCCGTATCCGACTGCCAAAGCACTTGATCCTTCATCGTAGCTACTCGTGATACGGCCTCTTGCACTTGCTGCAAGCTCACAGCATCGCTGGGGATCCACTGGTAATCGATGTCCATGAGGGACTCGCCATTGTGGCGCTTACATTCGCCATAGACGAGTATGCCGCCAAACGTCTTCGCTATGGCGTCGAATGCCTGTTCTACTGTCACGTCATTCATCGTAGGCGGGAGATGTGGGGCGGTGTCGAGCGGCTGCTGTTCGATGGTATCCGTGGGGTCGCTGAGTTGATCAAGCTTGAGCTTAGCCATGACCGCCTTGACCTCTGGTGCACGCTCAACCGTATCGACTGCTCCGGCGGGTGCGATCGGGTTGTACTGCGCGAGTTGGCTGAACACGAGTGAGTGCACTTCTGTGTCCAACAGCTGCGTCGCGACATCCCCTATCCTCACCCTCACTATCCCCGAAGGGTCCTCTGAGACCACGACCGTGGGATCCTCACTGAACATGTCCTGGACGGCTGCAATTCCCTGCTTTCCTTTGGTCGGTGAATGGACCTTCACCGAAGGGAACTGCATGTTGTACTCGCCATCCTTCCCGCAGGTGCCGTGGTAATAGACTCGGGCGGCCTTGCCGGTCGAAATGAGCGCCAAGCCAAGGTTGGTCAAGACCGCATATTGAGACTGACTGGCCACATCTGTTAGATCATCGTCTTGAGTGCTCGATGCGCCTAAACACACGGTCACGTTCGCCAGCATATAGACGAAGAGCAGCATGGTTCCCGCAGTTTTCATAATGATGCTCCGTCCCAAATAAATCAGAAGAGTGTATGAGGGCTGGCTACAATAATCTCAATAATTTAAAGTGAAAGCGAATTAATCGGGGACAGACCACGATTCCAGAGGGAGATTACGAAATGCGCGGATGGGTGTTTTTAGGGATTTTGCTGTTTGCTATTTCCGTGTCGGCTACGCCACCAGTAGAGCCAGTCTCGGCAACCGCTGTTACACCGCATGCAGTTCCTGAGGTGAAGCTCGCCACTAACCCGCCTGCGATCCCTCATGAACCTCCTATCCAGGTATTCAATGCACCTGACGGCAGTTTGATAGTCTGGGCAACAGATGGGCATGGCGGTGTCGTGTTGTCCGTAATGGATAAGAGCAAGCATGAGTTGGCTTCGGAAGGGCATTACCCCGAGGATCGCCCAGGAGGATTCTCATTCAAGCAGGGAGGCTGGACGCCGGATTCTCAGTTCTTCGTCTATAGCGCTTCCGCTTGGCGCGATAGTGGGCACAATCCGTCGGACATGCCGATCTATGCTTATTCGCGTGCCAAGAATGCGTTTTTCGATCTTGGTGGAAACATCGGCAAGCACGTCGGAATGGTCAAGCTAGGCAAGTTCTCATTGAGCTTTCCGGATGCAGTTGAGCTGGAAGTCGTCGATTCAAAAACACATTCGGACACGATGATTGATGTGCACCTGGCACAATTTATTGCTTCCGCCATGCCGGCGGCAAGATAAGCGAATGTATGGCTACTAAATCGCCACGCTTCTCGTTAGCTACTCATGTCTTCGTATGGGTTTTTCTAGTCGTGCTGGGCATGGCGCCCGTTATGGCTATCTTGTTGCTGAGGCGTGGTTCTTCCATATCCGCCGATGACTGGGTAGGCGCCATAGTGGGAATGATCGTCATACAGGTCTTGTTCTGGTATTCGCAAAAGCGCTGTTCGAGCAAGGCTCTTTCATACTGGGACGGCCTGCTTTTCGTCGCAGCCTTCATGTCCGCAGGATGGATATATTTCGCGTTGGTCTTCGTGCCGCCAGCGCTACTTCTGGTTTTTCTGGTATCCGTAGGCCTGTCGCTCTATTACGATCTGGCTCCCCGTTCGGAGACAAATGCTGCTTATCGGTTCCATCAGATGGTCACCTTCTTTCACAAGAATCGTATGCGGCAATAGCCTGCCAATAGGAGACTCTATGAGAGGGCTAAGGTGCCAAGTCTTGTAATCTCAAGTCTAGAAATGGCCGCCCTCTTCTTGGCTCCACGGCGAGATCCCGCCTGGCCAGGGCGGCTTGCATCATGCTCGTGGGTTGTCGCAGCAGGTCAGACGGTCCAGGTCCAGTCGATCGGGTAGTTGAAAATCGGGGTGAACGTCACGCCGACCGCTTCCATGTCCCTGCGCCCGTCGACGACCATCTCCTTCAAGTGGTCCAACTGTGCCGCATGCTCGTCGGTGTCCCACACACTGACTTGCACGATCGAGCCCTTCGGTGAGACGCCGGCATAGAAGTGGATGAGCCCCGGCAACCGCCTGATGGCGGGGATTATGTACTCCGAGGTCTTCTTGCTTGCGGCCTCAACCTCGGCGAACCGGCTCGGGTCGTAGCTGGCGCGTGAGACGCGGACGACGGCGGTCGTCGGCAATGACTCGGCCACAGTGATTCTTTCGGTCATGGCGATCTTTTCTCCTGTCTCTTGGGGATTACGCGATGATGAAAAGATAGGGGTCAAATCTTGTAATATCAAGTTTGGGAATAGCGCGGCCAGCAATACGTACTGAGCCAAGCAAGAAAAAAGTAAAAATTTCGCGAAATCTGACTCGCCACAAAAACAACATTTGCCTTCAAACCTTTTTTTTGCTTGTTTATTAACAAGTTTCCTTGATTTTGCCATAACTTACTTATATAATATAGGTATTGTATATTATACAAGGAGTTCAGATGAAAGCAATCTATAATGTCGTAACTTTCCTGGCAGCATTAGTAATCCTTGCAGGTGGTGGCTGGTGTACATATAAGCACTGGAATGTGCTTGTTGGTGTTCCCGCATGTCCATGCAAGTCTTGCAGCTGCTGCCCAGGTTGTGGCAATGGAGCTTGTACTTGCAGCACTTGCAAGTGCTGCCCAAATTGTGTAGGTGCAGCTGGCACTAGCTGTCCAAACTGCTCTAAAGGCAAGTAAACAAAAAAGCCCTTCTAAGGAAGGGCTTTTATTTTTTCTATTATTGAACTTGTTGAGTTACCATCCTTATAAGGATAAAGTATTATTCTATCTGTGCCTATTACTTCCGATCCTGCGACTTCTTCAGCTTTGTAATCTCCACCTTTGACAATAAAATCTGGGATTAAGGTTTTCACCAAATTTAGTGGTGTATCTTCGGTAAAACTTACTACAAAATCAACACAATCTAATGCAGCTAACAATTTCATTCTTTCTTCTAAAGGTATTATGGGGCGAGTCTCACCTTTCAGTCTTTTTGTACTTGCATCACTATTCACGGCAACAATTAATTTTTCTCCCTTAGACTTCGCAAACTTTAGCAAGTCAATATGAGAAGAATGTAGTATGTCAAAAATTCCATTTGTAAAAATTAACTTGTAATTCCTATCTTTTAAAATCAGTGGATTCCTAACTATCTTACTAAACAACCAAGGTCCAAAAGAACCACGGTCCTTTTGTTGCACACATAACTGACCACCGTGAAAAGCGATAATTGCTGCCTGATCAATGCTAAATCCTAATGAAATAGCTAATGCCAATATTCCAGCAAAACAATCTCCAGCACCAACAATATCCACCGCCGTTATTTGATTGTCCGATTTATATTCAAAATAATCATTTATTTTACCAACAATACCTCTGCCTTCCTGCGTAATTATCACCGCCTTGCACAACAAATTCTCTTTGAAATAATCACATTGATCTTTCCAATTCGACTTACCACTCAACTCATACGCTTCCTTAGCATTAGGTTTAAATATCGTACAACCCTTCCATCTTTCCAAAGGTTTTGCTTTGGAATCTACAATAGTAATTGCGTTTGTTTGAATTTTACTTAACTCAAAATCTTCAAATAAACCTTTATTATAATCAGATAAGATGATTGCGTCAGGTTCTGCCTGGAAGGCAGACCAGTTAGTTAAAAGTTGATTCTGTAATTGATTTATACATTCTAAACCATAGTTTAACTGTTCTACATCACAGCGATTAACCACTTGGCGACTTTGAGCATAATAGCGTTTTTTTCTAGGAATCCGATGATTTTTTGGTAATAAAATTGGACTCCAATATTTTATGTATTTACTAAGAATTGAATGTGCTTCTTCGTCTACAAATGTGAATAACCGACAAATTGCATTAAATTTACTAAGCTGAAAACAAACATTGGCAGCCCCACCTGGGAACTGCCTAAAAGGTTTGTCATCTGGAGATTGTAAAATATTTACATTTGGACATTCAGGGGAGATTCGTGTCGCATTGACCAAATAATCTTGGTCAAGCATCGAATCCCCAATCACATGAATAAAAATAGATTTGTTGCAACATAATCTTTCAGCAAATTTATCGATTAAATCCATATTCCACTACTTCAAAATCGGGGAATGTTTTTACAACAGTCTTTGTCCATTTACTTTCGTCAAATTTAGGAAAGTAAATATCACCTTCGTAGTCCCCATTAATTCTACTAATTAACATAGAATCAACTAAATTATTTTCCAAAGCATATTTATACACTTCCGCTCCACCTATAATGTTGCAAAGATTATCGTGAAGCATTGCAAAGCTTATTCCGTCCTCTAAAGTGTTTACACTTGTTGCCCCTGGTCTTGACATGAAGGTTCTACTAACGACTATATTGATTCTATCTTTTAATGGTTTTTTGGGCAGCGAATTCCAAGTCTTGCGACCCATGATTATCGGATGATTTATAGTTTCGCTCTTAAACCAACTCATATCACTTTTGATGTTCCAAGGAAGTTTATCACCTTTACCTATTAACCAGTTTTTATCAGTTGCAGCAATTATTTGAATCTTCATTTTTGCCTTTTCCATTTCCAGGAGTGATATTTACTTTGCCGCCACATCCAGGATTAAGATGTATAGAACCACCACTACCACAATATTTGGATAACACAGGATCTTGAAAACGCTGACAAATCAAACCAACTCTAGACTTTCCAAAAAAACTATCATGATCAATTTTCAAATTAACAACTATGTATCCTTCCCCTTCTATGGACAGTAACAATCCTTTGCCTGAAAATGGTCGGCTCTCCCACTCAGATAAATTTAATTCAATATAAACTTCATCAGGAGCATCTATCCCAAAAGCATTAAATTCTGAATTTGTACTTTTTTCATAAAACCCATATATGGTAGTAGGGGCTCCGAAGTAAGTTATCTGCTTAGGAACATCTTCAACATATATCTCATTTGTAGACTCTTTACTTACTACATTGCCTACGACTTGAACAGGCCATCCAGCACTATTCACCCAAAACCTATCAACCTCAACATAAGCTGCTTTCAAAAAATCGAATATTTTTCTCATAATTCTCCTTAAACTGCAATCGGTGCCTTAATTGCTGGATGACATTTGTAATCAACCAACTCAAAATCTTCAAACTTAAAATCTGACATATCCTTAACTTCAGGATTTATCTTCAACTTAGGCAACTCATATGGCTCTCTATCTATTTGCTCATTTACTTGATCAAAATGATTGCTGTAAATATGAGTGTCGCCACCTACCCAAATTAATTCCCCAGCCTTCAACCCACAAACCTGTGCCATCATATGTGTTAACAAAGCATAAGACGTAATGTTAAATGGCAATCCTAGAAATACATCAATGGAACGCATGTTAAATAAACAATTCAATTTGCCTTGTGTAACATTGAATTGATATATCATGTGACAAGGGGGCAACTTCATGAAAGGTATTTCCGCAGGATTCCATGCTGAAATAACTAATCTTCTAGAATCTGGGTTGTTTTTAATTTCCTCTACAGTAGACTTAATTTGATCAACGATTACGATATTGTTATTTGGATCAAAACCTTTCCACTTACGCCATTGGACTCCATAAACTGGACCTAAGTTCCCATCTTCATCAGCCCACTCATCCCAAATAGTAACCTTATTTTCTTTTAAATACTTTATATTGCCTTCTCCTCGCAAGAACCAAAGAAGTTCATGCAATACACTCTTAAAATGAATTTTTTTAGTTGTTAATATGGGAAAGCCGTTTCCTAAATTACATCTTAACATCCTGCCGAAAACAGATCTAGCATTCACGCCAGTCCTGTTTGGCTTATCAACTCCATAATACATTATGTCATCCAACAAATCCTGATAATGGGCATCAAATAAATTTTTTGGTTCTTTCATTTTTTTCCTTGTATAACGAGGGCGTATCCTGTCCAATTTTGATCTAGCCAATCCCAACCAGCAGTATAGTTAATCTTAGGATCATTTGGATCAAAAATCCTTATTTTATCCTTATCATAGTTCTGTATTATTATAGCGTGCGTTCCACCTTTAACATTAATAACAATCATACATCCAAAATCATTATCAATTGCATATTTAATTACATCTGTATTCTTAATTCCTGTTTCTTGAATGAGATATTTTACTTTTGCCTTATTTAAAACATTCTTGATATCAGTCCAGTCACCTATATTTCTTATAGTTTTTACTTTTTGTCCTTGTTCATTTTCTACCCAAATATAAGGTTCGTCTATCCACTTATCAAGTTTTTTATCCCAATGTTTAAAATCAGAAAGTTTAGTGCGTTTTTCTTTCAATCCATATAATGCGTCAATTTTGTGATAACGACCCAATGTTTCTATGCAACACCAAGCGACAGTAACCACCCAATCCATCATCACTGGTGTTGGCGATACGATCTTCTGACGCTAATTCTATTTGAGAAAATGCGGACGAAATGACGAAAAGAAATAGGAAAATACTAATGATAAATTTACGCATATTAAAATCCTAATTAGGATTTTAATATAGTATAAAATTTAGCAAAAATCAATCAAATTTCTTCCAGTATGTCTAGATCTCTTTTGATTCATTAGGTGTAGTTTGTACCAATTGATCAATCTGTGGGAATCACCATCAACCGCTTCTTTGATAAACTCTTCAATCAACTTTCTAGTCTTAGGATTATTTTGAATAAGTTCATACCAAGCTGTTCTAAACGCTTCTTTTTTTTCTGGAATACTCCATTTATCCCACGATCCTTCTTCTGCTCTAGGAGTATAATTATGTTGTAAATAAGCCAATGCAGACAAAGGTTGAGGTCTTTTTATAGGCTCATCTATTCTTCTTTGAATGAATTGCTGCTGAGGCTCTTGTTGCATGAACTCTTTCAATGTGAACTTCTTCATAACGTGTATTTATCCATGTTTCTTATGTTTTTTGTGATGATGTTTTTTATCATCTTCAGGTGATCTCCATTCAGAATCTGAAATTGTGGCGGCCAGGTGCGAGACATTGCACCACCAATTGGTAAGCTAAAATTTGCCACACAGCTAGTAGAAAACCCTACTTCTCTCAATAACAACCATTGTTTAAACGTAAAACATTATACTAATCCTCCTGGACCACCTGGACCCGCACCAGATGCTGCGGATGTAACCGCAGCTTGGAATGGAAGACTTAACATTTGTGAAAATTTCTTAGCACTAATTAAAAATAAAGTTCCATCTGGTATCTTTCCTAAATATGGTTTGACCTTACCATCTTTACTTTTATAAGAAATTCTTGTGAAATTAGGATTTGTCTGATTTGCGTCAAAATATTGAATCTGTAAATATTTGCTCTTCTGATCAATTTTTTGTTTTGGGATTAACCAAATCGTTTGATTGAAAAGAAGATTTTTCTCTCTAAGCATATCCAAAGTCGCAGTAATTGTTGTGCCAATATAAGCTTCAATAGGAATCCCCAATTCTTGAAAGGTTGCATCCAAATAGTCTGCTTCAGGTTCATCAGGCTTTGCCTCAGAACCAGTTGCTTCTTCTCGTAAAAAAACAAATTCTTTAAAACTAAGAATCATATATTATATATAAGGTTAAGAGGATCATTATTATGAAACAAATGCCTAAACTTGTTGACCTTTTAGAAAAATCAAAAGATAAAAAGTCAGAGAAGTCTAATAAGATAGAAAATTTACTGGACGATAAAGGTCTTATTCTGTTTTTTAAAAAGGGTAATGATATTTTTGGGTGCGCCTGAAATGAGTAGAATTTTGTTCTCAAAAATGAAAAATCCTAATCCTATAGATGATGAGGACCAAGAAGACCTTGGCGATGATGCCAAATTCAGCGCATTAAATTTGATGAAGGCATTAACTCAACCGCAAGTTGAAGACGATATTTTTTCTAATCAAGATATACCTAAAATTAAAGTAATCGACAGAGATGATGCAGAAAATCAACTATCATCGTGTAGTTGTCGATCCTGTCCATGTAAAGGTCCAAGTAATTTACCATCAAACCCAGCAAGTAAATTTGGCGTAAATAGAATTAAATTAAGAGATATGATATGAAAAACTTTTAAATTAAGGAGAAAATGTTTTTTGAAAAAGATAGTGGAAAAAAGAAAATGGCAATGTTTTGGATGCTGTTACGTATACACAGAATACGAAGCATTTCGCACACATATTTTAGAATCACATGAAGAAGGTCGAGAGTACATTTTATGTCCACTTGGTAGATGCGCGGCGCCTATTCGAGACTTAACCGCTCACTTCAAAGCTAAACATCCTACAGATTCTATTCCAAAACATCATGGTCCAAATAAAGCAATTGTTTGGAAGGATTTTGGTAATAAGAAGAGAAAAGCAAAACTCAGCATATCGAGAAGGTCATTTTGTAAGTTTAAAAAATCATGGTAAAGAATTTTTCTACCGATCAAGCTATGAATGTGAGGTGTTAGAATGCTTAGAACAATTACATGAAGTCATTGCATATGATGTGGAACCATTAAAAGATGACATTTGGACAAATCACACAAGGGAGAAATGCATAAATATCATCCAGACTTTTCTATTAAATTTGCTGATGGACACATTGAAATATGGGAAATAAAACCTGCTAATCAAACTAGTTTAGCACTTAATGAAGACACAGTCGCCAGCCGTAAAACACAGTTGTGATCTTGCGGCTGGCAATTTATCTGTTCTGAACCGAAGGAATTGGACCAAAACAGTAAGCAAAGACAACCAAAATCAAAAGTCTCAAACTTTGCCGCAACGACTACGACCATAACAGCAACATGAGATCAACTTTTACCACAAAAAGGACATGATATTTTCGTTCCTCCGTGTAATCAAACAAAAAAAACACGGTACATATCCGCATTTAAATCCAGGCGGATACCAATAAATAATCCTTCTTGATCCTTGGGAAATATGAAAAAAGCCAAAGGATTTGCCAGAAAAATAAAAAAATAATATACAGCAAACTGGTATATTACTTTTTCTTCCGCATTGATAATATGCGGAAGAAATTTAAGTGTAAAGTTCTTTTGATTTATAACATCAACTAAATTTGCGTTTAAAGATTTAAACTCCCGGCGTAAGTCGAAACGCTATCTTCGTCTTTGTGTTCTGTGCTGAATTCGAATAGTTCACAATTTTCTTGAGCCTTTAATCGGTGTCTCAATCGATAGGGATATGGAAACTATCTCCAGGTGCTAATATAGCAACAGATGCTTCATCAATATTATCACCTTGACTATAAATACCTACCTTCCAGATTGTAGGTACAATGTTTCCTTTTTCACAGCATGGTAATGCCATGAACTCATATGATCATTTACAATAAACAAAAGCTTTCCACAATACTTTTCAAAATTCTTAATCCAAACTTCGTGACCCCAAATTTTTGGAACAACATGTTGTTCACTCTTACGTTTTATCATAACCATAAACCTCGCAAATTAATTTAATTGCTTCCTGTATTTGATTATAGTCTTTCAAAGTCATCTTGTCGTTATGACTTTTTTCATATCTCTTCATATCTTCTAATTTTTCTTCAGTTGTCCTATTACAAAAAATTCTGTAAAAATTAGGATCAACTTTGACTGCTTCTTTCACAGATTCTTTAAAATTCTCAAAATAGACATGTAATTTATGAGCCTTCTCAGGAATAAGCTCATATCCTTCTTCAGCTAATTCATTCCTGAATTTCATGTAATCTAACATTTACAGTCTTTCTTTTAGGTAAGGTAATAGTTTCTCATTAATCTTACTTTGCAATGTATCAAGAGTTCCATCATTAACTAGGAAGTAATCGAACTCAATTAACTCAGCAACACAATCATCAATCCAATGTTGAATATTAAACTTTATCGGACCTTCATCACAATGATTTTTACAGTATTCAACATACGGCCTTATCTGTGATTCAGATAAGGATTTGGATCATTGTTCTCCAAATCCTGGATCGCCATAGGAGTATATTAGCACCTCCTTTTTGCTTAATCATTGCAGCTTCATTCAAATATCGACCATCAGATATAACCACATTATCTTTGTTCCTTAAAGCCGTTCTTATCCAAACATCACCTTGAATTTTACGAAATCCATCCCCGATTTGTTGCAACGCTTTGCGAACCGTAATGTCAAAAGTAGGCGGCACTTCATCTTTACGTTTCCAGTTTCTAATAAAATCCCAATCTACATTGAAAGAATCCATGAATACTTTTTTAACAGCATCAGCGAATCCAAGACGTTTCCATGCTATTCGGTCTTCCACCGTGTTATTTTCATTAAGTTTGTACACTAAATGATTAGCTACAGTGTCTTTTGCTGCCGCCATCTGACCAAACAAACCAATCACTTTATTCATTTATTGCTCCATTTGACATGATATTTTATAAACTTTTTTCGAAACAATGTCAAGAAAATTGTATGTACATTACTTATCTATTGCATATATGCAGAAGAAAGAAAAAGATCTAATTGTAGAGTGTACCTTCGACTTTTTAAAAAGTTCAAAAACAAATGTGAAGAAGACTATAAAACGGTTTCTGAAATGATTCGGGAATTGATGAGTAATATATATTGACAAAAAAGATTACTGATTTTGCATATAATGAATGAAAGGGCGTAAGAATGAAA
>CAWFOE010000003.1:0-5851 GCA_963817285.1 uncultured Pseudomonadota bacterium | reverse complement strand
TGAGAGTGCTGTCTGATTGGCAGATGGGCACTTCCGAGATCAACGCGGTCTTCCCGGCTGGCCAGGCAGCGAAGCCTTCTGCAAGGGCTTTCATCGACTACATGATCAAGAGCATGGGGACGTAAGCACACTAGGACTAGTTTCAGGATTATGTCGCTGACGCTTATGTATGGTGGAAATGGCGCACAGGCAGAAATGGCCTATACATATATACTCACGCGGGCTTGTCGGAGACCCGACGGATTCTTTCACGCTACACAATCTTCCAAGGGAGACTCACATGCAGACGATCAACAAAATGCTCCTGACGCTTCTGGCGTCGGGCCTCATCTCGGGCTCCGTGTTCGCCGCCGATGCGCCGGCCGCTGCCGCCAGCACCGCCGCCGCGGCTCCCGCTGCCGCCCCGGCCGCCGCGCCTGCTGAAGAGAAGAAAGCGGCTCCCGCCGCCAAGGGTTCCGTGAACAAGGCGCAGTTCACCAGCGCCGTGACCAACCACGAGCCCACAGACGACCTGAAGACGCTCGACAACAGCCACACGCAGATCTTCTTCTACGCGGTGCTGAACAACCTGCAGGACCAGGAAGTCACCTTCCGCTGGACCTACAACGGCGTGACCCAGGCTGAAGTGAAGCAGACGCCGAAATACCCCCACTACCGCACCCAGAGCAGCAAGCAGCTGGATCCCTCCAAGCTCGGCACCTGGACGGTGGACGTGTTGGATAGCTCCGGCGCCTCGCTCGCCAGCAAGACCTTCGACTACACCAAGGCGGATGCTGCTGCCGCGCCGGCTGCCGCTCCTGCTGCTGCCACCAAGTAAAAGAAACCGATCTGATGAAATGACAGAGCCGCGCAAGCGGCTCTGTTTTTTTATGTCTCTCCGCTTAGCCCTTGACGCTCATCCTTTCCAGGTGTATATAACCATTTAGTTATAGAACTTTAAGGTTATGCATATGACCCCTGCCCGACTGGATGCCACCTTCGCGGCTCTCGCCGATCCCACCCGGCGCGCCATCCTGGCGCGCCTCGCCACCGGGGAAGCCTCCGTGGCGGAGCTCGCCGAACCCTTCGCCATGAGCCAGCCCGCCATCTCCAAGCATCTCAAGGTGCTGGAAGAAGCCGGCCTCGTGTCCCGCGGCCAGGACGCCCAGCGCCGGCCCCGACGCCTGGAAGCCAAGCCCCTGGCGGAAGCGACAGCCTGGCTGGAGGAGTACCGCCAGTTCTGGGAGCGCCGCTTCAAGGGCCTGGACGCCCTGCTGGAAGTGATGCAGGCAGGCAAACCTAAGAAACCGAAGCGCCAGCGGCGCCATTGAACCCGAGGAGAAAAGCATGATCCCCGACAAGAAATTGAAACTGAGTGCTTCCGGTGAACGGGAGCTCGTGATGACGCGGGAATTCGCCGCACCCCGCGCCCTGGTGTTCGAGGCCTACACCAAACCGGAACTGGTGCAGATCTGGCTCTTGGGGCCGCCGGGCTGGTCCATGCCTGTGTGCGAGATAGACCTGAAGGTGGGTGGCCGCTACCGCTACCTCTGGCGCCACGACACCGATGGCCGGGAGATGGGAGTGGGCGGTGTGTACCGCGAGATCAAGGCACCGGAACGCTTGGTGGTGACCGAGAGGTTCGACGACCCCTGGTACCCCGGCGTGGCTGTAGGCACGGTGGTGTTCACCGAGAAAGGCGGCAAGACCACCCTGACCGGCACCCTGCTCTATGAATCGCGCGCTGCCCGGGATGGGGTGCTGAAGTCGCCCATGGAAGGCGGCGTCGAGTTCAGTTACGCACTCCTGGAACAGCTTCTCCTGCGACGCCTGAGTGATAAAGCCTGATCCTATGGACTGACGGGGCCGTCTGCGCGGCCCCGTCTACATCTATGTCCCCTTGCATTTTAATTAAGCATTAACTAAACTGTTTTTAATGTTTAAGTTATTGCTTAATAATATCAGCCAGGAGCCAAGGCCATGCGCAGACTGATCGTGTTCAACAGCATCACGGTGGACGGCTACTTCACCGATGCCCACGGCGACATGTATTGGGCCTATGACGTGAAGCCCGACGCGGAGTTCGACGCCTTCGTGGCGGGCAATGCCAGCGGCAGCGGCCAGTTACTCTTCGGCAGGGCGACCTATGAGCTCATGGCCGCCTATTGGCCGACGCCCCAGGCCCTCAAGGACAACCCGGCAGTGGCTACCGGCATGAACAAGATGCCCAAGGTGGTGTTCTCGAGGAAATTGGGCAAGGCCTCCTGGGCCAACACGCAACTGCTCAAAGGTGACCTCGCCGACGAAGTGCGCAAACTGAAGAGCCAGCCCGGTCCGGACATGGTGATCCTGGGCAGCGGCAGCATCGTGGCGCAGTTGGCGCCCCTCGGCCTCATCGACGAATACCAGCTGGTGCTCACACCCATGGCGCTGGGGGGCGGGCGCACACTGTTCGATGGTCTCAAGGAGAGGCTGAAACTGAAGCTCTTGGAGACGCGAGCCTTCGGCAACGGTAAAGTCTTGCTGCGCTACGCGCCGGCAAATTGAAGGAGACAGCATGACCAGAGAAGCGCAGGCCAGCACCCGGATGGGAGAGGTGCTCACCTCAGGAGCGTATGCCACCATCGTCTTCAAGCGGCTCCTGCATCATGCTCCGGAGCTGATCTGGGAAGCGATCACCGATCCCGCAGAACTTAAGGGATGGCTGATGTGCACGTCGGCCAGGATCGACGGCAAAGTCGGCGGCACTATCGAGATGGTATCGGGCGCTGCTCAATATCATTCCAAAGGCAGGATCCTGGCCTGGGATCCGCCCAAGGTCTTCGAGTACGAATGGAAGGTCGCCGCGGTGACTGAGATGCCCATGGGGCAGGATGCGGTCTTCCGTTACGAGCTGACCCGGCAGGGGGATTCCACGCTGCTGACGGTCACCTACAGTCGCATCACCAAAGAGGTCGCCACCGGCTTCGCTCCGGGGACTCATGTGTTGCTGGACAGACTGGAAGCCCAACTCGGCGATTCAACCATGCCCGACTGGGAGGAACACTACAGCGTGGTGAGACACCTCTACCCTGAATGGAAGGCCTGAACCATGCGCCCCTTGCAGCAGAACGACGTGTTCCATGCCATCGCCCATCCCGCACGCAGGGCGATCCTCGTCTTGCTGAAGGATGGCGAGAGACCGGCGAGTGAGCTGGCCGAGCCCTTCGGCGTCTCCTTCGCCGCCGTCTCGCAGCATCTCAAGATCCTCAAGGAGGCTGATCTGGTCTCGGAGCGGCGCGAGGGCCGGCAGCGGATCTACCATCTCCAGCCGAAGCCCCTGCGGGAAGTGGTGAGCTGGGTCGATGAATTCGAAGCCTTCTGGAGCGCGCGACTCGATGCCTTGAGCGCGCAGTTGGACAAGAAGCACGGGCGCAAGAAGAAATAGGCTCTGGGTTCAACCCGAGAGCAGCCCTGTCATGCGCCCGAGCAGGGCTTTATCGGGTAGCGGGCCTTCCCCAGCTTTAAGGATGTCCCCCATGTGGGCCGGGTCGCCGGTGCCGGGGATGACGCAGGTGACGGCGGGATGGGCGAGGATGAACTTGAGCAGGAGCTCGGCCCAGCTGCTGTAGCCCGCTTCCTTGCCCCAAGCAGGCAAGGGCTCGCCGCGCAGACGGCGGATGAGTCCACCGCCACCGAAAGGCTTGTTCACGATGACAGCGATGCCCCGCTCCTGGGCGAGCGGCAGGAGTCGCGCCTCGGCGGCCCGGTCCTCGAGGGAATACTCCAGCTGCACGAAATCCCATTGAGCAGCGCGCATGACGGTCTCGAGCTCTGCGTGGGCCGAAGGTGTGTAATGGGTGATGCCGAGATAGCGGATGCGCCCTTCCGCTTTCCAGGCCTTCAGGGTCTCGAGGTGTACGCGCCAGTCCACCAAGTTATGCACCTGTATCAGGTCAAGACGCTCGGCGCCCATGAGCTGCATGGAACGCTTCATCTGCTGGATGCCTTCCTGCTGGCCTTTGATCCAGACCTTGGTAGCCAGGAAAGGTCTGGGCTCGGGCGGCAACTCCGATAACAGATCGCCCACCACGCCTTCGGCAGCGCCATACATGGGCGAGCTGTCGATGATGCGGCCGCCGCCAGCGAAGAGAGTGGAGAGGACCTCTTTGAGTTCAGTGCGTTTAGCTGATTTAGCCTTCACATCGAAACGTTCCCATGTTCCTACACCTATCACTGGCAGCTTTTCTCCAGTAGATGGGATGGGCCGCATTAACATTTGTTTCTCTCCATCGCGTTTACCCCATTAACCCATCCCTGGTGTGCCTCCCAGCCCGGGCGTCCTGCCCGGTCGTTCGCCGGCGCGAAGCTGTGCTTCGCGTAAGGCACCGGTTCACCCCATGTCCCAATCCCTATGGCTGGAAGCATCTCACCCGTGGATGGAATGGCACGCGTCAACATTAGCTGATGCTCACCGTCTTAACGTTCACGAATTCGTGGATGCCGTGATGGGATAACTCACGACCAAAACCAGAACGTTTAATTCCGCCAAATGGTAGCCGTTGGTCGCTCTTCACCATGGCGTTCACGAAGGCGCTGCCGCTCTGCAGTTGCCGCGCGAAGGCTTCGCCGCGCCGTAGATCCTGACTCCAGACCGCACCGCCCAGACCGAAGTTGGTGCCGTTGGCCACTTTGAGGGCTTCGGCTTCGTCCTTGACGCGGATGACGCTGGCCACGGGGCCGAAGAGTTCTTCATCCCAGGCGCGCATGCCGGGCTTCACGCCATCGAGGATGGAAGCAGGATAGAAAGCGCCAGGGCCGCTGGGCTTCTCACAGCCCAAGAGGGGCTTAGCGCCCTTCTTGAGGGCGTCTTCCACCTGGGCGTGGAGACTGTCCCTGAGATCGAGACGCGCCAGAGGTGCCAAGGTGGTCTTGGCATCCCGGGGGTCGCCACCCTTGAGGGCTTCGGCCCGGGTACAGAATTCTTTCAAGAACGCATCGGCCACGGATTCCGCCAGGATGAAACGCTTGGCTGAGATGCAGCTCTGGCCTGCGTTCTGGTACCGGGACTTGGCCCCCGTCTCCGCCGCGAGTTTGATATCGGCATCGTCCAGCACCACGAAGGCATCGGAGCCGCCGAGCTCGAGTACACACTTCTTCAAAGTCTCGCCGGCAGCGCGGCCCACGGCCACGCCGGCCCGCTCGCTGCCCGTGAGCGTCACGGCCCGCACCCGCGGATCGCGGATCACCGCGTCCACCTCTGGGATGTGGATCATGAGGGTCTGGAACACGCCTGCAGGGAAACCTGCGTCTTGGAACACGGCTTCCAGCGCCAGGGCGCAACCGGTGACGTTGTCCGCGTGCTTCAGCAGCATGGTGTTGCCGGCGGCGAGAGCCGGTGCCGCCGCGCGTATCACCTGCCAGAAGGGGAAGTTCCAGGGCATGATGGCGAACACGGTACCGAGAGGCTGATAGGCCACGAGGCTCATCTTCGCATCCGTCTTGATGATCTCGTCCGCCAGCATCTTGGGTGCTTCGTCTGCGTAATACAGGCAGGCACGGGCGGACTTCTCGATCTCGGCTTTCGCTTCTGCCAACACCTTGCCCATCTCCCGGCTCATGAGCAAAGCGTATTCATCCTGACGTTTCAGGAGCATCTCGCCGGCACTTCTCAGGAAGCCGGCGCGCTCTTCCACGGAGCGGGCGCCCCAGCCGGATGCCGCAGCGGCACTGGCGGCGAGCGCGGTCTCGAGGCGCGCGCCATCCCAGGCGGGATACTCCTGGAAACGCTCGCCGCTGGCGGGATCGATACTCAGAAATGTCATATGTATGCTCCTTTCGGCACTGCGCGCGAGCCGGAAATAATAGCTCCCTCCTGCGCATCACGGTAATC
>CAWFOE010000002.1:0-56178 GCA_963817285.1 uncultured Pseudomonadota bacterium | reverse complement strand
AGCGTGCAGCGGGCGGAACTCACCTTCCGGGTCCCACCAACGGGCCGCGATGGCATCGAATTTGGCGATCTCGCCGCTATCCATGTTGGCGTGCATGGCTTAAGCCTTCTTCCGTTGGTTGCCGATGCGCTCGCCCCAGGCGGCAGCACGCTCCAGGATGGCACCCACGTCCATCAGGGTCAGCTCATGGTCCTGCAGCAGGCGTCTGCCGGCGACCCACACGTCGCTCACCTGGCGGCGGTCTGCGGCATACACGAGAGTCGAGAGCGCGTCGTAGCACCGGCTGGGTCTCGGGAGCTAATAGATCACACCGCTGTCATGTCCGCCCACTTGCCGGGTACGAGGGAACCGATGTCTTTATCCAGACCCAAAGCCTTGGCGCCGTTCAGAGTCGCCATGCGCAAGGCCGTGGCTGCTGGCACCGCAGCGGCATCACCGGCTCACACCCTTCGCCAGTAGCGTGCGCTCTGCATCTCCGCGAGCATGTCCAGATCGTTGTTGCTGGCGGCGCCATCAGTACCTAGCGCCACGTTCACGCCGGCCTTCAGGAGTCTCGCCACGGGGCAGAAACCGCTGGCCAGCTTGAGGTTGGATTGCGGGCAATGGATCACGCTCACGCCGTTCTTGGCGCATTCGCCGATCTCCGTGTCCGTGAGCTTGCGTCATGTGCACCGCCATGAGGGCAGGGGTGAACATGCCGAGTTCTGTCAGCCGCGCGATGGGGCGCTTGCCGTGTTTACGCAAGCTGTCCTCCACTTCACCGGCAGTCTCATGCAGGTGGGTCTGCAGAGGCAGTTCCAGTTCATCCGCCAAGGTGCGCAGTTCTTTCAGCCAGCGCTCCGAGACGGTGTAAGTGGAGTGGGGCGCGAATACGAAGGACAAGAGCGGATCGTTCTTGTATTGGTCCCGCAGCGCCAGACCCTTGGCGAGATAGTCCTCAGGCCCGCTGCCCCAGGTGCTGGGGAAGTCGAACATGATGAGACCGATGCTGGCGCGCATCCCCTGTTGACGTGCGGCCAAGGCGGCGGCTTCCGGGAAGAAATACATATCGCTGAAGCAGGTGGTGCCGGAGCGCAGCATCTCGGCCACGGCGAGTTCGGTGCCGTCCCGCACGAAGTCTGCGTTCACCCAGCGGCCTTCCGTGGGCCAGATGTGCTCCTTGAGCCAGGGCTCGAGCGGCAGATCGTCCGCGAGCCCGCGCAGGAGCGTCATGGCGGCGTGGGTGTGAGCGTTCACGAGGCCCGGGATGAGCACGTGATGGGAGAGTTCGACCGTCTCCGTCGGCGCGTAGCTCGCTCGTGCCTCGCTGGAAGGCAATAGCGCCACGATACGGCCATGGCGTACCGCCAGCGCGTGCTCTTCCAGCACACGTCCAGCGGGTTCCACGGGGATTATCCAGCGGGCATGAATCAGCGCGTCAACCGGTTCCATCGCGCGTCCGAGGGTGAAGACAGGGCTAGTGTATATAAACCCCGCTTAGCCGTCCGCTTCGCGGGATCCACTGCCATCAGCCGATTCCGCGGTACGTCACATACGCTTGCGATGTGTCAGCGCGCTGCCACCACGCAGGTCTCGCGGTGTGTGAAAACCCGCACTGTATCCAGACCGAAAACAGCGCACGGAAAGGCGCAAAAACAGGGCAAAAACCCCCCACAAATAGCAGGGCGGAAGTGGTTGAATGCGCTCGATAAAACGGCCTTTTGTGGTACCATATTCGCTTCGATTTCCCGCCTCGAGCGGCTCCTAAAACCTCTTATAAATCAAGCCCTTAAATGGCCGAAATTGCCCGCGAGCTTGCGCTCGTAAACCTCGAAGAGGAGATGAAGCAGTCCTACCTGGATTACGCCATGAGCGTGATCGTGGGCCGGGCGCTTCCCGACGTCCGGGACGGCTTGAAGCCGGTGCACCGGCGCGTCCTCTACGCCATGAAAGAGCTGGGCAACGACTACAACAAGGCCTACAAGAAGTCGGCCCGTGTGGTCGGCGACGTCATCGGTAAATACCACCCCCACGGCGACGTGGCGGTGTACGACACCATCGTGCGCATGGCCCAGCCTTTCTCCATGCGCTACGTGCTGGTGGACGGCCAGGGCAACTTCGGCTCCGTGGACGGCGATGCTCCGGCCGCCATGCGTTACACCGAAGTGCGCATGTCGAAGATCGCCCACGAGATGCTGGCGGACATCGACAAAGAGACCGTCGACTTCACCCCCAACTACGACGAGACCGAGACCGAACCCTCGGTCATGCCGGCCAAGCTGCCGAACCTCCTGGTCAACGGCTCCTCCGGCATCGCGGTGGGCATGGCCACCAACATCCCGCCCCACAACATCAAGGAAGTCATCGGCGCCTGCATCGGGCTCATCGACGACCCGGCGCTCACCATCCCGGATTTGATGAAGCACATACCGGGACCGGATTTCCCCACCGGTGGCATCATCAACGGTGCGCGCGGCATCCACGAAGCCTACTTCACCGGTCGTGGTCGCATCTTCGTGCGTGCCAAGAGCCACGTGGAAGGCAAGGAAGGCGCTAAGCAATCCATCATCGTGACGGAACTGCCGTACATGGTGAACAAAGCGCGCTTGCTGGAGCGCATCGCCGAGCTCGTCAAAGACAAGAAGATCGACGGCATCACTGAGTTGCGCGACGAGTCCGACAAAGACGGCATGCGCATGGTGATCGAGATGCGCCGCGGTGAGAACACCGAGGTCATGATCAACAACCTCTACCAGCACACCGCGATGCAGACCGTGTTCGGCATCAACATGGTGGCCCTGGTGGATGCCCAGCCACGACTGCTCAACCTGAAAGAGTTGCTGGAAGCCTTCCTGCGTCATCGCCGCGAAGTGGTGACGCGCCGCACCATCTTCGACCTGCGCAAGGCGCGTGAACGCGCCCATGTATTAGAAGGTTTGGCGGTCGCGCTGGCAAACATCGACGAGATGATCGCGCTCATCAAGCGCTCGCCGGGGCCGGCGGAAGCCAAGATCGGCCTCATGGGCCAGGACTGGGCCGCGGGCCTGGTGGCCACCATGTTGCAGGCCACCGGCGCCGAGACCTCGCGCCCCGATGGCCTCACGGCCGAGTTCGGCCTCGGCGCCAAGGGCAAGTACAAGCTTTCCGACGCCCAGGCCCAGGCCATCCTGGATCTGCGCCTGCATCGCCTCACGGGCCTCGAGCAGGACAAGATCGTCAGCGAGTACAAGGATCTGCTCAAGCTCATCGAAGGGCTGCGTGCCATCCTCGCGGACCCGGACAAGTTGCTCAAAGTGATCCGCGGCGAGCTGACAGAGCTGCGCGAACAATACGGCGACGAGCGCCGCACCGAGATCGTCTCGGATCAGGAAGACCTCACCATGGAGGACCTGATCACCGAGGAAGAAGTGGTGGTGACCCTGTCCCATGCAGGCTATGCCAAGTCCCAGCCCATCTCCGCGTATCGCGCGCAGCGCCGCGGCGGCCGTGGCAAGGCCGCGACCACCGTGAAGGACGAGGATTTCATCGACAGCCTGTTCGTGGCCAACACCCACGACACCGTGCTGTGCTTCTCCAGCATCGGCAAGGTCTATTGGCTCAAGGTCTATCAGTTCCCCCAGGCCGGTCGCGGTGCTCGCGGCAAGCCCATCGTGAACCTCTTGCCCTTGTCGGAAGGCGAGCGCATCACTGCCGCCATGCCGGTGAAGGATTACTCTTCGGACAAGTTCGTCTTCATGGCCACCGGCAACGGCATCGTGAAGAAGACTTCGCTGGACAACTTCTCCCGCCCACGCAACAGCGGCATCATCGCGCTGGAGCTCAACGCTGGCGATGAGCTGGTGGGCGTGGCCATCACCGACGGCAAGCGTGATGCCATGCTGTTCGCCTCCAACGGCAAGTCCATCCGCTTCAAGGAAGCGGACGTGCGTGCCATGGGCCGTAACGCTGCCGGCGTGCGTGGTATCCAGCTCGCCAAGGGCGAGAAGGTCATCGACCTCATCATCGTGGCCGAAGGCGACGTGCTCACGGCCACCGAACACGGCTACGGCAAGCGCACCCCCGCGGACGATTACCCGGTGCAGGGCCGCGGCGGCCAGGGCGTGATCTCCATCCAGACCACCGAGCGCAACGGTAAAGTCGTGGGCGCCATCCAGGTGGCAGCGGATTCCGAAGTCATGCTCATCAGCGACGCGGGCACCCTGGTGCGCACTCCGTCCAAGGACATCTCCATGGTGGGCCGCAACACCCAGGGCGTGCGCCTCATCCGCCTCGCCGACGGCGAGAAGCTCGTAGGAATAGATCGCATCGAGAGCGAAGAAGGGGAAGAGAACGGTGGTGGCTGAGAAAGCGAAGACGCTGGTGGAAGGACGCGGCTTTAATTTCGGCGCCGGTCCGGCGATGTTGCCGACCGAAGTGATGCTGGAGTTGCGCGAAGAGCTCTTGGACTACCGCGGCACCGGCCAGTCGGTGATGGAGATGGGCCACCGCACGCCCATGTTCGAACCCATCGCGGCCCAGACCGAAACCGATCTCCGCGCCCTCATGGGCATCACCGACGATTACCTGGTCCTGTTCCTGCAAGGCGGCGCCGCCACCCAGTTCGGCATGGTGCCGGTGAACCTGGCGCCTGCGGGCGCGGCCAACTACGTGGTGACCGGTCATTGGTCCAACCGCGCCTGGCAGGAAGGGCAGAAGCTCTGCCGCGCGAACCTGGCCATGGACGCCAAGAGTTCGGGTTACACCGACATCCCACCTGAGTCTTCCTGGAAGATCGAGCGGGACGCGGCCTATCTGCATTACACCGTCAACGAGACCATCGGCGGCGTGGAGTTCCAGTCGCTGCCGGACGTGGGCGGCATGCCGCTGGCCGCCGACATGACCTCCATGATCCTGTCACGCCCGGTAGACGTGAAGCGCTTCGCGCTGATCTATGCCGCGGCTCAAAAGAATTTAGGCATCGCCGGCCTCACTATCGTGGTCGTGCGGCGCGCTGCCCTGAAGGCGCCCGCGGCCGGCATCCCCACCATGCTGGATTACCGCGCTCATGCCGAGCAGCATTCCATGCTCAATACGCCTTCGGTGTATGCCTGGTACGTCTGCGGCAAGATGCTGCAGTGGATCAAGCGCCAGGGCGGCGCCGAGGCCATGGCAGTGCGCAACAAGCGCAAGGCAGACCTCCTGTATTCCCGTGTGGACCGCGGTGGGTTCTACCTGAACAAGATCGCGCCTCCTGTGCGTTCCATCATGAACGTCCCGTTCAACATCAAAGACGCAGCCCTGGAACCCATGTTCCTGGAAGAAGCAGACAAGGCGGGCTTGCTCAACCTCAAAGGCCATCGGTACGCCGGTGGCATGCGCGCCAGCCTCTACAACGCCATGCCGGAAGAGGGCGTGCAGGCTCTGGTGGGTTTCATGGACGACTTCGAGCGCCGTCGTGGCTGAGTTCGATCCGATCAAGTTCACGGCGCCGGGCATCCCGGGCCTGCGCCCCTACGAACCCGGCAAGCCCATCTCCGAATTGGAGAGAGAACTCGGCATCACCGGCATCATCAAGCTCGCGTCCAACGAGAACCCTCTGGGCACGAGCCCTCTGGCACTGGCGGCCATGCGCCAGTCTCTCGAAGAGACAGCGCTCTATCCGGATGGCAATGCCTACGCCCTCAAGCGCGCGCTCGCCGACCATCACCGCACGGATATCTCCCATATCCTGGTAGGCACCGGCTCCGATCACATCTTGGAATTAGTGGCGCGTGTGTTCCTCTGCCCGGGTCGCTCGGCCGTGATCTCCCGTTACGGTTTCTCGGTGTACAACATCGTGACGCAAGCGACGGGGGCGGAGCAGCTCGTCGCAGAAGCTAATCCGCCGGAGCATCCGAGCCAGCCTTACGGCCATAATCTCGACGACATGGCCGCGCTTCTGCGCGCCGACACTCGGGTGGTGTTCATCGCCAACCCCAATAACCCTACGGGCACCTGGGTGGGCGGTACGGAACTCAAAGCCTTCCTGAAGCGCGTGCCCCAAGACACCATCGTCTTGGTGGACGAGGCCTACTGCGAATACGCCCATGATCTCGAGCCTGACTATCCTGATGCCAGTGCGCTGCTGCCGGAATTCCCCAACCTCATGGTCATGCGCACCTTCTCCAAGGCCTATGGCCTGGCGGGCGCGCGAGTGGGCTATGCACTAGCTCACCCCAAGCTCATAGACCTGCTCAATCGCGCGCGGCTCGCCTTCAATCCTGGCTCCCTGGGCCAGGCTGCTGCCGCTGCCGCCATCGGCGACCGAGAGCACATCAAGCGCACTCTCGAACTCAATCACGTGGAGCTGAAGAAGCTCGATGCGGGGCTGAAAGCCTTGGGGTTAAAGACCATCCCGTCCATCTGCAACTTCGTCACCGCCGACATGGGGCGTGCAGGGCGCCCAGTGTTCCAGGCCTTGCTGAGAGAAGGCGTGATCGTGCGCCCCCTGGATGCCTACGGCTTGCCGAACCATCTGCGCATCACTGCCGGTTCTCGCAGAGCAGAACACGCGTCTCCTGCGCGCTCTCGCGAAGGTGCTCAAGGCCTGAAGCCCATGCAGACGGCCAGCCATCCTGTCGCTTCCGTAGATTACTCCGTCACCCCCGGCGGCAGCCTGAAAGGCACGCTGCGGGTGCCCGGCGACAAGTCCATCTCGCATCGTGCATTGCTCTTGGGCGCCATCGCCGAAGGGGAGACTCGCGTCAGCGGTTTCTTGATGGGCGCCGATTGTCTCGCTACTCTCGCCGCCATCCGCGCCTTGGGGATCAAGGTGGATTTGCACGGCGCCGAGAACTTGAGCGTGCATGGCCGCGGCCTCATGGGTCTGCGTGAACCTAAATCAGAACTCGATCTCGGCAATTCCGGCACTGCCATCCGCATCCTCATGGGACTCATGGCAGGCCAGGATTTCGCTGTGCGCCTCACCGGCGACGAGTCGCTGCGCAAGCGGCCCATGCAGCGGGTCATCGCACCCTTGACCGCCATGGGTGCCCAGGTGGAGAGCCGCGAAGGCTGCGCGCCTCTCACCATCCGCGGCATGCGTCCGCTCAAGCCTCTGCGTTACATGTTGCCGGTGGCCAGTGCCCAGGTGAAGTCCGCGCTGCTGCTGGCGGGCCTCTATGCGGGCGGTTACAGCTGGATCAAAGAGCCGCGCACCAGTCGCGATCATACGGAACGCATGCTGAGCGCCTTCAGTAATAGCTGCCTGAAAGAGAACGGCTGGCTCGGCGTACACGGCGGCGGCGTGCTGCACGCTACCCAGATCGAAGTGCCCGGCGACCTCTCGTCGGCGGCCTTCTTCCTGGTGGCCGCCGCCATGACGCCGGGCAGCGAACTCCTGTTGGAGAACGTGGGCGTGAACCCCACCCGCGACGGCGTCATCCGCATGTTGCGGGAGATGGGCGCTGAGATAGAGCTATTGAACCCGCGCACTCTCGGCGGCGAGCCGGTGGCAGACATCCAGGTGCGGGGCGGCATGCTGCACGGCATCGATATCAGCCCCGAGCAAGTGGTGCTCGCCATCGACGAGATACCGGCGCTGCTGGTAGCAGCCGCAGCGGCTCGCGGCGTGACCCGGGTGCGGGGTGCAGGAGAGCTCAGGGTGAAAGAGAGCGACCGCCTCCTGGCCATGCAGACGGGCCTGCAAGTGCTCGGCGTGCCCGTGACCGTGGAAGGCGATGACATCAGCGTCACCGGCGTAGAGCGCTTCCGCGGCGGCAGCATCCAGAGCTTCAGCGATCACCGTATCGCCATGGCCTTCGCCATGGCAGCCCTCAAGGCCGAGGCACCCCTCACCATCCACGACTGCCGCAACGTAGACACCTCGTTCCCAGGCTTCGCAGCGGTCGCGAACCGGGCTGGACTCGGCATCAGCGTCCTACGGAGAGGCCCCATGAGAGCGCTGCCGCCGGTACTCACCATCGACGGCCCCAGCGGGTCAGGCAAGGGCACCGTCAGCCGCCAAGCAGCCCGGCAGCTCGGCTGGCATCTCCTGGACAGCGGCGCCCTCTATCGGGTGTTGGCCCTGGCATCCGTCGAGGCGGGGGTGGGCATCGATGCTCCAGAGCGGCTGGCAGCCATGGCCAGGACCCTCAACGTGGAATTCGGCCAGGACCTGGCGGAGGAGGAGCGCATCCTGCTCGCCGGCCGGGACGTGAGCCTCGCCATCCGGGCCGAGGACTGCGGTGAACGGGCCTCCAAGCTCGCGGCCATCCCGGAAGTACGCATCGGTTTACGGGATTTACAGCATAGTTTCCGCCATCCCCCGGGTCTCGTGGCCGATGGCCGGGACATGGGTACCGTCATCTTCCCCGAAGCGGGGCTGAAGATCTTCCTCACGGCGAGCGCCCGGGAAAGGGCACAAAGACGCTATAACCAGTTGAAACAGAAAGGATTAGCTGCTAACCTTGACGCCCTTTTTCATGACATAAGCGCCCGAGACGAGCGGGATCAGACCCGTTCGGTATCCCCTTTGCGGCCCGCCGCTGACGCGGTGGAGCTGGATACCACGGGGATAGCCATCGAGCAGGTGGTGGGGCGTGTCATGCAGCTGGCCCGGGAGCGCTTCGGCGGGGTCTCCGGGGGCTGATAGAAGTCCGAGCGGTGCAGGGATGCACCGCCCGCGAATCAAGCACGTAAGTGCGTGATTCGTCGCAGGCGAGTCCGGACATGTGCCGGACTCGCCGAGTCTGGATGATTCCAGGATGGAATCATCCAGACGTAATAGATCCAGGATGGCCTCGGCAGGAAGCCTCGGCCCGTTTTGTAACAACCCGACTGTCCCGAAGGATCGGGCGGCGGTATATCAACTACAGGTGCCCCTTCGCGGGGGTGTTAGGCAACTCAACATGACTGAATCATTCGCACAACTCTTCGAAGAAAGCATCAGCAAGAAGCAGATGCAATCAGGGTCCATCCTCAAGGCCCTGGTAGTCGAGATCCGGCCCGACGTCGTCATCGTCAACGCCGGCCTCAAATCGGAAGGGGTGATACCCGCCGAACAGTTTTATAACGAGCAGGGCCAGCTGGAAGTCGCCGTGGGCGACGAAGTCGAAGTCGCACTCGATGCGTTCGAGGACGGTTTCGGCGAGACGCGCCTCTCGCGCGAGAAAGCCAAGCGTGCCCGTTCGTGGACCCGTCTCGAGGATTCCTTCACCAAGGCCGAGATCGTCAAGGGCTTCATCACCGGCAAGGTCAAGGGCGGCTTCACCGTCGAGATCAACGGCGTCCGCGCGTTCCTGCCCGGTTCGCTGGTGGACGTGCGTCCCGTGCGCGACCCGGTCTATCTGAAGGCAAGGAACTGGAGTTCAAGGTCATCAAGCTCGACCGCAAGCGCAACAACGTCGTGGTCTCCCGCCGCGCAGTGGTCGAACAGGAATCCAGCGCCGAGCGCGAAGAGCTGCTCACCAAGCTGCAGGAAGGCGCGATCGTCAAGGGCGTGGTCAAGAACCTCACCGAGTACGGCGCGTTCGTGGACCTGGGCGGCATCGACGGCCTGCTGCACATCACCGACATGGCGTGGAAGCGCGTCAAGCATCCGTCCGAAGTGGTGGCGGTCGGCCAGGAGATCGACGTCAAGGTGCTCAAGTTCGATCGCGAGCGCAACCGCGTCTCGCTGGGCCTGAAGCAGCTGGGCGACGATCCGTGGGTCGGCATCGCGCGCCGCTATCCGACCGGCACCCGTCTGTTCGGCAAGGTCACCAACATCACCGACTACGGCTGCTTCGTCGAGATCGAGCCGGGCGTCGAAGGCCTGGTGCACGTCTCCGAAATGGATTGGACCAACAAGAACGTCAACCCGGCCAAGGTCGTCCAGGTGGGCGACGAAATCGAAGTCATGGTGCTGGACATCGACGAAGAGCGTCGTCGCATCTCGCTCGGCATGAAGCAGTGCACGCCGAACCCGTGGGAAGACTTCGCCGCGAGTCACAAGAAGGGCGACCGGCATCAAGGGCAAGATCAAGTCGATCACCGACTTCGGCATCTTCATCGGCCTGGACGGCGGCATCGACGGCCTGGTCCACCTGTCCGACATCTCGTGGGACATGCCCGGCGAAGAAGCCGTGCGCAACTACAAGAAGGGCGACGAGGTCGAGGCCGTGGTGCTCGCGGTGGATGCGGAGCGCGAGCGTATCTCGCTCGGCGTCAAGCAGATGGAGAAGGATCCGTTCTCCAACTTCCTCGCCGATCACCCGAAGGGCAGCATCGTCAAGGGCAAGGTCACCACCGTGGACGCCAAGGGCGCGACGATCGACCTGGGCAACGGCATCGAGGGCTACCTCCGCGCCGGCGAACTGTCCCGCGATCGCATCGAAGATGCGCGCACGGTGCTCAAGGAAGGTGATGAGATCGAAGCCCGCTTCACGGGCGTCGATCGCAAGAACCGCACCCTGAGCCTGTCCGTGAAGGCGAAAGAGATGCAGGAAGAAGCCCAGGCCGTGGAAGACTACGGCCGCGGCGGTACGGGCGGCACCACCGCCCTCGGCGATCTCCTCAAGGAGCACATCGCTGGTTCCAAGGAAGACTGATAGAGATGCGCCCGCGGTCGTGAGGCCGCGGGCGCTATCCTTGCCAGTCAGAGTATCGGTTTAGGTTTACGGCGTTATCGTTCGGCGTTCGAGACGGAAGGCAACAATGACCAAGTCTGAGCTGATCGAACTCATCTCCCGGAAGCAGAGTCATCTCGCTGCCAAAGACATCGAATTGGCCGTGAAGATGGTCCTCGAGCGGATGAGCACTGCCTTGTCCACGGGCAGGCGCATCGAGATCCGCGGCTTCGGCAGCTTCTCGCTGCACTTCCGTCCGCCGCGCATGGGGCGCAACCCCAAGACCGGCGATGCGGTAGCGCTGCCGGGCAAGTACGTCCCTCATTTCAAACCGGGCAAGGACCTGCGGGATCGCGTCAATCACGAGCTCCCAGACGCGCAGGCCTGAGTCCATCACTTTCCAGACCCTGCTATGGCAGCCGGGTGATACCCCATGATCCGTTGGATAACCCTCGTATCGCTGCTGTGCGTGTTCGCGCTGGCGCTCATGTTGGCTTATGCCAACGGCGCCATCGTGCGCCTGGATTACCTCGTGGGCAGCGAGCAGGTGCATCTGTCCTCGGCGCTCCTGGGCACCGCCGTGCTGGGCTGGCTGTTAGGCTTGGCGAGCGCCTTCACCGTGGTGTTCCGCATGCGGCGCGAGAACCGCAAGTTGCAAGACACGATACGCGAGTCCGAGACCGAGATCCGCAACCTGCGCAGCGTGCCGTTCAAACATGACCGTTGATTCAGGCGCCATCGTCTTCCTACTGATCGTGGCCGCCGGGCTCGCCGGCTGGTTCCTGGCCCGTTGGAGCCGCAGCGGCCTCAGGCATCTACCAGCTCGCTTCGCCAGCGCCGAATACTTCAAGGGACTCAACTTCCTGCTCAACGAAGAGCCGGACAAGGCCATCGAGGTGTTCATCCGCATGGCGGAAGTGGACTCCGACACCGTGGAGACCCACTTCGCTCTCGGCAGCCTGTTCCGCCGCCGTGGCGAAGGCGACCGGGCCATCCGCATCCATCAGAACCTCATCGCACGGCCCAACTTGAGCCGCGCCCATCGTGCCGAGGCCCTCTACGAGCTGGCCCAGGACTACCTACGGGCCGGGTTACTGGACCGGGCCGAGACCATCCTTCTGGAGCTCTTGGACGCCCCGGCTTACACCGAGCAGGTGCTGCACAGCCTGGTGTCCCTGTATGAGTTGCAACGGGATTGGGAGCAGGCCATCGCCATGCGCCGGCGCCTGGAATCCCTCACCACGGTGTCCGAGCACCACATCATCGCCCAGTATTACTGCGAGCTGGCCCAGTCGGCCTTGCTGGCCCAGGATCCCGCGACGGCCCAGAAGCACTTGCGCCGGGCCCAGTCCCAGGACGCGGACTGCGTGCGGGCTTACCTCATGCTGGCCCAGATGGCGGAGAACGCGTCCGATTGGGAAGAGGGTCGCCGCGATTACGAGCTGGTGTTGCAGCACGAGATCCGTTACGCCACAGAAGTGTTGCCGCCTTTAGGGCGCATCACCCGGCGTCTGGACGGGCAGGCAGCTTTCGTAGCCATGCTGCAGAAACTGCGGGCGAGCAATCCCAAGGCGGGGCGATACATCGGTCTCGCGGCAGTCTTCGATGATGCCCTGGACGATCCCATCTCCCGCGAGTGCGTGGTGGAATACCTGCGCAGCGAGCCGACGCTACAGAGTCTCTATCAGATGCATCTGGCGCTGGCGAGCCGCCACGGCGGCCCGGCAGCCAACGACGTGGAACCTCTGCGCATCGCGGTGCGGGACCTCATGAAGAATGGGCCGCGTTATCGCTGCGAAGAATGCGGTTTCCGTGGCCGTACCCTCTATTGGCAATGCCCCAGTTGCAAGACCTGGGACAGCAACAAACCGTTCTACGAAGTGCTCTTGGGACCGCCGGCCCAGAACGTGCATCCGAAGCCCCCGGTCTGACGCTTTCCAGCTATAACTAGTAGAAGAGATCCACGCCATGTCAGCCACACGCATCCGCAAAGCTGTCTTCCCGGTCGCAGGCCTCGGCACACGCTTCCTGCCGGCCACCAAGGCCAGCCCGAAGGAGATGTTGCCGGTGGTGGACAAGCCCCTCATCCAGTATGCGGTGGAGGAGGCGATCCAGGCCGGTGTGGAAGTGCTGGTGTTCGTCACGAGCCGCACCAAGCGCTCCATCGAAGACCATTTCGACAGCGCCTATGAGTTGGAGACCGAGCTCGAGTTGCGCGGCAAGAAAGAGCAGCTGGCGCTCGTGCAGAGCATCGTGCCGAAGCACGTTTCATGTGTGTACATCCGCCAAGCGGAAGCGCTGGGCCTCGGCCATGCGGTGCTCTGTGCTGAGCCTGCGGTAGGCAACGAACCCTTTTACGTGATCCTGGCGGACGACTTGATCGACGGCGGTGCCCGTTCCACTCTGCAACAGATGGCGGCAGTGTTCGCCGAGAAGCAGTCCAGCATGGTGGGCATCGAGAAAGTGAAGCCCGACGAGACCAATCGCTACGGCATCATCAAGCCGACGAGCGCCGGCCCGCGCCTGCATGAAGTGCAGAGCATCGTGGAGAAACCGGACCCCAAGGTGGCTCCCTCGAACCTGGGCGTAGTGGGCCGCTATATCCTCACGCCGCGCATCTTCAGCCTCTTGAAAGAGACCCGCACCGGTGCCGGTGGTGAGATACAACTGACCGATGCCATCGCAGACCTGCTGAAACACGAGAAAGTCTTCGGCTACGAATTCGAGGGTGTGCGCTATGACTGTGGCAGCAAGGAAGGCTACCTGCGGGCCACGGTGGAATACGGCCTGAAGCATACGGAGCTGGGCAACACTTTCCGGGATTACCTGATCCAGATCGGCAGCGACCTCAAACAGGGCAAGCGTTGAGCACCAGCCTCGCCTGGGCCTTATTGGTACTGGCGGGCCTGTTCGAGACCGGCTGGGCCGTCGGCCTCAAGTACACCGCAGGCTTCACCCGTCCCTGGCCCACCGTCGCGACAGTCGCGGCCATGATCATCAGCATGGGTCTGTTGGGTGTGGTGGCGCAGCGGCTGCCCATCGGCAGCGCTTACGCAGTCTGGACCGGCATCGGTGCCGTGGGCACCGCGTTCTTAGGCATATGGCTGTTCGGCGAGTCCGCCAACGCGATACGCCTGGTGTTTCTCGCCCTCATCATCGTCGGTGTGGTGGGCCTGAAGTTCAGCGCTCAGGCCTGATGCCGCAGGCTCGCCGAGTCCGGCGCGCCTTTCAACACGAACCCCACCAGCGCGAACGGCACGCGGCCCGTGAGGGCGCGCTTCACTAGCTTCAGAGCCGTCACCAGACGGAAGGCTGCGCCGTAGGCCGGGGTGTAGTGCAGTCGTAGATAGCGACAGAAGCTGATGTAGAACTCCTGCTGCAGGCGCGGTTTGATCTCGGCGCCCTGGGAGCTGGCCCCGCCCACGTGCATGATCCGCGCCGCCGGCACGAGCCAGGTCTGCAAGCCTGCCCGGCGTACCCGGAGGGCATAGTCCTCTTCCTCGCAGTAGAGGAAGTAGCCCGTATCGAGACCGCCCAATTCTTTCAGCACCGTGTCGCGCATGAACATGGCAGCGCCGCTCACCACGTCCACCTGCAGGGGTTCGCTGTGCTCGGCACGCCGGTCCGGATAACGGCGCGGGTTTAAGAGCCTTGAGAGGCCGTAGCCGAAGAGGCTATGGAACAGCGAAGGGAAGTAATTGAAGCTGGAGCGGCGCTTGCCGGACTCATCCAGCATGGCGGTGCCGCAGAGTGCGGCATCCGGATGGGCCTGCATGAAGTCAGTTAAGGTTGCCCAGCACGTCGTTCTGGAACTCACAGTCGCTGTTCAAGAGCAGCACGTAATCAGCCTGGGTATGCCGAGCCCCCAGCATCATGCCGCCGGAGAAGCCTAAGTTCTTGGGTGAATGGATGAGCTTCACGCCGCTCATGGCCTGGGGGGTGAGCTTCTCCCGGTCAGCGGGGGCCGAGGCGTTGTCCACCACCACGATCTCGGGCAAGACCTTGCTCATGGCGCGCAGGGCCGCCAGGCAGCGCAGGGTGTGCTCCGCCGAGTTGTAATTGAGGATGACGACCGCGGTCTTAGCCATGGCTTGTCCCGGGCCGGGAGACCCGGCTTTGGTGGTCAACAGTCTAAGGCAGGGAAGGCGTCAGGCAGGATATGGCTCCCCGGGCCGGATTCGAACCAGCGACCAGTCGATTAACAGTCGACTGCTCTACCACTGAGCTACCGGGGAAACGCTCGCGAAGGGCGCATAGTGTAAAGAAGCCCCCGACAGGGGTCAATGAAACCAGGGGTTTTCAGCGTTTCTCCAGGAAAGTCTGGATCCGGCCCAGCGCTCCCTTGAGGTTCTCCATGCTGGTGGCGAAGGAGAGCCGCACGTGCCCCGGCGCCCCGAAGGCGAGCCCGGCCACTACCGCCACGCCCGCATCCACCAGGAGCCGCTCGCAGAGCTCGATGTCGTCCTTGAGCTTCAAGCGTTTGATGGCCGCCGAAAGATCCGGGAAGGAGTAGAAGGTGCCGTCCGCCGGCAGTACTGCCACGTCCGGCATGGCTTTCAGGGTCTTATATACGTACTCATGGCGCTCGCGGAAGGCACGGCACATGACGCGCACGCATTCCTGGTCACCGGTCAACGCTGCCTCGGCCGCCGCCTGGGAGATGGAGCAGGCGTTGGACGTGCTCTGGGACTGCATATTGCCCATGGCCTTGATGACGCTCTCGGGTCCACCGGCGTAGCCGATGCGCCAGCCGGTCATGGAGTAAGCCTTGGAGCAGCCGTTCAGCACTAGGGTGCGGTCGTAGAGATCCGGGCAGACCATGAGGATGTTGCAGAAAGGTTCGCCGTGCCAGGTGAAGGGCTCGTACATGTCGTCGGTGGCGATCAACACCTGGGGATGCTTGCGCAGCACTTCGCCCAAGGCCAGGAGTTCCGCGCGGCGGTAGGCCATACCCGTGGGGTTGGAGGGACTGTTGATCACCATCAAGCGCGTGCGCTTGCTGATGGATTTCTCCAGCTGCGTGGGCGTGAGGCGGTAGCCCTGATCAGCACCGGCATAGGGCATGATCGGCGTGCCGCCGGCGATGGCCACGATCTCGGGGTAAGACACCCAATAGGGCGCCGGCACCACCACCTCGTCGCCGGGGTTGATGACCGCCTGGCAGAGGTTGAAGAAACTCTGTTTGCCCCCAGATGAGACGAGGATCTGGGCGGGCGTGTAGGTGAGGCCGTTGTCGCGTTTGAACTTGTCCACCACGGCTCGTCTAAGAGACAGAGTGCCTTCCACCGCGGTGTACTTGGTCTGACCGGCGCGCATGGCGCGGATAGCGGCTTCCTTGATGTGCTCCGGAGTGTCGAAATCCGGCTCACCGGCGCCGAGGCCGATGATGTCCTTGCCCTCGGCCTTGAGGGCAGCCGCGCGCGCAGTGACAGCGAGCGTGGGCGAGGGCTGAAGTCGCGCAGCGCGTTCAGAGAGGGCGATGTTCAAGGAGATGCTCCATCCAGACGGCAGGGGCGGTATCATGATAAGGAAACCGTGCAGAAATTACCAAATGAGCGACGAATTCCGACTCCACGCCGACTACAAGCCTGCCGGTGACCAACCCACTGGCCATCACGGGTCTCATCGAGGGCCTCAAGAACGGTCTCGCCCGTCAGACGCTCTTGGGCGTCACCGGCTCCGGCAAGACCTTCTCCATCGCCAACGTCATCCAGGACCTGCAACGCCCGACCATGGTGCTGGCGCCCAACAAGACCCTGGCGGCGCAGCTCTACGGGGAGTTCAAGACCTACTTCCCGGACAACTCAGTGGAGTACTTCGTCTCCTATTACGACTACTACCAGCCGGAGGCCTACGTCCCGTCCTCGGACACATATATAGAGAAGGACGCCTCCATCAACGAGCACATCGAGCAGATGCGCCTGTCCGCCACCAAGTCCATCCTGGAACGGCCGGACACCATCATCGTGGCCACAGTCTCGGCCATCTACGGCTTGGGTGACCCCACCTCGTACCTGAGCATGGTGTTGCATGTATCCAGGGGCGACAAGATCGACCAGCGCAGCATCCTGCGCCGGCTGGCCGAGATCCAATACACCCGCAACGAGCTGGATTTCACTTCCGGCACCTACCGGGTGCGGGGCGAGGTCATCGACATCTTCCCGGCAGAATCGGATCGCGAGGCCATCCGCATCGAGCTCTTCGACGACCAGATCGAGACCTTGAGCGTGTTCGACCCCCTCACGGGCGCCGTCATCAAGCCGGTGCCGCGCTACACGGTCTATCCGACGAGCCACTACGTCACGCCCCGCAGTAGGTTGCTGGAAGCCATCGAGAAGATAAAGCTGGAGCTGAAGCCACGCCTCGACGAGCTGCGCAAAGCCAACAAGCTGGTGGAAGCCCAACGCCTGGAGCAACGCACGCTCTTCGATATCGAGATGATGGCGGAGATCGGCTACTGCAGCGGCATCGAGAACTACTCGCGGCATCTGTCCGACCGCAAGGCGGGGGAGCCGCCGCCCACCTTGTTCGATTACTTGCCGAAGAACGCCATGCTGGTGATCGACGAGAGCCACGTGACCATCCCGCAGCTGGGTGGCATGTATAAAGGTGACCGCTCCCGCAAAGAGACCCTGGTGGAATACGGCTTCCGCCTGCCCTCGGCTCTCGATAACCGGCCTCTGCGCTTCGAGGAATTCGAGGCCCGGGAACCCCAGGCCATCTTCGTCTCGGCGACCCCGGGGCCTTATGAGAAGCGCTTGTCCGATAACATCGTAGAGCAGGTGGTGCGACCCACGGGCTTGATAGATCCGCTGGTGGAAGTGCGCCCGGCCCGCACCCAAGTTGATGACTTACTGTCAGAAGTTAAGATCAGAGCCGATATCCACGAGCGGGTGCTGGTCACCACGCTGACCAAGCGCATGGCGGAAGACCTCACGGAATACTTCGCTGAGCATGGGGTGAAAGTGCGCTATCTGCATTCGGACATCGAGACCGTGGAACGCACGGAGATCATCCGGGATCTGCGCCTCGGTGTCTTCGACGTGCTGGTGGGCATCAACCTCTTGCGGGAAGGCCTGGATCTGCCGGAAGTGTCCCTGGTGGCCATCCTGGATGCGGACAAGGAAGGCTTCCTGCGCTCCGAAGGTTCCCTCATCCAGACCAGCGGCCGCGCGGCCCGCAACGTGAACGGCAAGGTCATCTTCTACGCCGAGAAGATCACCGGCTCCATGCAGCGGGCCATGGACGAGATGGACCGGCGCCGCACGAAGCAGGTCGCCTACAACGAAGCCCACGGCATCTCGCCCCAGGGTATCCAGAAGGCGGTAGCAGACGTGATGGAAGGCGCCCGTTCCTACCAGAGCGGCGGACGGGGAGGGGCAGCGCTGGCCCGAGCCGCGGATGAGCGCGGCCGCTACGAGGCCATGACGCCTGAGAAACGGCTGAAGCTCATCCGGCAGCTGGAGCAGCAGATGCACAAGGCGGCCCGGGATCTCGAGTTCGAGGAGGCGGCACGCCTGCGCGACGACATCCGGCGTGTGCGGGAGATAGACATGGGTCTGCCGGAAGCGAAGACAGGCAGCGGCTAATCGAGCGCAAAAAGCCGTCGTGGCTTTTTGCTTTGCGAAAGCCGAAAACGCGGTTTCCGGCTTTCGCGTCTCCAGAAGCAATGTGGTTCTAAGAAACGCGGGCCATCCATGGCCCGTTTCTATTGGGTATTCCCGCTAAAACCTTGAAGAAACAAGGCCTTTCCGGTATCGTTGCGCGCGTAGATTTACAGGCGCGTAGCTCAGCTGGTTAGAGCACCACCTTGACATGGTGGGGGTCGTTGGTTCGAGTCCAATCGAGCCTACCAATACATACGAGAGTTTGGTCTTCACATAACCCGAAACACGCGGTCGTTTGTATAGATCGCCACTGTAAGGAGAGATTCGATGCCCGCCATCACGCTTCCTGACGGTTCCAAACGCGAATTCCCCAATCCGGTGACGGTCGCTGAAGTGGCCGCCAGCATCGGTCCTGGCCTCGCCAAAGCGGCGCTCGCCGGCAAAGTGGACGGGAAAGTCGTGGATACCTCCTTCACCCTCTCTCACGATGCAAACCTAAGCATCGTCACCGACCGTGACCCGGACGGTCTCGACGTCATCCGCCATTCCACCGCCCACTTGCTGGCCCAGGCGGTGAAGCAACTGTTCCCGGAAGCCCAGGTCACCATCGGTCCCGTGATCGAAGACGGCTTCTTCTACGACTTCGCCTACAAGCGGCCCTTCACCACCGAAGACCTGGCTGCCATCGAGAAGCGCATGGAAGAGCTGGCCGCGGCGGACCAGACAGTCACCCGCAGCGTCATGCCCCGGGATGAAGCCGTGAAGTTCTTCAGCGACATGGGCGAGAAGTACAAGGCCGAGATCATCGCGAGCATCCCGGCGGACCAGAACATCTCGCTCTACCGTCAGGGCGACTTCATCGATCTCTGCCGTGGCCCCCACGTGCCCAGCACCGGTAAGCTGAAAGCCTTCAAGCTCATGAAAGTGGCCGGTGCCTATTGGCGCGGCGACTCCAGGAACGAGATGCTGCAGCGCATCTACGGCACCGCCTGGACCGACAAGAAGTCCCTGCAGGCCTACCTCACGCGCCTGGAAGAGGCGGAGAAGCGCGACCACCGGCGCATCGGCCGGGAGCTGGACCTGTTCCACACCCAGGAAGAAGCACCGGGCATGGTGTTCTGGCATCCCCGGGGTTGGGCGCTCTGGCAGCAGGTGGAGCAGTACATGCGCCGCGTGTATGCGGACAACGGCTACTCGGAAGTGCGCGGTCCCCAGATCATGGACAAGACCATCTGGGAGAAGACCGGTCACTGGCAGAACTTCCGGGACAACATGTTCATCACCCACTCGGAAGAGCGCGACTTCGCCATCAAGCCCATGAACTGCCCGGGCCACATCCTCATCTATAAGCATGGCCTCAAGAGCTACCGGGACCTGCCCCTGCGCTTCGGCGAGTTCGGCTCCTGCCATCGCAACGAACCGTCGGGCGCGCTGCACGGCCTCATGCGGGTGCGTGGCTTCACCCAGGACGACGGCCACGTCTTCTGCACCGAAGACCAGATCCAGCAGGAGTGCGCGGACTTCACCCAGCTCCTGCAGCGGGTCTATAAGGACTTCGGCTTCACCGAGATCATCTACAAAGTCGCCACCCGCCCAGTGAACCGGGTGGGCGAAGACGGCCTTTGGGATAAAGCTGAGAGGGCGCTGATGGAATCCCTCAAGGCCTCCGGCTGCCCCTTCGAGGTGTCGCCAGGGGAGGGTGCCTTCTACGGCCCCAAGATCGAGTACTCCCTGAAAGACGCCATCGGCCGGGTCTGGCAGTGCGGCACCATGCAGGTGGACTTCAACATGCCCGGCCGCCTGGGGGCCGAGTACGTGGGGGAGGACGGGGCCAAGCACGTGCCCGTCATGCTGCACCGGGCCATCATCGGCTCCATGGAGCGTTTCCTCGGGATCCTCATCGAGCACCATACCGGGCGCTTCCCGGCCTGGCTCGCCCCGGTGCAGGCGGTGGTGCTCACCATCACCGACCGACAGGCGGAATACGCGAAAAAAGCACTAGAAACCCTGAAAACCCATGGGAATCAGGGATTTCGGGTGGAATCCGACTTGAGGAATGAGAAGATAGGCTTTAAAATACGCGAACATACGCTCCAACGCGTTCCCTACCTTTTGGTGGTGGGCGACAAGGAGATGGAATCGGGTTCCGTGGCGGTGCGTACACGCGAAGGCCAGGACCTGGGCAGCCTCAAGCTTGAGGACTTCGCCCGGCGTCTCGAGTCTGAGGTGGCAAGCCGCGGAGTGTCAGCCTGAACCAAAGCCTAGAGCGCCCGAGCGGGGCGAGGCGGTTCAGGTTTATTTTTGGAGGATCATCTAATCAGCTCTGAGAAGCGCGCCAGGCGAAACGGGGAGATCACGTCGCCCAAGGTCCGGGTCATCGGCCCGGACAACCAGCAGATCGGAATCATGTTCACCCGCGAGGCCATCCAGTACGCCACCGAGCATGGCCAGGATCTCGTCGAGGTATCGCCCACCGCGGATCCGCCGGTGTGCCGGGTGATGGATTACGGTAAGTATCTCTTCGAACTGAACAAGAAGCAGCAGACTGCGCGCAAGAAGCAGAAGCAGATCCAGGTCAAGGAAGTGAAGTTCCGTCCCACGACGGACGAGGGCGATTACCAGATCAAGCTGCGTAACCTGACCCGCTTCCTCACCGAAGGTGACAAGGCGAAGGTGACCCTGAGGTACCGCGGACGTGAGTTGCTGCATCAGGATATCGGCGTCGGCATCCTGGAGCGCATCAAGAAGGATCTGGAAGAAGTGGGCCAGGTGGAGCAGTTCCCCCGGCTCGAGGGCAAACAGATGGTGATGATCATCGGCCCGAAACGTAAACAGTAGTTTTCAGCGCTAAGAAGTTTGAGCAACAAAAGTGGTCGGGATCATCCCTTCCACCCCTGGCGAACACCTCAACGCCGCTTCAGAGCGGGGCCAGGCAACATAGATGCAATCAGGAGTTTGACATGCCCAAGATCAAGACGAATCGCGCTGCCGCGAAGCGTTTCCGTGCCACCGGCACGGGAAAGTTCAAGCGTGGCCAGTCGCACAAGCGCCATATCCTCACCAAGAAGAGCAGCAAGCGTAAACGTCAGTTGCGCGGCTCGACGCTCGTGGTCCCTCAGGATCACTTCCGCGTCAAGCAGATGCTGCCGTACTCGTGATAAAGAGAGGATAGAACCATGGCTCGCGTAAAACGTTCCGTCACCAGCCGCGCCAAGCACAAGAAGACGCTTGGCCGCGCCAAGGGCTATTACAACGCCCGTCGCAAGAACATCCGTACCGCCAAACAGGCGGTGATGAAGTCGGGGCAGTATGCCTTCCGCGATCGTCGCGCCCTCAAGCGCGACATGCGTGGCATCTGGATCGCCCGTATCAACGCCGCCGCGCGTCTGAGCGGACTCTCCTACAGCCGATTTATGAACGGCCTGAAGAAGGCGAAGATCGACCTGGACCGCAAGGTGCTGGCCGACATCGCCGTCTTCGACAAGGCCGGTTTCGCCGCGCTCGCAGAGAAAGCGAAAGCAAGCTTAGCCTGACGATGATGGGGTGGCCGACAGAGGTCACCGGCATACGAGCGAGGGGAAAGGCCTTTAACAAGCCTTTCCCCTTGTTCGTTTATAGTGGGCACCCAAACCAGAAGAAATGCACCGATGGCCACTGATCTGGACAGTCTCGTAGCCGAAGCCAAGGCCCGCGTCGCGGGCTGCGGGAGCCTCGCGGCTCTCGACGAGGCGCGAGTGCATTATCTTGGCAAGAAGGGCGTGCTCACCCTGGAGCTGCAGGCCCTCGGCAAGCTGCCGGCGTCCGAGCGGCCCGCTGCAGGCCAGCGCATCAACGTCGCCAAGCAGGCGGTGAGCGAGGCACTGGATGCCCGCAAACTGACCCTCGAGCAAGCGGACCTGACGGCCAAGCTCGCGCAAGAAGCCGTGGACGTATCGCTCCCGGGTCGCGGCCAGGAAGCGGGCGGCCTGCATCCTTCCACTCGTATCCTGGAACGCATCCAAGCGCTGTTCGAGCGCATGGGTTTCCGCATGGAGACGGGGCCCGAGATCGAAGACGAGTTCCATAACTTCGATGCGCTCAACTTCAAGCAAGACCATCCGGCCCGGGCCGAGATGGACACTTTCTACCTGAAAGACCGGCCTTTCCTGCTGCGCACCCACACCTCACCGGTGCAGATCCGCGCCATGCTGAAGACCGGCGCGCCCATCCGCATCATCGCCGCGGGCCGCACCTACCGGCACGATTACGACGTGACCCACACCCCCATGTTCCACCAGGTGGAAGGCCTGCTGGTGGACGAGGGCGTGAGCATGGCTCACCTGCGGGGCACCCTCACGGATTTCATGCAGCGCTTCTTCGAGCAGGATGACCTGCGCATCCGCTTCCGGCCTTCCTATTTTCCCTTCGTGGAACCGGGTGCCGAAGTGGATATCAGTTGTATCTTCTGCCACGGTAAGGGCTGCCGCGTCTGCAAGCAGACCGGCTGGCTGGAAGTCTTGGGCTGCGGCATGGTGCACCCCAACGTGCTGAAAGCCTGCCGCATCGATCCCGAGCGCTACAGCGGTTGGGCTTTCGGCATGGGTGTCGAGCGTTTAGGGATGCTGCGCTATGGCATCGACGACATCCGCATGAACTACGACAACGACCTGCGCTTCCTGCGCCAGTTCCGGTGAGGCGCGGCATATGAAGATCAGCGAAGCCTGGCTGAAAGAATTCATCGCGGTGGACGCGGACGCCGCCGAGATCGGGGAGCGCTTGAGTTTCGCCGGCATCGAAGTGGCGGCGGTGACACCGGCGATACCTGATTTTCAGAAAGTCATCGTGGGCAAGGTGGAGAGCGTGGCCCCGCACCCGTCCGCGGACAAGCTCAAGGTCTGCAAAGTGGATACCGGCAAAGGCGGGGTGCTGCAGATCGTCTGCGGCGCTCCCAACGTGCAGGTCGGCATGAAAGCCCCGGTGATCCTGGTGGGCGGACAGCTCCCGGACGGCACCGTCATCAAGCAGGCAGCCTTAAGGGGCGTGGATTCTTCCGGCATGCTCTGTTCCGCGAAGGAGCTCGGTCTCTCGGAAGAAGCTTCCGGTCTCATGGCCCTGCCGGACGATGCGCCCCTCGGTACCGACCTCCGGACGTACTTAGGCGGTGACGACCGCATCATCGAGATCGAGATCACCCCGAACCGTGGCGATTGCCTGGGCGTCTTCGGTATCGCCCGGGAACTGGGTGCGCTCTACGACCAGGACCTGAAGCTTTCGGATCTGGCGCCCGTCCCGCCGGCCATCAAAGACACCTTCCCGGTGGAGAACCAGGCAACCGAAGCCTGTCCCGTGTACGGCGGGCGCGTGATACGCGGTCTGCGCGCGGACGCCGTGACGCCGCTGTGGATGCGTGAGCGCCTGCGCCGCGCGGGTTTGCGCAGTGTGAATCCGGCAGTGGATGTGACCCAATACGTGATGCTGGAACTCGGCCAGCCCATGCATGCCTATGACCTCAAGAAGCTGCAAGGTGGCATCGTGGTGCGCATGGCCAAAGCAGGGGAGAAGGTGAAACTCCTGAACGGCGGCGTCTACGACGCCCATTCTGAACTCTTGGTGATCGCCGACCACGCCCGCTTGCAGGGTATCGCCGGCATCATGGGCGGCGGTGAATCCAGCGTGCAGGCGGGCAGCACCGATATCTTCCTGGAAGCGGCGAACTTCACCCCGGCGACCATCAGTGGCTGGCCGCGTCGGCTGGATCTCCAGACAGACGCCGCCTATCGCTTCGAACGTGGCGTCGACCCCACGGGTCCTGCCCGGGCTCTCGAACGGGCCACTCAGTTATTGATGCAGATCGCCGGCGGCCAGCCGGGACCGGTCACGGTCCATGACACCCGCCGGCCCGCGCCCGCAAATCCATCACCCTGCGCCGTGCACGTCTCGCGGCCATCCTCGGCATCGAGGTGGCAGACCGGGAAGTGACACGCATCCTCACCCGGCTCGGTTTCCCGCTCACGGCGGAGAAGGACGGTTGGAAAACGCAGTCGCCTAGCCACCGTTTCGACATCGAGATCGAGGAAGACCTCATCGAAGAGGTGGGGCGTATCCATGGTTACGACCATATCCCGCCACTCCAGTACCCCAGCAACCAGGGCATGGACCGGCTGCCGGAAGCCCAGGTGGATCTCCGCCGCCTGCGCCAGGTGATGGTGGACCGGGGTTACCAGGAAGTGGTGACCTACAGCTTCGTGGACGGGGCTCGCCAGAAGCAGTTGCACGGCAGCGCTGGACTGCCCTTGGCCAACCCCATCACCGCCGAGATGACTGAGATGCGTTTGGGTCTATGGCAGGGCCTGCTCAAGGCGCTCCATTACAACCTGAGCCGCCAGGAAAATCGCGTCCGCATATTCGAGACTGGTTTGAGGTTTACGCTGCAAGACAATGAAATAAAACAAGAAAATATAATTGCAGGACTCATATCCGGCCCCCAATTCCCGCTCCAGTGGGGGATCAAGGAGAAAGCCGCCGATTTCGCCGATCTGAAGGGGGATGTAGAGGCACTTTTGGCCCTTTCTGCCCTCGGTGGGCAGCTAAAAGCTGAAAATGCCCCCCATCCGGCCCTACATCCGGGCCAATCGGCCCGTCTGAGCCTCAAGGGCGTGGAATTGGGCTGGATGGGCGCATTGCACCCGGGCGTGGCGCAGAGCCTGGACCTGTCCCAGGGTGCCTTCCTGTTCGAACTGCTCCTGGAGCCCCTTTTACGCGGCAAAATACCGGTTTTTGAGGCTATTTCCCGCTTCCCGGGGGTACGCCGGGACCTGGCGGTGGTGGTGGCTGAAAAGGTATCGGCCGCCCAGCTTCTAGCCGGGGCCCGGGAGGCCGCCGGCGCCTTGCTCCAGGACGTCCGGATCTTCGATATCTACCGCGGACCGGGCATAGATTCTGGTCTAAAAAGCGTCGCTTTAGGCTTGATTTTACAAGACTCTTCGCGCACTCTTACTGACGAAGACGCAGACGCGGCCATGGGAAGAGTGGCCGAACGCCTGCAGCGGGATCTGGGTGCCACAATAAGAGATTAGCCCTATGGCGCTGACCAAAGCGGAGATGGCCGAAGCCCTGTTCGCGGAGCTAGGCCTAAACAAGCGGGAAGCCAAGGAATTGGTGGACCTGTTCTTCGAGGAGGTCCGCCTGGCCCTGGCAGAGGGGCGGCAGGTGAAGCTCTCCGGATTCGGCAATTTCGACCTTAGAAACAAGAACCAGAGGCCGGGGCGTAACCCGAAGACAGGCGAAGAGATCCCCATCACTGCCCGCCGGGTGGTGACTTTCCGTCCGGGACAGAAGCTCAAGGCACGGGTAGAGACATATGCTGGAAGCCGGGAACAATAGCGAACTCCCCCCGATCCCGGGCAAGCGCTACTTCACCATCGGCGAAGTCAGCGACTTGTGTGGGGTCAAACCCCATGTGCTGCGCTATTGGGAGCAGGAATTCCCGCAGCTGAAGCCCGTGAAGCGCCGCGGCAACCGCCGCTACTACCAGCGCCACGACGTGCTGGTCATCCGCCAGATCCGCAGCCTCCTGTACGAACAGGGCTTCACCATCGGTGGTGCCCGCCAGCAGCTGTCCAGTGACGGCGCCAAGCAGGACATCACTCAAAGCCACCAGATCGTGCGCCAGATGCGCGTGGAGCTGGAAGAGCTTCTCCAGCTGATGAAACGCTGAATCCCGACGGGTTCCGTCGCAGGGCGTTCGCGCATCTGTTTTGAAGGGGTGCAAGGGGCCTCCGGTTCAGTTTCGACCTCTCGCTCCTGCTCCAGCCGAAACTCCAGGTCGGACCTCCATGTCCTCCCGCGCACCGTATCCGCCCTTTTGCCCTGCGCTTCCTGCTACGGGCAAAAGTCCAGGGCTGACATCCATGTCAGCCCGCCCGTCGCAGCGCGACGGGCCCTCTCGTCCCGACAAGATCGCATAGGCCGAACGGGTTTCCAGTGCTTACCCCTTTCGCGTATGATTCGCCCCGTCAGAAGAGCCCTTCGGGGCTATCCGCCTAAGTCGGGGCGTAGCGCAGTCTGGTAGCGCACTTGCATGGGGTGCAAGGGGTCGGAGGTTCAAATCCTCTCGTCCCGACCATTATTTCTTCAATATTCAAATGACCGGGACGGGGATTTGAACCTCCGACAACCGATATATTTCGGGGTCGGGAGGTTCAATTTCCCGCTTCACTATCCTGCTCCGCGGGAAATCCCAGGTCGGGCATCCATGCCCTCCCGCTCAGCGCGTGCGCCTCGCCCTCTCGTCTCGACACTCATTTGTAGTTCTCCTAACCATCTGATTTGGTTCGAAGTCCCTTTCACTTCCGCGCTATTCACATCGGTAGCACACCTAAGCCCCCCGAAAACGCTGAGGGTTATGGCCGCGCATTGAATCTTCTGGGGGAGGGTCTATCGTGTCGCTACGGCCATATATAGGGTCGGCTCATCATCAATTGATGAGGTTCTTTTACAACATGTGGACCAATCAAGGAGGCAATTTATGCCTGGAAATATTTATTACGAGAAATTTAAGCGCCCAGATGGTCGTTATATCTTTGTAGCCAAGTCCAAAGGAAACCACGTCCCAATCGCGGTTTCTGCCAACTCGTATTCATCGCAAGATGATTGCGAGCGTGCTATTGAAGGGCTTGATCCAGAGCACGACGACAAAGAAGAGGAATAGTTCTGATTTCCGCAGCAATGCGCTTAAATCAGAGAGAACGGGTTTCTTATTCCTAACAGGCCCCAGGATGAAAATAATAGGGAGTAAATCCTCATGCCAACCAGGAAACATCTAACACAAGTATCTCAAGAGTTATTCCCAACCTAAAGAACCGGTCATTTCGATGACCGGTTCTTTTTTAACCGTACTACTCAATAACGAAATGCGTATTGGAAGTAAAAATGGAAATTACTATAAGTAGTCATTCTCACATTATTTTAGAAATTCTAACTGCGATGGGTCCAATCATCTTGGGCATTGTCGCAATTTGGAATAGACAAGTGCGCTCATTTTTCGTTAGGCCGAGATTACTTATAGAGCTACACAATGTTGAGGGTGACCCAACATCGATCGCTGGGCATGACTATGTTTATTACCATCTTAAGGTTACAAATAAGAGACCCTGGCTACCTATAACAAAATGCAGGGTGTTACTGAAAGGGTGTGCAAAACTAAATAGTGATGGTTCATTTACAAAGTTGCCGATGCCTGTACCTTTTCAATTTTGCTGGGCGCCTCTTGATAAATTTCGTTTAGTAACCATCACAAAAGAAAAGGTGTTCGACTTTTTTAGGCTTTCGATTACAAGGCATTTGGCGAAACCGTTGTTATACGAAACACCAAATAATTTCAAAGGATACCTGAATGATGGCGAGACTATTCGCTATGAATTAGAGGTGACGTCGGGAAACTCCTATGGCAACCGTACGCAAATGTTTGAAGTTCAATGGGTAGGCGCATGGACTAAAAACCCCGAGGAAGCAAAGAGATTATTAAGAATTAGAGAGGTATACGATTACAAGGTTTAATAATTTTGCGCGCAGTGGAGCTACCTTTTGTATGCGGGGGAAAGGCTAGACGCGTGGCATTTTGAGCCAATAGCATTCGTGCCAGGCAGCCTAGCCATCGGGGCACCCCGGAAGCCGCTAGGGGAGTATCGTCATGACGAAGAGCAACGACGCATGCAGATAGCGGGTGCTCGGAATCGGCGGTATCTTCGTCCGGGCGCGGGATACAAAGGCATTCGATGCTTGTTATCGCGAGCACCTTCGTATTCCGGTGGAAGCCGCCACCGATTACGTTCTCAAAAGCGTCACTCATTCCAGCCTAAAAGGCATCACCTGTTCCGATCAAAACCGCCGCCAGGTTGCTTGGATGGTGGGCGTGTTTTCTTGCCTTGGGACGGTTATTCTTCATTCCTGGTATATCCGCTTTCGGCCAGAAGCGGACATCGCGCGAGGCGTGAAAAGCGATCTCTCTTATAGTTAAAACAATGGATATACGGCAAGGGACGCATGGCAACTTCAAAAACCAACGCTCTGGGGATTACCGCGATGGTCCTCATCGCGTTCGTTTCATCCGCTTCCATCGCCTGCCCTAACACCGATTGTGTAGCCGCATTTACCACGGACCTCGGTAACAGCTTCAATAGGACACATCAGACACCCTACGTCGTGCAGTACTTGGGGGAATCGAAACCCCTACGTGCCTTCGATGACAATATCGATGACAGTGGCTACGTTTATGGGCGCTATCGAAACATCCTGGATGACACTTCAGGGCACGACCTACTGATCTTCCCCGACGGCCAATTTGCTATGACGGAGTGGTGTGACATCTGCGGAGAGCCACAGACGCTCTATGTGGGCAAGTGGCAGAAGACGGCGAATACCCTGTCTTTCGAGGTCACTGCCCAGGATAACCATGAGAATTCGAGAGTGCAGATTGAATACGGAGACAAGTTAGTCGGCTCAAAATCGAAGATGGAGTTCTTTGTCGTCGCCGACAAAAACCCGTTTGCCAATTTGGTGCTTGTGACGGATCCGATGCAAGCGCACGTACCCTACGATGGATTTCTGGTTCGCACCCAACCCATTGGGGATTGGCAGGAAGAGCAGTCGAAAGTGCTGGCAGATCTTGCCCAAGGCGCCGACGGAAGTCGCCGCCACGAACCGCTGCTTAGTCGTGCAATCCAATTGATTAACTCATTGTCACTTGGCTCAGGAGCGCTCTGGGTCGCGCTGGTCTGTGGCGCGCTGGGACTCGGGTGGGGCCTGATTCCGCAAACCGGGATCCGGTGGTTTGCAGTCCTTGTATTTCCATTGGCCCTTGCGTATTCGCTTTATTGGATTCCAGTATGGGGCGGCGGAGCCGACCCGGCCGAGTTCGGTTCTTGGGAGCTCATAATCATCGTGCCGTGGTACGTCGCTGGAGCAGCAGCATCAGCGGTCGGCATGCAGCTTGTCCATCGCTATCGCAAAGGCCTTGGACGACGTCCGTTTTCGGCCAGAAGCAGACATCGAGATTCGTAATGCTATTAGAGGTTGGGAACTCGCGATGACCAACGGAGCTTGCGAATACTTTGCCAAATTACGTCAGAAGCAAAGGCGCTTGTGGCTGATTATGTTGTTGTGGTGGATTGGCGTAATTACTATCGTTGCAATCGTTACCACCTTGTTTGGTAATCTGCCGGATCTGATGATTGCGGCATTTTATTTGAGTTTTGCTCTTGCATTTTACGTTCCAGCATTCAGCATTTATCGATTGAGATGTCCCTTTTGCAATGAACGTGCTGGGGCTTTAGCTATCGTCCCCTATAAGTTCATTTACTGTAGAGCTTGCGGTGAACGCATTGAATGCAAAGCTAACCCATAGCTTCTGTTTAATGTAGGGTGGGCTTGGCGTTGCAATGCAAAGTCCGCTTTCGGCCAGAAGCGGACGTCCATCTTGGTGGGAATTTGCGATACTAGCGCACGTTAATTGTTAGTCGGACTGCCGATTGCGCCAATCCTATGAACATTAAGTACGCGGCTCTCATTTCACTTTTCGTGGCTCCTGCATGGGCGGCACCCATGCCTGATACCGCATTGCATCGGCTGCTGGTCACCCGTGTCGATTCGCAAAAGATGGCCACCGGCATCGTTGTCGGTATAGTTCAACCCGGCAGCAGTCGGATAGTGAGCTATGGCGTGCTGGGTCAGGACGACAAGCAAAAGGTGGATGGCGACACCGAGTTCGGGATTGGCTCAATCACGAAGGTGTTTACCGCACTCGTACTGACTGACATGGTCAGGCAAGGCCAAGTCAGCCTGAACGAACCGGCGAGCAAATATTTTCCTTCTGATCGGGTGACCCTGCCTACTTACGACGGTAAGCCCATCACCCTGGTGGATCTCGCGACTCAAACTTCCGGTCTCCCACTGCGACCCAATAATCTCGTTTCCGGGTGGGCGGAACAGGACGAGATGGGGCAGATGCTGAAGACGGAATATAAAGAATACGCGGGTTATACCCTCGGGGATCTTTATAAGTTCCTGTCGTCATATAAGCTGGCCCACGCCCCCGGCAGCCATTACGAATATTCCAACGTGAACTTTGGTCTGTTGGGGTTAGCCGAATCGAAACGAAGCGGCACACCGTATGGTGATTTAGTGCGCCAACTCATCACGGGCCCACTTGCCATGGATGATACCCGCATGGTGCTGTCGCAGTCTGAGCGGCAGAATACGGCCAGGAGTTATATCTACTATTACGGCCAGCTCATGCCCGTCCCGACTGAACCACTTGGTCCGCTGGATGCTGCTGGGGCCTACTATTCGACGGCCAATGATTTGTCGAAATTTCTGGCTGCGGTGCTAGGGCTGGAAAAGTCAGATCTCAAACCCGCCATGGATGCAATGATCGATATCCGGCGGCCGGGTGGCATGCGCCCACCGGATGCGAAATCCGGCTCAACGCAGATTGCGCTGGCCTGGAACGTCTATGCCGATGGCGACGACGAGATTGTCTGGAAGAACGGCAGCGTGAGCGGCTACCGCGCTTTCATGGGTTATGACCCAAAGCGGCGCATAGGCGTGGTGGCGCTCGCCAACGCCCAAAGTGACAACGGAGTCGACGACATTGGTCTGCACATCTTGGATGAGCGAGTCCCGGTGAACATGAATGTGCAGAAGTTCTATCGAGAAGTGTCTCTAAGCGAAGCCACGCTCGATGAGTACGCCGGCAACTACCGATATTCTCCGACCGACAGCATGGCGATCGTGCGACAAGGTGACCACCTCTATCTCATATTCCCAGGGCAGCCGAAGATCGAGATGTTCGCATCTGACCTTCACCACTTCTTCCTGAAGGTGATAGATGCACAGGTTGCCTTCGACGCCGTGAAAGATGGACGAGCGACCACGATTGTGTGGCATCAGGAAGGTCAGGATTCGACGGGAACGCGGGTCTACTGACCGGCATTAGGCTGCCCCCAACTGACTGCTTCTATAGCAGCGCATTTGTCGAATAGGGCAGTGAAGCGGGTGTAAAGCCGGATGTCCGCTTTCGACCAAAAGCAGACGTCGACTGCGTATGTGAGTGAGTAGGGTCAGGTCTTGTATTGATACATCGATCGGGAAAGGCGGATACGGCGCTTGGTCAGGGGAGGGGCTAGCCGGCATTCCAGGAGTGTGGTTCTCTGATCGAGTTATTGCCCACAGATTTTTGAACACCTGGCTGTCATAAAAAATACATAATTGGGCACCCCCATAGCTGTCCAGATCCCGATGTATGGGGGTGGGGCTAGACGAGAGCGGTTTTGATTCAATAGCATTCGTACCCCTGGCAGCTTTACCATCCCAGGCTTAAACCATAGGAATCCCGCCATGATGAATGCAGATAGACAGAAGGTGTTGGGGATCGGCGGTATCTTCGTCCGCGCGCGGGATCCCAAGGCACTGGCTGCCTGGTATCAGAACCACCTGGGCTTCGATGTGAGCGACTTCGGCGGTCCCTACGGCGCCATCTTCCCGTTCGCAGATCACGAGCCTGGCTATCAACTCTGGACCGCGTTCCCGGCGACCACGACCCATTTCGGCAGTGCGACACAGCCCCAGATGCTCAATTTCCGTGTCGCGGATCTCGACGCGCTGCTGGCTCAACTGCGTGCTGACGGCGTCACGGTGGACGAGAAGGTCGATCGCTCCGAATACGGTGCGTTCGGCTGGTGCATCGATGGCGAAGGCAATCGCGTGGAGCTATGGCAGCCGGGCGAGTGATCGATGCCTATCCCTTCGGGCCGAAGGGGATGAGCATCGGCACTCGTTTGCGATAGGCCGCGTAGGTCTCGGCACCCAATTCCTGGCTGAGCCAGCGCTCTTCGAGCCGGATCTTCACCCAGAAGCTGAGGGTGAAGAAGATCACAGCGCCGATGTCAAAGATCGTAGCTTTGGCGACGGCAGTAGCCAGCACGGCGAGCAAGATACCCGTGTAGATGGGGTGGCGCACGATGCCGTAAGGGCCCGTGTCCACGATGTGATGGCCTTCTTTGCGGGTCACGGTGCCGGACCAGAGTTTCCCCAGGTAGATGCGAGCCCACCAAGTGAACGCGAAGCCTGCGAGTTCCACGGCCGCGCAGATCCATGCGCCGATCATATGCACGTGCCAGAACCGTGGGACGCCGTCCATCGGCAGCATGAAGCAGATTATCCCCGCCAACATCAGCGCGTGATAAGGCAGTTGTTCCTTGAAGCTGACGCGTGCGGTCGTCTGATTGGTCCAGCGGGCAGCCGCGAACCAGGAGATCATCCAGAGCAGCCAGAGGAGAGGGATAGCGAGGCCGGGATTCAGCATGGGTATCTCCGTTAAGTGTTAAGAGCATAGACCGGATTCCCTTAGGGGCATACTTACTATTGTCATGAGATGGATGTGACGAAGGAGAGGCGTGATGCGTATATTCGTTACCGGTGCCACAGGTTTCATCGGCTCGGCCGTGGTCAAAGAGCTGCTGGACGCGGGCCATAAAGTGATCGGCCTTGCCCGCTCAGACGCAGGTGCCCACGCTCTCAAAACCGCCGGCGCTGACGTGCATCGGGGCGACCTCACGGATCTCGAGAGTCTGCGCAGCGGCGTGAAGCTGGCGGATGGCGTGATCCATACCGCATTCATCCACGACTTCTCCAAATTCAAAGAGAACTGCGAGACGGACCGCGGCGTCATCGAAGCCATGGGCGCCGTGCTCGTGGGCACCAAGAAGCCTTTGGTGGTCACCTCCGGCACCGCGCTCCTGGAACCCGGCCATCTCGCTACTGAAGAGAGCAAGGCTGGTACCGCAGTCCCGCGCGTGGCCTCGGAAGAAGCCGCTGCCGCCGTAGCGGCCCGTGGCGTGAACGTTTCGGTGGTGCGCCTGGCGCCTTCGGTGCATGGAGATGGGGATCATGGCTTCGTGCCCATGATCATCGCCATGGCCCGCGAGAAGGGTGTATCAGGCTATGTGGGTGAAGGGCTCAATCGCTGGCCTGCGGTGCATCGCCTGGATGCTGCGAGTCTCTACAGGCTGGCTCTCGAGAAGGGCGTAGCCGGCGCTAAGTACCACGGCGTGGGCGAGGAAGGCGTGCCTTTCAAGGATATCGCCGAAGTGATCGGCCGTCGTCTAAATATTCCCGTCGTGCCCAAGTCACCCGCCGAAGCCGCTGACCACTTCGGCTGGTTCGCCCACTTCGCGGCCCTCGATAACCCCTCTTCCAGTCAGCGGACCCGCGACCAACTGGGTTGGAAGTCGCAGCAACCCGGCCTGATCGACGATCTGGACCGGCCGGACTATTTCGCGGCCTGAACGGGCCGCACTAGCCGGTCTTTTCTACAGCCGTGAGCTGAGAGACGATTTTCTCGGCGATTTTCTTGGCGCTGCCGTAGTTTTTATCTTTGAGCCCCTCATCGGCTTCACGTAGGGTCGCTTCGAGTTTGGCATGAGTGATCTTGTCTTTGGTCGTATCGTTCAAGGCGCCATCGCCCATGTCTTTGCAGGGGTCACCGGCGCTGGCGTCGAAACCCTTGCCCTTGGCGCCGGCGAGACAATTCACCACGTGATGGAGATGCAGTTGGACGACCTTGATATCGGTCCCTGCGGCCGCGAGCTTGGCATGGTCAAGAGCCGTACTGATCTCCTTGGAACCGTCCGGGGTCGCCGCAAGAGCGGTGCTCAGGATCAAGGCCGAGGATAGACCGAGAAGAAATTTGATGTGATTAGCCATGATCGCGTCTCCTGCCACAAGGATGCTTGCGGGTGATATAGAAACGTAGCAGCTGCACCGCCGCTTTACTATCACGGAGGTGACATTCCGGCCCGACCATCTTTACTTAATGAGCAGCTGCTTTCGCTGCTCGCTGGGGGAAGATCAGCACGCAGGCGATGATCAACACGGCGAGTATCCCCGACGCGAGATAGCGGCTTAAGTCCATCCCACCTGCATTGAGCGGCTTGTCCAGGAGATCGCCCGCCACAGCCCCGAGAGGCCGCGTCAGGATGAAGGCTGCCCAGAAGAGAAATACCCGGGAGATCTTGGTCCAGAAATACGCTGCTGCCACGATGGCCAGCAAGCCTAAGAAGAACACCACGCCGCCGCCATAGCCGATGCCGGCCGTATCCGCAGTCCAGTCACCCAGAGCCGTGCCCAGGGTCTGGGAGAACATGATGGTCACCCAGTAGAACATCTCTACCTTGGGTGTATTCACGGTGCGGATGGATATGGACCCCATGGTCCAGTACCAGATGCCCAAGGAACCCATCAGCAGCACGAAGAGCAGGCTCGAACCGCCGGTATAGCCGATGCCCAGTGAGCGATCGGCGAAATCCGCCAGCGTGGTGCCCACCGTCGTGGTAGCCACGATGGTAGCCCAATAGAGGATAGGGTGGAATTTCTTAGCTCGGATCTGGGCGATGACGAAGCCGATGAAGAACACCGCGAAGATGCCGGTGCCCACCAGATACCCTAAGTTCATGGACATGGAGACCATGTCGCCGCCGGTCTCACCCAGGGTGGTGCAGAGCACCTTGATGATCCAGAATAGCAGGGTGACTTCCGGGACCTTGCTCAAGGCCTGTTTGGCGGCATCGTTCATCGGGTGGTGCTCCGGCTTGGATGAGTAATTCTAGCTTTATATAGGCCGCCTAAGAATCTGGATTATGAGACCATAGGCGGCTCTTAAGGCTCTCAGTCCCGACCCCAATCCATGCCATCCGAATTACTCATCAGCTGCCAATCCGTCACCAAGTCCTACGGACCCCAGGCGCTGTTCTCAGGCATCAGCCTCGGCTTCTTCGCCGACGAGCGTCTGGGCTTAATCGGCCCCAATGGCTCCGGCAAATCCACCTTATTGAAGATACTGGCAGGCACCGAGACGCCCGACACAGGTCAGGTGGCCAAGGCGAGCCGCACCCATCTCGTGTACCTGCCCCAGGAAGACGTGTTCGATCCTGAGATCACGGTGGAAGCGGCGCTGCTGCAAGCCTTGCCCGGTTCCCATCAGGACGATGGCCTCAATAGCATCCGCGATATCTTGCGGGAGATCGATTTCCCGGACCTGCAGCAGAAGACCGGCGCGCTCTCCGGTGGGTGGCGCAAACGCCTCGCCCTCGTCTGTGCGCTCATCCAGCAGCCGGACCTCCTGCTCATGGACGAGCCCACGAACCATCTGGATCTGGAAGGCATCCTCTGGCTCGAAGGTCTCTTGAAGCAGGCACGCTTCGCCTTCGTACTGGTGAGCCATGACCGGTATTTCCTGGAGAACGTCACCAACCGCATCGTGGAGTTGAGTCGGCGTTATCCGGACGGTTATCTGAAAGTGGAGGGCAACTACAGCCAGTTCCTCCAGACCCGGCTCTCGGTGTTCAACCAGCTGGACCAGGAAGAGCAGGTGATGGCCAATAAGTTCCGGCGCGAACTCGAATGGCTGCGCCGCGGACCGCCGGCCCGCACCACCAAGGCCCATGCGCGCATCGACGCGGCCTATCAATTACAAGCCGACCTGAAAGAAGCGAAGACCCGCAACGCGGAAGGCAAGACCGCCGAGATCGAGTTCGATGCCACCCGGCGCAAGACCCGCAAGCTCCTGGAAGCCCAGGGCGTCGCAGTGGAGCGGGGTGGCAAACTACTGTTCTCGGGTCTGGACCTCCTGCTCACTCCCGGCAGCTGCCTCGGCGTGCTGGGCAGGAACGGCAGTGGCAAGAGCAGTCTCATGCAGCTCATGAAAGATGAGCTCAAGCCCAGCGCTGGCACCATGGTCTGGGCCGAAGGTCTGAAGATCGTGAGTTTCGACCAGCGCCGTGAGCAGCTGGATCAGCGCCTGACCCTGAAACAGACCCTGTCGCCTTTGGGCGAGAGCGTCACTTTCCAGGGCAAGCCCATGCACGTGAGTTCCTGGGCCAAGCGCTTCCTGTTCCCCATCGAGAAGCTGGGCCTGCCCGTATCCCGGCTCTCGGGCGGCGAACAGGCTCGTGTGCTCATCGCCCGATTGATGCTACAACCCGCAGATATCCTTTTATTGGACGAGCCCACCAACGACCTGGATATCCCCACCCTGGAAGTGCTGGAGGACAGCCTAGAAGGGTTCCCCGGCGCCCTGGTGCTCATCACCCATGACCGTTTCCTGATGGACCGGCTGAGCGATAGACTTTTGTACCTGGACGGCCAGGGCAAGGCGGAGTATTTCGCCGATTACACCCAATGGCTCCAGACCCGGTGCAGCCGGACCCAGGCCAAACCCCGTCCGGCGACCACCGCGTCCGCCAAGAAAAAGCCCGCACCGGCCTTGAGTTACGAGGAGCAGAAGGAGCTGGGCCGCATCGACCAGCGGGTCGAGAAGGCCGAAGCGGAAGTGGTACGCCTGCAACAGCAGCTGCATGACCCGGCCATCATGAGCGACGCGGCGCGTCTCAAGGACTTATACAGCCAGTTACAGGCCGCAGAGACCAAGGTGGCCGAGATATACTCCCGCTGGCAGGAGCTGGAAGCCAGGAGTGGAGCGGCCAAGTAAGGAGATGGGCGTTGAAACCAGGCTACGTGTACGCATGGGAATTACAGGCGGCGCCCGGCAAGATCGCCGAGTTCAAGAACGCCTATGGGCCGGATGGCACCTGGGCGCAGTTCTTCCGGCGCGCGACCGGTTATATCCGCAGCGAGCTGTACCATGACACCGCCAACCCCCAGCGGTTCATCACCATCGATTACTGGGAATCGGAAGCGGCCTGCAAGGCTTTCCGGGTGCGTTGCGCCCATGAATTCGAAGACCTGGACGTGAAATGCGAAGCTTTCACGGTCTGGGAGAAAGAGATCGGCAAGTTCACGCCAGTGCCCTGAATCCGGCCCCTGGCGGGCCTTGAATCCCTCCCGGTCGCGCATATATCCAAGATAGCGGGACCTAACTCTATATAAGTGCCCGGAGAACGGTATGGGGTATCAGATGCCTTTGGTATTCCTCGCGGTGGGGATCATCCTCATCGTGCTGGAGATGGCCACGCTCACCTTCTATATGGCGGCGCTGGGCTTCGCTGCCCTCGTGACGTCTCTCTATACCTGGCTGCTCCCCTCCAATGATTGGCAGGCGGCCGTGGTCTTCGCAATCGCCGCCATGGTGGCCTTGCCGCTCGCCCATGTGTTGCGTCATCGCCTGCAACGGGCCAGCCCTGACAAGCTGACTGACATGGACAAGGGCGCCCACGTGACCGTCGCCGAGATCAAGGGCGACGTGATCCGGGTCAAGTACCGCGACTCCCTCTGGGAAGCCGTATGGCAAGGCGCCGGTCGCCCGGAGCTCGGACAGCGCGCCCAGATCGTTTCCCGCGACGACATGCGCCTGCACATCAAAGCCATCAACTAGATTCGAACCCGATCCTTCAAGGAGTCCTCTCATGGAAATCTCATCCATCATCGGCCTGTTGATACTCTTCTGGGCCGCATTCACCATCCTGCGCGCCGTGCGCATCGTGCCTCAGCAGCAAGCCTGGGTGATCGAGCGCCTCGGACGCTTCCATACGGTGCTGACCTCCGGTATCCAGCTCATCATCCCGCTGTTCGACCGGGTGGCCTACAAGTTCGACATGCGCGAGATCCCCTTCGACGTGCCGGAGCAGGCCTGCATCACCAAGGACAATTCGCGCTTGACGGTGGATGGCGTGCTCTATTATCAGATCACCAACGCCCAGAACGCTGCCTACGGCACCAACGATGTGCTCACCGCTGTGGTGCAGCTGGTGCAGACCACCATGCGCGCCGAAGTGGGCAAGCTTGCCCTCGACGAGTGCTTGTCCCAGCGCGAGACCCTGAACAAGGGTGTGGTGGATGTGCTCACGGAAGCCGCCTCAGGCTGGGGCGTGAAGGTGTTGCGCTACGAGATCCGCAACCTGACGCCGCCCGATGACATCCAGAAGGCCATGGAACTGCAGCTCACGGCCGAGCGCCAGAAGCGTGCCGCCATCGCCAAGTCCGAGGGTGATCGCCAACAAGCCATCAACCAGTCGGAAGGCCAGAAGCAGGGCCAGATCAACACTGCGGAAGGCGATAAGCAATCCGCCATCTTGCGCGCTAACGGCCAGGCGCAAGCCATCGACCTGGTGGCGACGGCCACCGGCAACGCCATCCAGACCATCGCGAAAGCGGTGGCCGGTGAGGGCGGGGCCGAAGCGCTGCACTACCAGCTCGCCCAACAATGGGTAGCGCAGTGGGGCCAGATCGCCAAGACTTCCACGGTGACCGTGGTCCCCGCCAACATGGGTGACCTCTCGGCCATGGTGGGCACGCTCATGTCCCAGGCGGGCAACGCGCACCCGCCGAAGAGCTGACGCACACCGGTGCCGCGGCACACGGCTGCGGTCATCGGCGGTGGTCCTGCCGGCCTCATGGCCGCTGAGACTCTCGCCCGGGGTGGAGTCCAGGTGGATGTCTACGACGCCATGCCGTCCGTGGGACGTAAGTTCCTGCAGGCAGGCGTCGGTGGCCTCAACCTCACCCATGCGGAACCTGCCGAGACTTTCCTGAGCCGCTATGGCGAGCGCCAGACGGAACTCGCGCCCCTGCTTGAGGCCTTCGGCCCCACTGCCTTGCAGGCCTGGGCCCAGGACCTTGGTATCACGACCTTCGTCGGCACTTCCGGACGGATCTTCCCGAAAGAGATGAAAGCGGCGCCGCTGCTGCGCGCTTGGCAGAAGCGTCTGCGGGAATTGGGTGTGCGCTTCCATCTGCGTCACCGTTGGCAGGGATGGGATGCGACGGGCGATCTCCAGTTTCAGACTCCTGAAGGCATGACTGCCCTACACAGTGATGCGACCGTGCTCGCTCTCGGCGGTGGCAGTTGGCCGCAGCTGGGCTCCGATGGAGCCTGGGTGCCCGTGCTGGCAGCTCGCGGCATCCAGCTTGCATCTCTGATGCCCGCTAATTGCGGTTTCGATGTGAACTGGAGCGAGCATTTCCGCGAACGCCATGCCGGTGAACCCGTGAAGCCTGTCGCAGTCAGGCTCAGCGACGGCCGATCGCAGCAAGGGGAATTCATCGTGAGCGCCAAGGGCGTGGAGGGCGGTTTCATCTATGCCCTATCGGCACCCTTGCGGGATGAGATAGCCAAGCAAGCTACTGCCACGCTGTATCTCGATCTGCTGCCGGGTCGGGAACTCCCACGGCTCACTGCCGATCTCGCGAAACTCCGGGGCAGCCAATCCATGGCGAATCATCTGCGCAAGCAAGCAGGTATCAGCGGTGTGAAGGCCGGACTCTTGCATGAATTGGCCCCGAAAGAAGTCTTCACCGACCCAGCGCGTCTCGCGGCCGCCATCAAGCGCTTGCCACTCACTCTCATCTCACCCCGGCCTCTAGCGGAAGCCATCAGCACTGCCGGCGGCGTGAGCTTCGATGCTTTGGATGAAAACCTGATGTTGCTCGATGCGCCGGGCATCTTCTGTGCCGGCGAGATGCTGGACTGGGAAGCGCCGACCGGTGGCTATCTGCTGACGGCCTGCTTCGCCACGGGTCGAGCGGCTGGCGCTGGTGCCCTGGGCTGGCTCAAGACGAGGGCCCAGCCATGAGGATATGGGTGGATGCGGACGCCTGTCCGAAAGTGATCAAGGAGATACTGTTCCGCGCCGCCAAGCGCGCCCAGGTGCAGGTGACCCTGGTAGCCAACCAATCTCTGCGCACGCCCGCATCCCAGCACATCAAGTCGGTGCAGGTCTCCTCAGGCTTCGACGTGGCCGACAACGAGATCGTGAAGCAAGTGGAGGCTGGCGATTTGGTGGTTACTGCAGACATACCGCTGGCGGCTCAAGTGGTGGATAAGGGCGCCCATGCGCTCAATCCCCGGGGCGAGCTCTACACCCCTGACAACATCAAGGCCCGGCTCAACCTACGGGATTTCATGGCCACGCTGCGGGACAGCGGTGTGCCGACCGGCGGTCCAGCCCCTTTGAGCCAGAGCGACCGCCAGGCTTTCGCCAACCACCTGGACCGGTTGCTGGCGAAACGGCCGAAGCCCTGAAACTGCGCACATCGACTTTTCGATTCCTCTCGTGGGATGCGCCACTGCCGAAGGGATTTGCTGGTTACAGCCCGGCTAACTCAGCAGCAGGAGGGGGGATAGTGTCGCGCAGGCCACGCCGCGCGTAAGATTCTATGCCCGCGCATGCCACATCTGTGACATACGACCATCCATGCAACCGGAGATCGACCATGCAGATTTCAATGTATCAGGCCTCGGCAGTGAGCTTCGCCAACGTGCTCAGCAACCTGATCGTCGTACTCAAGAAAGGTGAGGCCCATGCCGTCGCGAAGAAGATCGACCTTTCGGTCTTCATGAACGCGCGCCTCGCGCCCGACATGTTCCCGCTGGTACGCCAGGTGCAGATCGCCACCGACATGTCCAAGGGCTGCGTCTCGCGCCTCGCCGGCCTCGAGCCGCCGAAGTACGAAGACACCGAGCAGACCTTCCCCGAGATCTATGCCCGGCTCGAGAAGACCATCGCCCACATGCACAGCTTCAAGCCTGCGCAGATCGACGGCTCTGAGGACCGCACCATCGAGCTGCAGCAGCGTACCGGCACCCGCACCTTCAAGGGCATGGGCTACCTGCTGGATTACGTGTATCCCAACTTCTATTTCCATGCGACCAGCACTTACGCCATCCTGCGCCACAATGGCGTGGACGTCGGCAAGGGCGACTTCATGGGTAACCCCGAAGGCGTGCGCCGCTCCTGATCAAGAGTCTCCCGGAGCAAGAGGCACTGCTGCCGCATAGTCGCGACAGCAGTGCCTATCCGCGACCGATACCGTACGCAGAGGAGTGCCCATGAAACGAGCTGGCGGACCTCCGCTGCGCCACAAGTTGCTGCTGGTGGCCGTCTTGCTGGCGCTCGCCCTCTGCATCTGGCCAGGCTATCTGCCGGCAGCGCGTATAGAACCCTATCTCTTCGGGTTACCCTTCGGGCTCGCCTGGATCGTGCTCTGCCTGTTGTTAGTGTTCGCGGCCCTGGCTTTGACCTTCCGGGCTGACATGCGCGTGGCCAGAGAGAAGCAGGAAAAGGGTGGCCGGCATGCCGATTGAGCTGATCCCCTGCATCGCCTACCTAGGCTTCGCGTTAGTGCTAGGTATGCTACCGGGTCTGTTCGTGACCCGCAGCGTCGCCGGCTACGTGGCAGGCGATCGCAGCCTGAGCACCGTGCTGCTCTACTTCGTGTTGGGCGCTGCGGTGTTCTCGTCCTTCGCCTTCCTGGGTGGCCCAGGCTGGGCCTATTCCCGGGGCGCGGCGGCGTTCTACATCCTCGTCTACGGCATGTTCGGGATGATCCCGTTCTATTTTCTGGGTCCGCGGGCACGGCGCATCGGCTCACGCCTCGGCTTCTACACCCAGGCCGAGATCGTAGGTCATCGCTTCGATGATCGCAGCCTGCAAGTCACAGTGGCGGCTTTGAGTCTGGTCGCGATGGTCCCGTACCTGGCCCTGCAGATCAAAGGCGTAGGCTACATACTCAGCATAGCGAGCCATGGCCTCTTACCTGAGTGGGAAGGGGCGCTCCTGGCTTACGGTGTGGTCACTCTCTACGTGCTCTACAGCGGCATGCTGGGGGTGGGGTGGACCAGCGTATTCATGGGCATCGCCATGATGATCATCGGCTGGCTCTTCGGCATCTACTTGCCCTGGAAGTTCTTCGGCGGCGTGCAGGCCATGTTCCACGCCATCGCCATGAGCCCTCATGCCGCCATGCTGACGGCACCGGGCCTGAACGGTGACGGCACACCCTGGGACTGGTGGGGTTACAGCTCGGCCATCCTGGTGTCGGTGCTGGGCTTCTGCTGCTGGCCCCACTTCTTCATGCGTAGCATGGCGGCGAAGGACGACCGCAGTATCAAGCTCATGGTGGTGATGTACCCCACCATGCAGATATTCATGGTGCCGGTGATGATCATCGGCTTCAGCGCGGTATTGCTGTTCGCTAATGTTCACCCAGCGGATACCATCTTGCCGTTCATGCTGCAACACGCGGGCCTTTCACCCTGGCTCGTAGGTCTGGCTTCCGCGGGAACTCTGGCAGCTTCCATGCACACGGGTGATGCGCTCATGCACGCTGCGGGTACTGTGGGCGTGCGGGATATCCTCATGCCTCTGTCGCCGAAGCCCTTGAGTGACTTGGGCCAGCGTAGGCTCATCCGTGTGCTGATATTGGTCATCACCGCAGCTGCCTATTACATCGCTGTGGTCTCCCACATGTCTCTCGTTGAACTCCTACTGGGTTCCTATGGCGGTGTGGCGCAGATATTCCCGACCCTCATCGCCACGTTCTACTGGCGGCGCGCCACTTCTGCAGGCGCTTTAGCAGGCCTCGCGGTGGGTATCGCCGTGGATCTCTTGTTCATGTTCGAGCCCGCGTGGCGGCCCCTGCCGCTGCACGAAGGCATCTACGGCCTGGTGGCGAACCTGATCCTGCTAGTGGGCGTGAGCTTGATGACGAAGCCGGTCTCGGCCGAAAGGCTTAAGGATTATTCAGAGCCTGGCTGGGATTAAACATTTAAGATTTTGGTGGGGCGAGAGCGGAGAGATATTTCTCTACATCTTCCGTCGACATGGGGCGGGAGAAGAAATAACCCTGACCCTTGCGGCAACCCAAGGCGCGCAGTAGTTCCACCTGACGCGCATTCTCGATGCCTTCCGCCACCACATCCATGCCGAGATCGGCTGCCAGTACCGTGATGGTGCGCACGATAGCGCGATCCGCCCGGGCCCGTTCGATGCCGGTGATGAAGGAGCGGTCTATCTTCAGGGTATCGATCTTGAAGCGGCGGAGAGCGCTCAAGGACGAATAGCCGGTGCCGAAGTCGTCCATCTGCAGGTTCACACCCACGTTCCTCAGGCGCGCGATGGTCTCGATGGCGAGTTCCGGGTTGTCCATGAAGACCGTCTCGGTGATCTCCAGGCAGAGGTTCTTGGCCTTCAAGCCGGTGATGTCCAGCACCCGTGCTACTCGCTGCGGCAGCACCCAGTGGGCGAACTGGCGGTTCGCGATGTTCACGCTCATGGTGAGATCGTCGTTCAGATGCTTGTATTTCTTGCGCCACTTGGCGTATTGGGCACAGGCAGTCTCCATCACCCACCAGCCGATGGGGATGATGAGGCCGGTCTCTTCGGCCACCGACAGGAACTGCTCCGGGGCCAAGAGTCCCTGGGTCGGGTGCTCCCAGCGCACCAGGGCTTCGAAACCGGAAAGCTTGTTGGCTGCCAGGTCCATCACCGGCTGGTAGTGCACCCGGAACTCGGAACGCTGCAGCGCTAGCCGCAATTCCGTCTCCAGCCGTAGGTTTGCCTTGGCGCTCTCGTGCATGGCGTCGTCGAACACCACGTAGCCGGCCTTGCCGGCCGCTTTGGCGCGATACATGGCGGTGTCCGCGTCCCGCAGGATCTCGTCCGGGTTGGTGTAGTGGGCTGCGCTGATGACGATGCCGATGCTGGCATTGGTGAATACGTCGTGGCCATCCACGGTGATGGCCCGGGCCAGCTCTTCGTGCACCCGGTCCGCCACGGCGGTGGCGTCATCCAGGCCCGTGACGTTCTCCACCAGGATGGTGAACTCGTCGCCGCCATAACGGGCGATCAGGTCCGCCGGGCGCAGGCAGGCGCGGAGCCGGCGCGCGATGGTCACCAGCACCCGGTCGCCGAAGGAGTGGCCGAGGCTGTCGTTGATGAGCTTGAAGCGATCGAGGTCCAGGAACAGCACGGCGAAACGGTCGCTGCTGCGCTTGCCCACGTTCTCCAGCACCTGCTGCAGTTTCTCCGTGAAGAAGCTGCGGTTCGGCAGGTCTGTGAGCGGATCGTGATAGGCGCCCCGCACCAGCTCTTGTTCAGATTTCTTCTGCAACGTGACGTCCCGCACCGTGCCGGTGACCGCGGTCTTGCCGCGATAGGGCACGTGGGCAGTGGTGATGGCAGTGGTCACCCGGGTCTTGCCGTCCTTGTGCATGAGCCGGAGCTCGTGCAGTTCGTGGCCGGCGGGCAGGGGATGGGATTCGTCGAAGGACTCGCGGGCATGTTGGTCTTCAGGCGCCAACAGGGTCGCGAAAGTTAAGCCGGTCATCTCGTCGGGCTTGTAACCCAGCATGGTGGCGAGGGCGCGGTTCACGTACACGAGAGCGCCGCGTTCGCTCAGGAACACGCCGTCCTGGCTCATGTCCACCAGGGTGCGGTATTTCTCCTCGGACTGGGCCAGGTCTTCTTCTGCGCGTTTGCGCGGCGTGATGTCCTGGATGGTGCCTTCGTAGTATTCGAGTTTGCCGTCTTTGCCGCGCACGGCGCGGGAGTTGTCGCTCACCCAGATGTGGCTGCCGTCCCGGCGCACCAACTCGAACTCCTGGTCGGAGTAATGGCTCTCATGCTCCAGACGCTGCAGGAGTTCGGTGCGCCGCTCTGGATGCAGGTAAGTACGCTGGGAGACGTTCGGTGCTTCGGCTAACAAGTCTTCCAGGGAGTTGTAACCCAGGATGCGCGCCAAGGAGTTGTTGGCGCGGATGATGCGGCCCTCAGGCGTGGTCTGGTAGATGCCTTCCACCGCGTTCTGCACGATGTTGCTGTACTTGCGTTCCACATCCTGCAAGGCATCGTCTTGCTGCCGGCTACTGCGCTGGTCGTGGCAGACCGCCAGCACCATGTTGCGGCCGTCTATCACCAGCATGCGGGCATGCACGCTCACGGGCAGCTGAGAACCATCCTTGGTCCTGAAGGTGGTCTCGAAGCTCGCGGCACTGGTGGCGATCAGCTTGTCGCCTGCTTCCCGCAGCTTGTCTGCACCGGCGAGAGATGAGGGGGTTATCTCCAGTAACTCGTCACGGGCGTAACCCAGGAGCGCGCAGGCGGCGTCGTTCACTTCGGTGAATGGCCCGATGACACGCCCAGCCTTGTCGATCGGATAGACGACCACCGCATCGGTGCCGGTGTTGAACAGGGTGCGGTAACTGATGTCCCGCTGGTGCAGGGCATCCAGCGCATTGCGATAGTCGGTGACATCGAGCACCGCAGTGAGCGCATGGGGTTTGCCGTCTATCTCGATCATCTCTGCTGAGGCGAGACCCCGGCGCTTCTCGCCAGCGCGAGTCATGAGGTGCACTTCACGGTTGCCCAGCCGTCCCTTGAGTCTAAGTTCCTGGCGCAGCTCTTCGCGCTCTTCGTCGTATTCCCAGATCCCGAGTTCCAGGGCAGTGCGGCCGATGATCTCGGCAGGGCTGAAACCCAGCATGCGTTCCACGGCGGCGTTCACATCGGTGAACTTGCCGCTCTCCAGTTCCGAGATGGCGATGATGCCGGGCGCAGCACGGAAGGCGGTGGCGAACTTTGCAGCAGCCAGACGCTGCAAGTCATCGAGACGGCGCCGGCGCAGTTCAGCCGCGCAACGGGCCGCCAAGAGCTTCAGGGCGTCGAATAGTTCATCGCTCGCCTGGAACGGCTGGCGCGACATGATGCCGAGATGGCCGAGGGCCTGGCTGTCCACGCCGGGGATGGCGACGGCGCAGTAGGCTCGCACGCCATGTTTGCGTAACCAGTTATCCTCGGGGAAGGCGCTGGCGGCATCGTCTTCCACCCACAAGCGGCCTTCAGCGAGCACCCGCTCAGCGGGCGAGCCCTTCACTTCGAATTCTCCAGCACCACCGGCACTGTGGTTCACATGCCAGCCAGCCACTAGCTTCAGGCGATTGTGGTTCTCGGGGACGCGGGCACTGACGAAAGCGTATTCGGCGTCCAGGGTGACCGCGAGGCTGCGCACCAGATGCTTGAAGAAATCCTGCCCCACGAAGCCGGCGGTCTGTTCCACGAGACTGAACAGTACCCCAGCGGGCGCAGCATGCATGGCGCTTTCCGGCTTCATCGTGGACAGATACCTCGGCCAAGACCCCACGGCGGGCAAAGCCCCTCTGCCTTCTAGTGAGGAGATGGGTGCCGCGCCGAAAGTAGAATGATGCTTAAATAAGTGGTGCTAAGTCAATGAAAAACCACGAGATAGGCCAAATTTCCCTGGGCCTACCATTGACCCTTGAAATCGAAGGGATATTGGCCAGTGCTGTCGGGGCGCCCCAGGTTGCCGAGCAGGCTCCGGGTGGCCGCATCGCCCTGATCCCGTGCTGCGAGGATGCCGGATAGGTGATAGGCGCCCTCGGGCGTCAGGCCGAGCTTGGCCTGCAGTTTGAGCGGTGAAGCCACATCCGATATCTGCCCATCGACGCCACCGTCGGATGCGGGACTGAGGTCCAGGCGGAAGCTGCCGAGGGTATAAGCCGTGGGCCAGCTCATGATGCCGTCGTCCAATTCCAGGTCGCCGGTGGCGCTCTGCAGGTGACCGGCTTTCAGCTGCACCTGCTTCAGATCGATCAATAGTGAACCGCTCAGGCTATGGGTAGGCAGCGGTAGCCAGGTGTCGAGACTCGCCACCGGCACGCGACCCTTGAGGTCTCGCAGGTGCAGGCTGCCGAAACCCTTGTCCACCCGACCATCCAGGTCCTGGTCCTGATCATGCAGATGGAACCGGTACCCTACGCTCGCGGTGAACGGTGCGAGCCAATCGAAATGCCACTCCACGGCGCCCAGGCTCCGGGTGCCGACGCGTAACTCTTCGGCGCGGCCGGAGAACACGCTGCCGGAGACGTCGTCGAGCTGCACGCCGCTCAGGTGGCTAGTGGCCCAATGGGTGATGTACGAAGCGGGCAGGGCTGCCACCAGGAAGACGAGATACGCAGCGACACCCAGCAGCCAGCCCCGTAGCGTCCCGCGCTTCATGAACCGGCTGACACCAGAGTGATGCCCGCGTCCACGTTGCCAGGCGAGGTGGAGCGCTGGGCCGTGAACTCGCGTACCGTGATGCCATAACGTTGCTGCAGACTGCCGAGCCAACGCACCAGGTTGTCGAATCCTGCGCCCTGCATCTGCACACGCACTGAGCCGTCGTTACCCGTCTGCACTTGCTTCAGAGCAGCGCCGAAACCGGCATCGCCAGCACTCTTGTCCACCACCGCCAGCAACGACTGCCCTGTCGGCAGTCCCGAGGGTTGCTGGCCTCGAAGGGATTGGATCTGTATCGCAGCTGGACGCATCCAGGTGAGAAGTTCCTGGCGATCCACGATGTCTTGTTGCAGGGCCTGCTTGCTCGAGAAGAAGGGATGCAGCAATCCTGCATAGATCAGCATCACCACCAGGGCGATGGCGCCGCCGAGCAGCATCTGCCGCTCGCGCTGCTGCAGAGATTGGTACCAGGCGCGCAGTTCAGTGATGCGGCTCATGTGCCACCGCCGCTTAAAGTAATGCGGCCTGTGACCTGGCTGCCGGAGGCGTTCACGGAATCCATATTGGCGGTGATGCCCCCTTTGCCATCCAGCGCCGACTTGAGTGTATCCAGGGAACCGATGTCACCCGCCTGCAACTGGGCCTGCAGGGAACCACCCTGGTAGTTGAGAGCGATGATCTGTATGGAAGGATTCTTCGAGATGGCGCCGCCGAGAGCATCCAGTAGCGGCAACAAAGCGCCAGCGCTGCTACCACCCTGCAACTGCGAGAGCAGCGCCTGCATACGCGGCTTCTCGCTACCGGGGATGGAACGGCTGCCAGGCATAGCCTGGTTGAAGAGCGTGGTCACTTGGGTATCGAGGCTGGTGGCTTCGCGGCGCAGGCGCACGTAGCTCATCCCCTGTTGGATCAACAAGAGCAGGATGCAGGTGCCGAGCAGCACTGCGGCCACGCGCCACACCCGCCAATGCTCCTGGAAATCGCTGCGAGGCTGGAAGCCTGCTTGCAGAAGGTTCACGCCGCGCTGTTGCCGCAGCCCGGCGGCCAGAAGCGGCAGTACACCGTCTTTCAAAGTCTGTTGAGTGAACTCGGCACCAGTGTCGGCGAGTGCTGCTATGAAACCTTCTGCATCGTCAGCTTCCGAGGCATGCACCGTCACGCGCAAGGGTGTCGCGGCATCTGGCGAGACCAAGCGGCGCTTGAGCAGGCCGAGGGCGAAGCCACGCTCGGCAGCGAAGCCGCTGCCATCCGGGAAACGGGCGAGGACATTAGGCCCATCCAAGGCGACGACGGCAGTATCCGGCTGGACGGCGAGGGCGGCGGTGTCTGCCATCAGCTGCACGGGCTCCATGCCGGCCTGTGCGATCTCATCCAGCCAAAGGCGCATGCGCGCCTGGTCCGTCACCGCCACCACGTGGCTACCCGCGTCCCTCAAGGCTGCTGCGAAGTGCAGTTCTTCAGCGTCTTGCGCCAGCTTGTCTTCCAACAAGAAGGGTGCGGCCTGCTGCACCTTCTGTAGGCTGCGACTGGGGATATCAGCCAGGAATAGGGAGACCTGCTCGCCGGGCACGAAGGCGGTCAGCCGCCGGCCCCGGGCTTGGGTCGCGGCATCGGCTAAGGAGCCTTGCTGTACCTGACCGATGCGATTGCCGAGGGAATCCACCAGGAGCCAGTGGGCAGGCCCGGAGGCGCGCGGCAGCTGCAGATAGATGGTTTCAGCCATCAGCTAGAGGGTCCCGAAAGTGCGGCGCACGGGTTTTATGGTCGTGCCGCCGGTGCTGTTCAGCAGACTGTACAGGGTGACATGGGTGCTGCCAATCTCCACCGTGACGGTCAGGAGGAAATAGCTGCTGGTGACGCCGATGCTGGGGGTGTTAGCACCCGCGAGCTTGATGATGCTGCTGAATTGCGACTGGGGGATACCCCCGCTGGCCCGCGCTTGCACCACCTGGCTTACCTGATCTTCGCTGAGAGTTCCGTCGAGGCTCATGAGCACGAGAGGCGAAGCGGTATTGATATTCAGGCTCCAACCACCCGGCGCTGTACTGCTGCTGCCACTGCCGCCGGATATAGACGTGTTGAGGGGGATAGCACAGACATAGGGCGCGAGGGCCGCATAGACCTGGGGTGTGACCCCTTTCACCAATTCCAGTTCACTCACGCTGGTCATGGGCGCCAGGGCGGCAAGATAGGGTGGCTGCAGACGTGAGTAGAAATCGTCCTTTGCGCCATTAGGCTGCGTCGGCGTGGGGCTGCTATTGACCCAGTCGCATATGGCAGCAGCGATGTTGGGATCTTGGTTCAGGACGGTCAGTAGTCGTTGCAATTGCGCGAAGTAAGCAGAGCTCGCTTGGCATTGTTGGCTCTGCAAAAGATCCAGATTGAAGCGCCCCTGCATGTCTTCCACGTGACCGATGATCTGCCCGCCTTCCACTGGCAGGGGCGGGAGCTGCTGCGCCCAATCCTGTCCTAGGTTCACAGTACCGCCATTATTCTGGGCCTGCTTGAAGTCCCTGAGCAGTATCTGCTCTGCCCAAGATTCAGCACCGAGAGCATATTCCATGGCCTGGTTGCCCTGGATCAGCGTGCTCGTGCGCCGCGTGTCGAGCCCACCTTCCCAGATCATGGCGGCAGAGAGGGTGGCGGCGATAGCCAGCACGATAAGCGCCGTGATCAGTGCGACGCCGCGCTGCCTGCTCAACTGTCTCAGATCATGAGTGGCGTGTTTCATGGACCTGCCACTTCCACGATGCGTGTGATGTCACCCCAATCCTTGAGGGTGAGGGTGATGCTCACGGCCACGGGCAGCTGGCCGTTGGCACTGGCTCCTGCCAAAGTTTGTGGAGTTTGCGGATTGATCACGGGTGGGGCAGCGTTACCGATCTGCTGGCCATTGGCTGTAGGCGGCCAGACATCCTGGTAGTTGAGAGATGAATCGGCGTACAGGATTTTCACGGAGGTGACGTCCGGCAACAGCTCCTGTTTCACCGGATCCGACGATATGGAACCATCCAACTCCGGCCAGAAGGAGCGCATGAGCTTGCCGTCTTGCAGGCTATACGCCACCCGCTCCTGGGTGCTGCGGATGACGCCCAGCGGGTTGCTCCAGCCGCCGCGGGTGAAACTGATGGGCGGCACGTTATCGGGGCCCGCCAACAAAGGCGCGGCGAAACTGCCCAAGCCATCACGCACCGTGCGTGGTGCGAGCTGCTCGAAGTCCCGGCTCATGATGTCCATGGCCAGCTGCACCTGGCGCAAGCGTTTCATGGCATCCGCGTTGCGGGTGCGCTGGTGGATGACGCCGTTCAGGCCGCCGTAAGCGATGGCCGCCATGATGGCGAAGATGGAGACTGCCACCAAGAGCTCGATTAGGGTGAAGCCGGATGATTTGCGGCTCATGGTGGGGTCGCCGTGCCTTGGGGATTGCCCATGAAACCGCTCACGGTCTCTATCACGTCATCGGGTTTGTCGCTGGTGCTCACGTCCACGTCGATACGCAGCAGATTAGGATCTTCCGTACCGCTGATGGTGGCCTTCCAATGCCATTTCTCGTCACCCATGTCCGCATCGCCGTTGAGAGTTCCGTTGGCAGGCGCTGCCCCCGCGAGCCGGAGGCTGGTGAGCTCGTTCATGGCCACCCAGTCCGCGAAGGTGCGATCCCGCAGTTCGCTGCCGAGGCGTGTGCTGCTGCCGGCGGCGCCGATGACCGCAGTCATGCCGAGGGCCAGCACCGCGAGAGCTACCAGCACTTCCATGAGCGTGAAGCCGTGTTGTCGTGGGGTCATGGTGTTAGTGCTTTGCAGGTGCATCGGGTTCTGTCACCTGGATGCCATCCACTAAGGTGCCTTTCACGGTGTAGCTGCCGCTGTCTTTATCGGCACCGCTCACGATGATGGAGAAGGGCTGCAACTCACCGCTGGACAGGAGCAATACCTGGGGTTTTGGCGCGTCGTCGCTACCATCCGCAACAGACGATGTGCTGGCAGCAGAAAGTGAGCTCACGGTGGCGGGTGGCGGCGCCAGAGTGACCGGCGCGCCGTCCATGTCGAGAGTGAGCGTCACATCGTCACCCAAGTCACGGTGGCGGAAGAGGCTGTCGTCCTTGGCCTTAGCCCAGGTGCGACCATCGTATATATAGAACTCATAGGCGTGGGGTTCGATCAGGATGCCGTACTCCTCGCCCTGCATCACCGCCTGTTCAGCCGCAAGCCCGGCCAGGTCTGCCAATTGCCCAGCTGCCAGCTTGGCTGGCGGGTCACGGCCCAAGGCGCCGAGGGAGATGACCCCCACAGTCACGATGATGCTGATGATCACCAGGACCACCAGGAGTTCGATGAGCGTGAAACCGTGAGCGCGCTGCGGCAAGGTCGCGTCCCGGATAGTGAGGTCAGTGGCCGCCGTTGCTGCCGTTCGCGGGAGTGCTGCTGTTCTCATCCAGGTTCCAGTTGCCGATGTCGGCGTTGATGCCGTCACCGCCTGGCTGGCCGTCTGCCCCGTAGGACCAGATGTCCACCGAGGAGCCGTGGCTGCCCGGATTCAGGTACTGGTACGGATGCCCCCAGGGGTCCTGCGGTAGCCGGTCCAGATATTGCTTCCAGTGGGGCGGCGGCGGGGTGGAACTGGGCTTCTCTACCAGCGCGTCCAGCCCCTGGTCTGTAGTCGGGTAGACATAGTTGTCCAGCCGGTAGATCTCCAGGGCAGACTCGATGGAGCGGATGTCCTGCTTGGCCTTCACCACCCGGGCTTCATCGGGCTTATCCATGATCTTGGGGATGATGATGGAGGCCAGGATGCCCAGGATGACCACCACCACCATCACTTCGATGAGGGTGAAACCGGAATGTCGTTTGTTGGTCTGCATAGGGGATTTGGCTGGTAAAATTTGGCGAAACGCGCATCCCGCGCGAACCCGCTAATCATACACCAACGCCCCAATGGGTCCGCCGCTGACAAATACCGGGAAGCGCATCCAGGAACTGCTGCAGCGGCATTGGCCTGTGCTCGCGGTCATCCTGCCTTGCCTCTTACTGGCCTGCGGGGGCGATGTGCTCAGGCTGCCGCTGCGCTATGACCGCGCTGCCATCCTGCACGGGGAAGTCTGGCGCCTCGTCACCGGCAACTTCGTGCACCTCGGCCCTGGTCATCTCCTGGAAGATATGGCCGGTGCCTTGTTGCTGTGGCTCCTGTTCGAAGACGCGCTGCCGGGATGGCGCATGCCTGCGACAGTGTTGGTAGGTTCCGTGGCAGTGGGCGTGGGATTGCTCTTGGGGGATCCCGGGGTGACTTGGTACGTGGGCATCTCTGGGGCGCTGGATACCCTGTGGGCTGCCGGCTGCCTCGGGCTCATCCGTCGTCGTGACCGCTTCGGCTGGATACTCGCAGGTTTCCTGATCCTGAAGCTTTGCTATGAGCAACTGTTCGGCCCCTTGCCGTTCTCCGTCGGCACCAGCGGCGGCTCGGTGATTGTGGATGCCCATCTGTACGGCGCTCTGGCAGGGGCGCTATTGGGTTTTGGCGGCGGGTTACCATGGCACCGTATAATGCGCGGCTTAGCGCAGCCCGGAGTCCAACCATGAGTTTCGCCGCGGTCTTCCCCGGTCAGGGTTCCCAATCGGTGGGCATGCTGGGCACTCTCGCTACCGAACATCCGGAGGTGCAGCGCACCTTCACTGAAGCCTCCGAGGCCTTAGGGTATGACCTCTGGGCGCTCACACAGCAAGGCCCCGAAGAACGCTTGAACGCCACTGAGCGCACCCAGCCCGCGCTCCTGGCTGCTGGCGTCGCTGCTTGGCGCAGCTGGAAAGCCGCCGGTGGTGGCGATCCAATCGCCATGGCCGGTCACAGCCTCGGGGAATACACCGCACTCGTCTGCGCCGGTGCCTTGGGCTTCAAAGATACGGTGAAGCTGGTGGAGTTCCGCGGCCAAGCCATGCAGCAGGCAGTGCCTGCGGGGCAGGGTGCCATGTTCGTCATCATCGGTCTCGACGACGAGCAAGTGCGTACTGCTTGCGCCGAAGCCGCACAAGGCGAGGTGGTGGAAGCCGTGAACTTCAACGCGCCTGGCCAGGTGGTGATCGCCGGTACCACGGCCGCCGTACTGCGTGCAGGTGAAGCTTGCAAGGCGCGGGGCGCCAAACGCGCGTTGCCGCTGCCGGTGAGCGCGCCGTCCCATTGCGCCTTGATGCGTCCGGCGGCTGAGAAACTCGCAGAGCGTCTCGCCAGCCGTGACCGTGAACGGCCTGTCATACCGGTATATCAGAACGTGGACGTGGCGAGCCACGTGAGCCCGGACGAGATCCGTGCCACCCTCAAGGCCCAGCTGCATAGCCCGGTGCGCTGGGTAGAGACGGTGCAGAAACTCGCTCGGCTCGGCGCCCTGAAACAGATCGAATTCGGTCCCGGCCAGGTACTGATCGGCCTCGCCAAGCGCATAGACAAGACGGTGGAAGCCTATCCGGTCTACGATCCCACGACGCTGCAGGCCGCCCTGGCCGCAGCAGGAGCCTGAACGATGCTGCACCAAGATGTCGCACTCGTCACCGGCGCCACCCGCGGCATAGGCAAGGCCATCGCCGAAGCTCTCGGCAAGGCTGGCGCCACGGTGGTCGGCACCGCCACCAGCGCCGAGGGCGCAGACAAGATCAGTGCCTACCTCAAGGCCGCCGGCATCCGAGGGCGCGGCATGGTGCTGGACGTGGGCAATACAGCCCAGGTGGAAGAAGTGGTGAAGGCCATCGCCGCAGAGTTCGGTGACCCCTGCATCCTGGTCAACAACGCAGGCATCACTCGCGACACTTTGCTCCTGCGCATGAAAGAAGAAGACTGGTCCGCGGTCATCGACACGGATCTCACGTCCGTGTTCCGTCTCTCCAAAGCCTGCCTGCGAGGCATGATGAAGGCGCGCCATGGGCGCATCGTGAACATCTCGTCCGTGGTGGGTGCCAGCGGCAACCCCGGCCAGGCCAACTACTGCGCCGCCAAGGCCGGCATCATGGGCTTCACCAAGTCACTGGCCCGGGAAGTGGGCTCGCGCAACATCACCGTGAACAGCGTGGCCCCGGGATTCATCGACACCGACATGACCCGCGACCTGACCGAAGAGCAGCGGACCGCACTCAAGGCACAGATACCGCTGGACCGTCTGGGTGCCCCGGATGACATCGCCCAGGCCGTGCTCTTCCTGGCTTCGCCGGGAGCGGGCTACATCACCGGCGAGACGCTGCACGTGAACGGCGGCATGTTCATGGCCTGAAAACCCGGTTTAAACGGGGTTTAAACCGGGTTTAAGACTGCAACTGGCGAAGCGGGGAACTTTTCACTACAATACCGCCCCCAGTTTGGCCGGCTATGCCGAAACCGAACTGTTTTGTCACACTGGGAGGTCCCAACAGCCATGAGCAGCATTGAAGAACGCGTCAAGAAGATCGTCGTCGAACAACTCGGCGTGAAGGAAGATCAAGTCACCCCGCAGGCCTCCTTCGTGGACGATCTGGGTGCTGACTCGCTGGACACCGTGGAGCTGGTGATGGCGCTCGAAGAAGAATTCGAGTGCGAGATCCCCGACGAAGAGGCGGAGAAGATCACCACCGTCGGCCAGGCCATCGATTACATCAAGGAACACCTGCCCAACGCCTGAGCGGCGGGGTTTCGATGCCAAGCGCCGTTGTCATCGCGAGGTGGCAACGGCCTTCGCTTTTATAAATTCTCTGAAAAAAGACCTTCCTTGGTCTTTTTTCAGACTCGGAAATCGCGGAGTGAATCCGCAATTTTCTCCGTTTCACGCCCCAAAGCGCGTGAAACGGCGGTAAGTCCCTTTACCGCTTCGTTCCTGAAGCGGGTTTGGGCTTCCCTTATACTGTTGGCAGATCGGCAATCAGAGGGTATCCACGGTGTCTAAGCGGCGCGTCGTCGTGACTGGAATGGGCATCATCTCCCCGGTGGGCAACAGCCTCGACGAGGCCTGGACCAATATCCTCGCCGGCAAGAGCGGCGTGGGGCCGGTCACGCATTTCGATGCCGCCAACTACCCCGACCCGCATCGCCGCCGAAGTGAAGAACTTCGACTCGACCCAGTACATCATCGCCAAAGACGTCAAGAAGATGGACCCGTTCATCCACTACGGTGTCGCGGCTTCCATCCAGGCGTTCAAGGATTCCGGCCTGGAGGTCACCGAGGCCAACGCCGCGCGCATCGGCGCTGGCGGTGGGCGCCGGCATCGGCGGCCTCACCAACATCGAGAAAGCCCACGCCAGCATCCTCGAGAACGGCACGCCCAAACGCGTGTCGCCGTTCTTCGTGCCGTCCAGCATCATCAACATGATCTCCGGCAACCTGTCCATCATGTACGGCCTCAAGGGTCCGAACATCGCGGTGGTCACCGCCTGCACCACCGCCAACCACAACATCGGCGTGGCCATGCGCATCATCCAGTACGGCGACGCCGACGTGATGATCGCCGGCGGCGCCGAGATGGCCACCACGCCGCTGGGCGTGGGCGGCTTCTGCGCGGCGCGCGCGCTCTCCGAGCGCAACGACGCGCCGGAGAAGGCGAGCCGCCCCTGGGACAAGGATCGCGACGGCTTCGTGCTGGGCGAGGGCGCCGGCGTGCTGGTGCTGGAAGAGTACGAACACGCGAAGCAGCGTGGCGCGAAGATCTATGCCGAACTCATCGGCTTCGGCATGAGCGGCGATGCATATCACATGACCTCACCGCCTGACGACGGCGACGGCGCGCGCCGGTGCATGACGAACTCCCTGAAGGACGCCGGCGTCAGCGCCCGACCAGGTGGACTACATCAACGCCCACGGCACCTCGACGCCGCCTGGCGATAAGGCGAGACGTTCGCGATCAAACGCGCCTTCGGCGATCACGCGAAGAACGTGGCCGTCAGCTCCACCAAGTCCATGACCGGCCACCTGTTCGGTGCGGCCGGCGGCGTCGAAGCCGTGTTCAGCGTCCTGGCGGTGCGCGACCAGGTGGCGCCGCCCACCATCAACCTCGACAATCCTGATCCGGAATGCGATCTCGACTACGTGCCGCACACGGCGCGCGAGATGAAGATCGACGTGGTGCTGTCCAACTCCTTCGGGTTCGGCGGCACCAACGGCACGCTGGTCTTCCGACGCCTGAGTTGAGCGGAGCGCCGGCCATGGCGCCCATGCATACTGCGGCGTTCCCCTACGACGCCGATCCACTCACCGCCTGTCGTGGCGAGCCTGAGCTCTTCCCTTATCTCCTG
>CAWFOE010000001.1:0-37926 GCA_963817285.1 uncultured Pseudomonadota bacterium | reverse complement strand
AGGTCCTTATGAGGATCGTCGATTAAGGATTAGGTGAGGGGGCGGAAGACTTGGCTGCGCAGTAGGTTCCCCGGCCTCGATGGCAGCTCATACAGCTTACTAGGCAGACAGTGTTATCGACGGAGCCCACGCCTAGTTTTAGTTTGTAGTGATAAAGCAGAGCAGCGGGCATCGCCCGATATGTCATCAGCTGAACAAATTACACCATGCAGGGCCTGTGGCTAAAGTCGAAAGGCCCCTCCAGCCCTGCAGCTTCAGGGAAACCCTGAGGTTTATTCAGGTTTCTCCGGATATGCACGCAATAGGGTGCGATGTTCTCATACGCCACGCCGAGCGGCCTTATCAAGGAGCCCCGGCAGCCTTCCCACAAGGAGAGTGACATGTTCGACGCATATATCGACACGGATTCCGGCAACGGCCACCAGGCGAGCCATGGCATGGACAGCCAGGTCACGGTGTTCCCCAGCCGGGAGCGCTTCGAGGCAGGCATAAGCCACATGCTCAAGTCAGCCACCGGCCAATGCGCGGTGCTGCACCTGACGGTGCGCTGCGACAGCGCCTGCGCGGGTTCAGTCTGCCGCAAGATATTGAACCTGGCGGGCAACGCTCTGCGCACCGGCATGCATGTGAAGGCGGCGGTGTATCTCGGCGATGCGGAATATGCCGTGCTGCTGCAGGATGCTGATGCCCGGGAAGCCGCAGCTTATGCCCAGGCGGTGACTAGCCTCGTCTGCGGCGCTCGCGTGGCCTGGGAAGACGACGTGCTCACACTCAAGGCCTGCATCGGCGGCGTCCTGGTCGGCGATTGCGAGGACGGCGCTGCATTGCTCGAGATGGCGGAAGGGGCGAGGGCCCAGGCTTGGGGCAAACCGGGCTGCAAGGTGCATATGCTGCGCGCGCCGCTGCAGGACACGCACGAACTGCTGGCGGCCAGCGCCTAAGCGGACGGGATCACGTCGAGAAGGCTTAGACCTTTCACCGGACGCTGCACTGTCCCGGTTCGTCCAGTCCCAGGTGCGCCTTCAGTAGCGCGCTCTGCGCTCTCGCGAAATAGTTCACGAAGCCGAGCTTGAGGCCGATGGAGAGCATGGCAGCGACCGCGAGCGCGACGCCTGCAGCCACGATATCCGGGTGACTGAGGAGCGCACCGATGTGCTCGCCAGGGCCGGGGAAGCTGACCGGTTTGCCGAGCCAACCGAAAGCCGCCGCAGTCCAGAAAACGCCGAGCGGCACGCTGATGAAAGCGAAGCCGAGCGTCCTCGCGAGCACGCGCACCAGGTTCATGGCCTGAGCCTGCCAGATCCTGCGGTTTGACCGCACGCCATCCACGATGGAATGCCATTCGCTCTCGGCTATCTCGCCCACGAAACGGCCGCCGATATACACAGGGCGCATCCGGTCTCGTATCGCATCCACATCGGACATTCCAATCTCCTCGGAGCTATATTAAGGTCAGCACGGCGCGGTAGGCATTTGAGATGGTCAGCAAGACGGCCAACTGACCCATGACATATTCTCGCTGTATTCCAGGCTCCGGACAATAGTCTGGCCATGGCAGAATCAGTGCTCCTACGGAGCATCCTGGATATGGACACTGTGACAGTTCGTTACAAATATCCCCGGATAGCGTGCTTATTCGGCGCCCTGCTATGTATCGTTTCTGCATCCATACCTGCCGAGGCCGCGGGGGTCATCGCTGCTTATTACGACGGCAGTGTGCCGGTGGCAACCATACCGGCAGACCGATTGGACTACGTCATCTATGCCTTCGTCGAGCCGGACGACGAAGACCTGTGTGCCGCACCCACGGCAGCGCAGTTGGAGATCTTCGCCGGTCTGCGCAAGTTGCGCGCCCAACACCCGGGTCTGCATCTCTTACTGTCCATCGGTGGCTGGGGCGCTGCGCCGCAATACTCCGATTTAGCGCTCACTGCCGATTCCCGTGCCGCCTTCGCCCACAGTTGCATACAGCAGTACGTGGTGCAGCAGGGCTTCGAGGGCATCGATCTGGACTGGGAGTTCCCGGTGCACGGAGGGCTCAACAAGTCACGCCCACAGGATCGCGACGATGCCACTGCCCTGGCACAAGAACTGCGTCGCCAGCTGGATACCCAGGGTCAGCAGGATCATCGCCACTATTATCTGACGGCGGCGACTCCGGCCGGGACCTGGCAGCAGGGCGGAGCCTATTCCGTGAGCGACAGCTACGATCTCGCCGCGCTCGCTGCGAGCGTGGACTGGCTGAACGTCATGACCTACGATATGAACAACGTCTTCAGTCCCGTGACGGGATTCAATACGCCGCTGCATGCCGATCCCCGCGACCCCACTCCCAATCCTCAGCGCAAGTTCGATAACCTGGAAGGTGCCATCCAGTACTTCGAATCCCACAGTGTCGCCGCCGATAAGATCATGTTGGGCGTGGCGTTCTATGGTCGCGGGTTCACCGGCGTCTCGCCTGCCGGTGCTGGGCTCTATTCAGCTTATAAAGGCGGATACGACGAGACCGCCTGGAAAGACATCTGTGCAAAGTTCCTGACCGACCGGGACTGGGAGCAGCATCGGAGCGATACGGCGGGCGCGCCGTGGCTCTATAACTCCAAGAAACAGGTCTTCTTCTCTTACGATGACCCCGAGTCCATGGCTCTCAAGGCAGACTTCGCCCGCCAGCAGCATCTGCGGGGCGTGATGATCTGGGTGTTGGGCGAAGACGATCCACAGGATTCCCTGCTGCATGCCCTCACATCAAGCGGCAAAAAACAGTAGAGCGGATTTTCGACTCAGAGCGCGAATCAGCGGGTTCGTCGGTCGGATTCCCATGGCCGCAACAGAAGCGGTCGGAAACTTATCGCGCCATCTCCCTGTCCTATACTCCAGCTGGCGTCTATAAAGATGCCTGTCCCGATGAACTGGAGCACCACCGGAGGATAGGACGATGCGCATCGTAAGCGTGGGTCATGCGGTCTTTGCGGCGGTCCTGATCGCCATCGGCATCCTGGGGCTGATCAAGAGCGACTACGCCGCCATCTGGGATGGGGTGCCCAAGGCTTTCCCTGCCCGTGAGGTATTGCCCTATCTCTGCGCATTGGTGGCCATCGCCTGTGGCTTCGGACTACTCTGGCCCCGCACGGCGGCCCTCGCGTCCCGTGTGTTGCTCGCCTATCTCCTGGTCTGGATGCTGATCTTCAAGGGGCGTTACATCATCCTCGCACCCACTCAGGAAGGCTCCTATCAAAGCAGCGGCGAGAACGCGGTGGTGGTGGCAGGCGCGTGGGTGTTGTTCGCCTGGTTCGCCACGGAATGGGACAAGAGACAAGTCGGTTTCGCCACCGGCGACAGGGGCGTGCGCGTCGCCCGAGTGTTCTATGGTCTCGCCATGATCGCCTTCGGCCTGTCCCATTTCTTCTACTTGCAGTTCACCGCCCCGCTGATCCCCAGCTGGCTGCTGTGGCCTGTGTTCTGGGCCTATTTCACCGGCACCGCCTATCTCGCTGCAGGTGTCGCCGTACTCACCGGTGTATGGGCGCGCTTGGCCGCCACGCTCGCCGCTGTGCAGATGGGTGCATTCCTATTGCTCGTGTGGCTCCCCATCGTCCTGGCCGGCAAGATGACCGACTTCAATTGGGGTGAGATCGTCGTCAATGTCGCGCTGGTGGCCGCCGCCTGGGTGGTGGTGGATTCCTATCGGGGCATGCCCTGGCTCGCAGTGAACAAGCGCTAGCAGAGCACGCCGTCGCCAGGATCAGCCACGGCCCCTGGCCGCACTTGATGCAACACCCACCCTTAGCTGAAATCGCTAATGTGGGTGCCTAGTGTTTCAACACGCCATCCAGAAGCGCCACCATCCGGTTCCAGCTGTCTTCCCGAGCCGAATTGTTTCCTTCGGGTGACCCTCCCTCCTCGGCAAGGCTGGCGAAGTCGGGACTCTTAGGGTCCTTGGGTCGACCGAAGACGGCATGCCCGGCGTCGGGGTATTCGAGCAGTTGGACGGGATGGCCGAAATGTTCGGACTTCAGTCGGGCAGCCACCTGCTCGGACATCGGGCAGGATGGCCACAGTGAATCGGACTTGCCGCAGATCACCATCACCGGCCCATTGATCCGTTCCACGGGGATGATCGCATTCTTGTGCTGATCCAAAGCCAGCAGACCCTTGGCGTAGAGACCGTAGACGGTGGTGAAAGGATAACCGTAGGGTAAATAGGGCAAGGGTTTGCCCGCGAGCGTGAACGTGGAGGGCGGATCGCCGGGTGTATGGATGATGCCGGGCCAGACGACGCTGGAGGGCATGGCCGCTACCACCACTTTGATCTGGGGATAATGTGCGGCGACTGTCAGCGCGACCTCGCCGCCTATCGAGCCTCCGACGATACCGATGTGATCCGGATCCACGCCGGTTTGTGCGCGCAGCCAGTCGATTGCCGTCTTGAAATATTCCAGCGGAATCAGAGCCAGGTCCTTGGGCAAGCCAGGGGCGTCGAAATACGCCAACTGCAACACTGCGTAGCCATGCTGCGCGAGGACCTTGCCATCGCGAGCGGCTGCTGATCCTAGGCCTCCCTCCGAGCCGCCAAGCATGATGATCGCGGGCAGTTCACCTTTAGCGTTTGCGGGAATGTAGTAGTTGGCTACCAATCCGTTCGCCGTGACCGGCGTCATGACAGGCTCCGGGGCGCTTGCAGTCTCAGAGAAGGCAGCATCTGCGAATAGGCTGAGTATCACGGCAACGGCCAGGACAAGGGGCTTCATCTTGGTCTCCGCGCATGAGGTCCAATAGTGAATAGATGTGCCATAAGCTCATTTGGTTGCACGAGTTCGAAATTGAGACTGACGCAGAGGGTCTGCGCGGAAGTTTTGGCGGCGCTGTCCCACCCATCGCCCCTCCACCTTGTCCCCCGCGGCCGTGCCTCTATACAGGGGGGTCTTTGGCGCGGTGTCCAGAAATCCTCGTAGCGACCGCACAGTTTGGCGGCCTTAGGGGTCATTGATGTTGTAGATACCAACCAGTGCTGTGCGTCGCGCGACACCGTCGACCGACTAAAGCTCTGTAGCGGACAACACCAAGACACGGAGAATCGAAATGGGAAAGATCGTGATCACAACGAATGCCACGCTCGATGGAGTGGTCCAGGACCCGGATGGGCAGGAAGGCTTCAAACTGGGCGGGTGGTTCAAGCAATTCGTGGGAAAGGACCTCGAAGCCTGGGTCAAGCGCGAGACCGACGAGGCGCTCCACGCCAAGGCCCTCCTCATGGGTCGGCGGAGTGAACAATGGTTCGGCTCGCGACTTCAGGACGGGGGCGGGAAACGTGTGGGCGACGCGTGGGCGGATCGGGTGGACGCCATGCCCAAATACGTCGTATCCACTACGCTCAAACATCCCGTCTGGAAAAACTCGACGCTTCTGAAGGGCGATATGGTGACGGAAGTCTCGAAGCTGCGGCAAAAGATCGACGGGGACATCGTCGTCTACGGGAGTTATCAGCTCGGGCACTCCCTGATGAAGCACGACCTGGTTGACGAGCTGCGGATCGTCATCTTCCCGGTCGTGCTTGGCATCGGGGAGCGGCTCTTCGGCGAGACGGGCGTCGCGAAGCCCTTCCGCTTGGTCGACACGCAGACCCTTGGCGAGAACCTCGTCTTCCTCACCTACCAGCGAGTCCACGGCGCTTAGGGATCGCAGCGTTTCTGTTCCATAATCTAAGGGTAAACGCCTGCGACCGCACAGTTTCGAGGGGCGCCGGGGTCTATGCTTCAGGAGGACGAGACCATGAGCAAGGACCGAAAGACCCTGGCGCTTGAGTACCTGAATGCAGTCGCCGAGCAAGATTTCAATCGGGTGGAGGGTTTGCTGGCGCCGGACCTGCACTTCAGAGGTCCGGCGATGACCCGTACCTCGGCCGCAGATTTCATCGCCGCGTTGCGGCACTTGGGCGCGATCCATGTGCGCAGCGACGTCAAGCGGGTGTTCGTGGACAGCGATGAGGTCTGCCTGATCTACGACTTCGTCACCGACACGCCCGCCGGCGCGCTGCCTACCATCGAGTGGCTGCGCTTCGATGGCGAGCGCATCCGTTCGATCGACCTTTACTACGATCGCCTGCCGTGGCATACGGTGATCGCCGCGATGGCGGAGCGGGCGACGCGGCCCGTGGCGTGAAGCGATGACCGAACGGAACGATTCGCCCGCGCCTGCATTCACCGAAGCCTTCGGCGAGCATCGGCCGGCGCTGCTGCGCCACTGTTACCGGATGCTGGGCTCGTTCGAGGAGGCGGAGGACGCCGTCCAAGACGTCCTACTCCGGGCCTGGCGCGCGCGTGACACCTACGCCGGCGACGCGCCCCTTCCGCACTGGCTCATGCGCATCGCTACGAACGTCTGCCTCAATATCCTGACGCGTGATCGCCGGCGCCTGCTGCCCCAGCTCGATCACGATCCGGCCCCGGTCGGCACGCCGATCGAGGAACTGGAAGCGGCTACCTGGGTGACACCAGCCCCCGATGCCCGGATGTTTCCGGATCCGGCGCGCGCGGCGGAGACACGCGAGGAGGTTGCGCTGGCGTTCATCGCGCTGTTGCAACGCCTTCCGGCCAAGCAGCGCGCGGTCCTCCTGCTCAAGGACGTGGTCGGCTGGTCTGCCGGGGAGATCGCGTCGGCGCTGGAGCTGACGGTCTCCTCGGTTAACAGCGCTCTCCATCGCGCTCGCGAGACCGTCGCGGCCCGGCCGCACGGACCCATCCCCGACCCGCCACCGGAGGTGTTGGAAGCGTACATCCGCTCATGGGAGACGCATGACCTCGAGTCCTTGGTTGCGCTGCTCCGCAAAGATGTCGTCTTCGCGATGCCGCCGCACGCTACCTGGTTCCGAGGCGCAGAGGTGGTGCGAGCATTCCTGCAGACGCCGCGCTTCGTCAGGTTCTGGGCCAGCGGATTGCGGGTAACACAGACTCGCGCCAACGGCTTGCCTGCTCTAGCCTGGTATTCCCCGCGGGTGGGAGACGGCATCTACCGCTTGCAATCGATTCACGTGATGAGGTTCCAGGATGGTGCCTTGGCCGAAGCGACGAACTTCATCGGTGCGCACTACCTGCATGGCTTCGATCTTCCAGCGGTTGTCGCGCCCTGAGTCTCGACCGCACAGTTAGAAACTCACCCGAGCCCATCCCTGTCGTGCGAGCGTTCGCTTAGGGGCGGTTAATTCTCGAATTTCAAAGATTTTATGACGTCATCCGAAAAATATGTAACCGGGATAGTCCCTTCGGTCATCAACGTCAGGTGGAACACTTTCAGCGAGAGCGCCTTGCCCAGTTCGGCCTCTGTACGCCGACGCAGTGCAAGGATCTGTTCCTTGCCAATCTCGTATGTGATTGCCTGGGTTGGCCAGCGTGCGTACCGCGCAACCTGCTGATTGGCTCCATCGCAACTAGCTCTCTTTAGGCTGTTTTTTACCGCATCGCCGTCGCGACATGACCCTGGAAGAAAATCCACGTTCTGAGAGAAAAGATCTACTGCGTCGTCGAACGTCAACCGACCCGTGTGAATGCCGGTATCGATCCGCACTCTAATTTCCCGTAGCAACCTTCCCCGCAGCTGGTACAGATGCTCTTCCGGCGTGTACATGCCGTCGGGCGCACCGCTTTGCGGTTCCGCAAGTAGCCCTTCGCAATAAAACGCCCAGCCCTCAATGGCCATCGAATCTTCCCACATTGAGGAGGAATCCTGTACAGAGCCAGGAGTCAGCCAGCGAATCGGCGAGATTGAATCGCGCCAATGACTCATGACGGCATAGTGAAGCGCATGCCCTGGAAAACCCTCGTGCCCGGCTAGCACCGCCATAGATGCATAATCGTCTTCTTCTTGAAGCGCAGCTGCATCGTTGCCGGTCGGTGTCACGTAAAAGTGGCCCACCCCCGCTTGCTTGAACGGCGGAGCGGGAAAGAAACCCGCGTTGCCGACTGTGTCACGCAGTGGTTCCGGGGTGAATTCCACAGCCAAGTTGTAGTCCGGCGGAATATCGAACAAGTTCAGCTTGCGGCCGTAGTCGACCAAACGCGCGCCTACTTTCTGGTATCCGGCAAGCATTGCATCGTCGGTAGAGGGGGCATCTTCCGAGAGCTTAGAAAAAACCATCTGGACAGTGGAGGGTCCATCTTCCGCCTGAGGCCAACCGTGCTTGGAAGCGATCCGGCTTGCGAGCGAAATCATGTCCTTCTCGGTCTGCTGCACTGCCGGCCATGCTCCGGCATAGAGTGCGCCCGCTGTCGTCTTCAGCTGGAAATTGTTTTGCAGTGCCCAGTCATATTCGGCTTCACCCAACGCATATCGATCTTTGCGAAATGCGGGCTTCAATGCCTCCGGTCCGGAGACCCCCGGATCGTCGAAGAACGATTGGACGAGGAAATCGTGCAGGTGGTTGTAAGATCCGGCCGCTTCTTTGCCGGCCTGCTTCAGTTCGATCAGGAGCTCCGGTGACGTCGTCGCTTGGTATTTGGAGTTCAGTTCCGGAAGTGTTTCGGCAAAATACTTGGCATCTGCCTGGGTCGTCCTAAGTCCCGCGACCAACATGCGCCAGTCTGGCGTATTGCCAGCAGCAACGCCCGCAGTGAGTTGTTGTTCCGTGGTTCTTAGATACGTTGGAATTGCCTGAGTACGCCGCAGTACAGCTTGCCACTCAAGTGGCGTGCCATAAGTACCGTCGCCGGTGGGGGTCATGCCGTCAATCTGCCACTCCACACCCACGGCAGGCTCATCGAGATATGAATCGAGCGAGCGCTGTTGGTATTTGCGGACCTGCTGTTCATGCAGCATGAAATTGATCTGTGCCGTTGCCACAGCCAGGTCCACTTGCGAAGAATGGCTCAGCTCCCGCGGTTTGAAAGACTTGAAGTCCGCGAGGAACCGGGACAGATCTGTCTGCTCCGCGTCGAGTCCCGCTGGCGAATAATCTCGTAACTTCGCGTCGATGTCGGAGAGTTGCGAATCGAATGCGGAGCCACCCAGATAGGTTGCCACTAGGGGGAAATGCCGGAAAAAAAACACGACGTACCGGTGCTCTAATGCATTAAAGCGCTGATCCGCATCGCTTTCAACACCGGCCGCATAAGCGATTCGGTCCAGTCCCGTACAAAAGAAGAGGGTGCCGCTGATGACAGCGACCGTAGTAAGTATGTGTTTCAGATTGCGTGACATGGCGGATCCTCTCTATTGCGGCGGCCGAAGTAAATCACGAATGACAATGGGTGGCTGTCAGATTCTTTAGGTGCAATAGCAACTTGGACACAGCAGATGCCGAAGTACGCCGTTTGCCTGAGATCGATAGTGCGGCGCTGCGAATCTACGGGCTTTAATTAAAAGTCCTTTTCGAGCATCGCCCACAGGTGATGTCCGCCGGCGTTGTAGCCGTTGACGGTGTAGGAGGCTGGATTAGCGTTGGTCCATGTTTCGGCCACAGTCAGGCTCAGGTCAGGTTGGAAGGCGTAGGACACATAGACTTTATAGTCCGTGTAATTCGAGCGGCAGTTGCACAGCCCGGTTGTCGGGTCACTGCCGGTTTCGCGCTTAAGTCCCAGGTGCCCACCCAACGTCCAACGATTATCGAAAGGCTGAGACGCCGAGAGATCCAGATATGTGGAGCCCTTGGAGTCAGGCGTCCCGAAGTAATTCGTGATCGAATAGTTGAGCTTGGCGCTTAGGTTTTTCCAAGAGACATAACCGAAGAGCTCAGTTGAATTAGGCTCATCGGTAGGTGGCATTTGTGGTGCATATCGACCAGGGAACTGCAGGCGGAGTGCACCGAACTTGTATGTCCAATCATCGGCGAAATTCTGCTTGTAACCGACGACACCATCGACCTCGACGCTGACGCTGTCACCCGGATAGAACTGATCGATCCAGTTTATGCTCGTGCCGTCAAGGTTCGTGTACAGGCCATTGGCCGCGTAGTAGTCAAGTTCCCCCGCCACGGAGGGTTGCCCAACGCTCTGAGTCAAGCCACGACCGACGTAGTTGGTCATGAATTGCACGTCACCGGAAAAATTGCCGGTCGTGTCTTGCGCGTGTGCAGAAAATGCCGGGTCGATTGACAATCCAGCAATCAGCAGAAGGAGGAGATTCCGCATTGACGTTTCCTCGATTTATCGCACGCAGTCACCCGTGCTCCGCGGTGACAATCTCTGCTAGAGTTAAAATGAGTCTTCGGTGAATTGCAGTTAGCGTTTGTCGTTCGGCACGGCTTCGCCCAATTTTCTCGCACACTCTTCACAACAAACCTCGACGACTTTGCCGTTTACTTTCACCTTGATAGCGCTCTCATCCAGCTTGCAGTCGCAAGCGGCGCAGGTCTTTTCTGCCATGACATGACTCCTATTCGTGATCGACGTACTGCTGCCATAGGAGACCATCCGGCCCACGTGGGCGCTATCGAAATATTTAGTGATTTAAGACGTGCAGAACCGCTGTATGGAGCGGAAGAAGGGTATCTACGCCTGATGAAGCTTTATGGAGCAGTCGATCACTGTCTGTTACCAGACCATTGCCGCCCTAACAGGAACGATGCGGAATTAGTAAACGACCGGGGGCACGTTTAGGTAACTCAGCTGTGCACTAGCCCGAGACTTTGAATTCTCTCGGCGAACGGCCGTAGGCTTGTCGGAAAGCCGCTGAGAAATGGCTGTGGCTCGAGAAACCCAGGTCGGCTGCCAAGGCTGACAAGTCGTCATATTTTGTGATCAAGTCCAGCGCGCGAGCGAGACGCAGACGCAACTGATAGCGGTACAAAGGAAGCCCCTCAACTTGCCGGAACACTTGCGTGAGATAGACCGCCGAACCACCGACCTCTGCGGCGATTTCACTCAGTGTCCAGCGCCGCGACAGGTCGCTCGCGATCACAATCTTGACGCGATCAGCCAACCGGCGACGCGCTCGTGTCGAGCCCGGGGCATGGGATGTGCGGGGCCCGAGAGACCGCGATACCAGAGTAAGCAGTAAGCCCTCGGCCTCCAACGGGTCAGTGGCGTCATTCTTAAAGCTATGGACTAGCACCGCTACCAAAGCCTGCGCCCGCGCATCGATACCCTGGTGTTGCCAGCGAAATCCGGGCTTCGCCTCAGGCTTAAGTGATTCCTTAGGAGCAAGTTCAAGGAGCGTGGACTCGGAGAGCGACAGTGAAAGACACGCGTCACCGCCGGGCACGGGGTGGCTGACCTGATACCCTTCATCGGCATTGAAGAACAGGACGTGATTGGCATCCGCGACGGCCTGGTCACTGTCGACGTGGCGCAGGTAGACGCCACGGTATGGAAATACCAGATGCGTGATCCCCACGGACTCTTCCGCGCTGCGGTGCCTGCATACGCCACTGCAGCAAATGTTTCTGGCCGTCAGCGTCGTGGTGCTGATGAGCGCATCGACGCAGAATTGAGGGACGTCTGACATTACACGCCTATTAAGGCTTGCATCAGGCAAATAGGCTATCAATTCCCTGCGGGGGTTGTCGATTCTGCGGCGACTAGCCCGCGAACGCCCCGCCGGGGCTCGAAGCGAAGCTTCGAGCGGGCGTACAGGATGTACGCCCTGGGCCATCAAGCGGAGCAGGGAATGCGCAGCTTGTGGGGGCCGTCGATTGCCAGGGATGGGAGAGCTGATATGGATTCGACGAAGTACAAATTGGTGGGCCCACCAGGGCGAGCAGCGAAGCTGCGAGCGCCCCGCCGGGAGCGGGGCAGGTGATTGCCAGGGATGGGAGAACTGATGTGGATTCGACGAAGTGCAGATTTGTGGGCCCACCAGGGCGTGAAGCGGAGCTTCACGCGGGCTCACAGCAGGTGAGCCCTGGACTTTCGTGCGTAGCAGGACGCGAACTACGAAAGCGAACCCTTGGGTTCGAGTCCCTCAACAGTCAAAGATATATTGGTGGGCCCACCAGGACTCGAACCTGGAACCAAGGGATTATGAGTCCCCTGCTCTAACCAATTGAGCTATAGGCCCTAAATCTGTTCACGGAACGTCCCTGTATTCCTCCAGCTCGGCCGCTCGCTGCGCTGTCCTGCTCCGCTCACGGTCCAGGGCATACATCCTGTATACCCGTTCGAAGCTTCGCTTCTCGCCCATGCCTCGCGCTCTGGCGGGCGAATTTTACCCGATTCCCGAGGGCCTTAGGCCGGGATTTCGTGACGTGCTGTGGGAGAGCCAAAAAAAGCTCGGGCCCGCCGCCAGACGGCGGGCCCGGGCGTCGGCAGAAGGGCACTCAGATGGAAGCGGGGCCGGAGCCCATGCCCTCACGCAAAACGGCGGAGACCTTGAGGATCGGCATCTGGGCATCGGAATCGATCTCGATGCGCTGCCCGCCCAGTTGATCATCCAGCAGCATCTGTCCGTGCTCCATGCTAACCGAGAGGTTGTCCAGCACATGGTCGGCGCCGGTCCCATCAGCGTTGAAGGTAGTGGAGATGAAGCTGAATTTCTGGGGATCGAAGCCCTGGCTCGCGAGCGCTGAACTTAGGGCCTGGGTGAAGCGCATGCTCAGCTGAGCGAGAGCCGCGGCATCCGGTGCCGGATGGCCGGCAGGATCCGCGAAGGCCGCTTCAGCGCTACTGCCGTGAGCGGCGAACCAGGAGCGCACCATGAGATCCGTGACGGGAGTGATGTTGGCCACGCCATCACCATCGCGCATGCTGAAGAGCACATGCCCCTGGTTATCTTCTGCCTTCAGCAGGAAGGGGGCCTGCAGCCCTGCGCTGGAGAGGAGGAAATGCCCGTCCGCATCGCTCATGGCGGTCTCGCTCTGGCCGCGAGCATCCTCGAGGGTGATGACCGCGCCGCCGAGAGCTTTGCCTACGGCGGCGGTGCCCATCACGGCACTGCTGCCGGTAACGATGAGGGTCGCCTTATTGCTGGTGTACGTGGTGGGAGTGCCCGTGCCGCCATAGATGCTGCCGCTGCTGTTATAACTGATGGATGCCGTGATGGTGGCCGTGCCTGCGGATACCGCAGTGGCGAGACCGCCGCTACTGACTTTGGCGACACTGGTGTCGGAAGAGACCCAGGTGAGGGATGCGCTGGCGACAGCGTTGCCGTTGGAATCTTTCAGGGTGGTTTTGTACTGTTGCATGCCACCGGCGGCTACGTGCATCGAAGTCGGGCTGATCATGATGCTGGTGATGATGATCGAGGAGCTTGAACCACCTCCGCCGCCATAGCCGCCGCCCCCGCCACAGGCTGTGAGCAGGAAGAGGGCGAGCGTGGAAGTGCCGAACAGGCGGAAAGTTCTGCTGAGCATGGGACACCTCATCGGACGGGGCAGGCAGCGGCCCAAGGCCTTACCTGCGAACCCATCGGTCTTTAATAGGGAGATCTGTCGCTGCGTAAGGGAACGGCAGCGCATCGAAGCGCACGCCGGACCATCCCGCTCAAGGTGCAAGACCGTGCCGATACGGCGCTTATTCCGGTTTATGTGAACTGATGGCTTACAGGTTGGTAATGGTCAGGGAGCTTTCTGCGCTACCAGGTGGAACCGGACTCGGAGCATGTCGGCCACTTGCAGACCGCCCCCCAGGGCGCTGAACGGCGTGATGCCGAAGTCGCTCTGTTTCAACTCGAAGGCGCCGTTCACGCTCAAGGTATCGCCGTTGTGGGACACGGCGATGGGGATGGTCACATCCCGTGCCGTGCCGTGCAACTCGATGCGCACCGTGGCATCGAGTCCCCAGTCCGGTCCCAGGAAGCTCACGGAGCGTATATGCACCTCGGGGAAATGGTCTGCATCGAGCACGCCGGGGCCGAGCATGTTCTTGCGCGTGCCCTCGATGGCCGCCGCCGAAGGTTGCTTGGCGAAGTCAGGGCCTTCCACGGCGCGTGCGGCCGGTTCGTCCACCACGAAGCTGGCCACCGGCAGGCTGAGGCTGAAACCGGAGGCGCGGATATCGCTGGCCAGATATACGTCGCCTTTGATGTCTTTGGCCTGTATCACATGGTCGTGGCCGAAGGACGCCAGCGCCCCGGCGCGATACACCAGGAAGCGCACGTCCGAGAGCGCGGCCTGCACCACATAATGTTCTGCACCCGGCACTGGCAGAGGCGGGAGAGAGGAGAGGGGCGAGGTGGGCACGACACTGGTCGGTGCGGGCGCGGTCTGGCACGCGACCAACAGCGTGGCGAGGCCGAATGCGACGGTGAGTAGGCTTATGGTCCGCATAGGGGTATATGGAATAAAAGAGCGGTGCATGCTGTAACGACCTTACGGACCGGCTATGGGGTCCGGGCTTGAGGAAATCATACAGGCAGCCGACCGTGGTAGCCTGAATGCATGACGAACCCGGAGTGACGCATGTTTATTCCCTGGCGCAACACCACCTTGCGCTACGGCGCCGTGGCACAGCTACTGCATTGGACGGTGGTGGTGCTCGTCATCCTGCAGTTCCTGCTGGGTTTCACCGCCTCCGGCATGCCTATCAGTATCCAGCGCCTCGTGTTGCTGGCGACCCATAAATCCATCGGCATGACCATCCTGGCCATCGCGATCCTGCGCCTCGCCTGGCGCTGGTTCTCGCCGGCACCGACTCTGCCTTCTCACATGCCGTCGCTGCACAGATGGGCAGCCCACGTGAGTCACGTGCTCTTGTACACCCTGCTCATCACCCTACCCATCGTGGGTTGGATCACCTCATCCGCTTCCCATCTCACCGTCACGTGGTTCGGTTTCTTCGCGTTCCCGAACTTGGTAGGGGCGGACGCGCACCTAGCGAAACTCGCCAAGGCCACCCACGCGGCGATGGCCTGGCTGCTGCTCGCCGTCGCGTGCCTGCATGCGCTCGCTGCCCTGTGGCACCATTTCGTGCACAAGGACGACGTGCTCCTGCGCATGTTGCCCCTGCCGTCGGCAAAGCTCACGGAGGACAGACCATGAGATACACACTGCGCCTTGCTCCTGCCCGCCATGTCCTCGCGGCGAGCGGCAGTACAAGCCGCGCCCGCCTGCTGGGTACCGGTGCCGGAACAGAGTGCCATCAGCTTCAGCGTGGACCAGGCGGGCGCGCCGCTGCAGGGTACGTTCAAGAGCTACACCGCGAGCCTGTGCCTCGATGCCCGCGGTGCCCAGGCAGCAGCATGCGGGTGGACGTGGACACGGCTTCGGCGGACACCGAAGTGCCGGAATTGGATGACGCCCTCAAGGACGAAGACTTCTTCGACGTGAAGCCAAATGGCCCAAGGCCACGTTCCAGAGCGAATCCATGAAGCCGACCGGACCGGGGCAATACGCCGTCACCGGCAAGCTCACGGTGCGCGACGTGACCCGTGAGGTCACGGTGCCGTTCGCCTGGGCTGCGGCCGCGGACGGCAAGAGCGCGAAGCTCGTGGCGAAGCTGAGCATCAGCGGCTGGACTACAAGGTGGGCCAGGGCCAGTGGGCCGATCCCAAGTGGGTCGGTAACAAGGTGGATCTGGCTTTCACCGTCGTCTTCAAGCCTGCGCCCACCGGCGGGAAATGACTCTCACGCAATCCTGCGGTAGTCCCATGACGGTGGTCGGCAAGTCCGAGCAAGACCCGGACCTCCTGCGTGCCCAGTTCAGGGCCATGGCCTCGCCCTGCGAGGCGCTCATCAACACCCGCGAAGCGGCGGTGGCGCAACGAGTGGCGCTCGCTGTCTCCAACGAAGCCTTTCGCATCGAACAGAAGTTCAGCCGTTACCGCGCCGACAACGTGGTGCATGCCATCAACAACGCCGGCGGCGCGCCGGTGGAAGTGGACGCCGAGACTGCGGACCTGCTGGACTATGCGGCCCATTGTCACGCCGTGAGCGGTGGCCTGTTCGACATCACCTCAGGCGTGCTCCGCCGGGTATGGCGCTTCGACGGCAGCGATCGTCTGCCGGATACCGCCGCCGTGGCGGAAGTGCTGAAGCTCGTGGGCTGGCACAAGGTGGAATGGCGGCGCCCGCATCTGCGCATCCGCCAGGCATGGAGATCGATTTCGGCGGCATCGGCAAGGAATACGCCGTGGACCGGGCCGCGAAGCTCGGCGCGGAAGCCGGTGGGGTGCCGCTCCTGGTCAACTTCGGTGGCGATCTCTGCGCCTCGGCGCCGCGCCGGGACGGCACGCCCTGGAACGTGGCCGTGGAGAAACTGGCGGAGGGGCGCGCCGCGCTTCACCCTGGCCCAGGGCGGCGTGGCCACCAGCGGTGATGCCCAGCCGCTTCCTCGCTCAAGGACGGCGTACGCTACGGCCACATCCTGGACCCGAAGAACGGCTGGCCGGTCAAGGATGCGCCCCGCTCGGTGACGGTGGTGGCGGGCGAGCTGCGGCGAGGCGGGCCTGCTTGCGACCCTCTCCATCCTGCAGGGCGCCGGCGCCGAGGAACTTCCTGAAGGGGAAGAACCTCACTCATTGGGTGATGCGTTGATACCGGCGCCATAAAAAAGGCCGCGCTCAGCGCGGCCTTTTTGTTTCACCTGAAGCCTGGCCTCAGGAATTTTCGTCCAGGAAGCTCCGGAGCTGCTCGCTGCGGGAGGGATGCCGCAGCTTGCGCAGCGCCTTGGCCTCGATCTGGCGGATGCGCTCGCGGGTCACGTCGAACTGCTTGCCCACCTCTTCCAGGGTATGGTCGGTGTTCATGTCGATGCCGAAGCGCATGCGCAGCACCTTGGCTTCGCGCGGCGTGAGGCTCGCGAGTACCGAGTGGGTGGCCTCGCGCAGGCCTTCCACCGTGGCCGCGTCCACCGGCGAGGTCACCGACACGTCCTCGATGAAATCGCCCAGGTGCGAATCCTCGTCGTCGCCGATGGGCGTCTCCATGGAGATCGGCTCCTTGGCGATCTTGAGCACCTTGCGGACCTTGTCCTCGGGCATCTCCATGCGCACGGCCAGCTCCTCGGGAGTCGGCTTCGCGGCCCATCTCCTGCAGCATCTGGCGGCTGATGCGGTTCAGCTTGTTGATGGTCTCGATCATGTGCACCGGGATGCGGATGGTGCGCGCCTGGTCCGCGATGGAGCGGGTGATGGCCTGGCGTATCCACCAGGTGGCGTAGGTCGAGAACTTGTAGCCGCGGCGGTATTCGAACTTGTCCACGGCCTTCATCAGGCCGATGTTGCCTTCCTGGATCAGGTCCAGGAACTGCAGGCCGCGGTTGGTGTACTTCTTGGCGATGGAGATCACGAGGCGCAGGTTGGCCTCCACCATCTCCTTCTTGGCGCGGCGGGCCTTGGCTTCGCCGATGGACATCTGGCGGTTGATTTCCTTCAGCTCGCCGATGGAGAGATGGGTCTCGGCCTCGGTGGCGCGCAGGCGGTTCTGCAGGCGCACCACTTCGTCGCGCTGCTTGCCGAGCGCCGAGGACCACTTGCGCTTGGACTTGATCTGCCGATCCAGCCAGCGGGTGTTGGTCTCGTTGTCCGGGAAGCTCTTGATGAAGTCCTTGCGCGGCATGCCGGCTTTCTGCACGCACAGGAACATGATCTGACGCTCCTGGGCTGCGGATGCTCTCCACCAGCCGGCGCAGGTTGCCGGTGAGCGTGCTCGGTCATGCGCGGCGTGAACTTCAGCTTCATCATCGTCTCCGCCAGCTGCTTGCGCAGGCGGATGGTGGTCTTGTGCTGGCGTGCCGTTCTTGGCGAGCGACTTCACGACCTTGTCGTGCAGCTTGCCCAGTTCCTTGAAGATGCGCGCGGCCTCGTCGGGATCCGGGCCGGTGTCGACCGGGCTCTCGTCCTCGTCATCGGCGCCGTCTTCCTCTTCGGCTTCCTTGGCGCCTTTGGCGGCCTTGCCCTTGGCGCCTCGCAGGCACTTCCACCTCGCCGTCTTCCTCGGCTTCCGCCTCGGCCACGGCTTCGCCGTCGAGGGTGACTTCGGGGCTCGGTGGCTGGGCCACGGCGATGTCGGCGTTGGGATCGATGAAGCCCGCGATGATGTCCGTGAGCTTGGTGCGACCTTCCGCGATACCGGCGTACTCGAGCAGCAGCAGGGCGGTGGTGGCGGGATAGGTGGCGACGGAGCCCAGCACCTGGTTCAGGCCTTCCTCGATGCGCTTGGCGATGCGGATCTCGCCCTCGCGGGTGAGCAGCTCCACCGTGCCCATCTCGCGCATGTACATGCGCACGGGGTCGGTGGTGCGGCCGAACTCGGCGTCGAGCGCCAGGGCCGCAGCGGCTTCCTCGGCGGCTTCTTCGTCGTCGTCGCCGGGGGTGACGGTGTTCTCGGCCAGCAAGAACTGCTCGGCATCCGGCGCTTCTTCGTGCACCGGGATGCCCATGTCGTTGATCATCGCGATGATCTCTTCGATCTGTTCCGGATCGACGATCTCGTTCGGCAGGTGATCGTTCACCTCGGCATAGGTGAGGTAGCCCTGCTCCTTGCCCTTGGCGATGAGGATCTTGAGCTGCGACTGGCGGTCGTCGGTCTTCTGGTTCATGGTGTCTCGCGGCGTGAGCGGGCCCCGCATGGGCAGGGCCGGAGTGAAACGTTCAATTCTATCAGAAACCTGGATTTTTTCCAGGTAAATCAACTGCTTTTGGCACTATCCACACCCGACTTCCCGGCCGTTGGGGCCAAAAGTCGAGTCAATTCAGCCTTCTCGGCGGCATCCAGGCTCCGGCGGCGGGACTCGGCGATGAGCTCGTCCCGGCGCTGTTCCAGGGGCCGGCGACCCGTCAGGTCCGCCATCACCGCCTGGAACTCCGATTCCAAGGCCTCTTCCGGGGCCACGATGTCCGCCTGGGCCAGCTTGTCGAGGTAAGCCCAGATTTCCGGGTTCCTTTCCCGCCAGTGCTCCAGGATCACCGCCCCGTTTATATGGGGGTTCGCCTGGGCGAATTCCAGCAGCTCCCGGAGTACATCCATGCCTTTGATGTCCCCGCCCAGGGCGCTGGGCAGCCCTGCCAGGGCCGCCAGGGCAGGGCGGTGCAGCAGGTAGCCGATGGCCTTGCGCACCGGACCGGTCAACTGGGGCCTCCCGGGGGTCTTGGGGGTCCCGGCCTCACGGCCCCCCGGGGCAGGTTTAAGCATAGTCAACTTTTCGCGATCCACCTGGGTGCGGCGGGCCAATTCGTCCAGCACCATCTCCCTAAGCACGCCAGCCGGGAGGCGGGCCACATGGGGTTTGGCCAGGTCCGCGAGCCGAGCCCGGCCATCCATACTCTTCATGTCGGTCTGGTCTGCGAGGCTGCTCAACAGGTATTCGGAGAGGGGCAGGGCGCTGCCCACGATGCGCTTCTCGAAAGCGTCTTTGCCTTCCTTGCGCACCAGGGTGTCCGGATCCTCTCCATCGGGCAGGAACAAGAAGCGGATCTGCCGTCCGTCCTGGGCTTCCGGCAGGGCGTTCTCGAGTGCCCGCCAGGCAGCGGCGCGGCCGGCCCGGTCGCCGTCGAAACAGAACACCACTTCTGGCGCCACCCGGAAGAGTTTCTTCAGATGTTCTTCAGTGGTGGAGGTGCCGAGCGTCGCCACTGCATAGCGCAGGCCGTATTGAGCCAGCGCCACCACGTCCATATAGCCTTCGACCACGAGCAGGCGCGGGATGTCCCGCAGAGCCTGACGCGCTTCGTAGAGTCCGTAGAGTTCGCGGCCCTTGTGGAAGAGCGCGGTCTCCGGCGAGTTCAGGTATTTCGGTTCGCCCTTATCGAGGATGCGGCCGCCGAAACCGATGATGCGACCGCGACTGTCCCGGATGGGGAACATCACCCGCTCCCGGAAGCGGTCGTGGAAACGGTGCTCACCTTCTTTCTCGATGAGCATGCCAGCGCCCAGCAGGGCCTGTTGTGACCCACTGTCGGTGCCCACGACTTTCAGCAGGTTGTCCCAGCCGGCCGGCACATAGCCTAAGCCGAACTCCGCTGCGATCTCGCCCGTGAGGCCGCGGTTCTTCAGGTAATCGATGGCCTGGGGTGCGCGCTTCAATTGCTCGCGGTAGTAGCGGGCGGCTCTATCAAGCACTTCGTAGAGAGGCGCCAGCACGCTGGTCTTGTCCTCACTCCGTTCCAGCTGGGGCATCTCCATGCCCACCAGGGAGGCTAGTTCCCGTACGGCTTCCGGGAATTCCATGTGTTCGTATTCGATGAGGAAGGAGAGGGCGGTGCCGTGGGCTCCGCAACCGAAGCAGTGATAGAACTGCTTCACGGGGCTCACGAAGAACGAAGGGCTCTTCTCGTTGTGGAAAGGGCAGCAGGCAGCGAACTCGCGTCCCTGTTTCTTCAGGGGCACGCGTTTGTCGATGAGCTCGACGATGTCGGCTCGACCTAAAAGTTCTTCAATAAATTGCTGTGGAATGCGGGGCATTTTATTGGTCGATTCGCGCTTTTGGGCTACTGAGGGAACCGGAACTTAAAGAATAGCCGATGTCGGCCAAGTTCCCTGAAAACGAGGGATTTTGGTCACTGGCTAGGCGCGCACGGCCGAGCACCCGGAGCGTACTCTTCTGTACGTGAGGAGGGCGAGGTTGGGCGCAACAACGCCAGGGGCCAAAAGACCCGTTTTTCAGTTTAGCCGCCGAGCTTGGCTTTGATCTTGGCGCTGACGGCGGACATGTCGGCCCGGCCGGCCACTTTGGCCTTGAGGATACCCATGACCTTGCCCATGTCTTTCACGGAGGCGGCGCCGGTCTCGGCGACCGCGGCAGCCACCATCTGTTCCAGTTCCGCGTCGGAGAGCTGGGCTGGCATGTAGGCCTGGATCACCTTGATCTCGGCCTCTTCCTTGTCGGCCAGATCCTTGCGGTTGCCCTGAGTGAACTGGGCTATGGACTCACGCCGCTGCTTCAACATCTTGTCCATCACCGAGAGTATCTGGGCGTCATCCAGCACGATGCGCTCGTCCACTTCCCGCTGCTTAAGGGCAGAGAGGATGAGACGGATGACGCCGAGGCGATTCTTGTCGCCGGACTTCATCGAGTCCTTCATGTCGGCAGTGATCTTTTCTTTTAAGGACATGGCGCGCTCCTGAGCTGGAAAAAGAAACGGCGCTTTCTTTCGGAAGCGCCGTGTCTCGGTTCGGATTGTTGAGCCGGGATCAGTACAGGCGCGTACGGCGCGACTGTTCGCGGGACAACTTCTTCATATGACGCTTCACGGCGGCAGCCTGCTTGCGCTTGCGCTCCTGGGTCGGCTTCTCGTAGAACTCGCGGCGGCGCAGTTCCGTCATCACGCCGGCCTTCTCGCAGGCGCGCTTGAAGCGGCGCAGGGCAGCGTCGAAATGCTCGTTATCCTTCACGCGTACGCTAGGCATTCGGTCCTCACCTTGAAACGGGTCATAAGGGGGTCATGGGACCCCGGAAAGGGCCGGAATTCTACGCATCGGCGTGTAGAATTGCAAAGCCCGACCCCCGATTTCCAAGGCTTCCGACCCCTATCCATGCGCGTTTTAGGCATAGAGACTTCCTGCGACGAGACCGGCGTGGCCGTCTATGACTCGGTCCAAGGCCTCCTGGCCCATGCCCTCTATAGCCAGGTGAAGCTCCATGCCGAGTACGGCGGGGTGGTGCCGGAACTGGCCTCCCGGGACCACGTCCAGAAGCTCTTACCCATGGTGGACCGGGCCCTAAAACAGGCCGGGACAGACCCTAAGGACCTGGGCGGCGTCGTCTATACCGCCGGTCCTGGTCTCGTGGGGGCCCTCTTAGTCGGGGCCTGTCTGGCCCGTTCCCTGGCCTTCGCCTGGGGAGTGCCGGCCTTAGGCGTGCACCATATGGAGGGGCACCTCCTGGCGCCCATGCTGGAAGATCCCCGACCCGATTTTCCCTTCGTAGCCCTCCTGGTCTCCGGCGGCCATACCCTCCTGGTGGAAGTACAGGGCGTGGGCCGCTACCGCATCCTGGGGGAATCCATCGACGATGCCGCCGGGGAAGCTTTCGACAAAGTGGCGAAGCTCCTGAAGCTCCCTTATCCAGGCGGACCCGCCCTCGCCAAGTTGGCGGAGCAGGGCAAGCCGGGCAGGTTCAAGTTGCCGCGGCCTATGACCGACCGCCCCGGACTCGATTTCAGTTTCAGCGGACTCAAGACCGCCGTGCTCACCACGCTCAAGGCTGTGCCGGAAGCTGACCTGGATGATCAGACTCGCGCGGACATCGCCCGCGCCTTCGAAGACGCAGTGGTGGATACCCTCACTATCAAATGCGAACTGGCACTCAAGCAGACTGGCGAGCGGCGCCTAGTGGTGGCGGGCGGCGTCGGCGCTAACCGACGCCTGCGTGCGCGCCTCAAAGAGATGGTCGAAGCGCGCGGCGGCACGGTGTATTACCCGCGTCCCGAGTTCTGCACCGACAACGGTGCCATGATCGCTTACGCAGGTTCGCTCAGACTCGCCGCCCACGATAGCACTCCGACCCCGGTGCGTGCCCGCTGGCCCCTGGATTCACTGACCCCGGCCTGAAGCTTCCTAAAGGAACGCCATGGACATCATCTTCATCCGCGAACTCAAGGTCAGCACCGTGGTGGGCATCTACGACTGGGAGCGCCGCATCCAGCAGACCGTGACCCTGGATATCGACATGGGCACGGACATCGCCCGTGCCGCCAAGAGCGATCGTATCGAAGACACCCTCGACTACAAGGCCGTGGCCAAGCGCCTGATGCAGTTCGTGGGCGAATCGGAGTTCCAGTTGGTGGAGACCCTCGCCGAGAAAGTGGCAGAGCTCGTGATGCAGGAGTTCAAGGTGAGCTGGATCAAGGTCACGCTGCACAAGCCCGGCGCCGTCAGTGGGTCCAAATCCGTCGGCGTCATCATCGAGCGCGGGAAGAAGACCTGACATGACCGAAGTCTTCGTCGGCATCGGCAGCAACGTGGAGCCGGAGAAGCATGTGCGCCAGGCCGTGCAACTCATGGGCGAGCGCTTCGGGCGTTTAAAGCTCTCACCGGTATACCGCAACAAAGCCGTGGGTTTCGAGGGCGATGATTTCCTGAACTCGGTGGCGGCCTTCGACACCGCCCTGGATGTACAGGAGCTCAACGCGGCTCTGGACGTGATCGAGCGCGACTGCGGCCGGCAGCGCGGCGCGGCCCGTTTCTCTCCCCGTACTCTGGATCTCGATCTCCTGCTCTACGGCGACCGGGCGGATGAGGCCCTGAAGCTGCCGCGCAAGGAGATACTCGAGTATGCCTTCGTGCTGAAACCCCTCATGGATATGGCAGGCGGCCACCGTCACCCTACTACTCACATGACGTATGCGGACCATTGGGAGCGCTACGCAGGGTCTAAGGCAGGGCTCACGCCCGTGGATCTGTCTGGTCTATAGCCCCTCGCCTAAACTGGCACCGGCGGGACCCTGAGCTACGGTAAAATGCGCTGCTCTATCTACCCGAAATAGCTGCGCACAGGGTCTGGCATGCGGCCCGGCTCCAGTCTGGGGAACCATGAAGAACATACGTTTCAATTACCCCCATGCCACCGGCCGCGAGATGGAAGCCATCCGCGACGCCATCGCGAAGGGACATCTGTCGGGTAACGGGCCTTATTCGAAGAAGTGCCAGGCTTGGCTCGAGCAGACCATCGGCAGCCACAAGGCGTTGCTCACCCATTCCTGCACTGCCGCGCTCGAGATGGCCGCGATCCTCTCGGACGTGGGTCCGGGTGACGAAGTCATCATGCCTTCCTATACCTTCGTGGCTACCGCCAACGCGTTCGTGCTGCGCGGTGCTAAGCCTGTATTCGTGGACATCCGTCCCGACACCCTCAACCTGGACGAGAAGCTGGTGGAAGCGGCCGTCACTTCGCGCACCAAGGCCATCGCCGTGGTGCATTACGCCGGCGTCGGCTGCGAGATGGACACCATCATGGACATCGCGCGACGTCACAAGCTCATGGTCATCGAAGATGCAGCCCAGGGCATACACTCCACCTACAAGGGCAAGCCTTTGGGCGCCATCGGCCATCTCGCGGCCCTCAGTTTCCACGAGACCAAGAACGTCATCTCCGGAGAAGGCGGCGCGCTGCTAGTCAACGATCCGGCATTGGCCGAGCGCGCCGATATCATCTGGGAGAAAGGCACGAACCGCTCCAAGTTCTTGCGGGGGCAGGTGGACAAGTACACTTGGGTAGACGTGGGCTCGTCGTTCCTGCCGAGTGAGCTGATCGCCGCCTTCCTCTGGCCGCAGCTGGAAGACACCGTGAGCATCTGCAAGCGTCGGCTGGATATCTGGCAGGCCTACCACGCAGCTCTTAAGCCCTTGCGGGATGCTGGGCGTATCCAGGGGCCCATCGTCCCGGAAGGCTGCGTGCAGAACGCGCATATGTATTACTTCCTGGCACGCGACGCCGGCGAACAGCACTTGGCGCTCGAGCGGCTCAAGGCGCTGGGTATAGGCGCCTTGTTCCACTATGTCCCCTTGCACAGCTCGCCAGGGGGCTTGCGCTTCGCCCGCACCCACGGCGAGCTCAAGGTCACCGACGACATCTGGTCACGCCTGATCCGTCTGCCCTTGTGGCCGGACATGCTGCCGGAGGACATCGAGCAGGTGAGCGCGGCAGTGAAAGATGCGCTGGGCGCGGGTGTGGCGAAGAAGCACGCCGCTCCCTGATGCATCTGCACCAGCCCGCCTGTCCGGGGATTTAGGGGATCGAGATGTACGCTTTTAACCCGGAGCAATGGCTCTCCCAGCACCCGCGAGTCGCCGCCTGGTTGGATCGGCTGCTGCATCCCTACACCCTGTTCCTGCTGGTGGCGCTCGCCACCTGGTTGCTCGACGGCTTCAACATCGGCTACGTCAATGACGGCTGGGTGCAATTGGCTGCCGGCAAGACTTTGGCGAACTATCACAGTACCCGGGTCTTTGGGATCTTCCCACGCAGCCTGGGACTATTGCTCGTGCCGAGCGGGTTCCAGGGCCTGCAGATGGTGCTGCTGGCGCTGACCGTCTTGCGCGGCGTGTTGATGTTCGAGATCGTGAAGCGGCTGATCCCGAGCCGGCCGTTGTTCGCGGTGGCCGCAGGCCTGGTCGCGCTATTCCATCCCGCTGACGAAGTGTATTTCTGGGTAGATGCGGTGGGCGTCTGTTTCGCATTGGTGCTGGCGCTCATCTGCTGCCTCGCCGCGCTGGTGCATCTGCAGACGCGCAGCCGCGAATCCCTGGCCACGCTGCTCTTCTTCCAGTTGCTCTCCTGTTTCACGTATAGCGCGTTCTTGCCGCTCATCATCGGCTTCCCCGTCGGTGCCTGGCTGCTGCGCAGGGCCGAAGGTTACCGGGATAGCCCGCTCTATCTGCTCAAGACATCTCTGCTGGTCCTGGCTTTCGTCGGCTTCGAGGCCGGCATGGCGGCCCAAGGATTCACGCGCGACAGCGCCGTGGCCGATGTGAACCTGCATTCGGCGCTCTTGGGCTACGCTTTCCAATCGCACATGTTCGGCGAGACCCTCGAGGATTTCTTCACCTCGTCGATGCGCGTTTACTGGCTCGTCGCTTTGCCTGTCGGATTGGCCGCATGGTACGTAGGGGCTTCCCTGTATGGAAAGCAAGGTGATATGCGTCTAGAAGGGAAGCGGTCGTGGCGCTTCTACGCGCTGCTCGTCGCTGGATTGTCGGTGCTCGCGGCCCTTTCCTATCTGCCGTATGCCGTCTCGACGCAGCGCTTCGATAATACTCGGATGCTGCTGGCTGCCGGGATCTTCATCTACATGATCTTCCTCTTGCCCTTGTTCGTGCTACTGCCGAAGTATCTGCACGTGAAGCATGCGTTCGCGGCACTCTTGGCCGTGCTCGCCATGTGCGTGGTGGTGACGGGTCTCGAGCATCGTCAGTGGTGGGTCAGTATGTACCGCACCCAGGAAGGGCTCATGTCGGCCATCGCGGCGGTGGTGCCCGATCCGCCGCCGGGTTCGGTCATCGTGGTGAACCTGCACAGGGGATGGCAAGCCAAAGCTCTGGCCGGCTTCTATAACCGACGCAATGCGTTCAGCTCGGCATTGGGCTTGATGTACGGGGACATTGACTTGCAAGCGGGGTTTACTGATTTCGAGCAACCCCCGTTCGTGTTCGACCGCGCCAGTCTCGAGGTGAGATCGCAGATACCCTCGGACATGGGTCTGGTCGTGCCTTACGACCGGCTGATCCTGGTCGATTACTTGCCCGATGGCAGCGCGCACATACTGGATAGGGCGTGGTTGCAGCAGTGGGCGCCCAAGGGCATGGACCTGTCGGCCTACAAGCCCGGAGACTACGGCAGCGCCCCGGGCGAGGGCGCCATCATCTGCACCATGTTGGAGAAGGATCACCGTCCTGCATATTGCCGCTAGCGCTCAGAAGCGCATCAGCCAGTAACCATCTTCCGTCACGCCAGCACTGCAGATCTCCGGGTTGAGCTTGGCGCAGCGTGAGTAGGGCGGAGCCTTATCCAGACGCGTGCAGGCAGGTGGCCGGGACTCTTTCTTCTCTTCTCCGCACCATAAGACTTTCCCGTATCTCAGTTCATAGAACGCAGGGATGGTGTTGCCCGGCCCGTAGAGCACCTCGAAGACTCTCGGGAAGACATCCATCATCCCCGAGAAATCCTCGGGCCAGGCCTTGTAGTTCGTGAATCCCTCACCTCCGGTGACGAGGACAGCCTTCACCCTCGTGCCTTCAGCAGGGCCGATCTCGACGATGGCGGCTTTCAAGTCCGAGGTATACCTGGCGTACCAGTGGTTGTTCACCACGGACAGCATGCAGGGGTAGAAGCAGAACGCGTAGACGATCACCAGTGCCGGCACCGGGCGACGGATCGCTGCCAGCAGGGCGAGGCCCAGCAGCAGGGTGGCCGGGCCGAACAGCAGCGTGAGCCTGAAGGGCAATAGCACGCCTATAGGAGCAGTGAAGAGATAGACCGAGACGAAGAGCACGCCGCTGAAGATCAGCATGGGGATCCACGGCCGGCCGCCGGACGGCACGGTCCGCATGCGCCATATGAGCAGCACTTCCACCAATGCAAGCATGAGGATGACGCCTGTGGCGGAATACACCATGTCCAGACGATCGCCCAGGAGCGTGAAGTTGTTCAGCAGGTTGTCGTAAAGGCTTGCGAGCGAATCGGCCACATGGGGCCGCCGGAATTCCGGAAGGTCGGGCACCTGTCCGAACACCACGCGCAGGATGGCTTCGGCGATACCCCAGCCCAGCGCGAAAGCGACGGTCCAGATCATCAGCGCCTTCGCCAGGTCGCGCAGGTTGTCCGCCAGGGATTGCCGCGACTGCGTGGCGTAGCTCGGGATGAGGAACAGCAGCGTCAGGAATGCGAAAGCCTGGTGGGTGCCGTACATGATCGGCGTGCCGATGATCACGAGCCAGATGCGCGATACGCGTCCCGCGAGCCACTGCATCACCACCAGCAGGAAGACTGCCGACAGCGCATGGGTGGGCCAGCCGAGTTGGCTATAGAAGCCCGGCATGATGATGAACGCTGCCGCCAGACCGATGCTGAACACACGGTCGTCGAGCGGTGAGCCGGCGAGGTAATCGCACGTGAAGCGATAGCCGAACCAGCCGAACAGGGCCACCGTCAGCAGCCAGGCCATGAACGAGGGCATGTGCCTGAGGATGGGGAAGAATAGCGGCACCAGCCAGCGCTGGTTGTATTCGAACTCGTTATGGGATGTGCCGAGGTAAGCCCATGAGTCCCAGCGGTAGTAGCCGTAATGCGCCGCGAAATAACCGCATGCCAGCACAGCTGCCAGGGGGAGCAGGGCGAGCAACCCGAGTATGAGCGTGCTGCCGCTTGGGCGTGTGATCACGGGTAGTCTCATAGGCGCATCAGCCAATAACCGTCATTCGTCATGCCGGCGCTGCATATCTCGGGGTTGAGTCTTGCGCAGCGCACGAAGGGTGGAGCGGTGTCGAAACGGGAACAAGCGTCTGGCCGCACTTTCGTCTCAGCCCCACACCAGGTGATTTTACGGTATCCAGTGAGATAAAACGCGGGAGTCGGGTGTTGCGGCGCCTGGGCGAAATCGAAGACCTCCGGGAAGGTGCTGAACAAGTCCGAGTAATCCTCGGGCCAGGCCGTACGCGTCTCGAACGCCGTACCCTCCAGGATGATGACGCCATTCACTTTGCTGGTATCGGTCGGCCCGATCTCGGCGATCGCCTCCTTGAGGCCCGAGGTGTACCGGGCGTACCAGTGATCGTTGGTCATCGACAGCATGTAGGGATAGAAACAGAACGCAGAGAGTATGGCCAGCACGAGTGCCGGTCGCTGGATCGCTGTGAGCAGGGCGAGCCCCAGCAGCAGCGTGGCCGGGCCGAATATGAGCGTGACCCTGAAGGGCACTGCGACCCCGATGGGTGCCGTGAAGATATATAGCGAGGCGAACAATGCGCCGCTGAAGACCAGCAGGCTGATCCAGGGCCGGCCGCCTGATAAGGTGGTTCGCATGCGCCATATGAGCACTGCGAGCACACATGAGAGCATCAGGATGATGCCCACGGCGGAGTACACGCTCTCCAGACGATCGCCCAGGAGCGTGAAGTTGAACAGCAGCTGGTCCCATAGCTCGCCGAGAGAATGAGCAGTGTGTGGATGCCGGAAGCCCGAGATCTCCGGTATCTGCCCGAACACGCAGCGCAGGATGACCTCGGCAGTGGCCCAGCTCAGCGCGAAAGCGCAGGCCCAGATCACCAGGGATTCTCGCGAGGTCCCGCAGGTTGTCCGCCAGGGATTGCCGGGCGAGGCTCGGGATCACCAATAGGAGCGTCAGGGGCGCGAAGGATTGGTGGATCCCATATACCAGCGGAGTGCCGAGGATCACGAGCCAGCTGCGCGGCACCCAACGCGTTAACACGCTCAGCAGCGTCAGCATGAAGAGGGCAGCCAGCGCATGGGTCGGCCAATCGAGCTGTTCATGCAGGCCGGGCATGATGACGCACAGTGCTCCCAGCCCGATGCCGAGTGCCCGGCTGTCGAGTGAGGAACCGGCGAGGTAGTCACGGGTGGTGCGGTAACCGAACCAGCCGAGCAGGACCACCGCCAGCAGCCAAGCCAGGAACGGCGGCATGTGTCGCATCATGTAGAAGAACAGCGGCAGCAGCCAGCGCTGGTTGTACTCGAACTCGTTGTGAGGCGAGCCGAGGTAAGCCCATGAATCAGGCTGCCAGAACCCGTAATGCCAGGCGAAGTAGGCGCACACCGCGACACCCAGCACCGGGATGAGGGCGAGCAAGCACAATAGGTGTGTGCCGCCACTCGATGGATCGGTTCCCATGGTGGTCAGCAGCCGGGTGCGCACATGGCGCATACGCAGCATCACTCTGGGGAAGAGGCCGTCCGTTTCCTGCGACATGAGCGGATATCCTGATGACGTCTTAGATGGTGTTTACCAGCCGATGCTGCGGCCACCATCGATGGCGATGATCTGTCCGGTCACGTACTCAGCATCGCGCACCAGATAGAGCACCGCACCGGCGATGTCCTCCGGCGAGCCCTTGCGCTTCAAGGCCGTGGCTTCGAGGATGGATTTCTTGGTGGCGGCATCGAGGCCCGCGTCGGGCCAGAGCACCGGCCCCGGGGCCACGCCGTTCACCCGTATCTCCGGGCCCAGCTCCTTCGCCAGCGACAGCGTCAGCATCGCGAGGCCCGCCTTCGCCGCGCAGTATACCGTGTGATCTTTCAGGGGCCGGCGCGCGTGGATGTCCACCATGTTCACGATGCTGCCGTGGTTCTTCTTGAGGTGCACCGCCGCCGCCTGGGAGAGGAAGAAGGGCGCCTTCAGGTTGCTGGCCATGAGTTCGTCCCAGTCGTCTTCCACCACGGAGCCTAAGGGCGTGGGCCGGAAGCTGGACGCGTTGTTCACCAGCACGTCGAGTCCGTCCCATTGCAGCGCAGCCTTCACCAGGGAGTCGAGGCCCTGGGTGTTGCCGATATCCGCCTGGGCCACCGCGGCTGAATCCTTGCGCAGCCGTTCAGCTCCTTGCAGAGCGCGACGGCTTCTTCTCTCCGACTTGTTGTAGTGCAGCAGCAGGTTCATGCCTTCCGCGTGCAGTGCTCGGGCGATCTCGGCGCCCAAGCGTTTGGCGGCGCCGGTGACGAGCGCGGTGCGGCCTGCGAGCTTTCGGTTATCCTTCTTCACTGGCATCTTCCTACGGGTTTTGGCCCGCACCATTAAAGCAGAAATCTCCGTAGGACTCCCCTAGGGCTGTGCCGCCTTGGGTGGTTCTGCGGTGAAATAGCGCGGATTCAGGTGCAGGCCATCATCCGCAGACCTGCGTCCCGGCAGCAGTAGGTAGCGCTCAATCTCGAAGTCGCGCTGGGGAAGGCTGGGATCGGCCAAGTGGGCCGAAACCAGATACTGAGTGCCATTCTCGAAGTCCCACGTCTTCATCACGCTGTCGACTTGGATTGCAGTGCCTATGGGCATCGGCACCAGAGTCATATGCCGGCACTCGAACCTGTCTCGGTTCTCGGGTTTCCATGCTTCGGTGCCTGCCTGGTATGAGGCCAGGTTGTGTGGCACGCATCCCGAGCCAAGTTGTGGTGCTGAGAGTATTTGCGGACGCTTCGGGTCGTCGAAATACAGCGAGGGTGCAGATTGCAGACCCAAGAGAGTCATGGATGTGGCGTAGAAGCCGCCGACGGCCGTATAGATAGGATGAGCACCGACTTCGGCTGCGGCGCCGCTGTCGCGGGACATGGGCAACATGGCACAGGCCGAGATGATGCAGCACGCTGTCATCGCGACGATAATCTTGGTATTCACGGGCATGTGATGTCCCCCTTGGTATCAGTCTGTCCGATGTCGCGCCGCCCGAAGCTAGCATATGCTTCTACATATCTGGAAACGGCCAGGCACAGCCAGTTTAGCCAGGGGGCGGCAGCAGCGTATGCGTCAGAGCGCAACACGTTCTTGCCCTTGAGCATGTCAGCCAGCTTTTCCTCGCGCTCCCCATCGAAGCCGCAGTCGCGGGTATAGCTCGGCGGGTTCTTGAACGTACCGAACAGCAGGTCCCATATCGGCAGGTCCGAGTAGTTATAGCGGTGCACGCCACGCTGATGGTGCACGCAGTGACTCTCGGGGCGCTGGATGAAGCAGCCCAGCCATTGCGGAGTGCGGATGTTCCAGTGATAGAACATCTCCGCCAAGCCGGTCATGACGAAAGCCATCGTGCCGGCAGCCGGGCTCAAGCCCAACAGCGTGTAGGCGACCAGGCTGGAGAGGATGCTGTCCAGCACGATCTCCACCGGGTGCTTGTAGAACGTGGTGAGCAGTTCCAGGCGTTTGGGGCTGTGATGTATCTGATGCAGCCACAGCCAGAGCTGCGGCACTTCGTGGCGCCACCGGTGCCACCAGTAGAAGACGAATGTGATGACGAAGTAGCCCAACGCGGCGTCGAGCAGGGCGTATCCGCTATGCAGGTGGACCAGCGAATGGACTGCGAGCCAATGGTTCCAGGTGAGCCCCGAGATGAAGATCACGGTGGTCTGGGCTGTGTTGAAGGCGAGCGCCCGCAAGACCCAGGTCTTCGGGCTGGGCCAGAGTCTTCCGGGATGGCGGCGCTCGATCAGGAGCATCAAGAGGCCGACGCAGGCGGTGATGAAGATGACGATGGACATGGTATGAACTCCTACAAGTGGTTGAACGCAGCGGCCACGCGTTGTGCGCCGATGGCCTCGTGGGCCCGCTGCTGGCCGACCTGCATGCGCAAGGCTGCATCAGTGAAGGACAGGCAACGGAGAGCGCCGATGCCCGCTTGGGCATCCAGGCTGATGAGGCCGAAGACCAGGAGAGCGAGAGTCAGTGATAGAGCGCGACGCATGGGTTTCTCCTTTCATGCACCGGGGGCAGGGCCGGTGTGGAAGCGAGAATCGGCCAGGGCATCGAAAGCAGCAACTATTTTGTCTTTAGAATCAACAAATCATGCTTAAAGTATCGATTATTGATACTATTTAGCATCTGCAGGGATACAGGCGGGATTCATGGCGCAGTCTAGGGAGCTCGTCCAGGCGCTCAAGGCCGCGCTCAAGGCACAGGGCTACACCTATGCGGACGTGGCGCGGGGGCTCAAGCTCAGCGAAGCCACGGTCAAGCGCTTGTTCGCCCGTGGTGGGTTCACGCTCAAGCGCCTCGAAGCGACATGCGCGTTGCTCAACCTCGAGTTGTCCGACTTGGCGGAGCTCGCGGCAGAACGTATGCCGCTGGCCGCCGCACTGACACCGGAGCAGGAAGAGGCGCTGGTGCAGGATCCCAAACTCCTGCTCATGACTTTCCTGGTACTCAGTCATTGGCGTTACACCGAGATCGTCAGCACCTTCGCGGTGACGGAGCATGAAGCGGTGCGCCTGTTAGCGCGGCTTGATCGCCTGGGGCTGATCCATCTATTGCCCGGCAATCGCATCAAGTTGCGCACCTCCCGGAACTTCTCCTGGAGCAAGAACGGCCCGGTGCAGACCCTGTTCGAGAAGCAGGTGTTGCCAGAGTTCCTGCGTACGGCCATGCGTGCGCAGGAAACGGGCATGCGGTTCGTCGGTGGGCTGCTCTCCGAAGCATCGATGGAACGCTTCCGCCAAAGTCTCGATCGGCTGGCGCGGGAGTTCGATGAGTTGGTGGAGCAGGATGGCCGGCTGCCCCTTGATCGCCGTCATAGTTGCGCCACCTTGCTGGCGGTGCAGCCCTGGGAGTTCAGTCAATTCGCGCGCTTGAAGCGCGAAGCAGGCTCCGCATGAGCGTCATGCATACTGGCATGGACCTGCCGCGACCGTCTGCAGAGGCTCTCGATCACAGCCAGCGTCTGGTCGCGCACATCCGGGAGGCGATACGTGCCGCGGGCGGCGCCCTGCCTTTCAGCCGTTACATGGAGCTGGCCTTGTATGCGCCGGGACTAGGCTATTACAGCGCCGGTGCCCGCAAGTTCGGCGCCGCCGGTGATTTCATCACCGCGCCGGAACTCTCGCCGCTCTTCGCCCGCTGCCTCGCCCGCCAATGCGCCGAGGTGCTCACGGCCCTGCAGCAGGGCTCCATCCTGGAGCTGGGCGCCGGCTCCGGCATCATGGCAGCGGACCTCCTGACGGAACTCAAGCATCTGGGGCAGAGCCCTAAGGAGTACTTGATCCTGGAAGTAAGTGCTGATCTTAAAGAGCGCCAGCGGGATCTATTGGCCGAGCGCGTGCCGGAATTCCTGCCGCGAGTGCGCTGGCTCGACAGCCTGCCCGAGGGATTCGAGGGCGTGATCCTGGGCAACGAAGTGCTGGACGCCCTGCCGGTGGAGCGCTTCAGGAAAATGGTGTCGGGATACAGCCAGTCATCCGTGGTGGAACAAGGCGAGGATTTCACGTGGGGTGAAGCACCCGCTTCCCAAGAACTTACGGCTACTCTCGCGCAGCTTGAACAGACTCTCTCGTCTCCTCTAAAGACGGGCTACATCTCCGAGATCTGCTTAGGCTACCGCCCTTGTTCATGGGGCTCGCCTCGGCACTCACTCGCGGTGCCGTGCTGTTCGTGGATTACGGCTATGAACGAGCTGCCTATTACCACCCGGACCGTTCCATGGGTACCTTCATCTGCCATTACCGCCAGCGGGCCCATGCTGATCCCTTCCTCTATCCGGGCCTGCAGGACATCACCGCGAACGTGGATTTCACCGCTGTGGCAGAGGCAGGTACCACAGCGGGTCTGGAGCTCGCGGGCTACACGACCCAGGCGCATCTCCTGATGGCTTTGGGCATTACAGATATGGCAGGCCGAGATATGAAGGCAGCCCAGCAGGTGAAGCTGCTTACGCTACCTGAGGAGATGGGCGAGCGTTTCAAGGCCATCGGCTTCACGAAAGGTTTGGAGATCGCGCTGAAAGGGTTCGGGCTCAGGGACCTGAGCCAGACACTCTAGTCTCTGCCAGTAGTCGCCCTCACTGCTTCTAGTCTCTTCTTCTTCAGCTCCACACCGATCTCGGCACCCGATAGCTTCGTCGTGTCCAGAGATTCGGTGGTGACCGCCCGGGCCGCCGCGAATGCCTTGCGCAGATAATCCGCCTGGGGGAAAGGCGTGTCTTCGAGACCCGTGCGGCCCCGATGATCCGCCTCGCAGGCCAGCAGGAAGAGCTCGAAACGCTCCGGCCGGCGGAAGGCATCGGTGCTCTCGAGTAACTTCAGTAGGGTATCGGAGCGGATCTCCTCCGCCTTGTGCACCAAGCCATGGTGCTTGGCCACGATGACCGCCAGCTCCTTGAACTCCCGGGGTGTCTTGAGTCGCGCGCAGAGGTCTTCCACCAGCTTCACGCTGCGGTCTTCGTGACCGTAGTGGTGGGGCAGGATGTCTTTGGGCGTGGTGCCCTTGCCGAGGTCGTGGGTGAGGGCCGCGTAGCGCACCGTGAGGTCCGGTGTCAGGCGTGCCGCCTGGTCCACCACCATCATGACGTGCACGCCCGTGTCGATCTCCGGGTGCCACTTCGCCGGTTGGGGCACGCCGTAGAGCCGTTCCAGTTCCGGGAACACACGTTTCAGCGCGCCGCACTCCCGCAGCACCTCGAAGTACACGGAGGGGCGTTCGCAGGCCAGCGCCTTCAAGGTCTCCTGCCAGACCCGCTCCGGTACGAGGTGATCCACCTCACCGTCTTCGCTCATGCCGCGCATGAGGGCGAGGGTCTCGGGCGCCACTTTGAAACCTAGGGGCGCGAAGCGGGCGGCGAAGCGCGCCACGCGCAAGACCCGCACCGGGTCTTCGGAAAAAGCCGGAGACACATGGCGCAGGAGCCGCGCCTTCAGGTCTTTCTCGCCGCCGTAAGGATCGAAGAGCTTGCCGCTCTCATCCTCGGCGATGGCATTGATGGTGAGATCCCGGCGCTTCAGGTCTTCTTCGAGGGTGACCCCCGGCGCGCTCATGAACTCGAAGCCGTGGTAACCGTGACCGGTCTTGCGCTCCGTGCGGGCCAGCGCATATTCCTCTTTCGTCTTGGGATGCAGGAAGACCGGGAAGTCCTTGCCCACGGGTGTGTAGCCAAGACCCGTGAGTTCAGCGGGCGTCGCGCCCACCACCACCCAGTCGCGTTCCTTCACCGGCAGATTGAGTAGGCGGTCGCGCACTGCGCCGCCCACGAGATAGGTCTTCATATCCCTATCTTACGTGGCGCGCCCCCGATAGATACAGCGGCGCGATCGCTTCGAGAGGCGTGGCCGCGATCTGCAGCGTCGCGAGGCCGTCCTCGTCGCTCACGCTGTCTCGCGTGAGAGAACGGTAGTTGTCCAGGGAAAAAGGCTTGCCCGGCAACCATTCCATGATCGCTGCCTGCAGCCAGGCCGCTGGGCGGGGCAGGCCCAGGACGAAACGGCGGTGGCCCTGAGACCTGCCCGGCGTAGCGCACCAGTTCATTCAAGCTGTAAGTGCGTGGGCCGCAGAGCACGTAACGTCGGCCGATGCCTTCCCGTCGTTCGATGCAGCACGTGTAAGCCTCCGCCACGTCGCCCACGTACACCGGCGCGAAGCGCGCCTTAGGGAAAGCTAGAGGGAAGAGGGGTAAGCGCTTCAGCAACCCGGCGAAGCGCGTGAGGAAGCTGTCACCGGAGCCGAAGATCACGCTGGGTTGGAACACCGTGGTGTCCACGTGCTTGGCCGCGTACACCAACTGCTCCGCCGTGCCCTTGGTGCGCAGGTAATGGCTGGGGCCGTGGATCTCCGCGTTCAAAGCGCTCATGTGCAGCAGGCGCTTTATGCTTGCGCCGCGACAGGCTTCCAGCACCGCGGTGGTGAGCGTCACATGGGCCTCGGCGAAGCCGTGCCCCTTGTGGCCGCGTTCGTTCAGGATACCCACCAGATTGATGACTGCATCGCAACCGTTGAATTCATCGCGCAGCACGCCGGCGTCATACACGTCCGCCTGCACCAGCGTGAACGTCGGCAGCACAAGCATGTCGGTGTGCAGAAAGCGATGACGGGTGAGCACTTTCACGCTGTGGCTCCGGGCCACCAGTTTCGCCGCGAGATGCCTGCCCACGAAACCTGTGCCGCCCAGGATGCAGACCTTGCTCATGGGTTCGTCGTCACGCCAGCGCCGGTCATGGCCTGGTTACCGTCGCTGGCGGCGTCTACCTGGCCGATGCGCGCCGAGAGGCGCTGCGGTTTGCCCGTGAGGCGCCAGTCGAACATCACCGTGTGGCCCATGACCCGGTGCACGTAGTTGCGGGTCTCGGTATAGGGGATGCTGTCTATCCACACGTCCGCCGGCAGTGAGCCCGTATGGGGCAACCAATCGGAGACTCGTGCCGCACCGGCGTTGTAGGCGGCGGTGGCGAGCGGTTCGCTGCCGTCGAACTGGCGCAGCATGTCCCGGAGATATGCGCTCCCTAAGATCAGGTTGGTGGGTGGATCCAAGAGATCACCCGAGTCATCCAGGGTGAGGCCGAGACGCGAAGCCATGTCGCGGCCCGTGGCAGGCATGAGCTGCATCAGACCTATGGCGCCCGCATGGGAGATGGCGTTGGGGCGGAACACGCTCTCGGCGCGGATGAGGCCGTAGATCCAGGAGAGATCGACCTTCAGCTGCACTGATTTCGGCACCAGGGTCTGCTCGAAGGCGATGGGATAAGTGAGCGCCAGATCCTGCCAGCAACCGCCGCCGGCCAGCATGGGGATCACCCGCGCATGCCAGCCCCAACGCTCGGCGAGCAGGGCCGACTGGCATCGCGCCGGTGTCGAGAGCCCGCGGGTAGCCGCAGCCCATTCCGCGTCTGCTTCCGGGTAGAGCCCGGCGTACATGAGTTCCCGCGCGCGGATGAACTCCGGCCGTGTGTCCAGCTGGTCGATCACTTCCTCCGCCGGCCGGCTCACCTGCTGCACGATGCGATAGCCCTCGTGCAGACGGTCCGAAGCCAGGAAGCCGTAGTAATCTGCCGTGCGCACCAGGGAGAGATAGAGGGCGTCCGCCTCGCTGCGATGGCCGATGCCTTCCAGCGCCCGTGCTTTCCAGTAACGCCACTCCGGCGAGTCCGCGTCCTGCCCGAGACCGGGTAAGGCCTGCAGCAGGCCGTGCCAATCTTGATCACGCAGCGCCAGGCGCGCGCGCCATTCCAGCACTTCGGGATCGTTGAAGTCATGCAGATGTTTCAGTTCCGCGCGCGCATCGGGCATGAGATGCCAGGCGTGTTGCAGCACGAGCAGCGTACGCATGGCGCGGCCATCGTCCGCCGAGAACGCGTAGTCGTGGGAGAGCTCGGTCCACAGATGCCGCGCCAGCAGGGGATCGTTGCGCGCCACGCCTTTTATGCCCGCCAGCAGCATCTCCTGGTAAGGGCCTTCGTCCGGCACCGTGGCATGGGCGAGCCACACTGTGGGATCCGCCGACATGTCCAGCCAGTCCTGCACCCAGTCCCGGTCCGCCGGCGAGAGCTGTGGCAGGAGCGCGCGCGCCGTGTCGTAGTCGTGGGCTTCGAGAGCGAGCTCCGCGCGTCGCCGCAGCATGTCCGCGTTGATCAGCCGGTGGTCGTGCAGGTAATCGAACAGTGGCTTACACACGCCGGTGCCCGAGACCTTGTCGCCCATGGCGTTGGTCTCGTTCGGCACGTCGCCCGCGAGGGTGATCACCGGCGTGAGCCAGAGATGCCGTGCCGCCGAGATCCAGGTATCGCGATCCGGTTCGTCGGTTTTAAGCAGATGGGCGCTCACACCAGCGCAGCGCAGCGCCGGATCCGGCTCATCGCGGTAATAGGCGAGCACCTTCGACCATTCCTGGCGGCGGGTGAGCGCCAGCAGCCAGTCTTCCCTGAGCGCGTCGTCCACCGGCAGGTCCTGGTGTGCTTCCAGGAACTGTTCCACGTCTCCGTCCGGCGCGTCGTCGAGGGTCGCATCCAGATAGGCGTAATCGAGATAGGGACGCAGCGGATAATCTTTCAGGTGATCCAGATGCGGCGCCAGCGCCTTCGCGTCGCCCTTCTGTGCCAGCTCCCAGGCCGCCTTGAACTCCGCCCGTTGGGAGGCGAGATCGTCCGCGCTCGCGGCCCATGCACACATGCATGTGAGCAGGACGCACAGCAGACAGGCACCGAGCTTACGCATGTCGAATAG